>NZ_JACHNO010000001.1:0-1768947 GCF_014199025.1 Xanthomonas sp. CFBP 8152
GCGTGGCCTGGCACCGCATCTGGTCGGCCAACGCATCCATGGCGTCATCCTGCGGCGTCCCGACCTGCGCTGGCCCATCCCAGAACAGATCGAGCGCTTGTTGCCCGGCGCGATCATTACCGAGATGACTTCCTGGTCATAGATCGGAACAGGGAGTGCCGTTGACCGGATAGTGCAATGGCGGATCGATCTTGGTTGCATTGCATTGCATTGCATTGCATTGCAACGCAGGCGCCAGGCCCTGCGAGTCATCACGAGCAGGTGACTTGGCAGACTAGCCTGTTCTTTGACGCAGAGACGTTCACAGATACCGGTTCGGCAAGCGTACGCCTGAGCAACTGGCCTATCGCTTTGGCAAGAGGCATGAGAAGACACAAGCCCAACAAAAAAACCCCGCTTGCGCGGGGTTTTTGTTTGTCCAATCGAATGCACTGTGCCGTTTATACCGTTTTGAGTATCAGTCGCCCAGCGTCAGGAGAGAAGCATTGCCGCCTGCGGCTGTTGTGTTGACGGTAACGACCTTCTCGGTAGCGAAGCGCAGCAGGTAATGCGGGCCGCCGGCTTTCGGGCCGGTGCCTGACAGGCCCTGGCCACCGAAAGGTTGTACGCCGACGACCGCACCGATCTGATTGCGGTTGACGTAGACGTTACCCACCGCAACGCGGGCGGTGATGCGATCGATGGTCTCGTCGATGCGCGAGTGCACGCCCAGGGTCAGTCCGTAACCGGTGGCGTTGATCTGATCGATGACGGCGTCGAGTTGGTCGGCTTTCCAGCGAATGACATGCAGGACGGGGCCGAAAATCTCACGCTGCAGCTGCGCGAGCGAGGCTAGCTCGTATGCACGTGGGGCGAAAAAGTTGCCGTTGGCAGTGGCTGGATCTGGGGTGGTGGTGCCGATCAGGCGCGCTTCGCGATCCATGCGCGTCGCATGATCGTCGAGGATCTTGAGCGCATCTGCATCGATCACGGGGCCAACGTCGGTGGACAATAGGGCAGGATCGCCGACCTTCAGCTCTCCCATGGCGCCGGCCAGCATGGTCATGACCTTGTCGGCGATATCGTCCTGCACGAACAGCACGCGGGCTGCCGAGCAGCGTTGGCCGGCAGACATGAAAGCGCTGGAGATCGCATCCTTGACGACAGCTTCCGGCAACGAGGACGAGTCGGCGATGAAGGCGTTCTGGCCACCGGTTTCGGCGATCAGCACGCCGATCGCGGCGTCGCGCGCGGCCAGGGTCCGGTTGATGACGCGTGCGGTCTCCGTGGAGCCGGTGAAGGCGACGCCCGCCACACGCGGGTCATTGGTCAGCGCAGCGCCGACGGTGGCGCCGTCGCCCGGCAGGAACTGCACGACCGCCTCGGGGATGCCCGCTTCGTGCAGTAGCTTCACTGCTGCGTAGCCAATCAGGTTGGTCTGCTCTGCAGGCTTGGCGATGACGCTGTTGCCGGCGGCCAATGCGGCGGCGACCTGGCCGAGGAAGATGGCGAGCGGGAAGTTCCAGGGGCTGATGCAGACGAATACGCCGCGGCCATGCAGCTGCAACTCGTTGGATTCGCCGGTTGGCCCTGGCAGACGCTCGGGCGCGCCGAACTGGGCGCGCGCCTGGCCGGCGTAGTAACGCAAGAAGTCGACCGCCTCGCGCACCTCGGCCACGGCGTCGGGCAGGGTCTTGCCGGCCTCCTTGACGCAGATCGCCATGAACTCGGGCATGCGTGTCTCGAGCAGGTCGGCGGCATGCTCCAGGATGGTGGCGCGGCTGGCGGCAGGCGTGCGGTTCCAGGCCGGCTGCGCGGCAGCAGCGGTGGCCAGAGACGTCTGCACGATGGCCGGACCGGCCGGCTGCCACTGCCCGACCGTTTCGCGTCGGTCCGCCGGATTGAGCACCGCCTCGCTGGGCGTGCTGATCACCGCGCCGGGCACCAGCGGGCCGGCCTTCCATGGCTTGATGGCGGCATTGAGTTGCTCGGCCAGCTGCCGCAGATCGTTGTCGTTGGCGAGATTGGCGCCCATGGAGTTTTTCCTGTGTTGGTTCTGGCTGCGCAACAGATCGGTCGGCAGCGGAATCTTGGGGTGCGGAATGGAGCCGAACGAGGACACCGCTTCGACCGGATCGCGGATCAGGTCTTCGATGGCGACGTCCTCGTCGGTGATGCGATTGACGAAGCTGGAGTTGGCGCCGTTCTCGAGCAGGCGACGCACCAGGTACGGCAGCAGATCTTCGTGTGAGCCGACCGGTGCGTACACGCGGCAGGGCAGTCCCAGGCGATCGGCCGGGATCACTTCGGCATACAGGTCATCGCCCATGCCGTGCAGCTTCTGGTGTTCGTAATGCTTGGTCGTCGCGATCGCGCTTACCGCCGCGATGGTCTGCGCGTTGTGCGTGGCGAACATTGGATACAGCGCATCGCTGTGCGCGAACATGCGACGCGCGCAAGCCAGATACGACACGTCGGTATTCTGCTTGCGGGTAAAGACCGGGTAGCCGGGGTGGCCTTCGATCTGTGCGCGCTTGATCTCCGCGTCCCAGTACGCGCCCTTGACCAGGCGCACCGGAATGCGACGACCGACGCGGCGTGCCAGATCGGCGAGAAAATCGATCGTGTACGGCGTGCGCTTCTGGTATGCCTGCACCGCCAAACCATAGCCTTCCCATCCATCCAGCGATGGGTCGGAGAACGTGGCCTCGATGATGTCCAGCGACAGTTCCAGACGGTCGGCTTCTTCGGCGTCGACGGTGTAGCCGATACCGTAGGACTTGGCCAGTTGCGCCAGCTCCAGTACACCCGGCACCAGCTCGGCCATCACGCGTGCGCGCTTGGCATGTTCGTAGCGCGGATACAGTGCGGACAATTTGATCGAGATGCTGGGCGCGGCAAATGCATCGGTGCCGACGAAACTGCCGCTGCGGCCGATCGCATGGATGGCATCGCGGTACGCCTGCAGATAGCGCTGCGCATCTTTCATGGTCAATGCGCCTTCGCCGAGCATGTCGAACGAATAGCGGTAATCGGCGTTGTCGCCCTTGCGCGAGCGCGACAGGGCTTCACCGATGGTACGGCCCATGACGAACTGGTGGCCCATGATCTTCATCGCCTGGCGCACGGCCAGACGAATCACCGGCTCGCCGACGCGGCCTATCAGGCGCTTGAACGCGCCCGGCACGTCGGCGCGGGTGAGGTCATTGAGTTGTACCAGCTTGCCGGTGAGCATCAGACCCCAGGTCGATGCGTTGACCAGCACCGAGTCGCTGCCGCCGACGTGTTTTTTCCAGTCCGCATCGCCGAGCTTGTCGCGGATCAGCTTGTCTGCGGTGTCCTGGTCGGGAATACGCAACAGCGCTTCGGCCACGCACATCAGCAGTACGCCTTCTTCGCTGCCCAGGTCGTACTGGCGCATGAAGGCCTCGATCGCGCCCTGGTCCTGCGCACGTGCGCGGACGCGGGTGACCAGATCGGCGGCCACCGCCTGCACCCTGGCCTGTTCGGCGGCGGGCAGACGCGCCTGGTCGAGCAATTCGCGGACGTGTTCGGTTTCGTCCTTGAGCCAGGCGGCAGTGATCGCCGCACGCAATGCGCCGGGTGCGGCAGGCAGCTCGGGCGCCAGCAGCGGGCGCGCAACTGAGGGAGAGGCAAGCGGGTCGAGCTGAGCGTTCATGCGAAGGGTGCCTGGGAATCCGTGCTCATTCTAGAGAGCCGCAGCCCCTGCGCACTTGTGTGGAAGCGGCAACTTTTCTGCCGTTTTGTGCACGTGGCCGGCGCAGCCCCGAACGGACCCGATCGTTGCCGGCCGCAGCCGCGGGTATCGGCACATGCATCGGGAAGTGGTTGATTTATGCGTGTTTTTAGCTGCACTGCAGCAATTGATCGATTGCCGGAAACGCTTGCCGCATGCGTTCGTGCGGGTCTACCATCGGGCCATTCCCGCAGTGCGCTGCGTGCTGCCAATGATCGAAGTTCTGCCGTTGATGTCCGAAGGGGTCGGGACGCAGTTGCAGTTGCGGCCTCCGCGGGCATTGTCGGCCAGGCAATTCGTGCAGCTGTTCGCAGTATTGGCCGGAACGATGTGGGTATGTGCGGGCCTGGGGTGGTGGACCGGCAATGCATTCGCGCCGGTGTTCGCCCTGTTGCACAGTGGTGTGGTGGCGCTGGCGCTACGGCAGTTGTGGCGAAGCGGCGAGCGCGAAGAAGCGATCCGGATAGGCGAGACCGTTGTCGAGGTGTTTCCGTCCGGACAGGCGCCACCAGCGTTTCAGGCACATCCGCATTGGGTGCGGTTATGCATGGAACGCGACGACAGGGTGGTGCTGGTCAGCAGCGGCAAGCAGATCGAGATCGGAAGTTTTCTCGGGCCGGCCGAACGTGTGGAACTGGCAACGACGTTGAAACGCTTGCTCGCGGCCGCCAATGGCCGTCACCGATGACGTAAGGGTCTAGGCAATGACGCAACGCAGCAGCTGGAAGGCGACGTATTCGAAGTTGGCTTTGGCAATTCTGGCGCTGCCCAGCGCTTCAGGTGCCTGGGCGCAATCGGCCGACCCAAAGGAATGGCAGCTCAACATGGGCCGCGGGGTCACCCAGACCGCGCGCATGGCCTACGAGGCGCACATGGTGGCGCTGTGGGTCTGCGTGGTGATCGGCGCGCTGGTGTTCGGTGCGATGGGCTATGCGATCTTCAAGTTCCGCAAGTCCAAGGGCGCGGTGGCCGCGCAATTCAGCCACAACACCACGGCCGAAGTGCTGTGGACGGTGATCCCGGTGCTGGTGCTGATCGCGATGGCCTGGCCGGCGACGGCCAAGCTGATTGCGATGTACGACACCCGCGAGTCGGAAATGACCGTCAAGGTCACCGGCTACCAGTGGATGTGGAAATACGAGTATCTGGGCCAGGGCGTGGAGTTCACCAGCCGGCTGGCGCGTGAATCGGACCGCATCCGCCAGAGTGGCGAGCGTCCGACCGCTGCATCGCAACCGCATTATCTGCTGGATGTGGACAACCGCCTGGTGCTGCCGGTCAACACCAAGATCCGTTTCGTGATCACCGCCGACGACGTGATTCATGCGTGGTGGGTGCCGGCCCTTGGCTGGAAGCAGGACGCGATCCCCGGCATCGTCAACGAGGCATGGACCAATATCGAGCAGCCGGGCGTGTATCGCGGGCAGTGTGCCGAGTTGTGCGGCAAGGATCATGGCTTCATGCCGATCGTGGTGGAAGCGCTGCCCAAGGCCGAATTCCAGCGCTGGCTGGCGGCCCGTCGCAGTGCCAGCGCAGCGCCTGCCGCACCGCCCGGCACCCCGGCGCCGGCGTCCACACCTGCAGCACCGCCTGCCGGCGAGGCCGCTCCAGCCGCAGCGCCTGCTCCGGCCGCCGCACCGACCGCCGCTCCTTAATCGCCCGCAACCGCACCGCTTCGTAGAGGTCGTTCCGTCATGGCGCATACCGCAGTCGATCACCACGGACACCACCAGCCCGGTTTCGTCGAGCGCTGGTTTTTCTCGACCAATCACAAGGACATCGGCACGCTGTACCTGCTGTTTTCCTTCGTGATGTTCATCATCGGCGCGGCGATGAGCGTGGTGATCCGCGCCGAACTGATGCAGCCCGGGCTGCAGTTCGTCAAACCCGAGTTCTTCAACCAGATGACCACCGTGCATGCCCTGGTGATGATCTTCGGCGGAGTGATGCCGGCCTTCGTCGGGCTGGCCAACTGGATGATTCCGCTGCAGATCGGCGCGCCGGACATGGCGTTGCCGCGTATGAACAACTGGTCGTTCTGGTTGCTGCCGGTGGCATTTACCTTGCTGCTGCTGACGCTGTTCCTGCCCGGCGGTGCGCCGGCCGGCGGCTGGACGCTGTATCCGCCGCTGTCGCTGCAGGGCGGCTACAACGTGGCCTTCAGCGTATTTGCGATCCATGTTGCCGGCGTCAGTTCGATCATGGGTGCGATCAACATCATCGCCACCGTGCTCAACATGCGTGCGCCGGGCATCGATTTGCTGAAGATGCCGATCTTCTGCTGGGCGTGGCTGATTACCGCGTTCCTGCTGATCGCGGTCATGCCGGTGCTGGCCGGCGCGGTGACCATGCTGTTGACCGACAAGTTCTTCGGCACCAGCTTTTTCAATGCGGCCGGCGGCGGCGATCCGGTGATGTACCAGCACATCTTCTGGTTCTTCGGGCATCCGGAGGTCTACATCATGATCCTGCCGGCGTTCGGCGTGGTCAGCGAGATCATCCCGACCTTCAGCCGCAAGCCGCTGTTCGGCTATCAGGCGATGGTCTATGCGATTGCGGCGATCGCGTTCCTGAGCTTCATCGTGTGGGCGCACCACATGTTCACCGTGGGCATGCCGCTCGGTGGCGAAATCTACTTCATGTTTGCCACGATGCTGATCTCCATCCCGACCGGGGTGAAGGTGTTCAACTGGGTCAGCACGATGTGGAAGGGCTCGCTGACGTTCGAGTCGCCGATGCTGTGGGCGGTGGCGTTCGTGATTCTCTTCAGCATCGGTGGATTTTCGGGCCTGATGCTGGCGATCGTGCCGGCGGATTTCCAGTATCACGACACCTATTTTGTGGTCGCGCATTTCCATTATGTGCTGGTCACCGGTGCGGTGTTCGCGCTGATTGCGGCGGTTTACTACTGGTGGCCGAAGTGGACCGGGCGGATGTACAACGAGACCTGGGCCAAGTTCCATTTCTGGTGGACGATGGTGTTCGTCAATCTGCTGTTCTTCCCGCAGCATTTCCTCGGCCTGGCCGGCATGCCGCGGCGGATTCCCGATTACAACGTGGTGTTTGCCGACTGGAACCTGATCAGCTCGATCGGCGCGTTCGGCATGTTCGCCACGCCGTTCCTGATGGCCGGCATCCTGTTCGCCTCGCTGCGCAGCGGGGCCAGGGCCGACGCACGTGCCTGGGAAGGCGCCAAGGGACTGGAGTGGACGGTGCCGTCGCCGGCGCCGGCGCATACCTTCACCGTGCCGCCGGTGATCAAGCCTGGAGATCTTGCGCATGAAGACATCGGTCACTGAGTCCGCGCCGCCGGCTGTGGCACGTCTGCTCTCCGCTGCCGAACGGCAGGCGCAACAGCGTCGCGCGGTGCGCCGCACGGCGATCACGGTCGGCATCATCGCGCTGCTGATCTATGCCGGTTTCATCGCGTCGGGAGTCATCGGGCGGTGAACGCGCGGGCGCCCGCACCTGCACCGACGGCCGGCTTGTTCAAGCTGCTGGGCGTGGTGTTGGGCGTGTTCGTGCTGACCTTTTCGCTGGTGCCGCTGTACCGCATCGCGTGCGAAAAAGTATTCGGCATCCGCATGGAGCGCGCACCGGGCAATACGCGTGGCAATGCCGCTGCGATTGCAGGGGCTGGCAAACGCACGGTGCGGGTGGAGTTCGATGCCGGGGTCAATTCCAAACTGCCGTGGACCTTCCATCCCGAGCAGATGACGATGGATGTGGTGCCGGGCGAACTCAACGAGGCGCTGTACTTCGCACGCAACGACAGCGCGCGGGCAGTGGTCGGCAGCGCGGTGCCTTCGGTGGCGCCAGCGCGGGCATCGGGGTATTTCAACAAGACCGAATGCTTCTGTTTTACCGCGCAGACCTTGCAGGCCGGCGAAATGCGCGACATGCCGCTGCGTTTCATCGTCGACCCTGCACTGCCGCCGGAAGTCACCACGATCACCCTGTCCTATACGTTCTATCGCAACGACACCCTGACCTCGGAGTTGCAGGGCGGTGGCGCATCCAGCGCGCCGCGCGCGGCGCCTTGATCCTTCATCCACACGCAGCACCGACACGGAAGCAACGCCATGGCCGACCATAGTCCCAACGCCGATGCGTATTTCGTCCCGAGCCAGAGCAAGTGGCCCTTCGTCGGGTCGATTGCGATGTTCGTGATGATGATCGGCGTGGCCAGCTGGCTCAACGATGCGGCATGGGGGCGCTGGACGTTCTTTGTCGGCATGGCGATGTTGCTGGCGACCTTGTTCATGTGGTTTGGCGATGTCATCCGCGAATCCAACGCCGGGCACTACAACCGCCAGGTGGACGGCTCCTTCCGCATGGGGATGGTGTGGTTCATCTTTTCCGAGGTGATGTTCTTCTGCGCCTTCTTCGGTGCGTTGTTCTACACGCGTGTGCTGACCCTTCCCTGGCTGGGCGGCGAAGGCGATGGCGTGATGACCAACGAGCTGCTGTGGAACGGCTATTCCGCTGCGTGGCCGACCAACGGTCCCGGCACGATCGGTGGGCAATTCCAGACCATCCCGGCCTGGGGCCTGCCGCTGATCAATACGCTGATCCTGCTCAGCTCCGGCGTCACCTTGACCATCGCGCATCACGCGCTCAAGGGCGGCCGTCGCGGCGCGCTATTGCTGTGGCTGGGCCTGACCGTGCTGCTGGGCTGCGTGTTCCTGTTCCTGCAGGCCGAGGAATACATCCACGCCTATACCGAGCTCAATCTGACGCTGGGATCGGGCATCTACGGCTCGACCTTCTTCATGCTCACCGGTTTCCACGGCATGCACGTGCTGCTGGGCACGATCATGCTGGCGGTGATGTGGCTGCGGGTGGCGCGCGGGCACTTCACCCGCGACAACCACTTCGCCTTCGAAGCGGCGGCCTGGTACTGGCACTTCGTCGACGTGGTGTGGCTGGCGTTGTTCCTGTTCGTGTATGTACTTTGAGGGCTGGGATTCGGGAATCGGGATTGGGGATTCGCTAGAGCGATCCGCGTTTGCTGTTACCAATCCCCAATGCCGACTCCCCAATCCCATCGGCCGCGTCAGCGGCCGAGCCCATGCGGCTTGATCCAGCCGGTGTAGATGCCGAGGATCACGACGGCGATCAGTGCGACCGATAGACCGATGCGCCAGGTCAGTGCGTTGACGGTGCGCTTGGTCTGGCCACGGTCGGTGAGCAGGTAGTAGAGGCCCGCGCCCAGGTTCCACAGGATCACGATCAGGAAGGCGACAATCAGCAACGTCTTGAGCGAATCGTTCACAACAGCCCCGGTGGTCGTCGGCGTGGTAGCGGCATTGCACGCCTTTTTGCGTCGCTTGTCATGATGCGCAAGCACACGGCGGTGTTGGGATGGTGTCTTGCCCTACTGGTCAGCGCAGGCTTTGCGGCGCTGGGGCAGTGGCAATTGCAGCGTATGCACGGCAAACAGGCGTTGCTGGAACGTGCGGCGCATGTGCGGCAGACGCCGTTGACCCTGGTGCAGGCCCTGGCCACGCCGCATGCGCTGGCCTGGGTGAGCGGAGAGGTGCGGTTTCTGCCGCAGCAGGTGCTGCTGGACAACCAGCTGCATGCCGGGCGCGCCGGCGTGCGGATCTATCAACTCGCCGCGCCGCAAGGCAGCCCGGCCACGCTGCTGGTCGATCTGGGCTGGCTGCCGTTGCCGGCCAATCGGCAGTTGCCGACGATTACGCCGCTGCAAGGCACCCGGACATTGCAGGGGGTGCTGACTGCGCCGCCCTCGGCCGGACTTGCGATGGGGCCGGCGTTGTCGGCCGCCAATGCGCCGCAGACCTGGCTGGCCACGCGTCTGGAGACCGCCGCCCTGCGCAGCGCGTTTGGCAGGCGCGACATTTCGTCGCAGGTCTTGCGCCTGGATCCGGCCCTGCCGGTCGGTTATGCACGCGACCTGGAGATGCTGCCGAACACGCTGCCACCCGCGCGGCACTTGGGTTATGCGGTGCAATGGTTCGGCCTGGCCGTGGCCGTGCTGGTCACCGCGACGCTGCTGAGCTGGCGTGCGCGTCGCCGCCAGCGACGCGGGCACTGACGCCTGCGGCATGAGAAAATCGACGGCATGACCCCCTCCACATCGGCCACGCCGCATTCGGTCAAACGCGGCCGCAGGATGCTGATTGCCCTGGCGGCGCTGTTCTTCGGCTCGATGTTGCTGGCCGGTGCGCTGCGCTTCTCCGGATGGCAGCCGGCATCGATGCGCAACCACGGCGAACTGCTCAAGCCGCCTGCCGACCTGCGCGGGTTGGTGCCGGTGCGCGCGGACGGGCAGCCGTATGCATGGACGCCTGCCGAACGTATGTGGCGGATTGCGCTCGCACCGCCTGCCAATTGCACGCAGCAGTGCGTGATGCTGGCGGCCGAACTGGACAAGGTGTGGCAGCTGCTCGGCCATCGCGCCGACAAGGTGGAGGTGTTGTGGATCGGCAGCCCGCCAGCCGGTCTGCCGCCGATGCCGGCCCTGCGTGTGCTGCGCGACGACGCGCGGTTCCGGCAGGGCCTGCCGCGTGCCAACGATGCCGCCGGTGTGCCGGTGTATGTAATCGACCCGAATGGCTTCGTGATCCTGCGGTATGCCCCGGGGTTCGACCCGGCCGGCCTGCGTGCCGATCTGGTCAAGCTGCTGAAACTGATGTGAGCCCGTTTTGATGAACCTGTTTGCGCCACCGGCATTGTTCCGCCACTTCCATCGCATGGCCTGGCTGGCTGCGTTGTTCACCGCGAGCACGATCCTGTTCGGGTCGTTCGTGCGCCTGTCCGATGCCGGCATGAGCTGCCCGGACTGGCCGACCTGCTACGGCCGCGTCACCTGGCCGCAGAGCAGCGACGAAGCCAATACGCATGTGGCCAGCAAGATCCGTCCGCTGGAATCGCACAAGGCCTGGCGCGAGCAGGTGCACCGCTTCCTGGCCGGCGCGCTCGGGGTGGAGGTGCTGGTGCTGTCGTTGCTGGCGGTGCGCCGCCGCCGCATGGGCATCGCCCAGTTGGTCTCTGCCGCGGTGCTGGTGGCCTTGTCGATTCCGCTGTACATGTCCGGCTGGCACGCACTGGCGTTCGGCGTGGCGATCGCGGGCGAGGCCATCCTGCTGCTGGCGGCGCTGCGCTGGAGCAATATCGACCTGGCGCGTGCGGCGGTGCTGACGCTGGCGGTGGTGATCTTCCAGGCGCTGCTGGGCATGTGGACGGTGACGCTATTGCTCAAACCCATCGTGGTGATGGGCCATCTGCTCGGCGGCATGCTGATGTTCTCGCTGCTGGTGTGGATGGCCTGGCGCGCGACGCACCTGCCGATCACGCTGGCCGATGCATCGCGGCTCAAGTGGCTGTTGCGCGCGGGCGTGGCGGTGGTGGGCCTGCAGATCGCCCTCGGCGGCTGGGTCAGTGCCAACTACGCGGCGCTGGCCTGTGGCGGTGGCAGTTGGTCGGCCGACAATTTCCCGCGCTGCGTCAGCCAGTGGTGGCCGCCGCATGACTTCCGCGAGGGCTTCACGCTCTGGCGCGGGATCGGGGTGGATTACGAAGGCGGTGTGCTCGATGGCGCAGCGCGCATCGCCATCCAGATGGCGCACCGGTTGTGGGCAATCGCGACGGCGCTGTATCTGTGGTGGCTGGCCTGGCGCCTGTCGCGTTCGCCGGGCATGCGCGTGTGGGCCGGTGCCTTGGCGGTGCTGGTAGCGGTGCAGGTGACGCTGGGCATGCTCAACGTCAAGTTGGCGTTGCCGCTGGAAGTGTCGGTGCTGCATAACGGGGGCGCGGTCGCACTGTTGTTCGTGCTGGTCTCGTTGCTGGCGCGGCTGCGCGCGCCGGAGTGAGCATGGCTGTCAGCGCACGCGATTACTGGGATCTGACCAAACCCAAGGTGGTGGCACTGATCGTGTTCACCGCCCTGGTGGGCATGTTCCTGGCCATCCCCGATATGCCGACCTGGGTGCAGGTGCGCACCGGTGCGTTGGGCTTTCTGGGCATCTGGCTGGCGGCGTCGGCGGCGGCAGCGATCAACCAATTGCTGGACGCCAAGATCGACGCGCAGATGGCGCGTACCTCATGGCGCCCGCTGGTGGTGGGCAAGGTGCGGCCGTGGCAGGTGCTGCTGTTTGCCAGCGTGCTGATCGTGATCTCCATGACCATCCTGGTGGTCTGGGTGAATTTGATCACGGCGGTGCTGACGTTTGCGTCGCTGATCGGTTACGCGGTGATCTACACCGTGTACCTGAAGCGTGCGACCTCGCAGAACATCGTGATCGGCGGTCTGGCCGGCGCTACGCCGCCGATGCTGGGCTGGGCCGCAGTGACCGGCTTGCCGACCAGCGCCGACTGGATCAATGCCTCGCTGCTGGTGTTGATCATCTTCATCTGGACGCCGCCGCATTTCTGGGCGCTGGCGATCTTCCGCCGTGCCGATTACGCCAAGGCGGCGATCCCGATGCTGCCGGTCACCCATGGCGTGCCGCATACGCGCAAGCAGATCCTGGTATACACGGTATTGCTGGCGATCGTGACCCTGCTGCCGGTGGCGGTGGGCATGAGCGGGCTGTTCTACCTGGGCGGCGCGGTGGTGCTCAACGTGGTGTTCCTCTGGTACGCCTGGCGCATGCTCGACCCGCCGGACGAGCTGTTCTCGATGAAGATGTTCGGTTACTCCATCGTCTATCTGATGGCGCTGTTCGCATTTTTGATGGTGGATCACCTGCTATTGCCGTGGGTGCGCTAGCGGCCAGCGAAGAAAAGCCCGCTGCTGCCCCCAAGGCGATCGACCCGCGACTGACGTAGCCGTCAGGCGGACGCCGCTGGCGCCGGGAACCGGCCCATTTCAGTCGGACACACCAGTTGCGCGCGCTGTCCGGCATCCGGCGGCCGATCGCCAGTGAGCGCATTCCCATTCGCTGCGTAGCTGGCTGTGCCCTCACGCCGGCTCAGCTCAACCAGCTGGCGCACTCGCTGGTGTTCTTGCTGCCGCAGCTGCTCTGCATCTTCTGCTGCAGTCGCGTCAGCACCGCATCGCCTTCCTGGCGATGCTGCCTGCTCCAGGTCTTCAACGTGGCGCCAAGCGTCGCGAAGCGCTGCCGGGTGCGTTGGCGGTAGCCATCGGGTTGCCCGGCCAGTTCGCCGATCACCTGCGTGGCAGCTGTCTCGATGCCGGCGGTGTCGTCCGGGCTGAGCCGGACCAGGCCATCCACGTACATCACGCCCCATTGCACGCGGGTGGCGGGTCCTTGCGCGCTGTCGTACGCCTTCTTGAGCCAGGACAGCGCGGTTTTCTTATCGCCGCGCTGTTCGGCCAGATCGGCCAGTTCGGGCATGTAGTAGTACGGCGTCTTGCTGCGCGTCAACTCGGCCAGCAGCAGCTGTTCGGCGCCGCTGCTGTCGCCCACCTCGCCGAGCAGTGCCGCGGCGGTGCTGATGGTGGATTGGCGCTCCTCGTCGGTCCTGGCGGTGGCGGTCGCCCATTGCACGCGTTGCTGCACGGTGTCGACCACGGTCTTGGGCAGCGGCGGTTGTGGGCCTTTGGCCTGGGTTTCGGTGGGCTGGCCTTGTGTCAGGCGTGCCAGCTGGATCCGTGCGTGCGCGGTGCCGAGCCGGTCGGCGATCGGCAGTGCGGTGTCGGCGTAGACCTTGTCCAATGCCAGATTCAGCGCGTTGGACAAGGCGGTGCGTTCGCCGGCATCGCTGCTGGCAGCGGCGACCAGCCGTGCGGGCATGTAGCTCAGCGTGCCGAGATTGGCGCGCACCTCTGCCGGATCGGCCAGCACCGCTTCCAGCAACGTGCGTGACGCCGCGCTGGCGGCAGGCGGTTCCTTGGCTGCGGTAATCGCCGCCAGGGCGAAGCGGCGTTGCAGGGCCGGCTGTGGCGCCGACTTGGATAGGCGCGTGAGCACATCGACGGCCTGCTCCGGCTTGACCAGCCGATCGTCGGTACCCCAGGCGTAGTTGCCGAGCACGGCCCAGTCGTCCGCGCTGAGCTGCTGTGGGGTCTGCAATGCGGTGTCGAGCAGTTGCCTGGCGGTACTGGTGCTTCTGGCGGCCACGCGCAGCACATCGGCCAGGCGTGCGTTGTCGGCATCGCCGGCCAGGCGGGTGATCTCGCTGCGATCCGGGCGCAGCACGATGATGGTCGGGTAGCCCTTGATGCCGAAGCGCTCGCCCCAGGCCTGCGCACCCTCCGAATCGCCATCCAGATGCACCGCCACGAATTGCTGGGTGCGGGCGATGAAGGTCGGGTCCTTGAACAAGGTGGCCTTCAGACGATTGCAGGGCGGGCACCAGGCCGCACCCCAGTACAGCAGGATCGGCTTGCCGCTTTCCCTGGCCTCGGCGAAGGCATCTTCGACATCGCCCTCGCGCCAGGCGATGCTGGACGCGGGTGCCGGTGTGGCGGCCGCCTTGGTCTGTGCCGGTGCTGGCGGCGTGGCGGGCTTGTTGCAGGCAGTGAGCGTGGCCAGCACCGCCAGCAGCGCGATCAGGGACGGGGCAGGGCGTCGGAACGACAGCGTCATGGCAATCACCGATGGGGCGGCAGCGAGGTGGATCGAACACTCTAGCGAGCGGCGCTGTGCCAGCGTCGGAGTGCGTCATGACCGTTGTCTATCTGCTTACAACCGGCACCGGCACGCAACCCGAACCAGTGGCGCGCCGGGCGTAGCGGCCTGGCGATGGCGACGCAGGCCACGCCGGCGGCAAGCAGGCTTTTGCAGGTCACGCAGCCGCGGGCTGTGCTGGGTGTCGTCGATCAGCCCACTGCCGTGCGATGGCCGTTACCTTCCATGATCACCGGCAGTGGCCTGCGGCTCCCCAGGTGCGGTGCGCGCGTAACGCGCGGCCACGAATGCGCAGACGATCAGCTGCAGCTGGTGATACAGCATGATCGGCAACACGATCGCGCCCAGGCCGCCGCCGGCAAACATCACCTTGGCCATCGGCACGCCGGTGGCCAGGCTCTTCTTGGAGCCGCAGAACACGATCGCGATTTCGTCGGCGCGGTTGAAACGCAGGCGCCGCGCGATGAAGGTGATCGAGAGCATCGCCACCGCCAGCAGCAGTGCGGCCGCACCGAGCACCGCAAGCAAGGCCGGCAACGGCGTCTTCTGCCACAGGCCTTCGTTCACCGATGCGCTGAAGGCGGTGTACACCACCAGCAGGATGGTGCCCTGGTCGGTGTAACGCAGTACGGCGCGATGCCGTTCGACCCAGCCGCCGATCCACGGGCGCATGAAATGGCCAGCCAGGAACGGCACCAGCAACTGCAGCAGGATCTTGCCGATCGCTTCGGCCGGGTGCGCCATCGCGCCCTGGCTGCCGACCAGGGCGCCCATCAGCAACGGCGTGAAAAACACCCCCAGCAGGCTGGAAAGCGAGGCGGCACACACGGCTGCCGGCACGTTGCCGCGCGCCATCGAGGTGAAGGCGATCGACGATTGCACCGTGGACGGCAGCGCGCACAGGAACAGCACGCCGACATACAGCTCCGGTGTCAGCGCAAGATGCGCGAGCGGTTTGAACAACAGCCCGAGCAGCGGGAACAGCACGAAGGTGCAGGCCAGGATCACCAGATGCAGGCGCCAATGCAGCGCGCCGGCCTTGACCGCCTCGCGCGACAGGCGCGCGCCGTGCAGGAAGAACAGCGCGGCGATCGCCACGTCGGTGACATCGTCCATGACCGCGGCGGCGGTGCCGGAGACCGGCAGGAACGAGGCGAGCGTGACCGTGCACAGCAGCGCGAGGGTGAACGGATCGATGCGCAACCGCGCCAGCCAGTGTTTGATCATCGTGCGTATTCAGGGGGAGGGCTGTCTGCAGAGTGCCATTGTAGAGGGCAGTGTGCACCGTGCGAGTCGGCCGCGCAGCGCAGGCCGGGGACGCGTGCGTGCTCGCACCGGCTTCGGCAGCAGCAGCGTGCGGTTGCGCCTGCCTGCAGCGATGCGGACAGCGCCACTCGGAGCGGTGATCGATTCGTGCGATACGTCGAAAATCCGCTGCGTGGGCGCTTCGGGCACGCACATCCTTTGTTAGATTCCGGTTGCACACGCCGCGCGCGCTCGTGTTCGATCGTGTTTCCACGCAAGGCTTAAGGAAAGGAGCCAGTCCATGCGCTACGACCAATATCAACAGACCTTCGCGCTTTCCGCCCTGGCCAACTGGGTGGGCGATCGCAGAGGCAGCCAGCCGGCGTTGCAGGCGGACTACCAGGCCACGTTGCTGCAGACGCTGGCGTCGGCCGACACCCAGGACAGGATCGGCGACTGGCAACTGGTGTGGGGGCCGCAGGTCTGGCAGGCGGCCGATTCGTCGCTGTCGGGCAATGCCATGTACGTGGCGCGTACCGACGCCATGCCGGGCATCGGCGAGGCGTATGTGGTCGCGCTGAGCGCCACCAACCCGGAGTCGCTCTACGACTGGTTCACCGAAGACTTCGATGTGTCCTCGGTGGTGGATTTTGCGACCTATACGCCGCTGCTCGGCACCGCGCCGGTTGTGGCGAAGAAACCCGTCAAGCCAGGTGCGGCGGTCATCTCGATGGGGGCCGCCACCGGTGTATGGCATCTGCTGAACATGGTCAGCCCCTCCACCGCAGTGGCGCCGAACACCACGTTGCTGGATTTCCTGCAAGCGCTGGATGGCAGCAAGGCGACAGTGATCTTTGCCGGGCACAGCCTGGGCGGTGCGCTGTCGCCGACCTTGGCGACCTGGTTGAAGACCAACGGCAAACTGGACAATTTCAGCGCCGTGCACTGCTATCCCACCGCCGGCGCCACGCCGGGCAACGGCGGGTTCGCCGCGCTGTATGCGCAGGCATTGCCCTCTCCAGCGCCGGGCGCGGCGCCGTACCAGATCTGGAATGCCGACTTGTGGAACACGCTCGATTGCGTGCCGCATGCCTGGACCGTGCCGATGCTCAGTCAGATCAAGACGCTGTACGGGAATGCGCCGATCAGGGAAATCGATGTGCTGGTCGATGTGGCCATCGCCAATGCAGTAGCGTCCACGGTGAACTACCGGCAGATCGGCAACCAGCCGCTGAGCGGTACGCTCACCGGCACCCCGACCACAATCGTGCAATTTCTCGAGCAGATGGCCTACCAGCACACCACCGCCTATCAGGCGCTGATTGCCGACTGGCTCATCCCCGTGTCTGGCACGCCGCAGACGCAAAGTGCCGATGGCGCGCCTGCGCGCGATGCCCTGATCGAGCGCCTGACTGCGCATGCCGGCCAGGCCGCACTGGCCGATGCCGAGAAGATCGAAGCGGTCAGCGCGGCGCTTGGCTCGATGGCCAAGACCTTGTTCAAGCAGCTATGAGCGCGCGCCGGCATGCAGCGGCCAGGGCTGGCCAAGTGCGTCGCAACAGATGGCCTGACAGCATGCGCTGGATGTTCGGCGCGCGCCCGGACGCAGGCGCCGCAGATCGCGCAGCCCGTCCTTGTCGGTCGCGCCGAGACATTGTGCGCGTTGCCTGATCTGTGCAGCTCTTCCAGGCGCCGCTGCAGCAGTTGCCGGTCCAGCTGGGCCATGGCGTCGTGCAGCGTGCGCTCCGGCACCGCACACGACAGCATGACCTGATCCCGTCGCGCCAACCCGCCTACAACGCGGCAAGCGCCTTGAACAGCTCGCGCAATTCGTACTTGTCGGTGTCGTCCAGGCCCTGCGCGCGCTGCTTGTCCTGCAGTTCGTCCAGGCGCTGACGCAGCAATTGCTTGTCCAGTTGCGCGACGACGTCATGCAGCTCCATCGCCCAGCTGTGTTCGTCGCCGGGCAATGCCTGCGCGGCCAGTTTCTGCAAAGCAGCCTGTTCGTCGCGCTCGGCGAAATGTTCCAGCAGTGCGCCGGTGCTGATTTCCGGGCGTTGCCGCACCAGTGCCAGCAGTTCCATCAACAGCTCGATGCCGGGCAGGCGCAGGCCGGAAAAATCGTGGTCGCCTTCCAGGCTCATCGCCAGCGATGGCTGTTGCAGCAAGATCGCAATCGACGCGCGCACCAGGCTGCGCTTTTGCGTGGGCGCGCCCATGCGTGCGGGTGGCCGTGCCTGCGATGCGGACGCCTGCGCCGCGTGACTGGCGCCCACGCCGGTCAGGCGCGACAGCTCCTGCTTCATCAGATCGCCGAACGCGCCTTCGGGGATCTGCGCCAGCATCGGCTTTGCGCGTTCGGCCAGCCGCGCCTTGCCATCGAGCGTGTGCAGATTGATCTGCCGCGACATCTCGTCGAAGAAGAACTGCGACAGCGGCGTGGCCTGTGCCAGACGTTGGTCGAAGGCCTGTGCGCCTTCCTTGCGCACGATGGTGTCCGGGTCCTCGCCGTCGGGCAGGAACAGGAAGAACGCCTGGCGGCCGTCCTTCATGCGCGGTAGCACCGATTCCAGCGCACGCCAGCCGGCCTTGCGGCCGGCGTTGTCGCCGTCGAAGCAGAAGTACACATCCGGTGCGTTGCGGAACAGCAGCTCGGCATGTTCGGGCGTGGTCGCCGTGCCCAGCGTGGCCACTGCCTGGGTAACGCCGAACTGGAACAGCGAGACCACGTCCATATAGCCTTCCACCACGATGAGCCGTTCGATCTTCTGATTGGCCTGGCGCACCTGCCACAGGCCGTACAACTCGCGACCCTTGTGGAACAGCGCGGTTTCCGGCGAGTTGAGGTACTTCGGCCCCGGATCGCGGCCATCGGCCGGCGCGCCCAGGATGCGTCCGCCGAAGGCGATCACGCGGCCGCGGCGGTCGAAGATCGGGAACATCACCCGGTCGCGGAACTTGTCGTAGACATGGCCGCGATCGTTCTTGGAAAACAGCCCGGCGCGTTCGAGCACGCTCATGCGGCGCGCATCGGTGCCCAGCGTGTCCTTCAGTGCGCTGTAGCCATCGGGTGCGTAGCCGATCTGAAAGCGCGCGCGGTTGTCGGCATCCACGCCGCGGCCGTCCAGATAATCGTGCGCCCGTTCGCTGCTATCGAGCTGACGCTGGAAGAACTTGGTCGCCGCCTCCAGTGCCGAATACAGCTCGCGGCTGTCATCCTGTTGCTGCGGGGTGCGTTGCTGGGTCTCGCGCGGGATTTCCATGCCGGCACGCTTGGCCAGCTCGTCGACCGCATCGAGAAATTCGAGGCGGTCGTAATTCATCAAGAAACTGATCGCGGTGCCGTGCGCGCCGCAGCCGAAGCAGTGGTAGAACTGCTTGGTTGGCGAGACCGTGAACGAAGCCGAGCGCTCGTCATGGAACGGGCAGCGCGCCGAGTATTCCTTGCCCTGACGCTTGAGCGGCACGCGACCGCCCACCACTTCGACGATGTCGGTGCGTGCAAGCAGTTCGTCGATGAATGCGTCGGGGATGCGGGCCATCCCGCTAGGATATCCCAGCCGCGGCGCTCGTCGATTTCAGCCAGCGATGGCCCTCAGCGAAGCGGTGGCTGCCACGCGGGCATGCGCGGCATCAGGCTCGGCATGCGCGATCAACTGCGCGTAGGCGCTTCCGGCGGCTGCAGCGTGGCGTCTGGTTCGGCGGCGGCCGGCGGCAGGTTGTCCGTGTCCACGCCGGCCTCGCGTAGCTTGCGATGCGAGCGCACACGCTCGTCGATCACCGCGGTCAGCAGGGCGCCGACGAAGAACACTACCGAGGCGTAGTACATCCATACCAGCAGGATGACCAACGTGCCCATCGAGCCGTATGCGCTGCCAGGCGCGGCCCTGGCGATGTACAGGCCGATGCCGTAGCGACCCAATGCGAACAACAGCGCGGTGATCACGCCGCCGACGAAGGCCTGCCGCCAGTTGACGGTGCGATCGGGCAGATACCGATACAGAAAAGCGAAGGCGAGCGAATACAGCGCCAGGGTGGTGATGTAGCCGATCGCCGGCAGCACCGATGGCAGCCGTGCGAACACCACCTGCAATGCGGTGGTGGCAATCATCGATACGATCAACAAAAAGCCCAGCGCCAGGATCACGCCGAACGAGAACACGCGCTTCTTCAGCCACGCCATCAGGCCTTCCAGGCGCTGCTTGTCGGTGCGGAAGATCAGGTTCAGGGCGTTCTGCAACTGCGCAAATACCGCTGTGGCGCCGATGAACAGCAGCAACGTGCTCCACAGTCCAGCCAACGAGCCCACGCCGGGTTGATCGGTGGCGTTGCGGATCACCGTGTCGGCCACTTCCGCCGCGCTACCGCCGGCCAGTTGCGCGATCTGCTGTACCAGCGCTTCCTGCGCAGGCGGATACAGCGATGCGGTGAGCCACAGCAGCAACACCAGCAGCGGTGCCAGCGACAGCAAGGCGTAGAACGACAGCGACGCGGCCTGCGTCATCACGTCGATCTCGAGAAAGCGATTGAGCAGTGCCATCGGCAGGCTGCGCTGCAGGCGGCTCAGATGCTTCTGCAGGTGTTCGGTTGAGAGCTTCGTCACCGGCGGGGAATCCTTGGGCATACCGTTGTGCGCGCAGGCGTCGTGAGGCGAAGCCGGCATGCGGAATGCTTCACCCGGACCTGTGCTGGCGAAGGTGTTCTAACAGGGCGTGTTCAAAGAGCGGGTGAAAGCGAGCGCTGGATGGCGCGCGCGTGCTGCTATTGAAACGGCGCTGCAGCCAGGTGCATGCAGGCGGCTCGCTGCAGTGCCCTGACCCTCGGGCACAGGGCACTGCACAGGCGAAGAACTCAGCCTGCCAGATGCTGCTTGACCAGCGTCGAGACCAGGCCCATGTCGGCCTGACCGGCCAGCCTGGGCTTGAGTGCGCCCATCAGCTTGCCGATGTCGGCCGGGCCGCTGGCACCGGTCTGCGCGATGGCTGCCTGGATGGCGGCGACCATCTCGGCTTCGCCCATCTTGGCCGGCAGGTAGCGCTCGATCACCACGATCTCCTCGCGCTCGATCTGTGCCAGGTCGTCGCGTGCGGCGGCGTCGAACTGGGTAACCGAGTCCTTGCGCTGCTTGACCATCTTGTCGAGCACGGCGATCACGGCGGCATCGTCCATCTCGACGCGTTCGTCCACTTCCTTCTGCTTGATCGCGGCATTGATCAGCCGGATCACGCCCAGGCTGTGCTTGTCGCCGGACTTCATGGCGGCCTTCATGTCATCGGTGAGCTGCTGCTTGAGGGGCATGGTGTAACTCCTGGGAGTGCGTGTTGCAGATGTGCCGATGCGCCATGACGGGCGCAGTGCATCGGCAGGAAGTCGGGCCGGACAGGCGCGGATGACGGCAGCGATGCCGGTCGCCCCGGCGGTTGCGCAGAGCGCAATGGTTGCCTGGCATCGGGCCAATACAAAAAGCCGGCAACGCTTGCGCGTGCCGGCTCCTGGGTTCCACTCCGATGGGCCGCGCCTTCAGCGCATACCCATCGGCGGAACCGCGTTCGATCAGTACAAGCGCTGGCGCTTGGTGACGTCGCGCGAGGAACGACGCAACTGACGCTTCACAGCAGCGGCAGCCTTGCGCTTGCGCTCCTGGGTCGGCTTTTCATAGAACTCGCGCTTGCGGGTTTCGGCCAGCACGCCGGCCTTTTCGCAGGTGCGCTTGAAACGGCGGAGCGCAAATTCGAAGGGCTCGTTCTCGCGGACTTTAACGCTGGGCATGGGTTCTCCAGATAATGGGATTTCCGTCCGGGAGCCCCGGGCGGGTGCGAGCGGACTCGCGTGACGGAATTTCCGGGTTGCCCCGGCGAGCCGCGCATTATAACGACTTGCCAACGACCTGCAAGCCCCCTGCAGCATCAGCGCGGGCGAGCCCGATAAAGCCTGCGGCTGCGGGTGACGCGGTGGCGGTCACACGGCGGTGCAGCAGATCGCCCCTTGCCGATCTGCGCAGGGCAAAAGCTGCGAAAATAGGCCGCATGTGCCCGCCTGCCGAGTTGCCGTGAAAGTTCTTGGGATCGAATCATCGTGCGATGAGACCGGCGTGGCGGTCTACGACACCGCACTGTCCGGCGTGACGGCGCTGCGTGCCCACGCGGTCTATAGCCAGATTGCGCTGCATGCCGAATACGGCGGCGTGGTGCCGGAGCTGGCCAGTCGCGACCATGTGCGCAAGCTGCTGCCGCTGATCCGCCAGACTTTGGACGAGGCCGGATTGCGTATCGACGAACTCGATGGGGTGGCCTATACCGCCGGCCCGGGCCTGGTTGGCGCACTCCTTGTCGGTGCCGGTGTGGCGCGGTCGCTGGCCTGGGCGCTGGACGTGCCGGCGATCGGCGTGCATCACATGGAAGGCCATCTGCTGGCGCCGCTGATGGAAGACGACCCGCCGCAGCCGCCGTTCGTGGCGCTGCTGGTCTCCGGCGGGCACACCCAGGTGGTGTCGGTGAAGGCCCTGGGCCAGTACGAGGTGCTTGGCGAGACGCTGGACGATGCGGCCGGCGAGGCCTTCGACAAGACCGCCAAGATGATGGGCCTGCCGTATCCGGGCGGCCCGCAACTGGCAGCGCTGGCCGAAACCGGCACCCCGGGGCGCTACAGGTTCGCGCGGCCGATGACCGACCGTCCCGGGCTGGATTTCAGTTTCAGCGGGCTCAAGACCCAGGTGCTGCTGGCCTGGCGCGGCAGCGACCAGTCCGACACCACGCGGGCGGATATCGCGCGCGGGTTCGAGGATGCGGTGGTGGAGACGCTGGCGATCAAATGCCTGCGCGCGCTGGATGCGGCCGATTGCAACACCCTGGTGGTGGCCGGCGGCGTGGGCGCCAACAAGCGCTTGCGCGCGCGCCTGCAGTACGCGGCGCAGCGGCGCGGCGGCCGGGTGTGCTTCCCGCGGCCGGCCTTGTGCACCGATAACGGCGCGATGATCGCCTTTGCCGGCGCGCTGCGGCTGGAAGCCGGCGAGCGCGCCGGTGCGGCAGTGCATGTGACGCCGCGCTGGGATATGGCTGCGCTGCCGCCGCTGGCGGCGGGGGAATCGGGAATCGGGAATCGGGAATGGTAAAAGCGCTACTTCGATTCCGTCCGCGCTGCCCTGTCGTTGCTTGTGCTTCCCACCATTCCCTAATCCCTAATCCCGACTCCCGATTCCCCACCTATGGACAAAGTGTTTATCGAAGGCCTGGAAATCGATGCGTTGATCGGCATCTACGACTGGGAGCGGCGCATCCGCCAGACGCTGCGGTTCGATCTGGAGATGGGCTTCGACAACCGCATCCCGGCCGCCAGCGACGACATTGCCGACACCCTGAACTACAAGGCGGTGAGCAAGCGGCTGATCGAATTCGTGCAGGGCTCGGACTTCGGGCTGGTGGAGACCCTGGCCGAGCGCTGCGCGGCGATCGTGCTGAACGAGTTCGGCGTGTACTGGCTGCGGTTGAAGCTGAGCAAGCCCGGTGCGGTGCGCGGCGCGCAGGCGGTGGGTGTGATCATCGAGCGTGAGCGAGCCCGCTGACCGCCGCCGGCACCAGTGGGCGCGTTCCTATCCACAGTCGAACCCCGGAAGATCCAGGCGGCGCCGGACCAGCGATCCACGACCACGCGACCGATCCCAGCCCAAAGCGCGGTTCAACCGGACCCGACAAATCCCCAATCCCCAATTCCAAATCCCGACACTTGCACCCTCGCGGTCGCGTCAGGCTAGAATTGACGGCCATGTAAACGTTTTCTCAAGGATCTCATGGCTGCTGATCGTATCGAAACCCTGATTGCCCAGATGACCGTCGAAGAGAAGGTCGGACAGTTGGGTGTGTTCGCCGACATGGTGCGGCCGTTCGCGCCGGACGTGAATCCCGAAGCCAATGTGCTCAACGCCGACGAGGTGCTGCAGCAGGTGCGCGCGGGCCGGGTCGGCTCGCTGTTCAATGGCGTCGGCGCCGCGCTGGGCGTGCAGATCCAGAAGGTGGCGGTGGAAGAAAGCCGCCTGGGCATCCCGGTGATCCTGGCGGCGGATGTGATCCACGGCATGCGCACGGTGTTCCCGATTCCGCTGGGCGAAGCGGCCAGCTTCGAGCCGGAGCTGGCCGAGCGCACCGCGCGCGCCACCGCGATCGAGGCGACCGCCGCCGGCCTGCACTGGACCTACGCACCGGCCGTGGACATTGCGCGTGACCAGCGCTGGGGCCGTGGCGCGGAAGGCGCCGGCGAAGACGTGGTGCTGGGCGCAGCGTTTGCCGCCGCCCGCGTGCGCGGCTTCCAGGGCAGCGATCTGAAGGCCGACGATTGCCTGCTGGCCACCCCCAAGCACTTCGCCGCCTACGGCGCCGTGGCTGCGGGCATGGAATACAACACCGTGGACATCGCGCCGCAGACACTGCGCGATGTGCATCTGCCGCCGTTCAAGGCCGCCTTCGATGCCGGCGCACTGACCGTGATGTCCTCGTTCAACGACATCAACGGCGTGCCGGCCAGTGCCAACCACGAGTTGCTGACCGAGATCCTGCGCGGGCAATGGCAGTTCCCCGGCGTGGTGATTTCCGACTACACCGCCGACATGGAATTGATTGCGCACGGCTATGCGGCCGATGAGCGCGATGCGACCAAGAAAGCGTTCCTGGCGGGCCTGGATCTGAGCATGCAGAGCGGCTTTTACGCGGCGCATCTGCCGTCGCTGGTGGAAAGCGGCGAGGTGCCGATGGCCACGCTGGATGCCAGTGTGCGCCGCATGCTGCAGTTGAAGGAAGCGATCGGGTTGTTCGACAACCCGTACCGTTCGCTGGATCCGGCACGCGAAGCCGACACCGCGCACCTGCCCGCGCACGATGCGTTGTCGCGCGATGTGGCGCGGCGTTCGATCGTGTTGCTGAAGAACCAGGGCGAGGTGTTGCCGCTGAAGAAAAGCGGGCAGCACATCGCGTTGATCGGGCCGTTCGTGCAGGACCGCGAGAACATCGAGGGGTGCTGGACGCTGTTCGGCGACAAGCAGCGCTACGTGACCCTGGAGCAGGGCGTGCGTGCGGTGGTCGATGGCGAGCATCTGACGGTGGTGCCGGGCTGCGGCCTGGAAGAGGCGCTGCCCGGCGGCATTTCCGCCGCCATCGATGCGGCGCAGGCCGCCGATGTGGTGGTGCTGGCGCTGGGCGAGCCGCAGCGCTTCAGTGGCGAGGCGCAGTCACGCACCGAGATCGTGTTGCCGCCGGCGCAGCAGGCGCTGGCCGAAGCCATCGCCGCCACCGGCACGCCGATGGTGGTGTTGCTGCGCAATGGCCGCGCGCTGGCCCTGAGCGGTGCGGTGCGCGATGCCGATGCGATTGCAGTCACCTGGTACCTGGGCACGCAGACCGGTACCGGCGTGGCCGATGTGTTGTTCGGCGACTACAACCCCTCCGCGCGTCTGCCGATCAGCTTTCCGCAGGTGACCGGGCAACAGCCGTATTTCTACAGCCATCTGCGCACCGGCCGACCGGAACTGCCGACGCTGTCCGAGTACAAGGCACGCTGGCGCGAGATGCCCAACGAGCCGTTGTATCCGTTCGGTCATGGCTTGAGTTACACCACCTTTGCGTATGCGCAGCCGCAGCTGAGCAGTGCGCAGCTCGGCTGGGACCAGACGCTGACCATCACCACGCGCGTTACCAACACCGGCCGAGTGGCCGGCGAAGAGGTGGTGCAGCTGTATGTGCACGATCGCGTGGCCAGCCGGGTACGCCCGGTGCGCGAACTCAAGGGTTTTCGCAAGGTGCTGTTGCAGCCTGGCGAAAGCGCGGACGTGGCGTTCACCCTGACGCGCGACGCGCTGGCCTTTACCAACCACAGGAACGTGTTTGGTGCCGAGCCGGGCGTGTTCTATGTCTGGGTGTGCGCGTCGGCCAAGAGCGGCGAGGCGGTGACGTTTGAGTTGCTTGACGCCTGAATATGCACGGGCGTCGCGCAATAGGCGGCGCAGTGCGACGACTAGCACGGGGTGTGACCATGACGGACGTGGCCCAGGGGCTCGCCGTCATCGGGTCGGAGGTGATGTAGCTAAGTGCCTGATCGATGTGAACCACGGGTTTGCGGACATCTCCATATGTCGCGACAGGCACCGCGGCGGATCGAACGCGGCTTCGCCGCGAAAATCGTGGCCACCGCCAGCACGCGGTTGATGCGTGGCGATGGCACGATTCCCCTGGGCGCGATCTTGCGGAGTTATGCCTCGTTCTCGACTGCTGCCTTGCTCTTGGGCGTCAGCTTGAGCAGGCGCCCGGTGCTGCCGCTGGCTTCGTCTTCCAGCAACCACAGCGCGCCGTCCGGACCCTGTTCCACTTCGCGAATGCGCGCGCCCATGTCGTAGCGGGCCACCTCGCGCGGCTGATCGCCGAGCGAGACCTGCACCAGCGACATCGACGACAAGCCGCCGATAAAGCCGTTGCCGCGCCATGCCGGGAACTGCTTGCCGCTGTAGATCACAAAGCCGGCTGGGGAGATCACCGGTGTCCAGCTGATCTTGGGCGCGGCAAATTCCGGGCGGGTGTTGTGATCGGGAATCGGGGTGCCGTCGTAGTTGTCGCCGTTGGAGACGATCGGGTAACCGTAATTGGCGCCGCGCTGGATCAGATTCAACTCATCGCCGCCGAGCGGGCCCATCTCGTGTTCCCACAGGCGTCCCTTGCCATCGAAGGCCAGGCCGAGAATATTGCGGTGACCCAGCGACCACACCTGCGCGGCAACGCCGCCCTGCGCAGCGAACGGGTTGTCGGCCGGCACGCTGCCGTCATCGTTCAAACGGATCAGCTTGCCCAGATTGGCTTGCATGTCCTGGGCAGGAGTGAACTTCTGGCGTTCGCTGGAACTGATCCACAGCTTGCCGTCCGGGCCGAAGGCGAGCCGGTGCCCGAAGTGGCCGTTGCCGGTAACCTTGGGATCCTGCCGCCAGATGACCTTCAAGTCCGATAGGGTGCCGCCGCCGGTGGCGTCCAGCGTGAGCCTGGCGCGCGCCACTGCCGCGCCGCGGGTATCGCCCTGTCCGGGTTCGGCGTAGCTGACATAGACCAGGCCATTCTTGGCAAAGCGCGGATGCGCCAGTACATCGCCGAAGCCGCCCTGACCGCCGTAGGCCACTGCCGGAATGCCGGTGATGGCGCTCTTGCGCTTGGTCTTGAGATCCAGCCGCATCAATGCGCCGCGTTTTTCGCTGACCAGCAGGCTGCCGTCGGGCAGAAAAGTCATTGCCCAGGGTTCGTCGAAATCGGCGACGGTGGTGGCCTGGAACGGCCACTGTGCCTTGGGAATGGCGGCAGCCGGCGCGACGGCAGGCGCAGCGCATGCGGCTGCGGTGGTGAACAAGCTGGCCGAACAGGCCAGAGCAAGCAGACGTCGGATAGACATGAGGTCCTCCAGGGGGATGGGCGCAGCGACGTTGCAGCCCTCCCGCAACATGGCCTGCGTTGGGTTTTCAAACACCTTACACGACGCCGTCGAGGCCGCCCTTGTCGTAGATCACTCTCTGCAGAGCACGCTTGTCCCGAATCGTCGTTTCATCATGAAAAGGCGGCTCCATGGCACATCGCGAGAACCTCGGTCGCATTGCTACATGCCGCACCGAAGTCGCTGGCCCTCGAATCGGTCGATGCAAGCCTGTTGCGGAGCGGAAAATTCTTATCCAATGCCAGGTGCAGTGAACATAGTCGGTACGGTCGCATGCAGCAGAACACGGCTGACGCGACGAGTGTCGACAGCGCAGCGCGCACCAGTGCCGCCAGCATCTGAAAGACATGACTCAACCGATACAACAACGCCACCTCGACGGTGGCGTTGTGGTCTTCAGGGCTTGGACTTGCTGTCGCCGGTGACGAGGTCAGTGGCATTTTCCCAGGCGCGCTTGACTGCGTGACGGGCCTTGCTCCAACTCAGGCCATCGGTGCCGCGGTTGGCTTCCCAGTCGCGGTGCAATTCTGCTTCCACCTGGTCGTAGGCGCGTGCATTTTCGCGGATGCGCGCCTCGTGTCCTGCGAGATAGGCGCCCTCGTAATCTTCGTAGCGGTCACCTTCGGTGTAATACGATTCTTCGGTGAAGCGCTCGCGCCAATAATTGGACACGTTCTGGCTGCGGTCTTCGTCCGGCGCGCGGCCTGGAATCTGATACGGCACGTTCATGCTCGACTCCGTGGTGAATGTGCGACCTAACCTAGGCGGGCAGGCGTTAAATCCGTTGCCAGGGCAGGTGAGGAGGGGATCAAGACATGCAGTGCCCGGCAGCGCTTGCAGGCGCGCCGCGATGCCAGTGCCGTGCCTCGTACGCTCGGCACTGGCAGCTCACGCTTGTATCACGTCGCTGCCGATGCAGCTTATACGGCAGCGGCGTGGCGCCGGCGGCACGCAGGCTGGCTTCGGCATGCTGCAGCGATGGCTCGTCGGCATCGATGATGACCAGGACGCGCCCTGCCTGGATTTCGTCCTCGAATTGGCGGCGCACCGGATCGGGCACGGTGGCTCCGATCAGTGCAGATGACCAGGTGCCGACCAGAGCGCCCGCCAGTGCCATCACACCGGCGCCGGCGATGGTGAGGCCGATCGGCGGCACGGCGATGGCAACCAGCCCGGCGACCAGGCCTGCAGCGCCACCGGTGGCGGCGCCGCGCGCTGCAGCGGGGAGAAAATCCGTCTTGGCGTCCTTGCGCTCATCGGGAACGCCTTCCAGTTCGATATCCGAGCGGGCAATCAACGACAGCGCATCGTTGTCGATGCCGGCGCTGCGTGCAGCCTGCATGACGCGTTGCGCACTCTCGATATCGGGCGTGCTGTAGACACGACGCAGTTTCATCGCAGGCTCCCATACAGGTGAGAACTGCAGCCTTGGGCGCGCATGGTTAGTCGTGCGTGATCGCCGCGCGAGCGTCCTGCGAAAACCGCTACGCAGGCTTGCGCGGAAGCAGGTAGATCACCCAGCCCACCAGCAGCGCCACACCGGCGGCGGCCAGGTTCTGCCAGCTGGCGCTGGCGAGCAGGCCTAGCGACAGCAGCAGCGCTGCGATGGGAATGGTGGGCCCGCCAGGCAGGCGCAAGGTGTCGGTGCGTTGCCGGTAGCGACGCGCCAGCACGATCACTGCCGCAGCGGTACCGATATAGGCAAACAGCCGGGTGACCATCGACAGCAATGCCAGCTGCGTAAACGAGCCCGACAACGCCAGTGCCAGCGACAGCACGCCCTGGGTCAGCACTGCCGCAGCCGGGGTGTGGAAGCGCGGATGCACACGTGCCAGGAATGCGGGGCCGTAGCCATCTTGTGCCAGCGCGAACAGAAAGCGCGGCCCGAGCATGACCGTATTGCTGGTGGTGCCGAGGATGGAAATGGTGGCACCCACGGTGAGGATCAGCGCCAGCGCCTCACCGCCGAAGCGGCTTGCGGCATCGGCCAAGGGAGTGGGCGATGCCGCAAGATTTGGCAGCGTGCCCTGTGCGACGACCTGGACCGCCGCATAGATCAGGGTGACGGTGACGATCATGGTGATCAGCGCAAACGGCACGTCGCGGCGTGGATTGCGGTATTCGCCAGCGGCCGCTGGAATGTTTTCGAAGCCTGCATAGGCAAACAGCAGCAGCAAGGCCGCTTCGCCGAGATTGCCAAGATCGCGCAGATCCGGCGTCGTGCCGGCAAAGGCCCACGACCAATCCACGTAGAACAGGCCGATTGCCACGAACAGCAGCAACGGCACCAGCTTGCCGATCACCAGCGCGATGCCGGTACGCGCCGCCGATTTCACGCCGATCACGTTGATGGCGGTGAGCAGACCCAAGGAGCCGACGACCACCAGCAAGCGCGCCCAGTGATCGGTCGCCACGGTCGGCCAGAACCGCGCGACCGCATCGGCCAGGCCGTTGCTCAATGCCGCTGCCGAACTGATGCGCGTGAGCCAGATCATCCAGCCGATCTGAAAGCCGACAAACGGGCCGAAGGCCTCACGCGTGTACAGATAACTGCCACCCGGCGTGTCGAAATAGCTCGCCGCCTGTGCGTAGCACAACACCAGCAACGCCACCGCCAGACCGGCCAGCATCACTGCCCACAGGCTCATCGGCCCCAGCAGGGCAGCGGTGGCCGCCGGAAGCAGGTAGATGCCGCTGCCGATGACATCGTTGATCGACAGGCCGACGATCTGCCAGCGGCTGACCACGCGAACCAGGCCAGTGGAATCGGGTGCAGGGGCCGGGGTGCTCATTGTGCCGGCTCCTTCAACTCGGGCAACTGCCACCGGGCTTGCAGGCGTGCGTATTCGGCACGCGGCAACAGCACGAACAGCGGTTTGTCGTCCGGCGTCAACCAGGCCAGCAGGCGTTGCATATCGGCCGGCGCCATCGCGGTGCAGCCGGCGGTGAACTGGCCCGGCGTGCGCCACAGATGCGCGAAGATGCAACTGCCGCGCCCGGGAACCGCATCGGGATTGTGGGCAATCACAAAGCCTTCGCTGTAACGTGCATCGCCGGGATGTTGCAGGTCCAGGCGCATCGGTTCGGTCGACCCGGCCACTGCGGCCTGACCGACCTGCGCGGCGTCGACGATGCGGTTGTACAGCGGCGAACTCGGCACATCCATGCAGTAGTGGGTGGCGCTCATCGCCTGGTATGGCATGGCACTGTCGATCTGTTGGGCGTACCCGAAGGCCGGGCCGATCGCGAATACGCCGGCCGGGCTGCGGCCGTCGCCCTCGCGCTTCTGCGGGCCTTGCGTCTGCGCTGGATGCAGACCGTCGCCCCAGGCGCTGCCATGCCGCCCGAGCGCGACTGCAAAGCCCGCTGCGGCTGGTTGCCAGTGGCCGTCCACACGGGTGAACGTCTCCAAGCGCGCCTGGGTGCTGTCCCAATCCGGCGTGGTCACCACGATCAATGCGCGCGCTTGATTCAAGGCCGCGATCGGCCCGGCAGCGACGGCAACGCTGCTGCAGCTTGCCAGCGCCAACAGCACGACGGATCGAAACAAGGTGGCAAGGCGCATGCAGGCTCCGGGAGAATGGGTCGAGCGGGGACGGGTCTTGGATCGATACACGGTTGACGGAGGCAGTGCGCTGCTCTGGTACCGTTGGGGGCACACCATCATGTCGCTACTGTACTCAGCAATGCGGCCGTGTGCCGCATGCGCGCGCCTGGTCCGGCGCTTTCTTGGCGGGGCTTATAACGGTTAGCGAGTGTGCTTTGTTTTTCTGGGAGGCGTGGCCGCTGTGGCTGAGCCGGTTGCAACGCGGCTGATTTTGGGCCTGGCTGCAGGGCCCTTGCCCGCCCACCATCGCAGGACACGCCGCAAGTACGTCCTTGTAGGCTCTTATGCGGCATCCATGCCGCATAAGGTCCCGCGACGGTGAGCGGGCAAGGACCCGTCAGGATGGTCGGTGTGCATGGTCGCAAGCAGAGCATAGAAGCGCACTGGCCGGATCACTTGTGCGTTCGACTAGCGCCTCACCAGCTTCCCATCGCAAGCCGAGCAGCAGACAGGCTTCAACACGCAACTTAAAACGTCTCAGCTATTACCGCTAGCCGAGCAACAAGCTTTCAAAAGCAGCCGACCAACTCTCTGGTGCGGTGTCCTTGCCGGTTGCGGGACCGTGTGGCGGCATGGATGCCGCCACCGAGCCCCCAGGGATGGGTTCACGGCGTGTCCCGCAAGCGGTGAGGGCGCCGCGCACTCGACTCAGCGGGCTTTTGATTTAAGCATCGGACTGCACCTAAACGCCACCATCGCAGGACACGCCGCAGGTACCTTCCCTGTAGGCTCTTATGCGGCATCCATGCCGCATAAGGTCCCGCGACGGTGGGCGGACAAGCACCTGTCGGGATGGTCGGTGGGCATGGTGCAGGCAACGCACAACATTCGCTGTCCGGGTGACTGCGTGTGCAAAGAAGCGCTGAGGGCGCTATACGGGACCAACGCGGCCTGGAGATCCAACTGGCGTTTTCGCCGGCAAGTTAAGCCGGCAAAAGCTCCAGTCCGCGGATGCGACGGATGCCCAGGCCCGGCGAGTCGTCGATATGGATCTGGGCATCGTCGAAGTGCACGCCGCCCGCGGTGGGATCGAACTGCCCGAGCGCGGGCGCATCTAGATCCGCCAGGGTGATGCTGTCGGCCTTGGCTACCGCCAGATGCACTGCCGCAGCCACGCTGATGCTGGATTCGATCATGCAGCCGATCATGCACGGCACGCCGTACAGGGCAGCGATATCGGCAATGCGGATTGCGTTGGATAACCCGCCGGTCTTCATCAGTTTGATATTGACGATATCGGCGGCGCGGCGCTGGATGAGGTCGATCACCTGGCAAGGCGAGAACACGCTTTCGTCGGCCATCACCGGTGTGTCGATCCGTGCAGTGACGAACGCCAGTCCGTCGATGTCCGCGGCCTTGACCGGCTGCTCCACCAGTTCCATCACGATACCGGCGTGTTCCAGCGTACGCATGGTGCGCACTGCCTGTTTGGGCGTCCAGCCCTGGTTGGCATCCAGGCGCAGCGATGCGCGACCAGCGACAGCGGCATGCATCGCCGTGATCCGCTCGAGGTCCGAGCCGCTGTCCTTGCCGACCTTGATCTTCAGCGACCGATAGCCGCGCGCCAGCGCGGACTGTGCCGCTGCCACCATCACATCGATGCTATCGGCGCTGATGGTGATGTCGGTGGTGATGCGCGGCGCGCCACCGCCGAGCGCCCGGTAGAGCGGGGTGCCCAGGGCCTGCGCCCACAGATCGTAAAGCGCGATCTCCACTGCCGCCTTGGCACTGGTGTTGCGCTCCAGCGCGTGTTGTACCAGCGCGCACAGCCGGTTGAGATCGGCCACGTCCTGGCCGATCAACGCGGGGCCGATGCAATGATCGATGGCGGCGATGATGGAGCCATGCGTATCGCCGGTGATCGGGGCGGTGGCCGGTGCAGCGCCGTAGCCGATGTGGCCGCTATCGGTCTGCAGCAGCACCACCACGTCCTCGATTGCCTGCACGGTACGTACCGCTGTCTTGAACGGGGTTTTCAATGGCACGCGCAGCATGCCTAGGCGGAAGCCGGTGATCTTCATGGGGAGCCAATCGGTGCGATGCGTTGGATGCGGGTGATGTGATCGACAAACGGTGTGCCGTCGCTGGCGAGCAAGGGCAGCAGCGGCGTCACCGACACACCATTCAAGCGCGCACGCTGCACGTTGCCGGCTGCGTCGCGGTAACTGGCGCCGGCTACATCATGGATCACCCATGGCGCACCGTGCTCATGTCCGATCACCAGCATCACATGTCCGGGGATGTAGATCAGATCGCCGACCTGTAGCCGCGCAAGTTGCTGCAGGTGCTGCGGCAGTGTTGCCTGCGTCTGGAACGGAACGCCGAGCAGCGCCGGACTGCGTGCCTGATCTCCGGTATTGCGCGGCAATGCAATGCCCAGGCTGCGATACACGTCCAGCACGAAACCACTGCAGTCGCGCGCATCGTAATCGTTGCCCCAGCCATAGCGTTCGCCGAGAAATTTGAACGCCTGCCGCAGCAGCGCTGCATGGGTGGCCGGCAGCGGGCCAATGCGCACGTCGGCGCCGCGCGGGATCAGTGCCGGCACCAGCTGCAAGCGACCATCGCGGTTGCGCAGCGGCAACTTCCCCACGTAGCCAGCCTGCGGCAACTGTCCGTTGACCGGCTGTTGCGGCGGCCAGTCGCCAAGCAGCGGCACGCTGGTGCCCATATCCAGCGTCAGTGCGGAGATGGCTGGTGCTTCCGGGGTGTAGACGCTCTGCACGTGGGCGCCGATGACCACCAGCCGTGGGCTGCGTTGTGCGTAGTCCAGCACCTCGTCACGCGTGCCCAGGGCAATCCGGTCGGCGGCGATCCAGGCCGCATAGTTGGCCGCCAGCACAAAGTGCCATGCACCATCGGCGCTGGTGTGCAGCACCGCCACCGGTGTGCCGGGGTAGAGCGCCGATTCCTGGAAGCGGTCGATATCGTGGTCGTCGGTAGTGCTGAACACGCGTTGCGCGGTGGGGAAGGTGCGCAATGCCGCGCGCTGCACCACCAGTGCGAACCGTGGCGTGACCTGCGCAGGCAGCGCATCCAGTGCCAGGGCGTGGCGCAGCGTCGCAAGGCGAGAGGCATCGATGCTGCGAGCTTCGCTGTCGTACAGCGCACGCGTCGGTATGGCCGACAGTGTTTCGATACGCGCGCGCACCTCGGCCGCCGGCAGCACCTGGGCCAGTTGCGACAGGTCGTGCATGGCGCCGTCGTCACGCAGCAAGCGCGCATTGAAGCCGGCGATCTGTGCGGCAGTCATGCGCAGCGTCTGCGCGTTGCCGCTGCGCTGGATCCAGTAGTCGGCGGTCAGCTGCGCATCGCTGACCGCAAACGGTGCCGTTTGCGGTATCGGGGTGGCAGGAGTTGCCGCAGCAGCATCCCAAGACAGTCCGATGACCAGCAGCAACAACGTCAGCAAGCGGCGCGACAGTGGCATGAAGAGGGCTCTTGATGGATGCAGCGACTGGCGAGGCCTTTTACAGGGGACCACGACCGCACGCACGCGGGCCTGCGCCGACCGCGCCGGCTTGTAGTGTACGCATGCGCAAGTATCCCCTGGTGCGTGTCGCATGGCGCAGTGGCGCTGTAGGCCCGTCAGTATCTGCGCATGTGCAGTCTGCCTGCCACCGGCTGCGGCCGCGTGATGCACGCCATCGCCCGCACGGCAGATAATGGGCGCATCGCCTGCGCGGCTCATCAGGGTGCTGGCGCAGCGCAGGCCCTTGCCGTTTCGCCAGGAGAATCCGATGTCATCTGCTCCAACGCTGTCACCATCGTCCTGGCTACGTGCCGCGCTATGTCTGGTGGTGCTGTCACTGGGGGCGTGTGCGCATGCGCCGCAGCGCAACCCGCTGGCCCGGTGGGTGCCCTCGCCCAATTACGACACGCGGCGGCCGGTCCTGATCGTGCTGCACTTCACCGACCAGCAGTCGGTGCGGCAGAGCCTGGGCACGCTGCGCGGGCGCAATAGTGGCGGCCGGGTCAGTGCGCACTATCTGATTGGCGAGGATGGCACGCGCTATCAACTGGTCAGCGACGACCAGCGCGCCTGGCATGGCGGCGCCGGGCGCTGGGGCACCATCACCGACATCAACTCCGCGTCGATCGGCATCGAACTGGACAACGACGGCAGCGAGCCATTCGCGCCTGCCCAGATCGACAGCCTGCTGGTGTTGCTGGACGACCTGTGCACCCGCCTGCGCATTCCGCGCACGCAGATCGTCGGCCATGAAGACGTGGCCCCGGCCCGCAAGAACGATCCCGGCCCGTTGTTTCCTTGGAAGCGGCTGGCCGATGCCGGCTTCGGCCGCTGGCCTGCCGCCGATGCCCCCGCCGCGCCGGCAGGCGTCGATCCCTGGCAGGCGCTCGCCTTGCTCGGCTACAGCCTCGACGATCCCGCCGCCACGCTGCAGGCGTTTCATCATCACTACCGCGGCAGCGATGCCCGCACGCTGGATGCCGAGGATTTGCGCATTCTGCATGCGTTGACCCGACCAGCGCTGCGGCAATTGCAGCTTCCGCCGGCGCCCATCGAACCGGATGCGCCGTAGCAATCCAGCATGACCGCTTCGCGTCACCCTTACCAACGCGGCGTGTACTGGATACCGACCGCATTCTTGGTAGCATCCGCTCGCCCAAACTCTTGAAGGACCTTGTGTGATGAGGCTAGGAAAGACCGCCCTATGGGCCGCCACGATCCTGCTGATCGGCGGTTGCACCAGGACACCCGGCGCAGCGCCCGGAGACGTGCAGGCATCGCCCTCGCAGAGCGCTCCTGCTGCTGCGCCAGCGGCGGCGGCGAGTCCTGCCACGGCCGACGCCGAGGTGCCGGCACCCGGGCATGTGCTCGCCGACATCTATGGAATCAAGGGCGACGGATCGGAGTCCTACACCATCGACAATGGCGCCTTGGCCAGCTTTTGGTACGGCTACCGCTTCGACCTTGGCGGCAAGCATTACTACACCGGCTTCGCCAACGCGGGCCCCGGCAAGTACGGCAAATCCGAGGAAGAGAACTATCCGGACCCTGCCGTCGGCGTCAGCATCAGCCAGGCGACCTATGTGCTGGACGACGCGGGTGGCAAACCGGCATGGGGGCTGTTCCATGCGCAGCAATGGGCTGGCGATTTCGGCGGCAACGAGAAGGCCGACACGCTGGACCCGAAGCGCAAGCCGCAGCGCACCGAGACCAAGGATGGCCACCTGCTGCTCGCGCTGCCGACCACGCGCTTCGCCGACGGCATCAGCAGCGCGGGTTTCGCCGTGTTTTCCTTCGATCCGAACAAGAACGACATGGGCGACTACAAGGGCTGGGTCTACCTGGGCACTGTTGCCACCGGCGAAGACAACAGCGCGGCCTGCGACGATGAGGGCAACATGAAGTGCGCGTCGAGCACCGGCACGCTGAGCTTCGAACCCGGCAGTGGATCGATGCCGAGCCTGCGTGTGGCCATGCGTGGTACCGCCATTGTCGGCCCCGGCAAGGTCCGCAGCCTCGGCCCGGCCGACGGGGTCACCTATACCTACGACGCAGCCAAACACCAGTACACACCGCCGCTGGATCGCTGAGCCTTTCCGTGTGCCGGTCCGTTGCGGGGCGGCACGGGGCGCGGACCGGTCGGCAGAGCCGGCTGGTTTCGGGCGCGGGAACTGGATAAGATTCGCCCACGGGGCCTGATGATCAGGCGAGTCATTCGCGAGCGGCAATGGATGCTGCACTCGCCCGAAATGCCGGAGTGGATCGCCGGCTTGCGGTTTGCCATGCGCGAATCGCCATCACCGCCCCTGTCTTGGGGCCGGATCGCAATCCACCGTTTTCTGTCCGAAGCCGCGCCTGCGACAGCTGCGTCTGTGCGGGTCGGGCGATGTCCGCGATGCGCAAGATGACGGCCTTTCCGGACACGGGGCATGACATGTCGGGATTTGCGGTTGTAGTTCCGGCTTCTTCAACACATACAGGATGTTCTGCACATGTCCAACGACACTCAAGTAGCCGTCACGACCGTGGCACCGCCCTACCCGGGAAGCGTGCTGTATCTGATTTACGGCATGGATGGGGACGGCGCGCTCTCGTACCAGATCGATAACGGTGCTGTTGCCAGTTTCTGGCACGGCCAGCATTTCGATCTGGGCGGCAAGCAGTACTACACCGGTTTCGCCTACGCCACGCCCAACAAGTACGGCAATGACGAAGCCGAGACCTTCCCGGATCCGGGCGAAGGCGTGTCGATCAGCCAGGCCACGTTTCTGCTGACCGCGCCGGACAGCGAGCGGCCGTGGATGCTGTTCCATGCGCAACAGTACGTGGGCCGTTTCGGTGGTTACGAGCGCGCCGACGCCGTCGACGAGGCGCGCAAGCCGCAGCGGCACATCCTGGACAACGGCCACCTACTGTTGGCGGTGCCGACCTCCAGTGTCGACAATGGCGTCACCAGCTTCGGTTTTGCGCTATTTACCTTCGATCCGGACAAGAACGACCTGGGCGACTACCAGGGCTGGGTCTACCGTGGAACGCTTGCAGCCGGCGAAGAGAACGAGCTCAGCAGCGACGAACAGGGCAGCGTTCCGCACGTCTCCAGCACCGGCACGCTGAGCTTCCAGCCGGTGCCCGGCGAGCGGATGCCGGCCATGCAGGTGGCGTTGCAGGGCACGGTTGTTTCCGGTCCCGGCCGGGTGCGCATGCTCGATGCATCCGATGCGGTGGTCTATGTGTATGACCAAGCGAGCGGCCAGTACCTGCCGAAAGACCTCTAGTGAATCGGTCGGTGCGCCGCTCCACGGAGCGATGCAGCGGCAGCAGCAAGAAATTGCGACTTGCAACACCGAACAGTCTTGTTGACCGCACACCAATTAGCTCATGGACGAGCTCGGTTGACCTTGTCGGCGCCCAGCGCCGTATATCAACCTCAAGGAGTAACACGAGATGGCACGCGATTACACGAAGGCCGAGAACCTCGACATCATCGAGCGTGAAGCCAGGGAACGCCGCATTCCGGTCGACGATTTCATGCGTTTTGCCTATATCGAAACCGGCGGCAGGTTCGACGAGCAGGCCAGCCGTGGCCCCAACAGCGCCAAGGGCTTGTTCCAGTTCACTCCGGGTACCGCCGCGGCCTATGGCATCAGCGGCCGTGAATTGGATGCTGTGGCCAATACCGACGCCGCGGCGCGTTTGTATCAGGACAATGCGAGGTCGCTGACCCGCCAGCACGATAAAGACAATCGTCCTTACCTGTCTGGCAAGCCGCAGCCCGACGGGCTGGATATGTACATGGCGCACCAGCAGGGCGCTGCCGGCTATCGGTCGGTCCAGGCGGCGGTTGCCGGCGGCAGTTTCGCGCGTGCAGATACGCGCGCGAACATCATCAACAACGTGCCGCGCGAAAAGGATGCGGCCGGTGCCAAACAGTTCGAGGCTTACACCGGCAGCTCGCTGGCCGAGTTCAAGAAGATGTCCGATCAGGACATGGCCAAGACCTTTCTGAAATACTGGGACACCAAGTTCGACCATATCGCCATCCCGGAAAAGGGCATCAAGCCGGTTGCCGAGGGCCAGTCGCAGCAGCCGGCTGCGCCGGCCCGCGTGCAGTCGCATCCGGCTGCTGCGGCCGGGCAGGCCAGTCAAGACGCAATCAAGCTCACCGCCGCGTATGAGATGGGCGTCAAGTACGACGATGTGAAGTACGCGATCAATATCAAAGGCCACCGGCTCTTCCATCCGGGCGTGGACGGCAAGCACCTGGAGCAGGGCTACATCGACTGCTCCGGCTGGGTGTCCGAGCTGCAGAACGCCACGATGCGGGAGATCAATCAGAAGGCCGGCCGCGACGTCTTCGGCCGCCAGGACATGCTGGCGCAAGGAATGAATGGCTCCGGCGGCATTGTCAAGAAAGCGTTTGACGATTCCGGCGTGCTGCTACAGGGCCAGGACCTGTTCAAGCCCGGTGCGTTGAAGGAAGGCATGGTCATCGGCGTGGATGCCAGCCGGAATTCGGGGCATGACCATTGGAAGGGCATCGATCACATCCTGATGGTGGTGCGCGACCCGAAGAGCGGCGAACTGCAGGTCAGCCAGTCCAGCGGCACAAAGGGCGTCAACACCATGCCCTTGGACACGTATCTGGCCAACAACCAGAACGCCAGGTTGTTTGCGTCCGATCCGTTCGCCAAGGCGCGCGACCTGCTGCAGGACAGGCAGCAGACGCAGTCGCAGAATCAGGACCATCCGACACGCACATCGTTGCGGCCGGGCGAGCAAGGTGCGGATATAAAGGCAATGCAGCAGGCCCTGATCGAACTCGGGATGAAGGACAACAGCGGCAAGTTGCTGTCCGGTACCGGCTATTACGGCGACAGGACCAAGGAAGTGGTAGCAAACCTGCAGCGCGAGAAGGGCATGGAGCCGACGGGGATCGCCGATAAGGCCACGCTCGAAGCGCTCGGCAAGCAACAGGGCCAGGCTAAGAACGCTGGCGAGGCCAAGCTCTCCGCGTCTGTCGCTGGGGAAACGCAACGTCCAGTCGATCCTTTGGTCAAGCAGGCAATGGACCATCTTCAGAAGCATGGGCCGAACGGCGGCTTCAATAGTCGCGACGAAATGCAGCGTGCCGCTGGCCAAATCGCGTTCGAAGCCAAGGTCAGTGGGATGTCGCGTATCGACGAGTTGCTGCCGAGCACCAATGGCAAGGGGTTGATTGCAGTGGAGCGCAATCCCAACAACCCGCTCGATGTGAATCGTGCCTATGTGGACAAGCAGCAGGCCGCATCGGTGCCGCTGGAGCAGAGTCAGCAACAGCTCACAGCGGAAACGCAGCGGCAGAACCAGGAGGATCAGCAGCGCACGCAGACCGCGCAGACGCAATCGGGTCCTGCGCGCTAGGCACCTCTCATCAGGTTGCGAATCTGTGCGACAGCAATCGCCAGTCCGGCATTCGACCGGACTGGCGATTGCGCAGGAGCGGGGATAGTGCGTCGATGTGTGGGTGGCGAGCGCAGCGATCCGGTCTGTCCGTCCCGAGCCGTTGTTCGTCAAGCGAGCCACGTGCTTTGCCTGTTCGAGCGCTCCTGTGCAGGCAGCTTGCTTGTGGTGGCTTATGCTTGGCGCATGACGCAAGCACGATCCCCGGTAAATCGCGTATCGCACCACATCGCACGCACCCTGCAGCGCATCGGGTGGCAGGTGTCTGCGCTGGTTCTTCTGTGCGCAGGCCTCAACGTGCAAGCGGCTCCCATCCTCTCGCCGGCAACGACCGCCGCACAGGCCGGTCTGGTCGATGTGCGGGGCCTTGCGCCGGAGATCGCGGTGGACATGCGTTATGCGGGCAGCAACAACTTCACCGGGCGCGTGGTGCCGGGGTATGAGGCGCCCACATGCTATTTGCTGCGTCCGGCGGCGCAGGCCCTGGCGCGGGTGGCGCGGTCGCTCAAGGCTCAGGGATATCGACTGCAGGTGTTCGACTGCTACCGGCCGGTGCGGGCGGTGCAGGCGTTCGTGGCCTGGGCCGCGGATCTGCAGGACCAGTCGACCAAGGCGCAGTACTACCCGCGCGTGGACAAGCGTGCGCTACTGGGCGACTACATCGCCGAGACTTCCGGGCATAGCCGTGGCGCAACGCTGGATCTGGGCTTGCTCGATTGCCGGCAGGGCCCGTGCCAGCCGGTGGCGATGGGCACCGACTTCGATTTCTTCGATGCGCGTGCGCACACCGATGCGCGCGACATCAGTCCTGCCCAGCGTGCCCATCGCCAGCAGCTGTTGGGTGCGATGGCGGCGGAGGGATTTGCCAACTATCCGATGGAGTGGTGGCATTTCACCTTCCGTCCCGAGCCGATGCCGGATACCGCGTTCGATGTGCCGGTCAACTGAGCAACCGCGCCGCAGGCGGTGACCCGGCCACCGGACTGTCCATGTTGTGCATCACCCCCACGCCGCTGCAAGGAATTGCCATGTCCGACCCGGAACGCTTCATCGATATCGCCTGCCCGTATTGCGGGGAGTGGATCACCCTGACGCTGGATCTGACCGGCGGCGACCAGCATTACATCGAGGATTGTCAGGTGTGCTGCAAGCCGATCTCGGTCAGCGTGCGATGGGACGAAGAAGGCGAGGCGCAGGTGAGTGCGCGGGGGCAGGACGATGCGTGAGCGCGGCATGTCGCAGCAGCGGGCAATCGGAGCGCTTGGTCGATCCGCACGCGCCTGACCGCCTGCGCTTGCGGCTCCGGCGCGGATCCATCGCCCGCAACCGCTAGACTGATGCGCCTGCCACCTGGATCCCGACGATGAATCTGCCCCTGCACTTCGGTCTGCTCGGCTCGCTGGAGGCCGGCCTGATCGCGTTGGTGCTGGGCGTGCTGGTCTTCGCTGCGGTGGAGCACATCGGCCGGCGTCTGCACTTCACCCACGGGCATACGCTGGGCATCGCCTGTCTGCTCGCGGTCGCCATCGGCGGCGGTTACGACATCTGGAATCTCGTCTACACCAGCATCGTGCGGCTGGAGTCGCCGCTCTATGCGCGTCTGGCGCTGGCCAAGATCCACGATCCCAACGAACTGGGGTCGCGCGTGGTGCTGGAAGTGGCCGGGGCGATCGCCGGTGTGGTGACGGGTTGGAAACTGTTCAGTTCCGGAAGCTGGGATGACGAGACGCCCAATGCGTGAGTCCACACGCTAAAACGCGGCGTGGTTCGCATATTCCGGTGCATTGAATGAGGTGCTTCTGTTTGGCTCACCGATGGCTAACAGATGGCTAGGCGCAAACATCCGGCCGGTGGTTAAGAGGATGTTTTGCGCGAAATTGCGGCGGGTTTTACGTTCATTCGGGCTGGGTAAGGTGGGGCCATGTGCGGCGACACCGCGCATTCCCAAGCCAAGGAGACCCCCCAAATGAAGAATCGCAACCGCACCTCGTTGCTCGCCGCCACCGCCGCCCTTGCCGCCGCTCTGGCGCTGCCGGCCATGGCACAGAGCGCGCCACAGGATGCCGCCGCGACGTCGGCCCAGTCGGGCAGTGCTGCCACCACGGCGGCACAGCCTGCGCAATCCGGCGGCGGCCAGACCTGGGCGAGTGTCGACACCGATAGCGACGGTGCCATCAGCACACAGGAAGCCCAGGTCAACGCCGGGCTTGCGCAGATCTTCAATGACGCCGATTCCGACAAGAACGGGAAGCTGACCCCGGACGAATACAAGGCGTTTGTCGCCAAGCAGCAGGGCGGCGCAGCGGGAAGTGGATCGCAGGGCAATTGAGGTAGGTCGCAAGGTAGTGAGTTGGTTTACTGACGTATTTTTCGACATCAGGAGGCAGCTTCCGCAACAGCAGCCGTTTGAGTAGGCGTTGTCGTCTGACCGGTGGCATCCCTGCGGATGTCCAACATCGGTAAGCAAACGCATCACCACGCAACAGGATGGACATGCGGGAGCGATCTGCCAGGGTCGCTCCCGTTTTTTTTACGTGCGCCGCGCTAAAGTCACGAGTCCATCGTTTCGGCACGCCGTCATGTTGTTGCGTATCGCCGTGCTGATCGGCCTGTCGAGTCCACTGTGGGCGTTTGCGGCGCCACCGGAGTTGCCGCCAGCCAACCCACCGCGTGGGACCTCCACCGCAGGGCCGGCAGCACCGGCAATGGCGCCGTTGCCGATCGACCCGCCACCGCCTGCCACCACACCCTTGCTGCCGGCCGATGCTGCAGCGCCATCGGCTGCTAAAGGCGGTGCGGAGGCGGCGCTGGCGCCGCAGGCCGGCACGTTGGCGCCTCGTACATTCCGTAGCCTGGACAGCGACGCCGACGGCTCATTGACCGTGGCAGAAGCCGGCGCCGACCCTGTCCTGCGCGAGAATTTTGCCGGCTTCGACAGCAATGGCGATGGGCGCCTGTCGCGCGACGAATTCGCCAGCTACCAGCCCGGTCCGGGCGATGCTGCAGGGGATTGATCGCAGCAGCGCTCCAGTGCGCTGCTAAACTGGCGCGATGACCTCTTCTGCACAGCGCGACGGCCAGGCGATCCAACTGGTCGGCTTCGACGGCGACGATACCCTCTGGAAAAGCGAGGACTATTACCGCAGTGCCGAAGCGGATTTCGAAGCGATCCTGGCCGGTTACCTGGATCTGGCCGATAGCCGCATGCAGCAGCACCTGCTGGCGGTGGAGCGGCGCAATCTCAAGGTGTTCGGTTACGGCGCCAAGGGCATGACGCTGTCGATGATCGAGACGGCGATCGAACTGACGCAGGCGCGCATTGCCGCACGCGACATCCAGCGCATCGTCGAGATCGGCCGCGCCACGCTGCAGCATCCGGTGGAAGTGATTGCCGGGGTGCGCGAGGCGGTCGGCGCGATTGCTGCCGATTATGCGGTGGTGCTGATCACCAAGGGCGACCTGTTCCATCAGGAGCAGAAGATCGAGCAATCCGGTCTGGCCGATCTGTTTCCGCGCGTGGAGGTGGTGTCCGAAAAGGATCCCCAGACCTATGCGCGCGTGCTGGGCGAATTCGACCTGCCGGCGCAGCGCTTTGTGATGATCGGCAATTCGTTGCGCTCGGACGTGGAGCCGGTGCTGGCCATCGGCGGTTGGGGGATCTACACCCCGTACGCGGTGACCTGGGCGCACGAGCAGGAGCACGGCGTGGCCGCCGACGAGCCGCGCATGCGCGAAGTGCCCGATGCCGCCGGCTGGCCGGCGGCGGTGCATGCGCTGGATGCATTGGCCCGGCGGCACGCGCCAAGCTGACCTCCGTCGCGGCCAGCGCCGCGGCCTGGATCTGCAGATGCAGTTGGCCGGCACGCTGCGGTCGGCCTGACACCGACGCGGGCATGCGGCATCATCGGCGCATGCCTTCGCTGCTTACTTCGCTGTTGCGATCCCTGCTGCTGACCGCGCTGCTGCTGCCGATGCTGGCAATTGCGCAGACGCCGCCCGCACCCGGGTCCGCGCCCGCCGCTGCTGCGCCCGTGGTGACGCCGGGCACCGGCGATGCCTGGGTGGACCAGCATCTGGCCGACATGGGCAGCTACGCGCAGCGTTACCCGGACAGTTTCATCGGCGAAGTTGCGCGTTACACCGGCACCCCGCGCGGCTATGTGCAGGCGCTGCTGCAGGTGCATGGCTGGCACGCCGGCGACATCTATTTCGCCTGTTTCTGGGCGCAGACGCTGCAGTTGTCCTGCCGCGACACCGTGCGTGCCTACAGCCGCGACCATCATGACGGCTGGGAGGGCGTGATCACGCGGCTGTCGGTCACGCCGGAGACCGTGCATCTGCGCGCGCTGCGGCACGCCATCGTCGCCAGTTACGACCGCTGGGAACGTCCGATCACCCTGGACGCACTCCTGCGCCGCCAGCTCGGCGATCACGCGCAACGGCTGGAAGCCGCGCGCCAGGCCAGCGAGGCGGCCGAGGCGGCGGCGCAGGCCGGACTTTAGAGCGGCTGGCAAGCCGACTGCGTAGCCGCCAGGCGGGTGCGGCGATGGGAACCGGCGTGACCACTCGTACGCTGCGTTTCCTGCGCGCCGTCCACGCACATCCGGCGGCTGCCGGCTCAAGGTGGTGTCGGCTACCGGTGCGGCAGCGTGCTATTCGGCTTCAACTCGCTGCAGGTCGTGGCACCGGAGCTGTGCCAGCCGTTCGATGCGCTGAGCCTGGGCGAGGCTGGCGGCTTCTCTCGCTTGTAGCCATCCTCGGAGGACCCACAAGATGACTGCGCTCCCGGCCACATGGGTGCAGCCGGCGTTAGGACCGGCATGGACCACGCCGTGCGCTGGGATTCCGAGCTTGCCCGCCAGCCGCATCCAGCCGACGACTGCTCGCCGCGGCTTGCCCGCCGCCACTGCGTGCGGTTTATGCCTGGTGGGAACCTGCGCAGTGGCAAGACGTGAGGTGACCAACAGGCTGCGCGCCTGTCTGCGCGGCAACACAGGCGCCGGCATGCTGCCGTGCAGCTGGTCGCCGCAGGGCGCGGTCGGCGAGAATGCCGCAACGCCGGCGTTGGCCGGCACTGCCAAGACCAGCCCATGCGCGATACCGTGTTTGTCTCCCCCGATCACATCCGCAGCCTGTTCGCGCAGGCGATGTCGGACATGTATCGCGCCGAGGTGCCGTTGTACGGCGACCTGATGACGCTGGTGGCGCAGGTCAATGCCGACACCCTGAGCGCCGATCCCGCCCTGGCCGCACGCCTGCAGCGCAACGACGAGCGCGCGCGGCTGGACCTGGAACGGCATGGCGCGATCCGGGTCGGCACGGCGCAGGAACTGGCCACGCTGCGGCGGCTGTTTGCGGTGATGGGCATGCATCCTGTGGGGTATTACGATTTATCGGTGGCCGGTGTGCCGGTGCATTCCACCGCGTTCCGCCCGATCGACGAGGCGGCGCTGTCGGCCAATCCGTTCCGCGTGTTCACCTCGTTGCTGCGGCTAGAATTGATCGAAGACGCCACGCTGCGCGCGCAGGCGGCGCAGATCCTGGAGCAGCGGCAGATCTTCACCGCCGCCGCGTTGGACCTGATCGAGCAGCACGAGCGTCACGGCGGGCTGGAGGCGGCGCAGGCGCAGCAGTTCGTGGCCGAGGCGCTGGAAACCTTCCGCTGGCACGGCGATGCCACGGTGTCGCTGCCGACCTACCGCGCGCTGAGCGAGGCGCACAAGTTGATTGCCGACGTTGTGAGCTTCCACGGCCCGCATATCAATCACCTGACGCCACGCACGCTGGATATCGACGCGGCGCAGGCGCAGATGCAGCGCGCCGGTATCGATGCCAAGGCGGTGATCGAAGGGCCGCCGCGTCGACGTGTGCCGATCCTATTGCGCCAGACCAGCTTCAAGGCTCTGGAGGAGCCGGTGCGTTTTGTCGGCGACAGCGGGCAGGCCGAGCACGGTACGCATACCGCGCGCTTCGGCGAGATCGAACAACGCGGGCTCGCGCTGACCCCCAAGGGCCGCGCGCTGTACGACGCGCTACTGGCGCAGGCGCGCGACAGCGATGGCGCGGGCAGCACCGGTACCGATTACGCGACGCGGCTGCAGACCGCGTTCGTGGCGTTTCCCGACGACGAAGCCGTGCTGCGTCAGGAAGGCCTGGGCTATTTCCGCTACGCGCTGACCGAGGCTGGACGTGCCGACCCTGCGCAGGTGGCGGCAATGCCGGCAGAAACCGCCATTGCGCTCGGTCTGCTCAGTGCCGATCCGATCATCTATGAAGATTTCTTGCCGGTGAGTGCGGCCGGCATCTTCCAGTCCAATCTCGGTGGCGCCGAACAACGCGCCTACGCCGCCCATTCGAGCAAGCGCAGCTTCGAACAGGCGCTGGGTGCGCAGGTGCACGATGAGTGCGCGTTGTATGCGCAGCTGGAGCGGGCGTCGCTGCAGGCGTTGCTGGTGTAGCGGTCACGGCGCGGCGCGTGCATTTGCACGCCTGCGATCTGCCGGCCCTGTCGCGCATGGCGTGTCGTGATCGCGCGGTGCACATTGCACGAATGTGCGCCGCTGCTGATCCGGATGGCGCGTACTCCGGACAGCAGGACAAAGACAGCAACCGAGATCTTTGCTCGTCTCGGCGTCTGGACGCGGTCAAGCGCCTGGGCTCAGCTCAAAAGCCCAGTGAGTCGAGTGCGCGGTGCCCTCACCGCTTGCGGGACATGCCGTGAATCCGTCCGTGGAGGCTCCTTGGCGGCATCCATGCCGCCAAGGGTCCCGCAACCGGCGAGGACACCGCACCCGAGAGTCGGTCGGTGGTTGGGTGAAAAGCCGCTTGTCGAACATGTATGGGCGTCGAGCCGGCGCATCAGTATCGAACAACGCACATCACGCACTGCTCTTGCTGCTCTTAACTGTGCATACCGATGATCTCGACGGGTCATTGCCCGCCCACCGTCGCGGGACCTTGAGCGGCATGGATGCCGCGCCAGAGCCTACAAGGACGTACTTGCGGCGTGTCCTGCGATGGTGGGCGGGCAAGGGCCCTGCAACCAAGCCGCAGATCATCCGCTCTGCAACTGATCGATCCGCGCTGACCAGGCTTTCGGAGCACGATCGCCAAAGCAATCGGGATTTGCAACAGTGGCTGCGTTTAGGCGCGATCCGATGCTTAAGTCAAAAGCTTGGTAAGTCGAGTGCGCGGTGCCCTCATCGCTTGCGGGACACGCCGTGAATCCGTCCGTGGAGGCTCGGTGGCGACATCCATGCCGCCAAGGGTCCCGCAACCGGCGAGGACACCGCACCAGAGAGTCGGTCGGTGGTGCTCTTGCTGTTCTTAACTGTGCACACCGATGATCTCGACTGGTCCTTGCCCGCTCACCGTCGCGGGACCTTGAGCGGCATGGATGCCGCGCCAGAGCCGCTGACCAGCCGGCACGCGCCGGCCCATGCAGACCGGCGCATGTGCCGCTTCGCCTCAGTGCGCCGACGCAGCCGGGCGCCGTGCCGCCGCGCGCTCTGCCCGGCGTGCACGCGCACGTGCGCGACGCGCCTTCCAGCGTTCGCTCAGGCAAGAGAAGATCACGTAGAGCGCCGGGGTACTGAGCAGGGTCAGGCTCTGCGAGAAGATCAGCCCGCCGATCATCGCGATGCCCAACGGGCGGCGCAGTTCGGAGCCTTCGCCCAGGCCGACCGCCAGCGGGACTGCGGCCAGGATCGCCACCATTGTGGTCATCATGATCGGGCGGAAGCGCACGATCGAGGCCTCGCGTGCGGCCGCGCGCGCATCCATGCCGTGCACGCGCTGCGCCACTAGCGCGAAATCGATCATCATGATCGCGTTCTTCTTGACGATGCCGATCAGCAGCACCAGCGCGATCATCGAGATCACCGACAATTCGGTGTTGGTGAGGAACAACGCCAGCAGCGCGCCGACGCCGGCGGCCGGCAACGTGGACAGGATGGTGACCGGATGGATCAGGCTCTCGTAGAGCATGCCCAGCACGATGTAGACGGTGAGCACCGCGGCCAGCAGCAACACACCCATCGAGTTGGGGCTGAGTTGCACGTTGAAGCTGTCGTCGCCACTGAGACGGATGCCGTCGGGCATGCGCAAGCCTTCCACGGTGGACTTGATGATCAGATCCGCCTCGCCGGTGCTGACGCCCGGTGCGAGGTTGTAGCTCAAATCCATCGTGGTGTACTGGTTTTCGTGGACGATCTGCGGCGGCGCCAGCCCCGGCACCTGGATCGCGACGGCAGTGATCGGCACCATCAGGCCGGCGCGGTTGGGTACGAAAATCTGATCCAGCGCCTTGGGCGTTGCTGTCTGCGAGGGCAGCGCATTGACCACCACGCTGTACTGGTTGAGATCCGAATAGATGGTGGAGATGGAGCGCTGGCCAAACGCGCCATACAGCGCGCCATCGATGGCACCGACCGAAATCCCCAGGCGCGCGGCCTTGGCGCGGTCGATCACGATGTTCTGGCGCAAGCCCGATGTGTCCACGTCGGTGCCGACATCGCGCAGGCGCGGATTCTTCTTCAACGCGGCCTGCAGTTTGGGCAGCCATTCCTGCAGCTGTGCCAGGTCGTTGCCCTGCAGCGAGACGCGGTACTGCGCGCCCTGGCTGGTGCCGCCACCGCCGTCACTGGGCAGGTCCTGGATCGCGCGCAGGCGTAGATCCAGATCCGGGTAGCGGTCGGCCTTGGCGCTCAGCCGTGCGACCACCTGCGCGGTGGTATCGCGGCGGCCTTCGTCACGCTTCTTCAACTCGATGTTGAACGAGGCGCTGGAGCCCTGCCGGCCGGAGCCCAGTCGCGCGCCGACGGTCTTCACCGCCGGGTCGGCCATCAGCATGTCGGTGATGCGGCGCTGGCGGCTGACCATGTCGGCAAACGACACCGTCGCGCTGGAATTGGCGCGGCCCCAGATCAGGCCGGTGTCCTGCGCAGGGAACGAGCCCTTCTTGACCGCGCCGCCGAGAAAGACGGTGGCGGCGATCAGCAGCAGCGGCGTCAGCGACAGCAGCAAGGCGTGCCGCAGCGAGAAATCCAGCGCCACCGTGTACACCGCGAGCATGCGCTCGTGCATGCGGTCCAACCAGGCGCCGAAGCGGCCGGGTTTTTCCGGCTCGGTATGCGCCGACAGAAAGCGGCTGCACAGCGCCGGCGTCAAGGTCAGCGATACCAGCATCGACACCACGATCGCCGCCACCAGGGTCACGGTGAACTCGCGGAAGAACGCGCCGATCATGCCGCTGGCAAACAGCATCGGAATGAACACCGCCACCAGCGAGGCGGTGATCGACACGATGGTGAAGCCGATCTCGCGCGCACCCGCCAGTGCGGCATCCAGACGCGGCATGCCTTCGTCCAGATGACGCATGATGTTTTCGATCACCACGATCGCATCGTCGACCACAAAGCCAATGGCGATCACCAGCGCCAGCAGGCTGAGGTTGTTCAAGGTGAAGCCCAGCATGTACATCACCAGCGCCGAGCCGGCCAGCGACAGCGGCACGGTGACCGCCGCGATCAGCGTGGGTGCCAGGCGGCGCAGGAACAGCGCCATGGTCAGGATCACCATTGCCAGGCTGATCATCAGCGTGGCCTGCACTTCGTGCAGCGAGGCGCGGATGGTCGGGGTGCGGTCGAAGTAGGGCGTCAATGTGGTGCCGGGCTGCAGATAGGCGCGCAACTCGGGAATCTGGGCCTTTACCTGGTCCACGGTTTCGACGATGTTGGCGCCGGCGCGGGTGAATGCGTACATCACCACCGCCGGTTTGCCATCGAACCAGGCCGCTTGATAGGCATCCTGCTGGCCGTCGTAGACAGTGGCCACATCGCCCAGCCGCACGATGCGTCCGTTGGACTGGGTGGAGATCGCCAGCTGGGCGAAATCGGCAGCCTTGGCCACCGAATCGTTGGCCACGATGGCCATGGTGGTGTTGCCGTCGGACAGGAACCCGGTCGGCGAGGTGACGTTGGCCGCGCGCACGGCGTTGCGCAGATCGTCCGGGGTCAGGCCCAGCGCGTTGAGCGCGCGCAGGTCCACGTCCACGCGTACCGCCGGCGTGGAGGCGCCGGCGATATCGACCGAACTGATGCCGGTGATCTGACGCAGCCGTTGCGCCAGCAGCGAGTCGGCAACGTTGTAGAGCTCATCGGCCGATTGCGTGTCCGAGGTCAGCGCAATGGCGATGACCGGGTCGTCGTTCGGATTGGCCTTCTGGTACATCGGAGTGCCCAGGCCGGAGGGCAGGTCCGATTGCGACGCGTTGATGGCGGTCTGCACGTCCTGCGCGGCCGAATCGATGTCGCGATTGCTCTGAAATACCATGAACACCATGCTGCTGCTCTCCGAACTGGAGGAGCGCATGCGGTCGATGCCGGGCAGCTGGCCCAGGTGGCGTTCCAGCGGTGCGGTGACGGTGGAGGCCATGGTGCCGGCATCGGCGCCGGATTGCGTGGCATGCACGAAGATCACCGGAATCTGGATGTTCGGCAATGCCGCCACACCCAGCCGCAGGTAGCACATCAATCCGATCACGAACAAGCCGATCGCCAGTAGCGCGGTGCCGATCGGGCGCTTGATGAAGGGCGCGGAGATGTTCATGGGGTGACTGCCGGGAATCGGGAAAGGCAACAGCCAGCGCAGTTGCCATACGCGCGTGCGGGAAGGCGGTGCCGTGGGCCGGCAGACCGATCAGCGATGACGCCATCGGTCATCATGCCGGGCGCTCCGAGCTGGAGGCCGGGGGCACGCCGTCATGGCGGGCGGCACGCCGCGCGCGCCAATCGCGCAGGCGCTCGCCGGCACGCTCCATGTACAGGTAGATCACCGGGGTGGTGTACAGCGTCACCAGCTGCGACAGCAGCAGGCCGCCGACGATGGCGATGCCGAGCGGGCGCCGCAGTTCCGAGCCGATGCCGGTGCCCAGGGCCAGCGGCAGCGCGCCCAGCATCGCGGCGGCGGTGGTCATCATGATCGGGCGGAAGCGCAGCAGGCAGGCGCGCCGGATCGCTTCGTGCGCGTTGGCGCCTTCGCGGCGGGCATCGATGGCGAAGTCGATCATCATGATCGCGTTCTTCTTGACGATGCCGATCAGCAGCACGATGCCGACGATGCCGTCCACCGACAGGCTCAGCCCGCACATCATCAGCGCCAGCAGCGCACCGACGCCGGCCGGCGGCAGCGTGGAGATGATCGTCAGCGGATGGATGTAGCTCTCGTAGAGCACCCCCAGCACGATGTAGATCACCACGATCGAGGCCAGCAGCAGCCACACGATATCGGTCTGGCTGCCGGTGAATTCGGCCGCCTTGCCGACGAACGCCGCATGCACCTGGGTCGGGATCTTCAGATCCTGGCGCACCTGCTCGATCGCCTCCACCGCCTGCGACAGCGAATGGCCCGGCGCCAGATTGAACGAGATCGTGACCGCCGGCAGCTGTTGCTGGTGGCTGACCACCAGCGGCGTGTTGATGACCTTGGCCTCGGCCAGTGCGGCCAGCGGAATGATGCTGCCGGCGCCGACCACGATGCCGGTGTTCTGCGCGCCCACGCCGGTGGCGGTGGAGGAGTTGGACGAGGTCAGCTGGCCGAAGCTGGTGGCATTGGTGCCGGTCAGCGCGCCGCTGCCGTTGCTGGCCACCGCCAGCTGGTTCATCAATGCGGTGCTGCTGCGGAACTCCGGCGCCACTTCCAGCACCACCCGGTACTGATTGAGCTCGGTGAAGATCGTGGAGATCTGGCGTTGGCCGAAGGCGTCGTACAGCGTGTCGTCGATGGTCTGCATCGGCACGCCGAGCATGCTGGCCTTGTCGCGATCGATGCTCAGTTCCAGCGCACGGCCCTGGTTGGCCAGGTTGTTGTCCACATCGGCCAGCTCGGGCAGCTTGCGCATCGCCTCGGTCATGCGCCCGGCCCAGGTGGCCAGCTCGCTGCTGTCCACATCCGACAGCGAATACTGGTATTCGGTGGCGGCCACGCGGGTGTCCAGGGTGACGTCCTGGACCGGCTTGAGGAACAGCGCCACGCCGGGAATGCCGGCCACCGCCTTTTGCAGGCGCGGCAGCACCTCGTCCAGGCCCTCGCGGTCGCCGCGCGTCTTCAGCACGATCGACAGCTGGCCCTGGTTGATGGTCGGGTTCATGGTGCCGGCGCCGATGAAGGCGGCCACGCCGGTCACGGCCGGGTCTTTCTGCAGCGCCGCAGCGACCGCCTGGGTGCGCTGCTCCATCTGCGGGAATGCCACGTTCTGGTCGGCCTGCACCACGCCGGTGATCAGGCCGGTGTCCTGCTCGGGCAGCAAGCCCTTGGGGATCGCCACATACAGCACCACGGTCAGCGCCACCGCGCCGATCGCCACCGCCAAGGTCAGCGGCTGGTGCGCCAGCACCCAGTCCAGGCTGCGCTCGTAGGCGCCCACGGTGCGCGTCCACAGGTTGGTCTTGCCGGCGGCGGCGGCGCGCTCGTGCGCGTCCTCGCCTTCGGGCAGGGCGTCGGGCTTGAGCAGGTAGGCACACATCATCGGCGTCAGCGTCAGCGACACCAGCATCGAGATCACCACTGCAATCGACAGCACCCACGCAAACTCATGGAACAGGCGCCCGGTCACGCCCGGCATCAGCAGCAGCGGCAGGAACACTGCCACCAGCGACACGGTCAGCGACAACACGGTGAAGCCGATCTGCTTGGCGCCGATTTCGGCCGCTTCCTGCCCGCTCTTGCCCTGTTCGATGTAGCGCACGATGTTTTCGATCATCACGATCGCATCGTCGACCACGAACCCGGTCGCCACCACCAGCGCCATCAGCGACAGGTTGTCCAGCGACATGCCGGCAAACGCCATCACCCCGAAGGTACCGGCCAGCGACAGCGGCACCGCCACCGAGGGAATGATGGTGGCCCACAACCGGCGAAGGAAGACAAAGATCACTGCCACCACCAGCGCGATGGTCAGCACCAGGGTGAACTTCACCTCATGCACCGAGGCGCGGATGGTTTCGGTACGGTCGGAGAACACCTCCAGATGCACATCGGCCGGCAGCACCGACTGCAGCTGCGGCAGGATGTTGCGGATCTGTTCCACCGTCTGCACGATGTTGGCGCCGGGCTGGCGACGGATTTCCAGCAGCACCGCCGGCTTGTTGTCTGCCCAGGCGGCGAGCTGGTCGTTCTCCACGCCGTCGACCACGTTGGCCACATCGGCCAGCCGCACCGGGCGGCCGTTGCTGTAGCTGATGATGGTTTCGCGGTACTGCGCCGCGTCGGTGAGCTGGTCGTTGGTGCCGATGCTGTAGGACTGGGTCTTGCCGTTGAGCGAGCCCTTGGGCGCGCTGACATTGGTCTGGGTCAGCGCGCTGCGCAGCGACTCCATGGTCAGGCCCATGTTCGACAGCTGTGCCGGGTTGACCTGGATGCGCACGGCAGGCCGCACGTTGCCGGCGATCGACACCAGCCCCACGCCCGGTACCTGCGACAGGCGCTGGGCCAGGATCGCATCGGCATAGCGGTTGACCTCGCGCAGCGGCAGCGAGTCGGAGGTGAGCTTGAGGGTCAGGATCGCCGCGTCGGCCGGATTGACGCGGTTGTACACCGGTTGGTACGGCAGCGACGAGGGCAGGGTGGCCTGACGGATCGCCGCCTGCACATCCTGCGCGGCGATGTCGATGTCGCGGTCCATCGAGAACTGCAGGATGATCGTGGACAGGCCTGCCGACGAATCGGAGGTCATCATCTGCAGCCCGGAGATCTGCCCGAACTGGCGCTCCAGCGGCGTGGTCACCAGCGAGGCCATGGTGGTCGCGTTGGCGCCGGGATACTGGGTGGTGACGACCAGACTGGGCGCGTCGATTTCCGGCAGCGCCGAGACCGGCAATTGCCGGTAGCCCAGGATGCCCAGCAGCAGGATGCCCGCCATCAACAACGAGGTGGCGATGGGACGGCGGATGAAGATGGTCGAAAAGCCCACGGGGGGTGTCCTTGCTGAAGACGTCAATCGATGCCGGCGCGCGCAGCGCCGAGGCACACCGGCGACGGAAGTCCCGTCGCCGGTGCTCGCGAGTTAGCGCGGACCGCCGCCGCCGCGTCGGCCGCCGGCACCGTCACGGCTCTTGTCCTGCGCGGCCTTGAGTTCGGCCTCGGTCGGCTCCGGCGGGGTTTCGCCCGGCTTGAGCGCGCTGACCTTGCTGCCCGGCTTGAGCCGGAACTGGCCTTCGGTCACCACGCGTTCGCCCGGCTTGAGTCCCTTGGTGACCTGGACATGGCTGTCGTCCACTTCCACGCCCTGCACCACGGTGCGCATCTGCGCGGTGTTGTCGCTGCCGACCACGTAGACGTAATCGCCGTCCGGGCCGCGCTGCACGGCCTGGGTCGGCACCACGGTGCCGCCGGAGATGGTGCGCAGCTGCAGGCGCACGTTGACGAACTGGCCCGGCCACAGCGCATTGTCGGTATTGGCGAAGATCGCACGCGCACCGAAGGTGCCGCTGTCGGCGGCGATGCGGTTGTCGATCACCTCCAGCTTGCCGTCGCCGCTGATCACGTGCGCGTCGCCGCGATCCAGCGCCGCCACGTCCAGCGGGGCGGCCGCCTGGCCGCTGCGCACCGCCTGCAACTCGCGCTCGGGCAGGTTGAAGGACACGTAGATCGGGCGGATCTGGGTCAGGGTGACGATGGTGGAGCTGGCGCTGACGATATTGCCCACGTCCACGCCGCGGATACCGGCGATGCCGTCGATCGGTGCGGTCACGCGGGTGAATTGCAGTTGCACCTGCGCCGAGCGCATCTGCGCATCGTTGGCCGACACCGCCGCCTCGTACTGCGACACCTGGTTACGCTGGGTATCCAGGTCTGTGCGCGAGACGTACTGCTTGTAGGCCGGGTCGTTGGAGCGCTGGTAGTTCACCCGCGAGGTCGCCAGCAGCGCCTGGTTCTGGCGCTTGGCCGCCAGCGCCTGGTCATAGCTGGCCTGCAGCGTGCGTGGGTCGATCTGCGCCAGCAGCTCGCCCTTCTTCACCTCCTGGCCTTCCTTGAAATTCAGGCTCATTAGCTGGCCGCCGACCTGCGGGCTGACCGTGACGGTATTGAGCGCGGTCACCGTGCCCAGCGCGCTGGCGTAGACCGGCACATCCTGGGTGGTGGCGGCCACGACCGTGACCGGTACCGGGCCGCTGTTCTCGGTGCCATCGCCGTCCGGCGCGTCCGCCCGCTTGCCGTGATTGCCCCCACCGAACATCCGCATTGCGACGAACACCAAGACGAGCACCGCTACGACCAGCAGTGTGATCTTCCAAAAACGCGACATGCGAAACTCCTGAGGGCGGGCCGGGCGCTGGTGCGACCGTGGGGCGGCTGTGCGAAGCATATCGTTGCGATCAGGCAATTGAGCGTTACTGAAGTAACGGCCCGCCGGACCAGACGACCGCAGCGTTCACAGATGCAGTTCAGCGGCAACGCGCCAGGGCCGATGCGGTTGACCGCTGGCCTGAATCGAGCCCCACCGCAGCCCACCGAGCGCGCACCTGCACTACATTAGGCAACCGTCTTTAGAGGATCGCCGATGCGCCACTCCCGTCTGCTGACCAGCGCGTTGCTGCTCGCCCTGCCCACCCTCGCCGCCGCCCAGGCTGCGCCCCGGCCCGAAGTCCAGGCCGCTGCCGCGCCGTTGCAGAGCAAGCTGGTGCAATGGCGCCGCGACTTCCATCAGCACCCGGAACTGTCCAACCGCGAGGAGCGCACCGCCGCCACCGTGGCCGCGCAGCTGCGCAAGCTCGGCCTCAAGTCGCGCATCGGCATTGCCCATCACGGCGTGGTCGCCATCATCAAGGGCGGCAAGCCGGGTCCGAAGATCGCCTTGCGCGCCGACATGGACGCACTGCCGGTCAAGGAGCAGACCGGCCTGCCGTTCGCTTCCAAGGTCACCGCCGAGTACCGCGGCGAGCAGGTCGGGGTGATGCATGCCTGCGGCCACGACGCCCACACCGCGATCCTGCTCGGGGTGGCCGAAGCGCTGGTCGGCATGCGCGAGCAGCTGCCTGGCGAAGTGATGCTGATTTTCCAGCCCTCCGAAGAAGGCGCGCCGGGCAATGAAGAGGGCGGCGCGTCGCTGATGCTCAAGGAAGGCCTGTTCGCCGACTTCACCCCGCAGGCGGTGTTCGGCCTGCATGTGTTCTCCAGCGTGCAGGCCGGCAAGATCGCGGTGCGCAGCGGCCCGCTGATGGCGGCCTCGGACCGGTTCGCGATCAAGATGATCGGCCGCCAGACGCATGGCTCGGCGCCGTGGAACGGCATCGACCCGATCGTGGCCAGCGCCGACATGATCGGCGCCGCGCAGACCGTGATCAGCCGCCGCGCCAACCTGTCCAAACAACCGGCGGTGTTGAGCTTCGGCGCGATCAAGGGCGGCATCCGCTACAACATCATCCCTGACGACGTGGAAATGGTCGGCACCATCCGCACTTTCGACGAAGCCATGCGCCAGCAGATCTTCGCCGACCTCAAGATGGTGGCCGAGCACACCGCAGCCGCCCACGGGGCCAAGGTGCAGGCGCAGGTGCCGGACCAGCCCGGCAACCCGGCCACGATCAACGACCCGGCGCTGACCGCCAGGATGCTGCCCAGCCTGCAGGCCGTGGTCGGCGCCGACAATGTCTATGAGCCGCCGTTGCAGATGGGCGCGGAAGACTTCTCGTTCTACGCCCAGCAGGTGCCGTCGATGTTCTTCTTCGTCGGCTCCACCGCCAAGGGCATCGACCCGGCGACCGCGCCCAGCAACCATTCGCCGCAGTTCCTGCTCGACGAATCGTCGCTGGACGTGGGCTTGCGCGCGCTGTTGCAGGTCTCGCTGGATTACCTGCATCAGGGTGAGGCTGGCTGAATCGGGAATCGGGAATCGTGTGCAGTTGCGCTGTTTCCGCTGAGCGTTGGTGATCGTGCGGCGGCGGCGGGCCGTTTGAAGGCCCGCTGCTCTGCTGCCAGCTGGGTACTCCAGCGTCCGCCATATATCTCACGGCCAGCCCGCTCGGCCTAAAATGGCGCGATGAACACCCCAGAAGATTCCGCCCTCGGTCGTGAGGTCGCCTATCCCAGCGGCTACGATCCGTCGCTGTTGTTCCCCATTCCACGCGCGGCCGGGCGCGAGGCGATCGGCCTGACCGCGGTCCTGCCCTTTATCGGTCGCGATCGCTGGCATGCCTACGAACTCAGCTGGCTCGATGCACAGGGCAAGCCGTGCGTGGCCACGGCGACCCTGCATGTGCCCAGCGATTCGCCGTCGCTGATCGAATCCAAGTCGCTCAAGCTGTATCTCAACTCGCTCAATGCCACCCGCTTCAATAGCGCCGAAGCGGTGCGCACGCGCATCGTCTCGGACCTGTCCACGCGCGCCGGCGCCGATGTGGCGATGGAATTCGGTCTGCCGCCGATCGATGCGGTGGGCGAGGGCGAATCGATCGACGCGCTGGATGTCAGCATCGACGACTACGGCCCGCCCAATGCGGCGTATCTGTCGGCGCACGCACAACCGATCGTGGAAGAAGTGCTGACCTCGGCCCTGCTCAAATCCAATTGTCCGGTCACCGGTCAACCGGATTGGGCCAGCGTCACGCTGCGCTACCGCGGCGCACCGATCGATCGCGAAGGCCTGCTGCGCTATCTGGTGAGTTTCCGTGACCACGCCGGGTTTCACGAGCAATGCGTGGAGCGTATTTTCAATGACGTGCTGCTCCGTTGCGCACCCGAATGGTTGGTGGTGGAAGCGCGGTATACCCGCCGTGGCGGGCTGGACATCAACCCGTTGCGTAGTTCGCCCAACGTGCCGACACCGTTGTCGATCTTCCGCGACCTGCGCCAGTGATCGCGCCCAACCAAGGATCGCGCCAGCTTCACGGTGGCGCGATCCACGCTTAACAGCGCACCGCGCACTCTGCAGTCATCGTGATGCACAGGGATTGCGGCAATGAATGTCGACAAGAAAGCAGATTTTTCCAACGTGACGTCTTCGGTGGATAGCACCGCAGAGGTTGCGCCGACGGCGGACTTTTCCAACGTTCGCACCAGCGTGCAGAGCACTGCGCAACTGGTTGGCGAATCGGTCACCGTGCAGGCGGGCGATAGCCTTTCCAGCATCGCCAAGCGCCATTACGGCGACGGCAACCTGTGGCCACGTATTTTCGAGGCCAACCGCGAAACGCTCAAGGATCCGGACAAGATCTTTCCAGGGCAGGTCCTGCAGCTGCCGCCGAAATCGTAGGCGCATCGCACACCTGGCGCCTTTTCGACCCATTTTATAGTTTGATATCCGGAGATTGATCTATGCGTACTACAACCGTTTCCAGCACCCTCGCCATTGCCCTGGCCGGCGTTCTAGCGTTGTCGGGCTGCAACAAGAAGGCCGACGACGACAGCGTGTCCAAGGATCCAACCGCGGGCGCTGCCACCGAGGCAATGCCGGGTCCGGCCGGCACACCGCCGGCAAGCGATCAGGCCGGCCAGAGCAGCGCAACCGGCGCTGCCAGCACCGACAGCGCGGCATCTGCTGGATCGGCAGTCACGGTTTCCAGCGTGGTGGTGGGCACCCAGGCCGCTGCGGACAAGAGCGTGACGCCGTCTGCCAGCATCGGGAACAAGAACACGATCATCGTCTCGATCAAGACCGACGGTAGCGCCAATAACGTGCCGGTGGCGGCCAAGATGACCTATCAGGACGGCCAGGTTGCCGGCGAGCAGACCGCAACGCTCAACACCACCGGCGCAGAGACCACCAACCTGAGCTTCACCAAGCCTGATGGCTGGCCGGTCGGCACGTACACCGTGCAGGCGATGGTCAATGGCAAGCCGGCCGGTGCGCCGCAAACCATCTCGGTGAAGTGAGCACGCCGACGAACAAGGCACATCCCGCATCGCTAGTGGCGGGTGGCCGCACTGGCCATCCCCAGGGTTTTTGTAGACGGCGACAGTGCATTGGGCCGGATGCTTGACTCAGGCAATGACACAAAAGGGCGCGATCGCAAGGTGGCGCCCTTTTGCTTGCATGGCATGTTCGTTACAGCTGCATCCATTGCATCGGCCGGCGGCGGGATGGAGCATCCGCCTGTGGTCGCTTTACCCGGGCGCGGCTCAGACGCGACAATGCCGTGCTGATCCATCGCCGCGTTCCACGCGCTGGCTGATCGGCGTGCCAGCAGCGACCCCCGTCGCGCACGCCAACGCCAGTGCCAAGGACGCCGGCGCTCCTTCCGACCACACGAGCCATCGCACCTTATGTCGAAGACACCGAAGATCATCTACACGCTCACCGACGAAGCACCGTATCTGGCCACGCAGTCGCTGCTGCCGATCATCGATGCCTACACCGATACCGCCGGCATCGTGGTCGAAACCCGCGACATCTCGCTGGCCGGCCGCATCCTGTCGCTGTTTCCCGAGCACCTGAGCGACGCGCAGAAGATCGCCGACGACCTCGGAGAGCTGGGCGAGCTGGCCACCACGCCGGAAGCCAACATCATCAAGTTGCCCAACATCAGCGCCTCGGTGCCGCAGCTCAAGGCCGCCATCGCCGAACTGCAGGGCCAGGGCTATGCGCTTCCGGCGTATCCGGACACGCCCAAGGACGATGCGGAAAAGGACATCAAGGCGCGCTACGACAAGGTCAAGGGCAGCGCGGTCAATCCGGTGCTGCGCGAGGGCAATTCCGATCGCCGCGCGCCGCTGTCGGTGAAGAATTACGCACGCAAGCATCCGCACCGCATGGGCAAGTGGAGCAGCGACTCCAAGTCGCACGTGGCGCACATGGACGATGGCGACTTCTTCGGCAGCGAGCAATCCGCCACAGTGGCCGCAGCTGGCTCGTTGAAGATCGAGTTCGTCGGCAACGACGGCAGCAGCAGCGTGTTGAAGGACAAGGTCGCGGTCAAGGCCGGCGAGATCGTCGATGCCGCGGTGTTGAGCAAGCGCGCGCTGGCCGGCTTCATCGACGCGCAGATCGCCGATGCCAAGGCCCGCGACGTGCTGTTCTCGGTGCATCTGAAAGCCACCATGATGAAGGTCTCCGACCCGGTGCTGTTCGGCGTGGTGGTCGGCGAGTTCTACAAGGACACGCTGGGCAAGCATGCCGAGGCGCTTGCGTCGGCCGGCTTCGATCCCAACAACGGCATCGGCGACCTGTACGCACGCATCGCCACGCTGCCGGACGACCAGCAGGCGCAGATCAAGGCTGATATCCAGGCCGAATACGCGCAGCGCCCGGCCCTGGCCATGGTCAACTCCGACAAGGGCATCACCAACCTGCATGTGCCCAGCGACGTGATCGTCGATGCGTCGATGCCGGCGATGATTCGCGACTCCGGTCAGATGTGGAATGCCGAAGGCAAGCTGCAGGACACCAAGGCGGTGATTCCCGATCGCTGCTACGCCGATGTCTATCAGGCGGTGATCGACGACTGCAAGGCGCATGGCGCATTCGATCCGTCCACCATGGGCTCGGTGCCCAACGTCGGCCTGATGGCGCAGAAAGCCGAGGAATACGGCTCGCACGACAAGACCTTCCAGATTGCCGCCGCCGGGACCGTCAAGGTCACCGACGACACCGGCGCCACCGTCTTCGAACATGCGGTGGAAGCGGGCGACCTGTGGCGCATGTGCCAGGTCAAGGATGCACCGATCCAGGACTGGGTCAAGCTGGCCGTGGAGCGCGCGCGCCTGAGCCAGACGCCTGCGGTGTTCTGGCTGGACAAGGCCCGCGCGCACGATGCGCAGGTCATCGCCAAGGTCGACACCTATCTGAAGGACCACGACACCAATGGCCTGGATATCCGCATCCTGCCGCCGGTGGAAGCGACCACCTTCTCGCTGGAGCGCATCCGCAAGGGCCAGGACACCATCTCGGTCACCGGCAACGTGCTGCGCGATTACCTCACCGACCTGTTCCCGATCCTGGAGCTGGGTACCAGCGCCAAGATGCTGTCGATCGTGCCGCTGATGGCCGGTGGCGGCCTGTTCGAGACCGGTGCCGGTGGCTCGGCGCCCAAGCACGTGCAGCAGTTCGTCGAACAGAACAGCCTGCGCTGGGATTCGCTGGGCGAGTTCCTGGCCCTGGCCGCATCGCTGGAGCATCTGGGCAACCGCTACGACAACCCGTCCGCCACGATGCTGGCCAAGGCGCTGGACGTGGCCAACGGCCAGTTCCTGGACAACAACAAGTCGCCGGCGCGCAAGGTCGGTGAACTCGACAACCGCGGCAGCCACTTCTATCTGGCGATGTACTGGGCGCAGGCCCTGGCTGCGCAGACCGAGGACACCGCCCTGCAGGCCAAGTTCGCACCGCTGGCCAAGGCCCTGACCGAGAACGAAGCCACCATCGTGGCCGAGCTCAACGGCGCCCAGGGCAAGCCGGTCGAGATCGGCGGCTACTACCACCCGGACCTGGCCAAGGTCAGCCAGGCCATGCGCCCGAGCAAGACCTTCAACGACGTGTTGGCCACGCTGAAGGCCTGATCCAGCGCACCGCCTGGCGGTGCGTCCAGCAGCTGCGACAGTCAGGGCCCGCCTCGATCAGGGGCGGGCCTTGTCGTTTTCGGCGTTTGCATGCAACTGCGAGAACACCGTCGTTGCGTGCCAGGCCTGATGGCCTTGCAATGCCTTGCCTGCGAGAAATCCTGCGCCTGGTTGCGGGCAGCCCCGGTATCTGGTCGGCTGCGCGCCTGTTCGATTGGCCGGTGCGCTCGGCTGCACGCCGCAACATGCGCTGGGTACACTGCCGGCATGAGCCAGCTCCCGTTACCGCCGCAGTCCGAGCGCCGTGCGCTGGCGATCGCCCATGCCGTGTACGACGCCTTCGAGGACTACCACGCCCGGTTCGCCGAGATCACCGCACGCGCCAAACAGCGCTTCGAAACGCGCGACTGGAGCTGTGCGCGCGATGACGCGGTGGCACGGATCGCGCTCTACGACCAGTACATCAGCGAATGCATGCTGCGTCTGCGCGCGGTGCTGCTGGGGCAGGCGCACGATCGCGCGCTGTGGATGCGCGCACGCGTGCATTACGCCGCACTGCTGAGCGGGCTGATCGATCAGGAGCTGTACAAGACCTTCTACAACACCCTGACCCGGCGTTACTTCGGCACCCATGGCGTGGATGCGGATATCGAATTCATCGCGCTGGATATCGAGCCGACCGATGCGATCACCGTGCCGGTGGCGCGGCATACCTACGCTGTCTCGCCCGGCCGGCTGACCGACATGCTGGTGCGCGTGCTCGGCGATTATTCCTTCGAGGTTCCGTATGTGCATCGTACCCGCTGTGCAGCGGCGATCGCGGTGCGTCTGCTCGACGATCTCGCGCACTGGGGCGAGCATCCGGTGCGCAGTGTCGAATTGCTGGAAACGGTGTTCTATCGCGAGCGTCGCGCCTACCTGGTCGGCCGCGTGTTCGGCGAGCATCGCTTCTCGCCATGTGTCATCGCCCTGGTCAACGACGACGCCGGTCTGCGTGCCGAAGCGGTGCTGACCCGACGCAGCGACGTCGCGCAATTGTTCAGCAATTCGCGCAGTTATTTCCAGGCCGATCTGTCCACCGTCGGCGACGCGGTGGTGTTTTTGCGCAGCCTGCTTACCCACAAGCCGGTCGACGAGCTGTACACGATGCTCGGGCGCGCCAAGCAGGGCAAGACCGAGCGCTATCGCACCTTTTTCAGTCATTTCCAGGCCCATCCCTCCGAGCAGCTGGTGCATGCCGATGGCACGCCCGGGATGGTCATGGTGGTGTTTACGCTGCCCAGTTATCCGCTGGTATTCAAGCTGATCCGCGACCGCTTCGCGTATCCCAAAACCATGAGCCGCGCACAGGTGGAGGGCAAGTACGAGCTGGTGTTCCAGCTCGATCGCATCGGCCGCTTGCTGGACGCGCAGCCGTATCGCTTCCTGCGGTTTCCCAAGTCGCGTTTCTCGCCCGCGTTGCTGGAAGAGCTGCAGACCAGCTGTGCGACGAGTCTGAGCGAAGATGGCCAGGACGTGCTGATCGCGTTGTGCTACGTGCAGCGCCGCCTGCGCCCGCTCAATCTCTACCTGCGCGAACAACTGCCCGAGGCCGCGCATGCGGCCGCGCTGGACTACGGCCAGGCGATCAAGGACATGGCGCGCAACAACATCTTTCCCGGCGACATGCTGCTGAAGAACTTCGGCATCACCCGCCATCAGCGCGCGGTGTTCTACGACTACGACGAGCTGTGCCTGATCACCGAATGCACCTTCCGCGACTGGCCAACCCCCGCCACCTATGAAGAGCAGATGTCTGCCGAGCCCTGGTTCCATGTCGGCCCGCGCGACGTGTTCCCCGAGCGCTTCGCGCTGTTCATGGGCTTGCCGTCCTCGCAGCTGGAAGCGGTCAAGCACCTGCATCCGGAGCTGTTCGACCCGCAATGGTGGCGCGAGCTACAAGCCCGGCTGCGCGAGGACGACTACCCCGACACCCCGCCGTATGCGGATTCGCGTCGGCTGGCGTAGCCGCCGAACGACGGCAGGCGTGGCGCAGACGATAACCAGGTGCCCGTCTGCACGAATACCGCGCCCACAAAAAAAGCCCCGCGATGCGGGGCTTTTTCATATCGAGAATGCCGACCGAATCAGCGCTTCATCGAACTGAAGAACTCGTCGTTGGACTTGGTGGTCTTCATCTTGTCCAGCAGGAATTCCATCGCTGCGATTTCGTCCATCGGGTGCAGCAGCTTGCGCAGGATCCAGATCTTCTGCAGCAGCTCCGGCTCGATCAGCAGATCCTCGCGACGCGTGCCCGAACGGTTGATGTCGATCGCCGGATACACGCGCTTTTCGGTGATGCGACGGTTCAGATGCACTTCGCTGTTGCCGGTGCCCTTGAACTCTTCGTAGATCACCTCGTCCATCTTGCTGCCGGTTTCCACCAGCGCCGTGGCGATGATGGTCAGCGAGCCGCCTTCTTCGACGTTACGGGCCGCACCGAAGAAACGCTTCGGACGGTGCAGCGCATTGGCGTCCACACCACCGGTGAGCACCTTGCCCGAGCTGGGCACCACGTTGTTGTAGGCGCGTGCCAGACGGGTGATCGAGTCGAGCAGGATCACCACATCCTTCTTGTGCTCGACCAGGCGCTTGGCCCGCTCGATCACCATCTCGGCAACCTGCACGTGGCGGGCGGCCGGTTCGTCGAAGGTGGAGGAGATGACCTCGCCGCGCACGGTGCGCTGCATTTCGGTCACTTCTTCCGGGCGCTCGTCGATCAGCAGCACGATCATGTGCACTTCGGGATGATTGCTGGTGATGGCCGTGGCCACCTGCTGCATCATCATGGTCTTACCGGCCTTGGGCGGGGAGACGATCAGCGCGCGCTGACCCTTGCCCTGCGGCGCCATCAGATCCAGGATGCGGCCGGTGATGTCCTCGGTCGATCCATCGCCACGCTCCAGCCGGAAGCGCCGGCGCGGGAACAGCGGGGTCAAGTTCTCGAACAGCACCTTGTTCTTGCTGGCTTCCAGCGGCTCGCCATTGATGGTGTCGACGATCGACAGCGCGAAATAGCGTTCGCCGTCCTTGGGGAAGCGGATGCGGCCGGACAGGTGATCGCCGGTGCGCAGGTTGAAGCGACGGATCTGGCTGGGCGAGATATAGGTATCGTCCGGGCCGGCCAGGTAGCTGGCTTCTGCGGCACGCAGGAAGCCGAAGCCGTCAGGCAGGATTTCCAGCACACCGTCGGCGGCAACGCCTTCGCCGTGGCGGGTCAGCACCTTGAGCAGGGCGAAGATCACGTCCTGCTTGCGCGCGCGCGCCACGCCTTCCTGGATGTTGAGCTGGTCGGCGATGTCCAGCAGCTTCTGCGCCGGCATCCGCTTGAGATCGCTCAGCGAATAGACCGGGAAACCTTCCGGCACGGCCGGGTGCGGACGCGCGATGAACGGCTCGTTGCTGCCATCGGACGACGGCATGCCGCCGCCGCCCTCGTTGCCGAAGCGGTCGCGTCCACGGTCGCGGCGGTTGCGGAAGCGGTCACGGCGGTTGCCCTGCTGATTCTGCCCCTGGCCCTGACCTTGCTGGTTCTGGCCGCCATTCTGGGCTTGATCCTGGCCCTGGCCCTGACCTTGCGCCTGTGCCTGTGCCTGACCCTGGTTCTGGCCCTGAGCCCGGTGCTGCGCCTGATTCTGGTTCTGCTGCTGCTGCGCCTGATTGAAGCGCTGCTGCTGTGTCTGGCCACCCTCGCGGGAGTCGCCATGGGTGTCGCCGCCCGGGTTGCCCTGGTTGGCGCTGGGGGTGTTACCGGCATAAGAGGCGCCATCGCCGGACGTCTGCGCCGGTGCCGAGTCGGCAGCGTGCGACGGTGCCTGCGGGGCACGTGGAGCGTCGGATGCGGGGCTGGCGGGCAAGGGCAGGTTGGGCTGCTGCGCGCCACCGTCGTCGGTGGCAGCGGCGGTCTTGCTCACGCGCGGCTTGCGCACGCGCTTCTCGACAGGAGCGTCGACGCTGCTCCCGGTATCGGAGGAAGGATGATCGGACAAGTGCGTGATTCCTCGCTAAGAGTGCGAGCGCCCGGCTGGGGGGCGAACTTTAGGTGATGGGAGTCTAGAAGAGGTTTCTAGAGGGGTACGTCGGCGCACGAACGTGCTCCGGATCAACTGACACTATCACCGCTGCGCGCAACCGCGCAAGCGCCTGCCGCAGCAGGATTTAACTGCTGGCGCATCACCGGGCGCCCATCGCTGGACGCCCACCCGCTCAGGCGGCCGCGCCGCCCAGGGTCTTGTCGATCATCTGGGTCAGCTGGCCCTTGCCAACCGCACCGATCTGGGTGGCCTGCACCTGCCCGTCCTTGAACAGCAACAGCATCGGGATCGAACGCACGTGGTACTTGATGGCCAGGGCGCGGTTCTGGTCCACATTGACCTTGGCAACCTTCAGTCTGCCCTGGTATGTATCGGCCAGATCGTCCAGCACCGGGGCGATCATCTTGCAGGGTCCGCACCACTCGGCCCAGAAATCCACCAGCACCGGTTCGCCGGATTGCAGTACAGCTGTATCGAAGTCGGCATCGCCGACATGTTGAACCTTGTCGCTCACGTTGGGTCTCCTGGAAACCAAAACGGCCCGCCCGAACGGGCAGGCCGCTACATTGCGTTAAACTGGGGCATTGCGCGACTGAATCAAGTATCAGTCCTGAAGCCGCGCTGTCCGCCACAACAGCCGCAGTTTGCGACGCTGTCGGCATCGATGCAAGCCGCGCCCGGGCTGCCCAGGGCGCCTCACGAAGACGGAATAATGAGCGACAAACCGCTGACCGATTTGACTTTTTCCACGTTCGACCTGCATCCGGCGCTGATCGCCGGGCTGGAGAGCGCCGGGTTTACCCGCTGTACCCCGATCCAGGCGCTGACCCTGCCGGTCGCGCTGCCGGGCGGCGACGTCGCCGGCCAGGCCCAGACCGGCACCGGCAAGACCCTGGCGTTCCTGGTGGCGGTGATGAACCGCCTGCTGATCCGCCCGGCGCTGGCAGACCGCAAGCCGGAAGACCCGCGCGCGCTGATCCTGGCACCGACCCGCGAACTGGCGATCCAGATCCACAAGGATGCGGTCAAGTTCGGCGCCGACCTGGGCCTGCGCTTTGCGCTGGTCTACGGCGGAGTGGACTACGACAAGCAGCGCGAGCTGCTGCAGCAGGGCGTGGACGTGATCATCGCCACCCCGGGCCGGCTGATCGATTACGTCAAGCAGCACAAGGTGGTCTCGCTGCACGCCTGCGAGATCTGCGTGCTGGACGAAGCCGACCGCATGTTCGACCTGGGCTTCATCAAGGACATCCGCTTCCTGCTGCGGCGCATGCCCGAGCGCGGGACCCGGCAGACCCTGCTGTTCTCGGCCACGCTCAGCCATCGCGTGCTCGAGCTCGCCTACGAGCACATGAACGAGCCGGAAAAGCTGGTCGTCGAAACGGAAAGCATCACCGCCGCGCGGGTGCGCCAGCGCATCTATTTCCCCTCCGACGAAGAGAAGCAGACGCTGCTGTTGGGCCTGCTGTCGCGTAGCGAAGGCGCGCGCACCATGGTGTTCGTCAATACCAAGGCGTTCGTCGAGCGCGTGGCGCGCACCCTGGAGCGGCATGGCTACCGGGTCGGCGTGCTGTCGGGCGATGTGCCGCAGAAGAAGCGCGAGTCGCTGCTCAACCGCTTCCAGAAGGGACAGCTCGAAATCCTGGTCGCCACCGACGTGGCCGCGCGCGGTCTGCATATCGACGGGGTCAAATACGTCTACAACTACGACCTGCCGTTCGATGCGGAAGACTACGTGCACCGCATCGGCCGTACCGCGCGGCTGGGCGAAGAGGGCGATGCGATCAGCTTCGCCTGCGAGCGCTATGCGATGAGCCTGCCGGACATCGAGGCCTATATCGAGCAGAAGATCCCGGTCGAGCCGGTGACCTCCGAGCTGCTGACGCCGCTGCCGCGCACCGCGCGCGTGCCGGTGGAAGGCGAAGAGGCCGACGACGATGCGGGCGACAGCGTGGGCACGATCTTCCGCGAGGCGCGCGAACAGCGTGCTGCCGAAGAGCAGCGCCGCGGTGGCGGTCGCAGCGGCCCGGGCGGTGCGTCGCGCAGCGGCAATGGCGGCGGTCGTCGCGACGGCGGCAGCGCCGATGGCAAGCCGCGTCCGCGTCGCAAGCCGCGTGTGGAGGGCGCAGCCCCGGCCGCGGCAGCGCCGAGCGAAACGCCGGTGGTTGCTGCGGCGTCGGTCGAGGCGCCTTCCACCATCGTGGCCGATGCCGAGCGCGCACCGCGCAAGCGGCGGCGTCGTCGCAACGGCCGTCCGGTCGAGGGTGCCGAGCCGGCAGTGGCCTCCACACCGGTTGCCGCACCTGCCGCACCGCGCAAGCCCACCCAGGTGGTCGCCAAACCGGTGCGCAGCGCCGCCAAGCCGTCCGGCAGCCCGTCGCTGCTGAGCCGTATCGGTCGTCGTCTGCGCTCGCTGGTGTCCGGCAACTGATCGCCTACGGCCTGCGTCGCATCGCCGGGCTCCGGCGATGCGACGCAAGCGCTGGCGCTCCGGCATAATCGCCGGATGACCGTTCTGCGTTTCGACAACGTCAGCAAGCACTACGCCGGTGGCCACCAGGCGCTGACCGATGTCAGCTTCGAAGTGGCCGATGGCGAGATGCTGTTCGTGACCGGCCACTCCGGCGCCGGCAAAAGCACCCTGCTCAAATTGATCCACCTCAGCGAGCGACCCAGCCAGGGCGCGGTGCTGCTGGGCGAACGCAACCTGCTCAAGGTGCGCGGCCGGCAGATTCCGCTGCACCGTCGTCAGGTGGGTGCGGTCTATCAGGACCATCGTCTGCTCAACGACCGCAGCATCGCCGAGAACGTGGCGTTGCCGCTGATCCTGCGCGGCACCCGGCGTGCCGAGATCGGCAAGCGGGTGCGCTCGGCACTGGAGCGGATCGGTCTGGCCCATCGCGAGAGGGCCTTGCCGTCGCAGTTGTCGGCCGGCGAGCAGCAGCGCGTGGGCATCGCCCGCGCCATCGTCGGCGAACCGCGCCTGCTGGTGGCCGATGAGCCCACCGGCAATCTGGATCCGGCGCTGGCCGCGGAAATCATGCAGTTGTTCGCCGAGCTGCCCGCGCGCGGCACCAGCGTGCTGGTGGTCAGCCACGATTTGGCCCTGCTCAAGCAGATGCGCAAGCGCGTGCTGATCCTGGATCACGGCCGGCTGGTCGACGACATCTCGCCGCAGGATCTGGCCGAATGAGCAAACCCGCCAATACCGACGCCGTCGCCCCCTCGCGGGTCGGCGTGTGGATCGACCACCATCTGCACAGCATCGCCTTCAGCCTGGGCCGTGCCATGCGCAAGCCCTGGGCCACCTTGCTGACCATCGTGGTGATGGCGCTGGCGCTGGCCTTGCCGCTGGGGCTGTCGATCGCGCTGGACAACGTCAAGTTGCTGGCCGGCAGCGTGCAGCAGTCGCGCGAGATCAATCTGTTCCTGAAGGTCGAGATCGGCGCCGAGGCCGCGCGGGCCCTGGCCGGCGAGCTGCGCGCGCGCCCGGACGTTGCCCAGGTCACGCTGCGTACGCCGGCGCAGGGGCTGACCGAGCTGCGCGAGAGCGCCAAGCTCGACGAGGCGATCGATGCGCTGGGCGACAACCCGCTGCCCACGCTGTTGGTCGTCACGCCCACCGAGACCGCCGACGATGCGCAGCTGGCCGGCGCGCTGCAGGCCTTGCCGCAGGCCGACCAGGTGCAGCACGACGCGTTGTGGCGCAAGCGCCTGGATGGCTGGCTGCACTTCGGCGAGCGGCTGGTGCAGGTGCTGTCGGCACTGCTGGGCGTCGGCGCGGTGCTGGTGGTGGGCAATACGGTGCGGTTGGACATCCAGTCGCGGCGCGAGGAAATCGGCGTGCTGCAATTGCTGGGCGCCAGCGATGGCTTCATCCGGCGTCCGTTCCTGTATCTGGGGGCCTGGTACGGGCTCGGTGCCGGCGCCGTGGCGCTCGCGCTGATCGCCGCCTCCGGGCTGGCGCTGCGCGCGCCGTTGGCGATCCTGGCCGACAGCTACGGCAGCTCCTTTACCCTGCACGGGCTGGATCTGCTGCATTCTGCGATGGTCCTGGTCGGCACGCTGGTCCTGGGCTGGCTGGGCGCCTGGCTGGTGACCGGCCATTTCCTTCGCCAGACCCGTCCCACCGAGACCTGAGGCCTGCCATGCACCCACCAGATCTCAAGCACCTGATCAGTGACGCGCCGCGCGTGATGGTGGTCGATGGCTCCAAGCTGGTGCGCAAGCTGATCGCCGATGTGTTGCAGCGCGATCTGCCCAACGTGCAGGTGATCGGCTGCTCCAGCATCGCCGAGGCGCGCCACGCGCTGGAAGCCGGTGCGGTGGATCTGGTCACCACCTCGCTGTCGTTGCCCGATGGCGACGGTCTGACCCTGGCGCGCAGCGTGCGCGAAGCGGCCGGCCAGGCCTATGTGCCGGTGATCGTGGTCTCCGGCGACGCGCAGCAGCATCTGGTGGAGCGTCGCTTCACCGAGTACGTCACCGATTATTTCGACAAGGCGCTGGGTCACGAAGCCCTGGCGACCTTCATCCGCGGCTATGTGCAGCCCGAGCCGGTGGTCGGCGCGACCGTGCTGTACATCGAGGACAGCCGCGTGGTGGCCGAGGCGACCAAGCGCATGCTCGAGCGGCAGAGCCTGAAGGTGGTGCATGTGCTCACCGCCGAGGATGCCTTCGCGCTGCTGACCGCCGAGTCGCTGGGCCGCACCGAGCGCCGCATCGACGTGGTGCTGACCGATGTGACCCTGAAGGGCGAGCTCAACGGCCGCGACGTGGTCGAGCGCATCCGCATCGACTTCGCCTACGGCAAGCGCCGGCTGCCGGTGCTGGTGATGACCGGCGACACCAATCCGCGCAACCAGTCCGAACTGCTGCGCGCCGGCGCCAACGATCTGGTGCAAAAACCCATCGAAGAACGTCTGCTGGTGACCAAGGTGCTGTTCCAGCTGCGCCTGGCACGGCTCGAGGATCAGGCGGTCACGCTATGACCGAAGTGGCTGAGGTGGAAGCACGTATCCAATTGGAACCGTCGTGGAAGGCGCGGGTGGGCGATTGGTTACTGCGCCCGGAAATGCAGGAGCTGTCCGCATTCCTGCGCCAGCGCAAGGCGGCCGGCGCGCGGGTGTTCCCGCCGGGCCCGCAGATCTTTGCGGCCTTCGATGCCACCCCGTTCGAACAGGTCAAGGTGGTGATCCTTGGCCAGGACCCGTATCACGGCGAAGGCCAGGCGCATGGGCTGTGCTTTTCGGTGTTGCCCGGCGTGCCGGTGCCGCCGTCGCTGCTCAACATCTACAAGGAGATCCAGGACGACCTGGGCATCGCGCGGCCGGACCATGGCTATCTGATGCCGTGGGCGCGTCAGGGCGTGCTGCTGCTCAATGCGGTGCTGACGGTAGAGCAGGGCAGGGCTGGCGCGCACCAGAACAAGGGGTGGGAGGGCTTCACCGACCATGTCGTGGAGACCCTCAACCGCGAGCGTGAAGGCCTGGTGTTCCTGCTCTGGGGCAGCTACGCGCAGGCCAAGGGCAAGGTCATCGACCAGGCGCGCCATCGCGTGTTCAAGGCCCCGCATCCCTCGCCGTTGTCAGCGCATCGCGGCTTTCTGGGTTGCCAGCACTTCTCCAAGACCAACGAGCACCTGCAGCGCCGTGGGCTCGGTCCGATCGACTGGTCGCTGCCGCCGCGCAACGCGCTGGACACCACCTCGTCCAGGGGCTGAACGATCCTGGCGTCGGTCCATTTCGCGGCGTCTTTGTCACGGTCTGCGCAGGACGGCGGTGGTAGCGTAAGCGCCTGAAGTCGGGAGCTTTGCCTTAGAACGACGACACTGCAAAAAGCCCGAACGTCCTATAAATGGAATGCTGGGAACTCTTTCTGTACCCGGCAGTCCACTAGTTCGACTGCTAAGATGGTGCCCTATGAACCAGATCACCTCGACTGCCCTTGTGGCAAACAATCTCCCGATTCCCAGTGCGCTCGGTTCGCTGGACGCCTACATCGGTGCCGTGCACCAGATCCCGGTGCTGTCGGTCGATGAGGAACAGAATCTTGCCCGTCGCTTCCGTGACGAGCTGGATCTGGACGCCGCGCGCGAGCTGGTCCATTCCCATCTGCGCTTCGTGGTGCACGTCGCTCGCGGCTACAACGGCTACGGCCTGCCGCTTGGCGACCTGATCCAGGAAGGCAATATCGGCCTGATGAAGGCGGTCAAGCGCTTCGACCCGGAAATGGGCGTGCGCCTGGTCAGCTTCGCGGTGCATTGGATCCGTGCCGAAATGCACGAGTTCATTCTGAAGAACTGGCGCATCGTCAAGGTCGCCACGACCAAGGCGCAGCGCAAGCTGTTCTTCAACCTGCGCAAGTCCAAGACCCGCCTGGGCTGGCTCAATGCGTCCGAGGTGACCGCAGTCGCCAAGGACCTGAACGTCTCCGAGCGCGAAGTGATGGAGATGGAGTCGCGTCTGTCCGGTCGCGATATCGGCTTCGATGCCTCGTCCGACGAAGACGACGATCACGGCCCGCCGTCGCCGGTGAGCTACCTGGTGGCCAACGACGAAGATCCGTCGCAGGCTTACGAGCGTCACGACAGCGAAGACAATCAGCTGCAGCTGCTGCGCGAAGGCATGGCCGGCCTGGACACGCGCTCGCGCGATATCGTCAAGCGTCGCTGGCTGGACTCCGACTCCAAGGTGACGCTGCAGGAGCTGGCCGACGAGTACGGCGTGTCGGCCGAGCGTATCCGCCAGATCGAGGCGAATGCGCTGAAGAAGATGAAGGCACTGTTCGTCGCCTGATCCCTGATCGCGCGGCAGGTGGTATAGAAACGGCCCGGTTTTCCGGGCCGTTTGCATGTGTGGCGCTGCCGATGCTTCGCGTCCGAAGCCTGGTGGTTGCCCGTCGATGATCGACTACGTACGGCGGCCGCCTGCGCTATTCCGGCAGGCGCGCCACCGGCAGATGCCAGCCATAGCGGATGGCCATGAAACGCAGCCCGAAACAGACCAGCGCGCCGGTTGCCAGCGACCAGGCCTGCGGCACGTCGAGCATGTGCCCGATCGCGACCAGGCCGCCACCGGCCAGCGCGGCGACCGCATACAGCTCGGCCTGCAGCACCACCGGCGTCCGCGCCACCAGCAGATCGCGCGCGATGCCGCCGCCGATGCCGCTGAGCATGCCAAGCAAGGTCGCGCTGAGCGGGGTGAGCTGATAGTCGAGCGCCTTGCTGGTGCCGTAGACCGCAAACAGCGCCAACCCGGCCGCGTCGAACAGCTGCACCGGGTTACGCAGCCGTTCCACCGCCGCATGCCAGTAGAAACCGGCCACGCCGGCCAGGCAGGCGACCAGCAGGTACTGCGGATGCACCAGCGCGGCCGGCGGGGTGGCGCCGATCAGCACATCGCGCACGATGCCGCCGGACACCGCCGCCGCGCACGACAGCACCAGTACGCCGAACAGATCCAGGCGATTGCACACCGCCACGGTCGCACCGCTGAGGGCGAACACGAAGGTGCCGAGCAGATCCAGCAGAAACAGGAGAGTGGTCACGATCAGACTGTCGCATCAGGCCGCACAGCATCGCGCACGGCCTGCGGCGCTGTCATCCGTCCTTGCTGCTGGGCGGCGGGTCGTCGGTGGCACCGCCGAAGATGATGCGCGCGGCGCGCTGGTAGCTCCAGTACGCCATCGCCCAGTTCACCAGCACCACGAACCGGTTGCGGAAACCGATCAGGAAGTACACATGCGCGGCCAGCCAGAACCACCAGGCCACGATGCCGGAAAGCTTGAGCTTGCCCACATGCACGATGGCGGCCATGCGGCCGATCGTGGCCAGGTTGCCGTAGTCCTGATAACGGAAAGCCGGTGCAGGCTGACCGCGATGGCGGGCGCGGATCGTCCTGGCGATGTGCTTGCCCATCTGCTTTGCCGCCGGTGCCACACCCGGCACCGGGCGCCCGTCCTGCTGGACCGAGGCCAGGTCGCCGCCGACGAAGATCTCCGGGTGGCCAGGCACGCTCAGGTCCGGCTCCACCAGTACGCGGCCGGCGCGGTCCAGCGGCACGCCGAGCGTGCGCGCCAGCGGCGATGCGGCCACGCCGGCGGCCCATACCACGGTGCGTGCAGGCACGAAGGTCTCGCCGAGCTGATAGCCCAGCGCATCGATATGGCTGACCGGCGTGCCAGTGTGCACTTCCACCCCCAGGCGCTCGAGCTGCTTGCGCGCCTTGGCGGTGAGGTCGTCCGGGAACGAGGGCAGCACGCGCGGCCCGGCTTCGACCAGGCGCACGCGCGCCTGCTGCGGGTCGATATGGCGGAATTCGTTCTTGAGCGTGTGACGGGCGATTTCGGCCAGCGTGCCGGCCAGCTCGACGCCGGTCGGGCCGCCGCCGACCACGGCAAAACTCAGCCAGGCCGCGCGTGCGGCCGGGTCGGATTCGGCCTCGGCGCGCTCGAAGGCGAGCAGCAACTTGCGCCGCAGCACCAGCGCGTCGTACAGCGTCTTCAGGCCGGGCGCATGCTCGGCCCATTGATCGTTGCCGAAGTAGGCGTGAGTGGCGCCAGCGGCCAGCAGCAGCATGTCGTAGCCGAGCGTGCTGCCGTCGGCGAGCACCACCTCACGGCGGGCGGGTGCGATTTCAGCGACGTCGCCGAGCAGCACTTCGACGTTGCGCTGCTCGCGCAGGATGTGGCGCAACGGCGCGGCGATATCCGGTGCCGACAGCCCGGCGGTGGCGACCTGGTACAGCAGCGGCTGGAACAGGTGATGGTTCTGGCGGTCGATCAGGGTGATGCGGATGCCGGGATCGTCGAGCGCGCGGGTGGCCCATAAGCCGGCAAAACCGCCGCCAACCACAACCAGGTGCAGCGGAGCTTGGGAGGGGGAAGAAGTCATCGTAAGGTCCGATGGAATGCGACGCGGGCGCATCAGCTTGCCGCATCGTCAATGAATAGGATGCGTGCGCATGGCGCGTCTACGGCATCATGTCGTCTCTCATTCAGTCATCCGGTCACCGCATGTCGTCGCTGCCACCTCCCTTGCCGCCGCCGCCGTCCCCGCCGCCGATGCCGCCCGCACCGTCATCCGCCGCGCGGCCGAAAAAGAGGATCAGCAGCGTGACGATCGGCCTGCTGGGCTGCCTGTTGCCGCTCGCGGTGGTGGTGATCGGCGCCTTCGTCTGGTTGATCGTAACCGGGTGGTCGCTGTTTGCCGATCAGGCGCGCACCGCCCTGCAGGACGATGCGGTGATGCAGGCACAGATCGGCCAGATCCACACGATGCGGTTGGATCTGTATCGCACCAGTCTTGCGCCGGGCATCGATGACTTCGTCTTCGAGGTGGAAGGCGAACGTGGCGGTGGCCGGGTGCATGCCACCCTGGTCAGCGAGGGCGCCGATCGCGAACTGCTGACTGGCGGCGTGCTCACGCTGCACGATGGCCGGTACTTCCCGCTGGGCGGCACGGACGGCGGCGCTCGTGGCATCGACGTCGATGCCAACGATTTCTACAAGGAATGACCATGATCGACAATCCCGACAAACGCATCGCCTTGCTGATCGATGCCGACAACGCGCCGGCCGGCAAGATCGATGTGGTGCTGGCCGAAGTGGCGCGCTATGGCGTGGCCAACGTGCGCCGTGCCTACGGCAACTGGAAGAGCCCGCACCTGAAGAGCTGGGAAGCGGCGCTGCACGAATATGCGATCCGGCCGATCCAGCAATTTGCCTACAGCTCGGGAAAGAACGCCTCGGACATGGCGATGGTGATCGATGCGATGGATCTGCTGTACGCGCGCAATCTGGATGGCTTTGCGATCGTCTCCAGCGATGCGGATTTCACTCCGCTGGTGATGCGTCTGCTCACCGATGGCATGAAGGTGTACGGCTTTGGCGAGAAGAAAACCCCGGCGCCGTTCGTCAATGCCTGTTCCAAGTTCACCTATGTCGAAGCGCTGGGCGAGCAGGCGGCAGCGGCCAGCGACACCGCCGCCGGCCGCAAGGACGCCACCGCGCTGCGCGGCGACACCCGGCTGGTGCAGATGCTGCGCAATGCGATCGACAGTGCCTGCGAAGACGATGGCTGGGCGCACCTGGGGGCGGTGGGCAAGCAGGTGGCCAACCAGGCCTCGTTCGATCCGCGCAATTACGGCTATCGCAAACTCAGCGACCTGGTGCGTGCGATCGGCCTGTTCGAGATCAAGCAGGACGAGCAGGCCTTGTGGGTGCGCGATGCGCCCAAGGGCGGGCGGGCGAAAGCGGCGCAGACAGCGGCCGCTGTCGCCACGCAGGCGTCCACCGCGAAGCGTCCGGCGCGCACGACGCCCAAGCCGGCAGCGGGGAAATGAGGGGGGCCGACGCTGCAACGCAATCGGCTGCAGGCAGCGCCTCGATCACGCTATGGGGACGGCGCAATTCCAGCAATGTGCGCAAGGTGCTGTGGTGCGCCGAAGAAGCCGGGGTGACCTATACCTCGATCGAAGTCGGCGGTGCGTTTGGTCGCAACGACACGCCCGAGTATCGCGCGTTGAATCCCAACGGTCTGGTGCCGACGATGCAGGATGGCGACTTGGTGCTGTGGGAGTCCAATGCGATCGTGCGCTACCTGGCTGCGCAATATGCGCCGGCCCTGTATCCACAGGCACCGGCCGAACGCGCGCTGGGCGATCGCTGGATGGACTGGACCACCTCGACGTTTGCCGGCGTGTTCCGCGACCTGTTCTGGGGCGTGCTGCGCACGCCGGAGGCCGAGCGCGATCCTGCGCGCATCGCCGCGGCCCTGACGCGCTCGGGCGAACTGCTCGCACGCGCGGATGCGGCCCTGGCGCAGCAGCCGTATCTGTCCGGCGCACAATTTGCGATGGGCGATATTCCGCTGGGCAGCTTCATCTACGCGTGGTTCGAAATGCCGATCGAGCGGCCCGAGCTGCCGCATCTGCAGGCGTGGTACCAGCGCCTGCGCGCGCGGCCCGCGTACCAGCGTGGGGTGATGACTGCGCTTACCTGAGTTTCGCGCCACAGCTCAGGCCAGCGTGGTTCATGGCAAGCACCGCACGCGCCGCCGACCCAACACGTTGCTGCAAGTACGGGGCCTCGCACATCGCGCAGCCAAGTAGCTCGCGTTGTCGTAGGAGCGCACCGGGGCGCGATGGCATTCCCGGTAACGCCACATCGCGCCCAGGTGCGCTCCTACAACACCTGGGTCTGGCTGCTGCGCTGCCCCGCGTGCGATACGCCTGCACTAATACAGATCGATCGGATCCACATCCAGCGACCAGCGCACGCGTCGCGCCTGCGGCAGCGCATAGATCGCGGGCAGCTGCGCGTCCAGCAAGCGATGCAGCGCCGAACGTTGTTGCGCGGACAACAGCAACTGGGTGCGCTGGAAACCGGCGCGGCGCGGCATCGGTGCGGGCATCGGGCCGTAGCATTCCACTGCGGCAAACGCGGGCGATTGCGCGGTGCTGTCTGCGGTGGTCAGGCCGCGCACCGCCAGCAGGAATTGGTTGGCCGCGGCCACGTCCTTGGCCTCGGCGCGGAACAGCGCCAGATGCGCGAACGGCGGAAATCCCGCGGCCTCGCGCTGCTGCAGTTCGGCATCGGCGAAGGCGTGGTAACCGCCGTTGACCAGGGTCTGCAGCAAGGGGTGTTCGGGGTGATGGGTCTGCAGCCAGACCTCGCCGGGGCGGTCGGCGCGCCCGGCGCGTCCGGCCACCTGGATCAGCTGCTGGGAGAGTTTTTCGGCGGCACGGAAGTCGGCCGAGAACAGGCCTTCGTCGATGCCGACCACCACCACCATGGTCAGCCGTGGCAGATCGTGACCCTTGGCCAGGATCTGGGTGCCGACCAGGATGCCGGCCTCGCTGCCCAGGCGCGCCAGCTGGGTCTCCAGCGCATCGCGGCGCTGGGTGGTGCTGCGGTCGATGCGCACCACCGGAAACTCCGGGAATGCTTCGGTCAGGCGTTCTTCCAGCCGCTCGGTGCCGATGCCTTGCGGCTGCAGCGCCAGGCTGGCACAGGCCGGGCAGGCCAGCGGTGCCGACTGGCGCGCGCCGCAGTGATGGCATTGCAGGCGCCGCCCGCCGGCGTGCACGGTCATCGGGGTCTGGTGCAGCGGCGTGCTGCAGCGCTGGCAGGCGGCGGTCCAGCCGCAGTCGTGGCAGAGCAGCACCGGCGCATAGCCGCGGCGGTTCTTGAACACCAGCACCTGCTCGCCACGCGCCAGGGTGGCGCCGATGCCGGCCAGCACCTCCGGCGACAGGCCGTCCTTGAGCGGGCGCTTGCGCACGTCGAGCACGCGCACGCGCGGCGGACGCGCCTCGCCGGCCCGGCGCGACAGGCGCAGATGCCGGTAGCGACCGGAATAGGCGTTGTGCAGGCTTTCCAGCGACGGCGTGGCGCTGCCCAGGATCACCGGCACATCCAGCGCCTTGCCGCGCACCAGCGCGAAGTCACGGGCGTGATAGCGGATGCCGTCCTGCTGTTTGTAGCTGCCGTCGTGTTCTTCGTCGATCACGATCAGCCCGGCATTGGGCAGCGGGGTGAACACCGCCGAGCGCGTGCCGACGATCAGCTTGGCTTCGCCGCGCCACGCCGCCGCCCACACCCGTGCCCGCTCGCCATCGGACAGGCCCGAATGCAGCGCGTGCACCGGCACGCCCAGGCGGGCGCGGAAGCGGCCCAGGGTCTGCGGGGTCAGGCCGATCTCCGGCACCAGCACCAGCGCCTGGCGACCGGCCGCCATGCAGTCGGCGATCGCTTGCAGGTAGACCTCGGTCTTGCCGCTGCCGGTGACGCCATCGAGCAGATAGGTGGCAAAACCGCCCTGCGCACGGATCGCGTCGGCGGCGGACTGCTGTTCGTCGTTGAGCTGCGGGCCGCTGCCGGGGCGGGGCGGGATGCTGTCGGCCGGCACCGCCACGCGCTCGGCATGGCCGCGCTTGGCCAGGCTGCGTGCGGCCTGCCGCCACTGCGGCAGCAATGGGTCCAGCTGTTCTTCGCCCAGCGCACCGGTGAGCAGCAGGGCGGCCAGCAAGGCGGGGCGGCTGCCGGCGCGCAGGCTGGCGGTACCGCTGCGCCCGGCCTCGGTAAGCTGCCAGGCCCAGGCGTGGGTGTCGGCCAGCGGCTCGCCGCGGCGCAGCGGGCCGGGCAGGGCGCTGGACTGGGCCTCGCCCAGCGGGGCGTGGGTGTAGCGCGCCAGCCACTGCAGCGAACGGGCCAGCTCCTCGACCAGCAGCGGCGCGTCGTCGCACCATGCCAGTGCCGGGCGCAGCCCCTCGGCGGAGGCCAGCTGGCCGATCTCCACCACCACCCCGACCAGCTCGCGCGGCCCGAACGGCACCCGCACCCGGCAGCCGACCCGCGCCGGGTCGGTCAACGGGGCATCGGCCGGAGGCAGATAGTCGAACAGTTGGGGCAGCGGCACCGGCAGGGCGACGCGCAAGGTGGCGACGGTCGAAGACATCCGGCCAGTCTACCGACCCTGCCCAGTACCCGGCAGACGCTGATCGATCGCCCTCGAATCGGCGCTTCGGCTTACGACGCGTTTGTGTGATCGAAGTGATAAATCCGACGTAAACCTATGTGAGGGTTGAGGAAACGGGTTTATCCACACTGCCTGTGGATAAACCTGTGAATTAGTCTCGTGCTCCACGCTGTGAAGGCGGATTCACTAGACTCTGCAACCTCTTGGACATTTTTTCACCAATCGGCTTAAGTTTATAAGGATCAATAACTTAGGCGTGAAACACGAATGCAACAAAGAAAAATCAACAGTTGACAGACGCCTGCGCATCGGCATGTCTGCCGCTGTGCACAACCCGCGCGGGTGAGGGCGGTCGATGGCATCCGGGCGCAGCGCAGCCGGGTCGATCTGTCAAGCCATCGGCGGGGCGCGATTGCGTCGGTATCATGCCGACCGATGCTGGAGTTCCCATGACCGTAGTCCCCGACGCCCCCGTCACCCCTGCCGCGCTGTCAGCTTTCCTGCGCGGTGTCGAACGCCGGGGTCTGGTGCTTGCACACCTGCAATGCGGCGATGGCGCGATGGCCGAGCGGGCCCTGGCGGCGGCGTTGCGGGCGTTCAGCAGCCAGGCGGCGGGTCGCCTGATGGCCGGCTGGCCGATGCGCTTCTGGAGCCTGCTGGCAACTGCGCCACCGCTGCGACGCGAGCCCATGCCGGGAACCTGGTTGCCGCCGTTCACCGCGCTAGGGCGCATGCAGACCAGCGACCGGCTGGCGCTGCTGCTGCGTATCGTGGCCGGACTGGAAGAGGAGCCTGCCAGCGAGGTGCAAGGCATCGAGGTGGCGGCCTATCGGCAGTCGCTGGCCCGCGCCTGTCCGCGCGATGCGGCCGGCAATCCGGATGCGCAGGCCTGGCGGGCGCTGGCCGAGGCGGCGCAGCAGGAGTTGCGCGAGCTCAGCCCGGCGCAGGTCAGCCGGCTGGCACAGCTCCGCGAGTCGGCCCTGGCCGGCATGCCGCTGCAGCCTGTCGCGGCCGCGCCCGCCGCCGAGTCGCGCCGCCCGGCCGCGCCGCGCACCCGTCCTGCGCGCCATTGGCAGTGGCCACGGATCGACCGCCGCCACGCCGGCCTCGTGCTGGCCGTGCTGGCGTCGGCGCTGCTGCTCGCGGTGCTGGGCTGGTGGTGGACGCACCGCCGCCCGGCCCTGCCGCCCGAGCCGGTCTCGCAGGCCCCGGCCGGCGTGCTGCATGTCACCGATGCCGCGCCGGTGCTGGTGGAAGAGCTTCCCGCCGCCGACTTGCCGGATGCAGTGGCAAGCCCCGGCCTGGATCCGCGCGACCAGGCGATGCTCGCCGACCCGGACCTGGAACTGGCGCGTTCGGCCGATTTCTACGCCTGGTATGCGGCCGGCCACCCGGTGCCGGCCGACGAATCCGGCGCGCATGCCACCGCCGCCGGCCAGCCTGCCGCCACCCTGGAGACCGTCGATGACGATAATTAAGTGGTGCGGCCTGCTGATGGTGGCCGCGGTCGGCACGGCCGCCGCGCAAACCCTGCCGGCACCATTGGAAGAAGGCAGCGCGCCTGCGTCATCCGGCATGCCGACGCCCCTAGCCTCCACTGCCGCCACCCCGAGCGCTGCGCAGCAACGCGCGCGCTGGGACGCATTGACGCCGGCCCAGCGGGCCGAGCTGCGCGCCCGCTATGCGGCCTGGAAAGGGCTCACCGCCACCGACCGGGTAGTCTTGCGGCAGGCACGCGAACGTCTGCATGGCTTGCCCGACGACCAGCAACGCGCGTTGCGCACGCAGTTCACCGCGATGGATCGCCTGCATCGCGATGGCTGGCGCCTGGGCTCGCAGCTGGGCGCGTTCTATCCGCAGTTGCAGCCCTTGGTCGGCTACGTGCCGCCAGCGCAGCGCGACACGCTGCTGGCGGCGCTGCGCAGCCTGGATGCCGGGCAGCTGGAGCAATTGGCGATGCTGGCACAACGCACCCCGCCGCAGGAGCGCGATGGCTTGCGCGATGCCCTGCTTGCGCAGGCGCCGGCAACGCGCAGCGCCTGGTTGAAGCGCCAGCTGGCGCGCTAATCGGCAGCGGCGGGACAGCGCCGTTGCAGCATCCCTGCGCTGACGTCGTCTTCCCGCATCGTCGATGCCGGACACCGAGCCTGGGCATGCGGGGCTGCCGCCCTCGGCGATGCGTGTGCGAAGCGGCGACCGTCACGAAGGACATGGACCGCGCTGAAACCCAGGCATCCGTTTCGGTGACCAGCCACGCCGGCCGTTCGCCGCCGCGCACCTGCCGCCGCGCGCGTTCCCGGCGTGGCCTGGCCGCCGACAGCCGCTGCCCGCGTCGCAAGTGCGGGTAAGATAGCGGCCCCACGCGACCCGGTGCCAGCGCCTCCCGGCACGGCCGTAGTCCGCGCAGCGATCGGTTGTCATGTCTGTCTCTCCTGTACCCACGTCCGCGACGCCGCGCTTCGCCGCGGAAGTGCGCACCACCGGCCTGCTCGCATTGCCGCTGGTGCTCGGCCACGTCTCCACCGGCCTGATCGGATTTGTCGACAACGTCATCGCCGGTCACCACGGCACCGCCACGCTGGCGGCGGTCACCATCGGCACCTCGCTGCTGTGGCTGCCGATGCTGGTGCCGATCGGCACGTTGATCTCGTTGACCGCCTCGGTCTCGCAACTGCGCGGTGCCGGCCGCGAGCGCGAGATCGGCCCGCTGTTCCGCCAGGCCCTGTGGCTGTCGCTGGGACTGGGCGCGGTGATGTTCGCATTCCTGAGCGCGGTGCCGCCGCTGCTGCCCACCTTCGGGATTGCGCCGGACATCGTGCCGGGCGCGACCGACTTCCTGCATGCGGTGCGCTGGGGCGGTCCGGCGCTGACGTTCTACTTCTGCATGCGCTATCTCAGCGAGGGCATGCACTGGACCCTGCCGACCATGCTGCTGGGCTTTGGCGGCCTGCTGGTGCTGGCGCCGCTGGGCTACGCGCTGACCTATGGCAAGTTCGGCTTTGCCGAGCACGGTGCGCAGGGGCTGGGCATGGCTTCGGCGATCACCATGTGGGTGCAGGCCAGCGTGTTTGCGCTGTATCTGTGGCGCTCGCGGCGCTTCGCGCATCTGCAGTTGTTCGCCCATTTCGAGGGGCCGCGCTGGCGTGCGATCGGCGATCTGTTGCGCACCGGTCTGCCGATCGGCATCACCGTGCTGATGGAAGGCGGGCTGTTCATCGTCACCGCCTTGCTGATCGGCCGGCTCGGCTCCACCGAAGCGGCCGCGCACCAGATCGCGATCAACGTCGCGCAGCTGTGTTTCATGATTCCGATGGGCGTGGCCGAGGCGACCACCGTGCGGGTCGGGCATGCGGTCGGGCGCGGCGATCCGCTCGGCATGCGGCGTGCGGCCTGGGCCGGTTACGCCATCGTGCTGGGCACCCAGGCGCTGTCGGCCAGCGTGCTGTTGCTGGGCCACGATGCCATCGTGAGCGTCTATACCGACGATGCGGCGGTGGCCGCGCTGGCCTCGGTGCTGCTGCTGTTTGCCGCCACGTTCCAGTTTCCCGACGGCATTCAGGTGCTTTCCAGCGGTGCCTTGCGGGGGCTCAAGGACACCCGTGTGCCGATGTTCCTGGCGATGTTCTCGTACTGGGGTGTCGGCATGCCGATCGGGGCCGGGCTCGGCCTGGGGCTGGGATGGGGGCCGCAAGGCATGTGGATCGGCCTGATTCTGGGCCTGACCGTGGCGTCGGTCCTGATGGGCTTGCGCTTCCGGCAGACCAGCCGGCGGCTGACTGCCGGCGCGGCCCCCTGACTTCCAGCGCATGCCGCGCGTGCCGCGCAGCCGGTATGCTGGACACCATTGACTTGTATGCAGCGTCTTTCGACGGAGTTTTCCATGAACCACCCCGTGCGTCGCAGTCCCATCGCCAGTTTCTTCGTCGGCCTGTGGGATGTGATGAATTTCACCCGGCGCCTGATCTTCAACCTGGTGTTCTTCGGTTTCCTGTTCCTGGTGCTGCTGCTGTTCGTGGTGGCGATCGCGCGTGGCGACGGCAGCAAGCCGCTGGCCGAGCGCACCACCCTGGTGATCAACCCCGAAGGCACATTGGTCGAGCAGTTCAGCGCCGATCCGGTGAGCCGGTCGCTGGCCAAGGCGGTCGGCGACAAGAGTGCCGAGGAAGTGCAGCTGCGTGACCTGGTGCGGGTGATCGAGGCGGCCGGCAAGGACCGCAAGATCGAACGGGTGGTGTTGAACCTGGACAAGTTTCAGCCCTCCGGTTTCGCCTCGCAGCGCGAAGTGGCCGCGGCGTTGCAGAAGCTGCGCGCCTCCGGCAAGCAGATCGTCGCCTTCAGCGAAAGCATGAGCCAGGGCCAGTACCTGCTGGCCGCACAGGCCAACGAGGTCTATCTCGACCCGATGGGCAGCGTGCTGCTGGAAGGGCTTGGCCGCTATCGGCAGTATTTCCGCGAGGGCCTGCAGGACAAGCTCGGCGTGGACGTGCATCTGTTCCGCGTGGGCGAGTACAAGTCCGCCGCCGAGCCGTACATCCTCGATGCCGCTTCGGCCGACGCCAAGGAAGCGGACCTGTTCTGGATGAACGATGTCTGGCAGCGCTACCTGGCCGATGTCGGCAACGCGCGCAAGCTGAGCCCGGCGCAGCTGACCGCCGGTATCGACACACTGCCCGAGGGCGTGGCCGCGACCGGTGGCGATCTGGCCAAGTTCGCGCTGCAGCAGAAGCTGGTCGACGGGCTCAAGACCCGCGAGGAAGTCGATGCGTTGCTGGCCAAGCGCGGCGTCGCCGACAGCGATGCCGACAGCGGCTTTCGCAACATCGGCTTCAACGATTACCTGAGCCAGCTGCAGGCGCAGCGCTCGCCGATGGACAGCCGTCCGCAGGTGGCGGTGGTGGTGGCCGCTGGCGAGATCAGCAGCGGCGAGCAGCCGGCCGGTCGTATCGGGGGTGAGTCCACCGCCGCGTTGCTGCGTCAGGCGCGCGACGACGAGGAGGTCAAGGCGGTGGTGCTGCGCGTGGATTCGCCCGGCGGCGAAGTGTTCGCCTCCGAGCAGATCCGTCGCGAGGTGGTCGCGCTCAAGCAGGCCGGCAAGCCGGTGGTGGTGTCGATGGGCGATCTGGCCGCCTCGGGCGGTTACTGGATCAGCATGAATGCCGATCGCATCTATGCCGACCCGTCGACCATCAGTGGCTCGATCGGCATCTTCGGCATGGTGCCCAACCTGACCCGCGCGCTGGACAAGATCGGCGTGCATACTGATGGCGTGGGCACCACGCGGTTTGCGGGCGCCTTCGACATCACCCGTCCGCTGGACCCGGCCGCCGGCCAGGTGATCCAGGCGGTGATCAACAAGGGCTACGCCGACTTCACCGGCAAGGTGGCGCAGGCGCGTCACCAATCGGTGGATGCCATCGACAAGGTCGCACGCGGTCGCGTGTGGAGCGGTGCGCAGGCCAGGCAGCATGGCCTGGTGGACGCGTTCGGCGGCATGTCCGAAGCGGTGGCAGATGCGGCCGACCGCGCCAAGTTGAGCCGCGGCAAGTTCCGCGTGCGCTATGTGGAAAAGCCGGCGACGCCGTTCTCGCAGTTCATGAGCGGATTTGCCGGCAGCCGCATGGGCGCCTGGATGCTGGGCGATTCGGGCATGGCGCGCGCACTGCTGGCGCGTTCGCTGCCGGAAGTGGATACGCAGCTGCGCTTCGTCGAAGACGCGGTGCACGACAGCAAGGCGGGCGGCACCCCGGTCAAGTCGCTGGCGTACTGCTTCTGCGGATTCTGACGCGGCAGGTTTGCAGCATGATGGATCGATAACGCCGGCTTCGTGCCGGCGTTATCGTGTCTGCGCCAGTGGCGCCTGTGTCATGCAGCGTCGGCGCATTTCCGCAAACAGTGCATCAAGCGCGAATGCCGGAGCCCGCGCGTCATTTCGACTGCCTGCCGCCGTCTACGACCTACGTCCGCGACGCGCTGGCGTGATGCGATGCGCTCACTGCGTGGCCGCATCGATCGCCTTGCGTTGATCGTCTGCAGCCTGATCGGTTGCCGCCTGCACTGCGTGCGCCTTGTTCAACGGCTCCTGGATGTGGTCGCGCAGGGCGGTGGCCTGCGGCTCGGGCTTCTGCTCGGTGGGTGCAGGTTGCGGTCGCTGACAGGCGCCCAGCAGCAACGTCAGGCTGGTCGCAAGAATCCAATGCCGTTTCATCGTCGTGACCTCGCTCGGGGTGGCGGTATCCTAACGCCCGGGCCGCAGGCATGCGTCAATCGCGCTGCCGCGGCCGTCTCCTGCGTCTTGAAAGAGGATCACCCACGTGACAACCCATCGTTGGCGGCTGGATGGACAGACCGCGCTCATCACCGGCGCCAGCGCCGGCATTGGCTTTGCCATCGCGCGCGAATTGCTGGCCTTCGGTGCGGATCTGCTGATGGTGGCGCGCGATGCCGATGCGCTGGCGCAGGCGCGCGACGAGTTGGCCGAGGAATTTCCCGGGCGCGAGCTGCATGGGCTGGCCGCCGACGTGGCCGACGATGAAGAGCGGCGCGCGATTCTGGATTGGGTGGAAGACCATGCCGATGGCCTGCATCTGCTGATCAACAACGCCGGCGGCAACATCACCCGTGCGGCGATCGATTACACCGAAGACCAGTGGCGCGGCATCTTCGAAACCAATGTGTTCGCCGCTTTCGAGCTGTCGCGTTATGCGCATCCGCTGCTGACCCGCCACGCGGCCTCGGCGATCGTCAACGTCGGCAGCGTCTCCGGCATCACCCACGTGCGCAGCGGTGCACCGTACGGCATGACCAAGGCCGCGTTGCAGCAGATGACGCGCAACCTGGCGGTGGAATGGGCCGAGGACGGCATCCGCGTCAACGCGGTGGCGCCGTGGTACATCCGCACCCGTCGCACCTCCGGGCCGTTGTCGGATCCGGATTACTACGAACAGGTCATCGAGCGCACCCCGATGCGCCGCATCGGCGAACCGGAAGAAGTCGCCGCCGCCGTCGGCTTTCTGTGTCTGCCGGCAGCCAGTTACATCACCGGCGAATGCATCGCAGTGGATGGCGGGTTCTTGCGTTACGGGTTCTGACACGCCTGCGCGCGTGGTGACGCGGACAGTGCGTGTGCATGGCACCGTAAGATGCGCAGGCATGCGCCGAGCCGACGGCGCGCCTGTCCTGTCCGCTGGCGCCTGCGCGCAATGCAGGCGACAGCGCAGCCGGCCCGCTTGCGTGCGGCTCACTGCACTGTGCATGTCATCCGGAGACCGCTGACGGTTGCAGTGGCTCGAAAGAATCAGCCCGGCAAGCACAGCGCCGGCACGCTGGCTGCTGTGCGCTGCATCGCCGGTTGCAGCATCACGGCGTGGCGGACGGATTCGCGCAGCGGCTTTCGTCCAGCACCCGACGCATCTGCGCGTAGCGCTGCTTGCGCTCGGCCGATTGCGCCTCGTCGGAGAAATGCCAGGTCGATTCGGCCTGCTCGGCACGCTGACGCCAGGCCTCGCACAGGGTCTGGTCCGGCACCGGTGCGCAGCGATCGGTGACCACTTCGCAGGCGCTGCCGCCGCCGGTCGCCGGCCCACCCGCCAGGTTGGTGGTCTGCATCGGCAGGCAGCGCGTGGCCGGCTCGCGGTCTTCGGTGAAATAGCGCCCGTTGTCGTGCGCGGTGCATTCGAACAAGGGTGGCGGTGGCAGCGTGGATATCGAGGACGTGGCAGCTGGCGTCGGTGCCACCGGTACCGGTGGCGCAGCCGGGGCGGCAGCGGAGACATCGGCCTTAGGCGTGGTCCGCGGCTGCGTCGCGGGCGCTGTACGCGCAGGCGATGCTGCGCCCGCGACGCCCGGCGTCAACGGCACCGCGGCCGGTGCCGTCATCAGTTTCTTTTGCTGCTGCATGCCTTTCGGGCACGGCATGTTCTGCACGGTAAGCGCGCCGCTGGGATCGGTGCATCGATAGATCGCCACTTCCTGTGCGCCGGCCCACGAGGCAGACGCCAGCAATGCCGCCCCTAGCCAGCGCTTCATGCGCCGCCGCAATCGCGCTGCAGGCGCGCGTCGATGCCGCGCTGTTCGCGGCTCAGATCCTGGCGCTCGCTCTGCAGGGCATTGTTGTAGCGGCGGATCAGTTCCCAGCGACGGTCGGCCAGGCGCGCGCAGACTTCCTGTTCGGGCAGGGCATGGCATTGATCGCGGATCTGCACGTTGCCGTACGGCACGATCACCGTGCCGCCGTAGCCGCCGCCGTTGTAGCCGCCTTGGTAGCCTCCCTGATAACCGCCGCCGCCGAAGCTTGCGCTGCCGCGCAAGCTTCCACCGCGACCGGCGCTTCCCTGCACCGACATCGCCGGGCGTGGGCGGACCGATATCGGCGGACGCTGGATGCCGCCGCCGTTGACCGGTGGGGCAATGCCATTGCCCACATAGGCCGGGCCCCAGGTCGGCACCCAGCGCGGATTGCCTTCCGGGCTGTCGCTGGTATAGCGGTCGCCGTCTTCGGTGGTGCACTCGTACATCGGCTGCGGCGGCTGCACGGTGATGATGCGCACCTCGCGCGGTGGCTGCGTGGCGACGGCGGCCGGGGCGGCAACGGCGCGCTGCGGTCGCGGTGGCGGATCCTGCGGGCGCTGCAGGTCCAGCACCTGCTGGCGGCCGCTGCTGCATGGCGCATCTTGCAGGGCGACGGTGCCGGTGCTGCTGACGCAGCGGTAGATCCGCACATTCGGATCCGGCTTGCTGGCGGTGCTGGCCGCCGACGCAGGCAGCGCGGTGGCCAGCAACAGGAGGGTCAGGACGGTACGCATGGCCGCAGTGTGCGCGTCTGCCCGGCTGTGGGCAAAGGGGGGCAAGGCGTCCAGGGCCGCCGCGCGCCGACAGGCGGCGCGCGGCGGCTGCTCAGTCGCGCAGGATCTGGCCGCTACGGGCGTCGCGGATCTGGGTCGGTTGCGCCAACGCGCCCACTTCGCCGTCCGTCACCCCGTCGATGCTGGCCAGCAGAGCCGGGTCCAGCGCCTGAAAGCTGCGTGCGGGTGGCTCACCTGCCAGGTTGGCGCTGGTGGACACCAGCGGGCCGCCCCAGGCCGTACAGAGCGCGGCGACCAGCGGGTGTGCGCTGATGCGCACCGCCAGCCCGTCATGTGCGCCGGTGACCCAGCGCGGCGCCTGGGCGGTAATCGGCAGGATCCAGGTATGCGGGCCCGGCCAGCTGGCCAGCACCTGCTGCTTGCGGGCCGGTGCCAGCGCGTCGAGATCCACCCAGTCGTGCAAGACATCCACGCTGGCGGCGACCACGATCACGCCCTTGTCGACCGGGCGCCGTTTGATCTCCAGCAGCCGCAGCACGGCGGCCTGCTGGCGCGGGTCGCAGCCCAGTCCCCATACCGCTTCGGTGGGATAGGCAATCACGCCGCCCCGGTTCAGGGTGGCGACTGCGCGGTCCGGGCTGAGCGTGTGCTGCATGCGGCGCCCTTAGCCTGCGGCCTTGCTCACGGTCTTCTTGACCACGCGCTTGGCGGCCTTCTTGGCAGCGGCCTTCTTGGCCGGCGCCTTCTTCGCCGCGGTCTTGGTGGCCGTCTTCTTTACCGCGGTCTTCTTGGCTGCGGCGTCCTTGGCCTCCTTGGCCGAATCCTTCACCGCGTTCTTCTTGAGCGTGGCCTTCTTGGCGCCGAAGCCCTTGCGCACCGGCTTGCCGGTGTCGGCCAGCAGCTGCTGCACCTCTTCGAACGTCAGCGACGCCGGCTCGCGATCCTTGGGGATCTTGCCATTGAGCTTGCCATCGCTGATGTACGGGCCGAAACGGCCGTTGAGCACCTGGATGTCGCTGCCTTCGAAGTCCTTGATCACGCGGTTGCGCGCGATCTCTTCCTTCTCCTCGATCAGGAACACCGCGCGCTCCAGGTCGATGGTGTACGGGTCGTCCTCCTTCTTCAGCGAGGCATAGACGCTGCCGCGGCGCGCGAACGGGCCGAAGCGGCCGATGCCGACGCTGACGTCCTGTTCCTTGTCCTGGCCCAGCGCGCGCGGCATCTTGAACAGTTCCAGCGCGTCTTCGATGGAGATCGAGTAGATGCTCTGGCCCGGTCGCAACGAGGCGAAGGTGGGCTTTTCCTCGTCTTCGACGGTGCCGATCTGCACCATCGGGCCGAACCGGCCGATGCGCGCGCTGACTTCCTTGCCGCTGACCGGGTCGGTGCCCAGCACGCGCACGCTGCCAGCGTCGGTCTTGTCCAGCGAATCCTTCTTGTCCTCGACCAGTTCCTTGAACGGGCCCCAGAACTTCTCCATCAGCGGGATCCACTCTTCCTCGCCACGCGAGACCGCATCCAGCTCGTCTTCCAGCTTGGCGGTGAAGTCGTAATCCACGTAACGGGTGAAATGCCCCGACAGGAACTTGGACACGGCGCGGCCCACGTCGGTGGGACGGAAGCTGCGGCCTTCCATCTCCACGTACTTGCGGAACTGCAGGGTCTGGATGATCGAGGCGTAGGTGGACGGCCGGCCGATGCCGTATTCCTCCAGCGCCTTGACCAGCGCCGCCTCGGTGAAGCGCGGCGGCGGCTGGGTGAAATGCTGATCGGTGACGATGCGATCCAGCGGGATGTTGTCGCCGGCCTTCATCAGCGGCAACTTGCGGCCCTCGTCCTCGTCCTCGCTGCTCTTGGTGTCCTTGCCTTCCTCGTAGACCGCCAGGAAGCCGGGCACCACCACGGTGGTGCCGCTGGCGCGGAACACGTGCGCGCTGCCGGCCGACAGATCGACGCTGACGGTGTTGAGCGTGGCCGGGATCATCTGGCAGGCCACTGCGCGGCGCCAGATCAATTCGTACAGGCGACGCTCGTCGTCGGACAGGAAGCGTGCCACCTGCGCCGGGGTGCGCAGCGCCGAGGTCGGGCGCACCGCTTCATGCGCTTCCTGTGCGTTCTTGGACTTGGTGGTGTAGGCGTTGGGCTGGTCCGGCAACGAAGCGGTGCCGAAATCGCGCGCGATCACATCGCGGATTTCCGACAAGGCGTCCTGCGACAGGTTCACCGAGTCGGTACGCATATAGCTGATCAGACCGACCGAGCCTTCGTCGCCCAGCGCCACGCCTTCGTACAGCTTCTGCGCCACCTGCATGGTCTTGCGGGTGGTGAAACCGAGCTTGCGCGAGGCTTCCTGCTGCAGCGTTGAGGTGGTGAACGGCGGGGCAGGGCGACGCTTACGCTCCTTGCTGGCCACATCGGTGACATGCAGCACGCCTTGCGCGGCCTGCTGGATGCGCAGCCGCGCCGCTTCGGCGGTATCGCCATCGGTGACGGTGAACTGCTCGAACTTCTGCCCGTCCAGCTTGATCAGGCGCGCATTGAACGGCTGCGACGGATGCCGGCAATGCGCATCGATGGACCAGTATTCGCGTGCGATGAAGGCTTCGATCTCTTCCTCGCGCTCGACGATCATGCGCAGCGCCGGCGATTGCACGCGGCCGGCCGACAGCCCGCGCTGCACCTTGCGCCACAGCACCGGCGACAGGTTGAAACCGACCAGATAGTCGAGTGCGCGACGGGCCTGCTGCGCATCGACCAGATCGGCCGCGATCGCGCGCGGCTTGAGCATGGCTTCCTTGATCGCGCGCGGGGTGATCTCGGTGAACACCACCCGCTGCATCGTCTTGTCCTTGAGCAGTCCACGCTCTTTCAGGATCTCGGCGATGTGCCAGCTGATCGCCTCGCCCTCGCGGTCCGGGTCGGTCGCCAGATAGATGTCGTCGGCGCCCTTGGCCGCGCGCGCAATGGCTTCGACATGCTTCTCGTTCTTTTCGATCAGGTCGTAGCGCATCGCGAAGCCGTTGTCCGGATCGACCGCGCCTTCCTTGGGAACGAGATCGCGCACGTGCCCATACGAGGCCAGGACGGTGAAGTCCTTGCCGAGGTATTTATTGATCGTCTTGGCCTTGGCAGGCGATTCGACGATGAGCAGGTGCTTGGGCATGGTGGCGAATTCTTTGGGCAGAGCCCGGGGGGCGGGTAGCGTGGCCTAATTGGCCGGTGGAGGGAAGCAGATCGAATGGTTCCCACAGGTCAACGCCCGGGAAACGAGCCCGGGCGTTCAGTTCTCTTACTAGAAAGATCACGGCGGACGCCGCCGTGTCAAGCGGCCAGAGCCGCCAACTGCTAGCTCTGGCTCATTCCGATGGCGGCGAGCAGGAAGGCGACCGCCACGACCGTGAGCACCAACAGCACCGCATAAATGGCCAGGACCACGATGGTGACCGTGTCCAGACCCCTGGATTGCCGCTCCGGGTGATCCGTGAACGCCCAGCGGTCCACCACCAGGGTGTCGCACACCTTGTCGTGCGGAGCCTGCTTGCGCGTGGTCATGCCGGCCATGAACGCCGCCACGATCATGCCGATGCCCAGGGTGAGCACAGTGATCAGCATGTAGGCCAGATAGCGCAGCACATTGCGCCAGAAACCGACCCGGCCGCCGTTGCTGTCGGCGCGCACCAGCTTGATGCCGCAGGCGAGCTTGCCCAGGCTGGCCTGGTGCCGGCTGGACTGCATCCAGGCGAAATACAGCGTCGGGATCGCCAGACCGATGCCATAGGACATCACCAGGATCGCAATGCCGAGCGCGCTGCCGTCGTCCAGCGCCGAGCCGGAATCGCCCCGGGTGGTCGCCAGCGCCACGACGAACACCAGCGGGACCACGATCAGGTACACCGCAAAGCTGGTGATCAGGCTGTCCAGGATGCTGGCGGCCACGCGCCGCCACAGGCCAGCGTAGACGACCGGGGCATCGCGCAATGCGACGCTTGCCGCGGGCGCGGCGACGGAATCCCAGGCGCCTGGAAGCGGCGCGCCGGCCGGTGGTTGCGACACGGCATGCGCGGGTGTTGCAGGCGCGTGGGAGGTGTCGGTCAGGAGCGGGCTCGATGCCGCCGGGGTTGCCGCAGGGTCTGCCGGCGTGGTGGGCCACGCCGCTGGATCTGTCAGCGCAGTCTGCCCGCTCGACGGACGCTGCAGGTGGTCGGCTACGGCAGGGTGATCGGCAAGCCCGGAGTCGGACCGCCCGAGCGCAGCGTCTGCCGCCGGGCCGGCAAACGGCGCATCTGCGGCAGGCGTGTGATCCACCGCGATGCTGGTTGGGTGAACCGTCGCCTGCGGCTCACTGTGCGCAACGTTCACCGGCACATCTCCGACGCTCGGCGCGGCGGTGTCGATCCCCAGCTCGGCCGCGACCTCGCCCAGTGCGACCCATTGCGGCAAGCCTTCGCGCCAGACCAGGCTGGATGCGTCGATCAGGCCTTCCGACAGGCGCGCGCGAAGCGTGTCCGTGTCCACCGGCCCCTGGCGCTCGCGTTGTGCGTCGGCGTAATACCACTGCGTCATTGAAGTCCCCTTGCGTGAAACGATTGACTAGCCGCGGCAGTCCGGCGGAAGTTGGTTGTCGTCGATCTCGGAGCTGCACTGCCAGCTGCCGGCGTCCGCGTCGAAATCCAGCCACAGCGCCTTGCCGTCGATCCTGGTCATTTTCGGCGCATGCAGCAGCGCCTCGACTCCGCAGTCGGTGGTGTCGAAACGGCCGATCTGCACGCTGGTCAGGACATCGGTTGCATACTGCTCGGGCGCGAGAAAGCCGGTGTCGCCGTTGACCGGGCAACGGCCCTGCTGCGCCAGAAATTCGGCGATCTGCGGCTTCAAGGGCGCCAGTGCCGTGATCGCCTGGGCGACCTTGGTGCGCGCGGTGTAGTCCTGGTAAGCCGGCAGCGCGATCGCCGCCAGGATGCCGATCATCGCCACCAGCACGAACATGCCCACCACCGCGCCCAGCACCAACGCCAGCGGCCAGCCCGGTCCGTTGCTGGGCAGGCGATGCGCTGACGAAGAGGGTGCACTGACGGCGGCGTTGTGAACAGCCGCTGGCGGAACCGGCGGCAGGGGCGGCGGCTGCGCTGCGGCGCGCAGATCGGTGGACATCGGTGGCCCGAGCTCGTCGGCGCACGCAGACAGCGGCACCCAGCGGGCAAATCCGTCGCGCCAGACCAAGGTGTCCAGCGCGATCGCGTGATCGCGATACAACGCCAGCAATGCCTCGTCGGCCACGGGGCCACGCCGATGGCGGTTGCCTTCGGCGTAATACCAACTGCTCATTGCCGTTCCCTCGCACGCTTCCGTTGCGGCTTCCGCCTCAGTGTACGGGTTCAGGCTCGTCCAGGAACATCTGCGTTTCCATCCAGGCGTAGGCCGCTTCGGCACCCGGCTGGTTGAACAACACCATCAAGACCACCCATTTGAGGTCGTCCAGATCCAGTTCGTCCTGATCCAGCGCCATGGCGCGGTCCAGTACCAGCTCGCGCTGGTCGGCGTCGAGGATGCGGTGTTGCTCCAGGAACAGCAGAAAGCCACGGCAGTCCACGTCGAGCTTGTCCAGCTCCGGGCCGTGATAGATGCGTACCGGTCCATCGACATGCGGGCGCGCGACACTGGGCCGCTGCTCGGAGAGCGCGTCCAGCCAGTCGAAGGCTTTGCTGATTTCTGCGGGACTGAAACCGGCCTGGATCAGGCCATTCTGAAGCGAGTCACGGTCGCGGACCAGGTCCGCATCTTCGCTGAAATAATGTTCGAACAGGTACAGCAGTACATCAAGAATGCTCTCTTTCATTGCCCCTCGGCCTGCGTCGCGCGACGCTGTGGAGGTGAAGAAACTAGGGATTGCGGGTATAGCGACCGTGCTCGGTGACCACGTCTCCCTCCAGTTCCATGATGAGCAGCATGGAGGACAGCGTGGCGGCCGTCAATCCGGTGCGTTCGACCAGGGAATCCATAGGGGTTGGGTCGTGGCCCAGCGCCTGCCACAAGCGCTGGTAGTCCGGATCCGGGCGCGCCGGGCCGGCCTGCGGCGGTGTCCTGGCCTGATCAGTGGGGGCGGCCAGGCGCTGGCGCAAGGCGTTTGCCAGTTCGCCCGACAGCAGGCGCAGGCCGTCGATGACCTGGCCCGGCTCCTGCGCCAGGGTGGCGCCCTGCCGGATCAGGTGATGGCAGCCACGCGCGAGCGGGTTGTGCAGCGAGCCGGGCAGGGCGAACACCTCGCGCCCGGCCTCCGCTGCCAGCCGCGCGGTGATCAGCGCGCCCGAGCGCATGGCCGCTTCCACCACCAGGGTGCCCAGTGCCAGCCCGGCGATGATCCGGTTGCGGGCCGGGAAGTGTGCCGCGACCGGCCCGGTGCCGGGCAGGTACTCGCTGACCACCGCGCCACGCGCGGCGATGCGATCGCGCAGGAAATGGTGATTTGCCGGGTAGGCCACATCCGCCCCGGTGCCCACCACCGCCACGGTGATGGCCTCGGCGCTGGCAAGCGCGGCCTCGTGTGCGATCGCGTCCACGCCGGCGGCCATGCCGCTGACGATGGCCAGCCCGGCGCAGGCCAGGCTGGAGGCGAATGCACGGGTGTGGTCGCGGCCGCCGGCCGTGGCGGAGCGGCTGCCGACCACGGCCACGCCCGGGTGCCAGAGCGCGTCCGGGTCGCCGTCCACGAACAGGGCCAGCGGCGGATTGACGATGTGGCGCAGCAGGGCGGGGTAGTCGGGATCGTTCAGGCCGATCAGGTGATGGCCCGGCTGCTCGCACCACTGCAGGGCGACGTCCAGGCTGCGCGCATCGGGAGCCTGCAGCCGGGCCGCCTGCAGCTCGTCGCAGCCGGCGGCACGCCAGGCCTGGGGCCCGGCGGTCAGTATCTCGGCCGGACTGGCGAAACAGCTCAGCAGTGCGTTGCGCGGCGGGCTGCGGCCACCCGCCAGGAGCAGGGTCAGGAGTGCGCGCAGGTCGGAAGTGGGGAGGGCCATGCGTCCAGCCTGGACCGCAAACGTCGACGGCGCCCTCAGGCGCCGTCGCATTACCGCATCGGAATTTTTGCTTACTGCGCGTCGGGATGCTTGACGAAGTAGCCCAGGCCGGTCGGCTTGACGCTTTCCATCACCAGCGCATAGCTGACCTTGTCGAAGGTGCGGAACACCATCGCGTGCGAGGCGTATTCGTCGGGCAGGCCGACGGTGGAGCCGGCCGGGCCGCTGAAGTCGTCGTCGGCCCGCGAGAAGCGCGAATGCTTGACGCGGTCGCTGACCGTGCGGCCCTTGCGCCAGATCGAGAACACCGTGCCGTTGTTGATGCCCTCGCGGGCACCGCCGGAGATGGCGATCACATCGCGGGTGCCGCCGACGGTGAAGGCGTCGGAGATGGCCAGTACCCGCAATTCGGTCTGCAGGGCCTGGTCCGACGGCGGATGCGGGATGAACTGCAGGTCGTAAGGCTGCGCCTCGACGGCGACGATGCGGTCGCCGGCGCGTACTTCGCGGCCGCTGTCCTGCAGCAGCAGGGTGGCCGCCTTGGAGTTGCCGCCCGCCGCGCTGCGCGTGATGGTGCCGACGTTGACCTGCGCCAGTTCGTAGCCGAGGAACTCGCGGCGCGTGCTCGGCGCGATGTAGTTCTTCCAGATGTTGCCGGCGCCTGCGGTGATGTTGCCGGCCGCGTCGAGGTCTTCGTTGTGCTTTGGCAGGCTGAACTTCACCGTCGGGCGTACCACCGCAAAACGCTGGCCCGGCTGTGCATCGTCCAGGCCCACCACGTAGGCCACCTGGCCGGTGGTGGCGCGCGTGCGGCCGCCTTCCAGACCCACCACATACGGCAGCTGGTCGAAGTCGTCGGTGACGCGCAGGTTCTTCAGGAACGGCTCGACATCCGCCAGCGGAATCGCGTTGATCGGCGCTTCCTGGCGCGGGCCGGCCTGGACGGTGCCCTTGGCGACGCGATCCAGGTAGGCCAGGCTGATCACGTCGCCCGGATAGATCAGGTGCGGATTCTGGATCTGCGGGTTGGCCTGCCAGATTTCCGGCCACAACCACGGTTTTTGCAGGAAACGTCCAGCGATGTCCCACAGGGTATCGCCCTTGCGGACCACGTAAGTGTCTGGATGTTCGCCCACCGCTTGCGCGGCAGCGTAGGTCGCGACGGTCAGCATCGCCGCAGCGACGACCGTACGAAGTCGGTTCAACATGAGTGCCTTCTTGCCTGATTCCCCAACAGGTCTGCGCACTATAGTCCAGAAACCGGGGCGTCACGCAAGCATTGCGCTAGAATGACAGCGTCTTGCCGGCGCAGCGCCGGTGTTCCCCAGACGGGTAATCCCATGGCTTTGCTCCCTATCCTCGAATTCCCCGACCCGCGGCTGCGCACCAAGGCCGCGCCGGTCGACGCTGCCGAGCTCACCAGCCCGGCATTCCAGACCCTGCTCGACGACATGTTCCAGACCATGTACGAGGCGCCCGGCATCGGCCTGGCCGCCAGTCAGGTGGACGTGCACAAGCGTTTCATGGTGATCGACGTCAGCGAGGAAAAGACCCTCCCGCAGGTGTTCATCAACCCGGAGATCGTGAGCAGGCAGGGCGAGCAGGTGTATCAGGAAGGTTGCCTGTCGGTCCCGGGCATCTATGCCGATGTCGCCCGCGCCGATGCGATCACCGTGCGCTATCTCGACCGCGAGGGCAAGGCGCAGGAACTGAGCACCGATGGCCTGCTGGCGGTATGCATCCAGCACGAGATGGACCATCTGGACGGCAAGTTGTTCGTCGATTACCTGTCGCCGCTCAAGCGCGAAATGGTGCGCAAGAAACTGGCCAAGCAGCGTAAGCACGTAGCCTGAGGGCCGGGATTTGGGATTGGGGATTGGTGAAGCGGGTTTTTCTGGCTGCTTGCCGGATCCGTTGGTCCCCATGCCCAATCGCCAGGCGCGGCGCTATTGCGTGCGATTGAGGCGATGGCGCAGGCAGTCGCTGCGCGCGCTCCGCGTACTCGGAGGGGGCGAACTTCGGGATTGGGAATGTGGAATGGGCTAACCATTAGTTCTGTTGCCCAAGCCCCCTGCTGTGAATCCCGATGCCCGAATCCCCATTCCACGCCGCTGCCGCTGCTGCCACTCCCCAATCCCCACTCCCGAATCCCCGCCCTATGAGAATCGTATTCGCCGGTACGCCGGATTTTGCCGTCGCCTCGTTGCGCGCAGCTGCACAGCGGCATGAAGTGGTGGCGGTCTACACCCAGCCGGATCGGCCTGCCGGCCGTGGCCGTGGGTTGACGCCGTCGCCGGTCAAGCTGGAGGCGATCGCGCGCGGCATCCCGGTCTTGCAGCCGCAGACGCTGCGCTCGCCCGAGGCCCTGGCCACGCTGCGCGCGCTCGATGCCGATCTGATGGTGGTAGTGGCCTACGGCCTGATCCTGCCCAAGGCGGTGCTGGCCGCGCCGACCCATGGCTGCTGGAACGTGCATGCCTCGTTGTTGCCGCGCTGGCGTGGCGCTGCGCCGATCCAGCGCGCGATCGAGGCCGGTGATACCGAAACCGGCGTCTGCCTCATGCAGATGGAAGCCGGGCTGGATACCGGCCCGGTGCTGCTGTCGCAGCGGCTGGCCATCGGCGAGCAGGAAACCGGCGGGCAGCTGCACGACCGCCTGGCCGCGCTGGGCGCGCAGGTGCTGGCCGATGGCCTGGGCCTGCTGCGTGCGGGCATCCGTCCGGTGGCGCAACCGCAGCCGGCAGAGGGCGTGACCTATGCGCACAAGCTGGACAAGACGCAGGCGCGGCTGGACTGGACCCAATCGGCGCAGGAACTGGCGCGGCGCGTACGCGCGTTCAATCCATGGCCGGTGGCCGAGGCGATCCTGGCCGGCGAGCGCGTGCGCCTGCATGGCGCGGTGGCGCTGGAGCTGGCGCATCAGCAGGCACCGGGCTCCCTGCTCGCTGCCGGCAAGCAGGGCATCGACATTGCCTGCGGGCAGGGGGCGCTGCGGGTGCGCGTGCTGCAGCGCGAGGGCGGCAAGGCGATCACCGCTGCCGACTACCTCAATGCGCGCCGCGACCTGCCGGCGCTGCGCTGATGCCGGCAGAGACCGCAACTGCCGGCGTCGGCTCGCGCCTGGCCGCGGCCCGGGTGCTGACGGCAGTGTTCGACCAGGGCCGCTCGCTCAAGGCCGAACTGGCCGCGACCTTGCCCGGCCTTGACGATCCACGCGACCGCGCGCTGGTGGAGGCGATCTGCTTTGCAGTGCTGCGCCGCCGCCCGGCCTATGACGTGGCATTGCGGCAGTGGCTGGAACGTCCGTTGCCGCCGCGCGATGCCGAACTCAAAGCGCTGCTGATGGCCGGCTTCGCCCAGCTCGACGTGCTGCAGCTGCCCGCCCATGCGGCCCTGTCCGCCACGGTGGACGCGTGCCGCGCGCTGGGCCGGCCGCGCCAGGCCGGCATGGTCAACGCGATCCTGCGGCGCGCCCAGCGCGAGGGATTTCCGGCGGTGTCCGCCGATGCGGGCTGGCCGTCCTGGCTGCGCAAGCAGCTGCGTGCCGACTGGGGCGACCAGGCCGAGACCATCTTCGTGGCAAGCGCGCAGATGGCGCCGATGTGGCTGCGCGTGCAGCGCTCGCGGATTGACCCGGCCGGCTATGTCGCGCGGCTGGCAGCGCTGGGCATCGGCGCGGACACGGATGCGGTGTTGCCGGATGCGGTGCGTCTGCACGGCGCGGTGCCGGTGAGCCAGTTGCCGGGCTTTGCCGACGGTGATGTCTCGGTGCAGGACGGCTCTGCGCAGCAGGTTGCCGATGCGCTGGCGCTGGCGCCATCTGCACGCGTGCTCGATGCCTGCGCAGCCCCCGGTGGCAAGGCCGCGCATCTGCTGGAACGTCATCCTGGCCTGCAGCTCACCGCGCTGGATGTGGATGCGCGCCGGCTGGAGCGGGTGCAGCAGACCTTGCAGCGCACCGTGCCGGGTGCGCAGGTGACCTTGCATGCGGCTGACGCGGCCGATACCGCCGCATGGTGGGACGGCCAGCCGTTCGATGCGGTGCTGCTGGATGCGCCATGTTCGGCCACCGGCGTGGTGCGCCGGCAGCCCGACGTGCTGCTGCATCGCCGTGCCGACGATATCGACGCCTTGTGCGCGTTGCAGGCGCGTCTGCTCGATGCCACCTGGCGCACGCTGCGGCCGGGCGGGCAGCTGCTCTACACCACCTGTTCCCTGCTTGCACGCGAGAACCAGGCGCAGGTGCAGGCATTCCTGCAACGCACCGCCGATGCGCAGGCGCAGCCGCTGGGTGCGCAGTTCGGTCATGCGGCCGGTGCCGGACGGCAGCGTTTCCCCGGCGAGCAGCACTGCGACGGTTTTTTCTACGCGCTTTTGCTAAAAGCGTCCTGACCGCGCGCTACCCCCGGCGCTCCACCTGTGCACCCATTGCGGCCCGTCATGCTCAAGACTCGTGCTTCCAAGGATTTCTGGCTGCTGGCCATCACGGCCGTTCTGGTGATCGGTGCCGGCCTGGGACTGCGCGACCCCTGGCCGTCGGACGAGCCACGGTTTGCACTGGTTGCCAAGCAGATGGTGATGAGCGGCGACTGGCTGTTCCCGCATCGCGGCAACGAGCTGTACTCGGACAAGCCGCCGATGCTGATGTGGCTGCAGGCGCTGTTCTACACGCTGCTGGGCAACTGGCGGGTGGCGTTCCTGTTGCCGTCGCTGCTGGCGGCGCTGGGCACGCTGGCCTGCGTGTACGACCTGGGGCGGCGTCTTTGGACCCGACGCGTGGGCGCGTATGCGGCGTGGATGCTGCTGTTCACGCTGCACTTCACCTTTCAGGCCAAGAAGGCGCAGATCGATCCGCTGGTGGTGTTCTGGATCACCCTGGCCAATTACGGATTGCTGCGTCATCTGTTGCTGGGGCCGGCCTGGCGCTGGTGGACGCTGGGCTGGTTCGCCGCCGGGCTGGGCGTGATCACCAAGGGGGTCGGCATCATCGCCCTGCTGATGCTGATCCCGGCCGGCATTGCGGCGGCGCGCGGGTGGCCGGGCGTACGCGTGCATGTGCGCGATCGGCGTTTCTGGCTGGGGCCGCTGTTCTTCTTCGTCGCGATCCTGCTGTGGTTCGTGCCGATGATGGTGACTGCGCTGACCGCCGGCCAGCCCGAATACCGGGTCTATCTCAACGACATCCTGCTGCGCCAGACCGCTAAGCGTTACGCCAATTCCTGGGATCACGCGCAGCCGGTCTGGTACCACTTCAAGGGTATGGCCACGATGTGGCTGCCGACCATCCTGGTGCTGCCCTGGGCGATCCCGGCCTGGTGGCGCCGGCTCAAGCGACGCGATGCGCGCTATCTGTTGCCGCTGGCCTGGTGGCTGCTGGTGCTGGTGTTCTTCACCATTCCCAGCGGCAAGCGCGATGTGTACATCCTGCCGGCGCTGCCGATGTTCTGCCTGGCCCTGGCGCCATTGGCGGCAGGCCTGCTGCGCCGGGCCGGGGTGCAGCGGCTGCTGTTCGGATTCGTGCTGCTGCTGACGGTGGCCTTTGCTGCGGGCGGCGCGGCGATGCTGATCGGGCACCCGGGGTTCGAGCAGAGGATCATGGACAGCCGCGGGGTCGGCAGCGAGGCCACCGACCCGCTCGGCTGGCTGTTGCTGGCGGTCGGTCTGTGGGGCGTGGCCAGTCTGTTGCTGCTGCGGGTGCGCCGTTCCGCGCTTGCCGCCGCATCGCTGCTGGGCGCGTGGTGGGTGGCGTTCGGTCTGGTCTGCTCTCCGATCTTCAACGAGTCCAGCTCGGCGGGCGCGGTGATGCGCGAGGCCGGGCGTCGGATCGGACCGGACGCGCAGCTCGGGCTGGTGGCCTGGAAGGAGCAGAACCTGCTGATGGCCGACCGCCCCGCGCAGACCTTCGGCTTCAAGGTACCGTGGGAACAACAGCTGCAGCGTGCGGTGGCCTGGCAGGCGGAACGTCCGCACCAACGGTGGCTGATGGCGCAGGAGACCGCGCTGCTGGCCTGTGTGGACCGCAGCCGCAGCCAGATGGTGGGAGTGGCCAACCGCCGTCGCTGGTGGCTGGTGCCGGCCGATGCCGTGCATGGCAGCTGCGTGGCGAGCTCCGAGCAGCGGGCGGTGGAAGCGCAGGAGCAGGGCAACCTGGACACCGAATGAGCCGGCGCAGCGCAGGTGTCTGCCGCGATCGGCGGCCCGTCAATGCCGCCGCCGGCCGCTGTCTAGCATGGATTCATGCGGGGCATCGTTAGCTTGGCCGGCGTCGCTGACGCACGTCGCCCGATTTCGCCCCCATTGGCCACCGATGTCTGAATGAATTCCTTGCCCACCCAGCCCGCTTCGCTTTCCTCGTCGGCCCCCATCGCGTCACCGGCGGGCATGGGCATTGCCGAACTGGGCGTGTTCGCGTTGACCGCACTGGTGGTCAGCATGCCGAGCGGGTTGCTGCCCTTCGGGCTGTGCCTATTGCTTGGCTCGCTGGTGGGTTGGCGCAGCCTGCGCGCAGGCGTCGCCGCGCGCCGTGGGTCGCTGCGCGCGTTGGGGTGGTTGACGGCGGCGGTGATCGCGATGTCGCTGTTGTCGGTGGCCTTGTTCGAACACGGGCTGCGCGATGTCGACAACCGCTCGCGCTTTCTGGTGCTGCCGTGGGCGGCGGTGTGGGCGTACGCACTGCAGCCGCGGCAGGTCTGGCTATGGCGTGGCGCGCTGGCGGGCGTGTTCGCGGCAATGTTGATCGCCATGCTGCAGGTGATGAACGGTGCCGACCGCGCGGAAGGCTGGACCAATGCGATTGTCTTTGCCGATATCGCGCTGATGCTGCTGGTGGTGGCGGTGTTCTGCCGTCCGCTCGGCAACGTGCGCTGGCTGGTGGGCGCGGCCATCGCCACGGTGGTGGTGATCGTGCTCAGCGGCAGTCGCGGGGTGTGGTTGTCGTTGCTGATGACCTTGGGCGTGCTGATCTGGGGCGCGCCCTGGCAGAGTGCTCGCATGCGCTTGCTGACCTTTGTCGGCAGTGCGGTGCTGGCAGTGGGTGTGGTGCTCAGCGTGCCGGCATTGACCGAGCAGATGCGCCTGGGCGAGTTGCAGAGCGACCTGCAGCGCTATGAGGTCGGCGACAGCGACTCGTCCGCCGGTGCCCGTATCGAGCGCCTGCATGTGGCCTGGGACACCTTGCGCGCGCATCCGCTCACCGGCATCGGCGTCGGGCGCTTCGACGATGCGATGCGCGAGCTGCCGGTGTGCGCCGGCGACACCTGGCTGCTGCGCTGTCATCTGGGCCATGCGCACAACGATCTGGCCGAGTGGGGCGCCACCCAGGGTGTTCCGGGCCTGTTGCTGCTGTTTGCGGTGTACGGGGTGCCGTTTTGGATCTTCGTGCGGCTGCATCGCCGCAGCGGCGAGCGCCAGTTCCGCGGACCGGCAGCGGCCGGTGTGATGATCGTGGCCAGCTATGCCCTGTGCGGACTGACCCAGTCGATGTTTGCGCACCAGGTGTCGGCCAGTTTCTACACGGCGCTGGTCGGTGTGCTGGTGGGCCTGGCGGCGCGCCAGGCGCAGGAGGCCTCGGCGCGAGTGGCCGACAGGGTCTAGCGAGCGGTCCGGCAGCGGGTTGCGGGCTCTGCGCCCACCACCGGGATGGATGTTGCGACCGCCGGCTCCGCGTGTGTCTTGCGCCAACGTCGCGGCGAGCGCAGCGGTGTTGCCGGCCGCTCTCAGTCGACGCGCCGATCGTCCGCACGCGGCGGGTCCTGCACCGGTTGGTTGTGCTGCAGCAGCCACAGCATGATGGTCTTCTGGCGCACGTAGTTGGCGCGGACGTAGGCGTAGATCAACCCGTGCCAGCCATCGCGAAACCCGCCGCGCAGCAGATAGCCGCGCCAGAAGCGCCAGGCCGGCGCCAGCACCAGCTTGCTCCAGGTCGCACGCTTGCCGCGCGCGTGCTCGTGCTCGGCCATCATCTGCGCGTAGCGCTGGGTCTTGGCCAGTTGCTGCGCCAGCGAGCGGTACGGGTAATGGATCAGATCGCCGGCCAGGGTCACCACTGCACCATCGACACTGGCCGCCTCGTGGATCTCGCGCTTGCCGCGCCAGCCGCCGCGGCGTCGATTGAACAACCGCAGCACCCGATCCGGATAGGCATTGCCATGGCGCAGGAACCGGCCGAAATAATCCGACAGCCGTGCGAAGCGATAGCCGGCCGCATCGGCAAAGCCGCCATCGCGCGCGGCAACGATCGACGCCCGCAAGGCATCGCTGACGCGTTCGTCGGCATCCAGGCACAGCACCCAGTCGTGGCTGGCCTGCGCAACGCAGAACGCCTTCTGGCTGCGGTAGCCATCGAAGGCGCGCTGCAGGACGCGCGCGCCCTGTGCGGTGGCCAGCGTCACGGTGGAGTCGGTGGAGCCGGAGTCCACCACCACGATCTCGTCGCAGAACGCCAGCGAGCGCAGGCAGTCGCGTAGGCGATCGGCCTCGTTGAACGCGATAATGCAGGCGCTGATGCGCGGCCGTTCGTCGGGTGCGGTCGAAGAGGACATGTGATGGCTCAATACCTGCTGTTCGCAACGGAGCGTTACGCGTTGCCTATTCTGGCGCCATTGGCGCAGGCATTACAGGCCCGCGGCCATGCGGTGGCGGCGTGGTTCGAGGGCGGTGCGCGCGGACTGGCGTTGCCGGACGTGCGCGAGGTCGGCCTGCGCGAGGCGCTGGCGTTGCGCCCGCGTGCGGTGTTCAGTGCGGCCAACTGGGTGCCACCGTTCATTGCGGGTGCCAAGGTGCAGTTGTTCCATGGTTTCAATGTGCAAAAGCGCGAAGACAACCGTGGGCACTTCCGCGTGCGCGGGCTGTTCGATCTGTATTGCACGCAAGGCCCGGCCACCACGGCGCCGTTTCGCGCACTCGCCGAGCGCGAAGGGCATTTTGCGGTGGTAGAAACCGGCTGGCCCAAGCTCGACCCGGTGTTCCGCGACGATGGCGGCCGCAGCGCTGCACTGCGCGCGCCCGCCAACGGGCGGCCGGTGATCCTGTTCGGCTCCACGTTTACCGAGCGCCTGAGCGCTGCGCCCGCGCTCTACGACGAGATCGCCGCCGATATCGCGCGCGGTGCGCATTACTGGCTGTTGACGCTGCATCCGAAGTGCGCGCCGGAACTATTCGATCGCTATCGCGCGTTGGCCGGGCCGCATGCACGCTTTGTCGAACCCGAACAGGTCATGGCCGCGCAGCGTGCGGCCGATGTGCTGGTGTCGGACACCTCGTCGATCGTGTCCGAGTTCGTGGTGCAGCACAAACCGGTGGTGACCTTCCGCAACCGCGTGCCGCAGCCGCATATGCTGGACTTCCAGCAGCCCGGGCAATTGCCGCAGCAGCTGGCGCGCGCGCTGGCGCCGGATGCGGCGCTGCGCAATGCGCTCGCCAGGTATGCCGATGCGATCCACCCGTATCGCGACGGGCAGTCCTCGGAGCGGGTGATGGCAGCGACCGAGGACTTCATCGCCGGCAAGCTGGGTCCACTGCGGCGCAAGCCGTTGGGCGCAGTGTGGCGAGGCCTGCAGATCCGCCGCGAACTCGGATACTGGGGCCCGGCGCAACGTTGATCGCCGCCAGTCGCCCGTTGACGAGATACCGCCGCCAATCAGCGGTTGATCCAATCCCCAATCCCCCAATCCCGATTCCCGATTCACCAACGCAGCTTGCGCCGCGCCAACGCGGCACCCAACTGCGCCTGCAGCACCTGCGCCTGCGCCAATGGCACAAAGCGCAGGCGCAACCCCGGGCCGGTCGCGCTGGCGCCGGCAGTGTCCAGCCACAGCGTCGCGGTGCCGGACAGACGGTCCAGCGGCGAGCGTTGCAGTTGCAGCGCCTGCAGCTTGTCCAGCTCGGCCAGCCGCCACCAGCGTTTCCACCAGCCGCCGCGTACGGCGACAAACCGCGCATCCACCGCATAGCCCATGCGATGCACCTGGCGATGCGCCTTGAACGCACTCCACGGCAACCACAGCAGCAACCACGCTGCCTGGTTGCCGAATTGCCAGGCCAGGCCGATCACCAGCGGCAGCAGCAACAACAGCGTGGGCAGACTCAATCGCCACCAGCAATGCGTGGCGATCGCCTGCCACTGTGCCGGCGGCCAGGCAATCCCCGGCAGCAGGCGCTGCAACAAGGCATCGCAGCGCTGCGGCTCGGCAATCGGCGCCAGCTCCTTCAACGCGCTGCCTTCGCTGTCGGCGGTGCCGGCCACTGCGGTCTCCACCCGCAACTGGCGACGGCCGAACAGGCGATGCAGGCGGCTTTCGTACAGCGTCCACGACTGGATGCGCCGCAGCGCCACACTGCTGCGGATCCGCGTCAGTAGGCCGCGCTCCACGGTGAGGCGGCGCTCGGACTGGCTGAGATGAAAGCCGTGGTGCTGCGCCAGCGCCAGTGCCACCGACAGCGCACGCATCGCGACCAATACGGCCAGCGCACCGAGCACCACCAACGCGGCGGTGACCGCCGCCCCCGGATGGATCTGGCTGACGTAGCGGTACGCCAGCTCGCCGTTGTGCTCGACGAAGTTGGACACCGTGCGGCGCGGAATCATCTGGTAGATCACGCCGAAGCTGGCCGCCACCACCACCATGCCGCGATTGGAGATCAGCCCCAGCCGGATCACTTCGGCCAGCGGCAAACGCAGGAGGGTGGTGCTGTCGTTGACGACCTGCGGCGTGCTGGCATCGGCGTCATGCGCGCGGCGACGGATCAGGTCTTCCAGCGCCAATGCCTGGTCCAGCCGCAGCACGCGCATTTCCGCTTCGGGCTTGTGGCCGCCGGCCGATTCCAGGCGCACCTCGGCCACGCCGGCCAGCCGGTGCAGCAGCGATTGATGCACCACCACGTTGTGGATGCGCGCGAACGGAATATCGCGTCGGCTGCGTTCCAGCAGCCCGCTGCGGATCGCCACGCCATCGGTGCCGATGCGGTAGCGGTAGGTGAAATAGCGCAGCACCGAGATCGCCACCAGCACCGCCATCACCACGCCGGTGGCGATGTGGTCGGCCGAGTCGCGGCTGCCATCGCGGCTGCCGAACAGCACCAAGGCCGCCAGCGGAATCAGGAACTGGCGGATCTGCTGCAACAACACGAACACCCACGACAGCGGATGCAGGCGCTGCTCGTCCTGGTGGTGGTGTTCGATGGCGCTCACAGCGCGTCGTCGTCGTGATCGAGCTGGCGGGCGAGGCGGTCGCGCAGGCGTTCGGCATCGCCCTGATCCAGGCCGGACAAGGCCACCGCGTTGAGCCGGCTGCCGGCGGTATGCACCACCAGCGTGGTCAGCCGGGTGGCGCGTTCGATCGGGCCGCGGCGCAGGTCCACGTGCTGCACGCGCGAAATCGGAATGCGCGTGTCGCTCTGCCACAGATGCCCGCGTTGCAGCGCTAGGCCGTGCTGGTCGAGTTTCCAGTGGGTGAGCCGATGCCGCTTGACCCCGAACCACGCACCCAGCAGCGCGGCCACCACGGTCACGCCCAGCACCACCGGCCAGTCATGCCAGGCGTGCAGCACGGTGACGGTCACGCCGGCTGCGATCAGCCCGGCACATCCGCCGCCCAGCGCGCCGTTGACGCCGGCCACATACGCCCCGCGCTGCGGCAGCGGTTGCCACTGCGTGTGGTCCACCGCCGGAACCTGTGCCGGCGCGGCAGCGACGATGACCTCGGGGTGCGGCGGTGGAGCGTCGTGCACAAGGCTGGCCTGCAGGAGCGGTGCGCAAGCATAGCCGGGCGCCGCGGGCAGGCGCATCCGGCGCAGCGGGGCTTACTGCGCGGCCAGAATCAGCGCGTCCACATCCAGCGCATGCCCGGCACGCGCGGCCTTGGTGCGCAGGTACTGCTCGTTCTCCGGGGTGATGTCGCCGGTCACCGGGATGCGGTCTTCGACCGCGATGCCGGCCGCACGCAGGCGTTCGGCCTTGGCGGGGTTGTTGGTCAGCAGCCGGATCCGGCCGATGCCAAGACCACGCAGCATCGCCACCGCACTGCCGTAGCGGCGCTCGTCCGGGCCGAAGCCCAGTTGCGCGTCGGCATCGATGGTGTCCAGGCCGGCATGCTGGTAGCCGTACGCGCGCATCTTGGCGGCGATGCCGGTGCCGCGGCCTTCCTGGTCCAGATACAGCAGCACGCCGCCGCCGAGCTCCTTCAGCTTGGCCAGGCCATGCCGCAGCTGGTCGCCGCAATCGCATTTGAGCGAACCGAACAGATCGCCGGTGAGGCAGGAGGAATGCACGCGCACCGGCACTGCCGCCGACAGGTCGGGCTGGCCGACCACGATCGCCACTTGGTCACGCTGTGCCACCCCGCCGCGAAACACCACGAACTCACTCATCCCCAGCCCGCGCAACGGCACCGGCGTGCGGGTGACCAGCTCGTAGCCGGCCGCGGCGGATTTGGCGCAGCCGCTGCCCAGATCGTCCAGTGTCAGCGACTGGCAACCGGCAAAGGCGGCGTGGTCATCTGCATCGTGCAGCTCCACGGCCAGCATCGCCGGCAGCAGCAGCCCCAGCCGCGCGATTTCCACCGCGCCTGCGTCCAGCGCATCGCCCGCGGTCCACTGCGTCGGTACCGGGGTATCGCGCAGGTAGGCCAGGGCAGCGAGCTGGTCGTAGTCGTGTTCGACCAGCGCCACGCGTGCGCCCTGCGGCGCGCTCAGGCCCAGCACCTGGGCGCGGGTCGGGGTGACGAACAGATAGTGCCGCCCCTGCGCCGCACGCGCGAAGGCCGCGTAGGACTGCGCGGTGCTGCTGTCCAGCGCCAGCACCGCGCGCGCCTGCCCGTTGGCCGCCGTCAGCAGCACCGGGCGGCCGGCGCGCAGTTCGGAGGCGGCGCGCTCGCAACGGATCGCCGCCGGATCACCGAAGGCCTGTGCGCTGGGGGAGGGGACGGGGCTGCTCATGCACGACTCCAGATGGGGACTGCCACGGCCGCTTCAAGGCGGACGCTGCCGCGGCCGTTGCCTGCCGCGCGCGGCCATTGTCGCGTGGTTCGCAATTGCCGGTCGCCACGGCCGGGTGGAACGCTGCATCCAGCGCCCGCAATTGGAGTTGCGCGGCGGGCGCGGGTGGATTGCAGGCCGGCTGCGTTGTTCATCGCCCGGCAATGCCTTTTAATCCCAAGACCCTCTGCCCGCATCGGACCCCATGTCTCTCATCGACTGCAGCGAAGACCGCCACGCCAGCGCCATCCTGGAGATCTTCAACGACGCCATCGCCAACTCGACCGCGTTGTACGACTACAGGCCGCGGCCACCGGAGAGCATGGTCGGCTGGTTTGCGACCAAGCGTGCGGGCGGCTTTCCGGTGATCGGGGTGGAAGCTGCCGACGGCAGCCTGATGGGGTTCGCCAGCTACGGCACCTTCCGCGCCTGGCCGGCGTTCAAGTACAGCGTGGAGCATTCGATCTACGTGCACCGCGACCATCGCGGCAAGGGGCTTGGACGCCTGCTGTTGCAGGGCGTGATCGCGGCGGCGGAACAGCGCGGCGTGCATGTGCTGGTCGGCGGTATCGATGCCAGCAATCAGGCCAGCATCGCCCTGCACGAACAATTCGGCTTCACCCATGCCGGCACCGTGCGCGAGGCCGGTTTCAAGTTCGGCCGTTGGCTGGACCTGGCGTTCTATCAGCGCATCCTCGCCACGCCGGCCGATCCGCACGACGATTGAGCCGTTGCCGTTGCCGCGCTGTGCGCTAGCGGATCGGTCTTCAGCCAACCGGCCTCAGTGCGGATGCCGCTCGGTCGCATACGGATTGGGCTCGCCGCTGCCCGGTGGGCGCAGCGTGTAGCGTTTGTAGGTCCATTGGTATTGCGCCGGGTCGCGCCGGGCGATCTGTTCGATGCCCGCGTTGAGCGCGCTGGCGGCGCGCACCGGGTCGGCGTCGGCCACTGCCGGGTCGGCCGGCTGCACATGCAACGCAAATTGCAGGTCGCCACCGGCACGTTCGCACCAGCCATACAGCACGATCGCGCCGGTGCGCTCGGCAAGTCGGTTGACCAGGGTCATGGTCAAGGCGGGGATGCCGAAAAATGGCGCAAACACGCCATCGCCCATTTTCGGCTGCTGGTCGGGCAGGATGCCGACCGCACCACCGTCCTTGAGCACCTTGAACAACTGCCGCACGGCCGGGCCTTCGGCACGCACTTGACGCACATTGTCGCCGCCGCGTGCCAGTTGCAGGAAGCCGTCCACCGCGTCCGATTCGGGCGGGCGATACACGATGGCGATCGGCCCGCGTTCGGACAGCCACTGGTTGAGCAGCTCCCAGTTGCCGAAGTGCGGTGCGGCCACGATCACGCCACGCCCGGAAGCCAGCGCTGCGTCGTAGAGCGCCTGGCCATTGCGTTGCAGCCGCGCCAGGTTCTCGGCCGGTGGGCGGGTCCAGGTGCGCAGCACTTCCAGCGTCTGCTGCGCGGTCGACCGCAGCACCTGTGCATGCAGCTGCGCGCGCCGGCCGGCATCCAGTTCTGGGTACGCCAGTTCCAAGTTGCGGCGTGCCACGCGGGCTTCGCGCGCATTGAGCTTGCGCCAGCTCCAGGCCAGCGCGTCGGCCACACGTTTGAGCAGCGGCCACGGCATGCGGCCCACGGTGGCGGCAATGGTGTAGAGCAGGCGAGCGCGAACATCGGGTTTCATCCGCGCAATTCTAAACAGCGCGGCCGGCCAAGACCCGCGCGTGACAGTGCGAACAGCGCTGGGCATGCTGCGCGGCACAGTTTGCTGCCAGAGAGTGCCCATGCTTGCGCTGATCCAACGTGTCACCCGCGCCGCAGTCACGGTCGATGCGCAGACCGTCGGGCAGATCGGTCCCGGGCTGCTGGCCCTGGTCGGGGTCGAGCCCGGCGACACCGATGCGCAGATCCGGCGCCTGGCCGAGCGCCTGCTTAGCTACCGCGTGTTCGCCGACGACGCCGGCAAGATGAACCGCTCACTCACCGACACCGGCGGCGGCCTGCTGCTGGTCAGCCAGTTCACCCTGGCCGCGGACACCAGTTCCGGCAATCGCCCCGGCTTCAGCACCGCGGCGCCGCCGTTGGAGGCTGAACGGGCGTTCAATCAATTGGTGGCGATCTGCCGCGAAAAACATCTGGGCGGGGTGGAAACCGGGCGCTTTGGTGCCCATATGGTTGTCGACCTGGTCAACGATGGCCCGGTGACCTTTCTTCTCAGACCCTAGATATCACGTCTACCAGCGGTCCTGTCTTGAATCCGGCAGACCGGGCTTCACGCTGGTATAATGCTAGGTTCTCTTTCCAATCTCAAAGCCGGTGGCGCGAGCACTCATGGCCAACGAACGTCCTGCCCAGCAATCCGACATCAAGCTACTGATCAGCAAGGGCCTGGAACAGGGCTATCTGACCTACGCCGAAGTCAATGACCACCTGCCCGACGACTTGGTCGACCCGGAGCAGATCGAAGACATCATCAGCATGATCAACGGCATGGGCATCGATGTCCATGAAGTTGCGCCCGATGCTGAAACCCTGTTGCTCAACGATGGCAACACCGGCAACCGCGAGGTTGACGACACCGCAGCCGAAGAAGCTGCCGCCGCGCTGACCGCGCTCGACACCGAAGGCGGCCGCACCACCGACCCGGTGCGCATGTACATGCGCGAAATGGGCACGGTCGAGCTGCTGACCCGCGAAGGCGAAATCGCCATCGCCAAGCGTATCGAAGAGGGCCTGAGCCAGGTCCAGGCAGCACTGGGCGTGTTCCCGCTGTCGACCGAAATGCTGCTGGCCGATTACGAAGCGCACAAGGAAGGCAAGAAGCGTCTGGCCGAGATCGTGGTCGGCTTCAACGACCTGATCGAAGAAGCCGATGCCGCCGCTGCCGCGCTGGCCGCCGCCGGTCCCGTCGCCGTCGACGAGGATGCGGCCGATGAAGACGACGACGAAGACGGCGATGACGACGCTGCCGAAGAAGAGGCCGGCCCGACCGGTCCTGACCCGGTGGAAGTGGCCACACGCATGGAGAACCTGGCCAACGAATACGCCAAGTTCAAGAAGGTGTATGCCAAGAACGGCGCCGAGCACAAATTGGTGGTCAAGGCGCGCGAGGACATGGCCGCCATCTTCACCACGCTCAAGCTGCCGCTGCCGCTGACCGATGCACTGGTCACCCAGCTGCGTGGCGTGGTCAACGGCATCAAGGATCACGAGCGCAAGGTGCTGCACCTGGCCACCACCGTGGCGCGCATGCCGCGCAAGGATTTCATCCGCTCCTGGGAAGGCAACCAGACCAACCTGGAATGGGTGGAAGACGCACTCAAGCGCAAGCAGAAGTGGTCGTCGGCGCTGCGCGACGTCAAGGACCAGATCGTCTCCGAGCAGCAGGGCTCGATCGAGATGGAGAAGGCCAACTACCTGACCCTGGGCGAGATCAAGGAGATCAGCCGCGCGATGGCCTATGGCGAAGCCAAGGCACGCAAGGCCAAGAAGGAAATGGTCGAGGCCAACCTGCGCCTGGTCATCTCCATCGCCAAGAAGTACACCAACCGCGGCCTGCAGTTCCTCGACCTGATCCAGGAAGGCAACATCGGCCTGATGAAGGCCGTGGACAAGTTCGAATACCGTCGCGGTTACAAGTTCTCCACGTATGCAACCTGGTGGATCCGTCAGGCCATCACCCGTTCGATCGCCGATCAGGCGCGCACCATCCGTATTCCGGTGCACATGATCGAAACGATCAACAAGTTGAACCGCATTTCCCGCCAGATGCTCCAGCAGTTCGGCCGCGAGGCCACGCCGGAAGAGCTGGCCAAGGAAATGGACATGCCCGAGGACAAGATCCGCAAGGTGATGAAGATCGCCAAGGAGCCGATCTCGATGGAAACCCCGATCGGCGACGACGAGGATTCGCATCTGGGCGACTTCATCGAGGACACCAACGTGGAGTCCCCGATCGACAACACCACCAACATCAACCTCTCCGAGACGGTGCGGGACGTGTTGGCAGGGCTGACCCCGCGCGAGGCCAAGGTGCTGCGGATGCGCTTCGGTATCGACATGAATACCGATCACACCCTGGAAGAAGTCGGCAAGCAGTTCGACGTCACCCGCGAGCGGATTCGTCAGATAGAGGCCAAGGCGTTGCGCAAGCTGCGTCACCCGAGCCGTTCGGAACAGCTGCGCTCGTTCCTGGACATCGACTGATCCGGTAGCCGTCTCGGTGCAGTGATCACGCAACAGCCCCGCACATGCGGGGCTGTTGCATTGTGGGGCATGCCGCAGGCTATGCTTGGCCGGGTGGACGTCGCCGGAACACGGATGCGCCGGGGATGGCGCAGGCGACATTCACGCCTTGGCGACGAAGCCGGACAGCGGCGCAACATGCGGCCGAGGTTTCTTGCTGGCTCACGTGACGTTCTAGCCGTGGCTTCTAAGTTGATGGACGAATGGAACGAGGCCGTCGTATGAGCAGGCAAAGCCGCTTTGAAACCACCACGTACCGCGAGCACGAGATTCGCGTACGCGCCGAACAGGCATCCCCGGGCGCCAGGTGGACGCTGTGGGTCGACGTGTATGCGCTGGGCGGTAAACGCCAGCCACGCATCGGTGGCCGGGAACCGGGCTGGGAGACCTACCAAGAAGCCATCGCGCAGGGATTCCGCGCAGGCCGGCAGTTGGTCGATGCGCAGCTTGAGATGGCTTAGCAGCCGGGATTGGGGAGTGGAGATTTGGGATTGCCGAGGTACTTGTGGCTCCGGATCGTCCACCGCGCGTGGTGCGCAGGACGCATGGAACGCGTACAAATTCAGAAGCCCGGCTCAGGCCGGGCTTTTTTGTGTGGCATGCGCGGGCACGTGTATGCGGGCGCTTCTCCTCCTCGATGCCTGATGTCAGCAGACAGCGACGCGCGCAGGCAGGTAAACTTTCGCGTCAGCTGGACGGTCCGACATGCCCCGCATCTCGCCACCCACCCCGCCGGGCCTATAGCTCAACGGTTAGAGCAGAGGACTCATAATCCTTTGGTTCCAGGTTCGAATCCTGGTGGGCCCACCAGTAAAATCAATGATTTGCTGACGCGTCTCATCTTAAGAGAGAGGCCAAAGGTACATTTTCGGTACAGTCCGGGAAGTAGAGACCTATGGCAACACTCGTAAAAACCCCCGCAGGTTCTTGGAAGGCCGTCATCCGTAAGACTGGATGGCCTCCTGCGATCAAGACATTCCGCACCAAGCGTGATGCCGAGGACTGGGCTAGGCGCGCCGAGGATGAGATGGTGCGCGGTGTGTACATCCGCCGCGCCGGCTCCGAGCGCACTACCGTTGAAGCTGCGATGCGGCGATACCTGGCCGAAGTCACGCCAGGCAAGCGGCCTGTCACGCAGATCAGTGAAGTGCGCCGTGCCGAAGTTCTGATCAAACATCTTGGCCGTTATTCATTGGCGGCGGTGACCGCAGAGATCGTTGCTCGCTTCCGCGACGAGCGCTTGGCCGGAGACCTGGATGCGCAGGGGCAACGCCGGCCGCGCAGTAACAACACAGTGCGCTTGGAACTCGCGTTGCTTGGGCACATGTTTACGGTGGCATTGAAGGAATGGGGCCTAGGGCTCATCCACAGCCCGGTGCTAGGCATTCGGCGCCCGCCACCTGGCCCAGGGCGAGATCGCCGCTTGATTCCGCACGAGGAGCAGCGCCTGCTTCGCGCAGTAGATGGCCACTCAAATCCGATGCTCGGTTGGATCGTACGCTTAGCCTTGGAAACGGGAATGCGCGCTTCCGAACTGGTGGGCCTGCGACGCAGCCAGGTTGACTTGGTGCGCCGCGTGGCCCGTCTTCAGCAGACAAAGAATGGAAGTTCGCGGACTGTCCCCTTGACCCAGGAGGCTGTGCGAGTGTTGCGAGTTGCGTTGGCCAACCCTGTACGTCCTATCGACACCGATCTGCTGTTCTATGGCGAGCCTGGGCGAGACGGTAAACGTCGCTCTTACCAATTTAATCCAGCTTGGATGAAGCTCAAGCGCGACTCCGGAATGGCGGATCTACATTTTCATGATCTACGGCATGAGGCAATCAGTCGACTTGTTGAAGCAGGCCTTTCAGACCAGGAAGTTGCTGCGATCAGTGGTCACAAATCCATGCAAATGTTGCGGCGATACACACACCTGCGGGCTGAGGATCTTGTATCAAAGTTGGACCGAATCGGAAGAGGGGTTGCCTAACTGATAAGTGGATAGGGAGGTATCTCCTGCCGTTTGATAACTTTGCTCAAAACGCGCTGTGTTCTCCCAAATACACTCATGGGAGCACGACCAAATTATGTCAATTTGGCTTTCATTAAGGGTGTGCACAGACAGAAATAAAATTTGTTGCATTTCTGTTTTCCATTGTTATCGGGCTTATTTTTAGCCGAAATTAGGTTGTCAGCGGATCAGGCAGTGTCTGCAAAAAAAACCAATATATAGCATCTTGGTATTTTAGAAATTTCAGTGCATGTTTGACCAAAGGATTTGAAGTCATGAGGATGAGCATCTACAGAAATCAACCGTAGGTCCATGCACTCCTATGACAACTGAAGAATATCTGCTGCAGAAGTATGGGCCGCTTATGAAGCTGGTTGACGTTGCTGCTCTTTTAGGACATTCTCCCGACGGAATGCGTGTAGCGCTGTACTCGAATAATGAGGTTTCTCAAAAACTCAGGCCCACAATGTTGCGTGTAGGGAGGCGTGTCTACTTCCGAACGCTTCAAGTCAAGGATGCATTGTCACTTGACGGAGAAGCAGTGCCTGCCGACAGCGTTGCAGGCTAGTCTAGTTATGAGCGAATTTATCAGCATCAAGCGTCGTGCGTTCTCGGCAGTGCCTGATGACATCTTGACCGACCACCGATTGGGATGGACTGCACGTGTCGTCCTATCCTGGATGCTTGGGAGAAGTTCTGATTTTAAGTTAAATATTTGGCATGTACGTAAGACCTTCAAATTGAGCGAGCAGCAGTGGCTTCGCGCTCGGAGAGAAATGCAAGCTGCTGGTTACTTCCAGCAAAAGCGGGAGCGTGATTCGCAAGGAAAAATAAAGTGGTTGCAAGTTGTCACAGATACGCCTGATCAGCACATCGCTACGACTACATCAAACCCTGAACCATACCCCCAAAAACCGGGGTATGGCCGTCCAAAGCATGGGGACTCATCCAATGGCCTGTCAGGCCTTGGTGCACAGGGGGGTAAACCAAGTGTAAGTAGTACCAAGAAGAGCAGTACCAACTTAATTAAGACTATTGATGAAAAACCACTACAACCTACTGCGTGTAAGGTCATCAACGGTAAAAACGATGGCGACACAGATGCAGGCGTCCCGGTTGGAAGAGAATTTTTCTGGCCGCGCTCATTAAATGCGTCACAAAGGCGTGCAGTGGAACTGCTGATGGCTGGAATAGACGTTGACGAAGCACAGCTTCTCTTGGACGAGCTTGCCGGAGTGCTTTCGACCAACAGCATCAAGACCACCCCAGAACGTTGGCTAAGAGCCATCGTTTCGCGCTACGAGAGAGGTGAATTTGAGCCAGTAGCTGGAGTAGCCGTATCGGAGGCAAGAAAGAGCACGAGCGAGAAGAAAGCGATTGAGCCAGTTCGTAGCCTTCAGCGATCGTCACCAGGGGCCAGCAAGCCGTACATGGATCAGATAGGTGCAATGCTTAGGGTGAAAACGTAAAAGCTAATGAGCACCACGACGCCTGATAAATATTTATCGTTTCATAACCTCGAAGACTACTGTGACAGTCTGGAAAGAAGAGGGGAAATTCAGGTGATCTTACATGCCGAACGAAAGAGGGGATACGCAATGCGTATCAACGACGGCGCCGAATCTCGAGTAGTTGTCGATAGGTATGGCATGCAGCTATGGTTCCGCACCGTCGATCAGGCTTTGGAAGATCTGGCAGATGTACCGTATTTGAGCGAAAATCTAATCATCGTCCGAAGCAACTGGTAAAGACGATACGTTTCCAAGACCCTGGGTCGAGTTGCCCCAAGAACGCTTCGTGCGTACCGGGTGCCGGGCTGAAAAGAAGGCCCTGACAGCCATGAACAGAATGGCCGCATAGTGGGCTAAACGCCAAAGGCGAAGCTGCGGAGGCTAAGCCCCTCCTGACCCAGCCGGAACAGTCGGCCTCGTCCCTCCTAACGCAACAGGAGTGGCACTCATGCACATCAAAAAATCATTTCTTCTCGTAGGCTCACTGATGCTCGGCGGTTATGCCTACGCCGGCGTCCCGGTCACTGTCGTGGCCGACGTTCCTTCTACGATCAATCAGATCGAGACGATAGCGAAGTGGAAGGCACAGTATGACCAGATGGTGAGCCAGATTAACCAGATGCAGAAGCAATACGACGCAGTCACTGGCCCACGCGGTTTGGGGCAGATCATGAACGATCAGGAATTGCGCGACTACTTGCCCAGGGATTGGCAAAGCGTCTACGACTCTGTGCGCAACGGCGGTTACAGCGGCCTTAGCAGCTCGGCAGCAGCCATCTACGAAGCTAACAAGATCTTCGACACATGCGCACGTCTTGTGGGCGATGCGCAGCGAACTGCCTGCCAGGCTGCAGCCGCGAAACCGGCGCAGGACAAGGCGTTCGTTGGCGATGCATATGAAGCTGCAAAGTCGCGGCTCGATCAGATCAGCTCGCTCATGGGCGAAATCAACAAGACACAGGATCCAAAGGCGATCGCTGAGCTGCAAGGACGCATCGCTAGCGAACAAGCGATGATCGCCAACGAGGAGACCAAACTCCAGTTGTTTCAGATGATGGCGGTAGCTGAAGAAAAAATTCAGCAGCAACGACAACGCGAAATCAATGCGAAATTAAACTCGCGTCGTGGCTATTCCCCTTTGAATCCAGTCGAATTCTAAGGAGGATTTATGCTGCACTTCATCGAATTACTGCTACTCATCGGATACGTAAATTTACCTATTAGGTTCTGGTTTTCGGTTAGGAAATTCGGGTCTTCTCGTTTCAATGAAGCATTACGTGGCGATGCCCATATGTTTTGCCTCGATATCGTAGCAATGTTCTTTGCATTGGTCGCCTTCTACTGGATTGCGTATGAAACGCTGGGAGTTTCTATTCCCGGAATCAAGAACCTCGCGAGCTGGGAAGCAGAGGTTGTAGCGTTCGTTTTGACGGCGGCCTGCATCGCGCTTGCATTCGTGAATGGCAGGCAGCGTTTTCTAGATGCAACACGCGCCGGGATGCCGGAAGCAGCACTGAGGTGGCTTGCGACACGGCAAATCATCGTTGCTTCGGAAGTGTCCGCTGCGCTCACGCAGGTCCCGCACTCTACTAAGAGGATGTAACTATGAAAAAGTTTGTCTATGTGACTTCGCTCGTCTTCCTCTTTGCTGGTTGCAACAACAACGAGCCAGCCCAGACCGTCGCGGAGTACAAAGCCGACAGAGACCAACGCAATGCGATGCTGGCGGCCTGCAAGAATAACCCAGGCGAAAGGAGCTTGGCGCCGAACTGTATTAACGCCCAGCAGGCAGAAAACGAAATAGCTAATTCGCATCGCGGTTACTCTCCGCTGCCCTCCGTAAAGATGGGGGAATGACATGTCAGACCCTATGATTTTTCAGTTCATAGGCGATTCCATTACTAACGCAATGGATGCATATGTCGAGTCAATGGTTCCTGTGGTGATTGAGAAAATCACGTTAAGTGCCGTCCTCTTGGGCTCACTTTACTATTCCATTACTGGAATTTTGATGACCTTGGGTCGCATTGATGGGCCGTTTTCTAAATTAATGCTGTCTTTTGGAAAATTCGCTTTAATCGGAGCGTTTGCGCTGAGCTCAGACACTTATATGAACTTTGTCGTTGCGTCCGGTCATGACTTAGAAGCCGGAACAACGCAGGCATTCTCAGGCGCCAACGGTGCCACTCCTGCTACCGTCTATCAGGTTCTTGACCAATCTGTCGGCAAAGGGCTCGATTTGTCAGGTGAGCTTTGGAATCGGGCCTCTGATAGAGGTGCGACCGAAATGGGAATGATGATCGGTGAATATTTTGAAGCGATTATTGTAGCTACCGCAACTCTTATAATAGCCGCCCCTGCTGGGGCAATGATTGTTGCATCTAAAACGCTGCTTGAATTACTGCTAGGTATTGGGCCTCTTTTTATCATGCTTCTTATGTGGCCGACCACCAAGGCATTCTTCGATAGGTGGTTTGGCGAGGTGATATCGACCGTTCTGCAAATCGCTCTGGTAAGCGCGGTTCTAGCATTTGCAATGAAGATCTTCGTTGCGGTTGTCAGCGCCACAAATATCGACAGCGTTGACGCAAACCCGTTTTTTGACTGCGTGCGCCTAATCATCATTACCGTGGTGATGCTTTGGCTTATGTATGTTGCTTACCAAAAAGGGGGCGCACTTGCAGGGGGCATGACATCTGCGGCAATCACTATGGGCGGCCTGGTAGCCGGGGCATCGGGAATTGGATCTGCTGTGGTCGGTGCGGTCAACCCCGTTTCAACTCGCCGCGATCTTGAGTCCGGCATGATGGTGACGGCCGGGAGAACCAATCACCTTATTGCGGGAAATACGGTATGGAATCCATCATATCGACAACATGTATTGACCAACGTGGGAAGGAACTGGGGCCGAGCTAGAGGTGGGCAAGTTCAAGGCGAATAATAGAATGGCCCCGCTAGTCGGGGCTTTTCTTTGACTGGCAGCTTAATGCGTTGAGCTTGGATTTATCCTCCAAGGTGCAAGACAGATTCAGCGCCGAGCTGGCGCACCTGTGATTAGCCATGCCAGTTGCTGGTAAAGCTCCGGCTCAAGATGACTTATGCCGATGGCTATTTTTTCGTCATGACGAAATTTCAAGGTTACAACACGGACCTGATTGGGGCGTCCTAGGTGGTTTCATATACGGTCTGCTTAGGGCGCTGAGGAGCATGGGTACATACAGCCAAGCAAGTGGACGCTGGCACCAAATAAACTGGACGAAGCTATCAGTCAAACTGGACGGCGGCATCATTTAGGCTGGACGATTGTGAACTAGCAAAAGCCAGCGCAACCAGAGGATCGGCAGGGATTCGTGTAAAAAACAGCCGGAAGTGAGCTGGCTCGCTGTTAGAAAATAATTTCTCACAAATTCCTGCCGACCCTCAAGATGCGTTTCCGCCGGCCCCGTGTCCTGCACTGCCCTAGTCCGAAAGCCACTCATCAAACCTAGCCTGCCCATCGACGTCCAGAAGGTAAGGTGTGCCTTGGACGCTTACGAGGGACAGTTCCTCGTAGTCGATTCTCACAGACCTTATTCGGACGAACTTTAGGCTGTCCTTGACGTACTTGACGCCGAATCTGGGCGAGAGCTTTCCATCAAACGGCCTGCTCCGTGAGAAGAGCACAAGGTTGGTACCAAGCACATCCTGAGCCGAGCGAAATACGATCCCATCGAAGGGCCTGTGGAACACGTGGGCGAGGTACTCAGCCATTGTCTGAGTCACGATGTAGTCCGCCTCCTTCCCTGGCAGAATCGGTTGAGAGACCAGTTCATGCAGCTGGCGAAGCGCGGCGAGACGGATGCGCTTATCCGAATAGTTAGGATCGAACATGCTTGGTTCATGCCAAGCCATTTCAAGCCTGCGAAGGTCCAAGACACGTAGTCTACGCGTGGTCTGTAACTCCACCACTGCCAACGTGCTGCCGATAGCCGGCCGCATCTCGGCTACGCAAGTGCTTGCCTCAGTGGAGGCGTACAGGACAGATACGCCCTCTGCATTCATGCGGCCGCTTCGCGCGATCTCCGATGGAGGCGGGCCGACTTGGTGCTCAGGTGCAGCGATGACCTCTGCCTGCGCTGACAGAGAATCGACTACCCTGGCACGGAACAGGTACTTGCCGACGGATAGTGAATAGCAAACCTTCCGCTGTTTCCCCTTGATAGCAGCTGTGATGTTGTCGATCCCATGGAAGAGAGCATCAAACATGGACATGGCAGCGGGGCTGAAAAACCGACGACCATGCTTCAATTCGGCTTTGGTCTCATGCCACCCTGGGAACCAGGTCGGCTCGTACTGTACGAACTTAAATTGGTAGTGCGAATCCTCACTCCAGAACCCATAGTCTCCGGACGCTGGATCACAGTCCTCTGCACCCATCACCGCTTGAACAATTAATGAGTGGCAACCGTAAAACTCTCCAAGTGCATCCTGAATGATGTCAGATAGGAGCTCGCCGTGCTGCTGCCATGTTCCCCTGTCGTCATCGACACCGTCGTAATGCTTGTAAGCTTCGCCCGATACGTAGTACTTCCGAAGAACTGTCTCAAGCCGCCGCCCAAGAACTTCAATGGATATGCCCTTCCGAGCTCGGCTGCATTCCGTGCAAATGACGAGCTCTGCGCGAGCATCAATCTCTGCTTTAAGACAATCATCCACGATGCAGTTCTTGCAAATTCCGGTTTCCATTGCAACGAGCCGTCCCTTGTCTCTAGTCCTATACATTAGCGCGGAGCGGGCCTCTACTGGTCACCTGTCAATGATAGTTGCTTGGCAAGCGGAGACGGGGCAGCGATGCTGTTGGCTCCCGGCGATGGAGCGATGATGCAGCAGCAAGGCGTGCCTAAGTGGCCCTCTGTGGGATGTTTTGAAGTACAAGCGACAGGAAGCAGGGCGTATCGTGGTGCGCTCGGAGCGATCGCGCAGAACCCGGCGGGCCAAACGAACCTGACCTTCTTTCGAGTCGTTCTTGTTCCAAACGACCAAAATCCCTACGACTCAAACGCTGTGGCAGTGTTGTATCGCTCTGTGAGCGTCGAGTTCGAGCTCTTGGGCCATCTTTCGCAAGCCCTTGCGTTGGACTACCGAGCGCGAATGGCCGCCTTGGGGCATGAGGCGATGGTGTCGGTGTGCGACGCCATGCTATCCGGAGGACTTGAGGCGAGCGATCGCGACTACGCATTTGTTCTGGAGTTGGATCTCGACTTGAACCAAGTCCCGGTGGTGCGGGATGAGGACGTCGCTTTTGATCCGCTGCGACAGCCTGCCAATCCCGAGTTCCGGAAAGACGCTGATGGGCTCTATCGATTCCGTTGTTGGCTGCCCGGTGGGCTCGATGGCCACCACCGGAAGAACCGTACCAAGGCTTGGACCACCCCGGCCTGGGATACGGTGAACTACTACCTTCAGAACGCACAGGGAATCGGTTTGGGCTCCAAGCTTCTGAGCATTCCGAAAGATCAGCATAGAGCCGTGTTCGGGGATTATTTCGCCGAGGCCGTTGTTGAGGCCATCGACAAGCGTTGGGTCACGTTGCGCCTGGATCACGCGTGGACGGCCGCGTTGGTATCAAAAGCGGTCAGCAGGGAGTGATGTGGCTGCCCTGGTGGCGCGTAATGCCCTTGGAGTGTGACGAGGGTCGGCGGAAACACGCCATAACTGCGTACATGGAAGACAGGTGCCGGCATGACCTGACGACTCCCACCGCCAATCCATACGTGGGAAATGCACAAGCCCCCCAAGCGTTGACGCGCTTGGGGGCTTTGAGGTTGTAGCTAGGAACTGTTCGCTGAATGCCCGGCATCCGCCCTCCCTTGGTCAATCCCTGTTTGTCAGCCCTTACGCAATCCATGCGAAAGACGAAGGCGGTCAAGTACGGGAAGTGAATATTGGCAGCGATGTCCAACGCTTCTGGTGCTCTCATCCAGTTCATTTAGCGGCGGTGTCCAGCTCCGTCGCCGATGAGTGTCCATTTGGTTGGCTTTTCGTACATGGGCATGAAAAGCCAGTTGAAAAATTTCGTCATGACGAAATTCCTGGCGGCTGATAGCAGAACGGGTAGCAGCACCGGTGCAAGTCACGTGTGGCGTCAAGTGATTCGGCGAGTGAAGCAAGGAGATCAAAAAAGCGAAGAATGGACAATGCAGGATAGGCCGGAGGCCGTTAAACTGTGCGCACAGTTTATTTGCAGTGTGTGTCCGCCCATGCTTTTTATTTCAACTGGAGAAGCACTTGGAGAAGCCCGGACGAGCCATCAATGTGCATGTAGGCCCGGATTTGAAAGCCTGATGGATTGCCTATTGCGAAGAGCGTGGCAAGACGCCTGGTGTTGCAATCCGAGAGGCGATCTAGCACACGCTTGCAACCGCACCAGGAGAGCTTCCAAAGCAGTACCGCCAAACCAACCAGGATCCAGCGACAGAGCCGAAGAAGCTGTTTTAGGTTTTGATGACTTCATCGGAAAAAGCTGCTGTCCGCGAACGAGCAGACATCGAGCAACGCTCTATGGCTCGCTTGGTCGTTGACGCCATTCGAACTGGATTGACCTGCGCACCACAGTTCGGGACGAAGGAGGTCAATGTCTTGGGAAAGTCGAGCTACCAGCTACGTCCTTGGAAAGCCGGTGTGTCAGCCATCGGTGTAACTCCCCCTCAGAAATCCGTATCGAGGATTTGACGCGTCAGAGGTCTGCGGCGTCTCGCAGCGAAGGGCCGCTAAGTTGGGCTGCGCTCAAGGCGTCGAACAGAACGCGGTCACAAATGGCCTCGGTTCCTAAGCGTGACTGACGGAAGATGTGGGCGTTACCAACAACTTCCCGATTGAATACAAGGCTTGCGCCACCGGATACGCTGTAGAAGTTGTGGTCTTCTCCGGTCTCGTAATCATGTTTGATCTCGATCTGGACCCGTGAGTCACTCTCATCAAGCGCATAAAGCCAACGCGTCACGTTGCAGAGGTAGTGCTGAGGACCTTGCGTGCCGTCGGCAAGGGTGAAGTCGCAAGCCGCAAAGACGAAGCCTTCCGATGCCCGAGATCGGTAGGCCTGCCTTGAACGGCAGTGATCTACCCGAAGCGGACCTAGACTAACGCAACTTCCAGGAGCTACCGCGAGGCGGAGGTGCGCCGCAGCTTGAAACAGATTCTTCGGTGCTGTGAGTAGATGGCTTAGGCGCCGTCTTTCCAGTTGGCTCAGCGGCGCGCGCCTCGGCAACGTGCGCTAACCCCGACCGGCTCTCCTAGTGCTAGCAGTTCAAGCACGCAGGTTCTACCGATATCGGCAATGCACGCTTGGTCGCATCGGCGCACCACAGGCAATTTGCGTCCTCGCAGATTGTGTCCCACGTCAAATGCAGAAAGTGCCGCTCGGAATTTCTCAAATGGTTGGCAAGGTCGAGGGCAAGGTTCAATATTTCGCCAGAGCTTGCGTTGTGGTCAGGGTCATGCGCAAGAATATGCGAACGGATCAGGGAACTCAGGGAAGAATAATGAAAATTCGACATATCGAAATTGCTAATTTCCGCAAGCTCCAAGCGGTTCGCGTCGACCTCACGGACGACACGACCCTTCTCGTTGGAGCCAACAACAGCGGAAAGTCCTCTGCAATGCTAGCGCTGCGCCGCTTTCTTGTCTCACACAAGAGCCCGTTTAGGCTGCTTGACTTCACTCTTTGCCACCTCCCCACGATTGATGCGATAGGAAAGGAGTGGGAAGCCGCCATCGCGGGGAGTCAACCACCGGTGGTTGATTCGTGGATGGCTATGGTCCCGATGCTTGACCTATGGCTGTCTGCAGAAAACGGTGAACTCCACTTCGTCAAGGACCTTATTCCATCCTTCAGTTGGCGTAGTGGGCTTGTCGGCGTGCGGTTCCGGCTTGAGCCGAAGGACATTGTCGCGCTCTACAACGATTTCCGGTCGGAACGCGAGCGGGTTCATGCGCTGGAGGCAGAGGCGGCCAAAGATGTTGACAAAGCGGCGTTGACGCTCTGGCCGAAGAACCTCACCGATTTCCTTACCAGGAGGCTTGGAGTGCATTTCGAAATGCGCTGGTACCGCCTCGATCCGGCGAGGCTCGTCGAGCCGGACACAGTGACCCGGGAGGCACTGCCCCAGCACCTCGGACCATCGACCATCCCGATGCAGACCAACCCACTTGCCGGCCTGATACGGGTTCACGAAATCAATGCGCAGCGTGGATTCGGCGAAATGGACGAAAGCGAAGATTCAGCCTCGGCAGGGCGATCAGGACGACGGCTTTCCGAGCAGCTCCGAGCGTATTACAAGCGGCATCTTGACCCGGAGCAGTCGCCAGGCCCTTCCGACATTGACGCACTCCGGGCGATGGACGCGGCTCGCGACGCGTTCGATGTCCGGCTCGCCGCGAGCTTTAGACCGGCGTTCCAGGAAGTTGAATCGTTGGGATATCCGGGGGCCAACGACCCGACGATACATGTGACGACGCAGCTGAGTGCGGCCGACGGAATTAACCATGAATCGGCTGTGCTCTTTGAACTCGATTCCATTGGCGGCGCGGCCGTTACCCCACCGCTTCGGCTTCCGGAGACCTCTAACGGACTCGGATACCAAAACCTGATCTCAATGATTTTTCGCTTGATGAGTTTCAGGGATGCCTGGCTGCGCAAGAGCAAGGCCGCGCTCGCGTCCGGCGATTTGATCGTCGAGCCAATCCACCTCGTCATGATTGAGGAGCCAGAGGCGCACCTCCACGCCCAGGTGCAACAGGTATTCGTCCGCCACGCCTATCATGTGCTTACCAATGATTCGTTGTTGAGGAAATTCCCTGGCCTCTCGACGCAGATGGTAGTGAGCTCGCACTCGAGCCACATCGCCCACGAACTTCCGTATGCGTCACTCCGGTACTTCAGGCGCCTTCCGGCAGGAATGCATGGGAAACAGGTGCCGATATCGACTGTATCGAATCTTGAGTCCGTTTTCGGGGATGACACCAGCACTAAACGGTTTGTCACTCGCTACCTTCGCTCACAGCATGCGGACGTGTTCTTCGCGGACGCGTTGATACTTGTTGAGGGCGCCGCCGAGCGAATATTGCTTCCGCACTTCATTCGCAACCGATTCCCGCAGCTTCACCAGGCGTACGTGACACTGCTTGAGGTGGGTGGCAGCCACGCCCACCGCTTGCGGCCATTGCTCAACGCTCTGGGAATCCCGTGCATCGTCATTACCGACATCGACGCGCTGGGCGACAAGGCATCCGTGCCAGTCAAGCGCAATGCAGGGCAGGTCACTGGAAACCCAACACTGCGAAGCTGGCTGAAGTCAAACAACAACAAACGTGAGATTGATTGTCTACTTGATTTAGCCGCGACTGATAAAGTCATCGTTTCCGACGACCTCTACTCCATCCGCATGGCCTACCAAACCCCGGCCTACATAGGAGTTCCTGTCGGGGCTCTGCCGGAAGAGGTGTTGCCAGGAACGTTCGAAGACGCGTTGGTCTTCGCCAACTTTGCCCATTTTGCTGCCGCAAGGGGCAACGGGATGATTGGAGCGGTGGCGCGTGAGATTGCAAAGGCAACGAGCGGGGAGGCCCTCGCCTCTAGGCTGTTCAAGGTCATAGGTGATGGAGACAAGGCTGGGTTCGCACTCGGCGTCCTTTATGACACGGACTTTAAGGATCTGATTCCTCCGCGCTACATCGAGGAGGGCCTCTCGTGGCTGCAGGAGCGAATCGTCAAGAAAAAGCACGAAATGCTTCTTGTGTCCGTTTCGGTAGAGGAGGGCGTGCATGAATGAGCTGCCCGATAGCTTGGTTGACAACGGGGTCGACGAAGTCATTGACCAGTGTCTACATCTGGATACCCCGCAGAGCTTCTTCATGTACGCCGGAGCCGGCTCCGGTAAGACGCGATCCCTAGTTGGCGCGCTGGGCAAACTCCGGCTACGCGAACGCGAGCGGCTCGTGTACAAGGGGCAACGCATCGCGGTCATCACCTACACAAATGCTGCTCGGGACGAGATTCTCCGGCGAATCGAATTTGATGCCCTGATCGACGTGTCGACTATCCACAGTTTTGCCTGGCGACTCATTAAGGGGTTCGACGATGAGATCAGGACCTGGCTGAAGGTTTCCCTCGCCGAATCGATGGCGAAACTTACAGATGCAATGGGTCGTGCACGCGGAGCGAACAAGACATATCTCAAGAACAAGGCCGACTTGGAGCGAAAGAGAAAGCGTTTAGAATCGCTCGATTCGATGCTGTCATTCCATTACAGCCCATCGGGAACGGAACGTCTGCGGGGGTCACTGACCCACCAGGAAGTCATCGGCATGGCCGGCAATTTCCTGCAAAAAGAACCGCTGCGCGAAGTGCTCGTCGACCTCTATCCGGTGGTTCTCATAGATGAGAGTCAGGACACGCATGAGGAAGTGATGAAGGCGCTTCTCTCGATTCAGGCATACGCAAGCGACCGGTTCGCCCTCGGGCTTCTCGGCGACACGATGCAGAGAATCTATACGCATGGCATGCCTCGGCTTGAGTGTGCGGTGCCCGGAGACTGGGCGCGGCCCGCAAAAGTGATGAACCACCGGTCGGCCGAGCGCATTGTCCGCCTCGTTAACACGATCCGCTCGGAGGTCGATGGACAGCAACAACGAGCCCGCAAGGACAAGCCAGGTGGATTCGCGAGGATCTTCATCACAGGCATTGGTGCAGCAAAGTCGCTTGAGCTTGAGGAGGCGGTAGCGTGCAAGATGGCTGAGATTACTGGCGTCGCCGAGTGGGGGCTCGGACCGGAACAACGCAAGACACTCGTCCTTGAACATCGCATGGCATCGCGGCGGCTTGGATTCGATGAAGTCTTCGGGCCGTTGTATGAGACCGACACACTGAAGACATCACTCCTGGACGGTGTATTAGGACCCGTCAATTTTCTTGTGGACGATGTGCTGCCCATTGTGGAAGCGGGCCTCTCAGGCGATGAGTTCATACTGGTCGACAGCATCCGGACACGCTCCCCCCTTTTTGACAGTAAGGCGCTTGCCGGACGCGCCGACCAGTTGGATGCGATTCGAGCTGCAGGTGACGGTGCACGACGCTTGACTGAGCAACTGCGTGATCGCGATCCTCCACTGCGCGAGGTCATCAGCGGACTGCTTGAGAGCGGGCTACTGACCGTTCCGAATGCACTGCGCCATGCCCTTAACGGACAGGAGCCTGACGACGAAGCGGCCCTTGAAGGCGAACGCCCAGCGCAAGAATTGCATGCCTGGCGCAGAGTGCTGCAAGCGCCCTTCTCTCAGGTTCGCGCCATGGCCCTTTATGCGAGGGGACTATCTGCATTCGATACGCATCAGGGGGTGAAGGGACTCGAGTTTCCGCGGGTGCTGGTCGTCATCAGTGACGAAGAGGCGAACGGATTCACGTTCAGTTATGACAAGATCCTTGGTGTCAAGGTCGCCGATAAAGATGCCGAGAAGGAAGTCGGAGGGGGTGATTCCCAGCGCGCCCAAACACGTCGCCTTCTATACGTGACCTGCAGCCGGGCGGAGCATAGCCTAGCCCTCATGGTTTACGCCCAGAATCCTGGAGCCGTCCGTGACGAGGTCATCCGCAAAGGATGGTTCAGTGCGGATGAGGTGGTCCTCGTCTGACGGCGCGGTGAGCCATAATCCTCTGTGGAGCAGGCCCGGCCATAACCGCCTAGGACGACTGCAACAACACGGTTTATTGTGTATCTGTTCTTGCGCAACACGACATCAGTCGGCAAAGCTAACAATTCCCCCCACGCATCGATGACAGCTTGCGGTATTGCCTTGAGCGTCAGTCTACGAAACGCCAAGTAGTTGGACACCAGCAGCCGGGATTGTCGAAAACTGCCGCCAAATAGACTGGACAGCGGCGCCAGGTAGTTGGACACGCTGCCCACGTCGCTTTCCCGAATTTTCTGCCAACCCTTAACTAGGCATGTCACGCTAAGTTGGAGTCGGGAGTTGGCCGACTGTTAGGATCCAGCGGCGGATGTGCTCAGCCAACCGCGCTGAGCCCAATATTTCAGCATCCATCCATTAAGAAGACCGGAAGCGATCTTAAAATCCCAGATCGCTTCGCCGCCCCCGAACTGCCGCTTACCACTGCCGGTGCTGAAGAGCTCCATTGCGCTCTCCATCACAGTAGGATCTTCGGGGAAAAACGCTGCGCGAAAAGCATCTACCTTCATAGCAAGCTGAAGAACATCTTGCGGTGGTAGAAGTTGACCAAGATTGTGCCCAATCTTATTGCGCAAAGCATTTAGATCGAGCGCCGCCAAACATATCTCCACCGGTACACCGAAGGCGGCAGCAAGTTGCACTTTATTCGAAAAGTTCTGTGGTACGGAGGTGATGACTTTGGCGATCTGCGAATTGATCGAGGACTTCAGAGCGACTACCAGCAGCTTTTCGACGTGAAGGTGGATACGCAACACACATCCTACGAGGTCCTCTGTCTCAAAAGCACGTATTAATTCTTCGTGCGAGAAGGGTTGGATAAATTCATGATAGGACGACACGGGTAAACTCCTAAGATGCGCTATTAGAGGATCGGAAGGGACTCGTGTAAAAAGCCAAAAGTGAGCTAAATCGCTGTTGGTAGTGCAGGTTCGTTACCCGGAAGTATCCGCTAACTCACTGATGAAATAGGTGAAATCCGAACTTTTGACTCATTTTTTCACGTATGTCGGCTGAACCACAATACTGGCTGTGCTGTCCAGCGCTTCTGGCGCTCGCACCTAGGTCATTTGGCGGCCGTGTCCAGTTCCGTCGCCGATGAATGTCCAGCTGGTTGGCTTTTCGTATCTGTCCATGATCGGCCAGTGTGCAATACCAAGGTTGTCATCTGGAGCCCCGGTGGCATAAGGTAGCTGACCGCCTGCAGCGACCAACTGCCGGCCATAACCCGCCGCCCTATCCACCGTTCTTTTCTAAAAGTAACCCAGCAATCGTAGATGCGTCGGCACGTTGGGGTAGTGAGGGCCCAGCTAGGGAAGGTCCGAATAACTCACCAAACCTCTCAAATTCCAGCTTCTTGCATGTCAGTAACCTGCGAAATGCTGCGTATGATGCGATTGCTGCAAGTTTCTGGCGGCTTTGGCTGCCGCCAAGAAGCATTACCCCCTGGCCGGCAGCAATTGCCGGCGCACCATCCAAAGGTTCGATAGTGCAAACAATGTAAGCACCTGCGCGGTGTTCTTGGCCAGGCCGCGATAGCGCACCTTGGTGTAGCCAAACTAGCGCTTGATCACGCGGAACGGATGCTCCACCTTGCGCGCACGCTGACTTTGAAGTGTTCCCAACGTTCCTCCTGTTGCCAATGGCTTGAATCGTGGAGCCCTTGGCGGCAATGAAAGATGCATCCTCGCAGCTCTGCAGCTCCTCGCGGGGTCGGGATCTCGTGCAATGCCTCTTCCATTGCCGGATCGCTCAACGCAGACCACTGCTGCAAAAGATGAATCCGCAACATCGTGGATAGCGCGTACGGCTGCCGACCCGACCGTCCCAACACCGGATAGTGCGGCTCGATCAGGACAAGCAGCTGCTTCCACGGCACGATGCGCCCCATCTCGGAAAGGAAGATCTCGCGCCGGGTCTGCTTGCGCTTGCCCAAGCCCTCGGCGTCACTAAGCGTCAGTTGCATGGATGCCTCCTCACTCCGAACCGATAGTGTCGCGCTTTTTTGGCGCGTTGCTCAGAGGTTCCCTATTCTGTGACGCGGTCCCGCAAGCTCGCTCGCATGACGTCTATCTCGCTTGTCAGCCCAGGTCCTCGATACACCAGAGAGGTTTCGTGGCGTGCGTACTGTGCGTCCCGTCTAGCGCTGAACCAGTTGAACGAACCGACGCAGTACAAATCGTTGTCGCCGATAAGCACCTTGCTATGAACTCTGGTGACGAAAGCGACTTGAATGCCCGCGTCGCGCAGGATCGCGGCGGTGATGTCTAGCGTCTGACGTTTTTTATCGCGTCCTTCGTAGCTGCCGTCAGTGTTCAATTCCGGGTCTGTGTAGACGGTTACTTTCACGCCACGCTGGATTGCGGCGCGCATGGCGCCGAGAGCGCCGATCTCCTCAATGCGATCCAGAATGATCCATGGCGACACGATATGGATTTCGCGGCCCGCTATAGTGAGAGCATCCAACAGGAAGGCGTCGTGCTCCTGTGCGTCCCGTAGGGGATAAATGGCAGCATCTGCCCCCCGCAGGTCCTGGCGTACCCGGTGCTCAAAGTAGAGGGCATTGGTGGAATCCCGGAAGAGATAGGTGGCCAAAAGGCCACGCGGTGTCGCTGTGGGAGCCGTCTCGAACACATCCATGTCGCCGAATACCAGAAACGTATTCTTCGCCCGCGACGCTGCAACATTGAGCATGCTCGCGCTGCGGTCGATGAAGCCGCCATCGGCATGCTTGGTATATGTCGGAGAGAAAATCACTACCGGGCGCTCGGCGCCCTGTAGTGAGTGCACGGTCCCGACAGTCATGCCGTCGTCGTCGTTGCCGACCTTGATGCCCACGCTGCGGCAGGCATTGGAGATGGCTTGCACCTGTCCGCCGAAGGGGGTCACCACTCCCACAATCTTGTGCAGTGGCTGCCCGTAGGTAGCTTCCAGCGAAGCGCGGTGTTCTGAAATCCAGGCGGCGATGGTTTCCGCCTCATGCAGGTTATGCCGGCTGCCATTGCCGCTCTTCTGGCAGATTCCGTCGATGTGGAGGTACCCCATTGCCGGCAGCCCATCCTGTTGATCGGCAGCTGCTTGGGTTTTCAGTTTTCGCGTCGGAATGAGCTTGCCCCGGTAACACAGCGCGTTGCAGTAACCGATGATCTCGTCGAAGCAGCGGCGGTGTTCATACAGAAACATGCCCCGTGCAAGATCTGGGTCGTAGTGGTAGCGCGTCAGCGTTTGCGCTATCCGCATCACGCTGCCACCAGCGACGGTCTTGCCGATCTGCGAAAGGTGGTCGTAGTCATCCTCATGGGTTTCGTTTGAAAGCAACCCGGTACTGTGCAGGTTGCCGATGTCAACGCTTGGCGGAACCGACCAGATCGGTTCGATCTGCAATGTGTCGCCGATCACCAAGGCTTTCTTGCTCAGCGCAAATGACGCGCCAGCCACTTCCGGAAGCACTTGTCCGGCTTCATCAACGATAAGGAGGTCGGCAAAGCCATAGAGGTAGTCGGGAACAAAGCCGCTTCCGTTGTGCCGAGAAACCAGCATTTCCTTGGGCAGCATGAAGAGCGTCGAGACGATGCAAGGCGTCAATTTCATACGGCGCCGCCAACGCCTCTCCAAAGTAGCTCGTCCAGTTTTCTTTCGTTCCTGTTCAATTCCGGGCAGCAGTTCCTGCATCTCCAGCAGCCATCGGCCTTCCCAGTAATGGGTTGTCAGCAGAAAGATCGGGAAGCGGATACGCATGTCGGCAAGCGAATCGCAATCAGCCATGGATAAGCTGCTTGCCTGGTCCGATGCGTCGAGTGGAACCAGCGCGGCTTGCCAGTCCGTCAGGCAACGGCGTTCCGCTTTAAGGACAGCTTCGCCGCGTTCGACACTATGGGTCTGCTCATTTAGGTTCCTATCCGTTTTGCTGGCGACAGCCTTAATGGCGGATTCGATCTGATCGATGGTTTCCCAAGCGCCTTGCGCGTACTGGGTGGGCCAGATCGGCTTCAGGAACAGGCGAGCCAACCGCATGCGCTTCTTGGTGACAGGCGGAAGCCATGAGAAGAAGGTGTAGACGAGAGATTCCTTTGCGAGATAGTGCTCCCATTGCTCGGACAACTCCTCGATCGCGCGTTTCTCAGCCAGTGCCGTTTCATGCAAATGGCGGCGTTGCACCAAATTGTTGGCAGGCTCCTCGCCCAACTCTGCCCGAAGTGCTGAGCGTGCGGTGAGCAGCGCTGACCATGCGTTTTCGATGGCGGTAAGTTTCTTCGCTTCGGCTTGAATCGACGCGCGCAATGCGTCGACAACCGCCCGGAGTTGGAGCTGTTCCCTAGAGATGTTGGAGAATGCAGCGCCAGCGGCGTCCAGATACGCCTTCTTCGCGTTGGCGACATAGGCCTCCGACTCCACTGTCTCGAAAAATTTGCTGGTCTGGTATTTTTTTGATGCTTCGGTCTCTTTGCCTGCGGAAGGAAAGTAGGCGCCGAAGCTGTTGACGTTAGGCAGCCAGCGGCCGGCGAGCGGACCTTCTCCGGTTGCAAAATCTTTCCCGAACGCATCGATGATGTTGGTGACAGCTTGATTGTTGGTTGAGGCAGCCACCACGACCGGTGGCTCATCGTCATTGATTGCCGCTTCGGCCCAGAGCGTGGCGACCACCGATAGCAGCAGCGTGGTTTTCCCGGTGCCGGGAGGGCCGTTGACCGCCAGGATCTCCCCTGTCTCTGCGGCCAGCAAGTGAGCCAAAGCATCGCGCTGCGCGGCTGCTAGTGAAAACTGGTCGCTGGCATGCGCCAACCGCCTGGAGAACGCAGCATTGTCAGGCAAGCAGGGCTCAGGAGAGAAAATCTCGGTGCTGGCGTAACGATCGAACAGCGGGGCAGTTGGCGAATCGGTGCGGATATGGTCGTAAAGGGCGAGGATGTGCTGGCTGGCCGAGAACGACTCCTTCTTCAGGAGATACCCATGCTTGGCAAGTTCGTATTCGTCCTCAGCACCAGGCCAGCCTTGACCAACCTGTTCCAGCAACTGATCGCAAGCAGCCCTGTGGCTTGCCCATTGCTGTTCGAACTCGGCATCGCTAAGCGGCTCGCCGTCATTCGTCGCAACGTTGATCCCGGCAATGGTGTTTGTGGTGAGATAGGCATCCTGATCGGATACTTCGCCGATGGCGAACGTACCGCGTTCCAAGGGCTCCAGAATGTCGCGGGGCACGACTGTTCGAGAGAGCGGGTACAGCCTGCCGTCGCGTGCCAGCATCGCGGGTGCAATGATGGGCGTCACAACGGCTGGCGTTCCGGTGCGCCGCTGTTTGCCGTGTTCGATGCGAGATACGTACACCTTGGGGCGGATTATTACTTCGACGAACTCGGTTTGCTCGGCTTCCTTGGCGAAGTAGGCATCAATGATGCCTTTGCTCACTCGGCCAGCACCCAGTTCCGCATGGGACAGGTTCTGAAATTTCTCGGTGTCGGCAGGCTTCAGAGCCCCATGTCCCGCCTCAGCATCTGCAAGCGAATTGCGCCAGTAGGCGGCGTAGGCAAGTGAATCTTTCCGCATTCGTCAGTCATGTCCTTAGTGTTGTGATAGCGGTTTGGCTTGCCGATACGGGCGCTTGTTGTTCATCCGTTCCTCGTATCGCCATAGCCGCCGCCATGCGCTCACCCACATCTTGGGGGCGTGCGTGCAGTCCTGCGGCGACGGCTATCACGATGCTGAGGCGGTCATATTCCTGTTCGGTTGGCTCGCAGTAGTCCATGTGAAATTCCTGCTGCGACGTTTTCGATGGGCCCCAACTTGTAATCCAATTTATGAAGAGTGCGATGCTGTCTTTGGGAGTTTCAAGGTCGTATCGGCCTGAACTGGTCTTCGATCACGTTTTTCGCCAATTATCAGGATGTCGATGTCCTGCGCAGCCACTGTCCTCTTCGCCAAAGTTGTAGTAACGTTACTACATTGAGTGCTTTCGGAGACGTTCTATGACTATCACAACCCTATCGAGTCGCGAACTGAACCAGGACGTGACGCGAGCAAAGAAGGCCACCAAGGAGGGGCCGGTATTCATCACCGATCGAGGCAAGCCTGCGCACGTGCTGTTGAGCTTCGAGGACTACCAGCGGCTGACCAAGCAGCGGCGCAACATTGCCGATGCGCTAGCGATGCCGGGCATTGAGAATATCGAGTTCGAGCCGCCGCGCGTGACCGTTGGAGCCCTGCCGGCTGATCTGGAATGATGTACGTGCTCGATACAAATGTGCTGTCGGAGCTGCGCAAAGTACGCCTCGGCAAGGCCGATGCTAATGTGACGGCGTGGAGTGAAAGTATTGATGCCGCCGACCTCTTTGTATCGGTCATCACCATCATGGAACTGGAGCTTGGCGTTCTGTCGATTGAACGCAAGGACGCGACGCAGGGGGCCATGTTGCGCTCCTGGCTGGAGCAGCATGTATTACCGGAGTTCTCCGGGCGAACATTGCCTATCGATATCTCTGTGGCGCAGCGCTGCGCTCGGCTGCACATACCAGACAAGCGCGGCGAGCGAGACGCACTTATCGCGGCGACGGCGTTGGTGCACGGTATGGCGGTGGTCACGCGCAATGCGGCCGATTTCCAGCCCACTGGAGTGATCATCGTTAACCCTTGGGAGCAGTCGCCATGAACGCCTACGGGTTCAAGATTGTTTCCGATAGCAGTACTCAAGCGGTACAGAGCTAAGTTTTGTCCGTCTTCGCTAAGTTGCGCTAAACTGCTGTTGCAGCTTACTTTTTTGTTCTGTTGCTTACGTTGTCGTACGGTTGGTTTTCCTAAGCATGGCGCGTTGACGACAAACTCATAATCCTTTGGTTGAAGGTTCGAATCCTTCTGGGCCCACCATAAAATCAAGGGCTTAGTTCCAGCCAAGCGCCTCGATTCGAGGCTGCCGGGAAAATTGCCGGGGGAATTAGCTGCGCTTTGGCGGTTTTACCACTGGCAACGCATGGTCACAGCGGCATGTCGTTGCCGGTGTCACGTGCCCTGCAGCGTCTTGTTTGTCGCCCCGGCAGTGGCAGGAATGCCGGTCAGATTTTCCCACGCCCGATAATAGGCTCCATGCTGTCCATCTAGTTTGTCGGCATCCAGGTTGTTGCCGGCGCCTTCGTCCTTGAGGGCGGCGCCCTTCAGTTCCAGTGCGGTACGCAGCAGCACGGCGCTTGTCGGGCCCAGTAGTCCGCGAACGAACGCGGATGGCGCACCGGCGCCCAGGCGAGCGTTTAGGATCTTCTGCAACAGCCATGCAGTGATGACGCGGATTTTGTCGGTGCCTGCAGCTTCTTCGTTTTCAGTTGCTAGCTCGACGATCCCGGTCATCTCAGTCGTGGCGGCCGGGTCAGTGAAGTTGGTTGCACCGAAGGCGATCTGCTTTACATCGATGTCGGCAAAGACCGCGTCCAGGGCGAGCAGAAGCATGGCGGCCGCCGCCTTGCCAAGTAAAAGGGTGGACTGACTGTAGACAGCGAACAGCGTGCCGTTGGACAGGTACAAGCCGAACCCGTAGCAGTCATAGACGGCGTCGGACTCGTCACGAATGGACACATGAATTGTGTCGTCGGCGGTGACGGTTCGCCCACGGCTGCTACCCGCTTGATCTCACCTGGCAGCGCGGTCAACGCGGCAGAGACGCTAAAAAGCGCGTTCGCGATGCAAACATGGCTGATCAGCACCGGATTGGTCCCAGTGTTTGGGTGCATTGACCAGCGCTGCGCGGCCTGCAGTGGTGACTTGAAGTTTGAGTCCGGGCATGTCGGTATCCAGTTACTAGGCATCCATGAGCAACCGCCGATAGACGGCTGGCCGCGCAACAGCGAGAACGCCGATGCGGGCTTCTGCTTGGAATCCTTGGGTGAAAGTGAAGTGGGAACGGACGGGCTTGGTGCGCTCGACTTCGGCGATGACTTCGTTGACGAAGCGAGACGTGGCGGTCTGTCCATCGGTGCCGGTCAGCGTGAGCGTCAGCTCGAAGGTGTGTGGCGCGCCGCGCGGCTCCGTCTGCCACCATTCGCGGATGGCCACCGCGCCGCCGAACGACTCGACGACCATGCGCACGCTGTTGGCGGTGCCTTCGCGGCGTTGGATCGCCATGGCGCTACGCAGGCGCGAACGCTTGACCGCATCGCTCCAGTCGGCCTTCCAGTCATCGACCGAGAGCGTCCACGCCAGCCACGGCAGGTAGCCGGCAGGGCAGATGTCCGGATTCCACAGGTCTGGATATGGCAGCGGGATCGCTTCCAGGCGCTCGGTGACGGCCGCCAGGGCGCGCTCCATCGGCGTGGCGTTGGGCGGCAGCGGGGAGTTACTCATCGATGCCGGCATGCACGATGTCGATCGCGGTGCAGTAGGCGGCCTGGGCGCGGCTGATCCGGATGTCGGCTGCAGGCGAGTCCAGTTCGATGCGCTGCACACCATCGGCGAACAGCTTGGCCTTGATCGCTGATTCCGGGACATCACGGCCGACGCGATGTGCCTCATCCAGATACGCCCGCAGACTGCGCAGCGCCTCGCGCATGACCACTGCCGAGTCAGGGCCGGCATAGGTGTAGACGCGCCCACGAATGGTATACGGGACGATCTGGGCGCTCTGGACCGTGACACTGTCGGTCAGTGGGCGTACGTCATCGTTGGTGAGGATCGTAGCGACCTGATCTAGCGATGCCTGGGGAGCCGTGCCGCCGCCCGTGCGCGATTGGACCGTGACTAGGACTTGACCAGGCGCGGGGCTGGTGGCGCTGGCGTCCATGACATCGGCTGCTGCGCTCAGCGCGTGATAGATATTCGCGCCCTGGTGGCCGGCAACGCTGAATCCCCCCGGCGCCAGCTGGATCCGGCGACGAAAGTACATGTCCGACTCAAAGGTCGGTGGGGTGCCGTTTTCCGGCTGCCCTACATCGAGCACCAGGCGCGCGACGCCAAACAATGCGCCCAAGTGATCGAGGTTGGTGCCGGCGGCGAAGGCCAGCATGATCTGCTGCGTCTTGTCGTTTGCGCGCTGGCGGATCAGCAACTCGCGGGCGGCGAACAGCTGCAGGAGCTTGTAGACCGGGTCGGCTTCGGTGAGTGCGGAGAATTCCGGCATGAGCCGGCGAAATTGAGTCAGTGCGTCGGCGAAGATCGCTTCAAAGTCCAGAGCTTCAATGAGGTCTGGAGCCTGTAGCTTGGAGAGATCAACTGCTGTAAACGATGCCATTTGTAATGCCGGTTTCTAATGTTCCTAAGTTATGCGGCTTTTGTCATCTTTAAAGTCATACGATTAGTAAAATACAACACAACGCGACACGATTGCCTGATGAAATAATATTGACATAGGCTCAGGTGTGCAAAAAGCGTCGGCATCATTATCTTTTTTTAGTCCGCTTCAATGCCAGGTACTTATGGATTGACCAGAAAGTAGGTGTATGTTATATAGCCGCTACAGGGGAAAATTTCCAAGGAGATTAGGATGAAAAATTTATTCAGAATTGCCTGTTTAAGCTTTAGCTTTATTTCATTTCATTCAACTGCTCAAGTGCGACATGTGACAGCTGAGAGTGAAGAGACTAAAGCTTACTCAAAGAGTGCGATGATATCGACTGCTGAGGCGGCTAGGCGAATCAACATTCAAGAAAACTCGGAAAAAGATTTGGCCGCACTGACTCGCCGCTACAGCGGACGACTTGCGGGTGCCTATTGGGAAGAGACTCCTGAGTTTCGATTCGTTATCAGATTGAAGGGGGTCGAGAAAGCGTCTGCTGCAAAACTTTCAACGTCCTTCGGCGAAGTGCCCGTGATTATAAGGCTCGGCGCTAGCAAAACTGCAGAAGAAGTGAGGCAAATAATTAGTAGCAACCAGGATGCCTTGTTTAAAAGCGTGCACGGATTGCAAGGCAATTCCTACGATGAAAAAACAGGTCAAATAGTTTTGTATGTTTCTGTTCAAGAGTCGGAAAAAGCTAGTATAAGGGAGGAGGTTCCAGCTCTCGAGAAGGTGCTTGGAAATCCGGTGCGAATTGAGTTCCTGCCCGGCTCCTTACAGCAAGCGGCTTATCTACGTGGTGGAAATATACTTCAAGGCTCTAACGGGAGGCAATGTACTAGCGGATTCATGGTCAGGGAAACTGCGACAAAGACTTTAGGTGTATTAACGGCTGGCCACTGCCCAGATACTATGATTTATTATAATTGGGTTCCGGCAGGGCAGGCTGGACAGGTTGTTGCAATCTTGGATTTTAAAAAAGAGTTATACGATGGTGGTCACGATTTGCAGTGGCATAGTTTTCCGAGTATTGGCTACACGGCATCTTCATCAATAACTGGTTCGAATGTTTACTCGACAGGTATCAACGCTATCCAGAGTTCGGGCGCCGCTACCGTTGGTCAGCGCCTTTGCCACCGCGGTGTAAATACGGGATTCTCTTGTGGAGTTGTTTCGGCTACAAGTTTTGGATTTCCTCCGAAGTCTTGTAATGATCAAGATTGTGATAGCTCGGCGTACATGGCAATGGTCGGAGACGAATTGGCATGCTTCGGCGGTGACAGTGGTGGCCCTGTTTGGAGTGGATTTACTGCATATGGCATCGTCAAGTCTGCTGCTTTTTCAGGTGCTAATCCTGGGCAGTGCGGATTACTCGTATATATGCGGATCGGAAAAATTCTTGACGCTGGACTACGCCTCTTCTTATAGAATTTGCAATAAATTTTTTTGTCGATCGACATGGGATCATCACTCAGATAGTGCAGTGATTCGATCTATGATTATTTTTTTACGAGATCGAGGTCTGTTGAGTTGTAACCCAGCAGTACACGCTTATCGTAGCGTATTGTTGGGCCCTCTCTTCGCACCCGCTCTTGCAGCCCCTCCTGGCGAGCCAGCAACGGCGCGGCCCAGTTCTCCAGCGCGGTCAGCTCATCCATGTGGGATCGATCGTCGGCTCGGGAGCATGCGTCCTGTCGTAGCCGCCCCCATCCTTTACGGTCACCACTACACGTTCCGTCAGCGGCAACTTGATCGACAGATCCACGGCATCGTTGGCGAGGATGTCGGCCTCGAAGGCGATCTCGCCGCGTTGCGTGGGACTGGAGAGCAGCTCGGACTGATTGACCTGCACCCATTCAAGCAGCGGCCGCAATAGCCAAAGTGAGGAATGGGGCCGGCTGCTGAGTTGGACCGACGCCGATGGTCATCGCCACCAGTGGGCCGCGCCAGCCGAAATGCTGGTGGGCGACCCGCGCGAGTTCGTCCGCCAGCTGGCAGCAGGTGGTGTGGAGATGTCCGCGCACCGCAGCACGATGCAGCGGCTGCTTGCCTACGTCATCCAGGAGCGCATCGACGCACGTGCCCGCAACGTGGCCTGCCGGGCTGGCACGACAGCAGCTATGTGCTGCCCAGTGGTGAGAGCTACGGTGCCGGCGAGGAATTGCTGGTCTACCAGCATAGCGGCGACTTGCAGCACCACTACGCGGCGGTTGGCTCGTTGGACGATTGGAAACGTGATGTGGCAGCACGCTGCGCCGGTAATTCGCGGCTGGTGCTGGCGGTGGCGACGATGTTTGCCGGCCCCCTGCTGCGCTTCACCGGCGCCACGGGTGGTGGCTTCCACATCGTCGGCGGCAGCAGCAGCGGCAAGACTACCGCGCTACGCGTGGCCGCTAGCGTCGTGGGGCCACCGGAGTACGCCCGCGAGTGGCGCAGCACGGCCAACGGGCTGGAAGGCGTAGCGGTGCTGCACAACGATGCGACGCTGATCTTGGACGAGCTGGCGCAGATCGATCCGAAGCAGGCCGGCGATGCGGCGTATTTGCTTGCCAATGGTAACGGTAAGAGCCGCGCGAACCGTGCGGGCGATGCACGCGCGGCGGCACGCTGGCGCATCATGATCCTGTCTGCAGGCGAGGTGGGCTTGGCTCAACATATGGCCGAGGCTGGCAAGCAAGCCAGGGCCGGGCAGGCGGTGCGATTGGCGGACGTGCCGGCCGAGGCCGAGTCCGGCCACGGCGTCTTTGAGCGGCTCCACGACGCCAGCGACGGCGCTGCGCTATCGGCCCTACTCAAGGACGCGGCGGCGCGCTCCTACGGCGCTGCGTGGCCGCTGTGGATGGAATACTTGACCCGGCTGGACAGCCCCAAGCTCACCGCGCAACTGCGCGAGGCGACAGACCGCTTCCTGGCAACGCACGTGCCGTACAACGCCTCGGGCGAGGTACGTCGCGTGGCGGAGCGCTTCGCTATCGTCGCCTTTGCCGGTGAGCTAGCCAGTACCTGCCGGCACCAGCTCACCGGCTGGCAGAAGGGCGAAGCAACCAAAGGCGTGGCGACCTGTTTCCAAGCCTGGCTACAGCGGCGTGGTGGCTCGGGCAGCGCTGACACTGACGCTTTGATGTCGCGCATCCGCGCGTTCTTTGAAGCCCATGGCGAAAGCCGCCTCGAGCGCTTCCGCGCAGCGGATGGTCTCCCCGTGCGGGAGCGCGCCGGCTTCCGGCGCTTCGATGAAGTGGGCGTCACCGAGTACATGGTGCTGCCCGAAGCGTTTCGCCGCGAATTGTGCGCCGGACATGACGCGCGCCAAGCCGCGCGTGAGCTGATCGCCGCTGGGTGGATCAAGCCGGCAGCCGATGGCAAACCCTCACAGGTCATCCGCGTGCCCGGCATGGGCGCGGTGCGCCTCTACATCTTCGACTCGCGCAAGGTGCACGACGGCTCGTTGTGAGCTGCGTGCAGGGCGTGTCATCACCTTGGCCGCCGTCGTGCGTGAGTGCATGCGGCTGCCGAACAACTGGAGTAGTACCGAATGAGCAAGAGCGAAAAAACCATCCCCAACACGAGTGGCGCTTCGGGAGAATCTGTGACGATTGCTGCCGAATCATGCCCGGTGCGTGCGGCATACGACGCTGCAGCACAGGCACTCCATGAGGCGCTGGCGCGGAAGAAGGCGCTCACCGAGCGTGCGGCGACGATGACGCGTGCACGAGAGGCGGCGCAGGCAGAGGCTGACGCCGCCCGTCAGCAATGGAGCGGGCTGCTACGTGAGGCTGATGGCACGCTGACCCGTGAGATCCAAAAGCTGCGAGCGGCCGAAACCTCGGCGTTGACGCTGGTAGAGGAATACGCCGCTATGCGTCAGGAGATCGGAATGCAGATCACAGCGATGGGAGTAACCGTCGCAGAACTTGCCGAGGTGGCCATTGCTAAGCGCAACGCAGCAATCGAAGTCGCGTCACACGACGCATTTGCCGAAATGGTGATGGAAGTGGGAGATGTTGTGGCACGCGCACTTATGCTTTATAGGAACGCCGCTCACGTGACACCTGGCAGTGCGATGGCTAGTGAAAGCGAGGTTACGGCAGCATTTCTTGAACAGCTGGGCCGGCAAGTAGAAAAGAGGCTCATCATTCTTGCTGAGACAGCAGATCAGGTCACCGGAATTCAACAGTTGGACTTGACCGAGGTTGACATGGAGTTAATGGGGAGTCCCATTCAAAGAGCATTCGCGAAGCGGGCGAGCGATATGGCTAGACTGAGTTAGAAGTCACGCGTTGCGGATCTGAATAGTCCTGCTTCCGGTGCTATGAGAGCATCGGGGGTAGACTCGTCATTCGGAGAGGTTATCAACAATTTCAAAGTCTTCGAGGTTATATCCATAGTGCTTATTAAAAATTCCATTGGCTTGTTTGATAAAGCTGGGGTCTTCATATTTTGCGGTAAGCCACCCATAATCTAGTTTAAATGGACCTGGTTGGGAAACCCATTGCTTGCTCAAGTCATAAAGAATCATAGAGGCAAAGAACTGATTGAATGTTTCTAATACGCTAGAATTATCTCGAGATGGATGCATGCGTGGATAAAGTGCATCATCGTCCGCTTTATCGGAAAAAAGTGAGAGATGGGATAGCCAAAGCTGGCGGGATTTATCATTGTCTATGCCAACGAGCCAATATCCAGCCCAACAAAAAAATTCTGGGTGATCTACGCGATCTTTGATGAAGGAGATGAATTCGCCAGTCAACAATTTTAAGACAACGTTCCGCTCGGTAAATCTAAAATACTTATGTTCTTCTGATATCGCTTGCGCATCAGCGCTAATAACGCAGTGATTTTTGAAGGCTACTAAATCATCAAGGTGATTGCCAAGACCTGATAAGGTCCCAAGTCTTTCGGCTAGTTGAAATTATTCATCTGCAGAGTAATTTTCTACCAGCGTCAATAGGTCACGATTAATTGCAATGGCTTCGCATAAGTAAGCAAAGCGAATGCCAGGATCTGCATGCAGATAAAATTTTTCGTAGTTCTTGATTTGTGACGGAAAGCCAGCCGTTGGATTGATTGACATGTCGCAGACAAAAAGAAACAGGGCGACGATTGGGTCGATGATCTTATCTGGAGCCGGTGCTTTGCACAATTTCAAAAATTGCTCGCAGGCCCTTATATAGACCGTTTGTAACATTCCGGCACTTTTAGCGTCATCAATAGTTAGCAAAAGGTTGCTTTTTGCAAGAAATTGAAGTTGTATGAAGCGTGCTTGGCCCTCATACAAGTCAAGTATTCCTACCGGCGCGCGGGTGATAGGTGTTGCGTAATAATATCCCTGGACTTGGCGTGTATCGAGATCGAATGATTGCTTGGCCAATAGCTCCGGGTGTGGAAATAACTTATATTCTGGGTCGATCATCTCACCTATAGCGCCAATGACTTGTGCATATGTGACTAAAAATGAATGGCCTGCAGAGAGAAAATAGGGGTCGAAATATATCTCTTGGTCCAGCTTGGGATTTAGCGTTAAAGCCAAATAGAACTGAGTGTCCATAAAGTTATTCGTTACTTCATTTGCAGCCATAGAGATATCTTCTGGACATGAGTTCAGCCCCATTTCACCATTCAGCGCGAAATTCTTGATGGATTTAATTGGTCCAACAGCTTGTAAGATCTGTTGAAGGCGCTCCATGTTGGAATGCGTCTGAACTGGATAAAGAACGCTACGTATGAACCCGCTAGTAGAGCCTTTGTGCTGCCACCAATGTACGGTCTCATGCAAATAGGTGGAATAGGCTTGAAGCTCGTCACTTGAAATCGGGCTGCCTTCTGCCGATTTGGCAAGCGCACTTTCAACCAATTCATGCACTCTGGGGCTCAACCTCAACGCAAAACGCTGGCTCTCATACAAGCCAAGAGCATTTAAACACGCTGAAAATGTATTAGGGTATATATCTGGATTAATTGAATCAACTAAAGTTGGATCAAATTTTGATGAGTTTTTAGGCATGATCGCTACCCATTAAGTTGACGATTTGTCCAGTTTCGACAAAATTTACTTGTAAGTCGTTGTATAAGTTCTAGTTGCGAAGTTCAAGGTGACTATATTGCCTTCCTTAAGTATTTCTCTCATATCTATGGCGTTCTTTTGAAGTAAGGTCTTATTTATAACCTTGATAACTTCTGGATTATTCCAGTTCCAATTTCTCGATTGCATTATCATTGCTGCAGCTGACAGAATGTCATATTGCTGGGTCATTCTCTGTACTGCGGTTAGGCAATCTTGATAGCCGTCGAAATTGAAGACTTGGCCTTTGGCGATCTTCGAGCGAAGCAATGTCACTGAAGGTTCAATATTTTGGAGTGATTGCATTAATTTTTCCCCCGCTTTATCACCATGTTCGCTTATGTATGCAGTGGCGCCTGCGTACTCATTGTCATCGCCGCTACTGGGTTCTCTTGCCTTCATTGCTATGCGTTCGAATTCGAAGTGCCCCAGTGGGATTGCCATGGCCGTGATGAACTCGTGGACGGCTTCAATCAAGCTGTCTAAGAACTCTATCTCACGTTTCGCTTTATCTTGTTTTTTCCAGTTTTTTAATGCCATCACAGCAACACTTGCTGTAACTAAGGCTGCAACTGACTTTATAATTTCAAACCAATCAAAACTGGTAATGAAGAGGTGGAGCTTAACGAGAAATGTGCAAAACATCATGGGCTATGTTTTTGCTTTATAATGAGGTGGCTGGTTCATTTCGATGATAAATATATAATATAATAATTTTTCGCTGCCGTAGTTAGCCGGGCAACTCAGTGTTTCACAACAATCTGGGCCCGTTTCTATTTAAATCGTTCTGATTCTGATCTTGCGCCTGTGCAAGCTCTTGCGACCGCGTTTGCTCTTGAATGTCCCGTGCTTGGTTTGCCGCCAGGTACTGTTGTTCAGGGGCGGCAGCCAATGCCTCGCTGGTCGGCATGTGCGCGCGGTTGGCATACGGATCCGGCGAAGCTCCGGGGCCTGAGCGCATCACGAACATCGTCACCCCGCCCGGAAGCTTGTCAGTTGGCGTGTTCAGTGCGACTTCTACGTTGTCGCCGGGCTTGAACCCCGCCTCAACTGCCATTTTGTACGCGCTCGCAACCATGCGATCGCTGCGCTCATCCCATGGTTTGTTGGCGCTTTCGTCGAGCCTTGCGATGGATGAGCGTAGCTGTTCAACCAGCGCAGCGTCTTGCGGCTTTGGGCCAACGGCGCTCTGACGATTCACAGATAGCTGCTCGTCTTCACGAGGATCTTGCGATTCAACAGAGCGCGCACCCATCTGCATTCCCGGCGCGCTGACCTGTGCTGTGGTCGTGCTCGTGGACGCTGCACGCCCCTGCGCATGATCGTCGTCCAGCGAGGACGACCTTCCTGGTGCCGTCTGCGACGACGGCGCGCTGGGCAACGGGGTTTGCGGGGAAGGTGCTGCAGGCTGCTGCGTCTGAGGCGACTGCGCATGGGGATTGGGTGGGGTGGTGTTGCCGGGCATGGCTTGCTGCCGTTCTGCTTGCGATATCTCTTCTGCTGTCGTGGTCGCCCTGATCTCCATGCGGTCGTCGTTCTGGCCAACCACCGTGGCGATTGAGCCATCTTTCTGCAGCTGCAGGAAAAAGGGCATCTGCTTGCCCGTATCGCGTGCATGGTCTTGTGCAACTGCTGCCGTGGCTGCATCGATCTGCGCGTCAGTGCGTGTAATGCCAGCACGGGCGTACATCCCGGCCACCTGGCTGTGCAAGTCGCTCTGCGTCGGCGTGGGATTGCTGCGGGCAACCTCCGCCATCGACGCCATGTCTTGAAGCCCGGCCTGTTGGCTCTGCCACGTGCGGTTCAATTCCTCGCGCGTGTTGCCGGTGGCCGCATTGGTGCCATAGAGCGTGCCGGGGGTAGTCCATTCGCCGTTGGCGTCGCGTGTGTAGGAATGACCGTCGGACGCCTGTAACGGCTGCGGTTGCGTGCGCGCGTTCGTGATGGCCTGCGGCACCGGCTCGCGACTGGCGAACTCATTCCAGCCGAACTGGTTGTACGCGATCTGGTAGCGTGCCGCTGTTGCTTCCGGAGTGTTGGCGGCGTTCTGCGCAATGATCGTCTGCGACTGGCTTTCCAGTGCGGTCTCACGCTCGGTGCTGATCGGGGCATTGCGTGTGACTGGTATCTTGCCGTCGATATTTTCCCTGATTTCAAGCTGCCACTTCCCGGTCTGCGCATCGCGCACATAGTCGCGGCCCGTTTCAAACGGTTCGCGCGGCGGATGCGTTTCGGCCTTGGCATCCAGGCGGTATGGATCCTGCGGCTTTGGTGGATTTGCCAGCCCGAGTGAATACGAGTCGTTAGCCGCGCGGTAATTCAGTTCGTCGGCAAGGCGGCCAGCGGCAACCAGGCGGGTCTCCTGATAGCCGCCGTTTGGCAACGGAGCACTCACCGTGCGCGTCCAGGTGCCGTGGAGATCTTCCGGGTTACGCGTCCACTCGTTGCCACTGCGGTCTGGCTGTGTGTAGACCCGGTCGATGTCCTGTTTCTCAGCCCAGCGTTCCCCAAGGTAGCCGCCGACCAGGCCGCCGGCCAAACCGGTCACGAGCGCGCCTGGCCCGGTCCATGAGCCGGTGGCGGCGCCGTAGCCCGCACCAAGCAGGAAGCCGCCTGCGATGCCGCCTGCATTGCGGCCGACAAAGTGCGTCGCCGCCGACGCGGCCCCAGTATCGTTGCCTTGCGTGTGTAGTTGCACAACGCGATGGCCGGTAACGGTGAAGTCGTAGGCCATTAGCGCTACACCAGCAGCACCCGCGACGCGAGCACCAGAAAGCCCGCGCGCTCCGGCAGCTTCCGCTGCAAGCCCTTCGCCCGCCACGATGCCGCCTTCGCCTGGGGCGCCTGGGAGCCGAGGCCCAATCGGTGGGCGTGCCAGAACCGGGGGCATCTCCTGGGCAAAGGCGAGGCGCAGACGCGTTTCCACCGGTTCGGTAAGTGGCAAGCGACCGGCCTGATTGGCATCGGCAATCGCGGTGCCGAGCGATTGCCGGCCGCCCCATCTATCACTGAGGGTGGATGATCCCGGCTGATCGATCGCATCCAACGCCAGTTGGACATTGCCTTCAGACCGCGTCACGCCGGCCCAGCGCGCCTCTGCTGCGGCCATCTTTCCCACATCGGCAATCTGCCCAGCATGACTTTGTTGGTAAGCCGCGAGATCGCCATGAAAAGCTCGGATCTTTGCGTTCGCCTGCTGTGGGGTCATCCCCTGCGGCGTGTTGCTTACGAGGTCGCCATTGACCAAGCCCACCTTGAGTGTGTCGGTCAGGCCATTGACTCTAGCTGCGATGCGCTGTGCTGCGGCTTGATCGCCGCGCAGCGTTGCTTGTCCGTCGGGGGACAGCTCCAATCTTTCAAGCCGATTCGCAAGTTCCTCTGAGTACGCCCCAAGCGGTCCACCGGGGTGAGGCGACAAACCCATCCTCGCGGCCAGTGCCTGGTCCGCAGGAAGATTGAGGATGTTGCGTGGGCCATGTAGCTCGAACAGGCCGCTTCTGGAAAGCGACTGCAGCAAGCGGCTTTCACTGAAAGCCGCTTGCTCAATGACATGGTGCCCTTGGAAAGCCGGTGTATCAGCCATCGGTGCAACTCCCGCTCAGAAATCCGTATCGAGGGTTTGACGCGTCAGAGGTCTGCGGCGTCTCGCAGCGAAGGGCCGCTAAGTTGGGCTGCGCTCAAGGCATCGAACAGAACGCGGTCACAAATGGCCTCGGTTCCTAGGCGTGATTGACGGAAGATGTGGGCGTTACCAACGACTTCGCGCTTGAATACAAGGCTTGCACCGCCGGATACGCTATAGAAGTTGAGGTCTTCTCCGGTCTCGTAATCGTGTTCGATCTCGATCTGAACCCGCGATTCACTCTCATCAAGCGCATCAAGCCAACGCGTCACGCTGCAGAGGTAGTACTGAGGACCCTGCGTGCCGTCGGCAAGGGTGAAGTCGCAAGCCGCAAAGGCGAAGCCTTCCGAATCGATGGCGTCGAACACCTGCTTCAATGCTTCCGAAACGATCCAGATGCCCGCCAGCTTCTCGAAATCACGCGGCATCTCTTGCTGTCCCGGCACCTGTACTAGGTGTGGCCTCACCGGATACTGGCTTGGATCACCATTGGGTGGATCCATGGTGTTCATGCCAGGGGGCAGAAGCAGTTCTTCGTTGGCGATCTTCAACCCGGCGCTCTGACCATTGCCCCGGAAGCTGGGCCGGAGGACAAAGAATTCCCCAAGGTGGGAGTCGCTCGCGACGGTGACGGGGATTGCTGCCTCATCGTTCATGGTGATTTCCATCGTGGACGGGTGCGCCGCAGATCGCGGCTGATTCCTTTGGTCTCAGGGATTCTATGGCAACGGGTAGCAAGCCTGTAAGGGAGGTAGCCAAACATGCGCTAGGAGACTTCCACCCCCTGGCGCCCCGTTACCCACGTTACGGCCTGTTACCAGGCGGCTCGGGTGCAGATCGCGAGCGTAGCTCCTTGATACTAGAGGATTTCAGCCTCTCTGTTACCGGCGTTACCTGTGTTACCCGTTAGAACGGCACGTCAGAGACAAGGCTCAAGTGGCCGGGAGGTGCCGGCAGTTGAAAACGGCTTTTAGGAATAGGAAGCAAGGCATCTCACCACGGCTCAGCTCGCCTGATCGCCAAAGCATGCGTTACCGAGTTAGTGATACAGATCGTCTAGCCATAGCGTTCTTCAAACCTAGCAAATAGAGAGGGCTTTTCCAGTAGGACGTGCTTGGACGGCGGTTCTTAGGTCTGCCAGGCTGCTGCCTATCTGGCATCCCTATTCGGGCTGGGTCTGGCCTTTCGCGTGCTCAGCTGGTGCGGGGATCCGCAGGGATATCGTCGCTCCAGGCTTGCCACTCCCAGCATTGCTGCAGCTGCGTCTGCGGGCGTGCAGGTGGTGCAGGAAAAGCGCCGCATGAAGCGTGCAGGCGTGGCGGGGCGACGATTGCGCGCGCTGGGCTGTGACCCTTGCGGTCCACAGACGGCTCACGAACTCAGTTGACTGCTTCTTTAAATGCCAAACGTACGTGGGATGGGTTGAGGCTGCTTCACAAAAGCCCTGGGAAATACTGACAATTGAGGAACACCTAGGATGGTGCCAAGCAACCCAAGTGCACGACATGTCTACTAAGCAGCAAATTTTTGACCTATCCACTAGGCAGCTAAAGGCTGCGGGCGACATGGCTGGTTGCATGCGGCCCCCCTTAGGACCCCCGGGACGGCCGCAGTGCGCCATTTTTCTCACTATGATTGAACAATTCGAAGCAGCGTTGCGGCTCGCGGAAGTCGGCCTAGCGACGCATGGCGCTTCACATGCGCGCGCCATGCTGGAGTCGCTGGTGACATTCAGATTGCTCGGCCATAAGCCTGAGCAGATAGACCAGATGCGGTACGAACAGCTTCGAGGTGAAAAAAAGCTTTATGAGAAGGTTCTGCAGTTTCCAGAGCTGGCAGGAGGGGAGCGAAAATACATCGAATTAAGACTGGCGGACTGCTTGGCGCTCTACAGCACTCTGCACGAAAAAAAGGTGCGGCCTACCAAGTTGATTGAACAGTTTGAGGCTGCAGGAGTCGCTGCGCTCGCTGCTCCTTACACCATGCTCTGCAGTTTTGCGCACAATGACCTAGCAGCGCTGGCGCTACGTCACCAGGGCGAAGTCGGCATGACTTTGCGAGCAGGCGATTCAGACGATGTGGTGTTCCTCGTTATGTCGATCGTGAGCTATGTTCTTCTAGATTCCGCCGCAGCTATAGGACAAATCGCGTTGTTTCCGGATGGCCGCTTTGAGCGACATCATCTTGATATCTACGACGCATACACCGCGCTCATGGACTTGAGGCAGCAACTAGCGTCCACTGGACAGCAAGGATAAGCGTCTTGACGGTAACTGTGGCGGTAAGTGGTGGTGTTCGGATGGAAAGATCCATTATTTAACAGTTGTTTGAGTGGCTTTTTTGGTAGATGGTGGGCCCACCAATGAAATGCAGGCACTTGGACGCGCGTCCAAGTGCCTTTTTTGTGGCTCAGGAAACTATCGGGAAACGTCTTCTTCTTCTTCGCTGATCGCGTAGTCGGCGTCTTCTGGATAAGGGATTGCGTGTGCGGTATTCATCGTGCTGCTCTGCTGTGATGCGCTTGCTTGCGCAGCCAGGTGAGGACATCAACGGCCGGGTCCTCATGCATGCAGACATGCAGCCGGCCCAGCACCACGCTTTGCGCATCGCCGCCCGGCAAGACGTCATCAACGCCCGTGGCTTCGCAGGCGATCAGGACCGGCGGAAGATCAGGTTGCGCGTGGGAATGCAGCATGGCCAGCACATAGCCCTGCATCATTTCGAAGCTGAGGGTGACGCCTGTGCAGACGCGGAACTGTTTGCTCATGCTCATCGCCGCACCTGCGCATACAAGGCATCGACGGCAGCGATCGCTGCAGCAGCGTCGGCAATCGTGAGGGTGTGGATGGCTTTGCGTGCATCTGCGAGGTGCGCCATCAGGCTTAGCCACGTGGCATGGCTGCATGTGAGAGTGTTGGCGATCAGACCCACATGCTGGGGCATCTGCCGCGCCGCAGACGCGGGCGCTACTTGGGTGTTGTAAGACATGCTGGACTCCTTTTGTGTTTTGGAATCCGCCATGCCGAGACCAATCGGGGTGGCGGACAGTGCGCGGTTGGTCTGCCGGCCAAAAGGAACCGGTGGGCCTTGCGGCCCCCGCGCACCGCCCGCCATAAAGCTGGCCGGCATGCACCCGCGACGATGCGGGCGATGAAAAAGCGCCGTGCATCGATCGATGGGCGCTGGTGCGCCTTTTGATTCGGGAGACCAATCCCGGTCGCCGAATATGCGGCGACGTTGGAATACTCGCTCCGCCGCTTGGAGCGTGTCAACGGGGAAAATCCGCAACGCTGCGGCAATAGTGTCGAAGAACCACGTCTCGCAGCTGTGGCAGTGCCGAAACCATTGCCAAGCGCCGCGCTGTTCACCGACTGGCGGCAGCTGCCGCTGACCGCCGACGCATCGCAGAATGAGAGGGCAGATAGCCGCCCTCTTTTCGTGGCTAACCGTTGGTCTCAAGCAGTACGTCAATCGAGACTTCTGGATTGAGTGGATCGTCCGCGATCTGCCTGTCGGGCGTCAGCCACGTCGGTCGCCGAGCTCCCGACGGGCGGTCGAGGACGAAGCGTGGATAGGACAGCAGGAGGCCGGTATTGGGAAGTATCAGTGTCTTTACGCCGCCGGTCTGTCGCGTCCTGACCGATTTGCCGACACCCACCACGTGACCGAAGCGGTAGTCTTGGACGACGTTAGAGAACAGCACCGCCGAGGAATAGGTCAGCGGGCCGACCAGCACGTTGACGTCTCCCGTGAAGTGCGCCGGTTCTGCGGTTGCCGGTTCCGTGACGGATTCGATCGTTCCTTCCACACGCTGCCCGGCGACTTCTCCCGGCCCTGGTGTCAGCACGCGTTTGATGTAATGCGAACCGTGCCGGTAAGGCTGATCGGCGATATAGCGGAGAATGCCGTCGCGCCACATGTCGTCATCCCCACCGCCGTTTTGGCGAATGTCGATGACGAGGCGCCGAACCCGTTCTGTGGCCATTTTCGTGAAGCATGCTTGCGTGAACGCGAAAAAGCGGGCCTTGTCTGGCCAGGAGAACGTGCTCACCGTCAGTACGGCGCCTGTATTCCTGATTTCGCAGCGAAATAGCCGCTCGAAGCTCGCGTCGCGTTGCAGGATGGCGGGCAGTACCAAGCGTGACGCGGCCTGCCGCTGCCGACCTCGCCGGTCGGTGAATTCGAGATCGAAGCTCTCTGGTGTGCCGTAGACCTTGGCATAGAAGAGCCACCAGCGTTGCGACAGCAGCGCTGCACGGGCACTGGGCGTGTCGCCGTGAGTGCGCTTTAGCAGCGTCCGAACAATTGCTTTGGCCGGGACTCCATTGATACGGCTGACAGAACGCCCGGCATCGGCGGACGGAGCCCCCCCAAGTCGCGCAACGAGGCGTAGATGTCCGGATGCCGCCACGGAGACCTCGAAAGGAAACCACGGGGCCCCCTGCGCGGTGGCAGAAGCGGCCGAGGCTCTCCAGTCGGGCAAGCCGATGAGAAGGTGGCCGTCGGCCAGCACAGGATTGAGCTGGGCCAGCACGGACCAGGCCTGGGTCTGATCCATCGGCCGGTCCAGATCACGCGCGATCGATTTGGCGGTGCGGTGCAGCGTCGCCTTGTCCACCATGTGTTCAAGGTCAGGATGATCTTTCTCGATGGCTTCGATCGCGGTCTGCAGGTCGGCACGCAAGTCCGCTGCAGAAACGACGGAAGCAGGGGATACGGCAACGGCGGGTATCGCAGGCGCTGTCAACAGCGCCAGGGCGGCCAGGCCCAGGGTCTTCCATCGATCGATCGACACGTCTGCTCCGGGCGGTTGATGAAGCGCGCCTTCCCGCGCGCCACTTGTGTTTAAATAATGCACACAAATTTCAACAAGCGTCTATACCCATGCGGACATCACCGCGGCATCTCGTTTCCCGGCCCGAGCAAGTGAGGCTACTGAGCTCGCCAGTGCGGCAAGAGATCGTCGACACGCTCGCCTCTCTTGGAGGAGCGGCAAGCACGGCCGAACTCGCCGAGCAGTTGGGCCGGCCTGCGGACGGCTTGTACTACCACCTGCGTGAGCTGGTCGCCGGCGACTTGCTCACGGAAGTAATGGAGGCTGGGGGCGAGCGTGTTTTCCGCCTGGCGGGAGAAGGCGCCGGCCCCGTCCGTTTGGTCTACGACCTAGCTCCCCGCGGCAATGCAGACGAGTTGGCACGTTTCGCCCGTTCCCTGTTGCAAGTGGCGCAGCAGGACTTCGAGGCCGCTCTTGAGGTTGAGGGGGTGATCACCGAAGGGAAGAAGCGCGAACTGTGGGTCTCGCGCAACAAGGGCTGGCTCAGTGACCGGGACCTCCAGGAGGTCAACGTACTGCTGGAGCGACTCAGCGAGCTCACTAGCCAGCCCAGAGCCGAAGGCCGCAATCGACTCACGAGCCTTGCGTTCGCCCTCGCGCCGACCAAGGCGCAGCCAAAGCGGCGCGGTACGCGGGAGGCCAAGGCCCGCAAGTGAGAATCGGCTTGCGTGATCGATGAACTTGATCACAACTCGGGCTGAATTTTTTTCGCTGTCGCGCTTGGCACCGGCTGAATTTTTTTCAACTTGAGCTTGGTCGCGTGCCGGCTCTGCAGCTTCCCGGCTGCGTTCGCCCGGCACCCATCGGTGCAGTCCACGGCAACTGCCGGCATTGTGCGTGAATATACGTTTCATATACGATACGTATATTCACGGCATTGGAGTTTGCATGGGCATCGTCAATATCGATGACGAACTGCACGATCAGCTGCGTCGCGCGTGCACGGTGACCAGCCGGTCGATCAACGCGCAGGCCACCTTCTGGATCAAGGTCGGCATGCTGTGCGAGATGCATCCGGAATCCTCGTTCCAGGACATCGTGGCGCAGGAACTGCGCGCGGCAGGCGTGCGTCCGCAATCGTTGAAACCGGCGCGGACATGATCAAGCGGCCGGCGGAAATTGCGTTGATGGCCAACGCCGGTGCGTTGCTGGCGCAGGTGTTCCATGCGCTAGATCAACTGCCGCTGGCAGGCCGCAGCACGCTGGAACTCAACGACTTCGTCGAGCGGATGATTGTCGATGAGCTGGACGCGCGGCCGGCCAGCAAGGGGCAGTACGACTTCCCCTTCGTGCTCAATGCCTCGATCGATGATGTGGTGTGCCATGGCGTGCCATCGGCCGGGGACGTGCTGCGCAACGGGCAGATCGTCAATCTGGATATCACGCTGGAAAAAGACGGCTATATCGCCGACTCCAGCACGACGTATCTGGTCGGAGACGTGGCCTATCCGGCGCGGCGATTGGTGCAGGCCAGCTATCAGGCGATGTGGAAGGGGATTGCCGCGGTGCGTCCTGGCGCGCGGCTGGGCGACATCGGTCATGCGATCGCGCGGCATGCGCGCGAGCAGGGCTATAGCGTGGTGAAGGAGTACTGCGGGCACGGCATCGGCCGGCAGATGCATGAAGAGCCGCAGATCCTGCACTACGGGCATGCCGGCAGCGGGATGCAGCTGCAGGAAGGCATGGTGTTCACCATCGAGCCGATGATCAATCAGGGCAGGGCGGCGATCCGCGCCGAGCCGGATCAATGGCCGGTGCATACGCGCGACGGCAAGTTGTCGGCGCAGTTCGAGCACACCGTGGCGGTGACGCGTACCGGTGTGCGTGTGCTGACGTTGCGCCCCGGAGAAAAGCCGTTGTGTCTGGTCGATTGATGTATCGCCAGACGACGGCAGGCCGCAGGCGAATCTGTGCTGCACGCAAGAGGCCTCAGCTGTGCCGGGTGCGCTGCCGCACACTGAGTGGGGTCGGGTTTGTGCTCTGCCGTAAAAGCGGCGGTCGGTCCGGTTGCCGCGGCACCGATGGCGGTGCAGGAGGGCACTGCGCCCGCTCTGCAGGCCCGGCTGTCGATGCCTGCGCCGGAACAGCGGCGCAGTACCGCCGAACCGGTCACCATCACCCAGCTATCGGAATTGCCGTCGGGCGGTCTGTTGGTGGGTCTGGTGGCATTGCCGGCGCGGCGGCGCAAGCGAGCGCTGGTGGATTCTTCGGAAGCCGCCCGTGCGCAGCCAGGTCGGCCGTTGGCGCCGCCGTGTGGCCTGCATGTGCGTCCAGCAACGCGGACAGACGACGATGGCAGTCGCGAAAGGCCAGCGCAGAGGCCGGCATGTCGCAGGCATCGAAGGTTCTGGCCTCGGCCTTCCAGGCGGCGAGCAGGTCTTCCAGGTCGCAGATCAGGCTCGGCATGCTGGTTGCTCCATTGGCGATATCTTCAGTACGACCGAAGGCGCTGGCCGGATGCAGTGGCGCCCGCTCGCCCGCGCCACCCTGCACGGGTGGCGCTGCGGCCGGGCCGGACACACGCGCGCATCACATCGGCGGGAGGAGGGTGGCTGAGCGGTCCTTTACCGCTGGAGCTGACCATGAGCAATGACCAAAACGGCAACCGCGGCGTAGACGATCCGACCCCGCCCAATGGCGTCAAGGCGCCGGGCCGGGACACTGCGCCGATCCAGGAAGGGCCCGCGCAGGACAGCGAGATCGATGACGACGACGGCATCGAAGACCCGGTGAAGGACGATGACGACCTGGGCGAGGAAGACGACGACGAAGACGACGACCAGTAGGCACGGCGCAGCGTTGTACGCGGGCGTGCAGCGCTGAACCCGGCATGCCGCCGGTTGCGCGGCATGTGCTGGCTGCGGTTGGCCATGCTGCCTAGACTTGCGGATCGCCCATCCTGTGACATCCATGGACACCTCTCTGTCGCCATTGCCCAGCATCGCGTTGGGCCAGTACCGCCACTTCAAGGGCGGCCGTTATGAAGTGCTCGGCGTCGTGCGGTGCAGCGAGACGCTGGCCCCGCTGGTGCTCTATCGCCCGTTGGACAGCGATGTCGGTCTATGGGTGCGGCCGTATGCGATGTTCGTCGCGCAGGTCGAGGTGGAGGGCGTGGCGCGTCCCCGCTTCGCGCGGGTCGAGTAGGCACGGCCTGGTCTGTCCGATGCTACGTGCTTGCCTGCAGCCGGTGCGACGCTAATGACGGCCGCCGCTGGCGCGCCCGTCACCACGCCCGATGGCCGGTATCTGATCGTGCGAGGCCGGCTCTGGCGCACCGCCAACCCGCATCTGCGCGAAGACGTGCGTGCCGGGCTGGTCAGCGCGTTGATGGACGCGCGACGCGCGGTCAAGGCGGCCAAGCGCGACGGCGATGCCGGGCGGCTGGCTGCGGCGCGTACGGCGGTCGACCGTGCCAAGACGGCGCTGGGAGAGCGCGGCCCGGTGTGGTGGAGCGATGGCGCACAAGACCTCAATCGGCATCTGGTCAAAAACACCCCGTACGCGGACTGGTTTGCGGCGCTTGCCGCGCCCGATGCCTGAGTGCGCGTTGCAGCGGGCCAGGCGTGCCGCCGCCTGCACAGACAAGGCCCGGACATCCCGGGCCTTGTTCGCTGGATCAAACGCCCGGCGATGTAGAGCGGCTGACCAGGCTGTTGCGCTCACCGCCAGGTGGGCGCAGCCGGTACCCGGAATCGGCATGGGCCACTCGGATACTCCGGTTCCGGGCGTGCCGTCCGCACCCACCTGACGCCTACTCGCTACAGGGTGTCAGCCGCGCTTGATCGACGTGGCTAGAAAAAGAGAGAAGCCGCCCTCAGCCCAGGTCGCAATTGCTCGGCTGCGGCCAGGTGGTGGCAGGCAGCATGGCCTTGACCGCGGCCGGTGCAGTGATGCCGATGGTGCTGGCGCCGTAGAGGTCTTCCAGTTCGTCGATGCTGACGATGTAACTGTCCAGCGAGCCGAGGGTGGCGCTGTTGGGAATCAGCCAGCTGATCGCGCGGGTGCCGCCGCCGGGGTTGGCGGTGATGATCGTCTTCCAGAAGAAGTCCGGGGTGCGGATGCCGTGGCTGCTCAGGAAGTAGTCGTTGGTTGTGTCGCTGTAGATCACCCCGCCGTAGACCTGCACGCTGGCGATGTCGCGGTAACACTCGGCCACGTTCTCGGCGCGCACCCAGATGCCCTGATTGAAGCTGGCCACCTGCGGCACGATGTTGGACATCAGATTGGCGCGACGGATGTAGGTCGCGTTGTAGTCCATATGGTTGGACGTCACCAGGTGCCCGCGATCGTAGCCGGTGCGCACGCTGGCGTAGGAGGCGGTGGAGGTCTGGCCGGCGCAGCCGCTGGGCAGTTCGGTGTCCAGATTGAAACTGGACGGGCGCGCGGCCGAGCCGGTATCGGCCTGCAGGACGTACTCGTAGCGCAACGCGGTGTGGTTGGTGCAGTCGTAGCGCAAGCTGTAGCCGCCCTTGTTGAGGGTGACGACCTGGGCGTTTGCGCTGGCACTGGCAGCGGTGAACAGCAGAACGGCAAAGAAAGTCCGGAAGCGCATGGGCAGTGAATCTCCTGGAAATCGATCGGACGCACGACGCCACCGCCGGCTGCTGATGGGCAGATCGACGCTCAGCGGAACGCGCGCTGTAGGGGGACGGTTGGCTCGCTATCTAACGAGCGCGACAGCTATCGCACGCAAATGTTGCTTGGTGGTGACGTATGCGTGAGGAATGTGCGGTCGCACCGTTTTTTTCCACAGGAATGTGATGCATTCGGCGCATTCGTTGGCATGCCACCGGCAAGCGATAAGTGTGCGGTTATGCCTGGAGCGCGCGAACGTGCCGCTGACGCATGCGCTGTGCGGTGGCGCGCAGCTGCGCCATCGGCAAAGCCCGGTGGCTGATGGCGTGCAAGCGCACACCTGGAGCTCGGAGTTGCCCCCCAGCACCAGCGGGCAGCAGCCGACGCCGGCGACAGAGGCGGGAGCACCGCAGCGATGGTCAGCGCCGCGACGCGCACATGGCTCGCCCGCAACGATCCCGGATCACCGCTGTCTGCGCGGCCAACGGATACAAAAAACCCTCTCCTGCACTCCGTGCAGAAGAGGGCGCCGGATACGTCGCGAGACGATCCGCTCGATCGACTATGCGAGCTCTGTTTCCCGCTGCGTTACGCCGGCAGGCTCCAGCTGGAACTGCGAGACCAGCTGGGTCAGGGTGCTGGACTGCTTCTCCATTGCCCGTGCCGCGGCCATGGCCTCTTCCACCAGCGCTGCATTCTGCTGGGTGGTTTCGTCCATCTGGATCACCGTCTGGTTGACCTGTTCGATGCCGGCCGATTGCTCGCTGGATGCGGCGGTGATCTGGCCCATGATGTCGGTGACCCGATTCACGCTGGCGACGATCTCGGCCATGGTGGTGCCGGCCTTGTGCACCAGCACCGAGCCTTCGGCCACCTTGCCCACCGAGGCGTCGATCAGCTCCTTGATCTCCCTGGCCGCAGCGGACGAACGCTGCGCGAGCGTGCGCACCTCCGAGGCCACCACCGCAAAGCCGCGGCCCTGTTCGCCGGCACGTGCGGCTTCCACCGCCGCGTTCAAGGCCAGGATATTGGTCTGGAACGCGATGCCATCAATGACGCTGATGATCTCGGCGATCTTCTTGGAGGAGGTTTCGATGCCCGACATGGTGCCGACGACCTGGCTGACCACCTCGCCACCCTTGGAGGCCACACTGGCCGCAGTGCGCGCCAGTTCGTTGGCCTGCAGCGCGTGTTCGGCGTTCTGCTTGACGGTGGAGGTGAGTTCTTCCATCGAGGCGGCGGTTTCTTCCAGGCTGGCCGCCTGCTGTTCGGTACGCCGCGACAGGTCCTGATTGCCGGCGGCAATTTCGCCGGCCGCGGTATCGATCTCCGACGAGGAATGCTGGATGCGCCCGACGATGTCGGTCAGGCGGTCCACCGTGGTGTTGGCATCGTCGCGCATGCGCGCAAACACGCCGGCAAAGTCGCCGTGCATGCGCGTGGTCAGGTCGCCGCAGGCAATCGCCTGCAATACCTGCGACACCGCGCCCAGGCTCTTGTCCGAGCTGCTCATCAGATGATTGAGGTCCACCACGATCTGGCGGAAATCATGCTCGAACGCGGTCTCGTCGCCACGTGCGCCGAAGTCGCCCGCCGCTGCGGCCGATGCCAGCCGCTTGATCTCGCCATTGATCGACAGCAGGCTGGCCCGCACATCGTTGATCGATTGGCTGATCACCGCCTTCTCGCCCGGCAACGGCTCCAGCTGCTGCGACAGGTCGCCGGCGGCATAGCGTTCGGTCAATGCGACGATCTGCATCGTCACCGCGATATGGCTGGACACCAGCGCGTTGCTGGCACGCACCATGCTGCCGAATTCGCCGGGGAAGTCCTGCTCGGCGATACGGTGACTGACCATGCCGGCTTCGTGCTTGTCGCCCATGTCGGTCTGCGCCTGGATCACGCGACGCAGCTGACGCTGCATGCTGTCCATTGCCTGCAGCAGTTGGCCGACCTCGTCGTTGCGGTCGATCGAAATGCGGTTGTCCAGCTTGCCCGACGACACCGCATGGGCAATGCCCACCGCACGGTGCAGCGGCTGGGTGATGGCGCGTGCCACGATCCAGCCGAAGGCGATGCACAGCACCGCACCGACCAGGCCCAGCACCAGCCCGCCGATGCTTGCCGCCACCGAACTGTCCACCGCTTCCTGCACGGTGCCGCGGAAGCGTGCATCGGCGCGCTTCTGCATGGCGGTCAGGGTGGTGCGATAGGTTTCCAGTGCCGGTGCCATGGCACTCATCTGCGCCGCATCGGGTTCGCGCTGCTCCACGAATGCGGCGGCCACGCCGTGCGCCAGGCTGTAGTACTGATCGAACTGCTTGCCCAGGCGTGCCAGCTCTGTCGCATTGGCGGGATCGGATGTCTGCAGTTTCACGTAGGAGGCGTGGATCTCGTCGGCCACCGGCTTGGTGGCCGCCAGCATGTCGGCATCGCCGGCGGCAGCGGCGCCGTTGAGCCCGTTGATGAGCTTGTCTAGCGCAGCCACGTTGCGCGTCATGGCGTCGAGCATCGGAAAGTGCACGTCGCGTACCGCTTCCAGGCGGTCGTTGTTGCGGTGAAAGACCAGCGTACTGAAGGCCACATAGCTCGAGAGGCAAAGGATCGCCACCGCGGCCGGCATCAGGATTTTCCAGAACAACGGTAGCGACAGGATGCGTCTCATGACTTGAGTCTCGAGCAGGTGGCGGGTCACGGCTTCAGGACGACCTTGACGCTGGCGTCGACTGCGCTGGCGCTGATGTAACCGATGGCGCCCGGCGTGGCGGCAACGGCCTTCTTGACCGCATCGTCGCCGCTGACACGCTTGGGACGCTGCGCCTTGCCGGTGAACATCAGCTGCGACCAGTACGACTTCAGCTGTGCCGCGTCGCGCGCGGCGACCTTCTTGTAGAACTCATCGCGGGTGGCGACGCCTTCTTCCTGATCGATCGGCACCGCCGCGCCGCCACCGGGCAGGCTGTTGGATTTGGCCAGGAAGATCTGCGACACCTGCGCGGCGCTGAGGCTGTCCGGGCCGCCCTTGGCCGACATCACCACCACGACATCGGCATTGGCGCAGAACGCGGTCAGCGACAACGCAGCAAGCAGAGAGACTGCAAAACACTTGGAAATGGTCATGGGGGCTCTCTTAGAACACGAAGTCGACGGAGGCCGACAGCAGGTTGTAGCTGCCGCCCGGACGGAAGCCCGGCTGGATGTTGTTCAACGATCCGAACGATCCCGCGTTGTTGTTGATGTGGCTGGCCTGCAGCTTGAACGCGACGCTTTCACGCGCGTCCCAACGCAGCGATGCGGTAAAGCTGTGACGGCCGCTCTCGGCCTGCGCCAGTGCGCGCGTCATCACGCCGACCGGATCCTGGCCGGCCGCGATGGTCGGGCCCTTGCGATCGACGTTGGCATAGGTGATCGACGGCGTCAGCGTGCCGAAGCGACCGCCGACACTGAGATAACCGGAGGTGGTCTTGCCGTTGAGCGAGGGCGAGTAATCGGCGCGGATCACTTCGCTGCGCAGGAACCAGCTGCCCGGATCATAGGCGTAACCCAGGCTGGCAAAGCTGCCGTCCACGCCATAGGTGGTCAGGCGATCGGCCAGTGCGGGATTGATGCGCTGATAGACGGAGAACAGGCGATCCAGCGCCGGTGTATCGAAATCGGTGGTGCCCACGATGTAGGCGGCGCGGAACGTGGACGCACCCGATTCCAAGCCCAGCGCCAGGCCGCGCATGGCGTACACATCGGCCTTCTTCGAATTGATGCGGCCGTAGAAACCCTGCACGCTGACCACACTCTCGCCGGCATTGATGGTGTACACGCCTTCGACGCCGTCCATCGGCAGCAGGTAGTTGTAGACCTCGTACGGCGGACGCACCCACGGGGTGGCGTAACCGACGCGCTGGTACTCGGACAGCATGTACAGCGGCGCAGTGATGCGGCCCAGGCGCGCAGCGAACTGCGGGCCGAACTGATACTTCACATGCGCCAGTGTGCCTTGGGATCGTAATCGCCGCGTTCGGCGTACTCACTGGTCACCTGCAACACGCCGGTGAACTTGTCGGTGAAGTTGGCATTGACCTGGCCGGCGATACGCGAGTCCGGACGTGCCGAGGTGGAGTGGCTGGCACCGGCACCTTCCACGGTCTGGATGTCGGGCGTGAAGTCGGCCTGATCCTCGGTCGAATGCACCACGCCCAGCGTGCCGAAGCCGCTGAAGGAGAACATCGAGTCCTGCTGCGCGTAGGCGCAGGTCGACGACGCCAGGGCGATGGCGCCACTGAGAAGCTTGACGGTCAGTTTCATTGAAATCTCTGCGGAATGGGTGATGGACGCTGCGCCATGAGTGGCGCGCGGGCAGAACGTGAGTGAGCGTCGCAACGCCCTGGATTGCGGTAGCGGCCGTCTGCATCGTTGCTTTAGCGGGATTTTTACAATCTGGAATTAAGTTAAGAAGCCGAAGCGCTAAAGAAAGATTGACGATAGTTTTGCCCTATCGAGACGCGCGTTCTACGTGTTTGAAACAGCTGGCATGAGTATCTGCGGACATAAGCGTCCGCATCGGTGGCCTGCCGATTACCAGCGCGACAGGTGAGGGAGGACGGAAGGGAAAAAGCCCCATTTTCTAGGTCAAAGTGGATATCACTGCCTCTGCTCTGAGTGCGCACGCAAAAAAACGCCACGCACTGGCGAGCCAGGCGTGGCGTTTTTTTTTGTTACTTCGAGCGGGCGTACTAGTTGCTTATCGCCAGTGCGATGCGGCCATCGGAGATTTGGTCCGGGTGCATGCACACGCGAGGAGATACACGACCGGCAGGTACTGGAAACGGTTACTGCTGCCGCGCCGGCAGTTTCGACCACCACCTTGATCCCGAACCGGAAGCCGGCCAGCCAGGTCACGCCCACTGCGGTGACGGCGGGTTAGGGCGCAGGGTTCAAGGCCCGCACAGGTGATGGATCGCTCACTGCGGCGATGAAGCTGGCGCCCTGCCTGCCAACAGTCACACAAACGTGCGTGCCGATGCGGCTTGTCTTATGCGCTGTGCGATGCGACAGACCTCCGAGCTGCAGTGCCGATCCCATAGCGTGGAATCGGCACTGTGCGGGTCAGTCCGCCAGCTGACGCCGCACCGGATAACGCCAGCCGTTGATCGCCGCATACGGCGAGCGCGCATAGATCCATTGCAGCCGCGCATCGCCATCGGCGCGGAATGCGGCATCGTCTGCGAGCTTGCGTTCGAAGGCGGCGCGCAGGGCGGCGTCGCTGCGCAGCACGCGCTCGCTGAAGTCCACCAGTTCGGCGCCGTACAAGCCGCTGTCGGGGCTGCCGGCATTGCGGAAATGTCCGCTGGCCAGCAACGAGTCGCTGCTCTGCGGCTCCAGCAACGCGGCCGCCAGCATGCGCATCGGTTGATCGGCAGGCACGCGGACGCTGCCGGCGGCGAAGGCTTCGTCCGCTTCGTCGGCCTGCGCTGTCTGGGCGCCGGCCTGTTTCACCACGCGGATCTGCTGCACCCTGATCTGGCGCGGCTGCTGCAGGCGTTCGTAGCGGATGCCGTGCGCCTTGAGCAGTTCCACCACATCGTCGTTGCCGGGCGGGATCCACCAGGCCAGCGGATAGCGTACCGCCTGGGTCTGGCGATAGCCGATCACCGGCATGGTCCAGGTTTCGTCGCGGCCTTCCCAGCGCAGTTCCTGCCGCCCGGACACCGGCGAAAAGGCGCGGGTGTAGCTCACGCCCTTGAACGGTACCTGGGCAATCGGCTGTTGCAGGCGTTCCCAGGCCACCATCAGTTCCTGCGGGCGTGCGGCGCGATCGGCGCGCTTGGCCGCATCGATGTTTTTTGCATCGCGGGCAACCACGCGCAGTGCTGCTTCCAGCAGGACATAGTCGCCCAGCACGCGCTGCCGGTAGGACTTCAAGCGATGGTTCTCCACCAGCACGGTAGGGATGCCGGCGAAGTCGCCATACCCGGTGGAATAGCGCGGGCCTTCCGGGGCGTGACGCAGGCCCGAGCGCGGCTCGTCCTCGTCGATCAGGCTCGGGTAGATGGCCGGTTCGTGGCCCTGTTTGCGCAATGCGGTGTTCACCGCCGGCGTAAAGCGTTGCTGGAGCCAGTCGGCAGTGGCGCGCGAGCGCGCATAGGTGCCCCAACCGGCGAAGGTAAAGGTGATGTCGTACTGGTGATCCAGCCCACCGCTGACATGCAGGTCGATATACAGCGCCGGATCCAGGCGATGCAGCAACGCGACCATCGCGCGCGTTTCCGGCGCTTCCAGGATGAGGTAGTCGCGGTTGAGATTGATGCCGCGCGTGGTGGTATTCCAGCCCATCTGCTGCGGGCCGCGCAATGCGGCGCCGATCAGCGGGCCGCGTTGCTCGTGACCGTCGGCATTGAAGATCGGCACGAACACCAGATCCACCTGGTCGAGCAGGTGGTCCTTGCCGCGTTGCGCGATATCGCGCAGCAGCATCAGGCCGGCATCCTTGCCATCGATCTCGCCGGCGTGGATGCCGGCCTGCACCAGCACCACCGGCTTGCCGGGCGCGCCCTTGTGCGCGCGGACCAGCAGCAGGTCGCGGCCCTCGCTGCTCTTGCCGAACACGTCCAGCGACAGCAGCGGCGAGGCGGCGACCAGGCGTTCCAGCCACGCGCGCGTCTCGTCATAGCTGGGCGTGCTGGCGAAATCGCCGCGCTCCACCGGCGTACTCCACGGATCGTCCGGTCTGACGATCAACGCCTCGCTGGCCCCATGCCAGGCGCGTACCGGCGGCAGCGGCGCGCTGGTATCGATGGATTGCGCACTGACCTGTGCGGCGCTGAACAGGGTTGCGGCGAGCAGGCCGGCGGCTGCGCGCGCGGTGTTGCGTGCCGTGATCTCGGCTATGGCGTTATCGGCAGCGCGTTCGGGCAGGTGCGAAGCGTGCGGGGCGGAGGGGCGCGTATCGAAAGTCATGGGGGAGGTACGGGAGCTCGATTGAGGGGAGGACGTGGCAGGGCTGCTGATCCCGGATGGCCGCATCGGCAGCGGCGGCGGCCTTTGAAAGGTGCCACGCCGCATCGACGCATTGCAGCAGGTTGCATGCGTCGGGATCTGGTCATTCCCTACGCGCAGGTTGCGCGGTGCGGGGAGTTCGCTGCCTCCGGCGCTACAGCTAACAGCAGGGCATTTGCGTAATACAGTAACATTTGAGTCGGGCCACCTGAAGAAGGCCGGGACCTCGGCGGCCACCGTCGCACGTCCGCTGCACGCGACCTCCGGCTTCACGAAGCGGGCGATTACCAGCGGGACGTGCCGATTGCAGGCGCTGCGGAGCCTGCGTGTTTTCGCGGCATCTCGGATATAGGTGTCGCCAAAGGCAGGACGCAGCGCGTTCGCTGATAGTCGGTTGGCGCGCTCGAGAGGCCGTCCGACTCAAGCACCTATCGAAATGTGATAACGTATCATTTCGTTGACCCGTCGCCTTGTCATGCTTTCCAGTCCCACAGCCACCCCCGCGATCTCGATCAGCAACCTGCATGTGGCCTACCGCGGCCGTGCCGTGCTGCAGGGGCTGGATCTGCAGGTCGCCCCCGGCAGTGTCTACGCCTTGCTGGGCGGCAATGGCGCCGGCAAGTCCTCCACGCTTTCCAGCTTGCTCGGCTTCGTCAAACCCACCTCCGGCAGCCTGCGGATCGATGGCATCGACCCGGTCGCCGACCCTGGCGCCGCGCGTGCGCGGCTGGCCTATCTGCCGGAAAACGTCGCGCTCTACGAGCACCTGAGCGCGCTGGAAAATGCCGACTACCTGCTCGCGCTGGCCGGCCAGCGCCGCGGCCAGGCCGAGATCGGCCAGGCGCTGGCCGCTGCCGGTCTGCAGCGTGAGGCCTGGCGTCAGCGGCTGGCGGGGTTTTCCAAGGGCATGCGCCAGAAGGTGGCGATTGCGGTGGCCACGCTGCGCCAGGTGCCGGTGCTGCTGCTGGACGAGCCCACCTCCGGCCTGGACCCGCGCGCCATCGCCGACTTCAACCGGCTGGTGAGCAGCGTGCGCGAGCGCGGTGGTGCGGTGCTGATGGTCACCCACGACCTGCTCGGTGCAGTGGATGTCGCCGACCGGATCGGGTTCCTGGAACACGGGCGCATTGCCGAAGACATCGGTGCCGGCGACAGCGGCTTCGACGTACGCACCCTGCATGCGCGTTTTGCGCGTGAGCAGGATCGGGCTGCATGAGTCCTGTGCTGTTGGTCGCGCGCGAAGAACTGCGTTTCATGGCGCGCAACCGTTCCGCTGCCATCGGCGTGGTGCTGCTGATGCTGCTCACGCTGGTGGCGGCATTGACCGCTGCGCACCATCAGCGCGACGTGGCCGAGTTCCGCGCGCGCCAGCAACTGGCCGCGCAGCAGGCCTTCGCAGCGCAGCCGGACCGCCACCCGCATCGGGTGGTGCACTACGGCCATTTCATCTATCGCCCGTTGCCGGCGTTGGCCGCCTTCGATGCCGGCGTGGACGCGTTCACCGGCAACAGCATGTTTCTGGAAGGCCATCGCCAGAACACCGCCAACTTCGGCGATGTGCGTCAGAGCTCGCTGCTGGTGCGTTTCGGCCAGCTCACCCCCGCGTTCGTGTTGCAGGTGCTGGCGCCGCTGATGCTGGTATTTCTCGGCTATGGCGCGGTGGCGCGCGAGCAGGAAACCGGCACCCTGCGCGCGCTGTTGCTGCAGGGTGCCACGCGTGGGCAATTGTTCGGCGGCAAATATCTCGCGCTCGCGGTGGTGGCTGCTGCCTGCCTGTTGCCGGCCCTGGTCGGGTTGCTGCCGATCGCCTCGTTGCCGGGTCAGGCGCTGCGGGTCGCGCTGCTGGTGCTGGCGTATGCGGTGTATCTGCTGGTGTGGTGCGCGCTGGTGCTGTCGGTGTCGATGCTGTGCCGGCGCGGCCGCGATGCGTTGCTGGTGTCGCTGGCGGTGTGGGTGTGGCTGGCCCTGCTGGTGCCGCGCGTGGCGCCGGATGTGGCCAGTGCGGCGTATCGCCTGCCGACGCGGCTGGAAACCGATGTGGCGATCCAGCGCGACCTGCGCACGCTCGGCGACAGCCACAACCCGGATGACCCGCACTTTGCGCAGTTCAAGCAGCAGACGCTGGCGCGCTATGGCGTGCAGCGGGTGGAAGAGCTGCCGGTGAACTACAAGGGCCTGCTGGCGCTGGAAGGCGAGCGGCTCACCTCAAGCCTGTTCGAGCGCTATGCCGCGCGCGATTCGGCCATCCAGCAGCAACAGAATCTGCTGGTGCGCACGTTCGCCCTGGTGAGCCCCACGGTTGCGCTGCGCGAGCTGTCGATGACGCTGGCGGAAACCGACCTGCGTGCGCACGAGCGGTTTCTCGCGCAGGCCGAGCGTTACCGCTACGCGCTGGTGCAGCAGCTCAACCAGCTGCAGGCCGATGCGGTGAGCATGGCCGACGACACCGCGCAGGATGCCGGTGCCGACCAACGCAAGCGCATCTCTTCCGCGCATTGGCACGAGATTCCGGTGTTCGCATTCCAGCCGCCTGCCACCACCGAGGTGCTGCGCGCCGCAGGCGCGGCGCTCGGCCTGGTCGGTGCCTGGCTGCTGGCGGCGCTGTGCATGCTGGTGGTGGCCGGCCGGCGTGTGGGAGTGGCGCGCTGATGCTGCTGTGGAAATACGAACTGCTGCTGTTGCTGCGCGCACGCGCCGCGCTGGCCGGCTTGCTGTTGCTGGCGGTGTTGACGGTGTGCAGCCTGCTCTCTGGCCAGCACGTCATCGCTGCGCAACGCGCCAACATCGCGCGTATTGCAGTGCTGCAGCAGGAGGACATCGCAGCGGTGCAAGACTATGTGGCGCGCTCCAACGATGCCGGCAGCGCGGCCTACTACAGCTTCCATCCGACCTGGGACCTGCCCACGCCACTGGCATTTGCCGCGGTGGGCATGCGCGATGTCTCGCCGTACATTTTGCGTGTCCGCGCGCTGGGCCTGGAAGCGCAGATCCACGATGGCGACAGCTACAACCCGCAGCTTGCACTGGCCGGGCGCTTCGACTACGCCTTCGTGCTGGTGTTCCTGTTGCCGTTGTTCGTGATCGCGCTGCTGTTCGATCTGCGTTCGGGCGAGCGCGAGGCCGGGCGCGCGCGCATGCTGGCCGCGCTGCCGGGCGCGGGTACCGCGTTGCTGGTGCGGCGCGTGGCGGTGCGTACAGCTGCCGTGCTGGTGTGCCTGGGGGTGCCGTTTGTCATTGCCGCAACCCTCAATGCGGTGCCGCTGCTGCAACAACTCGCGGTGTTGGCACTGACCTGCATCTATCTGCTGTTCTGGGTGCTGCTGTCTGTGCTGGTCGGGCGCCTCCAGTGGCGCCCGGCCGCGCATGCCACCGCCCTGGCAAGCTGCTGGGTGGTGCTGGCGCTGGTCGCACCGGCGTTGGCGCATGTGGCGATCAATCAGGCCGTGCCGGTCAATCAAGGCAGCGAGATCGCGCGGCTGCAGCGCGAAGCGGTCAACCATGCCTGGGATATTCCGCGCCAGGACACCATGCGGGCCTTCTACGCGCAGAACCCGCAGTGGGCGGACTCGGCGCCGCTGACCGGCGCGTTCCATTACAAGTGGTATTTCGCCTTCCACGAAAACGGCGATCAACAGGTGGCCCCGCAGGTCGCGGCCTATCGCCACGGCTTGCAGCGACGCGAAGCGCTGGCGCAGCGTGTTGCCGGCGTGTTGCCGCCGGTTGCATTGCAGGCCGCGTTGACGCGCCTGGCGGGTACCGATCTGCAAGCGCAGTTGGCGTACCAGGACCGCATCCGCGCCTATCACCAGGCGCTGCGGACGTTCTATTACGGCTATCTGTTCCGCGACCGCCCATTTACGCGCGCGGACTTCGGGCGCGCGCCACGTTTCGATGCAAGCGCCGATCCTGCGTCATAGCGGCAGCTGCCTGTCACCCCTCACCTTCGTTGTCTCACTTGCGACCCGGGCCCAGCGCGCCCGGGTGTTTCAGGAGTCCTGCCCGATGTCTGTGTCCACGCCGCGCCGCCGTCTGTCCAACACGCTGCCTTTGCTCGGTGCACTGAGCTGCGCAGGCGTCAGCCCCCTTGCCGAGGCCGCCGAGCCGCAGGCGCGCGATCTGGATGCGGTGCAGGTGCGCAGCCAGTACACGCCGTACCGCGCATTGAGCGTGACCGGTGCCACCAAGACCGATGCGCCGCTGCGCGATCTGCCGATCAGTGCGCGCGTGCTGGACCAGACCCTGCTGGAGGACGCCGGCGTCAACGATCTGGCCGGCGCGCTGGAGATGGCCAGCGGCATCACCAAGGCCAACAACCTGGGTGGGCTGTGGGACAGCTATTCGATGCGCGGCTTCACCGGCGACCCGAATTTCAGCTCGGACTACATGGTCAACGGCTTCAATGCCAGCCGCGGCTACAACGGCCTGCGCGATGCGGCCAATACGCAGAGCATCGAAGTGATCAAGGGCCCGGCCTCGGCGTTGTACGGGCGCGGCGAGCCGGGCGGAGCGGTCAATATCGTCACCAAGAAGCCCTTGTTCCAGCCGCAGCACAGCGTGGATCTGTCGGCGGGGCGCTTCGACAGTTATCGCGCTGCGGTCGACAGCACCGGCCCGCTGGGCGACAACCTGGCCTATCGGCTGAATGTCATGCACAAGGATCAGCACAGCTTCCGCGACACCGTCGACAGCGACAACACGCTGCTGGCGCCCTCGCTGCTGTGGATGCCCACGCCCGATACCACGGTGTCCTACGAGCTGGAATTCGTGCGCATCCATGCGCCGTTCGATCGCGGCGTCACCGCCATCGATGGCGATGCCAATCGGCTGCCGGCCGGGCGTTTTCTGGGCGAGCCGCGCGATGGCGATATCGATCTGCATTCCACCGGACACCAGGTATTCGTGGTGCATGGCGTGAACCAGACCTGGTCGCTGCAGGGTGGGGCGACCTATCGCGACAGCGGCATGCGCGGTTTTTCCACCGAGCCGTGGACACTGCAGGCCGACGCGCGCACGCTGCGCCGCGAGCGCCGCTACCGCGATTACCAGGGCCGCGATATCGCCGCGCGTGCGGAACTGCTCGGCAGCTTGCAGGCCGGCAGCGTCACCCACAACGTGTTGTTCGGCGTGGATGGCAATCGCTTCGACGACAGCCGTTTCCAGCAGCGCGCACGCTCTGCGGCCACGCCGTACAGCATCGACGTGCTCGCGCCGCAGTACGGCGTTGCGCAGCCGGGGCGGCTGGCCACCATCACCGATACCGAAGAACGCCAGCAGGTGTGGGGCATCTATGCGCAGGATCAGCTCGATCTTGGTGCGCGCTGGAAGGCCTTGCTCGGCCTGCGCTACGACCACTACCAGCAGGATCTCGACAACCGGCTGCGCGGCGCCACGCAGCGCGCCTCCGATGGCGTGGTCAGCCCGCGTGCGGGCGTGATCTTCCATGTCGACGCTGCGCTGTCGCTGTATGCCAGCGCTGCGGCGGGCTTCCGTCCCAACAGCGGCGTGGGTGCGGACGGGCAGAGTTTTGCGCCGGAGAAGAGCCGCTCGCTGGAAACCGGCTTGAAGTACGTGCAGCCCGGCGATGGCCTGGAAGCGACGCTGGCCGCGTTCCGCATCGACAAGAAGAACGTGCTGAGCCTGGATCCGGCCGACACCAGCTTTTCGCTGCCGGTGGGCCAGATGCGCAGCCAGGGTTTGGAGCTGGATCTGCTCGGGCGGCTGACCCCGCGCCTGGCCGCTTCGGTGGGCCTGGCCTATACCGACTCGCAGGTCACGCGCAGCAGTGAAGCCGCCGCCGGTACCGGCCTGGCCGAGGGTCGCCGTTTTCCGAACGTGCCGCGTTTCAGCGGCAACGCCTTCGTCAACTACGCGCAGCCGTTGACCGGCAAGCGCAGTGCGGCAGTGGGCGTGGGCGTGTCGCATACCGGCGAGCGGCTGGGCTCGGTGGATAGCAATACCGACTTCGTGCTGCCTGCGTACACGGTGTGGCGCCTGGTCGGGCATTACGATCTGAGCGAGCAGCTGCGCCTGTATGCCAAGGTCGAGAACTTCACCGACCGCCGCTACGCCGCGTTCTCCTACAGCGAGCAGTGGGTGTATCCGGGCGCGCCGCGCAGCTGGACGGTAGGCGTGCGGCTGCGCTTTTGATCAGCGCCCGCATGTGATCGATACCGGCTGGCGATGTCCGACCATGCGTGCTTGATGGACCACGCCTGCGCTGGTCGGCGGATGCGAGCGCCGACCGGACAGCTGATTGGCGGTGTTGTGCCGGGCGCGTGGGTCAAACCAGTTTCAGCCAGCGGCCGTGTGTGTGCAGTGCAGCGCGACTGACTGGTCGCGCTAGCTGCGCCGTGTGGACGGACGCTTGCTGCGCTTCTTGCCCGGCGCCACCGGCGCGGCATCCTCGCTGGCCAACGCGCCACCGCTGTGCAGCTGTTCCAGCCACGACAGCGCATCGACATAGCCCAGGAAGTGCTGCAGATAACCGGGTGAGCACTCGCGCATCAGGCTGATGCAGCGATGCACCAGCACGCTGGAATTGAGCGGGCCGGCATCCTTGGGGGCATCCTGCAGCGACTGCCGCACCTGGCTGGCGGTGCGCACCGTGGTCCAGGTGCGGCGGAAATCCTCCAGCGCCGGCAGCTCGGGGAACTGCGTGGCATCGGCGCTGGCGGTCTTTCTGCTGTCCACTTCCATCAACGCCGCATGGCCTGCCATCCGCTCGGCCAGTGCGCCCAGCGCGCTGCGTTGCGACGGCTGTGTGGCGGCGCTGGCGACACGGCGGCGTGCGGCTTGCTTCACCGTTGCCGCATACGCATCGACCAGCTTGCCCAGCTTTTCTTCCAGCACCTCGCGCACTGGCTCGGCCTGCGTACCTGCACGCGCGGCCAGGGTTTCCATCAGATGGAAACGCACCGGGTCCAGCTGGTCGGCCCCCTGGCTGCGCCAGCGCTGCAGACGCGTGTGCGCGGATGGCGCCTGTGTGCTCATCGCGTGCCTGCGGCCGCTGTCGGATTGGAGGCAGAAGAGGCACGCGAGGTGGAGGGGCGCGCAATCGGTGCGATCTCCACACGGCGGTTCCTGGCGCGGCGTGCTTCATCGGCATTGGAATCCACCGGCTGTTGCGAGCCGAAGGCTGCGGCGAACACCAATGCGGCCGGCACGCCGTCGGCGATCAATGCACGCGTCACCGTGAGTGCGCGTTGGGCCGACAGTTCCCAGTTGTCGGCGTAGCGCCGGTTGCCGCCCAGCACCGGGCGGTCGTCGGTGAAGCCGCTGACCATCAGGATCTCCTCGCGTGCCGCCAGGTATTCGGTCAGCGGCGCGGCCAGCGTCTTCAGCACCTCGCGGCCTTCCGGCTGCAGCTGGTCGGAATTGAAGGCGAACAACACATTGCCGCGGATGCCGATGCGCCCGTCGACCAGGGTCACGCGGCCGGCGGCCAGCGGCGCTGCCAGTGCCTGCTCCAGCGTCTTGCGGCGCTGCGCTTCGGCCTGACGCTGTTTGACCTCTTCGTCCAGGCGGCTGGACAGCTGCAGCTGCACACCGATCACACCGACCAGAATCAGCACGAACGCGCCCAGCAGCACCGACATCAGGTCGCCGAAGGCGGCCCAGATCGGTGTGCCCGATTCGCCGTCGATGTCGATCTCGTCGCTCATGCCGCGCTGGCCTCGCCGGCAGCGGCCTCACCGGCATCGCCGCGGCCGCGATCGAGCTGGCGCAGTTCTTCGATGATCTGCTTCTGCGACAGCATGCTGAGGTCGACCACCTCGCGCGCCTGCGCCACGTAGTACGCCAGTTGGTCGTCGCTGCGGGCCAGCGAGGCATCCAGTGCGCTGGCGACATGCTGCAGGCGCTCGTTGAGCTCGCTGGTGGAGCCGCTGAACAGCTGCACCGCCACGCCGAAGGCTTCGCCCAGGCTGGCCACTTCCACCGCGCTGCCGCTGACATGCGCGGCCACCGCGCCGAGCTTGCCGGTCTCGCTGCCGATCTGCTCGGTGAGCTGGGTGCCCACGCGTTGCAGCAGGTCGGCCGAGGTGGTGACCAGCGCATCGACCGCTGCGCGTTGTTCGGTGGAGGCGTGGTTGACCGCGTTGAGCAAGGTGTCCAGGGTGGCGAGCAGCCTGCTGCGTTCTTCCAGCATGGCGGTGTCGCGCACCATGCTCTCGGACAGGTTCTGGCGCAGCTCGGCCACCACATCGGCGGCCGCCTTGGGCGCTTCGGAGGCGACCTGCATCAGGCGCGCCACTTCGCTGATGGTGGCACTGGCCTGTGCCTGCGCCTGCGTGGACAGCTCGCTGGCGGTGCTGGCCAGGGTGTCGCAGATCGCCTGCTGCTGCTGGGTGACGCGCTCGCCGGTGCGTTCCCACTGCGTGCTCAGGTCTGCGCTCATCGCGCTGAAGCGCTCGCTCCACAGCGCCAGGCGCTGGGTGTCGCGGGCTTCCAGTGCGGCCTGCAGCTCGGTGTGCGATTGCTGCAGGGTGCCCACCAGGGCAGCGGCATGCGCGTCGAAGCTGGCGGTGGCGGCAGCCAGTGCGCTCTGGTGCTGGGCGGCCAATGCGGCGCTGGCGTCCTGTTGCTGCACCAGCGCGGCGCTCCAGGCGCTGGCGGTCTCGCTGCTGGACTGATCCATGCGCCTGGATACCGCATCGACCAGGGCGCTGGAGCGTGCGTCGAAGGTGCTGGCGAACTGGGTCAGCGTGCCCTGCCACTCCTTTGTCAGCGCGTGGTTTGCGCGTTGCTGTTCGGCCACCGCCGCGGTCCAGGTGGCGGCGGCTGCGGCGGTGCTGCTTTCGAAGCCGCTGCTCAGTCCGTCGAGTTGCTGCTGCACGGCCTGGTGCACGCCATCCTGCAGCGCGGTGCTCTGCTGGGCGAGCTGTGCAAGCGTGGCCTGCAACTGCGCGTTCAACGCCGCGCCTGCGCGCTGCTGCTCGGCGAGCACTGCCGCCCAGTGCTCGCCCGTGGCGGCGTTGCTGCGCTCGAACCCGTCATTGAGCGCGGTCAACTGCTGCTGCACCGCGTGGGTCACGCCGTCCTGCACCGCGATGCTGCGCTGATCGATCTGCGTGAGCGTGGCCTGCAACTGCTCGGTCAACGCGTGCTGCGCACGTTCCTGCGCGGCCAGCACGGCCTGCCAGTGCTCGGCGGCCGTCTGTGCACTGTGCTGGAAGCCGTCGTTGAGCGCGTGCAACTGCTGCTGCACGGCGGTGCCGACACCGTCCTGCACGGCAGTGGTCTGCTGTGCGATCTGCTCCAGCGTGGTCTGCAGCCGTGTGTCGAGCGCTTGCTGCGCGCGTTCCTGCGCGGCGAGCGCGCTGCTCCAGTGCGCGGCCGCGGCGCTGGCGCTGTGCTGGAAGCCGCTGGTGATGCCGTCCAATTGCTGCTGGACGGCGTGGGTGAGGCGCTCGTGCAGGGCGGAGGTGTCGCGCGCGATGCTGGTCATGGTCGCTTCCATCGCCGGCTGCAAGGCCGCGCCCACCGCGCGTGCGCTTTCTGCCACGCCGCTCTGCAGCGATTGCTCCATCGCCGTGGCCAGGCGCGCATAGGCCGCTTCGCTTCTGGCGTGGAACTCGGCCTGCTGCGCGGCCAGGCGTTCATCGGCGGCGATGCTCTGCTGCTCGATGCTGCGCATCAGCGTCTGCAGGCGATCGATCAGCGTCGGCATCAGCGCGCTTTGCTGCTGCTGCAACTTGAACACTTCGCCACGCTGATGCGCGTCCGAGTGCGGATGCAGCTCGGAGGCGATCTTCAGGTCCAGCCGCTGCACCGCCTGCAGCCGCTCGCGCCGGCACAGCGCCGACAACAGTCCCAGCATCGCGGAGGTCGCAACGCCGGCGATCGAGGTGCCGAACGCAAACGCCAGGCCTTCCACCGGCGCGGCCAGCGAGCCGCGAATGGCCTGCAGGTCGGTGGCGCTCTGCAATGCGAAGCCGGTGCCCTTGAGCGTGGCCATCATGCCGAGCAGGGTGCCGAGCATGCCCAGCAGCACCAGCAGGCCGACCAGATACGGCGTCAGCACCGGTGCCGGCAACGCCACGCGCTCGCCCTTGATGCGCAGGCGCACCGCATTGCGCAGACTCGGATGCAGGCGCTCCAGCCATTCGCCCAATGCAGATGGCGCGGTGGTCAACGCGGCAACGGCATCGTCCAGCGTCGCGCTGGCCTGGCGGTAGCGATACAGCTCCAGCGCGCCGGCCACATAACAGGCGCCAATCACCGCCGCGACGCAGGCGCCGAGCGGATTGGAGCCCAGATAACCGATGCCGACCCAGCAAACCGCCAACAGGCCGACGACAAACACACACAGGTGGACGAGAGTTCTGAACATGGGGTCCCAGTTAGCGGGTACGAAGCGCTGCGAGCAGGCCTTCGATCGGGTGAAAACGGACATCCAGTTCGGCGAGCAACACGCTCTGCATGTCTTTGCGAAACACATCCAGCCAGCCGTCGAAAACCGCGCGTGGCGCGGCCTCGCCGTCGGGTGCCGGGTTTTGCGGCTGCGCGGCATCGCGCAGCCGCTCGAAATGCGCGCCGAGCAGGTTCGGCACATGATTCAGCAGGGTCTGCTCGCGCGGGCTCAAGGTCAGCTCCATCACCGCATCCACCTCGGCCAGCCGCGCCATTTCGCCGGACTCCAGGGCCAGCATGTCGCGCAGGCGGCCACGCAGGTCGCCGGTGGCGGTGCGCATCGCGCGTTGCATTGCCAGGTAGTGCTGGCGGAACGGGGCGTAGTCGAGCGCAGGCACCGCTGCCGCTGCGTCGCTGTCGGCAGCGGTGGCGCTGCGCGCATCGCGACGCACGCGCACGACCACGGCATCCAGCTCGACCACGCTGCTGGTCGCCAGTCCCGTGCGCACACGGGCGCAGGCCTCGGTGTCGAGTCTGCGCGTCTCGGGCAGCGCGTCGATCTCCGGCAGCTTGCCATCCAGCGCCTTGGACACGGCGACCGCGCGCGTCCAGTCGATCCATTGGCTGAGCCGGTCGGCGAGCGCATGGTTGGACTGGGCAACGTGGGCATCGGTGAGGCGAGCAAGCAGGCGAATGAACGCCGGGCCCGACAGGGGCGCCCGTGGAGAAGCTTTCGCCATTGTTCCGGTCAAAGACCGCGCATTTTACACGGGAAGCTGCGCCGTTCGGCGCTTTGCATGGGCAGCTGCGGGCCTGCGAAGCAGGCCGGCCCTGGCGGCATTCAGCCGGCCTGGTGTGGGGGCGTGCGCGCGATTGCAGCGTGCAGCGCTGCGATCCAGCGGGCGCAGCGCCCAAAGAGCACGTCCATCCGTAGCGGTATCTGGCTAGCGCGCTCCCGTGATCATGCACAGCGAGCGCGACCAACGCTGCGGGCCGGATATGCCTGGCCCGCAACGCGACATCTCAACCTCGGGCGCGATGTACCAAGGGAATCAGCACCACGCCCAGCAGCGCCACCGCCGCGGCCACATAGCCGATGCTGCCCAGCCCCCAGGCCGGAATCACCAGCCCGCCGATGATGGCGCCGATGCCGATGCCGGCATTGGCCGCCGACACATTGGTGGTGCCGGCCAGCGCCTGCGAGTGGGTCACCGAGTTCATCACCCGCACCTGGCTGATCGGAAACAGCGCGGTGTAGGCGATGCCCCAGACCGCCAGGGTCAGATAGAGCGGCACGCCGGTCTTGGCCACCGGCACGCACAAGGCCATGCCCAGCGCGAGCAGCAGCAGGAACACCGCCGTGGCACGCAGCGGCGAGCGATCCACCACCCGCCCGCCCAGCCAGTTGCCGATCAGGCCGATCGCGCCGAAGCCCATCAGCCACCAGCCCACGTTCGCCGCCGGTACGCCCACGCTGCGTTCCAGCAGGTCGGCCAGATAGGTGTAGGCGGTGAACATGGCGGTGAAGACCACCACCGACAAGGCCACATTGGCCAGGAAGAAGCGCTCGCCGAAGATGCCGGCCTGCTGACGCAGATTCACCCGTTCGCTGCGGGCCACCGTCGGCATCCAGAGCGCCAGCGCCGCGGCCATCGCCAGCGACAGGGCGGCCAGGATCCAGAACGCGCCACGCCAGCCGATGCTGTTGGCCGCCACCGTGCCCAGCGGAATGCCGAACAACAGCGCCGCCGAAATGCCCAGATACACCCGCGACACCGCGCGCCCGGCGTGCTGCGGCCCGGCCAGTTGCCCGGCGGTTTCGCTGGCGGTTCCCCAGAACACCGGCAGCGCCAGCGCCGGCACGAAGCGGGCAAAGGCCAGCACCCAGATATTGGGCGCCAGCGCGGCCACCGCGTTGGAGACCGCAAACACCAGCAGGATCACGACAAACAGGCGCTTGCGATCCAGATGCGACAGCCACGCAGTCAGCGGCGGGCCGAACAGCATCACGGTGAAGGCGAACAACGTCACCAGCTGGCCGGCGGCGGAGATGGAAATGTCCATGTCGCGTGCAAGGCCGGGCAGCAGCCCGACGATCAGGTACTCGGTGGTGACGATCACGAACGCGGCAAACGCCAGGATGAAGATCGCCAGGCCGCTGCGCGCAGCGGCCGGCGCCGCGGTGCCGGAAGAGAGGGAGGGGGTGGAGCCGACAGCAGACATGGCATGCGCCGCAGTGTGGGCTGGTCATCATAGGAAAGAATTAAGGTCGTATATCGGGAGTATTCTCCGTACATTGCGGACTCCAGTTCTTGAATGCGCCTCCATGCATCCATCCGAACGCGTCAAAGGCATCGATATCTTCGTCAGCGCTGCCGATGCCGGCAGCTTTACGGCTGCCGCCGAGCGGCTCAACCTGACCAGCTCGGCAGTGGGCAAGGCCATTGCGCGCCTGGAGACGCGCCTGGGCGTGCGCCTGTTCGCACGCACCACCCGGCGGCTGGCGCTCACCGACGCCGGCGCGGCGTTCTACCGGGTCTGCGTCAAGGTGCTCGACGAGCTGGAGGAGGCCGAACACGTGCTGCGTGCCGAAGGCCAGGCGCCCACCGGCCGGCTGCGGCTGGACCTGCCGGTGAGCTTTGGCCGGCACAAGGTGTTGCCGGTGCTGCTGCCGTTCTTCCAGCGTTATCCCGGCCTGCAACCGGTCATTTCGTTTACCGATCGCTTCGTCGACATGGCCGAAGAAGGCATCGATATCGCGGTGCGCATCGGCGGGCCCGATCACTGGCATGGCAGCCTGGGGCATCGCTATCTGGGCCATGAAAAACGCGTGTTCTGCGCCGCTCCGCAGTACCTGGCGCAGCGCGGCACGCCCGACAGCATCGCTGCATTGCTGGCGCACGATGCAGTGCTCTATGGCAAGGCCGATGGCAGCAGTAGCCCGTGGCTGCTGCGGCATGGCGCAGGGCCGGTGGAACAGCGTGCGGTGGACGCGCGGGTGGTGTTCGGCAATGCCGAGGCGCAGGTGGATGCGGTGGTGGCCGGGCTGGGCATCGCACAGCTGCCGACCTGGCTGATCGATCGGCATCTGCAACGCGGCAGCCTGGTCGCGGTACTGCCGCAGTGCGACACCGAAGGCCTGCCGCTGCATCTGGTGTGGATGCGCGCGCGCCAGTTGCTGCCCAAGCTGAGCCGGTTGCTGGAATGCCTGCAGCAGGGCTTGCAGGATGCGGCGTGAGTGCGGCGCCTGGCGTGGGTGTCGTGCGTGATCGCGGCAGCGGTTGCGCACGGCGTGCATCGACTTGGCGCGATGCAGCGCCAGGTTCGGGCTGGCGCACATGCCAGCCCACGCAATAGCGGGCACGATCGAGCGCCATCACGCCGGTCTGCGCGTGCCTCTCTGACCAATTCAGCTACGACTGCACTGTCTTACGGCCGACCCTGTTTTGTAAGGTGAACGCGTGTAGTCTGCCGTCCGGGGACGACTCCCCAACGAGGTGACCGCAATGGATCGCTGCGACATGCAGGTGTCCGATCTCATGGTCCTGGAGTTGCAAGGGTTCCACGATGCCTATGGCAGTGGGCCGGACTTCTGGGACGCGTATCAACGCATCATGACCCTCGCCGCGCAAGCCGGCGGCGACCTGATCACACTGGCCAACGAAATGGCTTCCCTGGCGCAGGGACTTGGCGCGACCAAGCACGCGCAGCTGCTGTAACTCACCACTGCCTGATGACTGGCAACGCGGTCTACGCACCGTGCGCCGCCATTGTCGAAGGTGATGATGGCCGGCGCCGTGCTTTTAGCCGGCGGCGGTGTCTGCACGCAGCGCGCAACCGATCAACCAACTTCAGTCGCGACAGCCACACCGCAGGCGTGCTGCCACTGCGATGCGCAGCTTAGTCGACGTCGGTCGTTGCGGGTGTCGCTGTCTCTGCTTCGGACGCGTCGGTTGTCTTGGCGGCAGGTTTGACTGCCTTGGCAGGGGCGGCCTCGGGCTCGCCGCGCTTCTTGTCGCGACGCAGCGGGGTGTCGCCCAGACGCTCGATCGCGCCGCCGGATTGCTGGAACGCCTCCAGATCGGCAGCCAGACGCTGCTCGGACAAACGCGGCTTGCCCGGCTGATTGCTGACGGTCATCGACTGACGGCGGGAGTTGTTCATGGCGAAATCCTCATGCGTTGTACAGCGTCAAGGGAATGCCCCGCCGGCGTTGGTCGTCGTAGGTGGCACGCACGTCGCGGCAATACGGCCCGGACATGACGAAACGCCGGCAGATCGCCGGGCGCGTGTCGTAGATCGAACAACACATGCGCGCGGCGTCGATGGCCACGCACCAGCCTTCCTCGTCACGCGCCATCACGTGCCAACCTTGCGGTGTCACGCTGGTCAAGTGGTTGGGGATGCGGTCGGATGGATCGACCATGACGGTGAGCCGGCAACAGACGGCGTCGCAGCGTTCGCAGAGATTCTTGATGGAGAAGGCCAGATAGAGTGAAGGCGACACCGGAGTCCGGCCGCCCTTGCACCATACACCTTGGGCATGCCGGGGTGTGAACCGGTCCCCGCCGTGGCTGCAGCAGGCTGGTAATCGCGGCGCGCAGAACTCCCGACGATCACGTGGTGGCCGTTGCCGTGCGGTGCGTCAACTGATCGTACGCGACATCGCGCGCAACTCGCCGCATCGTGCGGATGCATTCGACGTTTCCATAAACGGTTGCCTTTGTCGTGCCGATGCGAAGACGTCTTTCACCTGTGCCGTCGGCAGCCCGCCTTAGCGTTGGGTGGTACGCATCAACGCGACAGGAGATCCCATGAACACTGCCCATCAACACGCAACCGCGCCCGATCTGGCCGACGATCACGCCGACCAACGCAGCGAGAAGGAAAAGCAGGACGCCTTGCAGGACGGTGCGCTGGAAGAAACCTTTCCGGCCAGCGATCCGGTGTCGCCGTTCGTGCCGGCCAAGCCGCTGGACTGACCAGGCCATACGAGCCAGCAACGCAAACGGCGCGGTCATCGACCGCGCCGTTTGCATTTGCAGCGTTGCCGGCTGTTACGGCGTCAACACCACCTTGCGGCAATCATCCTGCTTCTTGTCGAACAGCTCATAGCCGCGCGCCGCATCGGCCAGCGGCATGCGATGCGAGATGATCGCGCTGGGCTTGAGGTCGCCATTGCCGATGCATTCCAGCAGATGCGGCATGTGCTTCTGCACATGGGTCTGTCCCATCTTGAAGCTCAATCCCTTGTCGAAGGCATCGCCGAACATGAACGCGTGGATGAAGCCGGCATACACGCCCGGCACGCTGACCACACCGCAGCGACGCGTTGCCGCAATGCACTGGCGGATTGCGACACCGCTGCTGCCCTCCAGCTTCAAGTTGGTCAGTGCGGTTTCGATGGTGCTGCCTTCGGCCTCGAAACCCACTGCTTCGATGCTGGCGTCCACGCCGCGGCCATCGGTTTGCGACACGATGACATCGGCGGGGTCGTCGACCTCATCGAAGTTGATCGGAATGACGCCGTAGGCCCTGGAAGCGAAGTCCAGCCGATACGCGTGCCGGTCGACCATGAAGATGCGCTCGGCGCCCAGCATGCGACAGCATGCCGCCGCCATCAGGCCTACTGGGCCGGCACCGAAGATCGCCACTGTCGAGCCCTGCTTGACTCCGGCATCGATGACGGCCTGATAGCCGGTCGGGAGAATGTCGGACAGGAACAGCACCTGCTCGTCGTGCAGTGCGTCAGGAACCACCAACGGCCCGACATTGGCCTTGGGTACGCGCACGTATTCGGCCTGACCGCCGGACAAACCGCCGTATAGATGACTGAAGCCGAACAGCGCCGCCGGCGGTCGCATGTCCTTGTGATTGAGGGCTGCACCCTTGCCGGTATTGGTCGTCTCGCAGGCGGAGAACTCCTGCAGCATGCAATGGAAGCAGCGCCCGCAGGCCACCACGAACGGGATCACGACACGGTCGCCCGGCTTGACCGCAGTCACGTCGGGGCCGACGTCTTCGACAATGCCCATGAACTCATGGCCGAGAATATCGCCGTGCCGCAGATCGGGAATCTTGCCGCGGTACAGATGCAGATCCGAGCCGCAGATGGCAGTGGCCGTCACGCGCAGGATGAGATCGTCGCGTTCGACCAGGATCGGGTCCGGCACGGTTTCGACCCGGACATCGCGTGAGCCGTGGTAGTTGAGGGCAAGCATAGGTGTCTCCGGAAAGCCGTCGGTACGCGGCAACGCTCAGCAGTGTTGATGGAGCGTCGTTAAGTCGATCAGCACGGCATGTGCGCACCGTGTGGACGCGTTCGATTGGCGACGCGGCGTTGATGCGCGTGTCACGTCTGGATAACCAACGCACTCGCACTCTCGGATGACGCGCTGAATCGCTCCCAGGTCATGCGTATGGCGACCATGCGACCCGACAATCAACGATCGTGCGTGATGCGATCAACCAGGAGACAGCAATGGGAATTTTGAAGATGGTAACCGCCGGTGCGGTGGGTTACGTGGCTTACCGGGCGTGGCAGCGTCGTCAGAGCGAAGCCGGTGAGGCAGCTAGCCCGAAGAGCAACGATCGCGACATTCAGCAGCAGACACTGAGCGCGCCGGGCAATGCGGGCAGCACGCCACCGCATGGCGATCCGCTCGGTAACGTTGCGGCAATCTCCGGCGATCGCAAGCAGGCACTTGGTGCCTTGGCCGTGTTCAACGAGCAGGAGCGCACGCTTGCACAACTGGCGGTCGTGAAGGAACTTGAGGGCGAGACGCTACAGTTTGCCCGCAAGATGGACGAGGCGCACAGTGCGGCACTGACCGATCTCAGCCGTTTTGCGCCGGACCGTAGCGGCACCCTGGCGCAGGCTGCATCCACCCGCGCCGACGGCACCCGCAAGCGTCTGGAAGGCCTGAACGGGAAGGAGTTCGAAACCCAGTACCTGCAGGCCAGCATAACCAGCCACGAGCAGGCGCTGGCGCTGCTGGACGCACAGCTGGCCAGCGAGCCGGGATCGACCGATCTGGGCAAGGAATTGCAGCGTGCCCACGAAACCATCGCCCAGCATCTGGAGCATGCCAAGTCCCTGCGTGCCAAGTCGACCAAGTCGCATTGATCGGCAGAAATCTGCCAGTTGAACGCTGGATGAGGTGTGGTGCGAGCAGACAGACAGGCAGCTTCGGCTGCCTGTTGCCGTCATGGGTATGATTGGCGTGTGCGCTCTACGTGCTGCATGCCGCGCATCGTCTGCATCGACTGATGCCAGGCAATCCGATCGCCAGGCGGTTGCCACAGCGCGCCAGGTGTAAGCGATTCGAATCGGGCAGCCTGGCGCTGCCACAGGCCTTCAGATACACCACGTGAGTCCACGTAGCTGTGCCAGGTGCCGTCTTCGACCACGCGGCCTTTCTGCGTTACCGATGCGATGCGGTCTCCTGCGGGACCACCGCAATCTCTTCGCGCAGGCTGTTCTGGCCGACGCTGCGGATACAGTTGCCATCGACCCGCACGCATCCGGTTTGCACATCGGCACGGCGCTGGATCGAGGCGGGTTTTGCGCACAAGCGCAGCGCAGGGTGGCGTTACAGCGTGACCGCGCCGCCGGCAATGGTCAGCAACGTGCCCGAGGTATAGCTGGCGGTGTCGGCTGCCAGCATCACATACGCCGATGCCAGTTCCACCGGCTGCCCGGGGCGCCCCATCGGCGTCTGACCGCCGAAGTTTTCCACCGACTCCTCATCCATGCCGGCAGGAATGAACGGCGTCCAGATCGGGCCTGGCAGCACCGCGTTGACGCGGATGTGCCTGTCGGCCAACACGCCTGCCAGGCCGATCGTCAGATTGGCCAGCGCGCCCTTGGTGGCGGCATACGGCAGGATGTTCGGCGTCGGTTTCTTGGATTGCACCGAGGCAGTATTGATGATGGAGCCGCCGTCGCTCATCAGCGGCACCGACAACTGCACCAGGTGGAACACGGCGTGCACATTGGTATCGAACGTCTTGCGCCATTCGTCCAGGGTGATGTCTTCGAAGCGCTGAAAATACTTCTGATAGGCGGCGTTGTTGACCAGGATATCCAGGCCGCCGAAGTTGCGGTCGACCTCTTCGATCAATGCTGCAGCCTGGGCAGGGTCGCTGATATCGCAGCCCACCAGCAATGCCTTGACGCCTGCCTTTTCGATCAATGCGCCGATCCTGGCAGCGTCTTCCTGCTCCTCGGGGAGATAGGCAATCGCCACGTCGGCGCCCTCGCGGGCGTACGCGATCGCCACCGCCGCGCCGATGCCGCTGTCTCCACCGGTGATCAACGCACGTTTGCCGGCGAGCTGCCCATGACCGACGTAACTGTCTTCGCCGTGGTCCGGGCGCGGATCCATTTTTTCGGTACGCCCCGGAAAGCTCTGCTGTTGCGGTTTGAACGGCGGGCGTGGGTAGTTGGGTACGGGCATGTTGCTCTCCTGACGGTGTGACGCATCACAATGAGTGACAGTGTGCGTCCGCAAACGTCAACGTGCGGGCTAGGTGATGTCGGCAGCGCGTGTGTTGACGACGCGCTGCGTGTGCATTCGAGGGGTGCTTCACGCCATCGCACAGCTTTGTTCACTGCTCTGCAATGCGTGCCGGCCTAGCGTGGGTCATGACCACAGGCAGGAGAACGACGATGGGCAGCGAACCGAAAAAGCCATGGGGCCCGGACGACGACCAGCAAAAGCCGTTTACGCCGCAGGAGCGGCGCAACGAGGAGGCGGGGCGGAAAGCCCACGACATGCCTGACGAGGACAGCAATGTGAACAAGGCCGATCCCGAACACGATTACGAACGGCCAGACGGCTCCGAGAAGCGCTGAGTCGCGTTTGGCGCGGCAATGGCGGCATTCGCGGTGCGCGCCTGGTACATGCAGACCCCGCATTGCTGTCACGGTGCTGGCCGGCCAACGCCACGCACATGTGTTTCATGGCTGGCGCGTGGGGGTGGGCATCACGCATCCGGTGGCCTTTCAGCTGGGCTTGCGCAACGCGTCAAGCGGTTGACCGAGGTCGGCTCAAGCGGGCAGCCCAGTTGTCGCTTCCTGCCGGAAGTGAGCTGATATCTCCAGCGCAGTCCGACGGCACCCCATGCCCAGGCTGCCCACCGTCCCTCACATACCCTGCACTTCTTGGCATGTGGTCACACTCGAAGCGCTTACCGGCCCCGACCATGACGCTTGGCACTGGCGGAAACCACAGCCGCGATGCGTACTTCTGCCAGACATTTACGGCGAGCTCGACTTGGGGGAGCGAGCACCATACGGCCGCGCAGCGGTGAACGCGATATGCCATCTCGTGGTGATGTGTGGGCGCGTTTTTCGCGTCGCCGTCACAATTCTCAACTGAACATGTACTAGCCATTGCGGACAGAAGCGCTCATGGACCGTCTTTCCTGCGCCATCATCGACGACGACGTGGAGTTCTGCGATCAGGTGGTTGAGTTAGCCACCGATAGCGGCTTCCGTGCCAAGGGGATCTATACCCTTGGCGAAGCCAGCCATTGGCTGGACAGCAACTTCCCCGACCTGTTGGTGGTGGACGTTGGCCTGCCCGACGGCAGTGGCTTCGATCTCATCGAACGGCTCGACCCGGATCACACGCCGCAGATCGTTGTGGTGTCGGGCGATTACGCCTATGAAACCCAGGGCCGCGCGCAGCAGTTCGGCGTCAGCGAATTCCTCACCAAGCCGTTCGCGCCCGAACGACTGGAACGCGTGCTCGGCGGCCTGCGTGAGGCCCAGCAAGGCAATCTGGGCATCAGCGGCAACAGTGACAGCATCGTGCTGTTGCGCAAGGACATCGTCCGCGTGGCACCGACCGATCTGAATGTGCTGGTGACCGGCGAAACCGGCACCGGCAAGGACCTGGTTGCGCGCGCGATCCACCGGGTTTCCGGCCGTCACGGTCGTTTTGTGCCGGTCAACTGCGGTGCCATTCCCGAAGAGCTGCTGGCCAGTCAGTTGTTCGGCCACGAGCGCGGCAGCTTCACCGGTGCCGATCGCCGGCATGCCGGATTTCTGGAGCAGGCGGCCGACGGCACGCTGTTCCTGGATGAAATCGGCGAGATGCCGCCCCGGCTGCAGGTCTATCTGCTGCGCGCGATCGAGTCGCGCAGCTTCATGCGCGTGGGTGGCAGCGAGGAAATTCCATTGGATGCGCGCGTGATTGCGGCAACGCATCAGCGTGTGCAGCGCGAGCATGGCGTGCTACGCGAGGATCTGTTCTACCGGCTCAACGAGTACCCGATCCAGGTACCGCCGCTGCGCGAGCGTCGCGGCGATGCGCGTCTGCTGGGTCTACGCGTGATCGATGAGCTCAACGTCAAGTACGGCACCCGCAAGCTGCCGACCAAATCGTTGTTGCGCTATCTGGCGTACCACACTTGGCCGGGCAACGTGCGCGAACTGCGCTCGTTCATCCGCTATCTGTACCTGCGCTCGGACGGCGATCTGTTGAGCGCGCCGGAGGTGGTGCACACCGTGCCGCAGGCCGACGAAGACGGCTTGCTGATTCCGGCAGGGTGGACCATGCGCCAGGCCGAGGACGCCATGATCGAAGCGGCATTGGCGCGCACGCGTTTCAATAAGAAGGCGGCGGCGCGCGAGTTGGGGATCAGCGTACGCACCTTGCACAACCGGCTCAGTGACAAGGACGCGTAATGAGCGATGCATCCCAGAGGCGGCGGCGCGAGCTGCTGCATCAGTTGCGCAACCGTCTCAACGTGATGGGCTTTGCGTTGTACGCCTTGCGCAACGAAACCTCCAAACCCATGGACACCTTGCGCACCACCCATCAGTCGGCCGTGGAGTTGCTCAATCAAATCGGCGAAGACGAGCGCGCCCTGCGCCAGGACGATGCGCTGTCAACCGATAGCACCGATCAGTAGTGCTCGGCAGCCTGGGCCTGGTTGCTCAGCAGCGCGGTGATCGTGCGCGGGTTGTACGGCTTCATGCAGTAGGACAGGTGCGCAAACCGCGGCGGTAGCGTGTAGCGGTCGTAGCCCGAGCAGAACGAGAACGGCACGCCGCGTTCCAGCAGCGCATCGGCGACCGGAAACACCGGTTGGCCGCGCACATTGACGTCGAGCAATGCACCGTCGATGCTCTGGCCGGAGGTCACCAGCGTCAGCGCCTCCGGCACGTTGCCCACCGGCCCGAGCACACAGACGCCGGCCTCCACCAACAGATCGTTGAGCGATTCGGCCAGCAGATAGTCGTCCTCCACCACGAGGATGCGACGGCCGTTGAGTGGGTTGTCCAGCATGGGGACTCCTAGAGCGGTGGCGCTGTCTGGCGACGCGCAAGCCATAGTGCGCGCCGCGTCGGTTAACGCCGCGCGTAAGCAGGCGCTTCCAGAACCGGTCCGCGCAAGGCGGATGTATCACGCAGACGCCGCGTAGCAGTAGAGGCAGGTTTGCGCCATCATTGACGATTGCGCCTCACGCCCGGCGCCGTTGATGCGATGGCTGCAATGACCGACGACGACACCTCCTGCGACGACACGGCAGCGACCCCTGCGCACGACGCCGTGGCGCCACCGCCGTTGTTCATTCTCGGTGTCGGTGCCGACGGCCTGGATGCCACGCGCCTGGCCGAACTTTTGGACGCGGTCGCCGGCGCGCCCAATCTGGTGGTCATGCTGTTGCTGCGCGATCGCCATTTGCTGGACGAGCCGCGCCTGCGCGAGTTGCTCGGGCCGCAATCCAGCCTGCTGCTGGCACCGGAGGATGGCGATACGCTGCATCCCGGACGCATTTACCTGCCGCCCAGCCAGACGCTGGTGACCCTGGAAGAAGGCCGGCTGCGGCTGCGTCCGTTGGAGGAAGCCAGCGATCACGGCCTGATCGACAGCTTCTTCGTTTCGATGGCGCACGACCAGGACGGCAACGTGGTCGGCCTGATCATGGGCCGCTTCGATGGCGACGGCACCCTGGGCACCGCCGCCATCAAGGAATGCGGCGGTCTGGCACTGGCGGTAGACGACCCGTCGTTGCACGGCATGGATCTGCGCAGTGCCGGCAACCCGGCCGCCATCAGCGACGACATCCTGCCGCTGCCGCGCGTGGCCGCACGCATCGCCGCGCATATGCGGCGCTACCACCGCTTCGGTCATCCGGCGCCGGTAGGTGTGCGCAAGGGCAGCGAAAACGACCAGCTCGGCCAGGTCGCCAGCATCCTGCGCAACGCCACCGGCCACGATTTCCACGGGTACAAGCGCGCCACGTTTCTGCGCCGCGTACAGCGACGCATGCAGGTAGTCCAGGTGGACACGCTGGAACAGTATCTGGAGCAGCTGCGCGGCCGCTTCGACGAGCCGCTGCTGCTGTTCAACGATCTGCTGATCGGCGTGACCCAGTTCTTCCGCGACCGTCGCGAGTTCGAGTTTCTGGAGCAGCAGGTGATTCCGCGCCTGTTCCAGGGCAAGCAGCCAGGCGACCACCTGCGGGTGTGGGTACTGGGCTGTTCCACCGGCGAAGAGGCGTATTCGCTGGCGATGCTGTTGCGCGAGCGTGCGCAGACGCTGGACGTGGCACCGCGCATCCAGATCTTTGCCAGTGACATCGACGGGCGGGCCCTGGCCATCGCACGGGTAGGGCGTTATGCGTCCAGCATCGTTGCCGATGTGGGACCGGAGCGCCTGCAGCGCTGGTTCGTCAAGGAAGGCGATACCTATGTGGTGAGCAAGCAGCTGCGCGAGCTGTGCGTGTTCTCGCAGCACAGCATCGTCAAGGACCCGCCGTTCTCGCGGCTGGATCTGGTGTCGTGCCGCAATCTGCTGATCTACCTGGATGCCGAGCTGCAGAATCGGGTGATCCCGGTGTTTCACTTCGCACTCAAGCCGGGCGGCTATCTGTTCCTGGGCAACGCCGAGAACGTCTCGCGGCATGCCAAGTTGTTCGCACCGGTGGAGCGCAGCTTCCGCGTGTTCCAGAAGATCGATGCCGACAGCCGCATGCATGCGACCTTGCCGTCGTCTTCGCTCGGACCCGACGGCCATGCGCCGGCGGCCACCCGCCAGCAGCGCAGTGCCAGCAATGCACTGGTGCGTGCCGGCGAGCGCATCGCCGATCGCTATGCACCGGCCTATGCGGTGCTGGACGAGCATTTCGATGTGCTGCACTTCTCTTCGCAGGCCGGGCGTTTCATCCGTCCCGGCGGCGGTGCGCCCAGTCTCAACCTGCTCAACCTCGTTCACCGCGACCTGCGGCTGGAGTTGCGCAGCGCGCTCAGCCGTGCCGAAGCGGACATGGCGCCGGTGCAGGCCAAGGGCATCCAGATGCACGAGGATGCGGCGACCTTGGCAGTGGATCTGTTCGTGGAGCCGACTTCGGATTCGGAGGTGCCGCGCGGCTATGTGGTGTTGTTCCAGGAAGTGGAAGCGCGCGAACTGGCCGAGCTGGCACCGCCGAAAGATAGGGTGTCCGACAACGCGCACGTGCGGGCATTGGAGAACGAGCTGCGCATGACGCGCGAGCGGCTGCAGTCGATGATCGAGGAGCTGGAAAGCACCAACGAGGAGCTCAAGTCTTCCAACGAGGAGTATCAGTCGCTCAACGAAGAACTGCAGAGCGCCAACGAGGAACTGGAAACCTCCAAGGAAGAACTGCAGTCGGTCAACGAGGAAGTCACCACGGTCAACGGCGAGCTGGCCCACCGCGTGCAGGAACTTGCGCATGCCAACAGCGATCTGAAGAACCTGCTGGAAAGCACCCAGATCGCCACCGTGTTTCTGGATAACGACTTGTGCGTCACCAACTTCACCCCCGCCGTCACCGATATCCTGCCGTTGGTGGAAAGCGATATCCACCGGCCGATCAGCAACATCAAGCTGCACGTGAGCTACGACGAGCTGCAGGACGATTTACGTCGGGTGATCCGTACGCTGGCGGTACTGGACCGCGAAGTGGAAAACCCCGCTACCCGCGCGCGCTACATGGTGCGCGTGCTGCCGTACCGCACGGTCAACAACTTCATCGGCGGGGCGGTGTTGACCTTCATGGATGTCACCCCGCTGACGCGCGCCGAGCGCGCGTTGCGCAGCAGCGAGCAGCGCCTGCGCACCTTGATGGAAGGCATCCCCCAATTGGTGTGGCGCTCGCTCGACGGCGGCCGCTGGACCTGGTCCAGCCCGCAATGGTCCAGGTATACCGGGCAACGCGATGGCCAGAGCCTGGAGCTGGGCTGGCTGCAGGCGGTGCATCCGGACGAGCGCGAACTGACCTTGAATGCCTGGCACGACAGCGTGCGCACCGGCGGGCTGGATGTGGAGCACCGCCTGTTCAATGCAGCCGAGGACCGCTACCGCTGGTTCCATACGCGCAGCGCGCCGGTGCTGGACGAGCGCGGCCAGGTGCTGGAGTGGCTGGGAACCTCGACCGAATCGGACAATCTGCGCCGTCTGCAGGACGAGCAGCGCGTGCTGGTCAGCGAATTGCAGCACCGCACCCGCAATCTGATCACCGTGGTGCAGTCGGTCGCCAAGCAGACCGTCCAGACCAGCCACAGCATGCCGGAATTCGCCGGCAGGTTCGATGACCGGCTCTCTGCATTGTCGCGTGTGCAAGGGCTGTTGTCGCAGTCGGACAACGTGCCCACCACCATCGGCGCACTGCTGCGCATGGAGCTGGATGCACTCGGCGCCGAGCCCGATCAACAGCGCATCGTGGTGGATGGCCCGGATGTGGCGCTGCGCAAGTCCACTGTGCAGACGTTGGCGCTGGCCTTGCACGAACTGGCCACCAATGCGCTCAAGCATGGGGCACTGGCGGTAGAGACCGGTACCTTGTCGGTTCGCTGGGACGTGGTGTCCAACAACGATGCCTCGGCACATCTGGTGCTGTCGTGGATCGAAGAAGGCGCCAGCCGGCAACGGCGAAACGATCGCGACCAGGCGGGCGGTTTCGGCCGCCGCCTGATCGAAAACGCCTTGCCGTACAGCCACGGCGCACAGACGCGTTACGAGCTCAGCGATACACGTCTGGAATGCGAGATCCAGTTGCCGTTGACCTCGCTGTACGACCAGTAGCGCACTGCACGCTCACCTGCAGTCTGTGTGCACTCAGGCAGGCGCTGCTGTGTCGATGTACGACATGCCGGGCATCCGGACGCGCCCTTCACGGAAAATCCTGCGCGTGCGTGCAGATGTTGCGACGGATTGGCACCTCGCAGCGCCGTTGATGCCACTGCCGTCATGCAAGAGCGTTGCAGTGCGCCGCTGCGTAGGAGCCAAGAACTTGGCGCGCATTATGCGTAACTCCTGCTGTCATCAAGATGTACGGCGGAGTGAACATGATTACGCGCATTCTTCAGTTGTCGGGTCGCGTTGCCAGCAATGCCTGGGTCGAAATCGGTGTCGGTGCCGATGCCGACATTCTGGTTGCCGACCGTGGCGGCAAACGCGAGGAGCGCGCAACCTTCGGCCGACGTGCTCCGGGGCAGCAGCGTTCGATCACGACGCAGGAGCCGGAGTGGCTGGGGCGCGTCGACCTGGCCATCTGGGAAACCCAACGCTGCCTGATCCCGCTGTGTGGATTTGCCTGCAGTGCATCGGCAGACGGCGCCACCTCGGCAACCTGGTTGAGTCAGGACGGTGGCGCGTCGTACGCGGCGGGTCTGCGCAATGTCATGGATATCGGCGGCCGCCTGCAGATGGGGTTTTCGCTATTGGTCGCGTCGTCGACCAGCCTGCCGACCCAGCGTCCGTTATGCATCCAAGGCGATGCCACGCATTGGCTGACGACCAGCGGCGAGGAGGCGATGTGTCGTCTCATGCCATGGCGGCTGGAGCGTTGCACCACCGCAGCAGGCGTGCGGCCCGAGTGGGCCAGCGAAGCGCGCCCCAAGCACGCCGCACCGATGTGAGGCGCGTCGGCACGCTGTGGCAACAGCAGGCCTGTCGGCCCGGTGTGTTTTTGGGCGTTCGGTAATACGTCGCACGCGCGCAGGCATCGTGTATCCAGCCACCTGTACTGCGTGGTCTTTGCAGGTCGGGCGCCGCCATCGCTGCGATGGTCATCCGCGAGACAACCTGTCTGTCGCCTGCTGTCCACATCATGTTGCGCATAAAAAAGCCCCGGTCGCGAACGACCCGGGCCAGTGCCAGCAACCGCTGTGGATGAAGATCAGCGTTGGATGTCGCCGGTGGTGGAGCCGGCGCCCGGGCCTGCGCCCAGGTCTGCACCGGTCACCCGATCCAGTTCCGGATTGGACAGCAGGCGCAGCGACATTGCATCCAATGCCTCGGTCTGGGTCGCATCCAGCGCAACCGTGGCCGAACCATCGCCACCGTCGACTGCGGATTGCAGCTCACGGTCTGCCACCACGTCCCACTGCTCGCCGGCATTCCACGGGCCGACCGTATCGCCTTCACCCTGCGACATGTTGTAGTAGATGTCGGTAAAGCGCGGGTCCCCCGGCAGCTTGCCAGGCGGGAAGTTCGGCTCGATCGAGTACAGCGCCTTCTCGAACGACTTCTGATGCGCCACTTCGCGCGTCATCAAGAAGCGCAGCGCATCCACGATGCCCGGGTCGTCGGTGACGGTGATCAGACGCTCGTAGACCACCTTGGCACGTGCTTCGGCAGCGATGTTGGAGCGCATATCCGAAGTAGGGCAACCGATCGAATCGACATAGGCCGAGGTCCACGGCACCCCGCTGGAATTGACCAGTGCCGGGCCACCACCGTAGAGGATCTGCTGGGTGTGGCTGGTGCTGTTCTAGGTCATGGAGCGCATCTCCATGGCCTCATCCATGCCTTCGGATAACACAGCCTTCGGGCCCTTGTTGAGCATGGCGATGATGGAGCCGATGATTTCCAGGTGGCTCAGTTCTTCGGTGGCGATATCGAACAACAGATCCTTGCGACCCGGATCGTCTTCGCCCAATGCCTGCGTAAAATACTGCATTGCTGCAACAAGTTCGCCTTGCGGTCCGCCGAACTGCTCGAGCATCAGCGTGGCCAGATCCGGATTGGGTTCGGCAACGCGAACGGTGTACATCAGACGCTTGTTATGCATAAACATGGATCGTATTTCCTGGCTGGCGCCCGGCGACAACTGCAACGCGGCATGCGCGCAGAAACCTGAGGCTGGCTACGGGTGGGGGTTGCCCGCGGGATGCGGACAAACGCAGGCGGCAGCGCCGCCCGCGCGATGCATCAGGCCGCTTTGCTGGCCTTGGCTGCTTTCTGATTGCCGCCCTGCTCGGCGAGCAACGTCAGCTTTTCATCTGTGGCTTTTTCTTCTTCCAGGGTCGAAAGCAGCAAGCTGACCGCGTCGGTATAGCCCAACTGCTTTGCAATCGCAGCGATGGTGCCGTACGAGGCGATCTCGTAATGCTCCACCTTCTGTGCGCCGCCGATCAGCGCCGCATCGCGCACGGGGCCTTCTTCGATCTCGTCGATCACCTCGCGGCTTTCCTCGACCAGACCCTCCATCGCGGCACACTTGATGCGCTTGAGCTTGATGCCGAGCAGTTCGACGATCTGGTCGATGCGTTCGATCTGGCCTTGGGTTTCTTCCAGATGCAGCTTGAACGCTTCTACCAGCTTGGGTTCGGTCGCCGCACGTGCCAGACGCGGCAGCGATTTGGTCAACTGCTTTTCTGCACTGTAGATGTCCGACAGTTCGTGGACGAAAAGCTCTTCAATTGTCTTGATCGCCATGGGCGGCTCCTTGGATGGATGAGTGGTTAAAACAGTGCGATGCACTGTGTGTGCGTCTTTGCCTTCGATTGCGAGCCAGCTGCGTCATCACCCCGGCATGGCATCGCCTGGTCAGGCGATGCCGCAAGGCAGCGTTGTTGTCGTGCTCGCTCAGGCTGTGTGGCGTGTCGCTAAGCTAGTCGTCGGCGTGTTAGCGCAATCGGTGGATGCGGTGATCCCGATGCGATGACGACCTGTGCCACAAGCTGTGCGCTGGCGATTGGCGGGCGATCGATGCGGTAGTGCCCAACCGTGGCCGTCGCATTGCATTGACCCAGGCCGATGCCGGCTTGCCGAGGCGCGTACGTGCAGTGCGCATGTCCACGGCCGCGCATCCCGCACTACCCAAGCGCGTGTGCTGACGTTGATCCCAGCTGCGCGGATGTCGATGCTGGCTCAGCGATTGCACCGGCAACGTGCGGCATGCACGACGGGGCATGCACGTCGTTGCAGACAGATGCGCTACAACTGAAGGCTCGTCCTTGCCCAGGGAATCGCCATGACGCCGTTGGACAAACCGCTACGCCGCGAGCTGCAGATCGGCGAACAGGCCTATACCTTGATCGTCGACCCGCGGGGTCTGAAGCTGGTCGAGAAAGGCCGACGCAAAGGCGTGGTGCTGCGGTGGGACGAGCTCGTCAGCGGCGATGCCGCACTGGCCCGCGCGCTGCAGGCCTCGCTTGGCGAGTCCTGATCGCAGCGCGCGGGCAAACTGACTCAGGCTGAGGGAAACAACCGTGCCAGCTCGCGGACCGCTGCTGCGGACGCTGCGTGATCCGGCGTGGCATCGGGGTTGTTGAAATCGTTGGCACCTTGCGACTGCACCAGCAAACCATCGCGGCGTGGCACAACATTGAGATTGTGGCCGCGCCAGACCAACCCGTAGGTCACTTCCGGCTGCGGAATCAGGCGCGCTGTCTGCCCGCGCACCGGGATGACGCTGTGGTCGCCAAGCAATGCCCGCGCACCATAGCCGGTGGCATTGACCAGGATCTTTTCGCGCAACTGGCCGAACTGGCGCGGATGCTCGAAGCTGCGCGTATACAGCTCGCCGCCGCCCTGCAGATAGTCGTCCATCAACAGCCGCGCATACGCACTGAGGTTGAAGGTCAGCTGGCTGTAGCGACGCACGAACGGTACCGGAAACGGATGGCCGCCGGGCGCGACCGGTTGCGAGCGCGGGCCGAGATCATCGAGCAGTTCGCGCTCCAGCGGCGGGTAGTCCGGCTCGTGCGCTTCGGCCGATGCGCTCGGTTGATCGAACGGCACATCCGACAACGCATACCCATCGCGCCACTCGATCGGATCGCCCGGCAGGCCCAGCAGGGTCTGGTAGCGGCGAAACGCGATGCGCGCCATCTCTTCCCAGCGGGTCCTGAAATCCGCGGTGGCGTGTTCGCTGGTGCACACGCGCGAATCCGGCGACCACACGCCGGTGGCATAGAACGAGCGCACGTCCGGCAGGCGCTCGCGCGCATAGATGCGCACGCGCAGGCCCGCGCGCTGCGCCACCAGCGCGGTGGTCAGCCCGATCGCGCCGCAGCCGATCACCGCCAGCTCGCGCGCATCCGCATCGGCGGCACGCACCAGCCGCAGTGCGTGCTCGGCCGCGCCCCACGACAACGACCACCCGCTGCCGCCGTGTCCGTAGTTGTGCACTACCGTCTTGCGACCGATGCGCTCGGCCTCGATCCGTGGCCCCTGCGCACGGAACGGACGGGTGCAGCCGTTGATCGCGATGATGCGATCGACCGCCGCACGGATCGGCGCCAGCGGCAGCGCAGCGGCGAACTGGTCGGGCGAAGCGCCCGGTGGCGCGGCGGGCAGTGGCGAAGACGGCGCAGCGGCAGGCTTGCCGGTGGCGGCCCAGCTCCCAGTAGAAGCGGCCGCGAGCGCAAGACCGGCGCTGTGCAGGAAATGACGACGGTGCATGCGACTCCTGAGCGAGGTGGACAAGGTGATCGGGGTAACGGCGGCTGCGCTATCGGCCACGCGCGGCGCGCGGCGCGCAGGATCCGTACAGGCCAGGCCCCGCGCTGCGCGCCAGCGACAGATGCCGCAAGGTCACCGACGCCGAGCATACCGCGCGCATCTGCACCTGCCACGGCCGACCAGGCCGGGTTTCGCACCGCGATCCGGGCAATTGGGGCCGCGCTGGCAGCCATTCGTCGCCCGGGGCTTTCGTCCGATCGCTTGCCGGCTATGCTCGCCGCGTCCCGATCCAACGAGCTCCCACCCGTGTCTGCCAGCGTCTTCCTGATCGTACGTATCGTGTTCGCCTGGGCTGCGGCATTGGTGGTGGCCGGGATCATGTGGGCGCAGCTGTTCGGCTCCACCGGCGCGTTCTTCGTGCTGATCTGCGTGGTGCTGCTGACGCTGGCCTTGATGAGTGCGATCACCCATGTGCGACGGGTGCGCCTGATCGCCGGGCGGCTGGATCACGACACCCTGTCGACCCGCCAGCGCCGCCAGATCGAGGTGCCGCTGGAGGTGCAGGCCAGCTTCGCCGTGGTCGAAGAGGCGGTGCGCGCGCTGCCGCGCGTGCAGGACATCGAATGCGCGCCCGGCAGCCTGCTGATCCGCGCCAAGGTGCGCCGCATCGACCCGTATGAAGGACGTCAACCTTCGCGCTGGAACCTGTTCGCGCGTTTTGCGATCAAGCGCAACCAGGTGCTGGTGACGATCGCGCCAGGGCAGGGCACCAGCAGCGTCACCGTGTTGTGCGAGCCCGACGCCAGCGCCTGGGTGGACCTGTTCGCGGTGGACGAAGGCAGCAATTTCGAGAATGCCGAGGCGATCAACCGCGCGGTGGTGCGCCGGGTCGGCGAGCAGCGTCGCGACGAGCAGGCCGCGGCCGAGCAATCGGTGATGGAAAAGGAATTGGCCGTGGCCCGCCTGAACTTGCTGCATGCCCAGGTCGAGCCGCACTTTCTCTACAACACACTGGCCAGCGCACAGGTGCTGGCACGCACCGACCCGCCGCGCGCGGAGATCATGATCGGGCACCTGATCCAGTACCTGCGTAGCTCGCTGCCCAGCGCCGACGGGGCCATCTCCACCCTGGGCGAAGAACTCGAACGCACCCAGGCCTATCTGGAAATCCTGCGCATCCGCATGGGCACGCGGCTGGCCCTGCAGGTGGAAGTGCCGTACGAGCTGCGCGCACTGCAACTGCCCTCGATGATGTTGCAGACCCTGGTGGAGAACGCGATCAAGCACGGGCTGGAACCCAAGCCCGGCGGCGGCACGATATGGATCCTGGCGCGTCGCGTCGACGACCACGCCACGCTGACCGTGGCCGACGATGGCCAGGGCTTCGGCACCCACACCCAAGGCACCGGCATCGGCCTGAAGAACCTGCGCGAGCGCTTGCAGCTGATCTATGCCGGCCAAGCCAGCTTTGCCATCGTGTCCAATTTCCCCAGCGGTGTGGCAGCCACGATCAGCCTGCCGCTGCCGGCACAGGTGCTGGCCACACGCATGCCGCCGCCGCTGCCCGACGCGCACACCCATGCCGCGCAGGTGCAGGCATGAGCGCGTTGCGTGCGGTGATCGCCGAAGACGAGGCGCTGCTGCGGCAATCGCTGCTGACCCTACTCGCGCAGGTGTGCCCGCAACTGCAGATCGTGGGCGAATGCGAAGACGGCGCCGGCGCGTTGGAGACCATCGCCGCGCAACAGCCCGATGTGGTGTTTCTGGATATCCGCATGCCCGGGCTCACCGGTATCGAGGTGGCGCGTGCGCTGCGCGAGGTCAGCCCGCGTACCCAGGTGGTGTTCGTCACTGCCTACGATCAGTACGCCATCGATGCGTTCGAACACGGCGCGGTGGACTATCTGCTCAAGCCGATCAGCCGCGAGCGCCTGCAGGCCACCTGGCAGCGCGTGCAACAGCGTGCCACCTCCGGCCAGCCGGATGCTCAGCTGCTGGAGGCCTTGCTGCAGCGCCTGTCCGCACGCCCTGCTGCCGCCGGTGCCGCGCCGCCGTTGGCCTGGCTCACCGCCAGCAGCGGCCGCGAGACGCGCCTGATCGCCCTGGACGAGGTGGCGTATTTCCAGGCCGACCAGAAATACACCGCAGTGATGACCGCCGCCGGCGAGGCGATCGTGCGCACGCCGCTGCGCGAATTGCTCGACGTGCTGGACCCGCAGGTGTTCAAGCAGATTCACCGCTCCACCATCGTCAACATGAAGGCGGTCGCCTCGGTGGTGCGCGAGGACACCGGCAAGGGTCGGCTGGCACTGCGCGGGCGCAGCGAAACGCTCACCGTCAGCCAGCCCTTCATGAGCCTGTTCCGCGGCATGTAAGTCCCCCGATCGCATCGACTGAAAGGATTGCTGATATGCGCCTGATCGCCTCCCTCGTGTATTGCCTGCTTGCCTTGGCCGGTTGCCACGACCGCAACGGCACCACCTCCATCACCCGCGCCACCAGCAATGGCCGGGACGTGATCTTCAGCAAGACCCTGGCCACCGCCACCGACCTCAACGTGCACTGCCTGGCCAGTAGCAGCGGTCGCTGCCATTACCTGGTCTACGAGGAGCACTGCGCCGCGCCCGCCGCGGGCCAGACCGCGGGCACGCCGGCCTGCGCACGCACAACCCTGGACAGCTTTGCGCTGACCCCCGGGCAAGTGCGCGAATTGCGCGGCATCCCGCGTCAGGCGCATACCTGTGTGGATGCCAGCGCGCCCAGCGCCGATTGCCATGGTTGAGCGAGCGGCCTGCTAAAACAGGTTCCGTCTGTGTGGCGGGGCACGGATGCAAACGCACGCAAGCCTGAATACGCACTGACGATCAACGGCCGCTTCTGCGATCATTGCGAGCTTGTTGCCGGTTCACGGCGTCCTCACTGCCAGGCTTCTCATGTCCGAACAATCGCTACGCCGCGACGTTGGCCCCTTCGCCCTCATGCTCACCGGCCTGGGCTCGATCATCGGTTCCGGCTGGCTGTTCGGTGCCTGGCGCGCTGCCGGCCTGGCCGGCCCCGGTGCGATCTGGGCCTGGATCCTGGGTGCAGCGATCATCACCACCATCGCGCTGTCCTACGCGGAACTGGGCGCGATGTTCCCCGAGTCCGGCGGCATGGTGCGCTACAGCCATTACTCGCACGGCTCGCTGGTGGGCTTCATCGCCGGCTGGGCCAACTGGATCGCGATCGTGTCGGTGATCCCGGTGGAGGCCGAGGCCTCGGTGCAGTACATGGCCTCCTGGCCATGGGCCTGGGCGCAGGGCCTGTATGTGCAGGCACCCGGCGGGGCGGGGGAGTTGTCGGTGCCCGGCCTGCTGATCTCGGCGGTGCTGGTGCTGGTGTATTTCTTCCTCAACTTCTGGAGCGTCAAGCTGTTCGCGCGCTCCAATACCCTGATCACCGTGTTCAAGCTGGTGGTGCCGGCGGCGACCGGCGTGGCCTTGATCGCCAGCGGCTTCCATAGCGAAAACTTCAGCGTCGGCATCCACGGCGATGCGCACGTGATCGACCTGGCCGCGGTGCTCACCGCGGTGGCCACCGCCGGCATCGTCTTCAGCTTCAACGGCTTCCAGAGCCCGGTGAACCTGGCAGGTGAAGCACGCAACCCTGGCCGTAGCATTCCGTTCGCGGTGCTGGGCTCGATCGCGCTGGCCACCGTGGTCTACGTGATCCTGCAGGTGGCCTACATCGGCGCGGTGCCGCCAGACCTGCTGGCCAAGGCTGGCTGGCACGGCATCGATTTCCGCTCGCCGTTTGCCGAGCTGGCCATCATCGTCAACCTGCATTGGCTGGCGATGCTGCTGTACATCGATGCGTTCGTCAGCCCCAGCGGCACTGGCATCACCTATACCGCCACCACCGCGCGCATGGTCTACGGCATGGAAAAGAACGGCACCATGCCGTCGGTGCTGGGCAAGCTGCATCCGGTCTGGGGCGTGCCGCGCATGGCGATGTTCTTCAACCTGGCGGTGTCGTTCGTGTTCCTGTTCTTCTTCCGCGGCTGGGGCACGCTGGCGGCGGTGATCTCGGTGGCGACCATCATTTCCTACCTCACCGGCCCGATCAGCGCGATGGCGTTGCGCCGTCATGCGCCGGAGCTGCATCGCCCGCTGCGCATCGCCGCGCTGCCGGTGCTGGCCGGCGTGGCCTTCGTGATGGCGACCGAGCTGCTGTACTGGGCGCGCTGGCCGCTGACCGGCGAGATCATCCTGCTGATGGTCGTGGCGCTGCCGGTGTACTGCTACTACCAGGCCAAGCAAGGCTGGCCGGATCTTGGGCGCAACCTCAAGGGCGCGGCCTGGATGATCTGCTACCTGCCGACGATCGCGCTGCTGTCCTGGGCCGGCAGCAGCGACTTCGGCGGGCATGGCTACCTCAGCTACGGCACCGATCTGGCGGTGGTCGCGGCGGTCGGGGCGGTGTTCTACATCTGGGGCGTGCGCAGCGGCTGGCGTACGCCGTCGGTGGAGAAGGCCGTCGCGCGGGCGTAAGCGTCTGACCGCTGATTGCTGACGACGGATCGAGCAGGCGCCAGTCTTCGGGCGCCGCAAACAGGAACGGCCGGTGCACTGCACCGGCCGTTTTCTTGTTAGCCGCCGCACACGCCATCGGGTGCGGTAATTGGCGCTGCCCGGCAGCGCACCCGGTGTCGCGGGCGGATCAATCAGCACGTTCCACCAGACACGCAGGGTTGTCGGGGTCTCCCGGCAACCCTGCGTCCATCGCGCAACCGCTACGCCAGCGTCCCTGCCGCGCTATGGGTAGTGGAATTGGTCACCAGGCGCGGCGCACCATCGAAGCGGTCCAGATCGCGCAACAGTTCGGTGTAGCGGCGCAGCCGCCCCATCTCGCGCATGTTGACGATGTCCTCGTGGCGCAGCTCGCGCTTGGAGGTCACCTCCTGCTTGTAGCGCAGCACTTCCGGGTAGCGGCGCGTCATGTCCAGCGCATCGGCCACGCATTCGACCGAGTCGGCATCCGGGGTGACCCGCGCGCGGCTGTTGAAGGCGCGCAGCCAGCGTTCGAAACCGGCGCTGTGGTCGAACAGATCGGCGATGTACCACATGACGAACAGGATCGAGGCCCACGAGGTAAAGATGATCACCACGCGGCTGAAGGTGAGGTGGTAGTCGTTCTGCCAGAGCTGGTGGGTGATCACGCCCAGCAGCACCAGCGAGATCGCCTGCCAGCCGATGATCGAGGCGATCACCCATTGCTTCTTGGCCACCTTGAGCAGATTGAGCTCCTGGTCGAGCTGTTCGTCGCTCTTTTCGCGCCAGTGCGCGACCTGCTCGTCGAAGGAGAGCCGATGGAGTGCGTTGTCCTGCAATAGCAGGCCCAAACCCTGGAACAAAGCGATCATGACAAGCTCCTGACGGATGGCTGGTACGAACGACTTGCTGCACCCGGCAACGCGCCGGTGCCCTGGAGCGACCGGGCAGACGGCTGGCAGTGATGCAGGCCGGTGCGCGGACGGCCCTAGTTCTAGCACTTTCGCTGTGCTTGGCAATGCCTGCTGCGAGCCGACGGCGGCCCAATGCTGCGCACCGGCGCACAGATCGCGGTATTCAGGCGCTTTGCAGCATTTGCCGGGCGGCTGCAGCTGCGATGCGCCGCCATTCTTGCTGCACTGCACACCCGCGCCTGCGTGATTGCATCCGTGGCGGTTGCGACCGGTGCGACCCAGTCCGGCGTACAGATCGCGTGAGCGCCGCGCAAGCATGCATGCCGCGCAAAATCCCGCGACAGGCGGGCAAGTCCCCGTCGAGACGGTCGGCGCGCATGGATACGAGCAGCGCACACGGCGCCGCCTTTCACCAATCCCAAATCCCCAATCCCCAATCCCAGCCCCTCAGCGCCACGACGCGGTCTTGCAGCCGCCTACGTATCCTTGTGTGCATGTCAGCCGTCCTGCGTACCCTCACTGCCCCCGCCGCCAGGCAGATCCAGCGCTGGGTGCTGGGCGCGTTTCCCCGTGGCCAGAGCACTATCGACTACGACCAGCCCCTCGGAGATACCGGCATCTTCGGGCCCGACAGCGTCACCTGGCGCGTGCATTCCGAATTCCCCGGCATGTTGTCCGGCGGACTGTGCGCATTGATGCTGCAACTGCTGCATCCACGCGCGCTGGCCGGGGTCTACGACCATTCCAACTTCCGCGCCGATTTGATCGGGCGGCTGCGGCGCACCACCAATTTCGTCGCCGGCACCACCTACGCCCCGCGCGCCGAAGCCGAGCAATTGATCGCCCGCGTGCGCAGCATCCATTCGCATATCCACGGCCACACCGCCGACGGCGTGCCTTACGACGCCAACGATCCGCAGTTGCTGACCTGGGTGCACGTCACCGAAGCCTATGGTTTTCTGCAGGGCTGCCGACGTTACTGCCGTGATGTGCCGGCGCGCATCGCCGATCGTTACTACGACGAAGCGCGCCGCGTCGCCGAAGCGCTGGGCGCCACCGATGTGCCCGCCAGCGAGGCGCAGGTCGATGCGTATTTCGCCACTGTGCGCGGGCAGTTGCGCATGGATACGCGCTCGCGCGAAGTGCTCGACATCCTCACTAGCATCCAGCTGCCGGTGCCGGCGGCCGGTCTGTCGCGCGGCGTGTTCCTCGGTGCCGGCACCGCTTTGTTGCCGGGTTGGGCCAGCGACATGCTCGGCCGCACCACCACGCAGCGCGCACAGGGACATGCGTCGGCGCGGCTGCTGCGCAGTCTGTCGCCACTGTTCCGCACCGCGCTCCGCGACGGGCTGTCCGCACGCGCGTGCCGCCGCATGCAGCTGCCGCAGACGATGTTGCTGGAGTGGCCTGGGGAGCGGTGAGTGCGGGTGCTTGCCTGGTGTGCAGGGCGGTGGTGTGACGCGGGGGCTGGCTACCAGATCCGCACCCGCTGCGCGGGCGCCAGATATAACTGCTCGCCCTGCTGTACATCGAACGCCGGATACCAGGCATCGAGATTGCGCACGGTCTGTGCACGGAAGCGTCCGGGTGCGTGCACGTCGGTGAGTACGGCATTGCGTAGCGCCGCGTCGCGATACTTGCCGCGCCAGGCCTGCGCAAAGCCCAGGAAGAAACGCTGATCCGGGCTGAAACCGTCGATGGTCTGCGGTTGCTTGCCCTGCAACGATAGCTGATAGGCATCGTAGGCAGTCGCCAGGCCGGCCACATCGGCGATGTTCTCGCCCAGCGTCAGCTTGCCGTTGACGCTCAGGTCGTCGAACGGCTTGTACGCACTGAACTGCGCGGCGAGCGCATTGCCGGCGGCCTCGAACTTTTTCAGATCCTGCGGCGTCCACCAGTTGTGCAGCTCGCCATGTTCGTCGAATTGCGCGCCCATGTTGTCGAAGCTGTGGCTGATCTCGTGGCCGATCACCGCGCCGATGGCGCCATAGTTCACCGCGTCGTCGGCCGCCGGGTCGAAGAACGGCGGCTGCAGGATCGCTGCCGGAAACAACAGGCGGTTTTCCAACGGCACGTTCAGCGCGTTGACCTCCTGTGGCAGCATGTACCACTCGCGGTGATCCACGGTCTTGCCCAGCTTGGCCAGATTGCGCCGGTACTCGAACAGTTCGGCGCGCTGCACATTGCCCAGCACATCGTCGCGGCGCACCTCCAGCCCGCTGTAGTCGCGCCAGGTGTCCGGATACCCCACCGCCACCGTCAGCCCGGAAATCTTGGCCTTGGCATGCTGTTTGGTCTGCGGACTCATCCACTCCAGCGCGTCGATGCGTTTGCCGAAGGCGGCGACGATGTTCTTGACCATCTCCTCGGCACGCGTCTTGGTCTGGGCGCTGACGTACTTCTGCACATAGCGCTCGCCCACCGCTTCGCCCAAGGCCGCGTTGGTGGCATCGATGCCTCGCTTCCAGCGCTGCCGTTGTTGCGGCGTGCCTTCCAGCGTGGCGCCGTAGAACGCAAACCGCTCATCGGCGAAGGCCTTGGACAGATACGGCGAAGCGCGGTCCAGGGCGCGAAAGCTCAGGTAATCCTTCCAGGTCTGCAGCGATTCGGAACGCACCAGCGCCGACAACCCGGTCACCGCCCCGGGCTGCCAGACGATGAAGTCCTGCTGCGCCTTCAGGCCGGCCGCGTCGAAGAACGGCGCCCATTCCAGGCCAGGTGCATTACGCGCAAAGTCGGCCTGTTTCCAGGCGTTGGCGCCGGCCTGCACGTTGTTGGTCTGTTCGGCGGTGGCGTGCACGCGGGCCATCGCGGTTTCCAGTGCCAGGATGCGCTCGGCCCTGGCCGCCGCGTCATCGATGTCGGCCAGGTCCAGCAGCTTGACGATGTGCGCGCGGTAGGCGTCGCGCATCTGCGTCATGCGTCCCTCGTCCAGATAGAAGCTGCGGTCCGGCATGCCCAGGCCGCCTTGCACCAGATACGGCGCATAGCGCCCCGGGTGATGCAGATCTTGCGAGATCCACAGACCGAACAGCCGGTCGGTATGGAAATTGGTGGAGTTGAGCAGGTCCACATCGGCGCGCAGCTGCCCGCCCAGGGTGCGCGCCAGCGCCTGTTTGTCATCTAGCCGCGCAATCGCGTCCAGTTCCGGTTGCACCGGGCCTGCGCCCTTGGCCTCGATCCCGGCTTCGTCCATGTAGGCCGCGTAGTAATCGCCAATCTGCTTGTCTTCCCCGGTGACACGGTCGTTGGCGGCGGCGCCTTCGATGATGTCGCGGCTATGTTGCTCGGTCGCGATCGCGATGCTGACAAAGCTGTTGAAGCTGGAGCGGTCGTCCGGGATCTGGGTGGTTCTGACCCAGTTGCCGCTGGCGTAGCTGAAGAAGTCGTCGCCTGCCGACACGCTGCGGTCCATGCCTGCCGCATCGAAACCGAAATCGCCCAGCTTCGGCGTGGTGGGCATGGGCTTGGCGTGCGTCGCCGGTGAGGTGTCATCGCGGTGGCACGCGGCGGTGCTCAGCAGGGCAGCCGACAGCGCAGCGATCAGGACAGGACGGTGCAAAAGAGCCATGCGAGCGCAACTCGGAAAACGAAAAACAGACGTGCCAGTGTAAATTGCCGCCGACGCCACGTCCCGGCGCGATGGCAGCGCGCACCCGGTGCAGCAGCCCTGCGGACACGCGCGGTTCAGCGCCGGCGCTGGTACCAGAAGCCCAGTGCATCGCGGGTCTGCAGCATGCTTCGCCCACGCCACAGAAAGCGCAGCAGCAGGCTCAGGTGTTCGCGCTTGGAAAAGCTGCGCAGCTTGCGGTCGGAGGTATGCACGGTCTGGCGCAGGATCACGAACCGCCCGCAGCGTGCCAGCGCGCGGCTCAGTGCCACATCTTCGCCGGCGTAGTAACGCGTATCGAAACCACCGGCGCTGACGAATGCGGCGCGCGTGCAGAACAGGAAGCAGCCCGGCGCAATGCCGCCGAGACGGAACAGCCAGCCGAACGTCGCCTGCGCCATGCGCTCGAACCACGCGCGCCTGCCTTGCAGATGCACCTGTGCGCCACCGCCGACCGCGCCGGCATCCAGCGCCGCCAGCGCCGCGCCGACCACCTGCGGGTCGATCAGCGTATCGGCGTCCAGAAACAGCAGGCGGTCGCCTTGCGCCTGCTGCGCGCCGGCATTGCGGGTGGCGGCGATATGACGCAATTGCACGTCCAGCACCCGCGCACCGGCCGCGCATGCAATGGCGGCAGTGTCGTCTTCGCAGGCATCGGCCACCACGATGACCTCGTAGTCCAGCTGCATGGCCTGCGCACAGGCGTGCAGGCAGTGCAGCGTCTGGCCGATCAGCGCGGCCTCGTCATGGGCGGGGATCACGACAGACAGCATGGGCAGGGCGTGTCACTCGGATGGCGGTGCTGGCAAGTGTGCGAGCCACACCGGTGCGATGGCGTGAGCGCACGCAGTCAGACGGCCGCGACTGCATGTGCTCCCACGCGGCGCTCTCAGCGGCTGAGCGCGCCCATCATCGCTTCCGGATAACGCGTACCGGACGCGGCCTGCAGCGGGAAGATCGCATCGATGCGTGCGAGCTCGTCCGGCATCAGCGCGACATCGAGCGCGCCAAGGTTTTCTTCCAGGTAAGCCAGCCGCTTGGTGCCCGGGATCGGCACCAGGTCCTGGCCCTGCGCCAATACCCAGGCCAGCGCCAGCTGCCCCGGCGTGATGCCCTTGTCGGCGGCGACCGCCTTGACCTGCTGCACCAGTTCCAGGTTGCGTGTGAAGTTCTCGCCCTGGAAACGTGGCGAATGGCGACGGTAATCGTCGGTCTCGAAGTCATCCGGGGACGCGAATGCGCCGGTCAGAAACCCGCGACCCAGCGGCGAATACGGAACGAATCCGATCCCGAGTTCGCGTACGGTGGCGAAGACGCCGTTGTCCTCGGGCTCGCGCGACCACAGCGAATACTCTGTCTGCACCGCGGTGATGGGATGCACCGCATGCGCGCGGCGGATGGTGGCTGCAGCGGCCTCCGACAGCCCCAGGAAACGCACCTTGCCTTGCTCGACCAACCGCGCCATCGCACCGACGGTGTCTTCGATCGGCACGTTGGGGTCCACGCGGTGCTGGTAATACAGATCGATGTGCTCCACGCCCAGGCGGCGCAGGCTGGCTTCGCACGCCGATTGCACATAGTCCGGGCTGCCATCGATGCCGCGCACCGACGGGTCGTTGGGATCGAGCTTGATGCCGAACTTGGTGGCCAGAAACACTTCGTGCCGGCGCGCGGCGATGGCCTTGCCGACCAGGATTTCATTGGTGTGCGGGCCGTACATGTCGGCGGTGTCGAGCAGGCTGACGCCGTGATCGAGGGCGCGGTGGATCACCGCGATCGAGCCGGCCTCGTCGCTGCGATTGCCGTAGAACGCGCTCATGCCCATACAGCCGAGACCGAGCGCAGAGACGGTGGGGCCGGAACGGCCAAGCGTGCGGGTTTGCATGGTGAGGAAACTCCGTGCGTCAAAGAAGGCAGGGGAAGGATGCGGCGGCGCGCGTGAGCACGATGTGGCCCGTACGATGACGCGCTGTGGGGGGCTTGCATGCCGCGGTGGCGGCGCGTGGCGACGGGGTGGGCCGACGACTGCGCCCAATGCCGGATCGCTGCGGTATCGGGCATTCGGCGTTACAGCGCGCAAACCCGAACGCGCGCTGCGACTCCACGCAAAAGTCCGCGCATGCCAGCAGACCTAGGCCCACCGCCATGCACGGGTGCTGTTACGCGGGCGCCGCTACATGCGGCTTAGCCCTTGAGCTTGCCGGCCAATTCGGCCACGCGCTTGCCGAGCAGCTTGGCGGTCTCCAGGTCGCCGCTGCGTGGTGCTTCTTCCGGCGAGGCATCGGAAGGCGAGATCGCCAGCGCGCCTGCCGAACCGGCAGTCCAGTTGATGTCCTGCGGACCGTGCGCCTTGGTGTTGGACGGCAGCAGGCCGGTACCCACCCAGACCTGGCCGTGCTGCTGCGACAGCGTCCAGAAATACTGGATGGTGGCGTACTTGTCGCCGTTCACCGAGGCCGAGTTGGTGAAGCCGGCTGCGATCTTGTCCTTCCAGGCCTGCGCAAACCATGGCTTGGAGCTGGCGTCGGCAAACTTCTTGAACTGCCACGCCGGCCCGCCCATGTAGGTGGGGCTGCCGTAGATGATGGCGTCGGCGGCGCCGATTGCCTCCCAGGCGTCGTCGGGCAGGTTGCCGTCCTGATCGATGCGGTACAGCGTGGCCTCGCCGACACTGGCGGCGCCGGCATGCACGGCTTCGGCCAGTTTGACGGTGTGGCCGTAGCCGCTGAAATAGATGATGGCGATCTTGCTCATGCGAAATCCTGTGGCTCGAGGGGATCTTGATTGTGACCACACATGCGGCGTCAGGTTAATGACCATCGACGGGACGTACTGTTGCCGGGCTCATCAGCGCCCGGGATCGCCCATGCTGTCGACCAGGTAGTCGATGAAGCTGCGCACCTTCGGGGCCAGGTGGCTGCGGCTGGTATAGACGGCAAAGATGCCGATCTCCCCCAGTGCGTACTGCGGAAGGATGCGTACCAGCCGGCCAGCGGCCAGATGTTCGTCGGCCAGGAAGTCCGGCTGCATCGCGATGCCCAGGCCGGCCACCGCCGCCGCGCTCAACACATGCCCGTTGTTGGCACGCAGGCTGCCGTGGATGCGCACATCGCTATCGCCATCGGGCCCATGGAAGCGCACTTCGTCGCCGTTGGGCGAGTAGTGGTACAGCAGGCAGTCGTGGCCGGCCAGGTCGGACGGGTGCATCGGGGTGCCGGCACGGGCCAGGTAGGCCGGCGCCGCGCAGGGCACCAGGCGGACCGTGCCCAGGCGCCGGGCGATCAACGTCGGCGCCGGCTGCCGGGTGATGCGGATGGCGACATCGAAGCCTTCTTCGACCATGTCCACCAGCCGGTCCGACAGCGACAGGTCCAGTTCCACCTGCGGGTAGCGCGCGCAAAAGCCCGGCAGCAGCGCGGCCAGGCGCTCGATGCCATAGCTCACCGGCGCGTTGACGCGCAGTACCCCGGCCGGCTCCAGCGCCTGCGCGCCGACCGTGGCCTCCAGATCGTCCAGGTCGGCCAGCAGTTGCAGGCAGCGCTGGTAATACGCAGTGCCGGCGCTGGTCAGGCTGACCCGCCGGGTGGTGCGGTTGAGCAGGCGGGTGCCCAGCCGTTGCTCAAGCGCGGCGACCTGCCGGGTCACGCTGGCGGTGGAGCGGTCCAGCGCATCGGCGGCCGCACTGAAGCCGCTGCGTTCGGCCACTGCCGCGAACACGCGCATCGCATCGAGGGTATCCATGGGTGTCCGATTGTTGCTTCGATCGCAATAAATTATCTGAAGTAAAACTATTTATCAGAAATCTGTAAGCAATAGGCTGTGCAGGTCCTCACCGGAGTCCGTCCAATGTCCACCTCGCCTGCTTCCCCGCGTACCGCTGCCTACGGCGCCGCCTTGTTGCGCATCAGCCTGGGCGCGCTGTTCCTGGTCCATGGCCTGACCAAGTTGCTGGTGTTCACCCCGGCCGGCACCGTGGCCTATTTCCACTCGCTGGGCCTGCCGGGCGCGCTGGCCTACCTCACCATCGCGCTGGAACTGGGCCTGGGCCTGTCCTTGCTGCTGGGCATCTACGCACGCTGGGTCGGGCTGCTGGGCGTGCCGCTGCTGCTGGGCACAATCGTCAGCGTGCACGGCGGCAACGGCTTCGGTTTCTCCAATCCGGGCGGTGGCTGGGAATACCCGGCGCTGTGGGCGGTGTTGCTGATCGTGCAAGCCCTGCTCGGCGAAGGCGCGTGGGCGCTGAAGCCGGCGCGTTGAGGCTGCCTGTCGTTCTTTCGAGGAGTACGCCATGACCCGTTTGCCTTCCCTGTACATCTCGCACGGATCGCCGATGACTGCGCTGCAGCCGGGGCAGGTCGGCGAGCGCCTGGCCGAGCTCGCGCAGACCTTGCCGCGGCCGCGCGCGATCGTCGTTGCATCCGCGCACTGGCTGGGCCGCCGCCCACTGGTCAGCGGCGCGGCGCGGCCGCCCACCATCCATGACTTCGGCGGCTTCCCGGCGCCGCTGTACGAGCTGGAATATCCCGCGCCCGGCGAGCCGGCGCTGGCGCAGCAGATCCTGCGCCGGCTGGAACAGGCCGGCCTGCATCCGCATCTGGATCCGCAGCGCGGTTTCGATCATGGCGTGTGGGTGCCGCTGCGCCTGCTGTATCCAACAGCCGATATCCCGGTGGTGTCGGTGTCGATCCAGCCCGAGCTGGGACCGGCGCACCAGTTTGCGGTCGGTCGCGCGCTGGCGCCGCTGCGCGAGGACGGGGTGCTGGTGATCGGCTCGGGCAGCATCACCCATAACCTGCACGACTTCCGCCACGGCTACAGCGCCGAGCGCGAGGCGCCGTATGTGCGGCCCTTCATCGAGTGGACCGAGCGCAAACTGGTGGAGGACGACATCGCCGCGTTGCTGGACTATCGCCGGCAGGCACCGCATGCCGCACGGGCGCATCCCACCGACGAGCACCTGTTGCCGCTGTATGTGGCGATGGGCGCCGCCGGCGCCGACCGGCTCGGCGCGCAACGCATCGATGCCGGCATCGACGCGGGGTTTCTGGCGATGGATATCTACCGGTTCGACGGCGATCCCGGAGATGATCGCGCGCTTGCGGGCCCGGTCGCCGCCTGAGCCCTGGCGACCGCAGCATGCCTGCACCGTCGCTGTCACCGACGGTGCAGGCGGCATGCCGGTCCCGCAATTCCGAGGCACTGCCCCCCATGGCGATACGGCTTGGTGCCTATGGCACACCGGCCCGCAGCGACAAGGCATGCTGCCGACAAGCGCCGGCAGCGCAGCGCTCTGAAGCATTCACGATGAGGTGGTGTGCAGTCTCACAGGCTGAGACGCCTTCGCGACATGCTGCTTGCGTGAAAATCCTCGACAAACTCGCAGTGCTGGCCGATGCGGCCAAATACGACGCGTCCTGCGCCTCCAGCGGCGCGAACAAGCGCAATTCGCTCGGCACCGGCGGGATCGGCAGCACCGAGGGCATGGGCATCTGCCACTCGTACACGCCCGACGGCCGCTGCGTGTCGCTGTTGAAGATCCTGCTCACCAATTTCTGCGTGTTCGATTGCGCTTATTGCGTCAACCGCGTGTCCAGCAATGTGCGCCGTGCGCGCTTCACGCCGGAAGAAGTGGTCACGCTGACGCTGGACTTCTACAAGCGCAATTACATCGAAGGCCTGTTCCTGTCCAGCGGCATCATCCGCAACTCCGATTACACGATGGAGCAGCTGGTGGAAGTGGCGCGGCAGCTGCGCGAGGTGCATCACTTCGCCGGCTACATCCACCTCAAGACCATCCCCGATGCAACGCCGGAATTGCTGGCCGCCGCCGGCCGCTACGCCGACCGCCTGAGCATCAACGTGGAGCTGCCGACCGAGCAGGGATTGACGCTGCTGGCGCCGGAAAAAAGCGTCGGCGGCATCCGCTCGGCAATGGGCGAACTGCGTTGGCGCATCGAAGAAAACCAGCTGGAGCGCAAGGCCGAAAAGCTGCGCCGCGCCAAGCCGCCGCGTTTTGCGCCGGCCGGGCAGAGCACGCAGATGATCGTCGGCGCCGACGATGCCAACGACCGCAGCATCCTGGACACCAGCCACAATCTCTACGGCAATTACCGGATGCGCCGGGTGTACTACTCGGCCTTCAGCCCGATCCCGGATGCCTCGTCCAAATTACCGCTGCAGGCACCGCCGTTGCAGCGCGAGCACCGGCTGTATCAGGCCGACTGGTTGCTGCGCTTCTACGAGTTCAGCGTGGAGGAGATCGCACCAGCGCAGTCCAGCGGCATGCTCGATCTGGACGTGGATCCGAAGCTGGCCTGGGCGCTGCGCAATCCCGAGCGGTTTCCGGTGGATCTGAACGCGGCGCCGCGCGAGATGCTGCTGCGGGTGCCGGGCCTGGGCACGCGCAATGTGGAGCGCCTGTTGTTGTCGCGCCGGCATGCGCGCTTGCGGGTGGGCGACCTGGCGCGGTTGCGGGTGCCGATGAAGAAGCTGCTGCCGTTTGTGAGCGTGCTGGACCATCATCCGCGCCAGCGCCTGGACGACCCGGTGCGCTTGCGCGCGCAACTGGCACCGGCACCCAGGCAGGCGAGTCTGTTCGATTGAAGCCGCAGCTGGCCGCCGGCATCCGGCGCTCCGCCGCGTCCGCCGGCGTCTGCCTTGTCGCCGGGCAAGCTGCCCGAAAGGCGGATAAGGATGGCATCAAGTGCAAAGACCGCCGAAAGCGCAAAGGTCACCGAACGCCATTGCTGACACAGGAACGCGACGCTTTGCGAATCCCCAATCTTAAATCCCCAAGCCCACCTCTCCATGCTGACCACCGCGATGTTCAACGCTGACGTCGAGCCGGGCTGGAGCCTTGAAGCATGGCGTGCGCTGGCGCGGGCAGGGTGGTGCGCGCAGGTGGAGCCTGACTCCATCGCGTGGAATGGCGGAGCGCAGGGCGGCTTGTTGATGGGGCAGGGGCTGCTGGATTTGCCGGCCGTGGCTGCAGCGCCGCGGGTGTCGGCGGAGTTCCTGCAGATGGCCGGAGCGGTGTTGTGTCACCGCGATCCGCAGCGCTATGCGGTGCTGTACCGGTTGTTGTGGCGGGTGGCCTGCGGGGAGCGCGCGCTGCTCGAGCGGGCCACCGATGTCGACGTGCATCGGGTGACGCAGTGGCAAAAGGCGGTGCAGCGCGATACGCACAAGATGAAGGCGTTCGTGCGCTTTCGGCGTTTGCCGGTGGAAGAGGAAGACTTCGTGGCGTGGTTCGAGCCCGAACATTGGATCGTGGATCGGGTGGCGCCGTTTTTCGCGCGCCGCTTCGCGGGCATGCGCTGGGCGATCCTCACCCCGTATCGCAGCGTGCGCTGGGACGGCGAGGCGTTGACGTTCGGCGAGGGCGCCGTGCGCACCCAGGTGCCGGCCGACGATGCGCAGGAGACGCTCTGGCGCACCTATTACGCGCATATCTTTAATCCGGCGCGGCTCAATCCGACCATGATGCGGCAGGAAATGCCGCAGAAATACTGGAAGAACCTGCCGGAGGCGAGCCTGTTGCCGGAGCTGATCCGCGAGGCGGGTGTGCGCGTGCGCGAGATGGCCGAGCGTGCGCCCGAGCCGGTGCGGCGGCGAGTGCCGGTGGCGCCGGCGCCGGCGCCGGTCCCGGAAGTGGCCACGCAAAGCTTGGCGCAGTTGCGCGTGGCCGCGCGCGATTGCCGGCGCTGTGCGTTACGGCAGCCGGCAACGCAGACGGTGTTCGGCGAAGGGCCGAGCGATGCGTCGGTGATGGTGATCGGCGAGCAGCCCGGCGACGAAGAGGACCTGAGCGGGCGTCCGTTCGTCGGGCCGGCCGGGCGTTTGTTCAACATGGCGCTGGGCGAGATCGGCATCGACCGCGCCACGGTCTACGTGACCAATGCGGTCAAGCATTTCCGCTTCGAGCAACGCGGCAAGCGGCGGCTGCATCGCAACCCGGAACGGTCGCATGTGCAGGCCTGCAGTGGCTGGTTGCATGCCGAACGCGCGCAGCTGCGTCCGGCGCAGATCGTCTGCCTGGGCGCAACCGCGGCACAGGCGGTGTTGGGGAACAGCTTTCGCTTGATGCAGCAGCGCGGTCAGTGGCAGCGGCTGGACGACGGCACGCCGGTGCTGACCACCGTGCATCCCTCCTGGGTATTGCGGCAGGGCTCGGAGGCCGCGCGCGAGGAAGGCTACCGCGGGTTTGTCGAGGACCTGCGCCAGTTGCTGGATGCACCGGTTGCTGCAGAGCGCATGGTGAAGACATAAAAAATGCGCGTGCAAATGCACGCGCACGGTGTCGGAGAACGAGACACCAAGTGGAACCACTGGCGAGCCAGTGGTTCCCTCACCGCCGCTTTGCGGTGTGGTGGCGCTGCCTGGAGCCTGTTTCCAGGCACGCGCGGATACAACGCTGCAACAGTGTCTGCGCCTGTTGCTGTGCAGCCGATGCGCCGGCGTTGTAGGGCAACGCCAGCGCGGCTAATCACTTCAAGCAGGAGCGACAAGCAGGATTGCTGCAGGGTGGTCAGACAGGCGCGTTCGGTGTTCGACATCGGCATGTACCACCCGTACCTGCCGGTGTCGAGCGCGGCGTCCGCGCTTACCCGAGTGCTTGCGGCAATGCAGCTGCTCTGAACGTTGCTGGCGTGCGCAAATCGTCGTCGCCCCATCGACGGAACCTGGCTGCGTTCCGCCGATGCAGGTCACGCGCCTGCGACTGCCTGCGTCAGGCAGCAAGCTGCCGTTACGGCATCAACACCTTGTCGACCACGTGGATTACGCCATTGCTCTGCATGACATCGGCAATGGTGACGTTGGCGGTGTTGCCCTTGGCATCGGTGATGGTGACCTTCTTGCCGTTGAGCTTTGCGGTCAACGCCTCGCCCTGCACGGTGGTCAGCGAGGCGCTACCGCCGCCGGCCTTGATCTTGGCGATCAGCGATGCGGCGTCGACCTTGCCCGGTACCACGTGATAGGTCAGCACCTTGGTCAGCGTGGGCTTGGATTCGGGCTTGAGCAACGTTTCCACCGTGCCGGCCGGCAGTGCGGCGAATGCGGCGTTGGTCGGGGCAAACACGGTGAACGGGCCCGGCCCCTTCAGCGTGTCGACCAGGCCAGCGGCCTTGACCGCGGCGACCAGGGTGGTGTGGTCCTTGGAGTTGACGGCGTTGTCGACGATGTCCTTGGTCACCAGCATCGGCGCACCGCCCACGGTCGGGTTCGATGCGGCGTAAGCGGGGGCCATGGCACTGGTCAGGGCAATGGCAGTGGCAATGGCAAGCGACTGGAATGAGGTCTTCATGAGGCATCGATCCTTTGGGTAAGCGACTGCCTGGATGGCAATCGTAGTGCTGGATACGCGGGTGGATGCAGCGCGGATGCATCACGCGGTCTTTACACCGGCGGACCCCGCACTGCGTCGCTCGAGACCGTCATAACGCAGGCATCGATGCAGCCTGTTGCGCTCGCTGGGCTCGGACGGCAGCTGCAACCCGAACACTTGTCGGTGGTCGAAACCGATGTGACGCAGGTCGAGGTGCCATTGCAGACAGGACGCGGTCGACCTGCCGCCGTCCATGCGATACGCAGCCAATGCAGGCAAGGTTCAATGCATTGCTGACGACAGTCACCAGCAAGCGCGAAGAAGGTAGGCAGGATTATCTTTGGTGCTGCAACCTGATTATCGAATGCGTGAATCTCGAGTGGCTTTTTTGCTACATGAGTTCGTGGGTGAAGCCGGACTAAATAAGCAACGCTGTAGCATGATGTCGTCAGTGATCTGCTGCTGGTGTCATGTAACCTCGCGCCACCGGCTGCACTTATCTCAGCTAGTGTGGAGTGCAGATAATGACGCTGAACCTTGCAGGCTGGCTCCGCATTTATGGGCAACGCAATTCACCGAATCACGCAGAAAGGTTGTAGCTAGATGACGCAGAAAAAAATCCAATGCACGCGGCTGGCACTGGCAGCATGCCTGGCTGCAAGCGTGATGGTGTGCGGCATCACGCAGGCCTCGGCCGCAGCGCGGGCTCCGACGTCAACGCCGGCAAAGGCCGTTGCTCCGTCCAGTGAAGCCTATCGGCCAGGGCAGCAATGGATTGTTCCGGGCGAGTGGCAGTTCACTATCGATGCCGTGCGCCCGGCCAGGGTGAAAATCCATGACGATGGCGGTGGATCCTGGCGGCCTACGCAGGTGCTGCTGGTGAGTTACAGCTACAGGAACATCGGGTTCGATGACAGCGCCAACTACAAAGACGGCGGGCCCTCGACGCTGGCGTTTTCGAAAGCCCATATCGATGTGGTCGATGCCAACGATGCGGACAATGGCGGCGCAGGCAATTACCCGGTGCACCTCAAACTCGTGGAAGACGCCAACGGCCAGAAGATCGGCCAACAGATGGTCGGCGCACAGTGGCCGTATGCCTTCAGGAAAAAGCCCAAGGCAGTCAAGGTGACGGTGAGTCACTACGACTCCAGGCTGCAACTGCAGCAAGCGACCTTCATCGTCCCGGTCAAGACCACGCGGCAATCGCCTCCGCATGCGAACAGGCACATTCGCCACAGCTGATTGCAGTCTGTCGGTGAGCTGCCTGGCAGGGCACTCCCGCAACAGGGCGCACGCGTCCATTCGCTGGCGTATCCAACGGCGCCGGGCCGACGCGAGTCGGCAACGGTGTGACATCGACGGGCCCCGATGGCAGATCTGCCGCAACGAACGGCAAGCCGGGCGAGGTGGCGCAAAGGTTTCATCGCCGGATGCAAACCGGTATGTTTCCGTAGGCGCGTGATGGTGCGTTGCACTATGCGATGCCGCACGCGCGCACCGTTTCTTCTTCCGGGTTTTCCATGCATTCGATCGATGTCGTCCTCGCCATGTTGCTGGCGGTCGCGGCCAGCGGTTATCTGATCCGCATCCTGCCGTTCTCGTTGCCCCTGCCGTTGGTCCAGATCGCGCTTGGCGCGGTGGTCTCGGGTGTGTTCGATGCCGGGCACGAGCTGGAACCGGAGCTGTTCTTCCTGTTGTTCCTGCCGCCGTTGCTGTTTCTGGATGGCTGGCGCATTCCCAAACAAGGCCTGTTCCGCGACAAGGCGGCCATCCTCGAGCTGGCGCTGGGTCTGGTGGTGTTCACCGTGATCGGTGCGGGCCTGCTGATCCATTGGCTGATCCCGGCGATGCCGCTGGCGGTGGCCTTCGCGCTGGCAGCGATCATCTCGCCGACCGATCCGGTGGCGGTGTCCTCGATCGCCTCCAAGGTGCCGATCCCCAAGCGGCTGATGCACATCCTGGAAGGCGAGTCCCTGCTCAACGATGCCTCCGGACTGGTGTGCTTCCAGTTCGCGGTGGCCGCGGTGCTGACCGGTAGCTTCTCGCTCGCCACCGCCTCGCTGACCTTCCTGTGGGTGGCATTGGCCGGGCTGGCGCTGGGCGTGGCCACCACGTTCGGCCTGAGCCGCATCCAGGCCTGGATCTGGCGCCATTTCGGCGAGGAGCCGGGTTCGGCGATCCTGGTCAATCTGCTGACCCCGTTCGCGGCCTATCTGCTGGCCGAGGCCTTCCATGCTTCCGGCATCCTGGCCGCGGTAGCCGCCGGCGTCACCATGAGCTACGTGGAAATGGCCGGCAACGCGCCGGGCAACATGCGCCTGCAGCGCTCGGCGGTGTGGGACACGGTGCAGTTCACCTTCAACGGCATCATCTTCGTGCTGCTGGGCGAACAGTTGCCGGGCATCCTGGACGGGGCGGTGCGCAGCGTGCAGGAGGCTGGGCACCTCAATCCGTGGTGGCTGGCGGTGTACGTGGCCACCATCAGCGCCAGCCTGATGGCGTTGCGTTTCGTATGGGTGTTCCTGTCGCTGCGCTGGAACATCTTCAAGGCGCAGTGGCGCGGCGAGCAGCATGTCAGCCCGCCGTGGCGGATCGTGGTGGCGGTGTCGCTGGCCGGCGTGCGCGGTGCGATCACCCTGGCCGGCGTGCTCACGCTGCCGTTGATGCTGGAGGACGGCTCGCCGTTTCCGGCCCGCCAGCTGGCGATCTTCCTGGCCGCGTCGGTGATCCTGGTGTCGTTGCTGGTGGCCAGTGTGGCCTTGCCGCGGCTGCTGCGCGGGCTGGAACTGCCCGAGGAAGAAGATGAGCAGCTCAAGGAAGATCTGGCGGTGAAGGCCGCATCGCAGGCGGCGCTGGAAGCGGTGGAAAAGCTGCGTCAGCGGCTGGTGGACGGCAGCAAGCATGCCGAGCGCTACAACGCCGCCGCCAACCAGGTCAGCCAGCGCTATCAGCGCAAGCTGGGTGCAGTGGACATGGCCGAGACCGATCCGGAAGAGGCCGGCGCCTACGAACAGGCGCTGCGCCAGTTCCGCCATGCAGCCTTGGTGGCCGAGCGCAACGAGTTGTTCAAGCTGGCCAGGCGCCGCGAGATTTCCGATGACCTGTCGCGCCGGCTGGTGCGCAATCTGGATCTGATCGAGTCGCGCAAGCGCGCGTGAGCGCGCGGGAATCGGGATTGGGGATTGGGGAATCGCAAGAGCAGCAGCGGTTGCCGTGTCTGGCTGGGTAGGAGCGCACCTGGGCGCGATGGGGCATTGGCGGGAAAGCGCCATCGCGCGCAGGCGCGTTCCTACAGGGAGATGCGCCAGCAAAGGGCAGCAGGCGTGCGCGGTCCAGCTCGCTGAGGCTCCCCGGCGCGCGCCGGACGACACCATTCCATCCGCACTTCTCCCATCTTCATGGCGCACGGCCTACCCTGTGCGGCTGATGGTTCCAGCGCACAAGACATGACTCCAATCGTTTCGATCCAGGGATTGAGCAAGACCTACGCTGGCGGTTTTCAGGCGCTCAAGCAGGTGGACCTTCAGATCCGACGCGGCGAGATCTTCGCGCTGCTCGGTCCCAATGGCGCCGGCAAGACCACGCTGATCAGCATCGTCTGCGGGCTGATCAACCCCAGCACCGGCACCGTGCTGGCCGATGGTCACGACATCGTGCACGACTACCGTGCCGCGCGTGCCAGCATCGGCCTGGTGCCGCAGGAGCTGGCCACCGACGCGTTCGAAACCGTGTGGGCCACCGTGCGTTTCAGTCGCGGCCTGTTCGGCAAGCCGGCCAATGCGGCGTATCTGGAAACGGTGCTGCGCGAACTCTCGCTGTGGGACAAGCGCCACAGCAAGATTTCCACGCTGTCCGGCGGCATGAAGCGGCGCGTGCTGATCGCCAAGGCGCTGGCGCACGAGCCGCGCATCCTGTTTCTGGACGAACCCACTGCCGGCGTGGACGTGGAGCTGCGTCACGACATGTGGCAGATGGTGCGCAGGCTGCGCGAGCAGGGCACCACGGTGATCCTGACCACCCATTACATCGAGGAAGCCGAAGACATGGCCGACCGGGTCGGGGTGATCAATCGCGGCGAGCTGGTGCTGGTGGAAGACAAGCACACGCTGATGCGCAAGCTCGGCAAGAAGCAGCTCACGCTGAGCCTGCAGGCGCCGCTGCAGGCCATTCCGGCCGCGCTGGGCGATCTGCCGCTGGAGCTGTCGGCCGACGGCAACAGCCTGATCTATACCTTCGACACCCAGGCCGAGCAGACCGGCATCGGTGCGTTGCTGCGCCGGCTCAACGAGCAGGGTATCGACTTCAAGGACCTGCATTCCAGCGAGAGCTCGCTGGAGGAGATCTTCGTCAACCTGGTGCATGGCGCCCGCAATGTGGAGGTGCGCGCATGAACCGCCATGCGATCGCGGCGATCTACCGCTTCGAGATGGCGCGTGCCTTCCGCACGCTGACCCAGTCGATCGCCTCGCCGGTGTTGTCGACCTCGCTGTATTTCGTGGTGTTCGGCGCGGCGATCGGCTCGCGCATGGGCGATATCGACGGCATCAGCTATGGCGCCTTCATCATTCCGGGGCTGGTGATGCTGTCCTTGCTCAACGAGAGCATTTCCAATGCCTCGTTCGGCATCTACATGCCGCGCTGGGCCGGCACCATCTACGAGGTGCTGTCGGCGCCGGTGGCCTGGTGGGAGATCGTGATCGGCTATGTGGGCGCAGCGGCGACCAAGTCGGTATTGCTGGGGTTGCTGATCCTGCTCACCGCACGGCTGTTCGTGCCTTACGAGATCGCGCATCCGCTGTGGATGCTGGGCTTTCTGGTGCTCACCGCGCTGACCTTCAGCCTGTTCGGTTTCATCATCGGCATCTGGGCCGACGGCTTCGAAAAACTGCAGGTGATCCCGCTGATGGTGGTGACGCCGCTGACGTTCCTGGGCGGCAGTTTCTACTCGATCAATATGCTGCCGCCGCTGTGGCAGAAGGTCACCCTGTTCAATCCGGTGGTGTACCTGATCAGCGGATTCCGCTGGAGTTTCTACGGCAAGGCCGACGTGCACATCGCGGTAAGCACCGGCATGACGTTCCTGTTCCTGCTGGTGTGCCTGGGCGTGGTGGCGGCGATCTTCCGCAGCGGTTACCGGCTCAAGGCCTGAGTGGTGAATGCAGTGGTTTTGCCGGCCGCATCCTGGTGGCTGCCGTCGGAAGTCCAGGTCAACGCCGAGTGGGTCGAGGGCGCGACACCCTCGCCGCTCGCGGGACACGTCGTGAACCCGGCCCTGGGGGCTCGGTGGCGGCATCCGTGCCGCCACACGGTCCCGCAATCGGCGAGGGCACCACGCTAGAGAGTTGGTCGGTTGTCATGTCGAAAACCATGCATACCGATATTCCCGACGGGTCCTTGCCCGCCCACCGTCGCGGGGCCTGACGCGGCATGGATGCCGCGCAAGAGCTTACGAGGACGTACCTGCAGCGTGTCGCGCGCGAGGGTGGGCGGGCGCCCTGCAGCCAGGGCACAGAGCGTCCGGCCTGCAGTAGCCTGACGTGGAGTCGTGTTGCCGGCCGCGCTTACTCGGCAGCCGGCTTGGCGTCGTGCTTGGTGTCCAGGTAATACGCTGCCACTTCGCCCTTGATCTTCATCGTCATCGGGTTGCCGCGACGGTCGCGGGCCTTGCCGACCTGCACCTTGATCCAGCCTTCGCTGACCGAATACTCCTCGACGTTGTCGCGTTCGACACCGTTGAAGCGCACGCCGACGCCGCGGCCGAGCGCATCGGCATTGTGGAACGGGCTGCGTGCATCGATGGCCAGATGATCGGGAGGGGTATCGCTCATGGGAAAGGCGTCATGGCGGCCGGGATGGCCGTCTTCGGCCGCACAGGATACGGGCCCGCGCCGCGAAGATCAGCCCCGGCGATGCATGCGCACGCCCCGACCGGTTTGCTTGCGCGTCGCCAGGCCTCACACTCACGCCTGCACTCCTGGAACCAGACCGCCATGCCCGATAACAGCGCCGACTACGAAGACGACGAAGGCCTGCAGCCCGAGGGCGACGAAGCCGATGTCGACGACCACCCGGCGCGGGTGTGGAATCTGCTGGTGCTGATCAACCCTGGCGATGAAGACACCGCATTGGGCCAGTTCGATACCTGGCGCGAGGCGCAGGCCGACCTGGACGACGACGAGGGCGACGATGCCTGGTTGTGGGCCTTGAAGGATGCGATCGACTGGCGCTCGGGCTTCTTCGTGGACTGGAAGGACACCGACGCGTTCATTGCCGCCATCGACGAACTCAGCGCGCGCTGGAACCTGCGCATCGACTGGGGCGGCGACCTGGACGACGAGGAATTTTCCCACGATCTCAGTGTGCCCGACCTGATGGCGGTGGCCTTCGATCGTCTGCGCGAGCACGGCTACTCGCTGTGGAACTGGAACACCGGCGGCGACGCCTATGCCGGCTGGATCGCGCTCAGCCGCGACGACGATGCCATGCTGGCGCTGACCTCGCTGCTGGGGGTGGAAGTGCGGCTGGGGAATGAGGCGTTCTGAGGGGTGGGATTGGGGAATCGGGATTGGGGAATCGTAGGAGCGATCTGTGGGTGTGGTTGTGCCGAGCCGCGGTGGTGCGTGCTGCGGCAGCACGCCAAGCGCGTGGTAGCCGCTAGGGTCTGCCGCGCAGGCATTGTCCACAGCCCGGCGATTGCCACGTAGGAGCGTGCCTGCGCGCGACGGGCGTTACCGGGACATCCGCTCGCGCGCTAGCGCGCTCCTACAAGGGCGTGCTGCCCTCATGCAGATGCGTGCCGTCATCACGGGTGCTGGACGTTGCAGGCCTCCAGGCCGGTACGCATGCACGGCCCGGCGATTGCCACGTAGGAGCGTGCCGGCGCGCGACGGGCGTTACCGGGAGAGCTCCTCGCGCTCAGGCGCGCTCCTACAACGGCGTGCCGCCAATCAGGGCGCGGCCACCGCTGTTACGACTCCCCGATGCCGACTCCCCCAATCTCCGCCTCAAGGCACCGCGCCCCGCGCCTGTGCACGTGCATTGGCGATCAAGGCCTTGAGCAAGACACGGTCGGTATGACGGGAGATGGCGATGGCACCGAGCGCGATCGCTTCGGCGCGTAGCGGAGCGGGCACGTCGTAGTGCGCGCCACTGAGTTTGTTCTGGAAGGCGCGGCGGGGAATGCCCAGCCGCGCCGCCATCGCATGCAGCTCGTCCAGCGTATCGCCGAGCAGGTGCGCCCAGCGCTGCTCGCGCCACAGATGCACCGCATCGTCGACGTAGACGGCCACCTGCCGGCCTTCAGACCTTCTTGCTCTTGTTTTTCTTGCTGTCGTCGGTTGCGTCGCCGACGTCGTCCTGCGACGCGTCGCCAGCAGTCGCGGCAGCGGCGTCTCCGGCGGTGGCGTCGGCATCGATGTCCGCATCGGCAGCTGCCTGGGCATCGCTCGCCTCGGCGTCGGCCTCTGCGTCTTCGGCCTCGCCGTCGTCGCCCTCAGCGTCGCTGTTCTCGAACTCGGACACCAGCGCGGTCAGGTATTCCTCGGCGGTCTTGCCGTCTTCGGCGGCCAGGTCGTCGATCATCTGCTGCAGCTGGGTGGAGTATTCCAGCGAGATGGTCTTGCCTTCCTTCTCCTGCAGATTGGCCAGGTGCTTGAGCATGGCCAGCATCGGCACCGGGTTGTCGGCACTGCCCATGGTCTGGCCGCCGATCGACAGCAGCCATTCGCTGCCGTTCTGCAAGCCGATCGCAGCGACCACGCGGCCGTCGGCATCCTGTAGCACGGCATGGTTGGCGATCTGCGGCGCCTGGCCCAGACGGACGATCGGGCGCTTGGGTTGGGACTTCTTGCGCTTGTCGCGCTTGGCCTTGGAATTGCGGGACACGGTGTTCTCGACGCTGGGAATGGCCGACCATTCTAGGCGCTTGCGCGCGACCCGGCTCGGGTGCCGCCGCCAGGCCATTGAACGCCAGCTCTGCCGGCGATGCTGCTGTCGGCTCTTCCGGCGTTCCGAAGGCCGCTGACGCGATATTTCGGACAGGCTGCAGCGGCTGGCACCGCGCGTCTGCCGGAGCGCCAGCGCGAATGCTGGTCAGAATCGGCATCCGGGACGACAAGCAGCCCGCAGGGTGGTCAGATCCGACATGTACATCAAGTTCGGCATGCACGTCAGATTCGAGATGCACGATACCGTCTGCCGTCTGCCGTCTGCCGTCTGCCGTCTGCCGCAGCCCGCAGCCCGCAGCCCGCAGCCCGCAGCCCGCAGCCCGCAGCAGTCCGCAACCGCCAACAACCCCAACAACCCCAACAACCCCAACAACCCCAACAACCCCAACAACCCCAACAACCCCAACAACCGCCAGGCAACGTCTTGCCAGGTGCCCGCAGCCGCCGTCAGCGCCGCGCGGGTGCTTCGCTGACGGCAGTGCGCGGTGCGGCCACGGCAGCTTCGGCGGCCTTGGCCAGCGCTGTGGCCGAAGCCACCTGGGTGCGCGTGGAGACGCGCGGTGCCGCCGGCGCGGCGCTGGGGGCCGGGGTCGCTGCAGCGGTCGGTTTGACGCTGGCCGCAGCGGCAGATCCGCCCGCCGACGCAGCTGCAGCGGGTCCTGCCGCAGGCTGCGCGGCCGGTGTTCCCACTGCCGTGCTGGCGGTGGTGGTCGCTGCGGCACTCAGATCCGGCACATGGGTGTCGGCATCGTGGGTGGGCTTGCCCAGCGCAATGCCCTGGCCGGCGCCGGCCAGCGCTGCCTGTTCGGCATCCTGGGTCATCACCACGATGCTGATGCGGCGGTTGATCGGGTTCTGCGGGTCGGTCTTGTCGAACAGCACCGACGAGGACAGCCCCACCACGCGGGTGACCTTGGCATCGTCCATACCGCCGCCCACCAGCGCACGGCGCGCGGCATTGGCGCGGTCGGCGCTGAGTTCCCAGTTGGTGTAACCGGTATCGTTGCTATAGGCGGTGGTGTCGGTGTGGCCGGTGATGCTGATGTGGTTGGGCACCTGGTTGATGAAGCTGGACAGCTCGCGCAGGATCGCCACGGTGTACGGCTTGAGCTGGTCGCGGCCCATGTCGAACATCGGCCGGTTCTGCTTGTCCACGATCTGGATGCGCAGGCCGTCCGGGGTGAGGTCGAGCAGCAGCTGGTCCTTGAACGGCTCCAGCGCCTGGCTCTTGTCGATGGCCTCCTTCAGGTCCTGCATCAGCGCTTCCAGGCGCTTCTTGTCCTTGGCGCGGCTGTCTTCGCTGGTGTCGGCGGCGTTGTCGCGCTTGCGGCCCATCTCGTCCTTCTGCCCCTTGGCCATGTCGGCGGTGCCGCCGAGCTTGATCATCGAGGTGCTGGCGCCGCCGGGGCCGTTCATGCCCGGCGAGGGCGCCGGCGATTTGCCCGACAACGGGCTGGGATTGCGGAAGTATTCCGAGATCGCCGCGCGCTGCTCCTTGGTGGTGGCGGCCATCAGCCACAGCACCAGGAAGAACGCCATCATCGCGGTCACGAAGTCGGCAAACGCCACCTTCCAGGCGCCGCCATGATGGCCGCCGCCCTGCACCTTCTTGACCCGTCGGATGACGACGGTGGATTTGCCCTCGGCCATGACCGCGGTCCTACTTGATCGTCTTCAGGTGCGTTTCGAAATCCGCAAAGCTCGGACGCACGTTGGAGGGCAGCGTCTTGCGCGCGAACTCCAGCGCAATCTTCGGGTTGTAGCCACGCAGGCAGGCCAGCAGCGCGGTCTTGACCGCCTCGTACATGCGCCCGTCCTGATCGGCACGCGCTTCCATCGCTGCCGCCAGCGGCGCGACGAAGCCATAGGCCAGCAGGATGCCCAGGAAGGTGCCGACCAGGGCGGCGCCGACATGGTGGCCGATCTCCTCGATCGGCCCGCCGATCGCGCCCATGGTGATCACGATGCCGAGCACGGCCGCCACGATGCCGAAGCCGGGCAGGCCGTCGGATACCTTGCTCAATGCATGCGAGGGCGCCAGCGCTTCGTGGTGATGCTTTTCCAGCTCCAGCTCGAGCAGCGGCTCCAGCTCGTGCGGCTCGATGTTGCTGCCGATCATCAGGCGCAGGCAGTCGGTGATGAAGTCCAGCAGGTGATGGTCGGCGACCACCTTGGGGTAGTTGCCGAAGATGGTGCTGTCCTGCGGTTTTTCGACGTGATCTTCCAGCGCCATGAAACCGTCGCGGCGCGCCTTGTTGAGCAGCTCGTAGATCAGGCTCAGGGTGGCCTGGTAGTCGTCGGACTTGTACTGCGGTCCCTTGAACACACCCAGGATGCTGGCGAAGGTCTCCTTGACGATCTTGCCTGGCGTGCTGACCAGAAACGCACCGAACGCCGCGCCACCGATGATCATCAGCTCGTACGGCTGCCAGAGCGCGCCCAGCTTGCCATGCGACAGCACATAGCCGCCGAGGACGCTGACGATGACGACGATGAAGCCGATGATGATGAGCATGGCGCAGCCAGAAGCAAACTTAGGTTGCTGTTGTTTCGGCTTGCGCGGCGGATTCTTGAAGCGCACGGCGTGAAGGTGTGCGGTGTAACTGAACGACCGGCTCAGGCAGCAGATTTTTACGCGGGAGGTCCGCCGCAATGTCGCTGGTCGTGCCAGGTCGCGTCTGAACCGTTGCACCCTTGACCAACGGATTTCGCAGCCCGGCTGCGCCTGCCGCAAGCAGTCTCTGCAGTGCGCGTCATGATGCAGTTCGGCTCAGGTGAATCGTGCCGGGTTGCAATGGTGATCTGACGCCTGGTCGTCGCGGCCGCGTTGCGTCGGCAGCAAGGCGGCGCCTGCGAGCGCTCGCGCAAATATGGCGAGACGGCTCCGGCACGGAATCACTCCGAGCCGGAATACCCGTTTCGGCTCAGGCCGATTGTGCGTCGGCGCCTTCGCGTTGCAATGGGTTCGGCAGCGCCTGACCGTGTTCGGTAAAACCCAGCGAGACCGAGTTCAGGCAGTGGCGTTCGCCGGTCGGCGGCGGACCGTCGGGGAACACGTGGCCCAGGTGGCTGTCGCAGCGTGCGCAGACGATCTCTGTGCGGATCATGCCGTAGCTGATATCGCGGATTTCGCGCACGTGGGCGGCATCGTAGGGGGCGAAGAAGCTCGGCCAGCCGGTACCGGATTCGAACTTGGCGCTGGAGCGGAACAATGGCAACCCGCACAGGCGGCAGGTGTAGACGCCGTCGAGCTTGTTGTCCAGGAACACCCCGCAGAACGGCGCTTCGGTGCCATGGTGCAGCAGCACGCGCTGTTCCTCGTCGCTGAGCCCGGCGATCAGGGCATCGCGTTGGGCGGGGGAGGGAGGGGTCAGATCGAACTGGCTCATGGGGTTCTCGCATGCGCGCGCTGGCAGGGTGCCGCGCCTGCATCCGTGATGTGGGCGTTGTCGGCGTGGTTCAAGCGTGCGGGGAGCAAGCCCCTCTCCCGCCGGGGCGCCACGGCATAGCTTGCGCGCCACTGGCGCGTGCCTTGGTGCACCTGCGCCGCTGGCGCAGGCCGGGGCGCGGAGCGGGGGTTGGGGTGAGGGTACGGCAGCGAAGCCATGACGCAGTACGGATTGCCAGGCTTCGCACGCACCCTCATCCGGCGCTGCCGGCGCTGCGCGCCACCCTCTCCCTATGGGAGAAGTGCCTTTCGCGCCGCACGCATCCGGCGAACGCATTCAGGTCATAGCCGACTCGATGCATTGCCGCAGCACGCCGGCGCCCCCATCCAATGCGTACTCCTCGATCAAGCACGGTGTCCGTCATGGCGATCCCTTCTTCACTGCGCAGCCTGCTGCTGTGTGGCCTGTTGGCTGCCGCCGGCGCTGCGGCGGCGCAATCGGCCACCAGCACGCGCTCGTCCAATACGCTGCAGCCGATCACCACCCCGACGCCCGCCCGGCCCACGCTGACGGCACCGCGCGCAGTGCAGCCCGCGCCGGCCGCAGCTCCGGTGCCCTCGCAGCTGGGCCAGCGCCCGTCCGCGCCCACAATCCCGACCCGTGGCCCGGCACAGACGCCGGTGGCCCCGGCCGGCAGCCAGGTTGCGCCGGCCAGCGCGCCGATGGTCTACGACCGCAATGGCCGCTTGCTGCAGGGTATGCAGCCGGCCGGTGCAAACCGGGTGCTGGACACCAAGACCGGGCGCTATTACGACGCAGTCCCGGCCGGCGACGGCATGCGTGTGGTGCGCTGACCCATGCCGTTACCAATCCGCAATCCCCACCCCCCGAATCCCAAATCTCAGCCCTCGATCGGCAGCGCCAGGGTCTCCTTGACCTCTTCCATCACGATGTAGCTCTTGGATTCGCGCACATGTGGCATGGTCAGCAAGGTGCTGCCGAGCAGCTTGCGATAAGCACGTTGGGCAACTTGAGCGCGGCGCGCCGGAACTCCTCGAAGATGTCGCCGGACTTGTAGGCCAGGCTGATCTCCACAAACACCAGCAGGCTGGCCTTGAGATAGTGCGGGTCCAGCCGCGCGTAGTAGCCGGTGATGGCGCCATCGCGCTCCAGCCGGCGCACGCGCTCGGTGCAGGGAGTGGTCGACAGGCCCACCCGCTCGCCCAGTTCGGTAAAGGAAATCCGCCCCTCCTGCTGCAGGATGCGCAGGATCTTGCGGTCGATCTTGTCCAGCTCGCGGGTGCGGGTCGTCATTGGGTCTGTTTCCACAGGATTTGACAGGAGGATTCACTGCCAAGGTGCACTGATTCCAGAAATGGCACTGCCTGGCTCGCAATATACTGCGTCTAACTGTCCCCCTCGGCGCCTGGTTGTGGGGGAATGCCCTTTTCAGGAGAACGACATGCGGGTGCTCATTCTCGGTAGCGGCGTCATCGGCACCGCCACGGCCTGGTATCTGGCGCAGGCCGGTTGCGAGGTCACCGTGGTCGACCGGCAACCGGCGGCGGCGCTGGAAACCAGCTACGCCAACGCCGGCCAGCTGTCGTTCGGCTACACCTCGCCGTGGGCTGCGCCCGGTGTACCCGGCAAGGCGGTGAAGTGGCTGTTCGAGCAGCATGCACCGCTGTCGATCCGGCCCACCCGCGATCTGCGTCAGCTGGCCTGGCTCAGCCAGATGCTGCGCAACTGCACTGCCGAGCGCTATGCGGTGAACAAGGCGCGCATGGTGCGCATGTCCGACTACAGCCGCGATTGCCTGAATGCATTGCGTGCCAGCACCGGCATCGAGTTCGAGGGCCGCCAGCTCGGCACCACCCAGCTGTTTCGCACCCAGCAGCAGCTGGATGCCGCCGCGCAGGACATCGAGGTGCTGGCCCAATACGGCGTGCCCTACGAACTGCTGACCCCGGCGCAGATCGCCCAGTTCGAACCGGGGCTGGCCGGTGGTGGCGCGCAGATGGCCGGTGCCTTGCGCCTGCCCGAAGATCAGACCGGCGACTGCCGGCTGTTCACCCAACGCCTGGCCGAGCTGGCCGCGCAGGCCGGGGTGGAGTTCCGCTACGGGCAGCAGATCGAGCACCTGCAGCATCAAGGCGGGCGCGTCACCGGCGTGCAGATCGATGGCCGCATCGAAACCGCCGACCGCTACGTGCTGGCGCTGGGCAGCTACTCGGCCGACCTGCTGCTCTCGCTCGGCCTGCATCTGCCGGTGTATCCGCTCAAGGGCTACTCGCTGACCATTCCGATCGTGGATGCACAGCGCGCGCCGACCTCCACGGTGCTGGACGAGAGCTACAAGATCGCGCTGACCCGCTTCGACGACCGTATCCGCGTTGGCGGCATGGCCGAAGTGGCCGGCTTCGACCTGTCGTTGAATCCGCGCCGCCGCGCCACGCTGGAGATGGTGGTCAACGACCTGTTCCCCGGCGCCGGCGATCTGGCCCGGGCCGAGTTCTGGACCGGTCTGCGCCCGGCCACGCCGGACGGTACGCCGGTGGTCGGTGCCACGCCGTATGCCAACCTGTTCCTCAATACCGGCCACGGCACCCTGGGCTGGACCATGGCCTGCGGCTCGGGCCGCTATCTGGCCGACCTGATGCAGGGCCGTACGCCCGACATCGACAGCGAAGGCCTGGACATCTTCCGTTACCTGTCGCCACGCAGCGCCCGCGCGCAGCAGGAGGCCGCGTAGTGCGTCCTGCGCAAGCGTTGATCGACCTGGATGCATTGCGTCACAACTACCGCCTGGCCAAGCGCCTGGGCGGCAGCAAGGCCCTGGCGGTGGTCAAGGCCGATGCCTACGGCCACGGCGCGGTGCGCTGCGCGCAGGCGCTGGACGGCGAGGCCGACGGCTTTGCGGTGGCCTGTATCGAAGAGGCGCTGGAGCTGCGTCAGGCCGGCATCCGCGCGCCGATCCTGCTGCTGGAAGGGTTCTTCGAGCACGACGAACTGCGCCTGATTGCCGAGCATGATCTGTGGACGGTGGTGGCCACGCCGCAGCAGGTGCGCGCGCTGGCCGAGTTCCAGAGCCCGCGTCCGTTGCGGGTATGGCTGAAGCTGGACAGCGGCATGCACCGGCTGGGTCTGTCGCCGGAAGATTTTCGTGCGGCGTGGTTGCGCCTGCGCGGGCTGCCGCAGATCGCCTCGCTGGTGCTGATGACCCACCTGGCGCGCGCCGATGAGCTGGAGTGCAGCCGCACCGACGAGCAGGCGGTGGCGTTCGCGCTCACCGCAGGCGGCATGCGTGCGGAAACCAGCCTGCGCAATTCGCCCGGCCTGCTCGGCTGGCCGGCGTTGCGCAACGATTGGTCGCGTCCGGGGCTGATGCTGTACGGCGCAAACCCGTTTGCGCAGGACACCGACACCACCGCGCAACTGCGCCCGGTGATGACGCTGCGCTCGCGCATCATCTCCGTGCGCGAGCTGCCGGCCGGCGAACCGGTGGGGTATGGCGCCCGCTTCGTCGCCGAGCGTCCGACCCGCGTGGGCGTGGTGGCGATGGGTTATGCCGACGGCTATCCGCAGTTTGCCCCCAACGGCACGCCGGTGCTGGTGGATGGACAGGTCTGCCCGTTGATCGGTCGGGTGTCGATGGACATGCTGACCGTGGATCTCACTGAGCACCCGCAGGCCGACATCGGTTCCAGCGTGCAGCTCTGGGGCGATACGCCGCGCGTCAGTCCGCTGGCAACGCAGTGCAATGTCAGCGCCTATCAACTGCTGTGCGGACTCAAGCGCGTGCCGCGCGCGTATGTGGGTGAGGCGGCAGTGGGCGAGGGGCACCGAAGGGGCGGATGAGGGTAGGTGCGAAGCCACATGCACTTGGAATCACACGTAGGCTTCGCCCCGTGCCCTCACTTCAACCCCCACTCTGCGCCCCGGCCCGCCAGCAGCGCGGGCACTCCAAGGCACGCGCGCCAGTGGCGCACAGGCAGTGCCTTATCGCCCCGCCGGGAGAGGGGCTCGAAACGGTCGCCGTCCGCCGGAAGTGCGCTGGCAACTCGTATAGCGCTTGTTAACCCTCATGGCATTGCGGATGCGTGATCACCTTGCGCGCCTGCAAATAAAAACGGCGCGTCGCCACGCGCCGTTGTCACACAAAACCGAGTTGCTTTTCTGGCGCCGTCAGCACCAACCAATCACAGCCCGGCGGTAGTCCGATCGCCGCGGAACTGCTTGCGCACCCAGTCGTCGATCATCGCCTTCTCGAAGCGCAATGGGTCGCTGTCGGTCAGGCGCGGTCCGCTCATCAGAAAGGCCGAGTCCACCAGCTTGCGTTCGCCCTGGTCGATCACCTGGCCATCGGCGCCGGTCAGCGTGTAGGTGAAGCTCAGGCGCGGCGGGTAGATGTCCTTGACGACGCGCACGTCCTGCATGCGCGGCCCGTGCCAGGGCTCATATTGGCCGGCGCGGCGGATGTCGGTGATGGTCACGCTCAAGCGCTGGCCGTCGGGGAGCTTGCGCGCGGCGCTGTGCTGGAAATAGGTCGCCAGCTGGGTCACCCAGTCGCCGCGCTGCGCTTCCCAGCGATTGCCGCTGAAGCGCACTTCGGAGAACTGTGCCGGGTCTGTCCAGCGCACATCGACCTTGCCGTCGCCGGTCAGCGCGCGCGGCGCCTGCGGGTCGGTGACGTTGCGTACGCGTGCCTGCGCGCCGGTTGCCGCGAGCAGTCCTGCCAGCAACAGGCTGGCGCCGTAAAGGCTGGAACGTTTCATGGAAGGTCTCCAGGCGGAGGGTGCCGGAAGCACCGGGCGTACCTGCAGTGTGGGGGCGTGTCCGGTCCCCGGCAACGCTTGCCGCGCAAGGACTGGCAGATCCATTGATACCCGGTTAATCCGCAGCGGTGGCGCCATGACGGCGGGTTCACTGCGCCTGCGCCTGCGCTTCACGGTGTAGCCGGGAAGATCGCCGGCATGGACACCCATTCTTATCGCACAAAGTCAGCTTCTTCGGCGCCGGCACACATGCCGGCGGACGTGCGCCTGCAGTTCATCGACTGGGCCAAGCAGCACGGCCATAACCCCGCTACCGGGGCAGCCGCCTTCGTTGCCCTGCAAAGCGATGTGGATCTGGATCTGGCGACGCGCACGCTACGCCTGGAGCCGGGCGCCTCACCACGCGAGACCTTGCGCGAGCATCTGGCCGCGTTGGCGCGCCAAGGCGATGTGGCGGTGCAGTTCCCACCGGTTTACGCCTACACCGCGGCCAACGGACTCGAGTATCGCTACTCGTTGATGCTGGTGATCGCCGAGGATTGCGTCGAGTGGACCGGGCGGGTCTGGCAGGATCTGGATTACCAGGGGATGCTCACCGGCCGAGGCCAGGGCCCGCGCGCCAACTACACACAACTGGCGCGGATGGCGCTGGAACACGAGCTTGACCAGGAGCGCCCCCGTTATGTCCAGGCATGAACTCGAATTGCAGCTGCCACTGGGCGCGCAGATCGCCAGCGGCGAGGACGGCTTCAGTGAGCGCTGCCGTAGCGAATGCACCAAGTTGGGCCTGTCGCGGGTGCGACTGCTGTTGCTGGATGCCGAATACGCGCGTTCCACGGCTTGGCGCGAAGAGGCGCAGCGCTGGATGGACGAGCAGCTGCGCCGCGAGGGCGAGTGGGTATTTCGTGGCGTGATCGCCGGGATCGTGGTGCTGGCGGCGTGTATCGCACTATGCGCGGCATTGCTGTGGTGAACGCGGGCACCGGTGGCGCGAGCGAACCGCGTCGGCTGGCCGTGCACCCGCTGACGACACCTGGCGTGGTTTCATCTGCTCGTCATCCGCCCTGGCATCACCCCTGGACCCCGATTTGAGCACCTCGACCACCAGCCCCGATCTGGCCACCAGCCTCCCGGCAGCACTCGCCGAGCCCCTCCTCGATCCGGGGATGTACCACGAGATCTTCCATAATCTGGACGCGGGCTTTTGCGTCATCGATCTGGTGTTCGATGGCGAGCAGGCCGTCGATTATGTGATCCGCATGACCAACGGCGCATTCGAGCGCTACACCGGCCTGTCCAATGTATTGAATGTGTCCATTCGCGGCATGCTGGCCGATCACGAACAGGAATGGTTCGACCGTTACGGCTACGTCGCCCGCACCGGCAACCGGATTCACTTCGAAATGCAGGCCAAGGCGCTGCGCCGCTGGTATTCGGTCGATGCCTTCCGGGTGGGGCAACCGGAGCAGGCGCGGGTGGCGGTGCTATTCATGGACATCACCGAGCGCAAGCGGGTGGAGCGCGAACTGGCCGAGAGCGAGGCGCGTTTCAGCGCCCTGGCCGACGGCCTGCCGATGCCGGTCTGGGTGCTGGACGCACAAGGCGTGGTGCGTTTCGTCAACAGTGCCTATGGCGAATTTTTCGGTATCGACATTTCCAGCGGCACGGTGTCGGCCTGGAGCGAGTTGCTGCATCCGGAGGATCTGTCCATCTTCCAGTTCGAACTCGCCACGGCATTGGAAGAGCAGCGCGGCCTGCACGCCCTGGTGCGCGCGCGTCGCCACGACGGGCAGTGGCGCTGGATCGAGATGACCGCCACGCCGCGCTACTCGGCCGACGGGCGTTTCATCGGCTTGGCCGGCAGCAGCCCGGATGTGACTGAACAGCGCGAGATCGAACTGGCACGCGAGCAACTGCTCGAATCCGAGCGCAGCGCGCGCAACGAAGCCGAGAGCATGGCGCGGCTGAAGGACGAGTTCCTGGCCACCTTGTCGCACGAGTTGCGCACGCCGTTGACCACCATCCTGGGCTGGAGCGAGCTGTTGCTGCAGCGGGTCGAAGAAGGCCATCCCAACTACAAGGGCCTGTCGGTGATCGCCAGCAGCGCCCGTGCGCAGAAGCGGCTGATCTCGGACATGCTTGATCTCAGCAGCATGTTGCTGGGCAAGGTGCAGCTGGAGGTCGAATCGCTGGATCTGGCCGAACAGGTGCGCGAGGCCTTGAACACCCAGGAGCTGGCCGCCGAGGGCAAGGACCAGGTGCTGAAGATGCATGCCCCGTCCACGCCATGTCTGGTGCTCGGCGATGCCACGCGGCTGCAGCAGGTGCTCTGGAACCTGCTGTCCAATGCCATCAAGTTCACTCCGGCTCATGGCCGCATCGACGTCACCATCGAGCGCGACGATGGCCACCTGCTGGTGTCGGTACGCGATTCGGGCGACGGCATCGCAGCGGAATTCCTGCCGCATCTGTTCGGCCGGTTCCGTCAGGCCGATGGAACGACCACGCGTCAGCATGGCGGCCTCGGCCTGGGCCTTGCGATCGTGCAGCAACTGGTGGAGATGCATGGCGGCCAGGTCAGCGCCACTAGCGGCGGTCGCGGCAAGGGCGCCACGTTCACCGTACGCCTGCCCGAGCACATTCCCGATCAGGCCAGGCGTCCGCGGCGCGAGCTGCGCCGGCGGCTGATGTCCGAGCAGATCATCGAAGCGCGTGCGCTCAACGGCTTGCGCTTGCTGGCGGTGGAAGACCAGCCGGACATGCTCGATTACCTGCGCCGTCTGCTGGAAGAGCAGGGCGCCGAAGTGGTCACCGCCGGCAGCGCCACCGACGCGCTGGCGCTGATCGATCATCGCGGCCACGCGCGCTTCGATCTGATGCTGACCGACATCGGCATGCCGGGCATGGATGGCTACGGGCTGATCCGCACCGTGCGCGACAACATGGGACTGGACGCGGCGGCCCTGCCGGCCGTGGCGGTGACCGCACTTGCACGTGACGACGATCGCAAGCGCGCGCTGGACTCCGGCTTCCAGGAGCATCTGGCCAAGCCCTACAGCGTTGCCCAACTGGTCACTGCGGTACGCGCCGCGCGCGAATCGGTGGAGTGAGGCCAAAGGCGGCGATGTCGCGCCGCTGCGTCGTCAGACCCGCTGCCAAGCGAAAGAGGCTGTTTGCTGCCTCTTTCACAGCGTGTGGCCTAGCGTGGTGCGTTCCCTCGATAGAGATGACGCCATGTCCAGATACGCCCCGCATGTCTATTCGGAACAGGTGCAGATCGCCACGCTCGAACATTGGGTATCACTGCTCGGTGGCCAGGAGCGCGTCCGCGTCGAGCTCGACGACGGCAGCATGATCAGCGGCACCGTCGCCGTGCGTCCGAGCATCCAGACCTATCTGGACGACCAGCAGCGCGAAGGACTCAACGGCCAGTTGCGCATCGACCGGCTCGATCCCGCGCAGGAGCCGCACTGGATCTGGATGGATCGCATCGTGGCAGTGCACCCCCTGCCGTTGGGCCCTGATCCGCAAGTTGCGCCCTGAGCCACCCATTGACGATGTGTTTACTTCTCGTCATGGCGTTGGCGGCATGATGGCCGATTGTCGTAACTGTTCAGGATTGATCGCGCAATGAATGCTCCCGCGTTGAAGCTCGCCCGCTGGCCGCTGTCGTTATTGACCGTCGCCATCCTCGCCGCCTGCGGCGATACCGCCACGCTTGCCATCGAACAGGGGACCGGGCCGAACCCGCAATTGCCCGAGCCGGTCAAACGCCTGATCCCCACCGTCAAGGTGGCGCCGGTCAAGCGCTGGACCGAAAACGCCAAGCCGATCGCCGCCGACGACCTGCAGGTCGCCGCGTTTGCGCGCGATCTGGATCACCCGCGCTGGGTCTATGTGCTGCCGAACGGTGACGTGCTGGTGGCCGAGACCGCCGAGTCGCCCAAACCGGAAGAGGCCGAAGGCGGCGGCATCCGCAAGAAGGTGCAGGGCGCAATGATGAGCAAGGCCGGCGCCGTGGTACCCAGTGCCAACCGCATCACCTTGCTGCGCGATGCCGATGGCGACGGCGTGGCCGAAGTGCGCACCCAGTTCATCAGCGGCCTGTTTTCCCCGTTCGGCATGGCGTTGATCGGTGATCGTTTCTACGTCGCCAATGCCGATGCGCTGGTGAGCTTTCCGTACAAGCCGGGCGAGACGCATATCACCGCCAAACCGACCTTCGTGGCCAATCTGCCCGGCGGCTTGAATCACCACTGGACCAAGTCGCTGCTGGCCAGTGCCGATGGCAGCAAGCTGTACGTTGGCGTCGGTTCCAACAGCAATGTGGCCGAAAACGGCATGGAGGCCGAACTCAACCGCGCCGCGATCCTGGAGGTCGACCCGGCCACCGGCAGCAGCCGGGTGTTCGCCAGCGGCCTGCGCAATCCGGTCGGCACCGCCTGGGAGCCGCAGAGCAAGTCGCTGTGGGTGGTGGTCAACGAGCGCGACGAGATCGGCAGCGATCTGGTGCCCGACTACCTGACCTCGGTGCGCGACGGCGGGTTTTATGGGTGGCCCTACAGCTACTACGGCCAGCATGTGGACGAGCGGGTCACACCGCAAAACCCCGAACTGGTGGCCAAGTCGATCAGGCCCGATTACGCCTTGGGCCCACATACCGCCTCGCTGGGTCTGAGCTTTGCCAGCGGGACCTTGCTGCCGGAGCGCTTCCGGCAGGGCGCCTTCATCGGCCAGCATGGCTCGTGGAATCGCGATCCGCCCAGTGGCTACAAGGTGCTATTCGTGCCGTTTGTCGACGGCAGACCCAGCGGCACGCCGATCACCGTGCTGGACGGTTTTCTGGACGCCGAAGGCAATGCGCAGGGGCGCCCTGTGGGCGTGAGCTCCGACAATACCGGGGCACTGCTGGTGGCCGACGATGTCGGCAATGTGATCTGGCGCGTGACACCCAAGACGCGTTGATCCTGACGACGCGCTGGCCCGGGCGTTCAAACAAAAAAACCGGGCCCAGGCCCGGTTTTTGATGTGCGTGCCGCGGTCATGCGCGGCATCACGCCAATGCGTTTACGCTCAGCGCGGCGGTTCCGGCGACGCGCTGAAACGCCGCGCATAGCCGCGTTCTTCGGTGATCCGGCTGATGTCGTCATCGGCCATTTCCGGCGCGCCATAGACTGCATACGCCACGCTGCCATCCTCGCGCTCGCCGACCTGGTGCAGGCGATAACGCGGCCGGCCGGCGCCGGTGTTTTCGGGATAATGCATCGGCGGCGGGGTGTCATCCAGATCCATTTCGCTGTTGTCGACCACTCCACCTACGAACAGGGCTCGCATCGCGTCTCTCCGGTATTGGTGTGATTCCAGCCTAGGCGGGCGGATGTTGCGTGCGCATCAATAGTCCGTATAGACATTGAAAGGGCGGCCGTCCGCAGGTCACGCAATGGACCGCTTACCCAAGCGGGCGCCAGGGCGGGCGGCAGGCGCCGCTCCCTTACAATGGCCGCCTGTTCCCGACCCGATGATCCGATGGCTGGCCCGCACGATGCCCCGCTTCAAGCTCTGTTTCTGCCCTTTGCCCAGGGCGTGCTGCCATGGCCCAGCGGCCCGGTGCTGTTCCTGCGCGCGCGCGACGGGTTCCCGCTGCGCGAGCATGCGGCCGCCGACGCACTGACCTGCGAGCAGAGCTTTCGCCCTTTCGCCGAGGCGCTGGAGCGCAATGGCTGGAGCGTGCGCGACGAGAGCGAGATCGAATCCGACAGCACCCGTTATGCCTTGGTGCTGGTGCTGCCACCGCGGCAACGCGAGGAAGCGCGTGCCTTGTTCGCGCGTGCGGTTGCGCTGGCCGCACCGGGCGGCCGTGTGGTGGCCTGCCAGTCCAACAACGAGGGTGCGCGCTCGGGCGAGGCGGATCTGCGTCAGCTCACCGGTCTGGCCGGCAGCCTGACCAAGCACCACTGCCGCACCTACTGGAGCGCGCCGCTGCCTGCCGACACCGATGCGGCGCTGCAGGCGCGCTGGGCCGCGCTGGATGCGCCGCGCACGATTCTGGACGGGCGCTTCGTCAGCCGCCCCGGTGTGTTCGCCTGGGACCGCATCGATCCTGCCTCTGCGCTGCTGGTCGAGCATCTGCCGAGCACGCTGGCCGGACACGGCGCCGATCTGGGCGCGGGCTTCGGCTATCTGTCGGCCGAGGTGCTGGCGCGTTGCCCCAAGGTCACCGGACTGGATCTGTACGAGGCCGAGGCGCGCGCGCTGACCCTGGCACAGCGCAATCTGCAGGCCGTCGCGCACCCGGCGCAGCTGCAGTACCACTGGCGCGACGTCACCGCCGGCCTGGTGGCGCAGTACGATTTCATCGTCAGCAACCCGCCGTTCCACACGCCCTCGCGTGCCGATCGCCCGGATATCGGTCAGCGCTTCATCGCCGTGGCCGCGCAGGCCCTGCGCCCAGGTGGACAGCTGCTGTTGGTCGCCAACCGGCATCTGCCCTACGAGTACGTGCTCAACGAAAGCTTCGGACAGGTGCGCGTGGCTGCCGAACGCGATGGTTTCAAGCTGATTTCCGCCATCCGCGGCCGCGGAGCGCGCGCATGAAGCTGGTCAAGCACATCGCCAACCTCGGCTACGGCAGCCGCAAGCAGGTGACCCAGCTGTTTCGCCAGGGCGCGGTCACCGACGCCGCAGGCGAGGTGCTGTATGCCGACGACCAGGTGGAGCACGATGCGATCCGTATCGATGGCGAACCGCTGGATCCACCACCGGGTTTCAGCCTGTTGCTGCACAAGCCCGGTGGCTACACCTGCTCGACCAAGGACACCGGCCGGCTGATCTACGAACTGCTGCCGCCGCGTTTCCGTTCGCGCGCACCGGTGCTGGCGCCGGTGGGGCGGCTGGATCGCGAGACCAGCGGCATGTTGCTGATGACCGACGACGGCGCGCTGCTGCATCGGATCATTTCGCCCAAGTCGGCGCTGGACAAGGTCTACGACGTCACCCTCGCCGACGATCTGCGTGGCGACGAAGCGGCGCTGTTTGCCAGCGGCACCCTGTTGCTGGACGGCGAAACCAAGCCGCTGCTGCCGGCCGAACTGGAAGCGCGCGGCCCACGCCAGGCGCGCCTGACCTTGCACGAAGGCCGCTATCACCAGGTGCGGCGCATGTTTGCCGCCGCCGGCAATCACGTGGTGGCCTTGCACCGCAGCCGCATCGGTGGGTTGTCGCTGGACGGTCTGCCGCCCGGGCAATGGCGCGCGCTGGCGGCGGGGGACCTTGCGGTGTTGTTCGGCCGCAGCGCGCAGGCCTTATCGGCGTTGCGTTGATTGCGCATGCGGCGATCGCCGCGTGCGCGATCTGCTGCAAGCCACCTGCGCTGTAATCGTTCAGACGTACTGCATCTTGCGCGACATGCCGCCATCGACGATGAAGTCCTGCCCGGTCACAAAGCCGGACAGCTGCGGCGACAGCAGATAGACCGCCAGTTGCGCGATGTCTTCCGGCGTGCCGACCCGCCCGGCCGGATGCTGGGCATGATCGCGCCGCGAGAGCTTGGGTGTGCGCCGACGCTGCGGTGCGCGCCAGGCATCGGTGCTGATCCAGCCCGGGCTGATACTGTTGACGCGCACTTGCGGGCCTTCGCTCAGCGCCAAGGCGTGGGTGAAGGCCACCAGCCCGCCCTTTGCGGCGGCATAGGCTTCGCTATGCGGCTCCGATTGCCAGGCGCGGGTGGAGGCGATGTTGACGATCGCGCCGCCGCCCTGGGCCTGCGCCAATGCGGGCAAGGCCTGCTTGCTGCACAGGAAAGCGCCATGCAGGCTGGCCAGCCGTCGATTCCACTCGTCCCAGTCCAGTTGCGGCAATGGCGGCACATGCGGATCGGCCACGCCGGCGTTGTTGACCAGGCCATCCAGGCGCCCAAAGCGTGTAAGCGCGGTGGCGATCAGGCGCGCTGCCTGGGCCGGGCGCGCGGCATCGCAACGCACGAAGGCACTGCGTCGCGGCAATGCCCACTCCTGCAGGCAGGCCTTGCCGGCATCGGCATCCAGGTCGCCGATCACCACGCTGCCGCCGGCGCCCATCACTGCCTGCGCGATGCCACGGCCGATGCCTTGGGCGCCGCCGGTGATCACCACCACGCGGTCCTGCAACGGGGAGGGACTCCATGCGGAGACGGCGGGGGTCAGGGGCATCGGGCGCACCATGGCAGTGAAGTCGCGCGCACTGTAACGCGGGCGCCGTGGTGGCCGTAGCAACGGGGTCGCTGCGTGCGAAGCACGCAGATTGATGCCTTGTCCGCAGTCATCGCGCCATGCCGAGTCGCTGCGCGCCGGCATCGTTGCGCGTTTCAGGCACGCGCCGCAGCACGCGATGCAGCGGTCAGTGCTGCGATGCGCTCAACAACCGCTCCCAGCCGTCCTGGCCCAGGCGTTCCAGCGTCTGGATATTGCGTTCGACGATCACGTCCGGGTCCGGAAATGCGGCCACCGCACGCTCCACGCTGTCTTCGCGCAGCAGGTGCAAGGTGGGATAGGGCGAGCGGTTGGTGAAGTTGGCCACGTCATCCACCGCCGCGCCTGCGAACTGATAGTCCGGATGGAAGCTGGCCACCTGCAACACGCCGCCCAGATCCAGCGCTTCCACCGCCGCATCGGCGTTGTCGAGGAAGTCGTTGTAGTCCAGGAAATCGGTGAGCACGTCCGGATGCACGATCAAGGTGGTGTCGATCTGCTCGGCCGGCGTGTCGCGCAGCAACACCAGTTCTTCGGCCAGTTGTTCGAGCAGCGCTTCGGGCGTGCTGGCATCGCTGAGCACCAGCCGCACCTGCTCCTTGACGTAGACCGCCTTGGCGAACGGACACAGATTCAGGCCGATCACCGCGCGCTCGATCCACTGGCGGGTGGCGGTCAACGGGTCGAGCGTGGCAGGCGTGGTCGTCATCGTGGCGGCGGCGTGATGGTGGGCCAGTGTATGCGATCGCTGCCGGCGCGGCCGCCTGTGCCGATGTGGCGCAGCGCGGAACAGGCCCTGCCGAAAAACTGAGTGCGTTCGGGAAGAAACCACAGCAGTTGCGGCTCTCGTGCAGCCTAGGCGTCATCCGCGTGCGCATCTGCGCCGACATGCAGACACAGAAACGCACTCGATGCCTTTGCAACCTCTTCGGCGTGCGCGGTCTTGTGCGGCGAGCCGATCGCATGCGCGCCGGTGTCGAAGGCCATCGCGCAGGTGTGCTCCGGCGCGGTGCCGAGCGCAGCGAACATCGCCAGCATCGCCGGCACCGAGGCGGTTGGATCCTGCTCGCCGCTGGCAGCGCGGTAATAGCCCAGAAACACCGGGCATTGCACGCGTGGCCAAGGCGGATCGGCGGCAACCGCGTCGAACAGGCTGCGCAGCGCGCGGAATCCATCCGGGTGGATGGTGCTGGACCAGAACGCCAGCGACGCGGCGGTGCGCGGGCGCGGGTCGGTCAAGGGCGTTTGCGCGGCGCAGACCTGATCCAGCAGCGCCGGGTCGGCCGGCCGGATGCCCGGTGACCAGGCGATTACCGCAGCCACCGCGTCGGGACGTTGCGCCGCAAGCCACAGGCCCAGCGTGGCGCCCATGGACGAACCGACGATCGCCACGCGCGCGCCCATGCGCTGCGCCTGCGCCAGGGCATCCATTGCCGAGGCCTGCAACATCGCCGGCGTCAGCCCCTGCATCGCATCGGCGGCGCTGCGGCCATGCCCGGGCCAACGGTGCACGTACAGGTTGGCAGCCAGCGCGTCGGCCATCTGCTCGGGCAGTTCGCCGGCTTCTCCCGGGCTGGCGGTGAACCCATGCAGGTACAGCAGCGCCAGCGGCGTGCGCGTCTGCGCGGCGGTGTGCCAGTGCCGGCGTGCCGCGTTGCCCGGTTTCAGGTCAGCCGGTTGCATGGGTGGCATGCGCGGCGAGGATGGCCAGCAATTCGTGCGCGTTGATCGGTTTGGACAGATAGCCGGCCACGCCGGCAGCGGTGGCTTCGCGCATGGAATCGGTGCGGGTGTCGGCGGTCAGCACGATGATCGGCGGCAGGGCGGCGATCGCCGCGCGCGCCTCGCCCAGCGCGTCCCAGCCCGAGGTGCCGGGCATGTGCAGGTCGAGAAACACCAGGTCCGGCTCCGCCTCGCGGATGCGCTGCACCGCGTTGCTGCCATCGCTGTGAAAGCTCACCCGATGCCCGGCGCGGGTGAGCAGATTGCCGATCACCAGCCGATTGGTGTCCATGTCCTCGAACACCAGGCAATGCAGCGGCGGCACCGTCGCGGCGTGCTGTTGCAGGGCCTCGCGCAGTTCCGGGGGCCGGTAGCCTTGCGCCGCGGCAGCGGTCAGTTCGAAGGTCCAGCGAAAGACGCTGCCGCCGCCGGGGTTGTCGCGCACGCTCAGGCTGCCGCCCATCGCATCGGACACCGACAGCGCAATGAACAGGCCCAGGCCGACTCCGCCTTCGGCGCGGCTGAAACCGGTGCTGAGCTGGGTGAAGGGGGTGAAGATGTAGGCCTTCTGGGCGTCGGGAATGCCGATGCCGGTATCGGTCACGGTCACCGCGATCGCCCAGCGCTGCTGCACCGGCGTGGCGGTCATCAGCACGTCGACCGCGCCACCGGCCGGGGTGAACTTGATCGCATTGATGACCAGATTGGTGATGACCTGTTCGATACGCCCCTCGTCGCCGATGACGTCAGGCGCCGGCGCCGCATCGCTGCGCAACTCCAGCGCCACCCCCTTGGTCGACGCTGCACTCGCGCACACCGCTTTGACCGTGCCCAGCACGTCGAGCAGGCTCAGCGGCTTGCTGTGCAGCTGCAGGCGGCCACCGTCGATGCTGGCCACGTCGATCACTTCGTTCACGCGATGCCGCAGCGCGATCGCATTGACCGTCATTGCCTGCATCAGCTCGCGCTGTTGCGCCGACAAGGTGTCGCTGTCGATCAGCTGCGCGCAGTTGATGACCGCGTTCAACGGCGTACGCAGCTCGTGGTTCATGGTGCTGATGAAGCGGCTCTGCGCATCGCGCGAGGCCAGCGCCTGCAAGGCGATCTCCTGCATCGCACTGACGATGCGCGCCACCAGCAGCGGCAGCACCACGCTCAGTGCCACCGCATACACGAAGTACGCAGGCCGCGACAGCCAGTAGCCGGCCGGCGCGGTCAGCAGCATCAACACGAAGGTGCTGAGCAGCACCGGCAGCGTCGCCTTCTGCCCGTAGCGCGCCACCGCGGCGATGGTGATGAAGGGCAGGAAGGCATTCAGCGACATCAGCAGGATGAAGGCCAGATAGGTCTGGATGCCGATGAACAGCAGGTTCATCGCAAATCCGAGCGCATCCAGCCATTCGCCCGGCGGGATGATCCTGCGTCGCACCAGCACCATCCAGATCACCGCCACCACCCACAGCGTCGCCGCGGTGGGGAAGACTGCCTGCGCATCCTTGACCAGCACCGGCTGCGGCCCGTACAGCCAGCCGAAGCACCACAGGGCCACGATGGTCTGCACGATCACCCGGCCGACGCAGGCGCGGTATTCCAGGAACGATTCGAACAGCCGCACCAGTCGGTCATTGCGCAGCTGCCGGGCGGCCAGAATCAGGCCGGGCGCTGCACGGTTGGATCCACTACGCATGGGGGGCGGTGTCGTCGTTGGGGAGGGTGCGCCGGTAATTCTTGACCAGCAGGCCGGCCGCGGTTGCAGTCGCGGTGTAGCGCTGCGCAAGCGCGGACCCGGGTTCGTCGCCGTCGACATCGTTGCGCAGCTGGTCGCAGGCGTTCAGCAGTTCGCCAGAGCCGGTCAGCGAGATCGTGTTCTTGAGCGAATGGATCTGCTCCATTGCCTGCGCCCGGGTGGTGCCGGCCTGGCCGAGGGTGCAGCTGGCAATGGAGTGCTGCACTTCCGCCGCGAAGGCATCGGCGAGCGCTGCAGCCGCCACCGGGTCCAGCCCGGCCAGCGTGTGCAGCGTCGAGCCGGTTTCGATGCGTGGCTGTGCATGCGCCACGGCGCCCGCCGTCCCGGCAGCGGGCGGCGCCTGGGGCGATGTTTCCGGGCGCGCGCGTTGCAGCAAGCTGGGGAACAAGCTGGAGAACAGGCCGCGCATCCGCGCTTCAGATCCGTAACGCGTCGGCGCGACCGTCACCGATGCCCGGGTGTCGGATGGCCGGCACGCCGCGCTGCGCGGCCCGCCTGCCCAGCGCGGCAGGACAAGGCGTCATGTATGCCACCAGGCGCACTCAGTCGCGGAAGTTGTCGAACTGCAGCGGCAGCTCGAAATCGGCCTTCTTCAACAGCGCCATCGCGTCCTGCAGATCGTCGCGCTTCTTGCCGCTCACGCGCAGCTTGTCGCCATTGATCTGCGCTTCGACCTTGAGCTTGGCTTCCTTCAGCTTGGCGACCAGCTGCTTGGCCTGTTTCTGCTCGATCCCCTGTTTGACGGTGACCTTCTGGCGTGCACCGGCCAAGTTGGTTTCCATGTCGCCGAACTCCAGGCAACGCACGTCGATACCGCGTGCCAGCAGGCGTGCGCGCAGGATGTCGGTCATCTGCTTGACCTGGAAATCGCTGGGCGCGGACTGGTTGATCGCCTTGCCGTCTTCCAGCTCGAACCTGGCCTCGACCCCCTTGAAATCGAAGCGGGTATCCAGCTCGCGATTGGCCTGGTCCACTGCATTGGTCAGTTCGTGCTTGTCGACTTCGGACACCACGTCGAAGGAAGGCATGCAAAGCTCCTGCTCTGTATAAACAGCCGCCATTCTAGGGCATCGCGTCATCGCCCCTGTCGACACACGGTTGGCAGTCTGCGCGCAAGCGCAGCGATAATGGTCCATGCCTACCACCCGCTCTCCGCTTCCCGCCATTGCCTGGATGGTGGCCGCCGTGGCCTGCTTCTCGCTGATGGACGCGGCGATGAAGCTGCTGTCGGCGCATTACCCGCCGCTGCAGGTCACCTTGCTGCGGGGCGCCGCCTCGCTGCCGTTCGTGCTGGTGTGGGTATTTGCCACCGCCGGCCCGCGCTCGATCGTGCCGGTGCGCTGGGGCCTGCACCTGCTGCGCGGGGCGCTGGGCATGGTGATGATCGGCTGCTTCGTCTACGGCCTGAAGCGCATGCCGCTGTCGACCGCCTACACGCTGTATTTCGTCGCTCCGTTGCTGGTGGCGGCGCTGTCGGTGCCATTGTTGGGCGAGCATGTGGGCCCGCGGCGCTGGACCGCGATCGGCATCGGCCTGATCGGGGTGATCGTGGTGTTGCGCCCGGGCGTGGACGGGCTGGTCTCGCTGCCCGGGCTGATGGTGCTGCTGGCGGCGACCGCCTATGCCATCGCCGCCATCAGCGTGAGCCTGCTGACCCGCACCGACACCCCGCAGGCGATGGTGGTGTGGTTCCTGCTGTTCATGGCGGTCGGCGCCGGCCTGCTGGCCATTCCCGATTGGGTGCCGTTGCGGGGCGAGCACGCCTGGCTGATCGCCGGCATGGGCCTGGCCGGCGCGCTGGGGCAGATCGCGCTGACCCAGGCCTTCCTGCGCGGCGAGGCCTCGATGATCGCGCCGCTGGAATACACCGGCCTGGTCTGGGCGATCGGCTGGGACTGGCTGCTGTGGCAGACCCTGCCCGACAGCTGGACCTGGACCGGCGCCGGCATCATCGTCGCCAGCGGGCTGTATCTGCTGCGCCGGGAGCGGATTCGCCAGGGGGATCTGCCGATGTCGCTGGATAAGCCGTGATTGGGGATTCGGGATTTGGGATTCGCCAGAGCAACGGCAAGGCGCTTTGGCTGTGACGAATCCCCAATCCCGACTCCCGAATCCCTAACTTAGAACTCAATGGAATATCGTCCGCAAACATTGACTGGTAGGCTTCACGGCCCCCCAATCGGCCACGCGCGGTGATCCAGTTTCAGCGCCTGCACAAGTCTTATTCCGTTGACGGTCGCCAGATCGTGGCGCTGCATCCACTCGATCTGCGGATCGGCCCCGGCGAGGTGTTCGGCATCATCGGCCACTCCGGTGCCGGCAAATCGACGCTGATCCGGCTGATCAACCGGCTGGAAGAACCCAGCGGCGGGCGGCTGCTGATCGGCGGCGAGGACGTCACCGCGCTGGACAGCCAGGGCCTGCGCGCGCTGCGCCGGCGTGTCGGGATGATCTTCCAGCACTTCAACCTGCTGTCCTCGCGCACCGTGGCCGGCAACGTGGCGTTTCCGCTGGAACTGGCCGGCACCCCGCGCGCCGAGGTCGATGCGCGCGTGGCCGAGCTGCTGGCGCGGGTCGGGCTGGAGCAGCATGCCAGCAAGTATCCGGCACAGTTGTCCGGCGGGCAGAAGCAGCGCGTGGGCATTGCGCGCGCGCTGGCCACCCGGCCGCAGATCCTGCTGTGCGACGAGGCCACCAGCGCCCTGGACCCGCAAACCACCGCCTCGGTGCTGCAGCTGCTGGCGCAGATCAACCGCGAGCTGGGCCTTACCATCGTGCTGATCACCCACGAGATGGACGTGATCCGCCGCGTCTGCGACCGCGTCGCGGTGCTGGATGCCGGCAAGCTGGTGGAAACCGGCCCGGTGACCGAGGTGTTCCTGCACCCGCAGCACGCCACCACCCGGCGTTTCGTGTCCGAGGCCGAGCACGTGGACGAAGCCGAACTGCATCGCGACTTCGCTGCGGTGGGCGGGCGCATCGTGCGGCTGACCTTCCTGGGTAACGGCACCTACGAACCGGTGCTGGGCCGTATCGCCCGCGAGACCGGGGTGGACTACAACATCCTGTCCGGGCGCGTGGACCGCATCAAGGACACCCCGTATGGCCAGCTCATCGTCGCGCTGACCGGCGGCGACCATAACGCGGCACGCGCCGGCTTCGTCGCCGCCGGCGTGCAAGTGGAGGATCTGCGCGTATGACTCTGTCGATCGCCGCGACAAGCGGGTTTTTCCGCAATCTGGACGCCGCCAAGTGGGGCGACATCGGCCAGGCCACGCTCGATACCTTGCTGATGCTGGCCGGTGCGCTGCCGTTGACGCTGCTGATCGGCCTGCCGCTGGGCGTGGCGCTGTTTCTGTGCGGTGCGCCGCAGCTGCGCCGCCGCCCGGTGCTGTACGGCGCGCTCGCGGCACTGATCAACCTGCTGCGCTCGGTGCCCTTCATCATCCTGATGATCGCGATGATTCCGCTCACGTTGATGCTGATGGGCACCTCGCTGGGCGTGCGCGGCGCGATCCTGCCGCTGGTGGTCGGCGCCGCACCGTTCTACGCACGGCTGGTGGAAACCGCCTTGCGCGAAGTGGACCGTGGAATCATCGAAGCCAGCCAGGCGATGGGCGCCACCACCCGCCAGCTGGTGGTGCGCGTGCTGCTGCCCGAAGCGCGCCCGGGCCTGATCGCCGGCGCCACCGTGACCACCATCGCGCTGATCGGTTTCACCGCGATGGGCGGTGCGATCGGCTCCGGCGGGCTGGGCGATGTCGCGTACCGCGAGGGCTATCTGCGCTCGCATTCGGATGTCGCGCTGATCACCGTGATCGCCCTGCTGGTGCTGGTGCAGCTGCTGCAGATGCTGGGCGACCGGCTGGTGGCGCGCTACAGCCGGCGCTGAGGTCGATCGGGACCGCGTGTCGCCGTGGCGCGCACAGGGCCATGCAAGAAACACGGGCCTGCCGATCGCCGCTACACCCGCGGTCTGCTAGGTTTAGCGCTTGCGGCAGTGCCGCATTCCTCCTCCCACGGACCCCCACATGAGCACATTCGCGTTTCGTTCCCTCCTGGCTGCGGCCACGCTGGCCCTGGCCTCCTGTGGCGGTAGCGGTGGCAGCAGCGGCGGCGACACGCTGACGGTGGCCGCCACCGCGGTGCCGCATGCCGAGATCCTAGAGGTGGTCGAACCGCTGCTGGCCAAGCAGGGCGTCAAGCTGGACGTGCGCGTGTTCAACGACTACGTGCAGCCCAACGACCAGGTCGTGCAGAAGCAGATCGACGTCAATTACTTTCAGACCGAGCCGTATCTGGACGCTTACAACCGCGACCGCAAGAGCCAGCTGGTGACCGTGATCGGCGTGCATATCGAGCCGTTCGGCGCCTACTCGCGCCGGTTCAAGGCATTGGCCGAGCTGCCCAACGGCGCCGATGTGGTGATTCCCAACGACCCGAGCAACAACAGCCGCGCGCTGATCCTGCTCGACAAGGCGGGCGTGATCAAACTCAAGGATCCCAGCAACGCCCTGTCCAGCCAGCGCGATATCGTCGAAAACCCCAAGCAGCTGAAGTTCCGCGAGCTCGACTCGGCGATGCTGCCGCGCGTGCTCGACCAGGTCGATCTGGCGCTGATCAACACCAACTACGCACTCGACGCCGGCCTCAATCCGACCCGCGACGCCCTGGCGATCGAAAGCAAGGACTCGCCATACGTGAACTTCCTGGTGGCGCGCCCGGACAACAAGGACGATCCGCGCGTGCAGAAGCTGGCCAAGGCCTTGACCAGCCCGGAAGTGAAGGCGTTTATCGAGCAGAAGTACAAAGGCGCAGTGTTGCCGGCGTTCTAAGGGCGCCTGACAACACCACTGCGCTCACCGCAAGGCGCGCGAGCGGTGCTCGGCATCGGCGTGTACGACGCCGATACGCCGGTGACTGCACAACCTCCCACGCCACCTGACGCCCGATCGCCACGGGCTGTGCTGCCACCCTTCGCCGCCATCGAGCATCCGATGCCACTTCTCCTTGCCATACCGCTGGCCGTGATCATCGCCCTGGCGGTGTTCGCGGTGCTGTTGCCGTTGTCGCTGGTGCAGCGCTTTCGCGTCGGCACCGCGCGGCGGCAGGCACGCGGCTGGCTGTTGATGATCAATCTGGTCTCGGCCGGGCTTTCCACCGTGTTGTTCGTGATCTTCGTGTTGATCGCCGCCGCGTTCTGGCCCGGCGCGATCAGCCATGCCGCCTTCGGCTGGGCCTGCGGGCTGGCGCTGGGGCTGCTGGCACTGCGTCTGACCCGCTTCGAGCGCACCCAGCAGGGGCTGTTCTACCGGCCCAACCTGTGGCTGGTGCTGGCCTTGACCGCGCTGGTGGTGGTACGCGTGATCGCCGGCATGGTGCAGGGGTGGCGCAGCACCTGGCAGGGGGTGGCCTGGCCCACGGAAGGGTGGCTCAGTCACGCCAGCCTGTTGGGCGCGGCCGGCGTATTGCTCGGCTATGCGCTCGCCTATGCCACCTTGCTGTGGTGGCGCTGGCGCAGCGCGCGCCTGCGCGGCAGCGTCTACTGGCGCTGAGCCCGCGCTTGTACATCAGCGAATGTCGATGCTTCACTGTCACCCGCATCACCCGCACTCGCACCGGTATGCAATGGGCACGGGCGCGGGCGGGCCACCCAGCACACGCAGCGCTCTCTCACAGATCGCGCGCGAGATTCGGTGCTCCGAAGTGGATGCGGCGCCACGATTTCAGCGCATAAAAAAACGGGCCTTGCGGCCCGTTTTCTGTTCGACTGGAACGTCGCTTGCCGGCGTGCTTAGAAGCGCGCGCCGACGCCGAAGCCGACGGTCCACGGATCCAGTTCCAGCTCGCTGCCGGTGCCCTGGCCGCCCACGCGCAGTTCCGGGCGCGAACGCATGTAGCGGGCGTCGGCACGTGCGAACCAGGTGGAGTTGATGTTCATGTCCACGCCGACGGTGCCGATGACACCCTTGGCGGTGTCCAGGCCCACGTGCTGGCCGGTGGCCGACGCCGCGTCGATCTTCTCGTTGCTGAAGTTCGACTCGTAGTAGCCCACGCCCACGAACGGACGGAACACGTTATCGGCCTGGCCGAAGTGGTACTGGCCGCTGATGGCGATCGGCTGCTGCTCGACGGTGCCGATCTTGCCCACGCCATCGGCGTTGACACGGTGGTTGAACTTGTCGGCAGCGCCCCACAGCTCAACGGCCCAGTTGTCGTTGATGTAGTAGCTGGCGCTCAGCGTCGGTGCCGGGCCGCCGTCGACGTCCAGGCCCGGAGCCGGGTCGTTCTTCGGCTTGATCAGAGCAACACCGCCGACCACTGCCCAATGCTTTCCGGAAGCGCTATCAGCGCTGGTGGAAGCCGAGGAGGTGTCGCCGGTGTAGGTGGTGTCTTGTGCAAATGCCGACGGCGCAAACGCAAGTGCGGATACGGCAGCCAGGCTCAGGATGGAAATGGCACGCATTGGGGGTCTCCTCAGTGTTCTTGTTAGGCCCGTGGAGTGGGCCGCGCCAAAGCTATTCCTGAAAATCTGAATCCACGCCCACCCGTGGCTCGCTAAAATTTCGTTTGTTCAGCAACTTTCCGGAGAAGGCCGTGGCTGCAACAGGCAAGCTGAAAAAGACATTCACGCAGATGCGATCGCCGTGACGAAAACCGACCTGTTGCAGGGCCTTCCAGCGCACATTCCTAACGAGTGCCGTGTCCTCGTGCTTGGCTCGATGCCGGGCAACACCTCGTTGCATGTGGCGATGTACTACGCCCATCCGCGCAACCGTTTCTGGCCGCTGATGCAGGAACTGCTGGGCATCGATGCCGGGTTGGCGTATCCGGCGCGCCTGCAGGCGCTGGCCGGCTGCAGGGTCGGCCTGTGGGATGTGATCGGCCAATGCGAGCGGCGCGGCAGCCTGGACACCGCCATCGTCGCCAGCAGCATCGTGGTCAACCCGCTGGCGGCACAGCTGGCAACGCTGCCGCAGCTGCGCGCTGTCGCCTGCAACGGTGCGGCCGCCGCGCAGGCATGGCGCCGCCATGTGCAGCCGCTGCTGCCGCTCGCACTGCACACGGTGCCGGTGTGGGCGTTGCCGTCCACCAGCCCGGCCAATGCAGCGTGGTCGCTGCCACGGCTGCGCGCGGCCTGGCAGCCGCTGCGCGACGCGCTGGATTAGCGACGCTGGATCGCCGCGACCAATCGATGATCGAAGACGTCAGCGAATGGCGGCGTGCGAGCGATGTGCCTGCGTCGTGGCGGAGTTGGCCGACACCTGTCACCACTGCAGCGCCGGCCGTGTTGGTCAGGGTCCAGCCACTGGCCGGAAGTCATGCCAGCGTCCGGCACGGGCAAGTGCCGCTCTCGTGCAGGCATGCTGCAGCCAACGCATCAACGGAAGCGACCAGATGGCGATCAAGCACGCACTACCGATGGCAGCGGGCCTGCTGCTGGGCCTGCTGGTTGCCGTACCGGCCGCCAGCGCCGACGATCTGCACTGCAACGTCAGCAGCGACTACGACCTCACGCTCAACCCGCGCAGCGTGATCCTGATCCGCGCGTCGGGTACGCCGCAGCGGCTGGTGATGCGCCAGGGCGCGTTGTTCGTCGACGACCGCTGGGTCGCGGTGAGCGCGCACGATCGCGCCCGGTTGATCCAGTTCGAGCGGCAGACCCGCGAGGTGGTGCCGCTGGCGCAGGAGGTCGGTCGGGAAGCGGCCGATATCGCCGTCACCGCGCTGGGCGAGGTGGCGGCCGGCTTGAGCCGCAGTCCCGAGGCCACGCGCGTGCAACTGGCGGCCGTGCGCGAAAAGATCGACACGCGCCTGAAGCAGAGCTTCGGTAAGCACCAGCTCACCTCGATCGATATCGATGACGACATCGGCGCGATGGTGGCCGAACTGCTGCCGCAGCTGATCGGCGATGTCGTCGCCGGCGCGGTGCAGTCGGCACTGACCGGAAACGATCTGCAGCTGCGGTCGCTGGAGGGGGTGGAAACGCGCATCGAGCGCCTGATCGAGCCGCAGGCGCGTGCGCTGCGGCCACGCGCGCAAGACCTGTGTGCGCGGGTCGAAGCGCTCGACGGCTTGGACAATGCGCTGGCGTATCGTTTGCCCTCGGGCGAGCCACTGCAACTGTTGCGGGTCGATCGACGCGCGTCGAAATGATCCGGCGCATGCACCGGCGAACGCTGCATCCCGTCCGGTGCGCGATTTTTTCCACGGCAATGGTTGGCGCTGCGGCCCGCAGCCGGCCACAATAGGGGTTTCCCCATTCTGTTGCCGGAGTTCCCGTATGGCCGAAATCAAGGAAGCACTTGTCCCCGATATCGGTGACTACAGCGATGTCCCGGTAATCGAGGTGCTGGTGTCGGTCGGCGATACGGTCAGCAAGGACCAGAGCCTGGTCACGCTGGAATCGGACAAGGCCACGATGGAAGTGCCCTCGTCGGTGTCCGGCGTGGTCAAGGAGATCAAGGTCAAGGTCGGTGATGCGCTGTCGCAGGGCGCGCTGGTGGCTTTGATCGAAGTGGCCGACGCCGGTGCCGAAACCGCCGCCGCGCCTGCACCCGCCGCCGCTCCCGCCGCCCCGGCCAAGGCTGCGCCCGCTGCCGCGCCGGCGCCTGCCGCCAAGGCAGAACCGGCTGCGCCTGCCGCGTCCTCGGAAGGCGGCCTGATCGAGGCCCGCGTGCCCGATATCGGCGATTACACCGACATCCCGGTGATCGAGGTGCTGGTCGCCGTCGGCGATACCGTCGCCAAGGACCAGAGCCTGGTCACGCTGGAATCGGACAAGGCCACGATGGAGGTGCCGTCTTCGGCCGCCGGTGTGGTCAAGGAACTCAAGGTCAAGGTGGGCGACACCCTCTCGCAGGGCAATGTGGTGGCGATCATCGCTGCCAGCGATGGCGGCGCCGGTGCGGCGCAGTCCCCGGCCAAGCCCACCACCGAGACCGCCGAAACCGCCGGCAAGGTCGAGCCGGTCGCCGTGTCCGCGGTACCGGACAAGCTGGCCCAGCGCGAGATCGCGCAGGTGCAGGGCGCGCGGTCCAGCGAGGCGTCGCAGCCTGCGCAGGGCGGCCAGCCGTCGGCCGGTCAGCCGTCCAGCCCGCCGGTGACCTTCGACGCCGACAGCGTGCTGCCGTCCAAGGTGGCCTACGCCAGCCCGGTGGTGCGCGTGTTTGCGCGCGAGCTCGGCGTGGATCTGAACCAGCTCAAGGGCAGCGAAAAGGGCGGCCGTATCACCCGTGAGGACGTGCAGCGCTTCGTCAAGGCCGCACTCAGCGGCGGCGCGCCCGCCGCAGCCGGGGCCGCACCGGCCGGTGGCGGCAATGGCCTGAACCTGCTGGCCTGGCCAAAGGTGGACTTCAGCAAGTTCGGCGAGACCGAGACCCAGGCGCTGTCGCGCATCAAGAAGATTTCCGGTGCCAACCTGGCGCGCAACTGGGCGATGATTCCGCACGTCACCCAGTTCGAATCGGCCGACATCACCGATCTGGAAGCCCTGCGCGTGGCCCTCAACAAGGAAAACGAGAAGGCCGGCATCAAGCTGACCATGCTCGCCTTCCTGGTCAAGGCCAGCGCCGCGGCGTTGAAGAAGTTCCCCGAGTTCAACGCCTCGCTGGATGCGGCCGGCGAAAACCTGACGTTGAAGAAGTACATCAACATCGGCTTTGCCGCCGACACCCCGAACGGCCTGGTTGTGCCGGTGATCCGCGACGTCGACAAGAAGGGCGTGCTGCAGATCGCGCAGGAAAGTGGCGAGTTGGCGAAGAAGGCGCGCGACGGCAAGCTCGGCCCGGCCGACATGAGCGGCGGCTGTTTTTCGATCAGCTCGCTCGGCGGCATCGGTGGTACGGCGTTCACGCCGATCATCAATGCGCCGGAAGTGGCGATCCTGGGTGTGTCCAAGTCGGCGATGCAGCCGGTATGGAACGGCAAGGAGTTCGCACCCAAGCTGATGCTGCCGCTGTCGTTGAGCTACGACCACCGCGTCATCGACGGCGCGCTGGCCGCACGCTTCACCACCTACCTCAGTCAGGTACTGGCCGACATGCGCCGCGTCCTGCTGTGAGAGCAGTGCTGCTGACGTTCGCCCTGCTGGGCGTGCTGCCGTGGACATCCGCGGCAGCACGCGAGTGCCAGAGCACGCTCGGGCGCGGCTGGCCGCCAGCGGTGGGCAACTACGGCACCGCGGTGACCACGCTGCTCGACGCCGGCACCAGGCCGAGCCTGTCGTTGCTGACGCTGCCCACCCGGGGCGTGGAAAGCGGGGTGTCGCTGGTAGCGGGCAAGGACGGTGTCGACTGGACCCTGCGGCATAGCCGCGCCGACGAGCGCGTCTACAGCTGGGTCAGCCAGAGCGATCGCGGCAGCGTGCAGTTCCGCACCGAGCAGACCCCGGAAACGGTCGAGATCCCGATTCCGGCAGCGTTGGCCAGGCGCCTGGTCAGCAACTGGACCGGCGCACTGACGCAACTGGCGCCCACCGGTCGCAGCGCGCCGGTGAGCGAGGGCGAAGTGCTCTCGTTTCAGGTCGATGGCGTGCGTTACAGCGGCACCCGCCCGAGCTGCGGCGTCGGCGAGTTGCTGCTGCAGCAGGCCGCGTTGCTGATCGAAGCCAGCGAAAGCAAGGAAAAGAAGCGCGACAAGCGCTGGACCCAAATCGAATCGTCGCTGGACGAACTCCAGCAGACGCTTGCCGGCACGGCCGGTTGAGCCACAGGAGAAGCAAATGGCGGTCATTGAAATCAAGGTTCCCGACATCGGCGATTACAGCGATGTCCCCGTCATCGAAGTGCTGGTCGCCGTCGGCGACAGCGTGGTCAAGGATCAGGGCCTGGTGACGCTGGAGTCGGACAAGGCGACGCTGGAAGTGCCGTCCTCGGCCGCGGGCGTGGTCAAGGAGCTCAAGGTCAAGGTGGGCGACACCCTGTCCGAAGGCGCGCTAGTGCTGCTGCTGGAAGCCGAGGGCGAGGCCGCCGCAACGGCTGCGCCGGCCAAGGCCGACACCAAGCCCGCGCCTGCGGCTGCAGCGCCCGCCGCCTCACCCGTCAGCAAGCCGCCGGTGACGCCGTCGCATCGCGCTCCGGCCGAACCGGCGCCGTCCAAGCCGGCGCTGGCCAGCGGCAAGCCGGCCGATATCGACTGCAAGATGGTGGTGCTCGGCGCCGGCCCCGGCGGCTATACCGCCGCGTTCCGCGCCGCCGACCTGGGCCTGGACACGGTGCTGATCGAGCGCTACGCCAGCCTGGGTGGGGTCTGCCTCAACGTCGGCTGCATCCCGTCCAAGGCGCTGCTGCATGCCGCCGCTGTGATCGACGAAGTGGCGCATGCCGGCGATTTCGGCGTGGACTTCGGCCAGCCCAAGATCACCCTGGACAAGCTGCGCGAGTACAAGGAAAAAGTGGTCGGCAAGCTCACCGGCGGCCTGGCCAGCATGGCCAAGCAGCGCAAGGTGCGCACCGTCACCGGCGTGGCCAGCTTCGTCTCGCCCAACGAGCTGGAGATCGTCGGCGACGACGGCAAGACCCAGTTGCTGCGCTTCGAGCACTGCATCATCGCCGCCGGTTCGCAGGCGGTGAAGCTGCCCAACTTCCCATGGGACGACAAGCGCGTGATGGACTCCACCGACGCGCTGGAACTGCACGACATTCCAAAGACCCTGCTGGTTGTCGGCGGCGGCATCATCGGCCTGGAAATGGCCACGGTGTACAGCGCGCTCGGCAGCAAGGTCACCGTGGTCGAGTTCATGGACCAGCTGATGCCGGGCGCCGACAAGGACCTGGTCAAGCCGCTGGCCGATCGCCTGAAGAAGCAGGGCGTGGAGGTCCATCTCAAGACCAAGGCCACCGAGGTCAAGGCCGACGCCAGCGGCATCACGGTGTCGTTCGAAGCGGCCACCGAAGGCGAGAAGCCAGGTCTGCAGGCGACCGCCTACGATCGCGTACTGGTGGCGGTAGGCCGCACGCCCAACGGCAAGAAGATCGGTGCCGACAAGGCCGGCGTCACCGTGACCGAGCGCGGCTTCATCCCGGTCGATCGGCAGATGCGCACCAACGTGCCGCACATCTTCGCCATCGGCGACATCGTTGGTAATCCGATGCTGGCGCACAAGGCCACCCACGAGGGCAAGCTGGCCGCCGAAGTGGCTGCCGGCGAGAAGAAGGAATGGGTGGCGCGGGTGATCCCGTCGGTCGCCTACACCAACCCGGAAATCGCCTGGGTCGGCGTCACCGAGACCGAGGCCAAGGCCAAGGGCCTGAAGGTCGGCGTGGCCAAGTTCCCGTGGGCCGCCAGTGGCCGGGCGATCGGCATCGGCCGCACCGAAGGCTTTACCAAGCTGATCTTCGACGAAGACACCCACCGCGTGATCGGTGGCGCCATCGTCGGCGTGCATGCCGGCGACCTGCTGGCCGAGATCGGCCTGGCGATCGAGATGGGCGCCGAAGCCGAAGACATCGGCCATACGATCCACGCGCATCCGACCCTGAGCGAATCGGTCGGCATGGCCGCGGAGGTCTACGACGGCACCATCACCGACCTGTATATCCCGAAGAAGAAGTAGGCGCTGGCATCTGCTGCATGGCAAACAACGCCCCGCCCTGCGCGGGGCGTTGTCGTTGCGGCGTGCCGCCAGGACGAGCGGCACGGTCGGTCAGGCGGTGCGGCCGCTCCCACGGAGAGGCACTGCATGCGCTGCGGAATGCTGTGCGTGCTAATGGTCTGCGCTGTCGTCCCACGGCACGTCGCAGAGGCGCAGGAGGGTGAGGACCCGGTCATGACGGGGGATTTGTCGCAATGCCAGGATGCGGCGCAGTTCGTGCGCATGCCGCAGGCAGCCAAAGCAGGTGCCGAGGCTGCGCAGGCAGCGGCGATTGGGATGCGTCGCCTCGGAGCTCTACCCAACGCCGTCGCGGCGCATCACAGGAAGACAAAAGGCCCGCAAGAAGCGGGCCTTTTGGTGCAACGTTGCGTGCAAATTAGAACGCGAGCGTCACGCCTGCAACCGGGCCCTTGAACTCCTGCTTCAGGCCGATCAGGCCGTCGCTGCCGCGCTGGTCGACGTCGAGCCTGAACCAGTCGTAGCCGGCGAAGATGCCGAAGTTCTTGGTGAAGCGGTACTCGGCAATCGCGTTGGCGCGGCTCAGGTCGCCGTCGTAATCGCCGAAGTCGCCCCAGCTGGTGTTGAGGTACTGGCCCTGCACGTTGAACAGCCAATGCTCGCTCGGACGTGCGGTGAAGCGGATGCCGACCACCGGCGCAGCGCCATCTTCGCTTTCGTCCAGCACGTCGCCACTGAAGACGCTGCCCAGATCCGCGTATGCATTGGCTTCGACCTTGGCGTACTCGGCGCCGATCTGCAGGCCCAGGCTGAATTCCGGCGAATCGATGACCGAATAGTCATATACCAGGGTGGCGACCTGATACTTCAGCTCACCCTTGATGAAGCTGCCGGTCGGCACGGTGACGCCACCGCCACTGATGTCCTGGGTCAGGGTTTCGCGGCGATCCTTGTCGTACTTGAAGTAATCGAAGATCAGGCGCTGACGGGTGCTGATGCGGAACACGCCATCGACGCGCGGCTCCCATTCCTTGCCGCCGAGCTTGAAGTCTTCGTTGACCGACACGTTGTTGCCCGCCACCAGGGTATTGCCGCGGATGGTGTTGTCGTTGTCGACGTTCATCGCGCCGAGACGGAGCTGGAAGCGGTCATCGGTGTCTTCGGCATGCGCCGGCGCGGCGTAGGCGGCAGCCAATACGCATGGGATGGCCAGTGCGAGGAGGTGTTTCATGGGGAGCTCCGAATTCTTGGAATGGTCAGGCGGTTCGGCCTGTGCCGCGCATCTTCGATAAGACGGCGTCGTCCAAAAGTGAAGGAGCTGTCGCATACCCGTGAAGGCCGAGATAGCAATCGGACAAAACGGTCCGCTACGGCAGACAGTCCGACGTTAGTCGTAAGCCGCGCGCTTTAGCCATCAATCGCGGGCGATATGGCGGGTAGCGTGCCACGACCGCGCGGATTGGACCGCGGATGGGAAGGTTGCAGGGTGCGACAAAATGCGTAAAAGCAGGAGCCCCGGTGTCCCGGGGCTCCCATGGGCGACCTGCGGCAAAACCTTTCGACGAGGATGTGCAGGCCTCGCCAGTTATGACCGCCGGTTTGTGGCAAAGTTCCCACCCGCGTCGGCAACCTGTATGGTGCGACGCAGCAACGAATGACCTTTGCCGGTTGTCTCGCAATTTGTCCCATTGCTATACTTTCGCGGCTCGACGAGGCGCATCTGCGCTTCCCACTCATTCACACGTAAGGTAACCGTAGTGCTGAACTCCGTTGACGCGGGTCGGCGGTTGATGCTGCGCGCTGCGGTATATCCGCTTGCCGCTGTAGCTATAACCAGTCTGGGGTTGCTGTTGGTCGGTCCCCGCCACGCTGCCGGTCTGGCATTGACCGGGTTTGCGACGGTGTTGGGCGGTTGGGTGGCAGCACGTACCGCGCTAGGTGGCGGTATTCAGGCAGCCGGCATTGCCATGGTGCGGCTGATTCTGGCGATGGTGTTGAAGTGGGTGTTGGTTTTCGTGGCGCTGGCGCTTGGCTTCGGCCTGTGGCGGCTGCCTCCTCTGGCCTTGTTGGCGGGTATCGCCATCGGGCTGATTTTTCAGGTTCTGGCTCTGGCCAGGCGTTGATTCGAACTTAAAGGGCTCCGGACACATGGCGGGCGAGGCAGCAACACCTACCTCCTATATCCAGCATCACTTGCAGAACCTGATCTATCCGGTTCGCGAGGGTGGCGGCACGTTTTGGACCATCCACGTCGACACCCTGGTCATGGCGGTGTTGATGGGCCTGGTGATGGTCTTCGCGTTCTGGACGGCGACCCGCAATGCCACCGCCGGCGTACCGGGCAAGTGGCAGGCGTTCGTCGAGATCTGCCTGGAGTTCGTCGACCGCCAGGCCAAGGACACCTATCACGGCAGCAGCAAGCTGGTGACGCCGATCGCGATCACCATCTTCTTCTGGATCCTGTTGATGAACCTCATCAAGATGATTCCGGCCGATTTCATCGCCATCCCGCTGGGCTGGGCAGGCATCCACGCCTGGAAGCCGGTGCCCACCGCCGACGTCAATGCCACCTTGGGCATGTCGATCAGCGTGTTCTTCCTGATGATCGTCTTCTCGCTGCGCTCCAAGGGTGTGGGCGGCATGACCAAGGAATTCCTGACGGCGCCGTTCGGCAAATGGATGATGCCGTTCAACCTGCTTTTGAACATCGTCGAGTGGCTGAGCAAGCCGATTTCGCTGGCGATGCGACTGTTCGGCAACATGTTCGGCGGCGAGATCGTCTTCCTGCTGATCTGGGTGCTGGGCGGTGCGGGCATCGCCGGCATGGTCGCTGGCGGCGTATTCGGCCTCGGCTGGATGCTGTTCCACCTGTTGGTGATTCCGTTGCAGGCCTTCATTTTCATGATGCTGTCGATCGTGTATCTGAGCCTTGCCGAAGACAGTCACTGAGTTTCGCTGCACCCTTCATACGCTTCATCCCGATTCATCCATCACCCTTAGAAACTTTCGTTCGGAGATCACCATGTACCTCGCCGTCCTGACCAACCTCGCTCAAGTCCAGAGCTCCACCGTCCTTGCCGTCGGCATCATGATCGGCCTGGCCGCGCTGGGTGCCGGCCTCGGTCTGGCCATCATGGCTGGCAAGTTCCTGGAATCGGCTGCACGTCAGCCGGAACTGATCCCGGTACTGCAGGTCCGCATGTTCATCACCGCCGGCCTGATCGACGCCGCGTTCATCATCAGCGTCGCCGTCGGCCTGCTGTTCGCCTTTGCCAATCCGCTGGCCCAGGTGTTCATCGAGCGTCTGTCGCAGGCTGCCGGCTGATCCAGCGGTAGCAGGATGTGGAGGCAACCGCGTGCGGTTGCGTCCGCGGATGAAGGTCGGAAAGCGTCGCCATGCGGTGGCGCTTTCACCCCTAAACAGCGATTGAGCGACCCATGGATATCACCCTTACCATCTTTGCCCAGGCGCTGGCCTTCGCCGGTCTGATCTGGATCGTCGCGACCAAGATCTGGCCGCCGCTGCTGCAGGCGATCGAAGAGCGTCAGCAAAAGATCGCTGAAGGTCTGGCTGCGGCCGATCGCAGTCAGAAGGATCTGGCGCAGGCGCAGGAAAAGGTCAACGAAGCATTGAAGGACGCACGCACTAAGGCCAACGAGATCATCGATCAGGCCCATGCGCGCGCCAACCAGATCATCGAAGCGGCCAAGCACGAGGCAATTGCCGAAGCCAACCGTCAGAAGGATCTGGCGCAGACCGCGATCGACGCATCCGCCACGCGTGCCCGTGAGGAGCTGCGCAAGCAGGTGTCCGTGCTGGCCGTCAGCGGTGCCGAAAAGCTGCTCAAGCGCGAAATCGATGCCAACGCCCACAAGGCGCTGCTCGACGAGCTGGCGGCGGAGATTTAATCGATGAGTCAGGCCCTCACACTTGCCCGTCCGTACGGCCGCGCCGCGTTTGCGATCGCGCGTGAGGGCGGCAACTTCGCGCCCTGGTCCGAGGCGCTGGCGTTTTCGGCGCAGGTGGCCGGCGACCCGCGCGTGGCCGCGCTGCTGCTCAACCCGGCCCTGAGCCAGGATCAGGCAGTGACGTTGCTGGCGCCGCCGCAGGCGAGCGAAGACTATCTGCGTTTCCTCGGCCTGCTGGCCGACGCGCAGCGGCTGTCGCTGCTGCCGGAAGTGGCAGGCTTGTACGAACAGCTGCGGGCCGAAGCCGAACACGTCGTCAAGGCGACGGTGACCTCGGCGGCTGCAATGAGCCAGGCGGAGCTGGACACGATCGCTGCTGCGCTGAAGAAGCGTTTCGGCCGCGAGGTGGACATCACCACCGCGGTGGATGCTTCGTTGATCGGCGGCGCGGTGATCGACACCGGCGACGTGGTCATCGATGGCTCGCTGAAGGGCAAGCTCGCGCGTCTGCAAAGCTCGCTCGCCCACTGAATTCACATAAACGCATGGCCCTCGCGGCCGGCACCTAGGACTGAACGATGGCAACCACGCTCAACCCCTCCGAAATCAGCGACCTGATCAAGACCCGCATCGAGGCGGTCAAGCTGTCCGCAGAGTCGCGCAACGAAGGCTCCGTGACCAGCGTGTCCGACGGCATCGTGCGCATCTTCGGCTTGGCCGACGTGATGCAGGGCGAAATGATCGAACTGCCGAACAACACCTTCGCGCTTGCACTGAACCTGGAGCGCGATTCGGTCGGCGCCGTGGTGCTGGGCGATTACGAGAACCTGCGCGAAGGCGACGTGGCCAAGACCACCGGCCGCATCCTGGAAGTGCCGGTCGGTCCGGAATTGCTCGGTCGCGTGGTCAACGCGCTCGGCGAGCCGATCGACGGCAAGGGTCCGCTGGGCGCCAGCCAGACCGCACCGGTTGAGCGCGTTGCGCCGGGCGTGATCTGGCGCAAGTCGGTCGACCAGCCGGTACAGACCGGTTACAAGTCGGTCGATGCGATGATCCCGATCGGCCGTGGTCAGCGCGAGCTGGTCATCGGCGACCGTCAGACCGGCAAGACCGCGCTGGCGATCGATGCGGTGATCAACCAGAAGGGCACGGGCATCAAGTGCGTGTACGTGGCGATCGGCCAGAAGGCCTCGACCGTTGCCAACATCGTACGCAAGCTCGAAGAGAACGGCGCACTGGCGCACACCGTGGTGGTGGCCGCGACCGCGTCCGAATCGGCCGCGATGCAGTACATCAGCCCCTACGCCGGCTGCACCATGGGCGAATACTTCATGGACCGTGGCGAAGACGCGCTGATCGTGTACGACGATCTGTCCAAGCAGGCCGTGGCCTACCGCCAGATCTCGCTGCTGCTCAAGCGCCCGCCGGGTCGCGAAGCCTATCCCGGCGACGTGTTCTATCTGCACTCCCGCCTGCTGGAGCGCGCGGCGCGCGTGTCCGAGGAGTATGTGGAGAAGTTCACCAACGGGGCGGTGACCGGCAAGACCGGTTCGCTGACCGCGCTGCCGATCATCGAAACCCAGGCCGGCGACGTGTCCGCGTTCGTGCCGACCAACGTGATCTCGATCACCGACGGCCAGATCTTCCTGGAAACCGACCTGTTCAACGCCGGCATCCGCCCGGCGGTGAACGCCGGTATCTCGGTGTCGCGCGTTGGCGGTGCAGCCCAGACCAAGATCATCAAGAAGCTGTCCGGCGGCATCCGTATCTCGCTGGCGCAGTACCGCGAGCTGGCGGCATTCGCGCAGTTCGCGTCGGACCTTGACGAAGCCACCCGCAAGCAGCTCGAGCGCGGTCAGCGCGTCACCGAGCTGATGAAGCAGAAGCAGTACGCGCCGATGTCCATCGCCAACCAGGCGCTGTCGATCTACGCCGTCAACGAGGGTTACCTCGATGAAGTGCCGGTCAACAAGCTGCTGGCGTTCGAAGAAGGCCTGCACGCGCACTTCGCCAACACTCAGGGTGAGCTGGTCTCCAAGATCAACAGCACCGGCGGCTGGGACAACGACATCGAAGCGGCCTTCAAGAAAGGCATCGAAGAGTTCAAGACCACGGGCAGCTGGTAAATCCAGCTGCGGGAATCGGGAATAGAGAATAGGGAATCGTCAAAGCGGGTTGGCTGTGCCAATTCCCGACTCACGATTCCCCATTCCCACTAAGCGAGCGAAGCGAGCGAGTATGGCAGGCGGACGCGAAATCAAAACCAAGATCAAGAGCGTGCAGAACACCCGCAAGGTGACGCGCGCGCTCGAAATGGTCTCGGCCTCCAAGATCCGCAAGGCGCAGGACCGTATGAAGACCTCGCGTCCGTACGCGCAGGCGATGAAGCAGGTGATCGGGCATCTGGCGCAAGCCAGCACCGACTACCAGCATCCGTTCCTGGTCGAGCGTGAGCAGGTCAAGCGGGTCGGTTACATCGTGATCTCTTCCGACCGCGGCCTGGCCGGCGGTCTGAACAACAACCTGTTCCGCAAGATGCTGGGCGAAGTGCGGCCGTGGCAGGAGAAGGGCGCCGAGATCGACGTGGTGACCATCGGCCAGAAGGCCTCGGCGTTCTTCCGTCGCATCAAGGTCAACATGGTCGGTAGCGTCACCCATCTGGGCGACAGTCCGCACATCGAGCAGTTGATCGGTGTCATCAAGGTGATGCTGGATGCGTTCGTCGAGGGCAAGGTGGACCGCGTATATCTGGTCTACAACCGCTTCGTGAACACGATGACGCAGAAGGCCAGCTTCGATCAGCTGCTGCCGCTGCCGGCCGCCGAGCACAAGGTGGCGCATCACGATTGGGATTACCTGTACGAACCCGATGCCGCGACCGTGCTGGAGCACGTGATGACGCGTTACATCGAGTCGCTGGTGTACCAGGCCGTGCTGGAAAACGTGGCTTCCGAACATGCCGCGCGCATGGTGGCGATGAAGGCCGCCAGCGACAACGCCAACAAGATGATCGGCACCTTGCAACTGGTCTACAACAAGGCGCGTCAGGCGGCGATCACCCAGGAAATTTCGGAAATCGTCAGCGGCGCGGCCGCTGTCTAGCCGGGAATGGAGAATCGGCAAACGGGAATAGGCAAGGCCGTCGGTGCTCTTGATCTTCCCATTCCCCATTCTCGATTCCCCATTCCCGACACCAGAATCGAACAGACATTAGTGGAGTTATCCAAATGAGTCAGGGCAAGATCGTTCAGATCATCGGCGCGGTCGTCGACGTCGAATTCCAGCGCAATGAAGTGCCGAAGGTCTATCACGCGTTGAAGGTCGAAGGCACCGAAATCACCCTGGAAGTGCAGCAGCAGCTCGGCGATGGCGTGGTGCGCACGATTGCGCTCGGCTCCACCGACGGCCTGAAGCGCAACCTGCTGGCCACCAATACCGAACGTGCCATTTCGGTGCCGGTCGGTGCCGGGACGCTGGGCCGCATCATGGACGTGCTGGGTCGTCCGATCGACGAAGCCGGCGACGTGCAGGCGTCGGACCATTGGGAAATCCATCGCGCTGCGCCGTCGTATGAAGACCAGTCCTCCAGCACCGAACTGCTGGAAACCGGCATCAAGGTCATCGACCTGATGTGCCCGTTCGCCAAGGGCGGCAAGGTCGGCCTGTTCGGCGGCGCCGGCGTCGGCAAGACCGTCAACATGATGGAGCTGATCAACAACATCGCCAAGGCGCACTCGGGTCTGTCCGTGTTCGCCGGCGTGGGCGAGCGTACCCGTGAGGGCAACGACTTCTATCACGAGATGAAAGACTCCAACGTCCTGGATAAGGTCGCGATGGTGTACGGCCAGATGAACGAGCCGCCGGGCAACCGTCTGCGCGTTGCGCTGACCGGCCTGACCATGGCCGAGTACTTCCGCGACGAGAAGGACGAGAACGGCAAGGGCAAGGACGTGCTGCTGTTCGTCGACAACATCTACCGCTACACGCTGGCCGGTACCGAAGTGTCCGCGCTGCTGGGTCGCATGCCATCGGCAGTGGGCTACCAGCCGACTCTGGCCGAGGAAATGGGCGTGTTGCAGGAACGCATCACCTCGACCAAGAGCGGTTCGATCACCTCGATCCAGGCCGTGTACGTGCCTGCGGACGACCTGACCGACCCGTCGCCGGCGACCACCTTCGCCCACCTGGATTCCACCGTCACACTGAGCCGCAACATCGCCTCGCTGGGTATCTACCCGGCGGTCGATCCGCTGGATTCCACCAGCCGCCAGATGGACCCGCTGGTGATCGGTCACGAGCACTACGACACCGCCCAGCGCGTCCAGCAGACCTTGCAGAAGTACAAGGAACTGAAGGATATCATCGCGATCCTGGGCATGGACGAGTTGAGCGAAGAGGACAAGCAGTCGGTATCGCGCGCACGCAAGATCGAGCGCTTCTTCAGCCAGCCCTTCCACGTGGCCGAAGTGTTCACCGGCTCGCCGGGCAAGTACGTCTCGCTGAAGGACACCATCCGCGGCTTCAAGGCGATCTGCGACGGCGAGTACGACCACCTGCCGGAGCAGGCGTTCTACATGGTCGGCAGCATCGAAGAAGCCGTCGAGAAAGCCAACAAGATGAGCGCCAAGGCCTGATGGATCCCAGCCGCTGTGCGGCTGGAATCGGGAATCGGGAATCGGGAATCGTAAAGGCGGGTTGTAGGCGAGTCGGAAATGTGGGGAACAGGAAGCGTGCGCAGCCAGCCGCTCTTCCGATTCCCCATTCCCGATTTCCGATTCCCCGCCTCACAGAGTGAGGCACCATGAGCACTATCCGTTGCGACATCGTCAGCGCCGAGAAGGAAATCTTCCACGGTGAGGCGACGCTGGTCGTGGCCACCGGCGAGCTGGGTGAGCTGGGCATTGCGCCCAAGCACGCACCGCTGATCACGCGCCTGAAGCCGGGCAAGGTGGTGGTCACCACTGCCAGCGGCGAACAACTGGACTTCGCCATTTCCGGCGGCATCCTGGAAGTGCAGCCGCAGGTGGTGACCGTGCTGGTCGACACCGCAGTACGCGCGCAGGACATCGACGAAGCCGCCGTGCGCAAGGTCAAGGAAGAGGCTGAGCGTCTGCTGGCCAACCGTGGCGACACGGTGGATGTGGCCGATGCGCAGCGTCGGCTCGCCGAGGCGACCGTGCAGCTGCAGGCACTGGAACGCTTGCGTCGCAATCTCAAGCATTGAGCACGAGGGCCTGAGCCCCTACTGGTCGCGCACGCAAACGCGAGACCGGCTACCTGCCGCACGCAGGTGTGGAGTGAAAACGCCGACCCTCGTGTCGGCGTTTTCGTTTCTGGAGCTGCGCATGCGTGGCGCTGCTTCCAGGCCGGGGCGCAGCAGGCACACTGCATGCCTTACGCTGTGCCGCCGGCTGCAGGCGGCGCGGCATCTCACGCATGCATGAGGAACGCCCGATGACCCGCCCGATCGATGGCTTTCGTGGTTACGCGCTGAGCGGCCTGCTGGCGCTGGCGATGCTGGGATGTGCGCCACCGGTACGCAGCCAGTCGTCGCTGGATGCGTTGCTGGATCGCATCGTGCAGCGCAACGCGATCGGCGATGCGGTGGCACTGAGCAAGTGGGACAGCGGCAAGCCGGTACTGGACCAGACCCGCGAGGCGGCGGTGCTGCAGAGCGTGCGCGAGCAGGCGCCTGCGCATGGGCTGGATGCCGACGACGCGGCGCGCTTTTTCGCCGCGCAGATCGAGGCCAACAAGGCGGTGCAGTACGCGTTGTTGAACCACTGGCACGAACGCGGGCGCGCGCCGGACACCGCGCGTCCGGATCTGGCGAGCCTGCGCACGCGTCTGGATCAACTGCAGGGCGAACTGCTCGACGCGCTGGCCGATGTCGCGCCGGCACGTGCAGCGCCGCAATGCCCGACCCACACCGCGCGTGCCGCAGCCCGTGACGCCGCGCAATGGCAGCTGGACGCGCTGCATCGCGCCGCACTGGTGCGCAGCCTGGGCGATTTCTGCCACTGATGCGCGCCAGGTCCAACACTGCATGGGATTAGGCGCGTTCGCTCAGCGATACACCACGTGCCGGCCCAGAAAAAACGACACGATCGCCAGGCCGCCTTCCACCAGCGGTTTGGCCAGCCAGGCCTGACGCAGGCCGACCAGATCCACCGTTGCCGACAACAGCCAGGTGCTGACGAGTGTCAGCGCCAGCCACATCAGCGCAAAGCGGCGAAAACGCGGCCAGCCCAGACGTGCGCCGCCTGCCTGGGCAAAGGTGTAGCGGCCGTTGAGCCAGAAGCCCAGCACCGCGCCACTGATCCGCCCGAGCAGGTTGGCAGGGACCGCCGGCATGCCGGCCGCGGTGGCGGCGATGAAGATGCCGCAATCCACCGCCAGCTGCAGGGCACCAATGATCATGAATTGGCTGCCTTGGCGGAACAGACTCATGCAGGCCGGGTCATCGTGGAAGGGCGCTCATGCTAACGGCAGCGGCGCTTGAAAAGTGTCATCGCCGCGCATGCTGCAGGCAGGACACGACGCACTGCCGGGACAGCGACTAGAATTTGGTACTCCCACGTTCTGGAACGCTTCGATGACCCTGCCCCTGCACGTCGTGATCCTGGCCGCGGGCGAGGGCAAGCGCATGCGCTCGTCCCTGCCCAAGGTGCTGCAGCCGCTGGCGGGCCAGCCGATGCTGGCACATGTGATCGCCACGGCGCGGCAGCTGCAACCGGCGGCGATCCATGTGGTGCACGGGCACGGTGGCGCGCAGGTGCAGGCGGCGTTTGCCGCGCAGGGCGATCTGCACTGGGCCGAGCAGCGTCGGCAACTGGGCACCGGGCATGCGGTGCAGCAGGCGATGGATGCGATTCCGGATGCGGCCACCGTGCTGGTGCTGTACGGCGATGTGCCGCTGATCCAGTCCCAGGACCTGCTGCAGTTGCTGCATGCCCCCGGGCGCATGGCGGTGCTGGTGGCCGATGTGCCCGATCCCACCGGTTACGGCCGCATCCTGCGCGATGCCGAAGGCAAGGTCGCCGCGATCGTCGAGCAGAAGGATGCCAACGACGAGCAGCGCCGCATCCGCACCATCAACACCGGCATCCTCACTGCCGAGTCCACGGCGCTACGCCGCTGGCTGGCCGGTCTGTCCAACGAAAATGCGCAGGGCGAGTTCTATCTCACCGACGTATTTGCCAGCGCCGCCGCCGATTTCACCCCGGCCGACATGGTGCATGTGGCCGACGCGCAGGATGTGGAAGGCGCCAACGACCCCTGGCAACTGGCGCAGCTGGAACGCGCCTGGCAGCTGCGGGCCGCCCGTGCGCTCTGCCTGCAGGGCGTGCGCATGGCCGATCCGGCGCGCGTGGAGCAGCGCGGCACCGTGACGGTGGGCAGCGACGTGCAGCTGGATATCGACGTGATCCTGGAAGGCGAGGTGACGCTGGGCGATGGCGTGGTGATCGGTCCTTTCGTGCGCTTGCGCGATGTGACGCTCGGTGCCGGCACACAGGTCCACGCCCATTGCGATCTGGACGGCGTGGCGACCGAAGGGGCGGTGCAGATTGGCCCGTTCGCGCGGCTGCGTCCTGGCACCGTGCTGGCCGATGGCGTGCACATCGGCAACTTCGTCGAGACCAAGAAGGTCACGATGGGCGTAGGCAGCAAGGCCAACCATCTGACCTACCTGGGCGATGCGGTGATCGGCAGCAAGGTCAATATCGGCGCCGGCACCATCACCTGCAACTACGATGGGGTAAACAAGTCGCAGACCACCATCGGCAATGGCGCCTTCGTCGGTTCCAACAGCGCACTGGTGGCACCGATCGAGATCGGCGCCATGGCCACCATCGGCGCGGGCTCGGTGATCACCCGCGATGCGCCTGCCGGGCAGCTCAGCGTCACGCGTGCGCGTCAGACCGTGGTCGAAGGCTGGGAACGCCCGGTCAAGAAGTAGTGTTGTCTACAGGCGTACGGCCTGGCTGCACGTCGCTGCAGCGCGCACAGCTGCTGTAAAGCGATGCCATGCATAGGCTACGCCCGTCACGATGGGTCAGGAGATGCACGATGCGAACGCCACGTTGCGCGTTGCTGGTGACATGGCTGCTGCTATCGGCGGCAGTGCTGCCAGCTGCGGCCCATGCGCAGACCTACCGGCTATATCTGGCGCCGGACGGCAACGATGCGGCGGCAGGTACCAGCGCAACGACCGCATTGCGGAGTCTGGCGGCCGCCCAGCAACGGCTGTTGGAGCAGCGGCCCAGCGGTGCGGTGGACGTGGTGATCGCCGCAGGCACGTATCTGCGGCAGTCGGTGCAGTGGACATTCACCAACGGGGCAGCCATTCGCTTCATCGCTGCGCCCGATGCTGCCGCGCCTCCGTGGTTTGACGGACGCGGTGGCGCGACCTGGTTTGCGCTGAAGGGCGGCGGCAATGCTGCCACCCGGCTGACCTTCGCCGGGTTGAAGGTCAGCAATTACTGGATGGCGATGGACCTGGGCAGCAGCAAGCGCAGCGCGGACGGCAATAGCGGCAACATCATCCGCAACATGACCTTCGAGCGGATTGGCGGGGTTCATGGCAGCAGCAGCGAAGCGGCGTACTCGTTCGCGGCGATCCGCTTGCAGAACTCGCGCGACAACCGCATCGAACGCAATCGCTTCGTGTCGATCGAGAACGACACCAGGACCTCGGGTTTCGTGCACGCGATCTACCTGGCGCACCACTCGTCCGGCAACCGCATCGAAGGCAATACCTTCACCGACGTCAACGGCGATGCCGTGCGCACCCGGGATGCCTCCGACAACACCTACGTGGCGACCAACCATTTCGTCAAGACCGGCAAGTACGCGGCATTTTCCGACTGGATCAAGCCCGATGGCGAATGTCCTTCGCAAGGCGGGCAGTTCGTCGACAATACCGTGGGAGCCGGCTATTACGGCGCCATCGCCGCCACCCGCACCAGCGGTGACGACGATACCTGCGGTGCGTTGAAACAACCGCGGATCGACGAGCGTGGGACGATCCGCGGCGATTGAGCTGCGATCGGCGAATGATCGCGAGACAATGCCGGCCACGCTGGCATGCTGGTCGAGGCAATAGCCTGGGCAGCCTGGCGACGCGTGGCAATTCAGTGGTGCTGGCGATCGTCCCGGTCGGTTCGAGGGTGGATCGCATGCCAGCGGTATCGCACTGGGAATGGCCGAGAAACGCGCGCCAGGGGCTTGCGAGCTAGCCGGCCGCCGCAGCCGGCAGCAGCAAGGTGACGCACAACCCGCCGTGCTCGCGGTTATGCAGCGAGATGCGCCCGCCGTGCGCTTCGGCGATCTCGCGGGTGAGCGCAAGCCCGAGCCCGGTGCCGTTGCGCTTGGTCGAGTAGAACGGCATCAGCGCGTTATGCAGCACGGCCTCGTTCATGCCGTTGCCGCGGTCCAGTACTTCGATCCGCAGCCACTGCGGCACGCGCGTGACGCGCACGGCGACCTCGCTGTTGGGCGGCTGCGCTTCGCTGCAGGCTTCGTGCGCGTTCTTGAGCAGGTTGAGCAGCGCCTGCTCGATCTGCGCGGCATCGATGCGGCTGGAGACATCGCTCAGTGCGCCCTGCAGCTGGAACGGAATCTGCTGCCGCAAACGCTCCAGGAACGGTGCCCATTCGATGGTCTGCAACTGCGGCTGCGGCAACTTGGCAAAGCGGGCATAGCCACGGATGAAGCCTTCCAGATGACGTGCGCGTTCTTCGATGGTCTCGAACACCGTGCCGAGCCGGTCGGTGCGTTCGCGACGCAGCAACTCGGCGCCGGAGTGCGCCAGCGACGCGATCGGCGCGAGCGAGTTGTTCAATTCATGGCTGATCACGCGGATGACCTTCTTCCAGGTCTGCACTTCCTGGCGCCGCAGTTCGGTAGTCAAGGTGCGAATCAGCAGCAACTCGTGACCGCGTCCGTTGAGATGGAAACTGCGGCGTGACAGGTGATAGATCTGCTCGTCGTCTTCGTCATCGCCGTCCTCGCGGACCGCAAACAGGCAATCGCCGCCGCGCGCCAGCGCATCGCGCAGTTCGCCGGGCATGCGCGCGAGCAGGTCGTCCAGATGCTGGCCTTCGAGCTTGCGGCCGTCGTACAACAGCTTGCGTGCGGCGTTGTTGGAGAAACTGATGCGGCGCACGCCATCGCCACCGGCCACCACCAGCAGCATCGCCACCGGGGTGTTCTGCAGCATGGTGTCGAGCATCAGTTCGCGCTGCACCAGGTTGCGCCGTTGCGCGCGCAGCACCTCGCCCAGTTCCGCATGCGCCTGTACCAGTTGCGCCAGTTCGTCGCTACCGCGCCAGTACACGCCGAAGTTGTATTCGCCATCGCGGTAGCTGCTGGTGGTGCCGGCCAGGGCGCGGAACAGCGAGCGCATCGGCGCGGTGGCGCGGCTGAGGCTGAACCACATCGCCGACAGCACCACCACCACCGACACTGCGGCCACTTGCCAGCCGCGGTCCATCCAGTACGCCATGAACCAGGGCAGCGCGGCGGCCAGCGCCAGCACCGGCAACAGCCGCAAAAACAGCGAGAACGTGAAGGAGCGTTGCCACATGTCGGGGATCATTCCGAAGTGATGCCGTAGCGGTCCATGCGCCGATACAGCGCCTGCCGGCTCAGCCCCAACTCGGCGGCAGCCTGGGCGATGACGCCCTGCGCGCGCGCCAGTGCCTGCTCGATACGGGCGCGATCCGGTTCGCCGCTTGCCGGCGCGGCCGGGCGCGACGCGGCTGGCCGCGGCAGGTTCAGATCGCCGGCCTCGATGCGCACACCTTGCGCGAGCAGCGACGCGCGTTGCAGCACATTGCGCAGCTCGCGCACGTTGCCGGGCCAGGCATGCCGCTGCAAGGCATCGCGGGCCTGGGTGGACAACGGTTTTTCGCCTACCAGGAAGTGCTCGGCCAACGGCCCGATATCGCCGGGGCGTTCGGCCAGGGCGGGCAGCGCGACTTCCACGGTGTTGAGGCGGTAGTACAGATCCTCGCGGAAGCTGCCATCGCGGATCATGGACTGCAGATCGGCATTGGTGGCGCTGATCACGCGCACCTTGGCGTGGCGTTCGCGGTTGGAGCCCAGGCGTTCGTAGCGGCCGGTTTCCAGCACGCGCAGCAGCTTCATCTGCCCGGCCAACGGCAGGTTGCCGATTTCGTCCAGAAACAGCGTGCCGCCATCGGCAGCTTCGAACTTGCCTTCGCGCGCCTTGTTGGCGCCGGTATAGGCGCCGGCTTCGGCGCCGAACAGTTCGGCTTCAATCAGGTCGCCCGGCAATGCGCCGCAATTGAGCGCAATGAAAGGGCCGTGCCTGGCGGGCGAGTTGGCCTGGATGATCTCGGCGATCTTTTCCTTGCCGCTGCCGTTGGGGCCAGTGATCAGCACCGGCAGGTCCGAGCGTGCAACCTGGCAGGCAAGCGCGATCGCGCGCTCGCTGGCCGGGTCGGCGAACACCGCGCCGCGCAGATCGTAGCGTTGGGTCAGCTGCTCGCGACCGCGCCGCTCGCGCTCGCGCCGACGTTCCAGTTCGCGGCGCGCTTCGGACAGTTCCAGCAGGTTGTTGACCGTGGTCAGCAGCTTGGTGTCGTCCCAGGGCTTGGCGATGTAGTCGGCCGCACCGGCCTTGACCAGGCCAACCGCGCTGCCCAGGTGGGTCCAGGCGGTGAGCAGGATCACCGGCAGGTCCGGGTGGCGCTGACGGATCTGGGTGAACAAGGCTTCGCCTTCCTCGCCGGAGGTAGTGTCGGCGGTGAAGTTCATGTCCTGGATCACCAGATCGAACCCCTGCTCGTCCAGCAGCGCCAACCCGGCCTGCGGCGAGTGCGCATGCCGCGCCTCGATATCGTGCAGCGAGAACAGCACCTCCAGCGCAGTGGCTACAGCAGTGTTGTCGTCGATGATCAGAATCTGCGGCATCGCATTGCTCGGTGGAAGGCGCGGGAGGGAACGACTATCAGAACAGGATTCGACGCGTGGCGGAACTGTGCCGGCAAAGGAGAGTGCATGCGCCTGACAATCTCCTGCCAGACGGGGCAGATTCCGGCAATGTGGGGATCGTCCGAGCAGTGCAATGAGGTTGGCAGCAGGTTGCGTCGATGCCGACCTCAAGCGCAGGTCCGGGCGCAGCGCCAGATATCAGGCGGCCAGGAATCCGCGCCGCAGGCGCCTTGGTTAAGGCGATCGTGGCGCAATCAGCGTTTCACAAACGACCGATGTCCTCGTTAATTTCAGCGTGCTGCGATCGTGCAGGATCTGCGCAACATCGCTGTGTGCTGCACGTCGGCGGGTCGACAGCGACCGCTGACGTGCAGCATGCGCATCACGCGCTGCGCGTGGCCACCGCCGGTGGTACCAGCGCGGCGCGCCGTGCGGGCCAGTACACGGCGATCTGGCCCAGCGCCCAGAGCAGCAGTGCGCCGATCGGCAGATACAGCACCGGCAGGCGCGGCAACTCGTAGCGGGCCATCAACCAGACATTGATCGAGTATGCCAGCAACATGCCGAGCACGATGCCGACCGAGGCCAGCAGAAAATTCTCGATCTGGAAGTAGCGCAGGATCTGGCCGCGCGTTGCGCCCAGGGCGCGACGAATGCCGATCTGTTTGGTGCGTTGCTGCACCCAGAAGCTGGCGAGGCCAACGATGCCCAGCGCGGTGACGATCAGCAGCGCGATACAGACTGCACCAAGTAACCAGACCATCGCCCGGTCGTTCTGGAAGTATTCGTCGCGGATCTCGCTGTAGGTCTGCTGCTTCAGCACCAGTCGGCCGTTGTCCAACTTCATCAATGCGGCGACTGCGGACTGCAACACCTCTGCGCGACGCGCTTGGTCGGTGACACGGATGATGTACTGGCCTGAGGTGTAATCGATGCGTATGGGCAGCAACATCGAGTAGTTGCTTTGATTGACGCCATTGAAATTGTTGTTGTTCGGGCGTGCCAGTGTCTGCACGATGCCGATGATGTGTAATGCCGTTTCACCCGCGTAAATTGTCTTGCCCAACGCATTGCGGTTCGGGAACAGCTTGTCGGCCATGGGCTGCGCGATGATCACCGAGATCCCTCGGCTGTCGAGAAATCTGTCGTTGTTCGCTTGCTCCATATCAATGAATTCGCTTGCAGCGAAATCCCTGCCGGCTACCAGTTGCAGGCCAAGCGTGCCCACGGTGCTTTCGCCCGACATGAATTGTGCGGCATTGAGCGTCTGGCGCTCCTGCTCCCTGGTCAGGGAGATGCCGCTATTCCATGAGTAATGGACGAAGGGCACCTGGTTGATGACGATCGCGCCACGGACACCGGGCAGGCTTCGCAGCGCAGCCAGGTCCTCGCGCGTACGTGCTTGCGCATTGACCTGGGTACCGATGCCCCCCAGTTGGACGCTGACCAGTTCCGACTCAGCGATGCCACTGGACTGTTGCAGCGTTTCAATGCGGTTGCCGATCAGAAACATGGCATTGCAGATGATCGCGCAGGCCAGTGCGATCTCGAGCACGATCAATGCGGCTGCGGTCTTGTGACGGCGCAACGTGGAAATGATGGGGCGGATGTCCATGGGCGGTACCTTCGATAAGAGGCCGTGCCCGCCGCAGCGCGGCGGGTGTGGGAGTCAGGATGCTTTGAGCTGCAGTGCGGGCGCGACCTGGATGGCGCGCCAGGACGGCAGCAAGCCGGCCAATAGACTGGCAACCAGCGCCAGTGCGAAGGTGAGCAACAGCATCTTTGGATCCAGATGCGCAAGCTTGGCGTAGTCGACAGGTTGTTGGCGCACCACCCACAAGCCCAACCATGCCAGCCCAAGCCCTGCAATGCCGCCGGCAAGTCCGACGGTTCCGGCTTCGACCAGGCACTGCGCAAAGATGGCACCGCGTGAGGCGCCCAGGGCACGACGCACACCGATCTCTCCACTGCGGCGCAGGAACTTGGCGAGCAACAGACCCACGGTATTGAGCAGGCACACCAGCAGGAAGCCCATCGCCAGCCACAGCTGCAGGCGAACGTCGCCAGGAACCACTTCCTTGTAGTCCAGCCACTCCATCACGTTACGCAGGCGCGTATTGTTCGGACGTTCGAAACGCCCTGCAGCGCGCTGCTGATCGGAGTAGTTATCCAGGTAGGCTTTGTAGTCGCCAGCCTGCGCTGGGCTATCGAGCTCCACCCAGTACTGCATCCAGGTGCAGGGCGCATTGAGCGCGGTTTGATCACTGCTGGCGCTCTTGCCGTAGCAATTCGTGCCGCCGTAATGGTCCATTTTCAGATCTATCGCCACGGAAAACGGCAGATACGCCTGTTCGTTCGAGCCGTAGCTATCGCTGAGATCGTAAAAGCGCGGATTGGCTTTCCAGTGAGCAAGAACGCCAACGATGCGGAAGGTGTTCTTGTCCATGCGCAGGTCGCGGCCAACGCTATTGCTGCCGTCGAACAGCTTGTCGTTGAGTTCCTGGGTGATCACCGCAACGCGTTCGTGCGCCTCGTCGCTACTGGCCGACCAGCCTTGGCCATACAGGAAAGGCGTTTCGAACATCGGGAAGAAATCTGCCGACGTGAAGCGTACTTCGGATTTGAAGGCGGTCATGCCATTCTTGCTGGGCTCGATCGCCACTCTTCCGCCGGTCATCAGCGCCTGGCGTTTTGCACGCTTTTCACGCAGCAGCGCTTCGGCATCGAAGCGAGTGACCTGGTCGCCAGGCTCTTCTCCCGGCTGGTATCCGGCCTTGGGGTATGGATCCACCAGGACGCTAAACAAGCGGTCGCTCTTCTGCGGGATCGGATCGCCGGACAGCACATAGAACACCGTCAGCGTGGTCATGCTGGCGCCGATGCCGAGCGCGATGGCCAGCACCATCAGCGCGGTGAGTACCTTGTTGCGGCGGAAGCTGCGTAAGGCAAGATTGAAGTAGTAGCCGAACATGGGGTGTGCCTCCTACTCGGCCAGGGTGGCGGCGCTGTCGCGCGCGCGCATCAGGGCGGGGTTGCGTTCCAGATCGGTGGCCTGGCCGTCGACGATATGCACGTTGCGCTGCGCGCGTGCGGCCAGCTCCGGGTCGTGGGTGACCATCACGATGGTGGTGCCCTGGCTGTTGATCTCTTCCAGCAGTTCCATCACCCCGCGTGCCATCTGCGAGTCGAGGTTGCCGGTGGGTTCGTCGGCCAGCAACAGGCGCGGGCTGCCGGCCAGTGCGCGCGCAATGGCGGCGCGCTGCTGCTGGCCACCGGACAGCTCGGTGGGGTAGTGCTTCAGGCGCGAGCCCAGCCCGACCTTGGTCAAGGCTTCTTCGATGCGCTGCTTGCGTTCGGCCGCGGCCATGCCGCGATAACGCAGCGGCACATCGACGTTGTCGAACAGGTTGAGATCGGGAATCAGGTTGAAGCCCTGGAAGATGAAACCGATCTTGCGGTTGCGCAGGCGCGAACGCGCGTCGTCAGACAGATGGCTGACGTCTTCGCCGTCAAGCAGGTACTGCCCGCTGGTGAAGGTCTCCAGCAGCCCGGCCAGGTTGAGGAAAGTGGTCTTGCCCGAGCCGGACGGGCCGGTGACCGCGACGAATTCGCCTTCGCGCACATGCAGGTCCAGCGAGCGCAGCGCGTGCGTTTCCACCTGTTCGGTGCGAAAGACCTTGGAGACCGATTGCATCTTGAGCATTGCCGATTCCTTTGCGGGTAAGGTGGGAAGAAAGAATTAGTGGACGGTGACGCGCGGTGCGTCACCGAAGTTGTCTGCGCCGGAGACCACCACGCGGTCGCCGACCTGCAGTCCGGACAGCACCTGCACCTCGCCCAGGCTGCTGACACCCATGCGCACCGGCCGGCGCACCGCGGTGTTGCCGTCCATCACGTAGGCGTAGCTGCCGCCGGATTGTTCGACGAACGGGCCGCGTTCGACCTTGAGCACGTTGCGGCGCGTGTCCATCACCACGCGCGCGCTCATGCGCTGGCTCTGGCGCAGGCCCGGCGGCTGCTTGTCGGCAAAGCGGATGCGCGCGGTGACTTCGCCGTTGACCACTTCCGGCGACACCGCCGAGATGGCGCCCGGGAACGGCTCGCCGCTGCCGCTGGTGAGCTGCGCCGGCATGCCGATCGCCAGATCGCGCGCAAAACTTTCCGGCACCTTGATCTCGACTTCGAACTTGGACAGGTCCACCACGCCCAGGATCGGCGCGTTCGCCGCGACCTGGGTGTGCTGCACGGCCTGCACCTGGCCGACCTGGCCATCGAACGGCGACAGCAGCGTGAGCGCATCGACCTGGCGCTGCACCTCGGCCACCACCGCGCGCTGGCGGTCGGCGAGCAGGCGCTTGTTGCGCGAATCCAGGTCTGCACCCTGGCTCTTCAGGGACGCATCCCGTTCGGCGTGCTGCAGGTCGATGTCGGTCTTCTTCAGGGTGTCCTGGGCCTTGGCCAGTTCCACCTGCGGCACCGCGCCGCCATCGTAGCCGCGCTGGTAGCGTTCCAGGTCGCGCGCGGCGGCCTGCTTGTCGATCTTGGCCTGGTCGGTGAGCTTGCTGGCCGTGGCGCGGGCCAGGGTGGCATCCAGGGCGGCGCGGCTGGACTCGGCTTCCAGCCCGGCCAGGGTGGCCTGCTCCTGGGCCAGCTTGCTGCGCAGCTCCGGGCTGTCGATACGTGCCAGCTCCTGGCCCTGCTTGACCACGTCGCCGGCCACCACGCTCAGCGTCACGGTGCCGGCCGAGATGGCATACAGCACCGGGCTGTTGGCGGCGATGACGCGGCCGTCGGCGGCGATGTCGCGGACCAGGTCGCCCTGGCTGACCGTGGCGATGCGCACCCGGCTGGCATCGAACGAGCGGCTGCCGGCGCTCCATGCGGTGATCGCCCAGCCAATACCGGCCAGTACCGCGACCGCGGCGATGCCGGGCCATAGCCAACGGCGCCAGGGCGCGCGCTGGGCGGGTGTACGGAGAACCTGGTCCTGAGCAGAGGTATCGCGAATCATGGTCGGCTGGCTCGGTGGCGTCACTGCGATAAAGCAGGACATGTGCCAATCTTCAAGCCATTGAAAGCAATCGATTTTGTGGGCTGGCGGCTAGTGTCCGCAGTGTCCGCGGACACCGGTGCGGACAGGTTGTCCGGGCACGGTCATGCAGCGGACAAGAGCGGACACGCTAAAATGTGCGGCTTCGTCCTCAAGGGTTGTCCTATGTGCGGCATTGTCGGAGCGATCGCCGGGCGCGATGTGGTCCCGGTCCTGATCGAAGGACTCAAGCGTCTGGAGTACCGCGGCTACGATTCCTCCGGCATCGCCGTGCTCGATGGCGCGCAGGTGCGCCGCGTGCGCCGCACCGGGCGCGTGGCGGCGATGGCGCAGGCGGCACAGGCCGAGCAGTTCGGCGCGACGCTGGGCATCGGCCACACCCGCTGGGCCACCCATGGCGGGGTCACCGAGGCGAATGCGCACCCGCACATCAGTGCCGGCGTGGCGCTGGTGCACAACGGCATCATCGAAAACCACGAACAGCAGCGAGAGAAGCTGCGCGCGCTCGGCTACACCTTCGAGTCGCAGACCGATACCGAGGTCATTGCGCATCTGATCCATCACCATCTGGGCAGCGCAGGCGACCTGTTGACCGCGCTGCAGCGCACCGTCAAGGAACTCACCGGTGCCTACGCGCTGGCGGTGATGAGCCAGGCCGAGCCTGAGCGTTTCGTCTGCGCGCGCATGGGCTGCCCGCTGCTGATCGGCGTGGGGGACGGCGAGAACTTCGTCGCCTCCGATGTCTCGGCCATCGTGCAGGCCACCCGCCAGGTGATCTTCCTGGAAGAGGGCGACACCGCCGACTTGCGTCGCGACGGCGTGCGCATCTTCGATGGCAACGACGCGCCGGTCGAACGTCCGCTGCATCTGTCGGACGTCTCGCTGGCATCGCTGGAACTGGGCCCGTTCCGCCATTTCATGCAGAAGGAGATCCACGAGCAGCCGCGTGCGCTGGCCGATACCGTCGAGGCGGCGATCGATGCCAAGGGCTTCCCGGCGTCGCTGTTCGGCCCCAATGCCGAAGCGGTGTTGCGCGATATCGAAGGCGTGCAGATCCTGGCCTGCGGCACCAGTTACTACGCCGGCATGACCGCGCGCTACTGGATCGAGGCCATCGCCGGGCTGCCGTGCAGCGTGGAGATCGCCAGCGAATACCGCTACCGCGCCGCCTATGCCAACCCCAGGCATCTGATCGTCACCATCTCCCAATCCGGCGAGACGCTGGACACGATGGAGGCGCTGAAATACGCCAAATCGCTGGGGCACCTGCACACCCTGTCGATCTGCAACGTGCCCGAAAGCGCGATCCCGCGCGCCAGCGAACTGGTCTGCTACACGCGTGCCGGCGCCGAGATCGGCGTGGCCTCGACCAAGGCGTTCACCACCCAGCTGGCGGTGTTGTTCCAGCTGACAATTGTGCTGGGCAAGTTGCAGGGACGCATCAGCCAAGCCGAAGAAGCGGACTATCTGGAGCAGCTGCGCTTTCTGCCGGGCAGCGTGCAGCACGCGCTGAATCTGGAGCCGCAGATCATGGCGTGGGCCGAGCGTTTTTCGGCAAAGGAAAACGCATTGTTTCTCGGCCGCGGCCTGCATTACCCGATCGCGCTGGAAGGTGCGCTCAAGCTCAAGGAAATTTCCTATATCCACGCCGAAGCGTATCCGGCCGGCGAGTTGAAGCACGGCCCGCTGGCGTTGGTGGACGCGGCGATGCCGGTGGTGGTGATCGCACCGAACGATCGCCTGCTGGAGAAGGTCAAATCCAACATGCAGGAAGTGCGCGCACGCGGCGGCGAGCTGTTCGTGTTCGCCGACCAGGACAGCCACTTCAGCGAGTCAGAAGGCGTGCACGTGATCCGCACGCCACGCCACGCCGGCGTGCTGTCGCCGGTGATCCACACCATTCCGGTGCAGTTGCTGGCCTACCACACCGCACTTGCACGCGGCACCGATGTGGACAAGCCGCGCAATTTGGCCAAGGCGGTGACGGTGGAGTAAGCACGGCCGATCGCAGGGCTGCGCTCACTCGAATGAGCGCAGTCGCTGCCGGGCGGCCTCTACCACCATGCACTGTTGTGGGTTCCCGCGCCCGCCCAACGCCCCCGCTACGTTTCACCGCTTCCCTCGCTCGCACACGTCGGCATCGGGTGACGGTACGGGTGGCTCTGCGTCGGCATCGCGCAAGGGCAGATGCGGCGCCGCTTCGCGCGACCGCGTTTGGGTCGCTATCGGTGCCGCAGCGACGGAAGATTGGCAGACGAGCGATCCGGTTGCCAACGCTCTGGTCCAGGTTATGCATACGCTTCCTGCGAGGGTCCCATCACGCAGGAGGACGTATGCACGAGTCTTTCAAACAGGGCGCGCCGGCCGAGGTGTGGCAGGCGTTGGTACGTGAAGCGGGGCAGCGGATTGCACGTCCGCTGGACGAATCGCGCGAGCATTATCTGGTCTTCGTGTTGCTGCGCCTGCAGCGCGATGCGCAGCTATTTTCGCGCACGCAGGCCCTGGCCTGGCTGCATGCCCAGGACCAGATCGGCAGCCTGCGGGCGAATGCGTTGCGCGATATCGGAGATCAATGCCTGTTGATTGCGGGCCTGTTTCCCGGGGTTGCGCAGCGCCGACGGCTCAGCGTCGACTATTTCATCGCGTTGGGCCGCGGCGCGTATTTCGAGGTGGCCGACACGCGTTACAGCGATGCAGGCCTGTTCGCGCAATTGGCCGCCACCTATCGCGAGCTGGTCCACACGCTTGCCGCCCTGCGCCCGCCGCGCGAGTGGCAGCGCAGTCACGGCGGACTGCTGCGCGCGTAGAGAAGTGCCACCTCCGGGGCGCCCCTACAGACGTGGGGACCGCCCCGACTGCCAATTGCGCACGATGCGCTCACACTAAGTGCGCAACTGAGCGTTCTAGCCGACTGCGGATCGTTGTCCGATGGACCAAAGCACTGTGCCGTTGATCGCTGTCCGCGCGATCTGACAGTGCCATGTCGCATTGCGTGGGGGACACGCAATGCGACGTTGTTGGGGTAGGATCCGGCGCTGCAGTTCACCTGATGGCGTATTTCCGCGGTCCGACTGTTCGCCCGTCCAGCAGAGCCTGGCCGATCCAACTGCGTGGGCGCCCTCTCTGCCGACATACCCTGCTCGAAAGCGACGTGCCGACAGCGCACGTGCTTGAAACAAAAATGCCCGTGAACCCCGGACATTTTTGTTATGCGTCACGCCAGCGGCGTATTGGAAATGATCTCCACCCAGTAGCCGTCCGGGTCCTTGATGAAGGCCAGGTGCTTCATGCGGCCGTCTTCCAGGCGTTTCTGGTACGGCACTTTTAGGGAGTCGAAACGCGCGCAGGCGGCGTGGATGTCGGGCACCGAGATGCAGATGTGGCCAAAGCCGCGCGGCTCGCTGTTGCCGTCGTGGTAGACCGGGCCGTCCTGGGTTTCGGTGCCGTGGTTGTGGGTGAGTTCGAGCACGCCGGGGATGCCGGCCATCCACAGCCGACGCGCGGCATCGTCGTCGGGGATCGCGGTGCCGTCGGGCAGCAGGGCCAGGAAGTACAGGCTGAATTGCGCATCGGGAAAATCGCGCGCGTCCAGCACGCGGAAGCCCAACACGCGCGTGTAGAAATCCAGCGAACGCTGCGCGTCCTTGACGCGCAGCATGGTGTGGTTGAACACGAAGCCGGCGGTGTCGGCAGGCGCGGCGCTGGCGCCGGGGACGTGTTGCAGATCGGACAAAGGCATTACGGTCTCCTCGGTGGAATGTGGGGGGCAGGTCACGCTGCGTTGGACGCAGATGTTAGCGGCGCAATGGTTGTCGGCATGTCTGCACCGTGCGCGTCGGCGGTCTGGCGTCGCTCTGCGACCGACCGCGCGCGACAGCACGAACTGCGCTGTTCAAGGTCGCGGCATGGACCTGGATCCGAACGGTCAGGCCCATGCGCACAGCGGCTGTCTCAGAACCAGACGCGCACGCCGGCAACGAACCGGCTGTCGCGTGCCGGTTCCTCTTCGATCGCGGCGCGGCGTGCGGTGTCGCCGAAATTGCGGCTGTGCACCCAGCCGATGTAGGGCGCGAAGCGGCGGGTGATTTCGTAGCGCAGCCGCAGGCCGACCTGGACCTGCTCCAGCCCGCTGCCGACGCCGCGCCGGTCATCGTCGGTGAGGGCGATGTCGGCTTCCACGCGCGGCTGCAGGATCAGCCGGTTGGTGAGCAGTACTTCGTACTCGCCTTCCAGGCGCAGTGCCGCGCGGCTGCCGCTGCCGACATAGAGCGTGGCTTCGGTCTCGAACTTGTAGGGCGCCAGGCCCTGCACGCCGAAGGCGGCCCAGCTGCGATGCTCGCCCGCTCCGATGTCCTGACGTGCACCGACCAGCAGGTCCCACCATGGCGAGATGGCACGACCATAGAACGCTTCCATCGATGCGGCCTGCGTGCGCCCGTCCTGCCGCTCGCCTTCGCTACGCAGCCAGAGCCGGTCGATGTCGCCACCGATCCAGGCGCGCGCTTCCCAGTCGTGACCGCTGCCGCGCGTGGTGTCGAAGGCTTCCAGGCGATCGAGCAATACGTAGTGATTGATGCCTGGCGTGTGCATCGCATGGTGCTGCAAGGGTGCGAATGCCGCAGCGACCTCCTCGGCAGTGGGCTCGGGGATCGGCGTACGGGGCAGTGCGCCGGCGATGGGCAATGCCGGCGTCTGCGTCGCCGCTTCGGTGTGCGGCGCGTGTTCCATGCCGATGTGATCCATCGCCTCATGCTGTGCTTGCCCATGCTGCATCGAGGCATGATCCATCGATTGATCCATCGATGCGTGCTCCATTGCGCCGTGGTCGCTGTCTGTCTGCGATTGTCGGGTGTGGTCCAGTTGTGGATTTGCAGCGGTCGGGTGCGCGGCGTGCTGGACATCGGCGTGCTGCATGCCTGCGTGCTGCATGCCTGCGTGGTGCATCGATGCCGGCGATGCGGAAACGTCGGCCTGTACCGGGCGTTGCGCAGGCATGCTGTCAGCAGTGTTTGCCGATGCCGATGCCGATGCCGATGCACTGCTGGAGTGCTGCGCGTGCTGCATCTGCGCATGATCCATCTGCATCGCCTCAGCGCTCTGTTGTGTGGATGGTGGCGACGCCGCCGTCGCGCTGGATGTCTGTGGCTGGGCAGCCGTCGCCTGGTTGGTCATCTGCATTGCATGTGCGCCATCGACATGCGCGGATGAATCCACCGCCGCATGCTGATGCTCCTGTGCAGTTGCCGATGCGCTCAGCAGCAGGGCGAGCAGCGCCTTGTATTGCGTCCGTGGCGTACTCATGCCTCCACCCGCACTTCGCGCATCATGCCCGCTTCCATGTGGTACAGCAGATGGCAGTGGTAGGCCCAGCGGCCCAGCGCATCGGCGCGGACGCGATAGCTGCGGCGCGTGCCGGGCGGCATGTCGATGGTGTGCTTGCGTACCTGGAAATTGCCGTCGGCGTCTTCCAGATCGCTCCACATGCCGTGCAGATGGATGGGGTGCTGCATCATCGTGTCGTTGACCAGCACGATGCGCAGCCGCTCGCCGTACTGCAGCTGCAGGGGCTCTGCCGAGGCGAAGGCGATGCCGTCGAACGACCAGGCGAATTTTTCCATATGTCCGGTCAGATGCAGTTCGATCTCGCGCCCAGGCGCGCGTCCATCCGGATCCTCGAACAGGCTGCGCAGGTCGGCGTAGCGCAGCACCCGGCGGCCATTGTCGCGCAGGCCAACCCCGGGGTCGTCCAGGCGTGGAGCCGTGGCATTGCTGCGCATGTCGATCAGCGGGTTGCCGTCTTCGCTGGCAGGGTGGTGCGGTCTCTTGCGCTGCGCATCGCCGCTTGCATGCCCGTGCGTCTGTGCGGCCGGCATCGGCATTGCCATCGCGTGTGCCGCGTGTGGGTCGCTGTGCGGCGTGTCGGCGCCGTGCATGGCGTGACCTGCATGCGCGATGCCATCGCCGTGCCCCATGTCCTGCATGGTGAGGATGGCGCGCGGATCCAGCGCAGGAATCGGTGCCTGCAGTCCATGCCGCACCGCCAGCGTGCCGCAGGCGAATCCGGTGCGGCCCATGTCCTGCGCGAACACGGTAAACGCGTCCTGGCCAATGGGCTCGACAAGCACGTCGAAGGTTTCGGCTGCAGCAATGCGCAACTCGTCCACGCTGACCGGATGCACGTACTGGCCGTCGGCGGCCACCACGGTCATGCGCAGGCCGGGAATGCGGATATCGAAGTAGGTCATCGACGAGCCGTTGATGAAACGTAGCAGTACCTTCTCGCCGGGCTTGAACAGGCCGGTCCAGTTGCCCGCCGGGGCGACGCCGTTGAGCAGGTAGGTGTAGGTGTCGGCGTTGACGTCGGACAGGTCGGTCGGGGTCATGCGCATGCGCCCCCACATGCCGCGGTCGGCCAGCGTTGCGCGCAAACCGTCGTCGCGCGCGTCGCGCAGGAAATCGCCTACCGTGCGCTGGGCGTAATTGTCGTGACTGGGCATCTGCTTGAGCCGCCGGAACAGCGCGGCCGGGTCCAGGTCGGTCCAGTCCGAGAGCAGCACCACGTGCTCGCGATCGTGCCGATACGGCGGCGGTGTCAGCGGGTCGATGATGATCGCGCCGTACAGGCCGGCCTGTTCCTGAAACATCGAATGGCTGTGATACCAGTAAGTGCCGGACTGGCGCAGCGCAAAGCGGTAGTGGTACTCCTGGCCCGGCGCGATGCCGTCGAAACTCATCCCCGGCACGCCATCCATGTTGGCCGGCAGCAACAGGCCGTGCCAGTGCACCGAGCTGGGTTGGTCGGCCAGCGCATTGCGCACGCGCACGCTGACCGTGTCGCCCTCGCGCCAGCGCAGCGTGGGGGCCGGCAGGCTGTGATTGACGGTGATGGCGCTGCGCGTGCGCCCGGTGAGGTTGACCGGCATGCGGCCGATCTGCAGCGCCTGGCTGGTGCCGCGCAACACGGGTGTGGCCGGGGGGGCGGCACGTACATCGGCGCGCCACAGGCCGCCGGCGGCCGCAATACCGCCCAGGGCGAGGCCTTGCACGAAGCGGCGTCGACTCAGGCCGCCGCTGGAAGAGGGATCGAAAGAAGCAGGATCGAAAGACATGACATCTCCGCTGCGGCCGGCCACTGACGGCCGACGCATGCATCGCTAGGAAAGCCCACGCAACACGCGCGCGGGACCGACGACGGCGCAAAGCCGTCAGCGCTCAGGCGATGGGAGGTCGAACCGGTTGCTCGGGCACCGGGCTGCTGCGCCCTTCGGCCAGTGTGGCAGGCAGGGTGGGGCGGCCAGGGAGGCCGGCGGGCACTGCAGGCAGGGTCAGCAGGGCGAGACTGCAGTGCTGCAGGCAGTCGCAGCTGCCCAGCTTGCAGCAGTCGGCCGCGTGCGCCTGTTGGGTTTTATCGGGGGCGTGCGCCGCAGCGGGCGGCGGCATCTGCTCATGGCACGGCATCGCCGCCGGCATGGACGCCTGCGCCATCGAGTCGGTCGACGGCACCCCGGCCGACGCCATCTCCGGCAGTGCCATGCCCACCGACGCCCACGCGCCGGTGGCCGTATTGGCTACCAGGCACAGGCACAACAGCAGACGGAGCAGGCAATCCAGCACGGGCAGTCGGAGCAGTCAGGGCGGGCGGACAGGTGCAACGAGCATAGCACCGGCTCGCAGCTGTCCGCCCGATGACCCGCCCGCCGTGGCCGCGCGCCCGGCAGCGGTAGAATTGGCGCTTCCTTCGCCGCACAGTCCTGCCATGTCGCAGCGCCAGTGGGTGGCCGCCGCCATCCAGAAGATCGAGGCCGATTTCAACCGTTCGGCCGACACCCATCTGATTCCGATGGACCTGCCGGGCTTTGCGGGCATCGACCTGTACTTCAAGGACGAGTCCAGCCACCCGACCGGCAGCCTCAAGCACCGGCTGGCGCGTTCGTTGTTCCTGTACGCGCTGACCAACGGCTGGCTGCGTGCCGGGCGGCCGGTGATCGAGGCGTCCAGTGGCTCGACCGCCATCTCCGAGGCCTATTTCGCGCGGCTGCTGGGCGTGCCCTTCATCGCGGTGATGCCAGCCTCGACCTCGCCGGAAAAGATCGCCGCGATTCAATTCCAGGACGGCCGCTGCCATCTGGTCGAACGTGCCTGCGATCTGGACAGCGCCTCGCACCAGCTCGCACGCGAGACCGGCGGCCATTTCATGGACCAGTTCACCTACGCCGAGCGCGCCACCGACTGGCGTGCCAACAACAACATCGCTGAATCGATCTTCAAGCAGCTGGCCGAGGAGCCGCATCCGATTCCCGACTGGATCGTCTGCAGCCCCGGCACCGGCGGCACCAGCGCCACGCTTGGCCGCTATGTGCGCTACCGGCGCCACGCCACCCGCATCCTGTGCGCCGACCCGGAAGTATCGGTGTTCTTCGACGGCTATTGCCGCGCGGTGGACGGGCAGTGCCCCAAGGAGCTGGCCATCACCGGCGGCTCGCGCATCGAAGGCATCGGCCGCCCGCGGGTGGAGTCCAGCTTCATCGCCAGTTGTGTGGACGTGATGATCAAGGTGCCCGACGCCCTGAGCCTGGCGGCGATGCGCCATGTCAGCGCCACGCTCGGCCGCCGCGTCGGTGGCTCCACCGGCACCAACTTCGTCGGCGTGCTGCAGGCCGCCCAGCGCATGCGCGAGGCGGGCCGCAGCGGCTCCATCGTCACCATCCTCTGCGATGCCGGCGAGCGCTATGCGCACAGCTATTACGACCCGGCCTGGTACGTGGCGCGCGACATCGACGTCATCGACAGCGATGCGGCCATTGCCATCGCGGTGAACGGCGGCGACTTGCCCGCGCTGCCTTGTGCGGCGCTGGAATGACCGCCATATCCCGTGAGCCGCTGGCAGAACCGCTGCGTCTCGCAGCGTCTGCCATCCCCTCGCCCTGATTCCTGATCCAGTCCACCGCCGGAGCGCCCCATGACCAACCCGCTGCTCGACCTGTCCGGACTGCCGTCCTTCGATGCGATCCGCCCCGAGCACGTGGGCCCGGCGATCGATCAACTGCTGGCCGACGCCGAGGCCGCGGTGAAAGCGGCCGAGCAGGTCAGCCCGGTCAGCTGGGACAGCTTCGTGGTGCCGCTGGACGATGCCACCGAGCGGCTGTGGCGCGCCTGGGGCCAGGTTGGCCATCTGCAGGCGGTGGTCAACACGCCGGAACTGCGCGAGGCCTACAACAGCAACCTGCCCAAGCTCAGTCGCTTCGGCAGTGCGCTGGCGCAGAATCTGGCGCTGTATGCGCAGTACAAGGCCCTGGCCGAAGCACCGGAAGCGGCGCACTACGACGCCGCGCGGCGCAAGGTGCTGGAAAACGCGCTGCGCGATTTCCGCCTCGGCGGTGCCGAGCTGGATGACGCGTCCAAGGCGCGGTTTGCGCAGGTCCAGGAAGAACTGTCCGCGCTGGCCGCCAGGTTTTCGCAGAACGTGCTCGATGCCACCGATGCATGGTCGTACGTGAGCGATGACGCCACCGAGCTGTCTGGCCTGCCGGCCGAAGTGGTCGCCGCTGCACGCGCGGCCGCGGAAAAAGACGGCATGCAGGGCTGGAAGCTGACCTTGCAGATGCCGTGCTATCTGCCGGTGCAGACCGATGCGGACAATCGCGCGCTGCGCGCGCGGCTGTATCGCGCCAACGCCGAGCGCGCCTCCGAGTTCGGCGATGCCGCGCTGGACAACAGCGCCAATATCGACCGTATTCTGGCCCTGCGCGCCGAGCTGGCGCAGCTGCTCGGGTTTGCCAGTTACGCGGAGTATTCGGTCGCCACCAAGATGGCGCAAAGCCCGGATGAAGTGATGGGCTTCCTGCGCGATCTGGCGGTACGCGCCAAGCCGTATGCGCAACGCGACCGTGCCGAGCTCGAAGCCTTCGCCCGCGACGAACTTGGCCTGGACCAGTTGCAGGCCTGGGATCTGGCCTACGCCTCCGAAAAACTCAAGCAGGCGCGCTACAGCTTCTCCGAGCAGGAGGTGAAGCAGTACTTCACCGAGCCCAAGGTGCTGGCCGGTCTGTTCGATGTGATCCACAGCCTGTATGGCCTGACCGTCAAGCCCGATCGCGCGCCGGTCTGGCATGCGGATGTGCGCTTCTATCGTCTGGAGGATGCGCAGGGCGAGCTGGTCGGCCAGTTCTATCTGGACCTGTACGCGCGCGAAGGCAAGCGTGGCGGCGCGTGGATGGACGATTGCCGCAACCGCCGCGACACCGCCAACGGCGTGCAAACGCCGCTGGTGTATCTGGTATGCAACTTCGGCCGCGGCAGTGGCGATACGCCGGCCACGTTCCGGCATGGCGAAGTCACCACGCTGTTCCATGAGATGGGCCATGGCCTGCACCAGTTGCTGACGCGCATCGGCGAGTTGGGCGTGGCCGGCATCAACGGGGTGGAATGGGACGCGGTGGAACTTCCGAGCCAGTTCATGGAGAACTTCTGCTGGGAATGGGAGCGCGTGCAGGCGATGACCGCACATGTGCGCACCGGCGAGCCGTTGCCGCGCAACCTGTTCGACCGGCTGCTGGCCGCACGCAATTTCCAGAGCGGCATGTTCACCGTGCGCCAGCTGGAATTTGCGTTGTTCGACATGCAGCTGCACAGCAGCTCCGACCCGACCCAGGACAACGTGCTGCAGCTGATCGAGCGCGTACGCGACGAGGTGGCGGTCAATCGCCCGCCGGCGTGGAATCGCTTCCCGCACCAGTTCAGCCACATCTTCGCCGGCGGTTATGCAGCCGGTTACTACAGCTACAAGTGGGCAGAAGTGCTCAGCGCCGACGCCTACGCCGCTTTCGAGGAAGCGCCCGGACAGGTGGCCGACACCGGCGCGCGCTTCCGCCATGAGGTGTTGTCGCGTGGCGGCAGCCGCAGCGCGGCCGACAACTTCCGCGCCTTCCGTGGGCGTGCGCCGAGTATCGATGCGCTGCTGCGGCACAACGGCATGGCCGGCTGAACCGGGATTGGGCAATCGGGATCGGGGGAGTGGCAAGAGCGCTCTCTCCGCACACCGATCCCCAATTCCCAATTCCGCGCGGCGCCCGGCGCCGCGCCGTCACACCCGGCCGAACACCAGTGCTGCGTTGGTGCCGCCGAAGCCGAAGCTGTTGGACATCACCGTGTTCAACGTGGCGTCCTGGGTCTGTCGCAGGATCGGGAAGCCTTCGGCGCGCGGGTCGAGTTCGTCGATATGCGCCGAGCCGGCCATGAAACCGTCGCGCAGCATCAGCAGGCTGTAGATCGCCTCGTGCACGCTGGCCGCGCCCAAGGAATGGCCGGACAGCGCCTTGGTCGAGGACAGCGGCGGGACGTTGTCGCCGAACACCTCGCGTACCGCGCCCAGCTCGGTCACATCGCCCAGCGGCGTGGAGGTGCCATGCGTGTTGAGGTAGTCGATCGGCCGCGTCAGGCCCTGCATGGCCATGTGCATGCAGCGCACCGCACCTTCGCCGCTGGGCGCGACCATGTCGGCACCGTCGGAGGTCACGCCATAGCCGAGCAATTCGGCATGGATGCGTGCGCCGCGTGCGATGGCGTGGTCATAATCCTCCAACACCAGCATGCCGCCGCCGCTGCCGATGACAAAGCCGTCGCGCTGCGCGTCGTAGGGGCGCGAGGCCACCGCAGGGCGATCGTTGAAGCCGGTGGACAACGCGCCCATCGCATCGAACATCACGCTCATGGTCCAGTGCAGTTCTTCGCCGCCGCCGGCGAACATCACATCCTGCGCGCCATGCCGGATCAGGTCCGCGGCCGCGCCGATGCAATGGGCCGAGGTCGCGCAGGCAGCCGACAGCGAATAGCTCAGGCCGCGGATCTTGAACGCGGTCGCCAACGAGGCGGAGACCGCCGAGCACATCGTGCGCGGCACCATGTACGGGCCGACCTTGCGCACACCACGGCTGCGCAGCAGGTCGGCGGTTTCCACCTGCCACTGGCTTGAGCCGCCACCGGAGCCGGCAATCACACCGGTGCGCAGGTCGCTGACCTGCTCGGCATCCAGTCCGGCATCGGCGATCGCATCGCGCATGGCCAGATAGGCGTAGGCCGAGGCATCGCCCATGAAGCGTTTGAGCTTGCGGTCGATCAGGCTGTCCAGATCCAGCGCCACCGCACCGCCGACCTGGCTGCGCAGGCCGGCCTCGGCGTGGTCGGGTAAGGCGGTGATGCCCGAGCGGCTCTCGCGCAAGGCGCTGGACACGGTGTCCAGATCATTGCCCAGACAGGAAGTGATGCCCATTCCGGTGACGACGACGCGACGCATCAGAAATTCTCCGTTGAAGTGAACATGCCCACGCGCAGGTCGTTGGCCGTGTAGATTTCGCGCCCGTCCACCAGCATGCGTGCATCGGTCTGTGCCATCACCAGCTTGCGGTTGATCACGCGGCTGACATCGATTTCGTAACTCACCAGTTTGGCGTTCGGCAACACCTGGCCGGTGAACTTGACCTCGCCGCAGCCCAGCGCGCGGCCGCGGCCTGCTGCGCCGATCCAGGTGAGGAAGAAGCCGGTCAGCTGCCACATCGCATCCAGGCCCAGGCAGCCGGGCATCACCGGATCATCGATGAAGTGGCAGCCGAAGAACCACAGGTCCGGGCGCACGTCGAGTTCTGCGCGGATCACGCCCTTGCCGTGTGCGCCGCCGCTGTCGTTGATCTCGGTGATGCGGTCGAACATCAGCATCGGATCGTTGGGCAGGCGGGCACTGTCGGGTCCGAACAATTCCCCGCGCGCGCTGGCCAGCAATTGGTCGCGCGAATACGCACTTTGACGAGTCATGACGAACGTTTCCTGCAAGAAGCGAAAGGCGAGGCCGGCAAGGGTGCATGAGAGCGCGCGGTTCAATCAAACGTTTTATCCGTACGCATGCGTGCTGTTTTCGGCCGATTGCGCAGTGCGGCAAGCGCGTTGTGCGGACAGCATCCAACGCAGGTGACGGTGTCCAGCGGGTGCCGGTCAGGCATGCGTACTGGTGTGGGGCAGCGCAGAGACAGATGCTGCGCAGCGTCCCGCCAGCGCTTGCGTCCGTTCGCGCACGGGCTGGCCCATGGGGGCGGCGCAATTGGTGAGACGCGGCTGATTTATCATTGTCCAACGCTTTCGGAGAGACGCCAGCTTGATGCGCAAGATCGTGCACGTGGACATGGATGCGTTCTACGCGTCCGTGGAGCAACGTGACGATCCATCGCTGCGCGGCAAGCCGGTGGTGGTGGCCTGGCGCGGTGCGCGTTCGGTGGTGTGTGCGGCTTCGTACGAAGCGCGCACCTATGGCATCCGTTCGGCCATGCCGGCGCTGCGTGCCGAGCGTCTGTGTCCGGATGCGGTGTTCGTGCCGCCGGATTTTGCGCGCTACAAGGCGGTGTCGCGGCAGGTACGCGAGATCTTTCATCGGCATACCGATCTGGTCGAGCCGTTGTCCCTGGACGAAGCCTACCTGGATGTCACGCAGGCCAAGACCGGCATGCAACTGGCCACCGAAATCGCGCAGCTGATCCGCACCCAGATCCGCGAGGAAACCCAACTCACCGCATCGGCCGGCATTGCACCGAACAAGTTCCTGGCCAAGATCGCCTCGGACTGGCGCAAGCCCGATGGGCAGTTCGTCATTGCGCCCAGTCGGGTGGATGCGTTCCTGTTGCCGCTGCCGGTCAATCGCATTCCCGGCGTGGGCAAGGTGATGGATGGCAAGTTGGCGGCGCTGGGCATCGTCACCGTCAGCGACCTGCGGCTGCGCCCCCTGGAGGAACTGCAGGCGCATTTCGGCAGCTTCGGGCAAAGCCTGTACCGGCGCGCACGCGGCATCGACGAGCGCCCGGTCGAGCCGGATCAGGAGGTGCAGTCGGTGTCCTCGGAAGATACCTTCAGCGAGGACATCGCGCTGGAGGCACTGGATCCGCACATCCTGCGCCTGGCCGAAAAGACCTGGCTGGCCACGCGGCGCACCGAGCGCGTCGGGCGCACCGTGGTTCTCAAGTTGAAGACCTCCAACTTCCGTATCCTGACCCGCTCGTACACGCCAGATCAGCCCCCGGCCTCGCTGGAGGCATTGGCGGACATTGCGCTGGCGCTGACCCGGCGCGTGGAACTGCCCGAGGACACGCGCTACCGCCTGGTCGGGGTGGGATTGAGCGGTTTCAGCGGTGCGGAAGAGGGGGTTGTGCAGGGCGAGTTGTTTGGCGATACGCCGCAGGCGCAGTGATGGCGACGCGTCGCGCCTGCCGCGCCGCGGACGGGCGTGGTGCATGCAGCGATGATTGCAGTCACCTGCGTATCAGCACCTGTCTCGACGCTTGCATCGGCCGTCTGTATCGCGCCTTGGTGACATGTCCTGAATCCTGCAGCTCGTAAACTGCAATCCGCTCCCCCCAACGAGACCGTGCGCATGTTTCCGTATCCGCTGGCGATCTTCGACCTGGATGGCACGCTGGTGGACAGCGCACCCAATATCGCCGAAGCGCTCAACGCCACCTTGCAGGAACTCGGACTGCAGCAATTCAGCGAGGCGACGATCCGCAGCTGGATCGGCGAAGGTGTGCACGTACTGCTTGCCACCGCCTTGCGCGAAGCCGGCGCCACCCACGATGCCGATACCGAGATGCCGGTGATGATGCGTCACTACCAGGCCTGCCTGCTGCACAACCCGCAGCTGTATCCCGGGGTTGCCGAGGCATTGGCCGGCCTGTGCGATGCCGGCGTCACGCTGGCGTTGTGCACCAACAAGCCCGCGCGCTTCATCGCGCCGCTGCTGGAGCATCTGGGCATCGCTACGCATTTCAGCAGTGTGCTCGGTGGCGATTCGCTGCCGCAGCGCAAACCCGATGCGGCGCCGCTGCTGCACCTGGCCATGCAGTTCCGGCACACACCGCAGCAGTGTCTGATGGTTGGCGATTCGGCCACCGATGCGGCCGCTGCGAACGCCGCGGCAATGCCGCTGGCGATGGTGCGTTACGGCTATCTGCGCGGCTTCGATGTGCGCAGCGCCGGTGCCGTGGCCATCGTCGATGACATGCGGCAATTGCTGGCATTGAAGTAAGGGGCGCGGTGGTAGTGGAGTGGGGTGCAGCCATGGTCCACACCGCGGCGTAGCAACCAACACCACCGTCGGCTGGCTGCGTTTGTTGCCTTGAATGATGGTCTTTTGCACGATGGCCGCATCGTCAGCAAGCTGCCGTGCACCCTCTCCGGTAGACGTCATTGGTGACGCCCGCGCTGCCAAAAGCCGCAACGCCTGCACCGCGCCAGCGCAACACTTTGATTTGAGAATGAATCGCATCTGTGTAGAATGCGCGGACAAGCTTGACTGCGTCAGCGCCGCGCACGCACGTCGCGCGCGGCGCTGCATGCATCACCCCCATCGTGTCACCTCAAGCCGTCGCCAGAGGTCCATCTCCTGTCGAGAGGTTTGAGAATGTCCGCATCACGCCGGTCATGGATGTCTGCGCCTGCACGTCGTCCCGTGTTGTCCCACCCTCAGCTGGTGCTGGCCATTGCTCTCGGTTGCGGCAGCTGCATCTGCAGCGCATCCGCCGAAGACGCCATAGCCGATGCGCAATCGCTGGACACCGTGCACGTCACCGCCGCGCAAATCGCACGCCAGGCCCTGGGGTCATCGGTGATTACCGCCGAAGACATCGAACGACGCCCACCGGTCAACGATCTGTCGCAGTTGCTGCGCACCATGCCGGGCGTCAATCTCACTGGCAACAGTGCCTCCGGCCAGTACGGCAACAACCGCCAGATCGATCTGCGCGGCATGGGTCCGGAAAACACGCTGATTCTGGTCGACGGCAAGCCGGTGGGATCGCGCGATGCGGTGCGCATGGGCCGCAGCGGCGAGCGCAATACGCGCGGCGACACCAATTGGGTGCCGGCCGAAGCGGTGGAGCGCATCGAGGTGCTGCGCGGCCCGGCCGCGGCACGTTATGGTTCCGGTGCCTCCGGCGGTGTGGTCAACATCATCACCAAGAAGCCGACCGGCGACCTGACCGGCTCGATGACGGTGTTCGGCCTGGTGCCGCAGCACAGTGCCGAAGGCGGCGGCCAGCGGACGGGTTTCCAGCTCAGCGGACCGCTGACCGATACGTTCTCGTTCCGCCTCTACGGCAATCTCAACAAGACCGATCCGGATTCGCTGGATCTCAATCGCCGCTTTGCCAGCAGTGCCGCTGCGGTGCCGCCGGCCGGGCGCGAGGGCGTGCGCAACAAGGACATCAACGGCCTGCTGCGCTGGGATCCGACGGAAGGCCAGGTGATCGAACTCGATGCCGGCGTCAGCCGCCAGGGCAACCTGTACGCCGGTGATCGTGCGGTCAGCGCCGATGGTCTGGCCGGTGCAGATCTGGGTGCATTGTTCGGCAGCGAAACCAACACCATGCTCCGCCGCACCGCCTCGCTGACACATCGCGGCACCTGGGCGCTCGGCACCTCGCGCCTCACAGCCGCCTACGAAGGCACCGACAATACCCGCCTCAACGAAGGCCTGGCCGGCGGCCCCGAAGGCTCCATTGCCGCCAGCCTGCTCGATTCCACTGCCACCCTCGACAATCTCAACATCGACGGCGAATTCAACATGCCGCTGCAGGCCTGGGCCGAGCAGGTGCTGACGCTGGGCTTCGAGCGCCGCCAGAGCCGCCTCAGCGATGCGTATTCGATGTCGCAGACGGTGAGCGCCGGTGGCGGCTTTCCCGGTCTTGCCAACGGCACACGCAGCCCGCGCAGCGAGGCCACGCTCAGCGCGGTGTATCTGGAAGACAACATCTACGCCAGCGAGCGGCTGACGCTGACGCCGGGTGTACGGCTGGATCACCACAGCCAGTTCGGCAACAACCTCAGTCCCAGCCTCAACGTGCAGTACAAACTCAGCGAAGACTGGTTGCTCAAGGGCGGTATCGCGCGTGCCTTCAAGGCACCCAACCTGTATCAGTCCAACGCCAACTATCTGTATTACACGCGCGGCAACGGCTGCCCGGTGCTGTTCCCCAGTCTCGGCTCCGGCTGCTACATCCAGGGCAACGACGAGCTCGACCCGGAGACCAGCATCAACAAGGAAATCGGCATCGAGTGGGCACCGCAGACCGGTCACCATGCGTCGTTGACGTACTTCCACAATGCCTACGACGACAAGATCGTCGCCGGCATGGTGCCGGTGGGTGTCACGGCCGACCGGCGCGGGCAGGTGTTCCAGTGGACCAACGCATCGGAAGCGATCGTGCAGGGCGTGGAAGGCAATCTCACCCTGCCGCTGCTGGGCGAGCAGGGCCGCGAGCTGAAGTGGAACACCAATGTCACCTACATGATCGAGAACAAGAACACCGCGACCGATCAGCCGCTGTCGGTGATCCCCGAATACACCGTCAACACCACGCTGGATTGGCAGCCGACCCAGGCGTTGTCGCTGCTGCTCACCGGGACCTTCTACGGCAAGCAGGAATCGGCCACGCAATCGAGCACCAGCGGCGGCGCCATCGCCCCCGACTCGCGCGACCCCTACGACCTGTGGGGTATCAGTGCGCGTTACCGCATCACCCGCAAGGTCAGCGTGGGCGTCGGTGTGGACAATCTGTTCGACACCCGCCTGTTCCGCGAGGGCACCAACAACACCGGCGGCGCGGCGGGTGCAGCCACCTACAACGAACCCGGTCGCGCGTATTGGGCGAGCCTGAGTTTCGGTTTCTGACAGCGATGCGGCGCCGCGTGCGAACGTGCGCGCCGCAACAGGAGAGTGCAATGACCCGACAGCAGCGTTGGCGGTTTGCGTGTGCCGGTGTGCTGATGTGGATCGTCGGCGCTGTGCCGGCGTTCGCACAGCCGGACCTGAGCCGCACGATCGGCAGCACCGTCGCCGATCGTCCCAGTAACGCGTATGTCTTCAGCGCATTGCGCCTGGATTCGGCCGATGGCCAGCGCCATTACCGTGTGCGCATTGCCACCCCCAAAGCTGCGCCACCGGCTGCGGGGTATCCAGTGGTGTATCTGCTGGATGGCAATGCCGCACTGATGGAACTGGATGAACGCCTGCTCGACAGCCTGTCCACGCACGGCGATGCGCCGGTGCTGGTGTTCATCGCCGACGACAGCGCGTTGCGCATCGATGCGGTGGGGCGCAGCCTGGACTACACGCCTGCGCGCTACAGCGACGGGCGGGTGGAAACCGATCCGCTCGACCCGCAGCGCAGAACCGGCGGTGCGGCGGCGTTCGCGCAACTGATCGCAACAGGCATTCGCCCGCAGGTGGAAGCGCGCGTGGCGGTGGATCGTCAGCGGCAGACGTTATGGGGCCATTCGTATGGCGGGCTGTTCGTGCTGCAGGTGTTGCTGACGCAGCCGCAGCTGTTCCAGCACTACGTCGCGGTCGATCCATCGCTGTGGTGGGGCGATGGGTTTGTCGTCCAGCAGGCGCAGCGCGTGGTCGACCATGCACGGGAGGGTTCGGCAGGCACGCAGCCATCCAGGCGTCGCCTCACGCTGATGGCAGGCGAGGGCGGACCACCGGCGCAGCCCGCAAAACCGGATCGTCCGGGGCGGCCACGTGCAGAGCCACAGGCCGCACAACGCCTCGTCGCGCTGCTGTCGTCGTTACCCGGTCTCACCGCCGACTATCAACCGCTACCAGGCCTCAGCCATGGCCAGACGTTGGGCGCATCGCTCGCGCCAACGTTGCGGGATGCAGCGACGCGTTGATGAAGTGAGATCAAGCAAGCAGTCGAAGATAAACCGCTCCAGACATCGACAAGCACGCTGTTGCCGGTCGCAGCGCTAGCGCCATGCGCATGCAGCGGTGGCCACTCGGCGCAGGCACTCAGTCGTCGCGCGTCTCGCGCAGGTCTGCAGTGTCGTCGTCTGCTTCGCCCAGGTCGCCGTGCGTGTCGTCGTTGTCGGCGCGGGCGTAGTGCACGGTTTCCACCGGCCCACCGACCGCGCGGCCGCGCACCGGCAATAGCGCACTGGCCGCTTCGTATTCGGCCAGCAAGGCATGCCGGCGCGCTTCCGGCACGTCCTGCCAATGGCAGTCGGTCAACGCGCCTTCCAGCGAATACAGCAGGTTGAGGCTGGGCTTGAAGCCGGCACGGCGTACTTTGACGAATGCACCCACCGCACCAACCGCCTGCAGATCCTGCTGCGTGCGCAGGCCGACCTGGCGCAACCACGCGGCACTTTTCGGGCCGATATTGCGCAGCCGTTCGGTGGTCACGTCAGCGCGCCGACAAAGACCTGTGCAATGGCTTCCAGGCCGCGCTGATCGTCGGCGTCGAAGCGATCCAGCTCCGGGCTGTCCAGATCCAGCACGCCGATCAGCGCATCGCCCTTCACCAGCGGAATCACCAGCTCAGAGCGCGAGGCCGAATCGCAGGCGATATGCCCGGGGAAGGCGTCCACGTCGGCAATGCGCTGACTCTGCCGGGTGCTGGCAGCCGCGCCGCAGACGCCCTTGTCCAGCGGAATGCGTACGCAGGCCGGCAAGCCCTGGAACGGCCCCACCACCAGCTCGCGGCCGTCGTAGAAATAGAAGCCGGCCCAGTTGAGCGACGGCAACGAATTGAAGATCAGCGCCGCCAAGTTGGCGGCATTGGCGATCCGGTCCGGCTCGCCATGCACCAGTGCCTGGGCCTGGGCGGTGAGCTGGGCGTATTGTTCCGGCTTGCTGCCGGTCAGCGAAGAGGTTGCGAACATGGCCGAAGTTTAGCAGCGGCCATCCGCAGCGGCATTGCGACTCAGCCGTGCGTTTGGATCGGCACGCTATGCTGCGCGCCCCACGGCAACCGCGGCGCGGCCGCAGGACCACACCCATGCAGCTTCCGGCGTTGTATGTCACCGGCACCGACACCGGCATCGGCAAGACCATGGCCAGCACCGCGCTGCTGCACGCGCTGCGCAAGCAAGGGCACACGGCGGTCGGCATGAAGCCGGTGGCCAGCGGTTGCGAGAACACACCGCTGGGCTGGCGCAACGAGGACGCGCTGGCGCTGCAGACCGCCAGCGACCCGCAACCCGATTACGCCACCCTCAATCCCTATGCCTTGCCGGCACCGCTGGCGCCGGAACTGGCCGCCGCCGATGTCGGGGTGACCCTGTCGCTGGAACCGATCGCCCAGGCCTTCGCGCAATTGCGCGCGCAGGCCGAGGTGGTGGTGGTGGAAGGTGTGGGCGGCTGGGCCGCGCCATTGAGCGCGGATCTTGACCAGGCCGATCTGGTACGTGCGCTCAAGCTGCCCGTCGTGCTGGTGGTCGGCATCCGGCTGGGCTGCATCAATCACGCGCGTCTGACCGCTGCAGCGATCGCTGCCGACGGGCTGAACTGTATCGGCTGGATCGCCAACGAGGTCGACCCGCAGATGGAGCGCATCGGGGAGAACATCGGCATGCTGCGCCAGCGCCTGGCGATGCCGTGCTGGGGCCGGATCGCCTGGCGGCCGGACGCAGATGCCGCGGCGCAATCGCTGGGGCTGCACGTGCCGGTCTGAATGACATGGGACATCTGGCGACCGCGTAACTGCTGCGCGATGCGCTCGGCTACCAGGATCCCCAGACGCTGTTCGAAGCTTGCGCGCAGTGCGGCACTCGCACTGCGTCCCGGTGTTTCCATGGCATGCCTGCGCAGCGCCGCCATACCGCCTGTCGAATTGGCAGCACGCGCAATGCCCAGACAATAAAAAAGCCCGACAGAGGGAGGGATCTGTCGGGCCGGATTGCATGGGGGGAGGGACCCATGCAAAGACGCTGAATTTTTTGTTGGCGGTTACGTGCGCCGGGTCCTGCCTTTGGCGGCCTGCTCGTTGTTGGCCTCGAACTGCTGCTTGGCCAGTTGGCCGAGCGCATCGGATGCCTTCAATCCCAGTCCGACCATTTCGTGATTCACCGAGGCCAGACGTTCCAGGTTGTCGCGGGCCAGTTGCAACCCCTTCGGCCAGAGCGTCTGGTAGGCGCCCAGGTCGCGGGCCTGGGCAAATTCACCGAAGAAGCTGGTGGTCGCACTGACGTTGCGTTCGAGCGTCTTCAGCTGCAGGCCAAACGCGTTTTCCGCGTGTTCCATCGCCAACTGGTTGGCGCGTGCCGCTGCGGAAGCGAAGCTGTTGAAGCCGTTTTCGAACTGCGCCGACATTGCGAACCCCTTGGGGAAGGCTGTGACCGTTGTTGCGTTGCAGCATACGCGGATATTGCTGCGATGCAACACGTTTGCTGAAAGTTTCCAAAAGCGTCTGCAAAGCCTTTTGAAATCAATCCATTGTCCATGCTGCAGAAATGGCAAAGCCGCCCTGGCGGCGGCCTTGCGTCACATGACTGCGCTGCGCGATCAGCCGCGATAGCGGCAGCCGGAGGTGCAGGTTTCGTGCACCACGATCTCGCTCAGCTGCGGCAGCGCCGGCTTGAGCTGGTTCCAGATCCAGATCGCCAGCCGCTCGCTGGTCGGGTTTTCCAGTCCCTCGATATCGTTGAGGTAGTGGTGGTCCAGGCGATCGTAGATCGGTTGGAAGGCGGCCTTGATGTCGCCGAAATCCATGATCCAGCCGGTCTGCGCGCCGGGTTCGCCGCTGACATGCAGCTCGACCCGGAACGAATGCCCGTGCAGGCGGGCGCACTTGTGGCCGGGCGGCACATTGGGAAGCCGATGCGCGGCTTCGAGCGTAAAGACTTTGAAGATATCCATGCGCGACATTGTAAGTGCGCCGATGCCTGCCGGGCTGACCGGTCGCGGCGGCACGGCGCATCTGGGCCCTCGCGTGGCACCACGGCACGCCCGGCCGCGTCGCGCAGGAGCGCCGCCCGGCCGCACGCTTTCCGATGCGCGTCCTACCGCGTCCTACCGCGTCCGGCCAGCGGCGTGTGTCATGGCGCGTCATATCTCTATGCAAATCTGTAATTTTTGTTAATCGATCGCGCATGGCCCACTGCAAAACCCCCATTCATGGATGCCGTGCGTGAAGCGCCCGATGCCTTATCTGCTGTCTGCTGCCGTTCTGTCGGCGCTGATTCCCCTTGCCCATGCCGACGACGCGACACCCGACACGGGCAAGACCCTGGCCACCGTCAGCGTCACCGGTTCCAACATCAAGCGCACCGACAGCGAAGGCCCGAACCCGGTGCAGGTGATCGACCGCCAGCAGCTGGAGCAGTCCGGCAAGGTCACCGTGGCCGACGCGCTGCGCTCGATCTCGGCCAACACCGGCAACGCCACCAACGAAACCACCAACAACGGCTGGGCATCCGGCTCGGCAGGCATCGGCCTGCGCGGGCTGTCGCAGAAGAACACCCTGGTGCTGCTCAACGGACGCCGCCTGGCCAACTACGGCTTTCCCGCCAATGGCCTGGGCGACACCTTCGTCAACCTCAACGCATTGCCGCTGGTGGCGGTGGAACGCATCGAAGTGCTCAAGGACGGCGCCTCTGCCGTATACGGCTCCGACGCGGTGGCCGGGGTGGTCAACATCATCACCCGCCAGGATTTCCAGGGCGCCGAGCTGGGCCTGAGCGGCGGTACCTCCGATCAGGGCGGCATGGACACCCAGCGCGCCAAGTTCATCGGCGGCATCGGCGACCTGGACCGCGACGGCTACAACATCCTTTTCAGTTTCGACGCCTATAACCGCGACCGGCTGGATCAGGATCAGCGCGAGCTGACCCGTTCGGGCATCTACACCGACCTGCCCGGCGGGCGCTGGAACGGCTGGTCGGCCAAGGGCGCGCGTTATCTGGTCGGCGGTCGCTCGGTGCCGATGCTGGATGCGCAAGGCAATTGCCCCGCGGGTACGGTGCTCACCGCCAGCGCGCCGATCGACGGCCTGGCCGGCGATACCTGCGGCTTCAACCAGGCTCCATTCACTACGCTGATTCCCTCGACCAAGCGCTATCAGGCCTACACCAACGCCACCTTCCGGCTCAGCGACACCGTCGAAGCCTTCGGCGAGGCGCTCTACAGCGAGGTCAAGGGCGTGTCGATCTTCGGCTCCAGCCCGTACTTCACCCTGGAAGGCGGCCGCTTCGCCTTGAATGCCACCAGCGGGCTGGCCGAGCCGGTGTCCAACCTGTTGCCGGCCTCCAGCCCGTACAACCCGTACGGCACTGCGGTGCCGATCGAATACACCTTCTTCGACCTAGGCCAGACGGTCAAAACCAATCGCTCGCAGTCCTACCGTTTTCTCGGCGGCGTGCGCGGCAAGAGCGAGCGCTGGGACTGGGAGGCGGCTGCGTTCGCCGCACGCAGCACCGAGCACGAGACCGTGTCCGGCGGTTTCGCCAACCGCTTCACGCTGGCGCAGGCGCTGGCCGACGGCAGCTACAACCTGCTCAACCCGTCCGCCACGCCGCAGTCGGTGATCGACGGCATCAACCTCAGCACGCTGCGCCCGGCGCAATCGACCTTGCGCGGCGTCGATGCCAAGGTGTCCGGCAACCTGTTCGAGCTGCCGGCCGGCAGCGTCGGGTTCGCTGCCGGTGCCGAGTGGCGGCAGGAGGAGCTGGTCTCGCGCAATCCCTGGCAGATCGACCAGGGCCTGCAGATCCGCCCCGCAATTGCCGCGGTGGATGGCGAGCGCCGGGTGTCGGCGCTGTATGCCGAGGTCAACCTGCCGCTGCTGCGATCGCTGGAACTGCAGCTGGCCGGGCGCGGCGATCACTACAGCGATTTCGGCGAGGCGTTTTCGCCCAAGGCCAGCCTGCGCTGGCAACCGCTGGACGCCGTGCTGGTGCGCGCGGCCGCCTCGCGCGGCTTCCGCGCACCGTCGTTGTCGGAGAATGCGGCCAGCACGAATATTTCCTACGGCTCGGTGGTCGACCCGTTCGATCCGGACGTGCCGGGCTCGCGCCAGAACCCGACCTTCTTCACCGTCGGCAACACCGCGCTCGAACCCGAGCGCACGCGCAGCTACAACCTGGGCGTGGTGCTGTCGCCGTGGGCCGACACCAGCCTGAGCGTGGACTGGTACAAGATCGAACTGGAGAATCTGGTCGGCACCGGCAACAACGCCACCATCGTGCAGACCAACGACCCGGCCGACGTCATCCGCAACGAGCGCGGCACGCTGGTGGCGGTGTACAACCGCTACCAGAACCTCAGCGAGCTGACGACCTCGGGGATCGATGTGGAACTGCGCCAGCGCTGGCGCACCGAAGCGGCCGGCAACTTCGGCCTCAATACCGCCTACACCCATGTGCGCGATTACCGCCGTCCCACCGTGGTCGGTGGCCCGTTGCAGGATTACGCCGGCAGCAATCTCGGCCCGTCGTTGCCACGCAACAAGGCGACCACCACGCTGGACTGGAACCTGGGCACCGTCAGCGCCGCACTGACCTGGTACTACACCGGCGGCTACGACCAGAAGGCCAGCACGGCGGCCAGTGCCGTGCAGTCGCGCGTGGGCGACTACAACCAGTTCGACCTGTATCTGGGTTACAGCGGGATCGACAAGCTCACCCTGTACGCCAAGATCGAGAACCTGGCCGACAAGCAGCCGCCGGTCGATGCCTCGTTTCCGGGCATTCGTGCGCCTTACGACTTCACCCAGTACGACCTGCGCGGGCGCTACTTCACCGTTGGCCTGGACTATCGCTTCTGATCGGCATACGCACGGCCCATGCACGCTTGTGCGATGGTGCGTGCGTGCTCCAGCGTGCTGTCTCAACCCAATCGCTGTTCGCCCCCGGACACTCTTCAAGGAACTCCGATGACGTCTTCGCAGCATGCCTGGCTGCTCGCCCTGGCCTTTGTCGCACCTTCCCTTGCCGCCCAACCTGCGGCCCAACCCGCCGCGCTGCCGGGTTACGACGCCGCTGCCGCACAGGCGCAACGCGCGCTGGAAGCGCGTTTCGATAGCGGCCTGAAGGACGCCGATTATCGCGGCTGGTTGAAGCAATGGGCGTCGGCGCCGAACCATGTCGGCGCGCCGCACAACCTGGAAAATGCCCGCGATCTGCAAAGCCGCCTGCGCGGCTATGGGTGGGACGCGCGCATCGAAACCTTCGAGGTGCTGTGGCCCTCGCCCAGGAGCTCGCAGCTGGAGTTGCTCGGGGCCAAGCCGTATGTCGCGCGTCTGAAGGAGCCGCCGTTGCCGGGCGATAGCACCTCCACCCAGACCGAAAACGTTCTGCCGCCGTATGTGATCTACGGCGGCCACGGCGATGTCACCGGCGATCTGGTTTACGTCAATTACGGCATCGCCGAAGACTATGAAGCGCTGGCGCGCAACGGCGTGGATGTGCGCGGCAAGATCGTCATCGCCCGCTACGGCAAGGGCTGGCGCGGGCTCAAGCCGCGGCTGGCGCAGGAGCATGGCGCCATCGGCGCGATCATCTATTCCGATCCGCGCGACGACGGTTATTTTCAGGATCGGGCATATCCGGATGGCCCGGCGCGTAATCAGTGGAGCGTGCAACGCGGCTCGGTCGCCAACTTCGCGATCTATCCCGGCGATCCGCTGACGCCGGGCGTCGGCGCCAGCAAGGGCGCCAAACGCCTGAAGGTCGACCAGGCCGGCAGCGTGTTGAAGATTCCGACCCTGCCGATCAGTTGGGGCGACGCGCAACCCTTGCTGGCCGCGCTGGGCGGGCCGGTGGCACCGGAGGACTGGCGCGGCGCGCTGCCGATCACCTACCGCATCGGCGGCGACGACACCGCGCGCGTGCATCTCAAGGTGGATGCGGAGTGGGGCAGCAAGACCATCTACAACGTCATCGCCATCCTGCGTGGCAGCGAGTCTCCGGACCAGTGGGTGGTGCGCGGCAATCACCGCGACGGCTGGGTGTTCGGTGCGGCCGATCCGCTGTCGGGGACCACCGCCTTGCTGGCCGAAGCCAAGGCGATCGGCGAACTGGCCAGGCAGGGGCAGCGCCCCAAGCGCACGCTCGTCTATGCCAGTTGGGACGGCGAGGAGGCCGGCCTGCTCGGCTCCACCGAATGGGCCGAACAGCATGCCGACGAACTGCGCCGCAAGGCGGTGCTGTACGTCAACACCGACGGCAACGGGCGCGGCTTTCTCAATGCCGGCGGCAGCCATGCGTTGCAACGCCTGGTCAACGGCGTGGCGGCGGATCTGCGCGACCCCGACAGCGGCGTGAGCGTGCTCGAACGGCAACGCGCCCGTGCCCGTATCGATGCGCTGGCGCCCACCGCCAAGCCGGCGCAAAAAGACATCGCCAAGCAGGTCGCATCCGGCGGCGACGTGCCGCTCAAGGCGCTCGGCTCGGGCAGCGACTACAGCCCGTTCCTGCAGCATCTGGGGCTGACCACGCTGGATCTGGGCTATGGCGGGCAGGGCGGCGGCAGCGGTGTCTATCACTCGCTGTATGACTCCTACGATTATTTCGCGCGCTACATCGACCCGGACTTCAGCTATCTGCCGCTGTTGTCGCAGACGGTCGGCCGCACGGTGCTGCGCGTCGCCAACGCGCCAGTGTTGCCGCAACGCTTCGGCGATTTCGCCGACGCGGTGGCCGGCTACGCGCAGGAGCTCAAGCAGCAGGCCGACAGTGACCGCACTGCCGCCCGCACCCAGGCCGAGTTGTTGCAGGCCGGTGCCTATGCGGCCGTCGACAACCCGAACCGACCGCAACGTGCGCCCGAGCCGAAAGCCGCGGTGCCGCAGGTCGACTTCGCCGCACTGGATCAGGCCATTAGCCGCCTGCAAACCAGCGCCAGACGCTATGACGATGCACTGGCATCGCGCGGCGGCGCATTGGATGCACGCGTGCGCGGCAAGCTCAATGCCTCGCTGCAGCGCATCGATCAGACCCTGCTGGCCAAAGGCGGTCTGCCGGGACGGCCGTGGTACCGGAACCTGATCTATGCACCGGGTCTGGCCACCGGATACGAGGTCAAGACCTTGCCCGGCATCCGCGAAGCGCTGGAAGACCGGCGTTGGGAGGATCTGAGCGCCTACATCGTGCAGACCGCCGCGGTGCTGGACCGGTATCGCGAGGCGATCGATCGCAATACCGCGTTGATCGAAGGCTAGGGGCGTGACGGATTGCGTCGAAGGTTGACGCGCAGTCGCGTTTGCACCACATCGTCCGCATCGCCTGTGCAGCGCCCACAAAAAAGCCGCCCCGAAAGGCGGCTTTTTTTCAGTTCAACGCAGAGCTGGGCGCCGGTCGCACTGGCGCCCTGGCGTCAGCGCGTGCCGCCCGGACGCTGACCGCCACGGCCACCATCGCGACGGCCTGCACCGGCACCGGCGGCAACCCCGGCCTGACGCGGACCACCGCTGCGCTGGCCACCCGGCTTCTTCGGGCCGGCATGCGCATGCGCCTGACGCGGTGCATCGCCATGCGGACGACGGGCGTGGCTCTTGCGCGGGGCGCGATCGCCACCCGGCTGCTCGGCACGACCCGGCGCGCTGTTGCCCCAACGGATCGGGGTCTGCGGCTCGTAGCCTGGCACGTCGCGGATTTCCACGTCGCGGCCGAGCATGCGCACGATCTGGCGCAGCAGCTTGGCTTCGTCCTGCGCCACCAGCGAGATCGCCTCGCCGGTGGAACCGTTACGGCCGGTGCGGCCGATGCGGTGCACGTAATCCTCGGCCACCATCGGCAGATCGTAGTTGATGACCTTGGGCAACTGGTCGATGTCGATGCCGCGCGCGGCGATATCGGTGGCCACCAGCACGGTCACGCGGCCGGCCTTGAAGTCGCTCAGCGCGCGCATGCGCTGACCCTGGCTCTTGTTGCCGTGGATCGCCGCGGTCTTGATGCCGGACTTCTCCAGGAACAGCGCCAGCTTGTCGCTGCCGTGCTTGGTGCGTGCGAACACCAGGGTCTGCTCGCGGCTGTCCTGCGCCAGCAGGTGCAGCAGCAGATCGCGCTTGCGTGCGCCATCGACCGGGTGCACGCGGTGGGTGATGCTCTCGGCCACGGTGTTGCTCGGGGTGACCTGGATCTGCATCGGGTTGCGCATGAACTCCAGCGCAAGCTGCTTGATGTTCTCCTCGAACGTCGCCGAGAACAGCAGGGTCTGACGGTCCTGGCGCGGCAGCTTGGTCAGGATGCGCTTGATCGACGGCAAGAAGCCCATGTCGAGCATGCGATCGGCTTCGTCCAGGATCAGCACTTCGATGCCGGACAGGTCCACGCTGCGACGCTCGATATGGTCGATCAGCCGGCCCGGGCAGGCGATCAGCAGGTCCACGCCGCGACGCAGCGTGTCGAGCTGGTTGCCCATGCCCACGCCGCCATAGATCACCGCGCTCGGGATGCGCAGGTACTTGCTATAGCCGCGCAGGCTGTCGTGCACCTGGGTGGCCAGTTCGCGGGTGGGGGTCAGGATCAGCGCGCGCGGCTTGCGCGGGCCGTTGACCGGCTGCGGCGAGGTGCCCAGGTGCTGCAGCAGCGGCAGGCCGAACGCAGCGGTCTTGCCGGTACCGGTCTGTGCGCCGGCCAGCAGGTCATGCCCTGCCAACACCAGCGGGATCGCCTGCTGCTGGATCGCGGTGGGGGTTTCGTAGCCCTGCTCGGCCAACGCGCGCAGCAGGAAGGGCGCCAGGCCCAGGGATTCAAAAGACATCGGAAAGCTCCAAGTAAAGCGTCGCCGCCAGGACAGGCCCGGAGCGCAAACGCATTGCAGATGCAAAAAAGTGAGGCTCGGAGCGTTCCCGTGAACCGCGCTGCGAGATGGTGGAACAACCCAATCTAAGGAGCGATGGGTTTGTCGGCACCACGAAAGACGTCGGGTGGGGCGGGCGAGCGGATCGATCGATCCTGGCCTCGCCGGCTGTCCCTAAGGGAAACGGACGGCCGCATGCAGACCGGGCCAGTGTACGCGCGTTTGGCGCGCTGCACAAAAGGCGAGTGGATCGGTTGGGCTGCGGGTCAGTTGTTTCAGTTGCAACCACTAGTGCGGCAGGCCGTACAATCGACCGATCAGCCACAGCACAGGACGGTCATGAAGCTAGGTTCCCTGAAGGAAGGCGGCCGCGATGGCTGCCTGATCGTGGTCGCGCGCGACCTGCGCACCGCGGTCCGCGCCACCGGCATCGCGCCGACGCTGCAGCGCGCGCTGGAAGACTGGAGCAATCTCGCGCCGCGCCTGAATGCCTTGTCGGCCTCGCTCAACGAGGGCAGTGCCGATGGCGTGTTCGATCTGGATCTGCAGGCGCTGGCCGCGCCGCTGCCGCGTGCCTACGAGTTCGTCGACGGCAGCGCCTACCTGCCCCATGTAGAGCGCGTGCGCCGCGCTCGCAATGCCGAGGTGCCGGAGAGCTTCTACACCGACCCGCTGATGTACCAGGCCACCAGCGCTGGGTTCTACGGCCCGCGCGATGCGATCAAGGTGATCAGCGAAGACCACGGCATCGATCTGGAAGCCGAACTGGTGGTGATCACCGACGATGTGCCGATGGGGGCCTCGCCCGAGCAGGCCGCCGAGCATATCCAGCTGGTCGGCCTGGTCAACGACGTGTCGCTGCGCAATCTGATCCCGGCCGAGCTCGCCAAGGGCTTCGGCTTCGTGCAATCCAAGCCGCGCTCGGCGCTGTCGCCGGTGTTCGTCACCGTGGATGAGTTGGGCCAGGCATGGCGCGACAACAAGGTGCATCTGCCGCTGGTCACCCACGTCAATGGCGCCTGGTTCGGCGCGCCGGAAGCCGGTGACGACATGCAGTTCGACTTCGCCCAGCTGATCGCCCACGCCGCCAGGACCCGGCCGCTCTCGGCCGGTGCCATCGTCGGCTCCGGCACCATCGCCAACCAGGACACCACGCTGGGCGCCTCGTGCTTTGCCGAACAGCGCGTGGTGGAAACCCTGCGCGACGGCACGCCAAGTACGCCGTTCCTGTCCTTCGGCGACGTGGTGCGGATCGAGATGTTCGCTGCCGATGGCGCCAGCATCTTCGGTGCGATCGAACAGCGCGTCGAACGTCAGCCGCTGCCATGACATCGGCAAGGGCGCCCGCACAACACCGCACGCGAGGCCGGGCATGAGCGCGCCACTGGAACTGTTCTCGTACTGGCGCTCCAGCGCCGCGTATCGCGTGCGCATCGGCCTGCACCTGAAGGCGCTGGCCTACCTCGCGCATCCGGTGCATCTGCTGCGCGACGGCGGCGAGCAGCATGCACCGGCCTATGCGCAGCTTAACCCGCAGGAACTGGTGCCCACGTTGCGGCATGGCGCGGTGGTGATTCCGCAGTCGCTGGCGATCCTGGAATATCTGGAAGACGCGTTTGCGGACAGTACGCAGCTGCTCCCCGCCACACCGGCCGCGCGCGCCCGCGTACGTGCCCTGGCGCAGGTGATCGCCTGCGACGTGCACCCGCTCAACAACCTGCGCGTCACCCAGTTTTTCGAGCGCGAATGGCAGCTGGATGCCGCGCAGCGCCAGCAATGGACGCGTCACTGGATGCAGCGCGGATTCTCCGCACTGGAAGCACAGTTGGCCAACGACGCGCAGACGGGCGAGTTCTGCCACGGGGACAGGCCGGGCCTGGCCGATTGCGTGCTGATTCCGCAGCTCTACAACGCGCGCCGTTTCAACGTCGATCTGACGGCGTATCCCATCCTGCAACGCATCGAACAGGCCTGCCTGGCAGTGCCGGCATTCGACGCCGCGCGGCCGGAAATGCAGGCTGACGCGGCAGTGTAGAAGCGGGGAGTTGCCGACCGCATCTGCCCTTCGGCAGCCTCCCGCAATGCTAGAGGGCACGCCAAGCCATCGACGCGCGTGCGGACCCTGACGCTCACGCCGGTCTACTGCAGGTCGCTGATCTGCGGCCGCGCTGCAGGGCCCTTGCCCGCCCACCATCGCGGGACACGCTGCAAGTACGTCCTTGTAAGCTCTTACGCGGCATCCATGCAACGTAAGGTCCCGCGACGGTGAGCGGGCAAGGACCAGTCGAGATGGTCGGTGTGCAGGGTTGCAAACAAGGCAGGATGTGCGTTTTTTCAATAACGCAGCGTCGGATCAGCTTCGCAACGCGAGGCGAGGCGATCAATCTGCAGGCTTTCAAAAAAGCTACCGATTAACTCTTTGGTGCGGTGTCCTCGCCGATTGCGGGACCGTGTGGCGGCATGGATGCCGCCACACGGTCCCCAGGGACGGGTTTACGGCGTGTCCCGCGAGCGGTGAGGGCACCGCGCCCTCGACCCACTCAGCGTTTGAGCTGGGCTTCTGGCTGCATCCACCAAAATGCGGCCTACAAAACCACTGCGCTCACCGCCCGGCGGCCGCACGCTAAATTTTGTTGGTCGCTCTAAACAAACCCGTGGCTGATCTTCGGCGCCGCTGCCGTTTCGTAATCCGCATACGGGTCGTGCTCGCCGGAGCCGCCTTCGGACAGGCGGAACTTCAACGCCAGGCCATCGCGCGAGTCGGCCGCGCGCAGCGCTTCCTCCTGCTCGATCTCGCCGGATTTGACCATGCGGAACAGGCATTGGTCGAAGGTCTGCACGCCTTCTTCCAGCGACTCTTCCATTGCCTGCTTGACCTCGTGCACCTGGCCGCGGCGCAGCAGGTCGCGGATCATCGGCGTGTTGAGCAGCACTTCGGTCGCCGGCCGGCGGCGTCCGTCCACGCCCTTGACCAGGCGCAGCGACACCACGGCGCGCAGGTTCAGCGCCAGGTTCATCAGCACGTTCTTGTGCGCGCTCTCGGGGAAGAAGTTGAGGATGCGCTCGATGGTCTGGTCGGCATTGTTGGAGTGCAGCGTCGCCAGGCACAGGTGGCCGGTCTCGGCAAAGGCGATCGCCGCCTCCATGGTCTCGGCATCCAGGATCTCGCCGATCAGGATCACGTCCGGCGCCTCGCGCATCGCGTTCTTCAGCGCGCTCTGGAAGGCGTGCGTGTCCAGGCCCACCTCGCGCTGGTTCACGATCGACATCTTGTGCTTGTGCAGATATTCGATCGGGTCCTCGATGGTGAGGATGTGCCCGGTGGTGGTGCTGTTGCGGTGGTCGATCATCGAGGCCAGCGAGGTCGACTTGCCCGAGCCGGTCGAGCCGACCACCAGCACCAGCCCGCGCGGGGTCATGATGACGTCCTTGAGCACCTGCGGCAGGTTGAGCTCTTCGATGCTGGGAATCCGGCTGCGGATGGCGCGGATCACCATGCCCACCTCGCCGCGCTGCTTGAACACGTTCACGCGGAAGCGTCCGGCGTCGGACAGGGCAATGGCCATGTTGAGCTCCAGCTCGCGCTCGAACTGCGGTACCTGGCCTTCGTCCATCAGTGAATAAGCGATTTTCTTGACCATTCCCGGCGGCAACCCCGTATTGCCGAGCGGGTAGAGCTTGCCTTCGATCTTGATGTACACCGGTGCGCCGGTGGTCAAGAACATGTCCGAGGCATTCTTTTCGGTCATCAGCTTCAGGAAGTAGCCGATATCCATGCGCAATGGTTCCCCAACAAACAGCAGCGTCTCGTTGCAAGTCCGCCGCAGGCTTCCGACAATGGCCGTGCTCAAGACTTCTCGCTACGGCTCCCCTAATGACGGCTAGCTTCGCATACTTGCGGCGATCCCTGTATGGCATCGCCTGTTTCATGGTTCTTTCCTCTCCTGCTGCCGCCCAGGTGGCACCGGAGCTCACCGCCGCCGAACAGGCCGTGCAACGCGCCACCCAGGCCGATGCTGACCAGTACGCCCCTGATCTGGTCAACCTGGCCCGCCAGGAACTGATGCAGGCCCAGCAGGCTCAACTGGACAAGCGCCAGCGCAAGCAGGTGCCGCAGCTCGCCTTGCGCGCAGCGGCCGACGCCGATCTGGCCAAGGCCCGCAGCGAAGAGGCAGTGGTCACCGCCCAGCTGGAGCAGCGGCGCAAGGAAGTGGCGCAACTGCAGAACAGCCTCAACACCGGGGAGGCCGGCCGATGAAACTGCGCCCGCTTCTCTATCTCGGTGTGCTGTGCCTGGCCACCCTGCCGCCGCTGGCGCTGGCTGCCAAGGACGACCCGCAGGCCGACGCGCTCAACCGGCGCTTGGCCATGTTGCAGAACGACCCGCAGACCAATGACCTGGCCCGCTTCGAGCGGCTGCAGGCGCAGCAGAGCGTGGCGGCGCTGGCCGAGGCCAAGCGTCGCGACCGCGACGAACTGGTGTTCCTGGCCGACCGCCGGGTCGAAATCGCCGAGCTCACCGCCCGCACCGCGTTGGCGCGGCGCGAGCTGGATCGACTGGAAGGCACCCGCAACGACCTGCTGATCGAGGCCAGCCGCCGTGACGCCGCGCGCGCGCGCCAGGAAGCCGAGCGTCTACGTGTGCAGACGCAGATCCAGGCCGAAGAGGCCGAGCGCATGCGTCAGGCCGCCGAACAGGAGACCCTGGCCCGCCAGGACGCCGAGCTGGCGCTGACCAGCGTGGCCGGCAAACAGACCGCCAAGCTCAATGCCGCCCAGCAAAAAGCGGTGCAACTGGCGCACGAGGAAGCCGAGCTGGTGGCCGGGGCCAAGTTACCGTCCGCCAAGTTCGACAGCCGCGGCGAAGTGTTTTCTCTCGGCACTGGCGCGTTTGGTGGCAAGTCTGTGCTGTCCGGCGATGCCGCAGGGCAGGCCAAGGCGCTGGCCGAGTATCTGAACATCGGCAAGAAAGGCCGGGTCAGCATCGTCGGCTACGACAGCGATGCCGCCACGGCCAAGAAGCGGGCCGAAGCGGTACGCGACGCGTTGGTGGCTGCCGGCGTCGCCAGTGCACGGCTGCAGGTCAATGGCAGCAAGGCCGCCGCCAGCAAGACGCGCGCTGCCGAGGTGGTTGTCTTGCCGTAATGCAAGTGGTTGGAAGTTAAGGTCTTTTAACCCAGGCATGACGCCTGGTTGAACCGCGGTCACTGATTGAGGCAGGGAACGGCAAAAGCAGCCGTTCTGGCCTTGAACCCCCTCCGCGACCGGCGTAGGGTCGTACTCCCGGGCAGCACTCCGCTGCCTGGAAGTACGGAGGGCCGGGCCAGTGACGCAAGGGCACGCATCAACGCAGTTCGGTGGACAGCTTGTTGGTTCCGCCAGTGCGCTTGCCATTGTGATCCGCACGTCTTCCATCCCCAAGCAGCGCCCCGTGCCGCCCGCGGCCGGGGCGTTCTTGTTTTAAGTGAAGGAGGTAACGCCATGTTCGAAGGGCAACCGCAGACCGAAATCGACGCATTGGTCAAGTCCGATCCCGAGTTCAAGCAGCTGTACCAACGCCACAAGCTCTTGAACAAGAAATGCATGGATGCCGAACTCGGGGTGCTCCCCATCGACGACGTGACCTTGGGCCAGATGAAACGCGAGAAGTTGCAGGCGAAAGAAAAGCTCACCCGGATGTACGACCAGCTCACTCACTGATCCTTCCCCACCGTTAGAACAAGTTCACCGTCGCGGGCGGTGGCGGCCTCCTCGTCGGCTTGCCACCGTCCGCGTCTTTCATTGCGCACCTGCGGTCGCGCGGTTGGCAAAAGCGCGCCAACGCCCGCCTGACGGCCGTGCAGCCAGGCCGTTGGGCGTCGCTGCAGCGCTCGTCGAGCCCGCTCGTTCACGGGCCGACGCGATCGGTCCCAGTCTGAATGAGCATTCCCCAGCCGTTCGTCGGATAATGGGCGGCCAAGCCCCGCGCGACGCAGTGACGATATTCCGATGGCGATCCATTCCTCCGTACTCGAACTGATCGGCAACACGCCGATCGTCAAGGCACAGCACCTGGACACCGGCGTCTGCGAGCTGTTCCTCAAGCTGGAGGCGGCCAACCCCGGTGGATCGATCAAGGACCGCATCGGGTTGTCGATGATCGACGCGGCCGAACAGCGCGGCGATCTGAAGCCCGGCGCCACGCTGGTCGAAGGCACCGCCGGCAACACCGGCCTGGGTCTGGCATTGGTCGCCCAGCAGAAAGGCTACCGGTTGATCCTGGTGGTGCCGGACAAGATGAGCCGCGAGAAGATCTTCAACCTCAAGGCCATGGGCGCCCAGGTGGTGCTGACCCGTTCGGACGTGGCCAAGGGCCACCCGGAGTACTACCAGGACCTGGCCGCCAGGATCGCCGCCGAGACCCCGGGAGCCTACTTCATCAACCAGTTCAGCAATCCGGATAACCCGGCTGCGCACGAATTCGGCACCGGCCCGGAGATCCTGGCGCAGATGGACGGCGATCTGGACGCGATCGTGTTCGGCTGTGGCAGCTCCGGCACCATGACCGGCCTGTCGCGTGCCTTCGCCACCGCCTCGCCGCACACCGAGCTGGTGCTGGCCGACCCGGTCGGCTCGATCCTGACCCAGTACATCGAAGAGGGCACGGTCAGCGAGAAGTCCGGCAGCTGGCTGGTCGAAGGCATCGGCGAGGACTTCCTGCCGGACATCTCCGATTTTTCGCGGGTCAAGAAGGCCTATTCGATCACCGATGCGGAAAGCTTCCACACCGCGCGCGAGTTGCTGGCCAAGGAGGGCATCCTGGGCGGTTCGTCCACCGGCACCCTGCTGGCCGCTGCGCTGAAGTACTGCCGCGAGCAGACCACGCCCAAGCGCGTGCTGGTGTTCGTCTGCGACACCGGCAACAAGTACCTGTCCAAGATGTACAACGACTACTGGATGCTGGACAACGGCTTTCTGGAACGCCCGCAGCACGGCGACCTGCGCGACCTGATCCTGCGCCCGTACACCAAGCGCGACACCGTGGTGGTCGGGCCGAAGGACCTGCTGACCACCGCCTACCAGCGCATGAAACTGTACGACGTCTCGCAGCTGCCGGTCATCGATGACGGTGAACTGGTCGGCATCGTCGACGAGAGCGACGTGCTGCTGCATGTGTACGGCGACGAGGCACGCTTCCGCGACCCGATCTCCACCGCCATGGTCAGCAAGCTCGATCGCCTGGATGTCGCCTCGCCGATCGAGGCGCTGCTGCCGGTGTTCGACCGCGGCCAGGTCGCCATCGTCATGGACGGCAACCAGTTCCTCGGCCTGATCACCCGCATCGACCTGCTCAATTACCTGCGCCGCCGCGTGCAGTGATCGTGCCACGCCGTGCGCCGGATGCGACGCGCGGCACCGGCCATTCAGACCTGCTTGTTACAATCCGCCACTTTTTCCGGGAACCTCCATGTCCAATCGCACCACATCCAGCCACGGCGGCGAGCGCGAACTCTCGCTCGCGACGCTGGCGATCCATGGAGGGCAGTCGCCGGACCCCAGCACCGGGGCGGTGATGCCGCCGATCTACGCGACGTCCACCTATGCGCAGTCCAGCCCGGGCGAGCATCAGGGCTTCGAATACTCGCGTACCCACAACCCCACGCGCTTTGCCTATGAGCGCTGCGTCGCGTCGCTGGAGGGCGGCACGCGTGCGTTCGCGTTCGCCTCCGGCATGGCCGCCACTTCCACGGTGATGGAACTGCTGGACGCCGGCAGCCACGTGGTGGCGATGGATGACCTGTATGGCGGCACCTTTCGCCTGTTCGAGCGCGTGCGTCGCCGCACCGCCGGCCTGGATTTCAGCTTCGTCGACCTGACCGATGCGGCTGCGTTCGAAGCCGCGATCCGCCCCGACACCAAGATGGTGTGGATCGAGACCCCGACCAACCCGATGCTCAAGCTGGTCGATATCGCGGCCATCGCCGCGATCGCGCGCAAGCACGGCCTGCTGATCGTGGTCGACAACACCTTCGCCTCGCCGATGCTGCAACGCCCGCTCGGCCTGGGCGCCGACATCGTGGTGCACTCGGCTACCAAGTACCTCAACGGTCACTCGGACATGGTCGGCGGCATCGCGGTGGTCGGCGACAACGCCGAACTGGCCGAGCAACTGGCGTTCCTGCAGAACTCCATCGGCGGCGTGCAAGGGCCGTTCGACAGCTTCCTGGCGCTGCGCGGCCTCAAGACCCTGCCGCTGCGCATGCGCGCGCATTGCGAGAACGCCCTGGCGCTGGCGCAATGGCTGGAAACCCACCCCGCGATCGAAAAGGTGATCTACCCCGGCCTGGGCTCGCACCCGCAGCACGCGCTGGCCCAGCGCCAGATGTCCGGCTTCGGCGGCATCGTCTCGATCGTCCTCAAGGGCGGCTTCGAGGCGGCCAAGCGTTTTTGCGAGAAGACCGAACTGTTCACCCTGGCCGAATCGCTCGGCGGCGTGGAAAGCCTGGTCAATCATCCCGCCGTCATGACGCATGCCTCCATCCCGGTGGCCCGCCGCGACCAGCTTGGCATTAGCGATGCGCTGGTGCGGTTGAGCGTGGGGGTTGAGGATTTGGGGGATTTGCGCAGGGATTTGGAGCAGGCATTAGCGGCCGGTGATTCTTTTTCCAGAGCCGGGTGCTGAGCACATGTCGAGTACTGAAACACTGCACGACGATGGGTCTCCGATCGGGATGATACGTTCGTTGAGGCGCCATTGGCGCTTGGTTCTGCAGCTTGCTCGCCGCGAGATAGTAGGACGTTATCGAGGGTCGCTGGCGGGTGTAGCTTGGTCGTTCTTTAACCCACTGCTGATGCTGGTCATCTATACCTTTGTTTTTTCTTCCATCTTCAAGGTACGGTGGGGCGTTGGAGGGGGGGAGTCCAAGGCCGATTTCGCTCTTATCCTTTTCGTAGGACTGATGCTGCATGGGTTTTTCGCCGACTGCCTGAGTCGTGCGCCCAGTCTCGTCCTGGCCAACGTCTCCTATGTGAAGAAGGTGGTCTTTCCCTTGGAGTTGCTGCCGTGGGTATCCGTGGCCTCGGCATTGTTCCACCTGTCGATCAGCGTGATCGTGCTTTTGGTGGTGCAGTTCGTGCTCGACGTCTACCTGCCGGCTGCCGCGATACTGCTTCCGTTTCTATTGCTGCCGTTCATTCTCTTCACCGTGGCACTGTCGTTCGTATTCGCAGCGGCGGGCGTCTACCTGCGCGACATCGGCCAGCTCACCGCGATGATCACGACTGTGCTGTTTTTCCTTTCGCCGATCGTTTATCCGACCTCCAGCCTGCCGCAGGGGTTTCAGCCGTGGATCAAGCTCAGCCCCATCACCTATCCGGTGGAGCAGGCCCGTCGCTTGCTGATCTTCGGCGAGCTTCCCCAACTTTCCGGATGGTTCATGTATATGGCAGTAGCCATCGTCCTGCTAACGTGCTCCTTCTATTTCTACCAGAAGGCACGCAAGGGGTTTGCCGATGTCCTCTGATATGACAGCGGCCGCGCCGGCAGTGATCGAAGTGGAGGGACTATCGAAGCTTTATCACATCTATGATCAGCCAAGAGACCGCCTGAAACAATTTTTCGTGCCTCGGCTGATGCGGATGGCTGGGAGAACGACGGTGCCCTCCTTTTACAAGGAATACTGGGCTCTGCAGAACGTCTCCTTTCAGGTGCGCCGCGGCGAGGCGGTAGGCATCGTTGGCCGTAATGGAGCGGGCAAGTCCACGTTGCTTCAGCTTATCTGCGGAACACTGACACCTACCGTCGGTGCTGCTCGGGTCAATGGCCGCGTAGCTGCGCTACTGGAACTGGGAGCAGGCTTCAATCCCGAGTTCACTGGCCGTGAAAATGTTTACATGAGTGCGGCGCTGCTAGGGCTCAGCAGGGGGGAGATCGACGAGCGATACGAAAGTATTCTCGCATTCGCGGACATTGGCGACTTTGTCAACCAACCAGTCAAGGTCTATTCCAGCGGCATGTACGTGCGTTTGGCCTTTGCCGTGATCGCGCACGTGGACGCCGATGTGCTGATCGTCGACGAGGCACTTGCGGTAGGTGACAGTGTTTTCGTGCAGAAATGCATGCGCTTTCTGCGCGCCTTCCGCGAGCGCGGGACACTGCTGTTCGTCAGCCACGATACCGGCTCGGTGCTCAATTTCTGCGACCGCGCACTTTGGCTGGACAAGGGGCACGTCCGGCTGCATGACTCCGCGCAGAATGTGGTGGAGGCCTATATCGAATACTGCGCGCAGGAGGTCTACGGCGACGTTGTAAAGATCAAAAGCTTGCGCGCAGATGCCGGTGCGGATGTGGCGTTGGCACCCTCTCTGCCTGCCCGGGCGCCGGTCGAAAAGGAGACGGAACTTACTCTGTTCTCCAACATCCATAATTCGGACGGCTGGACCTCCGAGGCCGCGCACATTGACTCGGTTACGCTGCTCTCGCGAGATGGGGGGGCGTTGGGGGTTTTCCATGGAGGGGAGCACGTCCAATTGCTTGTGCGCGCGACGGCATCGCGCAATCTCGAAGGCATCATCATCGGCTTCTTTGTGAAGGACCGGCTTGGCCAGTCATTGTTCGGCGAACATACCTACACGCATGTCGAACAGCCCTATCCGATGGCTGCGGGTCAGACATTAGAGGCGCGTTTCGATTTCACCGTACCCCTATTGCCGGATGGCGACTACTCGATGACCGTTTCCATCGCTGAGGGCAATCCCTGGGACAACGTGCAGCATCATTGGCTACATGATGCAGTGTTGATACGCGTGGCATCGACCAAGCTACGTTACGGCCTTGTAGGCATTCCCTTCGACTCGGTCAGCCTGCGGCCGGTCGAGAAGACGGAAGGTACGGCATGACCGGGAGCCGCATTCCAGAGCTTAGGTCGCCTGATTCGCGTATCAGTGTGGGGCGCTTTACTTATGGAGCCCCTGCTTTCCGGATTTGGACTGCCGACGAACGCATCGACATCGGCGCTTTCTGTTCCATCGCCGATGACGTAACTATCTTCGGCGGCGGCGAGCATCGATCGGACTGGGTCACGACGTTTCCATTGCGCATCGCCTTCGGGCACGAGCTGGCAGAACGCGATGGGCATCCCGCTACCCGCGGACCTACCCGGATAGGCAATGATGTGTGGATCGGGCATGGCGCCACGATCATCTCGGGAGTGACAGTCGGCGATGGTGCGATCATCGGCGCCCGTGCTGTCGTCAGTCGCGATATCGAGCCATATAGTGTGGCGGTGGGGAATCCGGCGCGGTGCGTCCGCCGCCGCTTCTCCGCTGATCAGGTCGAGGCGCTGATGAAGATCCAGTGGTGGAAGTGGCCGATCGCATTGGTGGAAGAGTTTGTGCCGCTGCTATGCGCCCCAGATATAACAACCTTTATCGAAAAAGCCCGTCGTGACCCACGGATAATGGAATTCAATGATCAAGCTCAATAAATCGGCTTCTATTAGGCCGCTTAGGCTCCCCATTAGTGCATGGCACGGCCACATTCCCTTTGCCGCATGGCTGGTGGAGGAGTTGCGCCCAAATCTGCTTGTTGAGTTAGGAACTCACCACGGTGCGTCCTATCTCGGGTTCTGTCAGGCGATCAGCGAGCTTGCGATAAGCACGCGTTGCTACGCCATCGACACCTGGCAGGGCGATGAACACGCTGCCTACTATGGCGACTCCGTGTACGAGCAGTTGCGCAGTTACCATGATGCTAAGTACAACGATTTCTCGAAACTCCTGCGTTGCACTTTTGATGAAGGGGTGGAGAAGTTCATCGATGGCAGCATCGACTTGCTCCATATCGATGGGCTTCACACATACGAAGCGGTCAAGCACGACTACGAGTCTTGGTTTCCCAAGCTGTCGCGGCGCGCTGTAGTGCTGTTCCATGACCTTGAAGAGCGCCAGGGCGACTTCGGGGTGTGGCGGTTCTGGAGCGAACTGGTTGATAAATATCCCTCGTTCTCCTTCACTCACTCCCATGGACTTGGCGTACTGCTTGTGGGCGAAGATGTCCCTGAGCCCGTTCGCGCCCTGACGCAGCTCGATACTGATCAGGGGGCGGTGGTTGCTCATCTGTTCGCCACCCTGGGCCGCGGTGTGCAGTTGACTTACGACTGTGACTGGTGGCGCAAGGAGGTCGAGAAAGTCGGCGCAAAGTCGGCTGAGGCTGAAGTCAGGGCCACTGGTTTGCAGGACGAGACGCGGCGACTCGGCGAGGAGCTTGCGCAGGAGCGCGAGTCCGCAGCGAGGTTGAGGGAAGAGGTGGAAAGCCTCAGGTCCGAGCACGAACGGGCGCTTTCTGAAATTGCCCAGGCACAGGAGGCGCAGCAACAGATGTTGCAGGAACAGGAGGCGCGCCTTGCCGAGTCTATGTTCCAGGGTGAAGCTGCCGTGCGCGAGCTTCAGGACGCCATGAGCAGCATGCGTACTGGACTGGAAAAATCTTTACATGATGTGCAGGTGGCCGAAGCAGAGCGTGCCCGCCTGATCGAGGAGTTCGAAAGTCATATCGAACAGACCAGGCAGGACCAGGACAGCACTGGCAAGGCCGCTTCATGGCAGCACGAACAACAGCAGCGTCTGATGAGTGATCTACGTGATCGCGACGAACTGATTGCTAGCCTAGCGCAGGATCTCCACGGTGCGCGTGAAACACTAAACACGACCGAGGCACGGCTTGGAAGGGCGATAGACAGGGCGCGTCAGCGCTGGGCGCCGGAAGGTTCGCTCATCGGGCGGGTAGTCGGAGGGGCGATCAAGCGCGCCGTCGCTCGCCACGATAGAAGCAAAGGGCGCCCGACGTCTCTGGAAGGTGAACTCCTGAAGTCGCCCGTTGGACCTGCCGGCACACCAACGCGCGCGCTCCCTAAGGAGTTCGCAGGCTATATCGACTCAATCGAGCCAAATAGCGATGAGTTGGACACGCAGCGCGAAGCCAGTGGTGCGTTTGCCTATGCGCCACTGATCAGTTTCGTGGTCCCCATCTATCGACTTCCCCGGCAGGTGTTGGAGCATACCCTGCTGAGCATGGAGGCCCAGACTTACGGTAATTGGGAGGCGTGCCTGGCCTGGGCGGACACCGAGGACGAGGATGGCTGGAAGTGGCTGGAGCAGCGCTGCACCGACAAGCGGTACCGCCTGTTGCGCCTGCAGGAAAACGGCGGAATCTCCCGTAACTCCAATGCCGCGCTGGAAAGCGTGAGCGGTGAGTTCGTGGCACTTCTGGATCATGACGACACGGTCACGCCCTGGGCGCTGTTCGACATGGTCAAGGCGCTTCAGAACCATCCCGAGGCCGATTTTCTCTACTCGGACAAGGATTCCATCACGGAAAGCGGCGAATGCCGGTTGAACGCGCTGTTCAAACCGGCATGGAGTCCGGAGATGCTGCATTCGGTCAACTATCTCACCCACTTCAACCTCATGCGTACAGAGGTGGTACGTGCCGTGGGTGCGTGGAATCCCGACACTGATGGTGCGCAGGACTGGGACATCTTTTTCAAGGTGACTGCCGCGGCACGCAAGGTGCTGCGCGTGCCATCGATCCATTATCACTGGCGCATTCTGCCTACCTCGACATCGACCGGGTTGCAGACCAAGCCCTACGCCATCATGGGTCAGCTGCGTACGCAGAAGAACTATTTCGAGCGCAAGGGCTTGCCCGCCATCGTGCGTCGCACCGAAGCGGGCATGTTTCATATCACTTGGCCCGCGACAGCCAATTCTGTCCATGTGTTTGTGCTTCAGACCGGTACGCAGGATCAGGCGGCTAATGTGCTCAACCTGCTGTGCGCTTCGCGTCTCGATGCAGCGCGTCGCGTGACCGTTGTACATAGGGAGGCGGTGGGCCCAGCGTTGCTGCCATTCCAGGCTACGCTCGGCGAACGCCTGGAACTGGTTCAGTCGGATCAGGTGGACTGGCGCGCGATCGCCGATATGGTGGATTCGAACGTGGACTCGTTGGTGATTCTGGGCGGCAAGGCCATTGGCTTGTCGGGAGGAATCGTCGACGAGCTCGTCGGTTGGACCAGTCACCATCCCGAGATTGCCTGGGTGGGGTCGCTTGCAGTCGAGCCGCAGGGCAAGGTCCTGGAAGCGGGTCGTCTCATGGCTGAGGATGGAAGTTCCGCGCCGATGTTTCGTGGGTGCTACTCGCATGAGTACGGGTGGTTCGGCGGCCCGCTGTGGTACCGCAATGTGCGTGCAGCGTCCGAGCATGCGATCGCCTTCAAGGTCAACGCGTTCAAGGATGCAGTGCAGACACTCGAGGGCGAAAACCTGGTCGGGGTCGATTTTTTAAAGAAAGTCTGCGTGGCAGCCGTTAACGACTCTTCCCGTGGTCTGCTCGACCCGTTTGCAGTTGTCTATCTGAACGAGGAAGACGCGAGCGAGAGCTGGAACAACGACGGCGAAAAATACTGGTCCGACCCCTATTTCAGCCCGGCATTCGGGCAGGTAAACCCACTTAGGCTCAAGCGATGAGAACAAGGATACGTGAGGCACTCCGTGCCCTTAGAGGCAAGAACGGCGGTAGCGCCAAGGCCGGTAGCATCTGGGCAGGGTATACCGACGATGCTCTGCAGCTCGCCCAGATCATAGATTGCCGTTTGGAGGACCTGTGCCAAGTCCAGCAGCATCCCGAACGTGTTGCAAAGGACCCCAAGGCCAGAGTATGCGCTTGGTATCTCCCCTGCTTCGACAACCCGTTTTACGGCGGTGTGATGACTATCCTCCGGTTGGCGGAGAGTCTGAAACGGCGTTACGGCATGCGGCAGCGCTTTCTCATATGCGGGTCGGCAAGCGCTGCCGAGATGCAAGGGATGCTAGGGAAGGCGTTTCCGGCCCTTGCAGATAGCGAGGTCCTTATTCTGGACTCCGGCGAAGCCATTGAGTCCATCCCCGCCTCCGATTATTCGGTGGCGACCCTCTGGACGACCGCCTATGTATTGCTCGGTGTGCGTAATACCGGGCTGAAGTTTTACATGATGCAGGACTTCGAGCCGGCGTTCTATCCTGCGGGCAGCACATATGCGCAGGCAGAGCTGACCTATCGCTTTGGCTTCCTGGGGATCTGCAATACCCAGACGCTCAAGCGCATCTACGAGGAAGAGTACGGCGGTTCTGCCGTTCTGCTGCAACCAAACGTCGATCGGAGTGTCTTTTTCCGCGGCACCGGGGCGAGGGACGACGATGCGTCGGTGAAGCGCCTGTTCTATTACGCCCGTCCGGGAACGCCTCGCAATGGGTTCGAACTCGCCGCTGCCGCGCTCCGCAGGGTCAAGACCAGATTCGGCGGGCAGGTACAGATACTGTGCGCCGGCACCGGCTGGAATCCAGTCGAATACGGCTTGCAGGACGTCGTGGAAAGCATAGGAATGCTGCCGTACAAGGAAACCGCAAATCTGTATCGGAGCTGTCACGCCGGGTTCGTCATGATGATGACCAAGCACCCCTCGTATCTTCCATTCGAGTTGATGGCGTGCGGGACGACGGTGGTGACCAATTACAACCAAGCCAACACGTGGTTGTTGCGTGATGGAGAGAACTGCCTGCTTTCTCCTCCCACCGCGTCTTGCCTTTCCCAGACGTTGATTTTCGCCCTGGAGCATCATCAGCGCTTGCAGGGAATTCGTGATACGGCAGCGAATGAAATCCAGCAGATGCCGGATTGGGACGAAAGCCTGGCGCGTGTGGCCGAATTTATGGAGAAACCTGTAATTCCGCCGGTCCGCGCCGGCTTCGGGGATGCATTTTTTGCGTCATCTTCGCGCTTCTAACGACTGTCCACTATTTTTGGAGGAACCGTAATGAAAAGAATTCACGTGCTGGCATTTTCGCTTGTGGTGATGGGTGCACTTGCGGGTTGCGGCAAGCGGCCGGGCGCCGATGCAGCAAGCGCAGACCAACCGGCAGCGACGCCTGCTGAGGCCCAGGCTCCAGCTGCAAGTACGCCTGTCAGCCCCTATGAGGGCAAGGTCGTCAGGCGCGCGCCCGTCGACGGTAGCAAGGAAGATGGGTGGTTCTATGTAAAGGATGGCAAGCGTCATTGGATCGTCGACGCCAGCTGGCTTGCGACCCAGGGGCTGAAGCCGGAAGAGGTGATCGAGATCTCCGCCGACGCCCTGCAGGCGATTCCGGAAGATCCGGAGGCTTTGGGCGCTCCCAAGCAATAACTTCTAAAGCCTGGCCATCGCTTCCCGCCAGCCGGCGGGAGGCTCCTTCAAGCAGAAACGCATGACCCGTCATTTGTTCGCAGCAGAGAAGTCCCGCCGTCTGATCTTCGTGTTGATCGTCTGCACGCTCAGTCTCCTGGTGGTGTCTCTCCGGCTGAACGGTTTTTCTGGAGTTCCAGGAAAGCTTCTGTGGGCTGAAGATGGCCAGGTGTTTCTGGCAGGGGCAATTGAACACGGACTGGCCGCCGTTCTAGAACCCTATGCGGGTTACCTGCATCTGTATGCACGATCCGTTGCCTATCTCGCCTCGCAGTCCGGACCGCGGCTCGTCCCGTATGTGATGCTGGGCGGCTGGGTGGCCGGATATTTGGCCGCTGCCCTGTTCGTTGTTCGTGCACTCAGGTTGACCGGAATCAAGGCGGTGGTGGCGCTGGCCGCGGTCCTGACAGGCGCCCTGGCCCCCACGAGCGGGGAGACGCTTTTCACGATCACGAACGTGCAATGGCATCTTGGGGCGGCGCTGGCGATACTGGTGCTCATGCCGACCTCGCGCAAGCCGGTGTTGTCGGAAACCATCTTTGTTGCGATCGCGTCGCTGACGGGGCCGTTCTCGATCATCCTGCTTCCGCTGATACTTCTGCGTATCGCATTCTTTCGTGATGCGTATCCTCGGCAGAGGGTGGATGTGATTGTAGTTGTCTGCGCGCTGGTGCAGCTCTCTTACTTTGTTGCGTCCGACAGGTTGGGCGTTCAGACGAGCAAGGAACCTGGGGCCTGGGGCAGCGCCTTCGTGACCTTTGTCACCTTCGGGGCACAGGGTAGGGTCTCGCTCATTGCATCCATCGTCTTCTGGGCAGTGTTCGCGTCTTTGCTGATAAGCCGGATCATCGCCGGCGAAGCGCGCGATCGCGACTCCAAAGCCACGGTCCTACTCCTGATCGCATCGGGATTCTTCATGCTGGCGGGGCTGTACGCCGTACGTCAGGATCCGGAGATGGCGTCCCCGCTTGGTGCCGGTGCCAGATACTTCGTCATTCCATATTTTCTGATCGTCATTTCCGCAGCACTGATCGGCAATCGCCATGCGTTTGCGAGCGCGATCATGCTTGTTGCGCTGCTGGTGGTGGATTACCAGGAGTTCCGTGCGATCGATCGCTTTGACTATGGCTACGAAAGTTATGTGGATTTTGCCGCCGCGCATGAGGGGGTCGTAATCCCAATCAACCCTCGCTTTGACGGTCATCAGTTCGGTTATGAGGCGGAAGCCGCGCGGGATCCGCATCACAAGGCTCTTGCCCGCAAGATAGAGCCGGGTGCCCTGGTCCGATACGGCAAAGGGCAATGGGCGCTGCGCGGCACGTTGATAGGATGCGCACCCGGGACGCAGACGTTGGGGCTGGAAGTCGTGCTCAAGAACAAGGCGAACGGGACGCTTAGCGCCGCCTGGAGCGATGACAACCATGGGCGACAGCAATACACCGTACGCGCGGGCTCAGACACAGGCTACCTGGCACTCCCGTGGGAGACCGGAAAGGTGCTGGACCTGGCCGTCGATACCCCCGGAAAGGGCGATCTCGAAGCGGGAATAGCGTCGGTCAATGCTTTTTGCGTGGTTCCCTAAGAATGACGTCGATGAGGCGGAAGACTGGATTGCGATCTCTGCGCACGCTCCAGATCACGCCGGGGTGTGGCGGAAAGACAGATATTTGTGCCCAATGAAGCTGGTAATGACCGGGACGGCCACGCCGAAGGCGTGGGCGATGGTGTCGGCGTAGCGGTCGATATCCAGGGCCGGTAACACGATGCGAGCCATCAATAGGCTGATCAACACGGTCTGAACAACGGCCAATAGATTCACCACCGTGAACCAGAAGACCTGGCTGCGGGCGGAGTTTGTCGCTTCCGTAAATACGAATGCACGATTGAGCACGAACGCGGTAGTCATGCCGATGACATAGGCCACGATGATGGACGGCACATAGGGCATGCTTTTGCCCAATAGGATTCTCGATCCGAAATTGGCTAGTGCCGCCAAGCCGCCCGCAATCAGGAAGAGTAGAACCTGCCGGTGCCTCATCCGGCTGCGGCCTCGGCTGCCAGCGTCTGCCCGACCGCCACGCTTTCGTTGATCGACCTGTCTTCCGGGTAGTAGTACGCGGTATCGGCCATGAAGAAGCCGCGAAGCGGCGTCTTCATCGGCGGCAGCATGTCCTGGAAGCCTGGTGGACAGATGGTCTGCGCGTACTCGTAACGGTGGCAATGGGTTGCGCGAATCCACTCCGGCTTGAAATCCGGGTTGATCATCGGCAAATAGCTGATGACCTCGTCGATCAACTGCTGATTGCTCCACTGCCACTTCGGGTGGGACTTGGGCATGTAGTAGGGCGCGTACACGATGTGCTCGCCGGGGCCCTTGCCGGGGTTGAGGTTGCTGTACTCGATCAGGCCGGGAATGGCGATCCGGTCGTCGCTGATGTTCATCCAGAAGTTTTCGCTGACCGGCCTGGACAGCTTCAGGATCACGCAGGCGACCGGAATGTTCTCGATCGCGCCGACTTGGTCGGCAAACGTCTTGGGCAGGCCGGGAACCATGCCGGGCACGTACTGGATCGGTGCGGTCGACACGACGCCGTCGTAGGCATGGTGGCCGTCGCGGGTGCGGATGCCGGTGACCTGGCCGTCGGCCGAGGCGACCTCCTCGATCGGTTGCGACAGCAGGATGCGACCGCCCAGGCGCGCAACTTCTGCCGCCATGCGTTCCAGCAGAACGGCCGAGCCGCCTTCCAGATAGCCCATGCTCTCGTTAAGAAGATTACGCCGCGACAACGCCACGCGCTTGATACGGGTGCCGATCCACGAGGCGGACAGGTCATTCTGGTACTCGAAGAACTTCAGCGCGAATGCCTTCTCCCACATCACCTTGTAGGCTTTCGGGCCGATCCATCGGGTGATCCAGTCGCGTGCATTCTCCTTGTCGAGCGATGTCCAGTCGCTGATACCCTTGGTGTGCATGACGTGCAGGGCGTAGCGAATCTTGTCGACCAGTCCCAGGTGCGGGAAACCGAGCAGCGCGAACGGCGTTCCCCATTTGTGCAGCTTGCCCTGGTAGTAGTAACCCATCTTGGTGTCGGTCCAGTGCAGGCGGTCTGACAGCTTCAGCTCCTCGAGCAGCTTGAACAGTGGGAAATCGGTCTTGCAGATGAAGTGGTAGTAGCGTTCGATGCGCAGGCCGTCGAAATCGAAATCGGCGGACATGCCACCGATACGGTCGTCGCGTTCGTATACATCGACCTGATGACCTTTCTTCAGTAGTTCCATGGCAGCCATCAGGCCCATGGGGCCGCTGCCGACGATCGCGAATGAGCTCATGTGTTTATCTCGTGGTGACAGTTCAGCGCTTAAGCACGATGTGGCTATAGCGCGGGTCGGTATAACTTTCGCGGATCGCGTCCTCGAATGGCGTCTGGCGCACGCCGAAGACTTTCTCGGTATCGACGCCTTTGAAGTCATCGCCGGCGCTGAGCGCCTTGAGCTGGTCGGCCGTGAATGGGGGTTTCTTGCTAAAGAGCGAATACACGCGCAGAAGGAAGGCAAAGAAACCGATAGGAATATGCACGATCAGCGTATGCAGGCGTTTGACCCGCTTGATGGTCTTGATGATGTCGACATAATCGACCCGGGTATCACCGACGATGTCGTAGACCTCGCCGTTGGGTTCGCGCTCAATGCATTTGGCAATGCAGCGGCAGAAATCGCGTTCGTAGAGCGGTTGACGCATGAACTTGCCATCACCCGGGATCGGAAAGACGGGGGTCTTGGCCATGAAGCGCGACAGCCAGCCCAGATGCTTTGGATCGAACCAGCCAAACATCAGCGTTGGCCGCAATACGCAATGACGCAAGCCGCTGTTCACCACCATCTCCTCCTGGGAGCGCTTGGTGTTGGTGTAATCATCCACAGCGACCGAATTCACCACCGACGAACTGATGTGGACCACAAAGGGCACATCGGCCGCTTTGCAGGCGTCGAGCACGTGCGAGGTGGCAACCAGATTGTTGCGGGTGAAAAGCTCGGTGGTTTTGCCGGTGATCTGTGCATGCAATTGAGCGACGCAGGCCGCACCTTCGAACTCGCGGGCCCATTCGCCCGGTTCGGCCAGGTCCGCATGCACGACGCGCACGGCAGGATGCAGCTCGCGCAGAATCTGCAGGTTGTGCGCATGTTTGTCGATTGCCACCAGTTGGGCGTAGCCCTGCTGTTCGAGCTCGACGATCAGATTCTGGCCGACTAGCCCTGCGGCACCGGTGATGACAATTTTGGCGTGTTTGTCGGTCATGTCAGAGCTTGATCCTGCGGAAAACGAATTCGGGTATGTTCTTGATCGCTAGCATGATGGCCCACCAAAATGCTGGCAGATAGGCCACAGCGCGACGCTTGTCCACTGCACCGAGGATTTCCTTGGCGATCTGGTCCGGCTTTGCCCACAGCGCGCCCTTCTTGAAAGCCGCGGTCATGGGTGTGTCGACGAAGCCGGGCTTGATCGTGAGCACGTTGATGCCCTCCGGGCGCAGGCGCTGGCCCAGGCCGCTCAGGTATGCAGTCACAGCCGCCTTGGCGCTGCCATAGAGGTAGTTGCTGGCTCGGCCGCGGTCTCCCGCCACCGAAGAAATGACTGCAAGCGTGGCGCCCGACGTCAGTCGCGGCACAATCGCCGCGCATAACGCGATCGTGGACGTGCCGTTGGTAGCAAACTCGTGTAGCGACAGCTCGACCGATGCGTTGCATGCTGCTTGATCGGGCAACGTGCCATGTGCGATCAGCACGACATCAACGCCACCCAGCGCCGCCCAGGCACCGTTTAGTATTTCGCCATGATGTTGACTGTCGTTGACGTCGAGTACGCCGGTGCTGGTCTTGGCTCCGCGTGTGGTCAGGTCCGCCGCGATCGTCTCCAGGCGGCCTGCCTGTCGGCCGAGCAGATGGATGGCCGCCCCGCGTGCGGCGTAGCGTCGGGCGGTTGCTTCGGCGATGGCCGAGGTGGCACCGATGATGAGGACGCGTTGCATGTCTACTCCGTGACCCGGCGCCAGAAGCCGGAAGAAAAACGTGGATCGAGATAGCTGCCGAACTCGCGCCAGCGGCCATAGGCGCGCTGAAACGACTGCGCTGCCATACGTGCGTCCTTGGCAGGGTACAGAGCACCGCCTGCCTCGTCGACGATGCGGTCCAGTCGCTCAAGCAGGCGGAGGACGTCAGGGCCGGTATTGGGGAAGTCCAGCGCCAACGTCGTCCCCGGCCTTGGGAAAGACAGCATGCCGATGGAAGGCATGTTGCCGAACTCTTTCAGCACTGCCAGGAACGAGCCACTGCCGCTGCGTGCGATCTCGGCAAGCAGCGCGTCGACCCCGTCCCGCGCAGTTGCAGGCGGTAAGACACATTGATATTGCAGAAAGCCGGACGGGCCGTACATCCGGTTCCAGTCACGGATGCCGTCCAGTGGGTAAAAGAACGGCAACAGGTGGCTGACGAAGCGTTTGTGCAGGGCGGGCTGGCGCCAGTAGTAAAGCGCGTTGAAAGGCCGCAGAGACACCTTGTTCACCAGCGAAATCGGTGGCGTGACAGGCATGGACAAGCCTGCGCCTGGAGATTTTGGTCGCTCCTCGGCAAGCCCGGTGCAGTGGTCGGCGCGGGTGAAGTGTCCGCGTCCGCGCGCCCTGCCGCCTGCCAGGCAATCGATCCATGCCACGCCGTACTCGTGGCTGTCGGCCGATGCGGCCGACAATGCAAAAAATTCGTCGAGCGAGCCGAAGCGGATGTTCTCTGCTTCCAGCGCGGGACTGCCGACACGGCGTAACTGAATTTCCGCCCAGGTGATCAGGCCGGTCAGGCCCAGCCCTCCCACCGTGGCCGCAAACCAGGGATCGGCGTCATCCGGGGTGCACAGCCGCCGCTCGCCGTCGCTGCGCAGCAGCTCGAATGCGCGCACATGGTGGCCAAAATTGCCGGTGCGGTGGTGGTTCTTGCCATGCACGTCGTTGGCGATCGCGCCGGCGACGGTAACGTAGCGAGTGCCGGGCGTCACTGGCAGAAACCAGCCTTGCGGCAACACCAGCTCGATGATTTCGGCAAGGGTGACCCCCGCCTCACAGCGCAGGACGCCACTACCTGGATCAAAGGCGATGAATCGATCGAGCCCGCGTGCGCACAGCAGCGCACCATCCGGGTTCAGGCAGCTGTCGCCATAACTGCGCCCATTACCACGAGGCAGGGCACGGCCGTCGAATGCCGGCAGGCTTGCCGCGCGATCATGGATCGGTAGCAGCGTCTGGTGTGCTCTGGGATAGCGCCCCCAGGACTGCCCCGCCGCCATCAGATGGCGCTCAGGGCGAACAATCCGCACAGCACCACAACGATCTGGCTCACACGGTCGGTGGCAGCGAACACGATCGGGTCATCATGCATCTCTCCGCGATGGGCGATGATCCAGACCCGGCTCACCCAGTACAGCAGCACCGGACACACCAGCCACAGCAGCTTGGGATTGCGGTATAGCTCCACACTCTCGGGGCTGTTGATGTACAGCGCCATGACCATCACCGCGATGTAGCCAGCTGCCGCACCCATGGATTGCAGCAGCGAGAGATCCTCCACCGAATAGGCGCGGCCACTGGCCCTGGTCTTGCCGCTGCTCAACATCGCATGCAGTTCGGTATAGCGCTTGAGCAGGGCCAGCGACAGGAACATGAACATCGAAAACGCCAACAGCCAGAACGACAGTTCGACGCCGATCGCCATGGCGCCGCCGATGATGCGTACGGTGTAGAGCGCTGCCAGCAGCACGACGTCGATCATTACGATGCGTTTCAAGCGTAGCGAATACGCCAATGTCATGACGTAGTAGGCAAGCAATACCAGGGTGAATTCGATGCTGCACGTCAGTGACAGCAGGAGGCCGGCAACGGTCAGCGCAGGGGCGACCAGCAGACCCTGCAAAAGAGGAAGCCGACCTGCTGCGAACGGGCGCTTGCGCTTGCGCGGGTGCTGGCGGTCAGGCGTCAGGTCCAGCAGATCGTTGAGCACATAGACGCCGGAGGCGCATAGCCCGAACGCCACCAGCGCAATCGTGGATTGCGCCACCGATTCCAGATCCAGGAAGCGGTGCGCGGTCAGCAGGGGAACGAACACCAGCAGATTCTTTAGCCACTGATGCAGGCGCAATGCCTTGAGCCAGGCACGGGCACGCGGCGGGGCAGGCCAGTGCGCATGCACGGTCGTCCGCTGCGCAGCCGCCTTGGCGAGTGCGGCGCCATTGTTGACGACCCAGGCGCCACCGGCCTTTTCCCAGACGTGCAAATCCACGCTGCCGTTGCCTGCGTAATCGAAGTTGCCCTGACCAAACGCCTCGACCAGCACATCTGCCTTGTTGCGACCAGACAGATTGCGTTTGCCATCGCTGGCGATCACCTGCTCGAACAGGCCGAGATGCTCTGCAATAGGCCTCACCAGGAGTGCGTCGGACGCCGTGCACAGCACGCGCGGGCGCTGCGTCGTGGTGCGCAACAGTTCCAGCACCTGCTCGTTGTAAGGCAGTGTCTCTGCAGGCAGGACGACGCGGGAGGCAAGTTCTCGCTTTAGCGCAGCCTTGCCGCGCAACAGCCACAGCGGCAGCAAGAACAGGTACAGCGGGTTTCGCGCCAGCAGAGCCAGTACCGACTCGTAGAGGATGTCGGAATTCAAAAGCGTGCCATCCAGATCCACGCAAAGTGCGCGCCCCGAAACAGCCGGACGGGTGGAGCTGCTGGTAGGGGCGGACATCGACTGCCTGGCGATCCATTGCGGGGCCGCGATTATACCTAGTCGATCAACCTGCTTCTTCCCGCGATGCAAATTCTGCGATCAGCATGGCCGCCGCGCCGACGACAATGGCGTACCAGAGCGTGACCAGACGCGCCGCGACGGCGACCGCAATTGCCTCCGGGGTAGAGACCCCGAGCCGATCGAGCATCAACACGATGGCCAGTTCGGTGGTGCCGACGCCACCGGGGACGAACGACAGCGCGCCGATCAGCATCGCGAGCGGATAGATACCGAGCGCGACCATGGGGTCCAGCTGCAAGCCCATGCCAACGCACAGGCTAACGAAGACAGCCGATGTCAGTCCCCAGGCGAGGAATCCGGCAAGCATGCTTTGCCCGAACGCACGCAGATCCAGGCAGCTACGCAGCTCCAACGCCGCCGCGAGGCAGAAATGGGCCAGTCGTCGCAGCCAGCGGCCGGGAAGGCGCTCGGTTAAACGTGCCAGATTATTCAGTAGCGCAGGCCACGCCGCCGCCCCGAACAGCACACAGACAAATCCCAGCACGACGGCCACCAGGGCGCCCAGGGTCGGGAACACCGACGCAGCCAGCAGCGACAAGGACAGGATGACCAGCAGGTCGGACGCGCGCTCGAAGACGAAGACGCCCAACGTGCGCTCGGCCGGAATGCCCATGCGCGCGAAATAGCGAATCCGCATCAGTTCGCCGGCCTTGCCGGGCGTTGCGGTCAGGGCAAAGCCCGCCAGATAGCCAGCCAGGCCGGGTAACACCGGTACATGATGCCCCTTGCGGCGGAGGAGCCAGTGCCACCGCCAGTACCGGAACAGGTACGTGATGGAGACGGGCACGATTGCGAGCGACATCAACTGCCAGACCTCGCTCAGCCGCGAAAAGGTCCCGTTTCCGTGGTCCACCCAGACCAACACGGCGACATACCCGGCGCACAGCAGGAGGACGAAGGCGGCCAGATAATCCAGACGGTGCCGCAATCTTGCGGCACCGTCGATGCTGGGAGGCAAAGGTGAATCCATTGCAGCAGAAGGGCCTCAGCCCAGCGCAGCCTCCAGCTCCGGCAGCAGCGTGAACAAATCCCCCACCAACCCGATATCGGCAATCTCGAAGATCGGCGATTCCGGGTCCTTGTTGATCGCCACGATCGTGCCGGCGTCCTTGATGCCGGTCAGATGCTGGATCGCGCCGCTGATGCCGATCGCCACGTACAGCTCGGGGGCGATGATCTTGCCGGTTTGGCCGACCTGCAGTTCGTTCGGTACGTAGCCGGCGTCCACGGCGGCGCGCGAGGCGCCCACGGCGGCGCCGAGTTTGTCGGCCAAGCTGTAGATGTGCCGGAAGTTCTCGGCCGAGCCGACGCCGCGGCCGCCGGAGACCACGCGCTTGGCGCTCTGCAGGTCCGGGCGATCGGAGCTGCCTGCGGCCAGGCCGACGAAGCGGGTATGGGTGGGCAGCGCGGCATCGACGGTGACTGCTTCGACCGTCGCACTGCCGCCGGCTGCCGCTTCCGGCCAGGAGGCGCTGCGCACGGTGGCGACCACGACCTGGTCGGCCGGCGCTTTCACCGTGATGATCGCATTGCCTGCGTAGATCGGGCGCTTGAAGGTATAGGCATCGTCGACCGCCATCAGGTCGGAGACCTGGTTGACGCCGAGCAGCGCGGCAACCACCGGCATCAGGTCCTTGCCGAACGTGGTCGAGGGGCCGAATACATGGGTGTAGCCCTGGCCGGCGAGCTGGGCGATCTGCGGCCCCAGCACCTGCGCGATGGCATGTTCGTTGGCGGCGTTTGCCACCGTCAGCACGCGAGCAACACCCGCCAGCTGCGCGGCCTGGGTCGCAACCGCGGCAGGATCGGCCGCGAGCACGACGATGTCGATGGATTCGGCCGACACCGCCAGCGCGGCGCTCAGGGTCTTGGCAGTGGCCGCATTGAGCTGGCCGTTGAGATGTTCGGCAACGATGAGAACCTTGGCCATTACAGCAACCCCTTCTGCTTGAGTGCGGCCACCAGCTCGGCGGCGTCCTTGACCATCACGCCGCGGCTGCGCTTGGACGGCGGCGCGTAGTGGGTAGTGGCCAGGCTATCGTGCGCAGCGACGCCGAGATCGGCAAATGCCAGCGTTTCCAGCGGCTTGCTCTTGGCCTTCATGATGTCCGGCAACTTGATGAAGCGCGGCTCGTTCAGGCGCAGATCGGTGGTGACCACTGCCGGCAGGTCCACTTCCAGCGTCTCCAGGCCGGCATCGACTTCGCGGGTCACCGTGGCCTTGCCATCGGCGACGACCAGCTTGCCGGCGAAGGTCGCCTGCGGGCGGCCCCACAGGGTAGCCAGCATCTGGCCAGTCTGGTTGGCATCGTCGTCGATCGCCTGCTTGCCCAGGATGACCAGGTCCGGCTGTTCCTTTTCGACCAGCTTGAGCAGGGTGCGCGCGGCGGTCAGCGGCTGGATGGCCGCGTCGGTGACCACGTGGATGGCGCGGTTGGCGCCCATGGCCAGGCCGTTTCGCAGATGCGCCGCAGCATCGGCCGGCGCCAGGGTAGCGACCACCACCTCGGTGGCGATGCCGGCGTCGCGCAGGCGCAACGCCTCTTCCAGGGCGATTTCGTCGAACGGGTTCGGCGAGAGCTTGACGCCGTCGGTGACCACACCGGAGCCATCGGGCTTGACCTGAATGCGGACGTTGTAGTCCACCACGCGCTTGTAGGCGACGAGGATTTTCATCGTGTAGGAGATCCTTCAGCTGTTGCGGGAAGGCCCGGCCGCGGCGGCAGGCTCGGGAGTATGGTCATTCTAACCGGGCAGGGCGCACCATGCGATGGCGTATGGATGCTGCGGCGCAACACCTCCGCGCATTGTTTGGGTACCGCTTAGGCCCGGTATTGCTCAGACCGTATATCCTGTGTGGTTTGAAAACGCAGCGCAGTGCGCGCGCGACCAGGAGGGGTAGACAGTGGCGACTTGGCTAGTAACCGGCGGGGCCGGCTTTATCGGCGGAAATTTCGTTCTCGAGGCAGTCGCGCGGGGGATCCGCGTGATCAATCTCGACGTGCTCACCTATGCGGGGAACCTGAAAACGCTTTCATCGCTGGAGGGTAACCCGGACCATGTCTTCGTCAAGGGCGATATCGGCGACGGCGCGCTCGTGACCCGTTTGCTGCAGGAACACCAGCCGGACGCAGTGCTTAACTTCGCCGCAGAAAGCCATGTAGATCGCTCGATCGAAGGCCCTGGCGCGTTCGTCCAGACCAACGTCGTCGGCACCCTGGCCTTGCTCGAAGCGGTGCGCGACCACTGGAAAGCGCTGCCGGACGCGCGTCGCGCGGCCTTCCGGTTCCTGCATGTGTCCACCGACGAGGTCTATGGCACGCTGGGCGAGACCGGCAAGTTCACCGAAACCACGCCGTATGCGCCCAATTCTCCGTATTCGGCGTCCAAGGCGGCTTCGGATCATCTGGTGCGCGCGTTTCACCACACCTACGGGCTGCCGGTGCTGACCACCAACTGCTCGAACAACTACGGCCCGTACCATTTCCCGGAAAAGCTCATTCCGCTAGTGATCGCCAAGGCGCTGGCAGGCGAGCCGTTGCCGGTGTACGGCGACGGCAAACAGGTGCGCGACTGGTTGTTCGTCAGCGACCATTGCGAGGCGATCCGCACCGTGCTGGCCAAGGGCAAGGTGGGCGAGACCTACAACGTGGGCGGCAACTCCGAGCGCCAGAACATCGAGGTCGTGCAGGCGATCTGTGCGCTGCTGGATCAGCATCGCCCGCGTGAAGACGGCAAGCCGCGCGCGAGCCAGATCACCCATGTCACCGACCGCCCCGGACACGACCGTCGCTACGCGATCGATGCCTCCAAGTTGAAGAACGACCTGGGCTGGGAGCCGGCGTATACCTTCGAGCAAGGTATCGCGCAGACGGTGGAGTGGTACCTGACCAACCAGGCCTGGGTGCAGGGCGTGCTGGATGGCAGCTATCGTCTGGAACGGATCGGCGCCGCGGCTTAACGCAAGCCATTAGCAAGAGCCCGCGCATGCATGCGTGTGCGGGCCTCCAACAGGACATACCCGATGACACAACGTAAAGGCATCATTCTGGCGGGCGGCTCGGGCACGCGCCTGTACCCGATCACCAAGGGCGTCAGCAAGCAGCTGCTGCCGGTGTACGACAAGCCGATGATCTATTATCCGCTGAGCGTGCTGATGCTCGCGGGGATTCGCGACATTCTGATCATCAACACGCCGCACGAGCAGGCGCTGTTCCAGTCGCTACTGGGCGACGGTTCCCAGTGGGGCGTCAATATCCAGTATGCCGTGCAGCCCAGCCCGGACGGTCTGGCGCAGGCCTATCTGATCGGGCGCGAGTTCGTCGACGGCAAGCCGAGTTGCCTGGTGTTGGGCGACAATATTTTCCATGGGCATGGCCTGACCGACACCTTGCGTCGCGCCGATGCGCGTGAGCAGGGTGCCACTGTCTTCGGTTACTGGGTCAACGATCCCGAGCGCTACGGCGTTGCCGAATTCGATCAGCAAGGCAAGGTCATCGACATCGCCGAAAAGCCGGAAAAGCCCCGTTCCAACTACGCGGTCACCGGGCTGTATTTCTATGACGGCAAGGCCGGCGACTACGCGGCTGCCTTGAAGCCCTCGCCGCGCGGCGAGCTGGAGATCACCGATCTCAACCGCTGCTATCTCGATGCCGGCGACCTCCACCTGGAGCCTCTGGGACGCGGGTATGCCTGGCTGGATACCGGCACGCATCAGTCATTGCACGAAGCGGCCAATTTCATCGAGACCATCCAGATGCGTCAGGGCCTGCAGGTGTGCTGCCCGGAAGAAATCGCATTCAGTCAGGGCTGGATCGATGCCGAGCAGCTGGAGCGCCTGGCGGCCCCGTTGCTGAAGAATGACTATGGCAGGTATCTGCACGAATTGGCCGTACGAGGAGTAGTGCCTTGAAAGTGATCGAAACGCGTCTACCAGGTTGCGTCGTCATCGAGCCGGCGGTGTTCGGCGATGCGCGCGGCTATTTCTTCGAAACATGGAATGCCGAACGCTTCGGCCAGCACGGCTTGCCGACGCACTTCGTGCAGAGCAATGTGTCCACCTCCGCCAAGGGCGTGCTGCGCGGTCTGCACTACCAGTGGCCGCGTCCGCAGGGCAAGTTGGTCAGCGTGCTGGAGGGCGAGGTCTATGACGTCGCCGTCGATGTGCGTCACGGCTCGCCCCACTTTGGTCAATGGGCGGCGGTGGTGCTGAGCGCGGAAAACAAGAAGCAGTTCTGGATTCCGGAAGGCTTCGCGCACGGCTTTGCGGTGTTGTCCGAACGTGCAGTGTTCAGTTATCTGTGCACCGACGTCTATGTCAAGGAAGCCGATGCCGGCGTGCGCTGGGACGATGCGGCGATCGGAATCGACTGGCCGATCAGCGATCCGTTGCTGTCTGCCAAGGATGCCGACGCGCCGTTCCTGGGCGACGTAGCGGTCGATCGCTTGCCGGTGTTTACCCCGTGACCACCTTGGTCTTCGGGGCGAACGGGCAGGTCGGCACCGAGCTGCTGCGCGCACTGGCAACCGATGGTGCAGTGCAGGCCACCACGCGCAGCGGTCAGTTGCCGGACGGCAGTGCCTGCGAGGTGGCGGACTTCGACGCGCCGCAGACGCTGACGTCCTTGCTGGACCGGATCGGCCCGACCCGCGTCGTCAATGCCGCCGCCTACACCGCAGTGGATCGCGCCGAGCAGGACTGCGACGGTGCATTGCGTGCCAATGCGACGTCGCCCGGCATCATCGCGGCATGGTGTGCATCCAACAATGTGCCGTTGGTGCACTATTCGACCGACTACGTCTTCGACGGTCAGGGCACCGCGCCGTATCCGGAGGATGCGCGCACCTCGCCGCTGGGCGTGTATGGCCAGACCAAGCTTGCTGGCGAGGAGGCGATCCGCGCTTCGGGCGCACAGCATCTGATCCTGCGCACGGCCTGGGTGTACGCCTCGCACGGCGCGAATTTCCTGCGCACCATGTTGCGTGTCGGTGCCGAGCGCGAGGAACTGCGGGTGGTGGCCGATCAGGTCGGAACGCCGACACCCGCCGCCCTGATTGCCGAAGTCACCGCGCAGTTGCTGCGCCAACGCAGGCCCGACACCTCGGGTACCTGGCACCTCACGGCTGCAGGGCAGACCAGCTGGCATGGCTTTGCCGAGGCGATCTTCCAGGAAGCTGTCAGCGCAGGCCTGCTGGCGCGCGCACCGCGCGTGGTGCCGATCACGACCGCCGACTACCCGACGCCCGCAAAGCGGCCGGCATATTCGCGGCTGTCGATCGACAAACTGCAGCGTGATTTCGACATCGTGTTGCCGGACTGGCAGATCGGCCTGCAGCGCGTGATTGCCGAAATCGCCGCTACCAGACAGTAAATCCGCGACCCTGGTCGGTGGCGATATTTCCACCGACCAAGGGATGCCGCAAAAACAAACAGCCGGGAATTCCCGGCTGTTTGTGTATGTGTTGCAGAGTCCTGAAAGCGACCGATCAGGTCCGCCCGTAGGTGTCTTCGAAACGCACGATGTCGTCTTCGCCCAGATAGCTGCCGGACTGCACTTCGATCAGTTCCAGCGGCAATTTGCCCGGGTTTTTGAGGCGATGGGTGACGCCCAGCGGGATGTAGGTACTCTGGTTTTCGGTCAGCAGCAGCACTTCTTCGCCGCGGGTGACCTCGGCAGTGCCGCTCACCACGATCCAGTGCTCGGCGCGATGGTGGTGCATTTGCAGGCTGAGCGTGGCGCCCGGCTTGACGGTGATACGCTTGACCTGGAAACGCTGGCCCATGTCGATCGAATCGTAGGCGCCCCACGGACGATAGACCTTGCGGTGCCAGGTGGCCTCGGAACGTCCGGCCGATTTGATCTGGCTGACCACTTCCTTGACCTCCTGGATGCGGTCGCGGTGTCCGACCAATACCGCGTCGTCGGTTTCCACCACCACCACATTCTCCAGACCGACCATGGCGATCAGGCGCGAGCCGTACGCATAGGTGTTCTGGCAGTCCAGCTGGATGACATCGCCATGGTGCGCATTGCCCTGGGCGTCCTGCTCGGAGACGTCCAGCAGCGACGACCACGAACCGACATCGTTCCAGCCGGCATCCAGCGGCACCACCACCGCATCGGCGGTCTTCTCCATCACTGCATAATCGATCGAATCTGACGGACTGGAGGCAAATGCATCCTTGTCCAGACGGGTAAAGTCGGCGTCGCGCTTGCCGCCTTCCCATGCCTTCTGGCACGCATCGGCGATGGCGGGCTGGAACTTGCGTAGCTCCTCCAGGTAGCGCGAGGCACGGAACAGGAACATGCCGCTGTTCCAGTAATACTCGCCGCTGGCCAGATAGCCTTGCGCGGTAGCCAGGTCGGGCTTTTCGACAAAGCGCTCGACGGCGCTGACGCCCGTACCCGCGCTTGCCTTGATATAGCCGTAGCCGGTTTCTGGCGCGGTGGGCTTGATGCCGAAGGTAACCAGCTTGCCTTGTTCGGCCGCAGTCGCAGCCAAGGTGACCGCGGCCTGGAATGCCGCTTCATCCTGAATCACGTGGTCGGACGGCAGCACCAGCAACAGCGGGTCGCTGCCGTTGCGCGTCGCTTCCAGTGCAGCAACGGCGATGGCAGGTGCGGTATTACGCCCCTTGGGCTCAAGCAGGATGGCCGACGGTTTCACGCCCAACTGCTGCAACTGCTCGGCGGCCATGAAGCGGTGCTCTTCGTTGGCCACCACGATGGGTGCATGCGCCGCTATCGGAGCGGAACGCAGCCAGGTGGCCTGCAGCATGCTGTGCTCGCCGACCAGCGGCAGGAACTGCTTGGGATAGGATTCGCGCGACAACGGCCACAGGCGCGTGCCGGAACCGCCGGACAGGATGATGGGAAGGACGTCGCTCATGGGCGGGGGAAACTCCAAAGTGCGTCTATAGGTGGGAGAGGGGGTGAATCAGCCGCGCAGCAGATCGGAAATTTCCTGCGTACGCGTTTCCAGCAGTGCGGCATCGCCGCGCGTTTCCACGTTCAGACGCAGTAGCGGCTCGGTGTTGGAGCTGCGCAGGTTGAAGCGCCATTGGCCGAAGTCGGCACTGATGCCGTCGGTGTAATCCAACTCCGGCGACTGGTCGCCGTAGTGATCCATCACGCGGGCAACCGCCACCTTGGCGTCGTCCACCTTGAAGTTGATCTCGCCGCTGCAGGGGAATTTCTCCATGCGCGCTTCGACCAGATCCGCCAGCGAACGACCGGACTGCGACACCAGCTCGGCGATCAACAACCACGGAATCATGCCGGAGTCGGCGTAGGCGAACTCGCGGAAATAATGGTGCGCACTCATTTCGCCGCCATACACGGCGTTTTCGCTGCGCATCTTTTCCTTGATGAAGGCATGGCCGCTCTTGCACAGCACCGGGATGCCGCCGGCGTCTTCGACCATCTCGACGGTGTTCCAGGTCAGGCGCGGGTCGTGCACGACCTTGCCACCGGGCTGCTTGGCCAGGATCGCCTGGGCCAGCAGGCCGACCAGGTAATAGCCTTCGATGAAGCGGCCGGTATGATCGAAGAAGAAGCAGCGATCGAAGTCGCCGTCCCAGGCGATGCCGAAGTCGGCGCCGTGTTCCTTGACTGCCCTGGCAGTGGCGTCGCGGTTTTCCGGCAGCAGCGGGTTGGGGATGCCGTTGGGGAAGTTGCCATCGGGTTCGTGGAAGACACGGACGAACTCGAACGGCAGCTGCGGTGCAAGCAGGTCGACGATCAGGCCGGCGCCGCCGTTGCCGGCGTTGACCACCAACTTGAGCGGCTTGAGCGTGCTGCGGTCCACGTAGCTGAGCAGATGCTCAAGATATGCGGTCTTGTCGGTGCGGCTCTGCTCGCTTGCGGTTGGCTCGCCGGGTGCAGCGGTATCGGCAGCGACGGTGTCGCGGATCGCGAACAGGCCGGTGTCGGAGCTGATCGGTCGCGCCTGCTCGCGGACCAGCTTCATGCCGTTGTAGTCCATCGGGTTATGGCTGGCAGTGACCATCACGCCGCCGGCCGCCTTGAGGTGATCGGTCTGGAAATAGACCTCCTCGGTGCCGCACAGGCCGATGTCGATCACTTCGCGGCCGCTGGCGCGCAGGCCCGCCGAGAGCGCTTCCTGCAGGCCGGGACTGGCCAGGCGCACGTCATGGCCCAAGACCACTGGCCCTTGCTCCAGCTGCGCCGCCAGTGCCACGCCGATGCGGCGCGCCAAGTCCTCGTTGAGTTCATCCGGCACGCGGCCGCGAATGTCGTAGGCCTTGAAAGCGGGTAGCGTCATGGGCAATTCCTGGGGTGGGGGATTTCCGAGTTTAGCGGCTGCGCCGTGTCTTGGGTGTGGCGGAATTGCGACCGGGGACAGGGAACAGTCAGCGGCTAGAATGGCTGCTTCACATCAGCGAGGCGAGGGCGGTGATGAGCAATGGTGGACGTGGTGCGGCAAGCGGCAAACGCTATGCCGACGCCGGTGCGGCGCTGGATGGGGTGCTGGCCGATGGCCAGACCCTGGCGGTCGGCGGCTTCGGATTGTGCGGAATCCCGGAAGCGCTGATTGCGGCAGTGCGCGAGAGCGGGGTCGGCGGATTGACCGTGATCTCCAACAATGCGGGTGTCGATGGATTCGGGCTGGGTCAATTATTGGCCACCCGGCAGATCCGCAAGATGATTTCGTCCTACGTGGGCGAGAACAAGGAATTCGAGCGGCAGTACCTGGCCGGCGAATTGGAGCTGGAATTCAACCCGCAGGGCACGCTGGCCGAGCGCCTGCGCGCGGGCGGTGCGGGAATTCCCGCGTTCTATACCGCAACCGGCTACGGCACCATCGTCGCCCAGGGCAAGGAAACCCGGCAATTCGACGGCAAGCAGTACGTGATGGAAACCGCGCTGCAGGCCGATGTCGCCCTGGTCAAGGCCTGGCGTGCGGATGCGGCCGGCAATCTGGTGTTCCGCAAGACCGCGCGCAACTTCAACCCGGCCTGCGCCATGGCCGGCCGCGTCTGCGTTGCCGAGGTCGAGGAGATCGTGGAGGTGGGCGCGATCGATCCGGATCAGGTGCATCTGCCCGGCATCTATGTCGACCGGCTGGTGCTCAACGCCTCCCCGGAAAAACGCATCGAACAGCGCACCGTGCGCGAAGGACAGCATTGATGGCCTGGACCAGAGACCAGATGGCCGCACGTGCGGCGTGCGAATTGACCGATGGCGCCTACGTCAACCTGGGCATCGGCCTGCCGACGCTGGTGGCCAATCACATTCCCGATGGCGTGGACGTCTGGCTGCAATCGGAGAACGGCCTGCTCGGCATCGGCCCGTTTCCCACCGAGGATGAGGTGGATGCGGACCTGATCAATGCCGGCAAGCAGACAGTCACCGCACGTGCCGGCGCCAGTTATTTCGGCAGCCACGACTCGTTCGCGATGATCCGCGGCGGGCACATCGATCTGGCGATTCTCGGTGCAATGCAGGTGACCGAGCGCGGCGACCTGGCCAACTGGATGGTGCCCGGCAAGATGGTCAAGGGCATGGGCGGCGCGATGGACCTGGTGGCCGGCGTCAAGCGCGTTGTCGTGCTGATGGAGCACGTCGCCAAGGACGGCAGCCACAAGATCCTGCACGAATGCGACCTGCCATTGACCGGCGTCGGCGTGGTCGATCGCATCATCACCGACCTGGCGGTATTCGATGTCACCGATGGCGGACTGGTGTTGGTAGAGGCGGCCGAGGGAGTAGAGCTGGAGGAGTTGCGCGCCAAAACCGGTGCCGCATTCGTTGTGCAAGCAGGGGACTAGTTCCGTTGCAATCGGCAAGGCGCCGTCACGGCGCCTTGCGTGCATACCGATAAGGCTCGGCCAATGGTGTTTTGGCAATGCCCAGTGTTTGTTCGATCGTGGTGACGCGATGCCCGGAATGCGTCACTGCGAGACCGATGAAGCGCTCGATCGCGTGCGCAAGGGTGCCGTCGATCTGCCCTTGTTCGCTTTCAAATTCGCTCGGATGAAGATGCGCATCCAGCAATGGGCGTAGCGCCTCCAGCCGTGCCCAGAACATGCTGCCGGAAGCAAACAAGCTATCTGCGTCCAGTGCATCCGTGCCTGTGCGAACGGCAAGATAATCCAGTGCGTCAGCATTGCCGCCGATAAAGTCGGTTACTGGTAATAGATGGCCATCAGGTGCCATGAGACCGACGGACGGATCGGTAGAGAATGCGTCCACGATCGCATCGACCCGCTGCGGCATTAGCAATGCGGCAAGCATCTCGTTCCGCCAGGCATTTCCATCATCGCGATGGGTCGATTTCTTGGTATGCAGCTTCAAAACCAGCTGCACGCCCTCATCGAGTAGCCGGTTGGCCACGTGCAGGAAAGGCAGGATGTCGCGTCCACGATTTTCAAAGCCTTCCACCTCGGCCTCGATGCCGCGCTGCTGCACGCACTTACTGACTTCTGTGACCTTGGGGAGGTCGGTCGTGATGACGATGCGCAACGGCGTTCCGCACTCAGCAATTGCATCAAGCATCTCGGTCAGTACATCAAGATACCAGGCGTGCAAGACCACGCATACGCTTGGCGGACGTGCTTCAGTTGCGATCTCGGGCACGCGCGTCAGCGCCTGTCGTGTTGCCTCCAGCCATGCGTATCCCATGCGCGCATCTGGTTCGAGTACCGCGCCTTCGGCCCACTCGTTCCATGCATTGATGAACACCATGCGCTCAGCCGGCGGCGCACCGGCGAGGCGACGTTGCAGGGTGCGCGATAGCCAGTCCCGGTAGCGACGGGGGGATGCATACAGGTAGATGCGCCCTTTTCCAGAGCGTCGTGGTTCGTTGTCCCAGCCCGGATTCACGCCCGGGTATAGCGTGTAATGGCGTAGCGGTCGCTGTTCCATGTCGCGCGCAAGTTCTCGCCAATCGAGTACCTCGCCATTGAACTCCGGGTTCACCAATCGCTGTCTGGCAGTGACCGACGCTGGCGTACTCATATTGGGAGGGAACTCGACTGCGGCATCGAATCCGATGTCGCGCGGATCGGGGCGCTCAAAACCCTGCACATAGGCCAGGTGAATTTCGCCGACCCCGTTATCGCGACACCACTTGCGCCAACGCGCTGCGGTCTGTGCGGGGTCGGGCAATAAATGTGGCCGATACACCAACAGCAACGGGCGGCCATCCACGCGCAGATACGTCGGATTACGTAGGTAAGTCGCGATATGGGCGATAAAGGCGAGGTCGTCCTCGGCGCTGTGCGACTGGTCGATCAGAATGTCATCGCCACGGCCATCCCAGCGGCGCGCCCACTTCTCGTTTGCCCAGCAGAGGCAAAAAGGCAACGTGATCGAGGTGTCTTCGTGCCATTGGGCAACCGGCATTTCCAGCAAGGTTTTACCGGCAAACCAATAGAAATAAAAGCAGAACGCGCCAAGGCCATACTCCTGTGCCAAACGTGCCTGCTCGCGCATGACCTGCGGGGTGCGAAGGTCATAGAAGCCCAGATCCGCCGGAAGGCGCGGTTGTTGATGGCCTTCAAACTGTGCGAGCGCGCGGCTGACATTGCGCCATTCGGTAAAGCCTTTGCCCCACCACGCATCGTTCTCCGGGATGGGATGAAATTGCGGCAGATAGAACGCAACCAGGGTTGCGGGAAGCGTCTCGGGCAATGCGGCAGTGCGATAAGGTACGTGGCCGATCGCCGCTTCATCACTGCGTGCTGCTGGGCGTCGCCAGATGCCGTGGGCTGCACGGCCGCGTACAGGCTCAGGTACCCAGTCGGCATGTCGGTCCAGGAACCAGCTGCGCCACCGGTCACGTGTCGCATCACTCAAAGGAACTGCACGAAACCCTGCGCGCAACAGTCCAAACAGTTGCGCGCGCACACGTGACTGCATCGAGCGTCCCGCTGTATTCACAGATTCTGGTAGTTCGGGCCCGAACCACCCTCCGGCGTGACCCAGGTGATGATCTCGTAGGGGTCCTTGATGTCGCAGGTCTTGCAGTGCACGCAGTTGGCGGCGTTGATCTGCAGGCGCTTGCCGGAGGGGCTGCCGGTGTCTGCGACCATTTCGTAGACGTTGGCCGGGCAGAAGCGGGTGCAGGGGTTGTCGTATTCCTGCACGCAGCGGGTGGCGCACACGTCGGTGTCGAGCACTTTCAGGTGCACAGGCTGGTCTTCGTCATGCTCGGTGGCGGCGAAGTAGACCGCCTGCAGGCGGTCGCGCGGGGCGAGCTCGCGCGTGCCGTAGTCACGCCTGGGTTGCTCGTAGTCGCCGATCTTGTGCAATGCCGACCAGTCGGGTTTGTTCTTCAGCGTCCATGGCGAGGCGCCCTTGAGCGCGGTTTCCCAGGCGGCGTTGAGCAGGCCGAACCACAGGCCTTTCTTGAAGCCTGGCTTGATGTTGCGCACCTGCTTCAGCTCGGTCATCGCATCGGACGCGCGCAACTTGGCATCGAAGCCTTGCGGTACCAGCTGCGATTGCACAAGATGTTCGGCGGCCAGCATGCCGCTACGGATCGCCTGATGGGTGCCCTTGATCTTGGGCACGTTGAGCAGGCCGGCGGTGTCGCCGATCAACAGGGCGCCGGGCATTTCCACCTTCGGCAGCGATTGCCAGCCGCCGGTGACGATGGCGCGCGCGCCCGCCGAGAGGATGCTGCCACCTTCCAGCAATGGCTTGATCAGCGCGTGGTTCTTCCATTGCTGGAAGGCTTCCCACGGCTGGTACATCGGGTCGCTATAGTCCAGCCCGCTCACATAGCCGAGCGCGATCTGGTTGTTGTCCAGGTGATACAGGAAGCTGCCGCCGTAGGTGCGGTTGTCGGCGGGCCAGCCGAGCGTGTGCACGATCTTGCCGGGGCTGACGCGCCCCTCGGGTACCTGCCACAGCTCCTTGATGCCGATCGAATAGCCCTGCGGGTCGGCATCGGCGGTGAGATCGAAGCGCTTGAGCAGGCGCTTGGTCAGATGCCCGCGCGCGCCTTCGGCCAGTACCGTGACCTTGGCGCGGATGTCGATGCCGGCGGTGTAGCCCGGCTTGTGCGATCCGTCCTTGGCCACGCCCATGTCGCCGATACGCACGCCGATGACCTGGTCGTTGTCGTCGTGCAGCGTCTCGGCGGCGGCAAAGCCCGGGTAGATCTCCACGCCCAGCGCTTCGGCCTGCGGCGCCAGCCAGGCGCACATTGCGCCCAGGCTGACGATGAAGTTGCCGTGGTTGCGCATGCCTGGCGGCACCACCGGGAACTTGCGCGCGCTGTCCTTGCCGAGAAACCAGAACTCGTCGTCGGTGGCGGCCACGCAGATCGGCGGCGGGTTGTCGCGCCAGCCCGGCAGCAAGGCATCCAGCGGGCCCGGCTCGATCACGGCGCCGGACAGGATATGCGCACCGATGGTGCTGGATTTTTCGATCACGCAGACGCTGATGGCCGGATCGAGCTGCTTGAGCCGGATCGCAAAGGCCAGCCCGGCCGGACCGGCGCCGACGGTGACGACGTCGTACTCCATCACGTCGCGCTCGACCGTCTCTGGCGCATGTGCGCCGACTGCTGCTTCCGACATTGCTCCGCTCCCGTTGGCTCGATGGCTGCTGCGCATTTTCCGGGATTCGAGGTGACGGCGGCAAATCGGATCGATTCATCGACGCCGCGTAGCTTCCACTCAGCAGGTGCGTGCTAGCGTTTGCTGCATGAAGATTCGGATTGCATTGCCGCAAGCAGAGATCGCCTGGTGCCGCGGTTGGTTGCCGCGCGCGCAGGCCGATGTGCTGATGCAGGCACTGCTGGCGCAGGTGCAGTGGGAGGTGCATCGCATCCGCATGTTCGGGCGAATGGTGGATCCGCCACGCTTGAGCAGTTGGATCGGCGATCCGGAGGCGAGTTATCGCTACTCGGGCACGCAGTTCGCGCCGCAGCCGTGGCTGGACGCGCTGCAGCCGGTGCGCGCACGATTGCAGGCCGAGACCGGCCGGCCGTTCAACAGCATGCTGGTCAACCGCTATCGCTCGGGCAACGATGCGATGGGCTGGCATAGCGACGACGAGCCGGAGCTGGGCGTACAGCCGCTGATTGCGTCATTGAGTCTGGGTGCGACGCGGCGGTTTGCATTCAAGCATCGCCACGATGCGGCGGTGAAGCAGACGCTGGAGCTGGCGCATGGTGATCTGCTGTTGATGGGCGGCGATACCCAGCGCCACTACAAGCATGCATTGCCGCGCACCGCAAAGCCCATCGGCGAGCGCATCAATCTGACCTTTCGTCAGATTGCGCCGCGCGTGTCCCATCCATAAGAGCGGCTAACGAAGCGTAGCGAGCGCTTGGCTGGCGGTGAGTGCAGTGTTTTTGTTGTCCACATCTTGGTGGATGCAGTCAGCAGTCCGAGTCAAACGCTGAGTGGGTCGAGTGCGCATTGCCCTCACAGCTCGCGGGACACGCCGTGAACCCGTCCCTGGGGGCTCGGTGGCGGCATCCATGCCGCCACACGGTCCCGCAATCGGTGAGGACACCGCACCAGGCAGTTTGCTGGCTGCTTTGTTGAAAGCCATGCACACCGACCATCTCGACTGGTCCTTGCCCGCCCACCGTCGCGGGACCTTATGCGGCATGGATGCCGCAGAAGAGCCTACATGGACGTACTTGCGACGTGTCCCGCGAGGGTGGGCGGGCAAGGGCCCTGCAGCCAGGCCGCAGATCAGCCGCCCCGCGGTAGACCGGCGTGAAGTGCTTTTGTTAACCGCTCTAAGATCTGTCGCCTGCGCTTACAACGAACGCGGCAGGCTCTGGCTGTCCTGCTGGCCGGTGACCAAGGTCCAGCCGACTAGTTCGGTGGTGACCTGCGTCATCGCCTGCTCGAATGCCGCTGCCACGGCAGCCGTGTCGGTGCCGCTGGACGGGCGTGCGACCAGGAAGGTGCGCGAGGCCACGACGCGCTGATCGGCGGCGTGCAGCAATTTGGCGTTGAGCTCGATGGTGGCCGAGGGCAGCGACTGGCCGGCGTAATCGGACTCGAAGCGGCGCAGGTCGATCGCCAGCTTGTAGTCGGAGCGGATGCCGGTGCCGACACGGGCGACGGCGGCGATCTTGCCGGAGTCCTCGAACGCGCGTACCACGCTGTCTTCCAGCATGTCGGTGGCCGGCTGCGCCCAGCCCGCGCCGTGATAGACCTGCAACTCGCCCGGGGTCGGGCGCACGTTGATGCGCGGGCTGTCGATCACCCGCGCGGCGCTGGGCTTGGACACCGACAGCTGCCAGCTCACCTGCGGCCAGGACGGGTTCGGCGTGATCCGCACGGTGGGCGCGTAGATGGTGGCCGGCTTCTGGTCGCCGCCGGTCAACACCGAGCAGCCGCCCAGCGCCAGCAACGAAACGCAGAACAAGGGACGCAACAGGCGCATGGCAGTCATTTCGGTTCGAACTCCTTGGGTGCGTCGCGGCCGAGCAGGTAGCGCGCAGGGTTGTTGTCCAGTTTGTCGCTGACCCGGCGCAGATCGCGGATCAGGCCGCGCAATTCGGTCAGCGTAGGCCCGAGCTGGCCCAGTCCGTCGTTGGCAAAACTATTGATGGCCGCGCGGTTTTCGCCAAGGATGTTGTCGGCGTTGCCGGCGGCCGAATCCAGCTTGACCAGGGTGGCGTCGAGCTTTTCCAGGATGCCCGGCAGCTGCTGCACCAGGTTCTGGTCCAGCCGCTTGATGGTGCCGTTGGTGGTGGTCAGGGTGGTGTCCAGATTGCGCGCGGCATCGCGCGCGCTGACGATCAACGCCTGCATGCCCTCGTCGCGATCGGCAATGCCGCCGCTGATCTTTTCCAGGTTCTGCAAGGTGGCGGTGATGCTGGCCACGTTCTTGTCCGAGAGCATCTGGTCCATGCGCTCGACGATGCGGTTGGCGGTGTCGGTGATGTTCTGCAACGCCGACGGCGTGGTCTGGATGATCGGCGCATCGCTCTTGTCGATGGTGGTCAGCGACGGTGCCTCGGGCGTGCCGCCGGAGAGCTGGATGATCGACGGGCCGGTCAGGCTGGTGATGGCCAGCTTGGCGCGGGTATCGCTCTTGATCGGCGTGGTGGAGTTCACCCGCACGTGCGCGACGACCTGGCGCGGGTCGTTCGGCGCCAGCGTCAGCTCGGTGATCGAGCCGACCGCGATGCCGTTGTATTGCACGGGGCTGCCGACGGTCAGACCGGTCACCGCCTCACGGAACACGACCCGGTATTGCTGCCAGGTACGGTCGGAGGAGTATTTCGCGGCCCATAGCCCGAACAGCAGCAGGGCCAGGCCCGCCACGATGGTGAAGGCGCCGATCAGGACGTAATTGGCTTTGGTTTCCATGCTCAGGCGGTCTCGGTGGAGTCGGTCTTGGCCGCGCGCGCGGCGCGGGCGCGCGGACCGTGGAAATATTCCTGGATCCAGGGATGATCGATCTGTTCGACTTCGGCTAGCGGCGCATTGGCGATCACCTTGCGATCGGCCAGCACCGCGATGCGGTCGCAGATGGCGTACAGCGTATCCAGGTCATGCGTGATCAGGAACACGGTCAGGCCTAGCGCCTGCTGCAGGGTGCGGATCAACCGGTCGAAGGCGGCCGCGCCGATCGGGTCCAGTCCGGCAGTGGGTTCGTCCAGAAACAGCAGCGGCGGATCCAGCGCCAGCGCCCGCGCCAGGCCGGCGCGCTTGCGCATGCCGCCGGACAATTGCGAAGGCAGCTTGTCCAGCGCATCGGCCGGCAGGCCGGCCAGCTTGATCTTCAGCAGCGCCAGTTCGAAATACCAGCGCTCGGGAAACTCGCCGTGATGTTCCTTCAGCGGGACCTGCACGTTTTCGCCGACGGTCATCGACGAGAACAGCGCGCCGTCCTGAAACAGCACGCCGGTATTGCGGGTGATGTGCTGGCGGTCGGCGAAACGGCCCGAGCGCGCGTCCGCACCCAGCACCTGAATGCTGCCGGCGTCCGGCTCGCGCAGGCCCAGGATGCTGCGCATCAGTACCGACTTGCCGGTGCCCGAGCCGCCGACCACGCCCAGGATCTCGCCCCGACGCACGTCCAGATCCAGTTCCTCGTGCACGACCTGGCTGCCGAAGCGGTTGGTCAGCCCGCGCACCGAAATCGCCAGCTGGTCGTCGTCGGCGTCGGTCTCTGTGCCGGGATTGGGGATTGGGGATTCGGGATCGGTCACAGCACAGCACTCCCGAATGTCGGGGCGCCAGCTGCGCTTCTGCCTTGCACGAATCCCCAATCCCGAATGTCGAATCTCGGCTTCATCACCACCCCATCTTCATGAACCACAGCGCGGCAACCGCGTCGAGGATGATGACCAAGGAAATCGTCTGCACCACCGAAGAGGTGGTGCGCTCGCCAACCGATTGCGCGGTGCCGCTGACCTTCAGGCCTTCCAGGCAGCCGATCAGGCCGATCACCAGCGCAAACAGCGGCGCCTTGGATAGCCCGACCAGGAAATGCCGCAGCTGGATGGTGTCGTGCATGCGCGCCAGGTACATCTGCGGTGGAATATCCAGATCGAACGCGCCCACGGTGACGCCACCGGCCAGGCCGGCGATCATCGCGATGAAGGTCAGCAGCGGCAGCGTGAAGATCAGCGCGAGCAGGCGCGGGATCACCAGCAGGTCGATCGGGTCCAGGCCCAGGGTGCGGATCGCATCCACTTCCTCGCGCGATTTCATCGCACCGATCTGCGCGGTGAACGCGCTGGCGGTGCGCCCGGCCAGGACGATGGCGGTCAGCAGCACCGCGAACTCGCGCAGAAAGGCGATCGACACCAGTTCCACCACATAAATTTCCGCACCGAAGTCGCGCAGGATGGTTGAGCCCAGGAACGCGATCACCGCGCCGACCAGATACGACAGCAGCACCACCAGCGGCACCGCATCCAGGCCGACCTGCTCCATGTGGTGCACGGTGGAGGTCAGCCGGAAGCGCCGCGGCTCGTGGATCAGCCGCGCGATCTTGACCAGGTTCTCTCCCAGAAAGCTGTTCAGCTCCAGAATGCCCTGGCCCACGCCGTGGGTGGTGCGGCCCAGGCGGTCCAACGCGGCGACGAAGCCGTAGTCGCGTTTGGGCTTGGGGCGTTCGTCGTTGAGTTCCTCGATGGTACACACCAGCGCCTGGTGCTCATCGCGGAAATCGATCGCGTCTTCCTTCAGGCCCATGCGGCTGGCGAAGCGCAGCAACTGCAGCACGCCGGCCGAATCCAGTTGCCCGATGCCGCGCGCGTCGATGCGCCGGATTCCTTCGGGCACGGCCTGCAGCAGCTCGGCCTGGGGCAAGGCGGTCGCCAGGACCCAACTGCCAGCCAGGCGGACCTGTGCGTGATCCTGGGAGTCTTGTTCGATGCGTGGAGGTTGCGCTTTGATCATGGGTGGCCTGTCCGTGGCGCCAGCATACCGCGCCCGGCGTGAGCGAATGATGGGGACGCTTCGCACCTGCGGTCCCGGCACAGACAATCGGCGCGCCGGCCAGGTGCGCTGCGGCATACACTGGCGGCCTCGCCAGACGGCGTTTCTCCGATCCGACCCGCCACGCATGTCCGCTGCCACCGTCGTCCAACCGTCCGCCAGCGCCACCTATGCCCAGCGCGTCGCCTTTGTTTCGGAAATCGCCGGGCGCCTGCATTCCTATGGCACCACTGCGCAGCGTCTGGAGGCCGCCGTGGTCGGACTGTCGCAGAAACTGGGCCTGGACTGCGAGCCCTGGTCCAATCCCACCGGGATCATTTTGAGCTTCAGCGACCCGACCAAAGCCATCGGCTCCAGCGACATCACCCGGGTGATCCGGCTGGCCCCGGGCGAAAACGATCTTTACAAGCTCAGCGTGGCCGATTACGTGGCCGACAGCGTGGCCAACGGGCGCATGAGCATCGCGCAGGGCCACACCGCGCTGCGGCGGCTGGACCGCGAGGTCGATCGGCGCGGCAAGACCATGCAGGTGCTGGCATTCGGGCTGGCCGCTGCCGGCGTGGCAGGGTTGTGGAAACTGCCCTGGCTGGACATTGCCACCGCCGGCGCGATCGGGATGTCGATCGGCCTGCTGACCCAATACACCGACAAACGGCCGGCGACCAAGGAGGCGGGCGAGGCGCTGGCCGGCCTGCTGGCCGGGGTGGTAGCCGCGGTGGTGGCTGCGCTGGTCGGGCCATTGAACCTCAATACGGTGATCATCGCCTCGCTGGTGGTGCTGCTGCCCGGCATGTCGTTGACCAATGCCTTCAACGAGCTGGCCAGCCAGCATTGGGTCTCGGGCACTGCGCGGCTGGCCGGTGCAGTGACCACGGTGCTCAAGCTCACCGTCGGCGCGGTGATCGCGGTGACGCTGACCCAGGTGCTCGGCCTGCACCCGCGGGTGGCCGCATTGCGCCCACAGTCCGGCTGGGTGGAATGGGCCTCGCTGTTGGTGGCCGCTTATGCGTTTGCGGTGTTATTCAAGGCCAATCGACGCGATTATTTATGGATCATGGCAGCGGCCATGTCCGGGTATGTCATCGCGCGTTATGCCGGGCATGCCTGGGGTGGGCCGGCCGGTGTCTTTGCATCGGCCATGGCATTGACTGCCGCCGGTAATCTGTTCGGGCGGGTGGTGCAAAAACCCGGTGCATTGATCCGTTTGCCCGGCATCATCATGCTGGTTCCGGGCAGTGTCAGCCTGCGTGGTTTTCTGACCCTGGTACAGCAACAGGATGTCAGCGTCGGGCAGGCCGCACTATTGGCGGTGACCAATATCGTGATGGCCTTGATGGCCGGTTTGCTGTTCGGCAATCTGTTGATTCCGGCCCGCAAGAATTTATGACCGATGGAAAAAACACGCAATAAAAACGCCGGCACTGCCGGCGTTTTTATTGGTATGAATCAAGCAGCCTTGGACTTCTTGGGCGCGCGCTTGGTGGCGGCCTTGCGCGGCGCGGCCTTCTTGGCCGGGGTCTTCTTGGCGCTGACCTTGCTGATCAGAAAGTCTTCGACTTTCTTGCCGGCGGCGGTCAGTTCGGCCAGCCAGCGCGGCTGCTTGCCGCGGCCGGTCCAGGCTTCCTGAGGATTGGCGGGGTTGCGATATTTCGGCGCAACCTTGCCCAGCTTGCGGCCGGCGCGCGGGCTCGGCTTGGCAGCGGCAGCCGGACGACCCGTGCCGGCGCTGGCGCTGGCGCCAAACAATTCGTCGATGGAATAACCCTGGGCTTTTGCCGCGCGGGTCAGCTGGGTGCGAACCTTGGCAATCGGGGCGCGCTTGGCAACCACGGTCTGCTGCTTTTTCGCATTTTTGATCAGTGCACCCAATTGCTTGGCCGACAGGCCGCTAAGATCGATCGACATCACTACTCCGGAAGATGAGAGAAAAAAGAATGCCGGTCCGTGGCAGCGCTGGCCATCATAATGTCAGAAAACCCGGGTGACAAACGCGCCGAAATAATTCGGCGACTTTTGTTCATCCGATTGAAGTGGTTCCGGGTGATTTGATCAATGACCCAGGCGGGAGAATAACCCGGCCTTATCCAGGTTTTCTGCTGCCTCTGCAGTGCGGGCGCGATATTCAAATGTGCCGGCCGCCAATCCGCGTTCGGAGACCACCACCCGATGCGGAATGCCCAATAGTTCCATATCGGCAAACATCGCGCCCGGGCGCAGGCCGCGGTCGTCCAGCGCCGCTTCGATCCCTGCGGCGATCAACTCGTCCAGCAATGCCTGAGCGGCGGCAACCACCTGCGCATCCTGCTTGGGGTTGATGATGCAGACCACGACCTGCCACGGTGCCATCGGCGCGGGCCATACGATGCCTGCGTCGTCATGGTTCTGCTCGATCGCCGCGGCCACGATGCGCGAAATACCGATGCCGTAGCAGCCCATCTTCATCACTGCGGGCTTGCCGTTCTCGTCGATCACGGTGGCCTGCAATGCCTGCGCATACTGGCTGCCGAGCTGGAACACGTGGCCCACTTCGATGCCGCGGGCCAGCCGCAGTTCGCCGCCATCGGCGGCGCGTTCGCCGTCGATGACGTTGCGTACATCGGCAACGGTTTCCGGTTCCGGCAGGTCGCGGCCCCAGTTGACGCCCACCAGGTGCGCGCCGGGCACATTGGCGCCGACCACGAAATCGGCCATTGCCGCGACATCGCGATCTGCCACCACGCGCACCGGACGGGCGGTGTTCACCGGACCCAGGAAGCCAGGCTCGCAGCCGAGGTGCTCGCGGATCTCGGTTTCGTTGGCCAGGCGGTAGCCGGCCAGGCCGGCGACCTTGCCAAGCTTGATCTCGTTGACGGCGTGATCGCCGCGTACCAGCACCAGCACGAAGCCGGCTTCGGTCATCACCGCCACCGACTTGACCGTGCGCTGCAGTGCGATGCCCAGCAACCCGGCGACGTCTTCGCAGGTCTTCTGGGTGGGCGTTGCGACCTGGCGCATCGCCTCGCCAGCCGCGGCGCGCGGGGCGGGCAGGGCGGCGCTGGCGGTTTCCACGTTGGCGGCGTAATCGGAGCCGGTGGAGAATGCCAGCGAGTCCTCGCCGGAGGCGGCGATGACGTGGAACTCCTGCGAGGCGTCGCCGCCGATGGCGCCGGAGTCGGCCTGCACCGCGCGGAATTCCAGCCCCAGCCGGGTGAAGATGCGGGTATAGGCCGCGCGCATGTTGTCGTACTCGCGCGCCATGTCCGCATCGGTGAGATGGAAGGAATAGGCGTCCTTCATCAGGAATTCGCGCGCACGCATCACGCCGAAGCGCGGGCGGATCTCATCGCGGAACTTGGTCTGGATCTGATAGAAGTTCAGCGGCAGCTGCTTGTAGCTGTTGATCTCCTGGCGCGCGAATTCGGCCGCGGCCTCTTCGGCGGTCGGGCTGTAGCAGAACTCCTGCTCCTTGCGATCCTTGATCTTGAGCAACTGCCCGCCGAACTTCTCCCAACGGCCGGTGGCGTCCCACAGCTCGCGCGGCTGGATGGTGGGAAACAGCACTTCCACCGCCCCGGCGCGGTTCATCTCCTCGCGCACGATGGCCTCGACCTTGCGCAGCACGCGCAGACCCAGTGGCGACCAGGTGTACAGCCCGGAGGCCAGCTTGCGGATCATGCCCGCGCGCAGCATCAGACGGTGGCTGATCAGCTCGGCGTCGGCCGGGGTTTCCTTGGTGGTGTGCAGGTGGAACTGGGAAAGACGCATCGGGCTTCGCTTGGGCGGAAAGCCCATAGTTTGCCAGTCTCGCGCCCTGCCGGTCAGTGGCGCCGGCCGGGTGGACCGACATGTGGCCGGTCGCGGGCCGGCTCAGCTGGCCGGATTGCCGCTCGCTGCCGGCTTGCAATAGGCCTTGGCGGCCGCCTCGGCGAGATTGCGCTGCGCCGCGCGGGCATCCGGGTCCAGCGGGGTGCCGGGCTTGCCGTCGGCGCCGGCTCCCATGGTGACCTCGCCCTTGCCGCTGAGCAGTTCCAGGTTGCGGCGGGCGGTCAGGCAGTCGGCCGATTCGGGTGTGGCGGTTTCCGGCGCGGCGATGGCGGCCGTGCCGCTGCGCGCATCGATCCGGCGTGCTTCGTAGCGCTGGCCGGTCGGTGGCGGGGTTTCGGTGTAGTGGGTGACGCCCTTGGCGTCCTTCCATTTATACAGATCGGTCGCGCCGGCGACGGTGCTGACCAGCAGCAACAGGGCGCAAAGCCCGGACGACAGGTGCATGTGGCTTCCCCTGGATGATTCCCGCGGCGATTGCAGCATCCGCGGCCCGCGCTGGCAAGTGATGCCGCTGGCACGCACGCACGATGCAGGCGCGCTACCGCCTGACGGACCTCAGGCCCTACACTTGCCGGATGGATGAGATGAGACCGCCCCCGCGCTCGCGCACGATCTACCTGCTGCCGAACCTGTTCACCACCGCCGGGCTGTTTTCCGGTTTCTACGCCATCATCGCCGCCGCCAACGGGCAGTTCGTCCAGGCCGCCATGGCGGTGTTTGTGGCTGCGGTGATGGACGGGCTGGACGGCCGGGTGGCGCGCCTGACCAATACCAGCAGCGAATTCGGCGTGCAGTACGACTCGCTGGCCGACCTGGTGAGCTTCGGCATGGCCCCGGCGCTGGTGATGTATCACTGGTCGCTGTCGGCATTGAAGTACGACAGCAACGTGATGGGCCGGGTCGGCTGGTCGGCCGCGTTTCTGTATGCGGCCTGCGCGGCGCTGCGCCTGGCGCGCTTCAACACGCAGGTGGGCGTGGTCGACAAGCGCTGGTTCATCGGCCTGGCCAGCCCGGCCGCTGCCGGCTTGATGATGTCCTTCGTCTGGGCCTTTGCCGACGACAGCCTGGGCTTCGATGGCGAGCAGCTGCGTTATCTGGCGCTGGCGGTCACCGTGGTAGCGGCCTTGCTGATGGTCAGCCGCATCCGGTTCTGGAGTTTCAAGGGCGGCGCGCGTGGGCCGCGTGCCGACCGTGTGCCGTTCCTGGCGCTGGCGATCGCCACGGTGGTGATCGCGTTGCTGGTGATCGATCTGGCCCGTTCGCTGCTGGTGATCGGCGTGCTGTATGCGCTGTCCGGCCCGGCGATGTGGCTGTGGCGGCGCTGGCGGCGTACGCCCGAGCTGCCATGAGTCAATTGGCCTCAGAGCCGATGTGGTCCGATTTGCAGGTGTCGTATCTGCAGGCGTTGGGGCACACCGTGTATCTGGACCGCGATACCGTGGACGCGGCGGCGCCTGACGAGACGATCGAACGCGCGCCGGCAGCGGCACCGCCGCGCATGGAGCGCACGCCATCAATGCCGGCGCCTGCGGCACCGCCTGTGTTCCGTCGCAGCGCTCCGGCGGCGCCGGCCGACGCGCCGCCGACGGTCACGACTGCATCATCGACAGCGCCGCAGCGGCGCAGCCGGGTTGGCCTGCCCGATCGCCTGCAGATGGCGTTGCTGCGCGCCTCCGGCTGCAACCCGGGCGATCCGAATACGCAAGCCTTGATGGCGTCTTGGCCGCTGGCCGAGCTGCGCGGCAATCCGGCGGCCAAGCGCGCGCTGTGGCCGCAACTGCGCGCGCTGCGGCGGCGACAGGACCCGGCATGAGCGCCTTGAACGCGCCGCTGCACACCTCGCTGCGCGCCATGCGCGAGAGCGATCTGGATGTGGTGATGGACATCGAACATCGCGCCTATCCGTTTCCGTGGACGCGCAGCATCTTTCGCGACTGCCTGCAGGCCGGCTATCCGGGCTGGGTGATGGAGCAGGGGGGCCAGGTCATTGGCTACGGGGTGATCAGCATCGCCGCCGACGAGGCGCACGTGCTCAATGTCTGCATCGCACCGGAGGCGCAATCCCAGGGGCATGGCCGGGTGCTGTTGCGCGCGCTGATCAAGGGAGCCTGCGATCGCGGTGCGCGGCGCGCGTTTCTGGAAGTGCGCCCGTCCAATCCGTCGGCGATCGCGCTGTATCACTCCGAAGGCTTCAACGAAATCGGGCGGCGCCCCCGCTACTACCCCTCCAACACCGGTCGCGAAGATGCGTTGGTGATGGCGATCGAGTTGTCCTTCGAAGGGTTTTCCTGAGCGCCATCAGTCGTTGCTGATGGGAGCGTTCACGCGCACCGGGCTTGAACAGCATGATTTGCCTGATACATGCCACGCGGTTGCATTGGTGACGGGGATCGCGACCTGAACACGCCACCCCAAGCCCCGGCGTCGCGGGCGGACGACGGCTCCGGTGCTTCCCTGTTTCGCAGCGAGTGCGGCTTGTTCGTTACAAAGTACGATCAGGTAAACAGGCAATCGCGCGTGCCGTGAGCAACGCCCTTGCGCGTCGCTGCAATCGATCGCAACACGGCGCACATTTTTTCTGCCGCCTCGTGTGAGTCGGCCACTTGCGCGCCGTCATCTGCCATGACGCGCTTGTACGCGGCATGGTGATTCTTTCGCCATGTTGCATTTTACTTTTTCAATGGCGCGATCGGTTGCGTCCAAACGCGCGAGACGCCGCGTGATGGCGATAGCTCGCATTGCAGCCGCTATGCGCGTCAAAAAGCACATGCAGGCATGTGGTCGTGCTGGCACACCGTGCTGGACCTGTGACTGCCTGCGTTGCAAGGCAGGTCATGCTGCGCTGCAGTGTCCCTGGGCCTGTCTCCATCTGTCTTGGTTGCAGCGTTTTGTCTTCTCTTGCGTGTCTCGCAACCGTTTGCGTGACTACGCGTGCACATCGATGCATCGGCTAGATACAAGCCAATGCGATGCTCCTAGTATCGATGCCGCGGAACTGAACATTACAGAGATGAAAAGTATGTTCCGCGCCTGCTAGACGAGGGGTGTGCCGCCGCGCGGCGCATCGAACCCATCCGAGGGAGACATCAAGATGAAGCCGAAATTCTCAACGGCGGCCGCCGCGTCGCTGTTTGTCGGGTCGTTGCTGGTCGTTGGCGTTGCCTGTGCCGATCCTGCGCTGGAAGTTGCAACCACCGGTTGGGCGACACAGAACGGTGGGACCAAGGGCGGCTCCAAAGCGGCAGCTGCCAACATCTACACGGTCAAGACTGCCGCAGAATTGAAGAGCGCGCTCAAAGCCAGCGTGGGCAGCAACGGGCGCATCATCAAGATCAGCGGCATCATCGATGTCAGCGAAGGCAAGCCGTACACCACGACCTCGGATATGAAGGCCCGCGCGCGCCTGGACATTCCGACCAAGACCACGCTGATCGGCATCACCGGCAACGCGGAGATCCGCGAAGGCTATTTCTACGTCAAGGCCAACGACGTCATCATCCGCAACCTCACCATCGAAAATCCATGGGATCCGGAGCCGGTCTGGGATCCGGATGACGGCAGCGCCGGCAACTGGAATGCCGAATACGATGGCCTCACGGTCGAGGGCGCAACCAATGTGTGGGTGGACCATGTCACCTTCACCGACGGTCGCCGCACCGACGATCAGAACGGTACTGCCAACGGCCGCCCCAAGCAGCATCACGACGGGGCGATGGACGTCAAGAAGGGCGCCAACTTCGTCACCATTTCCTATTCGGCGTTCAAATCGCACGAGAAGAACGACCTGATCGGCTCCAGCGACAGCGCCTCCAGCACCGACAGCGGCAAGCTCAAGGTGACCATCCACAACACCTTGTTCGAGAACATCTCCGCGCGCGCACCGCGTGTGCGTTTCGGTCAGGTGCATCTGTACAACAATTACCACGTCGGCAGCACCAGCAATAAGGTCTATCCGTTCTCTTACGCACATGGCGTGGGCAAGGAGTCGAAGATCTTTTCCGAGCGCAACGTGTTCGACATCAGCGGGGTGAGCGGCTGCGACAAGATTGCGGCCGATTACGGCGGCAGCGTGTACCGCGACCAGGGCTCGCTGCTCAACGGCAAGGTGCTGACCTGCTCGTGGAATACCACCATCGGCTGGACCCCACCGTATGCCTATAGCCTGCTGTCGGCCGACAAGGTCGCTGCGGACGTCAAGGCAAAGGCCGGCGCAGGCAAGCTGTAAGGCGTCTGCCACTCGCAACGCTGCGATGCCTGCCGCGTTGCACCGCTTCCCGCAACGCCCGCAACACTGCGGGCGTTGTGCGTTGTGGCGGCGCTAGATCTTGGCGCGTTGTTCGCGCAGGCCGGTCAGTTGCGTGGTCCAGTCGTTCAGGCGCGCGCGCTCCTGCTCGACAACGACGGCCGGTGCGTTCTGCACGAAGGTGGCGTTGCCCAGCTTGCCGTTGCACTTGCCGATCTCGCCTTCCACGCGCTTGATTTCCTTGTCCAGGCGCGTGCGTTCGGCGTCCATGTCGACCAGGCCTTGCAGCGGCACCAGCAGGGTGAGCTCGCCGACGATGGCCGTGGCCGACGGCGGGGTGTCCTGGCCGGCCTCCAGCCAGTCGATCGCTTCGAGCTTGAGCAGGAACGACAGCTGCGAGGCAAAGCGGCCAACACGGGCGCGATCGTCGGCAGTTCCTGCCTGCAGCAGCAGGCGCACCTGCTTGGACGGCGGCACGTTCAACTCGCTGCGCACACGACGCAGTGCCGACACCATCGACTTCAACCATTCGACATCGGCCTCTGCGCCGGCGTAGCGCGCGGTGTCGATATCGCCGGCCTGCGGGAATGCCTGCAACGAGATCGTGGTGGCGGTGATGCCCAGGCGCGGTGCGACCTGCTGCCACAGTTCTTCGGTGACGAATGGGATGAGCGGGTGCAGCAGGCGCAGTAGCGCTTCCAGGACCTGCAGCAGGGTGCGGCGGGTGCTGTCGGCGGCGTGGGCGTCGTCGCCGTTCAACGCCGGCTTGGTCAGCTCCAGGAACCAGTCGCAGAACTCGTTCCAGGCGAACTCGTACAGGCACTGCGCCAGCAGGTCGAATCGATAGGCGGCGTAGTGCGCCTCGGCTTCGGCGCTGACCTTGTCCAGCCGCACCAGGATCCACTTTTCTGCATCGGTGACCGGCACATGCTTGCCCGAGTCCGGATGCGAGGCGGCGTCCGCATGGTTTGCCCCCCGGGCGCGTGGCGACGCGTCTGTCGCTTCCGCGGCCGCGGGATCCCCGGGGCGCGTGTTCATCAGCACGAAGCGCGTGGCGTTCCACAGCTTGTTGCAGAAGTTCTTGTAGCCTTCGGCGCGGCCGAGATCGAACTTGATGTCGCGGCCATGCGTGGCGAGTGCGGCGATGGTGAAGCGCAGCGCGTCGGCACCGTGGGCGATGATGCCGTCCGGGAATTCCTTGCGCGTGGCTTTTTCGATCTTTTCGGCCATGCGCGGCTGCATCAGCCCGTTGGTGCGCTTGGCCACCAGGTCTTCGATGCTGATGCCGTCGATGATGTCCAGCGGATCGAGCACGTTGCCCTTGGACTTGGACATCTTCTGGCCCTGCGCATCGCGGATCAGGCCGGTGATGTAGACATCGCGGAACGGCACCTGGCCGGTGAAGCTGTCGGTGGCCATGATCATGCGCGCCACCCAGAAGAAGATGATATCGAAGCCGGTGACCAGCACCGACGACGGCAGATAGCGCTCGAAGCCGCGCTCGGCCATCGCGTTCGCATCCGGCCAGCCCAACGTGGAGAAGGGCCACAGTTGCGAGGAGAACCAGGTTTCCAGCACGTCGCTGTCCTGGTGCAGCGTGACGTCGGCACCCAGGCCGTGTTTCGCGCGGACCTCGGCTTCGTCATGGCCGACATAGCACTTGCCGGCCTCGTCGAACCACGCCGGGATGCGATGCCCCCACCACAGCTGACGGCTGATGCACCAGTCCTGGATGTTCTCCATCCAGTGGCGATAGGTGTTGATCCAGTTCGGCGGCACGAACTTGACCTGGCCGCTCTCGACCAGCTCCAGCCCGCGCCTGGCCAGCGCGTCCATCTTCACGAACCACTGGTCGGTGAGATAGGGCTCGATCACCTGGCCGGTGCGATCGCCGCGCGGCACCTGCAGTTTGTGCGGCTTGGTTTCGACCAATACGCCCAGGTCTTCCAGTTCGGACAGCACCAGCTTGCGTGCGTCGTAGCGGTCCAGACCGCGATAACGCTCCGGCGCATTCTCGTTGATGGTGGCGGTGACGGTGAACAGGTTGATCAGCGGCAAGTCGTGCCGCACGCCCACCTGGTAATCGTTGAAGTCATGCGCAGGCGTGACCTTGACCACGCCGGTGCCGAAGCCGCGGTCGACATAATCGTCGGTGATCACCGGCACGCGCCGGCCGGTCAGCGGCAGCACGATGCCGGCGCTGTGCAGCGTGGCGTAGCGCGGGTCTTCCGGATGCACCATTACCGCCGTATCGCCCAGCATGGTCTCCGGGCGGGTGGTGGCGACCACCAGATAATCGCGGGTTTCGCGCAGCGTCTCGACGCCGTCGGCATCGTGTTCGACATGCTCGTAGGTCACGCCATCGGCCAGCGGGTAGCGGATCGACCACAGGAAGCCGTCTTCTTCGACGTTTTCCACTTCCAGGTCGGAGATCGCGGTCTTCAGCACCGGGTCCCAGTTGACCAGTCGCTGGCCGCGATAGATCAGGCCCTGCTCGTACCAGCGCACGAAGGCTTCGTTGACTGCGGCCGACGGCTGCGGGTCCATGGTGAAGGTGCTGCGCGACCAGTCGCTGGAGGTGCCCAGCCGGCGCATCTGGCGCTCGATGGTGTCGCCGGATTCGGCCTTCCATTCCCATACCTTGGCGATGAAGCCTTCGCGCCCCAGCGAGTCGCGCGTGTCCCCCTTGCCTTCCAGGGCCAGGTTGCGCGACACCACCATCTCGGTGGCGATGCCGGCATGGTCGGTGCCCACCTGCCATAGCGTGTCGAAACCGCGCATGCGGTGATAGCGCACCAACGCATCCATCAGCGTCTGCTGGAACGCATGGCCCATGTGCAGCGTCCCGGTCACATTCGGCGGCGGCAGCAGCACGGTGTATGGCTCACCCTTGCCGGACGGCACGAAATAACCGGCAGCCTCCCACTGCGCGTACAGGCGCGATTCGAAGGAAGAGGGTTCGTAGCTGGAGGCGAGGGTGGTCATAAGGCGGGGAATGGAGAGTCGGGAATAGGGAATGGGGAAAGCAGGCGTGTTGAAAAGTGAAGGTCTACGGGGTAGTCGACGTTCAATTCTCGATTCCCCATTCCCGATTCACATGTCGTACTTGGTCAGTTCCAGGCCCAGGGCCTTGTACTGTTTCCAGCGTTCGCGCAGCGGTTCGCGGGCGGCGGGGTCGGCCGGCACGACTTCCAGCACGCGGTCGCAGGCGCCCAGGTAGGGATCGTCGCGCAGGTTGATCACCAGCGGGCGCGAGGGCGCATCGAACTCCGGTGAGGCGATCAGTACCGGTGCCAGTTCGTCTTCCTCGTCGGTGCCGGCGATCTGGTGCGGGATGTAGGCCTCGTCGTCGAATGCCCACAGCAGGTCGTCCAATGCCTCGGCCTGCGCGGCGTCGCGCGCCAGGATCAGCGTGGACAGATTGGCGTCGTTGGCCTTGCGCGCCAGCTCGCAGACCAGCCGCAGCGGTTCGTTGAGGAAGCGCGGTTTGGCGATCAGGTAAAAGTCGGCACGGGGCATCAGGGCAGGGATTCGGGAGAGGAGAATTGGGAATGGTCACGGCACCGCCGCGACCTCGAAGGTCGCGGCGGTGCCTGAAAGGAAAGGGCTTTCACGATTCCCTATTCCCGATTTTCAATTCCCACCTTTGGCGCGATCCAGCAACCACTGGGTCAGCAGCCCGACCGGGCGACCGGTGGCCATGCCGCGCTTGCCTTCGTCGCTGGCGACGCCGGCGATGTCCAGATGCGCCCAGCGCTGGTTCTCGGTGAAGCGCGACAGGAAGCAGCCGGCGGTGATCGCGCCGCCCCAGCGGCCGCCGATGTTGTAGACGTCGGCGAAGGTGGAATCCAGCAGGCCCTGGTATTCGTCCCACAGCGGCAGGCGCCAGGCGCGGTCGAACACGTGCTCGCCGGCGGCCAGCAGTTCGTTGGCCAGGTCGTCGTGCTTGCTCATCAGGCCGGCGGTCTGGTGGCCGAGCGCCACCATGCAGGCGCCGGTCAGCGTGGCCACGTCCACCAATGCTTCGGGGTTGAAGCGCTCGGCATAGGTCAGCGCATCGCACAGGATCAGGCGGCCTTCGGCGTCGGTATTGCCGACCTCGATGGTCTTGCCGGACATGCTGGTGATCACATCGGAGGGGCGATAGGCATTGCCGTCGATGGCGTTCTCCACCGCCGGCACCACCACCACCAGGTTGATCGGCAGCTCGGCCTTGACCGTGGCCACGAAGGTGCCGATGACGTTGGCGCCGCCACACATGTCGTACTTCATTTCCTCGATGCCGCCCTGCGTCTTGAGGTTGACGCCGCCGGTGTCGAAGGTGATGCCCTTGCCGACCAGCACGTAGGGCCGCGCATCGCCGCCCCCGTTCCACTTCAGCACGATCAGCTGCGGGCGGTTGGCCGAGCCACGCGCCACCGACAGCAGCGAGCCCATGCCGAGCGACTCCATCTGCGTCTCGTCCAGGATCTCGGCCTCGGCGCCGGGGAACTTGCCGGCGAATGCGGCGGCGGTCTCGGCCAGATAGGCCGGGGTGCAGTAGTTCGGCGGCAGGTTGCCCAGCTCGCGGGCGAACTCCACGCCCTCGGCGGTGGCCACGCCCACGGCCAGTGCACGGGCGTCGTCGCCGGCGATCGCCAGCGTGGTCAGGCCGGTCTCGTCGACCTTTTTCTTGCCCAGCGTGGCGGTGTAACGGTAGGCGGCGTGGTCGCTGACGATGATGGCCTGGCGGATGTTCCAGGCGCCATCGCGCGCCTTGACCTGCAATTCGGTCAGGGTGAGCAGGGCGGTGCCGACCGGGCCGGTCTTCAGCGCGCGGGTCGCGTCGCCGACCGCCTTGAGATACGGCGCCACGCCGAACTTGCCGGCTTCGCCCAGGCCGACCACCAGCACGCGCGGGGCGGCGACACCGGGCAGGTCGTGCAGCAGGCTGGTGCTGCCGGTCTTGGCAGCCACATCGCCACGTGCCACCAGGGCCGTCAGACGGCCCTGGCTGGCGCTGTCCAGCGCCTGGGCGGCGGGCGACAGGGTCTTGTCGGCGAACACGCCAACCACGATGCAGTCGACGGCGGCGCTTGCCGGCGCGTCTTGGTTCAGGGTGAATTGCAGGGCCATTGATCAGATTCCGTAGGCAAATCCGTACAATCGCGGGCTGTTTACGCCAACCGGACTAGGCTGGCGCCGCCGCGAACGAATCCGAGAGTTTAAAACAAGCCCACCCCATGCCGAAGCTCGATCGATACCTGCTTAGCGATTTCACCCAGAGCTTCCTGGCCACCCTGATCGTGCTGCTGGTCGTCAGCGTGGGCGGTGTGCTGGTGGATATCCTCGGCAATATCGCCGACGGCCGCATCCCTGCTCGCTTGCTGCTGTCCCAGGTGGGCCTGCAATTTGTGGCGTATCTGCCGATCATCCTGCCACTGGCGTTGATGCTGGGGCTGTTACTGGCGTTGGCGCGGCTGTACCGCGATTCAGAAATGGCCGTCATTACCGCCATCGGTGTGGGCCCGCGGCGCATGTTGCGGCCGATGCTGATGCTGGTGGTGCCGGTGGTGGTGGTGATCGGGCTGTGCTCGCTGTGGCTGGGCCCCTGGGCCAGCCGCACCGCCGAGACCATGCTGGAAGACGCCAACCGCAGCATCGTGATGGCCGGCCTGGAGTCGGGCAAGTTCACTCCGCTGTCCGGCGGCGGGGTGGTCTACCTGACCACGATCTCGGCCGACGGCAAGGGCCTGGGCAAGGTCTTCATGCAGCGCCAGAAGGACGACCGCATCGATGTGGTCACCGCCGACCGCGGCGCGATGTTCTTCGAAGGCAAGGCCGACCGTTATCTGCGCCTGGAGGACGGCTACCGCATCGAAGGCCCGGCCGCCGGCAACACCCTGGACTACCGCCTGATGAAGTTCGCCAGCAACGATGTGGCCTTGCCCGACCGGACCCAGGTGCACGATGCCAACGATCCGGAAGTGATGTGGACCACGCAGTTGCTGTCGGACCAGCGCCCCGCCGCGCGCGCGCAGTTGCATGAACGCCTGGCGCCACCGCTGCTGGCGCTTGCTTTCGCGCTGCTGACCCTGCCGCTGTCGCGCAGCGCACCGCGGCAGCAGCGGTATGGCCGGATCATGCTGGCCTTCCTGGCTTACATGGTGGGCACCAATCTGATGATCGTCGGCACCCAGTGGATCGCCAACGGCAAGACGCCGGCCGCGCTCGGGCTGTGGTGGCTGACCCTGCCGCTGCTGGCAGTGGCGATCTGGGCGTATGCACGCGATGGCCGCGTGCGTCGGCCGAGGGTGCGCGCATGAGGCTGATGCCGCGGGTGCATGATTGGTACATCGGGCGTGCGGTGCTGTTCACCGTGCTGCTGACATGGGCGGTGTTGCTGGGCCTGGACCTGGTCAACGCGTTTGCCAGCGAGGCCAAAAGCATCGGCCAGGGGACTTACACCTTCGGTCATGCGATCGCGTATGTGGCCTACACGGTGCCTCGTCGGGCCTACACCTTGTTCCCCACTGCGGCGGTGATCGGCGCCTTGATGGGCCTGGGCCAGCTGGCGGCGACGTCCGAGCTCACCGCACTGCGCGCGCTCGGCGTGTCGCGCAAGCGCATGTCGGCCTCGGTAGTGGCCGCCATGGCGCTGCTGACCGCCACCATGGTGATCAGCGGCGAGACCGTGGGGCCGTGGGCGCAGAACCAGGCCGATACCCTGAAAACCAGCGCCCGCTACAACAGCAACATGGCAATGGCACGCTATTCCGGCCTGTGGGCGCGCGAAGGCGACACCTTCCTCAATGCGCTCAGCGGCGAAGAGAAGCTGCTCGATGACGGCGGCACCGCGCTGGATCTGCACGACGTGCGGCTGTATCACCTCGATGCCAGTGGCCGTCTGCAGCAGCTGACCTATGCGGGGCTGGCCGAGAACCGCAACGGGACCTGGACGCTGCGCCAGGTGCGACGCGATACCTTCCAGGACCGCTCGGTGCAGCGCGAAACCTTCCCCGAACTGCCCTGGCAATCGCAGCTGAGCCCTGCAGCGCTGGCGGCCGGGCTGGCCAAACCGCGCAACCTGTCCGCGCGCGATCTGGAACAGAGCATCGAGTACCGTCGCCGCAACGGCCTGGACGCACGCGATTACGAAGATCAGTACTGGAGCCGCTGGTTCTATCCGCTCAACGTGCTGGCACTGTGCCTGGCGGCGATTCCGTTTTCGTTCGGTTCGCTGCGCAGCGGCGGCCTGGGCAAGCGCCTGTTCCTGGGCATCCTGTTCGCGTTGGGGTTCTGGCTGCTGCAGCTGTTCTTCGGCCGCATGGCCGGCGCGCTCAAGCTGGATTACCGCATCGCCTACGCGCTGCCGCCGATGGTGATGCTGGGTGTGTCGGCGTGGTTGTTCCGACGGCGCAGCAGCTGACGCCGATGGGTCGGTTCAGCGTCTTCGGAACCGTGCTCTGCCTGCTCTGAGCAGCGGTTACCGCTTCGCGCCTCTGGGCGGTCAGTACTCCGCATGACGGCCGCACTCCAACGTCGCCTGCCGTAGAGAGCGGCAAGGGGCCGGCCTGACCGTTTCAGCGCTTTGGGGTGCGCTGCAGCCGGGTGCCACTGGCGCGGTCGTGCCAGGCCAAGCGATCGCGATCCAGCCAGGCCCACCAGAACCCTGCGCCAGCCAAGCCCAGCGACAGCGTACCGACGGTATAGCGGATCCAGAGCGCACGCCAGGAGGCTTGCGGACCGACCAGCGACAACCGCCATGGGCGCATGCCCAGGGTCTGGCCACCACGTCGCCAGCTGACGGTGGCGTACACCCCGGCAGCGATCCAGCAACACAGCCACAACAGCCATTGCCAGCCGCTGAAGGGGGCGATGTTTTCGCGAGCCGGGTGCCCGGCAAGCGTGAACCCCAGCGTGAACGCGGCAGAGATCAGCATCCACAGCGCGAGGACCGGCCAGGCGTCGTAGCACAGGGCCAGCAGGCGCCAGACCACCAGGGCGGGCGGTCGCGCGCTGCGCGGTGAAGGGGGCGAGGTCATGCCGCGAGCATAGCCGGCGCAGGCGATCGGGCAACGTCGCGCTGCGGCAATCCCGCGCCTGGCCAACACGGCGCGCCGCAACACGCATGCCACGCTCTATGCTGTTGCGATGTCAGCCAGCAGTCCTGCCGAACGTCGCCAACTGGCGCAACACCTGCCACCGGTGCAGGCCGCCGATGCCGCCGCCATCGAACGCTTCCTGGAGCGGTTGTGGGCCGAGCAGGGCGTGGCGCGGCAGACCCTGGACAGCTACCGGCGCGATCTGGAAGGGCTGGCGCGTTGGCGCGACGGTGGCGGCGGCCTGCTGGGGGTCGATCGCGCGGTGTTGTTCGACTATCTGCGCTGGCGCACCGAGGCGCGTTATTCGCCGCGCAGCAATGCCCGGTTGTTGTCGACCCTGCGTGCGTTCTATGGGCGGTGTCTGCGCGATGGCGTGCGCAGCGACGACCCCACCGCATTGCTGGACCCGCCACGCCTGCCGCGCTCGCTGCCCAAGGCGCTGACCGAGACGCAGATCGAGGCGCTGTTGGCCGCGCCCGAGATCGACACGCCGCTGGGCCTGCGCGACCGTGCGATGCTCGAGCTGATGTATGCGGCCGGCCTGCGGGTCAGCGAACTGGTCAACCTGCCGGCGGTGGGGGTCAACCTGCGCCAGGGCGTGCTGCGGGTCACCGGCAAGGGCAGCAAGGAGCGGCTGGTACCGCTGGGCGAGGAGTCGCAGCATTGGCTGGAGCGATATCTGAGCCAGGCGCGCCCGCTGCTGGCCAGCCACAAGGCGGTGGCGGCAGTAGACGGGCAGGTGCCGTTGTTCATCGATGCAGCGCGTCAGCCGCCCAGCCGCCAGCAGTTCTGGGCGCTGGTCAAACGCTATGCGGCGGTGGCCGGAATCGATCCCGCCACGGTCAGCCCGCACGGGCTGCGGCACAGCTTTGCCACCCATCTGCTCAACCACGGCGCGGACCTGCGCGCGCTGCAGATGCTGCTCGGTCACAGCTCGCTGTCCACCACGCAGATCTACACGCTGGTGGCCCGTCAGCACCTGCAGAAGCTGCACGCCACCCATCATCCGCGCGGCTGACTGCGGCCGCAGAGGCAGCGGCGGTGCGGCTTCGGCCGAGGCGGCGGTCCATTCAGCGGCTCAGCCAGCAGACAGGCCGGCCTGCTGGCTGCCTGGCTTCATCTGCGCTGTGCGAGAATCCCGGCACCCCATTCCACTGGATGCGTGAATGTATCGTCTTGCCATCGCCGCGCTGCTGGGCGCAATCAGCCTTACCGCCTGCGCGCAGTCCTCGCAGCCTGCGGCAAGCAACGCCGGCGCCAAGCCAGCCGCCGCCGCCCCCGCCGCCTCGGGCAATGTGGACCAGCGTGTGAGCGTCGCGCTCAAGGCGTTGGATCCGGACTTCAAGCCGGACTACATCGGCGCCGCGCCGTTTCCCGGTTTCCGTGAGGTGGTGGTCGGCGGGCAGGTGCTGTACGTCAGCGACGACGGCCGTTACCTGATCCAGGCGCAGCCGTTCGACATCCAGAACAAGCAGTTCGCTGCCAGCCCGGGTCTGTTGGCCTACCGCCGCAAGCAGCTGGAGACCGTGCCCAAGGCCGACCGCATCGTATTTGCGCCGGCAAATCCCAAGTACACCGTGACGGTGTTCACCGACGTGGAATGTGGTTACTGCCGCAAGCTGCACAGCGAGATCGGCGAGCTCAACAAGCAGGGAATCGCGGTGGAATATCTGGCATTTCCGCGCATGGGCCTGGGTAGCCAGGACCACAAGGAAATGATCGCAGTGTGGTGCGCGGCCGACCGCAAGCAGGCGCTGACCGCGGCCAAGTCCGGGCAGCCGGTGAATGCCAAGGACTGCAAGAACCCGGTGTCGATGGAGTACACGCTGGGCCAGCGTCTGGGCGTCAATGGCACCCCGGCGATCTTTGCGCCGGACGGCACTCAGCTCGGTGGCTACCTGCCGCCGGCGCAGCTGCGTGAGGCGCTGGAAAAGCGCGCGGTCACCACTGCCGGCGGCAGCCGCTGAGGTATCCGACAGCGGCGCCGGGATGCGGGCCGCTGCGGCGGTCGGTGTGATCGATCAGGAGGCCGGAATGCGCATGCATTCCGGCCTCTTGCGTTTCAGGGTCGGGCCGGCTGCATGGTTTATAGGGTGAGAGCGGCGGTGGACCGGCAGTGCCAGCACTGCGGACGTCGCCACCGCGCGGAGACCGGCCCAAAGACAGGTGGACGCGACAATCCCTGCTGGCATCGCCATCCGCCTTCGCCGTTGCCGCATCGGCCGGAACGCGCCGCATCCGGCCCGGGCTGTGCCGATGATCACCGCATGGATTGGCGGCCCACCCACGCCGGGTCCGGCGCCGGCGCATCAGCTCCGTTACAATCTGCAGCCCCGTTTCTGACACGGTTCCCCGGACATGATGGTCCTCGAGGGCGCTTCTGCCCTTTCGCCGTTCCGCCGCGCTCGGCTCGAAACCCGCCTGCAAACCCTCGTTCCCGCGCTGCGCATCACCGGCGCCTGGCACGTGTACTTCATCCGCGCCGAGGCCGGGCAAGCGCCCGATCAGGCCACCTTGCAGCGGATCCTGCAGGCCGAAGCCGCCCCCGCGCCGCGGGCCGAGGACGCCTCCTCGCGCTATGTGGTACCGCGTCTGGGCACCTTGTCGCCGTGGTCGAGCAAGGCCACCGAACTGGTGCGCGGGGCCGGACAGCCGATCCAGCGCGTGGAGCGCGGTACCCGCATCGATCTGGCCGGCTGGCCGGCCGACGAAGCGATCCAGGCCGCCGTGGCCAAGCTGCTGCACGACCCGATGACGCAGTCGCTGCTCGGCTCGGCCGCGGCCGCCGAGGCGCTGTTTAACGTGCCCGATCGCGGACAGTTGCAGCGCGTGCCGCTGGCGGCGCTGGAACAGGCCAACCGCGACCTCGGTCTGGCACTGGCGCAGGACGAGATCGACTACCTGCGCGAACGCTTCGCCGAGCTGGGCCGCGACCCGGCCGATGTCGAGTTGATGATGTTCGCCCAGGCCAACTCCGAGCACTGCCGGCACAAGATCTTCAATGCCAGCTGGACCATCAACGGCAAGCCGCAGGAACGCTCGCTGTTCCGCATGATCAAGCACACCCACCAGCAGACCCCGCAGCACACCCTGTCTGCCTACAGCGACAATGCGGCGGTGGTGGAAGGCGTGCCGGCCGCGCGCTATCGGCCGGATCCGGCCAGCGGCGAGTACCGCGCCGAGGCGGTGCTGCCGTCGGCGTTTGCGATCAAGGTGGAAACGCATAACCACCCGACCGCGATCGCGCCGTTTCCCGGCGCCGCCACCGGTGCCGGTGGCGAGATCCGCGACGAAGGCGCCACCGGCCGCGGCGGCAAGCCCAAGGCCGGGCTGACCGGGTTCACGGTGTCGCACCTGCGCATCCCGACCCTGCCGCAGCCATGGGAAGCGCCGCGCGCGCTGAACCCGCGCATGGCCCCGGCGCTGGACATCATGCTCGACGGCCCGCTCGGCGGCGCCGCGTTCAACAACGAGTTCGGCCGGCCGAACCTGCTCGGCTACTTCCGCAGTTTCGAGCTCGCCGAAGGTCAGGGCCTGACCCGCGCCTACGACAAGCCGATCATGCTGGCCGGCGGCCTGGGCGCGATCGATCGCAGCCAGGTCGAGAAGCTGCGCCTGCAGCCCGGCGATGCGGTGATCGTGCTGGGCGGCCCGGCGATGCTGATCGGCCTGGGCGGCGGTGCGGCCAGTTCGGTGGCGGCCGGCGACAGCGCCGAGGCGCTGGATTTCGCCAGTGTGCAGCGCGAAAACCCGGAGATGGAGCGCCGCTGCCAGGAGGTCATCGACCGCTGCGTGGCGCTGGGCACCGACAACCCGATCCGCTGGTTTCACGACGTGGGCGCGGGCGGCCTGTCCAACGCCATCCCCGAGCTGCTGCACGACTCCGGCGTGGGCGGCATCATCGACCTGGGCCGCGTGCTCACCGACGACCCCTCGCTGTCGCCGCTGGAACTGTGGTGCAACGAATCGCAGGAGCGCTACGTGCTGGGCGTACCACAGGCACGCCTGGACGAATTCGCCGCCATCTGCGCGCGCGAACGCTGCCCGTTTGCCGCCGTCGGCGTGGCCACGGCCGAGGAGCGGCTGGTGGTTGGCTATGGCGTCCTCGACGCCGGGAATCGGGAATTGGGAATCGGGAATGGCGACAGCACGCTGCCGGCTGCCGATTTCGCTTCTCCCCATTCCCCATTCCCCACTCCCGATTCCCCGCTGCCGATCGACCTGCCGATGGACGTGCTCTTCGGCAAGGCGCCAAAGATGCATCGCGATGCGGTGCATCCGCCGGCGCCGCAGTGGCCGGTGCTGCAGACCGCCGCGCTGGATCTGCAGCAGGCCGGTCTGCGCGTCCTGGCGCATCCCACGGTGGCGTCCAAGAGCTTTCTGGTGACCATCGGCGACCGCAGCGTGGGTGGCTTGACCGCGCGCGAGCAGATGATCGGGCCGTGGCAGCTGCCGCTGGCCGATTGCGCGATCACCCTGGCCGGCTTCGACACTTTCGCCGGAGAGGCGATGTCGATCGGCGAGCGCACCCCGCTGGCGTTGTTGAATGCCGCCGCGTCGGCGCGCATGGCGGTGGGCGAGGCGATCACCAACCTGTGCGCCGCGCCGGTGCAGACGCTGGACAGCATCAAGCTGTCGGCCAACTGGATGGCCGCCGCCGGACACGCCGGTGAAGACGCCTTGCTGTACGACGCGGTGCGCGCGATCGGCATGGAGCTGTGCCCGGCGCTGGAACTGAGCGTGCCGGTGGGCAAGGACTCGCTGTCGATGCAGGCGCAGTGGGTTGTCGCGAATGGGGAATCGGGAATCGGGAATGGCGAAACGCCGCAGCCCTCCGCTTCCACCATTTTCCATTCCCCATTCGCCATTCCCGGTGAAACCCACAAGAGTGTTTCACCGGTCTCGCTGATCATCAGCGCGTTCGCCCCCGTTGGCGATGTGCGCACGCAGTTGACGCCGTTGTTGCGTAGCGACGAAGAGAGCGAGCTGTGGTTGATCGGGCTGGGTGGCGGCAAGCAGCGTCTGGGTGGCTCGGTGCTGGCGCAGGTGTATGCAGACGCTGCGGCGTTGCCGGCATTCGGCGGCGAGGTGCCGGATCTGGACGATGCGCAGCGGCTGCGCAGCTTCTTTGAGCTGATCCGCGCGGCGCGTGAGAGCGGCCTGCTGCTGGCGTATCACGACCGCAGCGATGGCGGGGCGTTCGCTGCGCTGTGCGAAATGGCGTTCGCCTCGCGGCAGGGCCTGGATATCACCCTCGATGCCTGGGGCGACGATGCATTCCGCAGCCTGTTCAATGAGGAACTGGGTGCGGTGGTGCAGATCGCCAACGAGGATCGCGCCGCGTTCGCCGATCTGGTCGAACGGCATGCCCTGACCGAATGCGCGCAGCGCATTGCGCGGCCTACCGGCGCGCCGCGCATCCGCGTGAGCGGGCAGGGCCGGGTGCTGGCCGAGTGGCGTTGGGAAGCCTTGTTCGATGCCTGGTGGTCGGTGACGCACGCCATGCAGAGGCTGCGCGACAACCCGGAAACCGCCGACGAAGAACGCGCACAGGCACGCGACTTCCAGGCGCCGGGCTTGCGCCCGAAGCTGGTGTTCGACCCCTCCGAAGACGTGGCCGCGCCCTTCGTGGCGACCGGCGTGCGGCCCAAGGTGGCGATCCTGCGCGAGCAGGGCGTCAACGGACAGATCGAGATGGCCTACAACTTCGAGCGCGCCGGTTTCCGTGCGTTCGACGTGCACATGAGCGACCTGATCGAAGGCCGCGTGGATCTGGCGCAATTCTCCGGGTTTGCCGCCTGCGGCGGCTTCAGCTACGGCGACGTGCTGGGGGCCGGCCGCGGTTGGGCCACCTCGATCCTGGAGCGGACCGCCTTGCGCGATGCATTCGCCGCGTTCTTCGCGCGTAGCGATACCTTCGCGCTCGGCGTGTGCAACGGCTGCCAGATGCTCAGCCAGCTCAGGGACATCATTCCCGGTGCCGAGCATTGGCCGCGCTTTTTGCGCAATCGCAGCGAGCAGTTCGAAGCGCGTACCGCCTTGCTGGAAGTGGTGGAGTCACCGTCGATCTTCCTGCGCGGCATGGCCGGCTCGCGGATCCCGGTGGCGGTGGCGCATGGCGAAGGCCGCGCCGAGTTCGATACCGTGGTGGATCAGGCGGCTGCCCGCGTGGCCCTGCGTTTCATCGACGGCGATGGCGTGGTGGCATCGCAGTACCCGCTCAATCCGAACGGCTCGCCGGACGGCATCACCGGGCTGACCAGCACCGACGGTCGCGTCACCATCTTGATGCCGCATCCGGAGCGCACCCCGCGCACGGCAAACCTGAGCTGGCACCCGGCCGGCTGGGGCGATGACGCGCCGTGGCTGCGTATGTTCCGCAATGCGCGGGTCTGGTGCGGTTGATGGTAAGTTGTGCGGCGTGAGCTGAAGCGCCGCAGCAAGAGTGTCATTCGACGGCCGCGTGCAGCGATGCGCACGGCCGTCGTCGTTTCCGGTGTCGGCTCTGCGCAACTGCCTGCGATGGTGCCGGGTCGTTCGCCCCTTGCCGCGCTCGCTGTGGCGATGTGCGATGCGTTATGAGCAAGAAAGTGCACGGCCGCGGCTGGGTCGACAGCACCAGATAGGCTCTCACGGAGCCAGGCTTGCCTGCGACAGTTGCCGATAGCAGCGACGTCCCTTGCACGAAGCGTGCGCATCGGCAGGACATTCGGGGAATACTGCGTTCAAGCATGGTCAGCGGCCGTTGAGAGACTTTTCGCTCTCACTTTGCAGGCGTTGCGGATGAGGCCTATACCTGCGATCGCATCGGCGTTGCTGCGATGAAATGCATTTAGTGAAGTCGACCCATGGTTTACTTCAAGTAACCATCGGAAAACTACTGGGCATTTAGTCCAAGCGCCTGCTGATGCGGCCTGTGTAGCGTCGATCTTAATCGGATTTTGATTTTCAACTAAATCGAGGCCGCCAGCGGCAACGCCTGCGACCGATGCCGATGCACCGGCGTTTGCAGATGGTCAGGGTGTGCTGGCAATGGGCAGTGCGAGCAATGCCCTGGGCGATGGAACCAATGCATTTGGCGGCGGAAGCCTGGCATTGGAGCGCGGCGCGGCCGCGATCGAATGCAATGCGTCGGCCGCAGGGGAATCGGCAACCGCCATCGGCGCTGGACGCGGGTTGGCGCAGCGACGGGGGCAGGGGTTGTCGACGTGCACCGGCAAGGGCCGCGGCGGTCCGGCCACACGCCGCATCGTCAATGTCGGCAGCGGCGCGATCGCCGGTGCCAATGGCGCGCCGGTGATCCGACACACGGCAGCGCGAGGCGATGCGGACGTCGGTTTTCTGGCGCAGTGATGCGGGTAGATCGGTCCCGTCGCCGACCGTGCTGGTCCGAGGCGTGGGCGCGGCGAGCGCTGGTCCGATTTCTGGCCTGTTTCGCGCACGGTTTTGCGCAAGCAGGCTTGCCGGCGTCCTGCCGGCGGGCTTTCATGTCCGCAGCGGACATGCGTATTCAGCTTGGAAATGTCTTGCGAGACATGATCTAGATCGCTGTTTTCCAAAGAATTATCAAAAAACGAACAAAAGCAGGTCGAAGTGTGATGGCGCGCACGCTTGGTTGCGCTTTCTGTCAAAAACTTGACGCCCAATTTGACGGCTGTTAACACTTTGCTCAGTTCTATGGTTGGGTAGCGTTCACTTTTTGACTACCCGGGGTGCCGCTTCCCGCGCACCGCCATTTGGCCCATGGCGCCAATCACCACGGGGGATCGCAGCGGCGAAAAGGCCTCGCGATGGTGTGGGTGTTCGTCAAAAAACCAGTCCCAACATTCAGGAGCAGTGCGTCGATGAATCGGATTTATCGCAAGGTCTGGAACAAATCGTTAGGCGTGTGGGCCGTGGCATCGGAGTTGGCCAGCGGCGACAGCCCGGGCGCAGTGAGCACCGCCGCATTCATCGACCGCCGCCAGAGCCGTTGCCTGGTTGCCGCGATCGCCCTGGCGCTGGGTAGCGCCGGCATCGCAATCCCCCTTTCTGCAATGGCGCAATCAGTGGAAGTCGGCCGCGGCGCGTCGGCATCTGCCGCCAACGCTACCGCCATCGGCGGCGGCAGTCGCGCCAGCGCGACCGGCGCGCTCGCCACCGGTGCCGACAGCAGCGCCAGCGGCGTCAACAGCAGCGCGATCGGACGCCAGACCAATGCGATCGGCGAGAACGCGGTGGCCATCGGCTACAACAGCTTCGTACGCCAGAGCGGCGAAAACGGCGTGGCGCTGGGTGCCAACGCCGGCGTGACAGGTGCCAACTCGGTGGCGCTGGGCGCAGGCTCGCGCACCCACGAAGACGATGTGGTTTCGGTCGGCAGCGGCAATGGCCGCGGCGGCCCGGCCACGCGTCGCATCACCAACGTCAGCGCCGGCATCAACGCCACCGACGCGGTCAACGTGGCGCAGTTGCGCGACGTGGCCGATGTGGCCGAAGACACGGCCACGTTCTTCAAGGCGACCCCTGGCGAAGACAGCGTCGGTGCCTATGTCGAAGGCGATAGCGCGCTGGCTGCCGGCGATGCCGCCAATGCGGTGGGCACGGCGACCACGGCGCTGGGAACCGGTGCCAATGCGGTGGCCGACAATGCCACTGCGGTCGGCGCCAATGCGCTCGCCTCCGGGCAGAACAGCGCGGCATTCGGCCACAACGCGCAGGCCAACGGCCCCGGCAGCGTGGCCGTTGGCGGTGCTGCAGTGGACGAAGACGGCGAGCCGTTGATCACCAGTGGCGGCGTGCCCGTCACCACCGGCGCCACCAGCGCCGGCGTCGGCGGGACCGCAGTCGGCGCCAGCGCCAATGCCGATGGATTTGCCGCCTCGTCGTTCGGCGTCGGTGCGTATGCGGCCGGTGCGCAGTCTTCCGCGTTCGGTGCGGTCGCCAATGCGGCAGGCGATTACGCCACCGCCGTGGGCACGCAGACCAGTGCCAGCGGTACCAGCAGCACCGCTGTCGGTGGTCCGGTCGATTTCATTCCCGGTCTGGGTTTCTTCGTGCAGACCCAGGCCAGCGGCGAAGCCTCCACCGCGCTCGGCGCCGGTGCGATCGCATCGGGCACCTACACCACGGCAGTGGGAACGCTCAGCGAAGCCTCCGGCACCGAAGCCACCGCGGTGGGTTATTTCGCCTATGCGCCTGGCCAAGGTGCCACGGCAGTCGGCCCGGAATCCTGGGCCAGCGGTGAGCTGAGCACGGCGCTGGGTTACTACAGCACCGCACGCGGCGCCAACTCGGTTGCGTTGGGCGCCAACTCGGTGGCCGCGCGTGCCAACACCGTGTCGGTGGGTGCGGCGGGCGACGAGCGTCAGATCACCAACGTCGCCGCCGGTACCGAAGGCAGCGATGCGGTCAATCTCGATCAGCTCACCGCAGTGTCCGACGTTGCTTCCACCACCGCGCGCACGTTCGTGGCCACCGGCGATGGCACCGCGATTGCGGAGGGCATCGACAGCGTTGCGGCCGGTTCCAATGCATCGGCTTATGAGGATTACAGCACGGCGCTGGGTTCGAGCAGCGTGGCGTCAGCGGTCAACACCACTGCGGTTGGCAGCGGTGCGGTTGCCAATGTCAACAATGCCACCGCGCTCGGCTTCAACAGCATTGCCAGCGACCGCTATGCCACCGCCGTGGGTGCCGACAGCACGGCATCGGGCTTCTATGGCACTGCAGTGGGCGGCACCAGCGTGGCCAATGGCCGTGGCGGTACCGCAATCGGTTTCGAAAGCATCGCCAATGGTCTCGAATCCACTGCGCTGGGCTTTGCCAGCGTGGCCTGGGGCGATACCAGCACCGCCGTGGGTGCGGAAAGCACGGCCTACGGCGCGCGCAGCGTCGCGGTAGGCATCACCTCGGCCGCCAGCGGCAGCGTCTCGGTGGCCATCGGCGATAACGCCTATGCCGGCGGTGGGCGTGCGATCGCCATCGGCTCGCAAGCAGTCGGCTATGGCGATCGCAGCATCGCACTGGGCGCCGAGGCCTTCGTCGAAGGCGCCGACAGCATCGCGATCGGCGACGGCGCGCGCATTTCGGTCGACAACAGCGTTGCGCTCGGCGTCGGTGCAGTTGCCGACCGCGCCAACACGGTGTCGGTGGGCACGGTCGGCGGCGAGCGCCAGATCACCAATGTCGCCGCCGGTACCGAGGGCACCGATGCGGTGAACCTGGACCAGCTCAATGCAGTCGGCGAAACCGCACAAACCACTGCGCGTCTGTTTGCCGGCACCGGCACCGGCACGGCCGACGCGCAGGGCGAGGACGCCACCGCGGCCGGCTCCAACGCCACTGCGGACGGCGATTACAGCAGCGCGTTCGGTTCCAGCAGCCAGGCCACCGCAATCGGCACCGTCGCCCTCGGCAGCGGTGCCAGCGCCACCGCGCAGTACGCCACTGCGGCCGGTTACAACGCCGCTGCCAGCGGCTACGGCAGCATTGCCAACGGCGCCTTCAGTCAGGCCAGCGGAGATTACGCCGTGGCCGTGGGTGGCGAGAGCGAAGCCGCCGGCGCGCAAAGCACCGCACTGGGTGCGGCGGCAGGTGCCTATGGCGATGGTTCCCTGGCCGCCGGCACGTTGAGCGTGGCCGATGGCAGCGAAACCACCGCGGTGGGCTATTTCGCCAGCGCCAGTGGCGAGTCGGCCACTGCAGTCGGCGCAGAAAGCGTGGCCGATGGCACCAGCGCGGCCGCGTTCGGCTTCGGTGCCGAGGCCACCTCCAACTACTCCACCGCCTTGGGCGGCTATTCCAGTGCGACCGGCTTCAACAGCACCGCGCTGGGCAATTTCAGCACCGCCAGCGGCTCCAATACCGTGGCCGTGGGTGGCGATGCCACCGCAACCGGCGACTACAGCGTTGCCGCCGGCCAGGGCAGCGTGGCCAGCGGCTACAACAGCGTGTCGGTGGGTGGCGCCCTGCTCGGCCTGTTGCCGACCGAAGCCTCCGGCGACTTCTCCACCGCGCTCGGCGGCGCGGCATGGGCACCGGGCCTCAACAGCACCGCGCTCGGCAACTTTGCCGAATCCACCGGCGAAAGCAGCGTGGCCCTGGGCGCCGATTCGGTGGCCGATCGCAACTTTGCGGTTTCGGTAGGCAGTGCCGGCAACGAGCGTCAGATCACCAACGTGGCCGCCGGTATCCAAGGCACCGATGCGGTGAATCTGGACCAGCTCAACGCCGTTGCCGAAACCGCGCAATCCACCAGCAAGTACTTCCAGGCCAGCGGCAGCGATGACAGCGATGCCGGCGCCTACGTCGAGGGCGACAACGCCCTGGCCGCAGGCGAGGGCGCCAATGCCACCGGTACCGGCGCCACGGCGTTGGGTGCCGGTGCGCAGGCGGTGGTCGATAACGCAACGGCGGTTGGCGTGAGTGCGCTGGCCAGCGGAATCGGCGCAGCGGCAGTGGGCAACAATGCCCAGGCCACCGGCGAGAACAGCAGCGCCGTCGGCAGCGATGCCCTGGCCAGCGATGTCGGCGCCACCGCGAACGGTGCCGGCGCGCAGGCGATTTCGACCTATGCGACCGCGCTCGGCAGCGAAGCGGTGGCGTCGGACAATCAGGCCACGGCGGCAGGTTTCCGCAGTACCGCTTCCAATGTCGGCAGCGCAGCCTTCGGTGGCTACAGCGAATCCAGCGGCAGGCTGTCGTCGGCGCTGGGCTATGGCGCGGTTGCGTCCAGCGACTACAGCACCGCCGTGGGTGCCGCCGCACTGGCCTCCGGCGCAAGTGCAGTGGCCGTCGGCGAATTCAGCGAGGCCACCGGCGCAGAAAGCGTGGCCGTCGGCGGCAGCACGTTCTTCGGCTTCATCCCGGCGCGTGCCTCCGGCACCGGTGCTGCTGCATTCGGTGCGGGTGCGTGGGCCACGGCCGACTACACCACCGCAATCGGCTGGAACTCGTATGCCGACGGCGTCAATGCCACCGCGCTCGGTCAGAGCGCGGCGGCACTTACCGACAACACGCTGGCCCTGGGTGGCGGCAGCCGCGCCGATGCAGTCGGTGCCAGCGTCGTCGGTGTGGATGCATCGGCGAGCGGCATCAACAGCACCGGTGTCGGTCGTCAGGTTAACGCGATCGGCGAGAACGCGGTATCGGTGGGCTACAACTCGTTCGTGCGTCAGAGCGCGGTCAATGGTGTGGCCCTGGGCGCCAATGCCGGCGCGACCGGTGCCGACTCGGTGGCGCTGGGCTCGGGTTCGCGTACCTACGAAGCCGACACGGTGTCGATCGGCAGCGGCAATGGCCGCGGCGGCCCGGCCACGCGGCGCATCGTCAATGTCAGCGACGGCCAGGCGGCGACCGATGCAGTCAACAAGGGCCAGCTGGATGCCCTGGCCGCCGATGTGCAGACCACCAACGGCATGGTGCAAACCACCGGTGAAGGGGTGGCCAGCGCAACCGGTGATCGCGCCACTGCGGCGGGCGCCGGCGCAACCGCCAGCGGCGCACGCAGCGTGGCGATCGCCTCCGGCAGCCGCGCCTCGGCCACCGGCGCCAGCGCCCTGGGTGTGGACAGCAGCGCCAGCGGCGTGAACAGCACCGCGATGGGCCGGCAGACCAATGCCATCGGCGAAAACGGCGTGGCGCTGGGCTACAACTCCTTCGTGCGCCAGAGCGGTGCCAACGCGGTGGCGCTGGGTGCCAATGCCGGTGCCAGTGGTGCCGACTCGGTGGCGTTGGGCTCGGGCTCGCGTACCTATGACGCCAACGTGGTCTCGGTCGGTAGCGGCGACGGCCGCGGCGGCCCGGCCACGCGTCGCATCGTCAATGTCGGCAGTGGTGCGATTGCCAGTGCCAGTACCGATGCGATCAACGGCGGCCAGCTGTTCCAGTCGTTGAGCAATGCCGCCAGCTTCCTCGGCGGTGGCGCGGCGATCGGTGCGCAAGGCGTGTTCGTCGCGCCGACCTACGTGATCCAGGGCGCCAGCTACAACAACGTCGGTGCGGCATTGACCGCGTTGGACAGCAAGGTCACCGAGCTGGATGCACGCGGTGGTGCCGCAACCGCCAGCACGGCGGCACGTACGGTGTCGCTGCGCACTGCAGCGGTACCTGCGGTTGCCACGAGCGCAGTGAGCGCATCGAGCAACGCCGTTGCCGACACCGGCGCAAGCGTGCAGGGCACGCCGACCGCCGCAGTGGTCGGCAGCATCACCCCGGCCGCAAGCTCCACTGCCGTGGGCACCGCCGCAGTGGCCAACCACGTGACCGGCACTGCGATCGGCGGCAGCGCGTATGCGCATGGCCCCAACGACACTGCGATCGGCAGCAACGCACGCGTCGATGCCGATGGCAGCACCGCAGTTGGCGCCAATACGCAGATCGCCGCAGTGGCGACCAATGCGGTGGCGATGGGCGAAGGCGCGCAGGTCAGTGCGGCCTCCGGCACGGCGATCGGCCAGGGCGCACGTACCAGTGCGCAAGGTGCGGTCGCCCTGGGTCAGGGCTCGGTCGCCGATCGTGCCAACACGGTGTCGGTGGGCAGCGTCGGTGGCGAGCGTCAGGTGGCCAATGTGGCCGCCGGCACGCGTGCCACCGATGCGGTCAACAAGGGCCAGCTGGACAACGGCGTTGCCGCGGCCAACAGCTATACCGACAGCCGCTACAACGCGATGGCCGACAGTTTCGAGACCTACCAGGGCGACATCGAAGAGCGTCTACGCCGGCAGAACCGTCGCCTGGATCGTCAGGGTGCGATGAGCTCGGCGATGTTGAACATGGCCGCCAGCGTCGGTGGCATCGCCACGCAGAACCGCGTCGGTGCCGGCGTTGGTTTCCAGAACGGCGAATCGGCGTTGTCGGTGGGCTACCAGCGTGCGATCAGCCCGCGCGCCACCCTGACGGTGGGCGGCGCGCTCAGCGGCGACGACAGTTCGATCGGTGTGGGTGCCGGCTTCGGCTGGTAATGCGCTGCTGCATGACACGCGGCGGCGCCACCGTGCGCCGCCGCGCCAGAGCAAGGCCTGAGGGGGCGGGCAAGGACCGTGGCTGGGCCGGCCAACGGATTCGATGGAGTGATGGCCTTACCAGGAGTGGCTGATCGAACGCAGCGCGCTGCATTGCAGTTGCGCAGCAGTTCGGAAGCCGCTCCCAGCTGATCGACGAAAAACACGAAGAGGATTTCACCGTGATCGACAAGAATTTCCGTCTCTCCCCGCTGACCGGCGCCATCTTGATGATGGCCCTGGGTGCATCGGGCACGCTCGCTGCTGCCCCGAAACTGCTGGTCAAGGAACCGACCCAGGCAGCATCGGCCGGCGCTACGTTCAGTAGCCGCCTGATCGTGCGCTACAACGACAACACGGCTGCTGCGACCGATCGCGCCAGCAAGCTGAGCGCGGTGCAGGCCGCAGTCGGCCGTGTCGGTGCCAGCACCGGCGCACGTAGCAGCGCAGCCGCCGCCAAGGCGACGTATGTGCGCAAGCTCGGCATCGGCTCGGACCTGATCAAGCTGTCCAGCACGCTGACTACCGCACAGGTGGACAAGGTGGTGGTCGAGCTCAAGAACGACCCGTCCGTGGCCGACGTGCAGATCGATCGCATGCTGCGCCCGGTCGACATCAAGAAGAGCGTCGCCGCCACCGACGTGACCCCGCAACTGGTCCCCAATGACCCGCTGTACGCGCAGTACCAGTGGCATCTGAGCAACCCCAACGGCGGCATCAATGCGCCGGCCGCTTGGGATCTGTCGCAGGGCGCGGGCGTGGTGGTGGCAGTGCTGGATACCGGCATCCTGCCGGGCCATCCCGACTTTGCCGGCAACCTGCTGCAGGGTTACGACTTCATCACCGATGCCGAAGTCTCGCGTCGTCCCACCGATGCCCGCGTGCCGGGCGCGCTGGATTACGGCGACTGGGAAGAGGCCGACAACGTCTGCTATGACGGCTCGGTGGCACAGGAGAGCTCCTGGCACGGCACCCACGTCTCGGGCACCGTGGCCGAGGCGACCAATAACGGCGTGGGCATGGCTGGCGTGGCGCCGAAGGCGACCATCCTGCCGGTGCGCGTGCTCGGCCGTTGCGGCGGCTACACCTCCGACATCGCCGATGCGATCGTCTGGGCCTCCGGCGGCACGGTCGCTGGCGTGCCGGCCAATACCAACCCGGCCGAGGTGATCAACATGAGCCTGGGCGGCGGCGAGCCCTGCGATTCGGCCACCCAGCTGGCGATCAACGGCGCGGTCGCGCGCGGCACCACGGTGGTGGTGGCGGCCGGCAACAGCGGCGAAGATGCGGCCAACCATTCGCCCGCCAGCTGCAACAACACCATCACCGTGGGTGCCACGCGCATCACCGGCGGCATCACCTACTACTCCAACTACGGCAGCAAGGTCGACCTGTCCGGCCCGGGCGGCGGCGGCAGCGTGGACGGCAACCCGGGCGGTTACATCTGGCAGGCCGGCTACACCGGTGCGACCACGCCGACTTCGGGAACCTATACCTATATGGGCTTGGGTGGCACCTCGATGGCATCGCCGCACGTGGCCGGTGTCGTCGCCCTGGTGCAGAGCGCGGCGATCGGTCTTGGCGATGGCCCGCTGACCCCGGCCGCAGTGGAAGCTCTGCTCAAGCAGACTAGCCGCCGCTTCCCGGTGACGCCGCCGGCCAGCACCCCGATCGGCAGCGGCATCGTCGATGCCAAGGCCGCGCTGGAAGCGGTGCTGGTGGAGCCGTGCGATCCGGCCACCCAGAGCTGCGCGCCGACCGCGATCGCCTTGACCAACAAGGCTCCGCTGACCGGCCTGAGCGGTGCCGGTGGCAGCTCCACGCTGTACAGTTTCCAGGCCAAGGCCGGTGCCGTGCTCAGCTTCATGACCTACGGCGGCACCGGCGATGTGTCGGTGTATGTCAGCTATGAAGCCGAACCCGGCGCGACCAGTTACGACGCCAAGTCGACCCGCCCGGGTAACAGCGAAACCGTGCGTTTCACCGCCCCCAAGGCAGGCACCTACTACATCAAGTTGGTGGGCGCTGCCGACTACGCGAAGCTGACGCTCGTCGCACGACAGTAAGCCGTCCCATAGTGTGACCGATGCCCCCGGCCAATCACCGGGGGCATCGTTTTTCAGGACGATTCAGATGCGTGCGGTTGATCGTCGCGGCAAACTGCTACAGTCGGCGCCGGACCAGTGGAGACGAGTGTGAACGCGGTTGCCGTCGATCCAATTGAGCATCGCAGTGCGGAGACACGCATCGTCGAAGCGCTGCTTGAACGCCGTCGTCTGAAAGACACCGATCTGCTGCGCGCGCGCCAGTTGCAGACCGAATCCGGTATGGGCCTGCTGGCCTTGCTGGGCCGTCTGGGCCTGGTATCCGAACGCGATCATGCGGAGACCTGCGCCGATGTGCTGGGTCTGCCGCTGGTGGATGCACGCCAGCTCGGCGATACCCCACCGGAAATGCTGCCGGAAGTGCAGGGACTGTCGCTGCGCTTCCTCAAACAATTTCATCTATGCCCGGTCGGCGAACGCGATGGCCGGCTTGAGTTGTGGATCGCCGATCCCTACGACGATTACGCGATCGATGCGGTGCGGCTTGCGACCGGCTGCCCGCTGTTTCTGCAGGTCGGTCTGCGCTCGGAAATCGACGATCTGATCGAACGCTGGTACGGCCAGGGCCGTAGCGCGATGGGCACCATCGTGGAAACCGCCGATGGCGATGCCAACAGCAGCGACGATATCGAAGCGCTGCGCGACCTGGCGTCCGAAGCGCCGGTGATCCGGCTGGTGAATCTGGTGATCCAGCACGCGGTGGAACTGCGCGCATCGGACATCCATATCGAACCGTTCGAAAGCCGGCTCAAGGTGCGTTACCGCGTGGACGGCGTGCTGGTGGAAGGCGAAAGCCCGCCGGCCAAGCTCACCGCTGCGGTGATCAGCCGCATCAAGATCATGGCCAAGCTCAACATCGCCGAACGCCGGCTGCCGCAGGACGGCCGCATCATGCTGCGCGTGCAGGGCAAGGAGCTGGATCTGCGTGTCAGCACCGTGCCCACCGCGCACGGCGAGAGCGTGGTGATGCGCCTGCTCGATCGCGAAACGGTGGTGTTCGACTTCTACAAGCTCGGCTTCACCGAAGAGTTTCTGCCGCAGTTTCGCAAGGTGCTGGAGCAACCGCACGGCATCATGCTGGTGACCGGCCCGACCGGTTCGGGCAAGACCACCACGCTGTACACCGCGTTGAGCCAGCTCAACACCTCGGACGTGAAAATCATCACTGTCGAAGACCCGGTGGAATACCAGATCGAAGGCATCAACCAGATCCAGGCCAAGCCGCAGATCGGGCTGGATTTTGCCAACGCGTTGCGCAGCATCGTGCGTCAGGATCCGGACATCATCATGATCGGCGAAATGCGCGATCTGGAAACCGCGCGCATCGCGATCCAGTCCGCGCTCACCGGCCATCTGGTGCTGTCCACGCTGCACACCAACAACGCGGCCGGCGGCATCACCCGTCTGCTCGACATGGGCGTGGAAGACTATCTGCTCACCTCCACCATCAACGGCATTCTGGCGCAGCGCCTGGTGCGCAAGCTCGACCTGGCCAACGCCGAGCGCTACCTGGCATCGCCGGAAGAGGTCGAACGCTTCAACCTGCGCCGGCTGCAACCGGACGGCGAGATCTATCTGTACCGCCCGCGCGCGTCGGCCGCTGCGCCGACCGGTTATCTTGGCCGCACCACCATCGTCGAATTCCTGGTGATGAACGACGAGTTGCGGCGCGCGGTGATGCGCCGCGCCGGCATGGGCGAGATCGAACAACTGGCCCGCAAGGCCGGCATGCGCACCATGTACGAGGACGGCCTGTCCAAGGCCTTGCGCGGCGAAACCACCATCGAAGAAGTGCTGCGCGTTACGGAGGATGCGTGAGAGTCAACGGAGCCACAGCGAGCATCGGATGCTCAGGATCGGAAGATAAGCAGAGCAAGGTCCCGGCAATGCGCCGCGCACGCGCACGGCTGCGCCCAGTCGCGCCAACGCAGCGCGGCATCGCACTTTTACCGATTCCCGATTCCCGATTCCCCAACCCCGGCCTTCCCGCCTGATGCCCCTGTACCGCTACAAAGCGCTCGACGCCCATGGCGAAATGCTAGATGGCCAGATGGAAGCGGCCAGCGACGCGGACGTCGCGCTGCGCCTGCAGGAGCAGGGCCACCTGCCGGTAGAAACGCGCCTGGCGACCGGCGAGAACGATTCGCCGTCGCTGCGCATGCTGTTGCGCAAGAAGCCGTTCGACAACGCCGCGTTGGTGCAGTTCACCCAGCAGTTGTCCACGCTGATCGGTGCCGGCCAGCCGCTGGATCGCGCGTTGTCGATCCTGATGGATCTGCCCGAAGACGACAAAAGCCGGCGCGTGATCGGCGATGTACGCGACACCGTGCGTGGCGGCGCGCCGCTGTCCTCGGCGCTGGAGCGCCAGCACGGGCTGTTTTCCAAGCTCTACATCAACATGGTGCGCGCGGGCGAAGCCGGCGGCAGCATGCAGGACACGCTGCAGCGCCTGGCCGATTATCTGGAGCGCAGCCGCGCACTGCGCGGCAAGGTGATCAACGCATTGATCTATCCGGCGATCCTGCTGGCGGTGGTCGGCTGCGCGTTGCTGTTCCTGCTTGGCTATGTGGTGCCGCAGTTCGCGCAGATGTACGAAAGCCTGGATGTGGCCTTGCCGTGGTTCACCCAGGCGGTATTGAGCGTGGGACTGCTGGTGCGCGACTGGTGGCTGGTGCTGATCGTGGTGCCGGGCGTGCTGGGGCTGTGGCTGGATCGCAAACGCCGCAATGCCGCGTTCCGTGCCGCGCTGGACGAGTGGTTGCTGCGGCAGAAAGTGGTCGGCAGCCTGATCGCGCGTCTGGAAACCGCACGGCTGACGCGCACCCTGGGCACCTTGCTGCGCAACGGCGTGCCGTTGCTGGCGGCGATCGGCATTGCGCGCAATGTGATGTCCAACCTGGCGCTGGTCGAGGATGTCGACGCCGCGGCCGACGACGTCAAGAACGGCCATGGCCTGGCGATGTCGCTGGCACGCGGCAAGCGCTTCCCGCGGCTGGCCCTGCAGATGATCCAGGTCGGCGAAGAATCGGGCGCCCTGGACACGATGCTGCTCAAGACTGCCGACACCTTCGAGCTCGAAACCGCGCAGGCCATCGACCGCGCGCTGGCCGCGCTGGTGCCGTTGATCACGCTGGTGCTGGCCTCGGTGGTGGGGCTTGTCATCATTTCCGTGCTGGTACCGCTGTATGACCTGACCAATGCCATCGGATAACGTGGCGTCGGATTCTCAACAACTTCCCGGCGACCGCGCGACATGCGTGCGGGAACCATTGCAACGCCCGCCGTGTCATCTTCTGGCGGCAGCAACCTTCATCGACGTGCAAGGAAATCGTTCATGATCAAGCGCTCCATCACCCGTAGTCCATCGCGTGCAGGCCAGGCCGGCATGAGCCTGCTGGAAATCATCATCGTCATCGTGCTGATCGGCGCGGTGCTCACCCTGGTCGGTAGCCGGGTGCTCGGTGGTGCCGATCGCGGCAAGGCCAATCTGGCCAAGTCGCAGATCCAGACCCTGGCCGGCAAGATCGAGAATTTCCAGCTCGACACCGGAAAGTTGCCGAGCAAGCTCGATGATCTGGTGACCCAGCCGGGCGGCAGCAGCGGCTGGCTCGGCCCGTACGCCAAGCCGGTCGAATTGAACGACCCGTGGGGTCACACCATCGAATACCGCGTGCCCGGCGATGGCCAGCCGTTCGATCTGATCAGCCTGGGCAAGGACGGCCGCCCCGGCGGCAGCAGTTACGACGCGGACATCAAGTACCAATAAGCCGTTCGTCATGCGCGTTGCGTGTCAGCCGTTGCGTCATCCGCATGGAGTGGTCGGCCCTGGTCGTACACGCACGCGTGGCAGTTCGTTGCTGGAGATGTTGCTGGTGATCGCCCTGATCGCGATGGCCGGCGTATTGGCCGCCGCAGCGCTCAACGGCGGGATCGACGGCATGCGCCTGCGCACTGCAGGCAAGGCGATCGCCTCGCAGCTGCGCTATACGCGTACCCAGGCGATTGCCACCGGCACGCCGCAGCGCTTTCTGATCGACCCGCAGCAGCGCCGCTGGGAAGCGCCCGGCGGCCATCACGGCGATCTGCCGTCGTCGCTGGAAGTGCGCTTCACCGGCGCGCGGCAGGTGCAGTCGCGGCAGGATCAGGGCGCCATTCAGTTCTTCCCCGATGGCGCCTCCACCGGCGGGCGCATCGATCTGCGCGTCAAGGACGCGACCTGGCGTGTGGATGTGGGCTGGATCACCGGCGAAGTGCGTTCCGGGCAGTTGCGGACGCCGGCGCCATGAAGCGACAGCGCGGTTACAGCCTGATCGAGGTGATCGTCGCCTTTGCGTTGCTGGCGCTGGCGTTGAGCCTGTTGCTGGGATCGCTGTCCGGTGCCGCGCGTCAGGTGCGCGCGGCCGACGAGAGCACGCGCGCCACCTTGCATGCGCAGTCGTTGCTGGCGGCGCAGGGCATGGACAAGCCGCTGGTGCCCGAGCAGCAGCAAGGCACGTTCGAAGACGGGCATTTCCGCTGGTCGATGGATGTGCGCCCGTACGACGAGCCACGACGCAATCCGCAGGCGCCGGTATCCCCCGGCGCGCACACGTTGCTGCAGCTGACCCTGGTGGTGCGCTGGGGCGAGCAGCCCAATCAGGTGCTGCAGTGGCGCACCTTGCGGCTGGTGGCTGCGGCGCAGCCGGGCAGCGCGCCATGAGTCGCTCGCGCAGTGCCGGTTTCACCTTGATCGAAGTATTGCTGGCGACGATGTTGCTGGTCGGCGGGCTGGCATTGGCATTTGCCACCTTGCGCTCTGCCAGTGCGGTGAGCCAGCGCGGCGAGGCGATCGCCCAGCGCAGCGAGCGCGTGCGTGCGGTGGAAGAATTCCTGCGCCGGCGGCTGGCGGCGGCACTGCCGATCGCGATGGGCATCGACCCGCAAAGCCAGCAGCCGATGCTGTTCATCGGCGAGCCGCAGCGCATGCGTTTTGCCGCCGATGTGCCGGATTACCTTGGCCGCGGCGGGCCGTACCTGCATGACCTGTCGGTGGCCGGCGAAGGCGAACAGCGCACGCTGCGGATCGCGTTGACCATGCTGCAATCGGGCAAGTCGATCGAAGAGGGCGCCACGCTGCCGCCGGAAACACTTGCCGAAGACGTGCAGCAGGTGAGCTTTCGGTATCGCGGCATGGATCCGCAGAGTGGCCGCCTGAGCGCGTGGTTGCCGCAGTGGGAATGGCACGACCGTCTGCCGCTGCTGGTGCGCATCGAGATCCGTAGCGGCGGTGCCGCCTGGCCGCCGCTGGTGGTGGCCTTGCCGCAATCCAGCAACCCGGGAGCGGGGCAATGAGCGCGATGCGCGGTGCCGCGCTGGTATTGGTGCTGTGGCTGATTGCGCTGCTCACCGCGATGATCGGCGCATTCGCGCTGACCGCGCGGGTGGAAGCGCTGCAGGGCAGCATGCTGCGCAACGGCGCGCAGGCGCAGGAGTACGCGCGCTCCGGGCTGGAATACGCATTGTCCCGCCTGCAAAGCACCGACACCCAGGCACGCTGGCTTGCAGACGGCCGGCGCTATCGTTGGCAGATGGACGATGCCACGGTGGAGATCCGCATTACCGACGAAAGCGGCAAGGTGGACTTGAACATGGCCGAGCCCGCGCTGCTGGCCGGCCTGGTACGCGCGGTCGTTGGCGAGCAGGGCCGCGATACCCGCATTGCCGGCGCGATCGTCGACTGGCGCGATGGCGATTCGCTCAGCCAGCCCGGCGGTGGCGCGGAAGATCGCGATTATGCCGATGCCGGATTGCCGTACGGTGCCAAGGACGGCCCGTTCGAAACGCTGGGCGAGTTGCGCCTGGTGCTGGGAATGGATGGCGAGCTGTATCGCAAGCTGTTGCCCAACCTCACCCTGTACAGCGGACGCTCGCGCCCCGAAGCGCGCTTTGCGCCGGGCCCGGTGCTGACCGCGATGGGCCTGGATGCGCGGCAACTGCTGGCCCAGCGTGACGCGCCGCCGGGTTTGCCGGGCAGCGAGGCGACGGTCGGTGGGTCGGACACTTATAGTATCGAGAGCCGGGCGCGACTGAGTCAGGGACGCGAGGCTGTGTTGCGGGCGGTGGTCTCCACCAGTGCGTCCGCATTACCCGGGTCGGCTTATACCGTGTTGCGTTGGGAAGAGGGAGCAGCAGTGCAATGACCGCATGGCGGGACACCTTGGGTCGTATCGGCGTACGCGCCATGCCGGGAGCCGGAGGCTTCTGGCGTTGGTGGCAACAATCGCTGCTGGCCTGGCTGCCGCAGCGCTGGCAATGGCAGTTGGGCCTGTCGCCGTCGCGGCTGTTGTTGCAGCCCGACGGATCTGCGCTGCAGTTGCTGCGTCAGCGCGATCACAGCAGCGAGGCCATCGCCAGCCTGCCGTGGCCGGTGCAGCCGCAGGAAGTCCATGCCTTGCTGCCGACCGCGCTGGAAGGCCTGCCACGGCATTGGCTGCTGCCGGCCGCGCATGCCTTGCGTCGTCCGTTGCGCCTGCCCGCGGCGGCGGCGGCGCGGCTGCAGGATGTGGCGCGCTTCGAGATCGACCGGCAAACCCCGTTCACTGCCGACCAGGTGTACTTCGATGCGCGCGTGCTGGATGTGCGCGAAGACGGCCAGCTCGATGCCGAACTGGTGGTGGTGCCGCGGCGCATGATCGATGGCCCGGCCGGCGTGCCCGACGCATGGGCCAGCGCCCTGTCCGGCATCGATGTCGCCGACGCGCAGGGCCTGCCCTTGGGCGTGAACCTGCTGCCGCCGGCGCGGCGGCTGCGGCGCAGCGACCCGATGCAGCGCTGGAATCTGCTGCTCGCTGCCGCCGCACTGGTGCTGCTGGCCGTGGCCGGCTGGCTGCTGCTGGACAACCGCCGCCAGGCCGCCGACGACTTGCGTGCCAAGGTGCAGGCCAACGCCGCGCGCGCGCGCCAGGTCGCCGCCGAACGCCAGCAATTGCTGGATCTGGTCGAAGGGGCCAACTTCTTCCAGCAGCAGCGCGCCACCCGCCCCACCTCGGTGGAAATCTGGGACGAGCTGAGCCGGCGTCTGCCGGGCGGCACCTATCTGGAAAAATTCTCGGTCGAAGGCGGGCAACTGCAGTTGATCGGTCTGAGCAACGAAGCCTCCTCGCTGGTGCGGCGCCTGGAAGGCTCGCCGCTGTGGCGCACGCCCTCGCTGACCGGCGTGCTGCAGAGCGATGCCGGTCGCAACGTCGACCGCTTCACCATCACCGCCGAACTGGCCGGCCCCGATGCCAAGGAGGCGGCCGATGCCACGCAGCGTTAAGCGCGATCGCTGGATCGCTTTGGGCCTGCTGTTGCTGGTGATCGGCGTGGCCTATCTGGTGCTGGTGCACCCCTGGTTCACCCAGCCGATGATCGCAGTGCAGGACGACCTGCAAGCGCTGCGTGAGCGCGAGCTGCGCGTGCGCGTGCAGCTGCAGCAGGCACCGGAAGTCAGCAAACGGCTACGTCAGGCACGCCAGACGCTGGAAAGCCGCCCGGGCTTCCTGCCGGAAACCTCGGCCGAACTGGCATCGGCCGGCCTGGTGCAGCGGCTGGAACGCGCCGTGGTGGAAGCCAGCCCCGGCAACCGCAGCTGCGCGATCAGCAACCGCTCGCCGCTGCAGCCGGAAAGCAAGGACCGCTTCACCCGCGTCGCGGTGCAGGTGCGCCTGCGCTGCGGCACCCCGGAGCTGGCCTCGGTGTTGTACAGCCTGGAAAACGGCACCCCGCGCCTGTTCGTGGACAACCTCAACGTGATGGCGCAGCGCTACCAACTCTCGCCCAACGAAAGCGGCAACGGCCTGGATATCGCCTTCGAACTGGCCGGCTACCTGCGCCCCGGCGCCAGCGCCGCGCCGTTGAACACCGACGCGGCGCCCACCGCAGCCGACGCCGCGGAGGCCAGCAATGCGCCTTGACATGATCGGACTGCGCACCTGGCTGCTGGCCACCGTGGTCGGCTGGGCACTGCTGGTGTGCGTGCTGGCCGTGGCCGGGCTGGGCAAGCGCGTGGAGCTGCTGCCGGACGACCCGGCACTGGTGCAGCGCCTGCCCACCCTGCCGGCACCGGCACCGGAACGGCTGGGAGCGTTCGAAAAGTATTCGGAGATCGCCGCGCATCCGGCCTTCGCCGAAGACCGCCTGCCGCATCCGTTCTTCCTGTCCGGTAACGAGGGCAGCAGCGCCGCCTCGACGGTGCGCCTGACCGGCGTGCTGCTGACGGACAACTTCAAGATGGCCACGCTGACGCTGGACCCGCAGGATTCGGTGCGGGTGCAGCTGGGCGGCGAGGCGGTCAAGGGCTGGCGCCTGCTCGCCCTGCAGCCGCGCAGCGCAACCATCGAAGGCCCCGGCGGCACGCAGACACTGGAGCTGCACGTGTTCAACGGCCTGGGCGGGCAACCGCCCACCGCCAATGCGGGCGCGCGCGGCGCTGGCGGCGCCATTCCGCCGTTACCGTCGCCCGATGCCGCCGCGGTCGCGCCGGCGCAGCCGCCGCAGACCCAGCCCGCCACGCCGCCACAGCAGCCCGGTGGGCAGGCACCGCCGACGGCGCCGCCGCAGCGTAGCGATGGCGCCCAGGAAGCCCCACGCCCCTCCGATGATCAGATGCGCGCCATCCGCGAACGTATCGAAGCCCGACGCCGCCAGCTGCAACAGCAGCGCCAGAGCGGCTCTACCCCCGGTCAGACCCAATGAGTGAACGCATGACGCAGCGCCTGTTTCCCGTGTCCCTGCTGATCGGCCTGCTGGCCGGTTGCGCCACCACTCCGCCGCCGGACGTGCGCCGAAACGCGCGCCTGGACCCGCAAGTCGGCGCTGCCGGCGCCACCCAGACCGGCGCCGAGCAACGCGCCGAGGGCAACGCCAGCGCCAAGCCCACCCCGGTGATCCGGCGTGGCAGCGGCACCATGATCAACCAGAGCGCGGCGGGCGCGCCGGCACCGACGCTGGGCATGGCCAGCAGCGGCAGCGCCACCTTCAACTTCGAAGGCGAGTCGGTGCAGGCGGTGGTCAAGGCGATCCTGGGCGACATGCTCGGGCAGAACTACGTCATTGCCCCCGGCGTGCAGGGCACCGTGACCCTGGCCACGCCCAATCCGGTCTCGCCGGCGCAGGCCTTGAACCTGCTGGAAATGGTGCTGGGCTGGAACAACGCACGCATGGTGTTCAGCGGTGGCCGCTACAACATCGTGCCGGCCGACCAGGCGCTGGCCGGCACCGTCGCGCCCAGCACCGCATCGCCCTCGGCCGCGCGCGGTTTCGAAGTGCGCGTGGTGCCGTTGAAGTTCATCTCCGCCAGCGAAATGAAGAAGGTGCTCGAGCCCTATGCGCGCCCGAACGCCATCGTCGGCACCGATCCGTCGCGCAACGTGATCACCCTGGGCGGCACCCGCGCCGAGCTGGAAAACTACCTGCGCACCGTGCAGATCTTCGACGTGGACTGGCTGTCGGGCATGTCGGTGGGCGTGTTCCCGATCCAGTCCGGCAAGGCCGAAAAGGTCTCGGCCGATCTGGAAAAGGTGTTCGGCGAGCAGAGCAAGACGCCCAGCGCCGGCATGTTCCGTTTCATGCCGCTGGAAAACGCCAACGCGGTGCTGGTGATCACCCCGCAGCCGCGCTACCTGGACCAGATCCAGCAGTGGCTGGACCGCATCGACAGCGCCGGCGGCGGCGTGCGGCTGTTCTCGTACGAGTTGAAATACATCAAGGCCAAGGACCTGGCCGACCGCCTGTCGGAAGTGTTCGGCGGGCGCGGCAACAACAACGACTCCAACGCATCGCTGGCCCCGGGCTCGGAAACCAGCGTGCTCGGAGGCGCCCTGGGTAACCGCGACAGCAGCATGGGCGGCAGCTCGGGCACCACCGGCGGCAGCATCGGCGAGAGCAGCGATGGCAGCTCCTCCGGCAGCAGCTTCGGCGGCAGCAGTGGCAGTGGCAGCAGCAGCGGCGGACTGGGCAACGGCAGCCTGCAGCTGTCGCCGCGCAGCAACGGCAATGGCGCGGTGACGCTGGAAGTGGAAGGCGACAAGGTCGGCGTGTCGGCAGTAGCCGAAACCAATACCTTGCTGGTGCGCGCCACCCCGCAGTCGTGGAGTTCGATCCGCGACGTCATCGAAAAGCTCGATGTGATGCCGATGCAGGTGCATATCGAAGCGCAGGTGGCCGAGGTGAATTTGACCGGTGCGCTGAGTTACGGCGTTAACTGGTATTTTGAAAATGCAGTAAATGCACCGGCAACCGCGACCGATGGCGGTCTGACCAATGGAACGGGCATCGGTCTGGGAGCTGGTCTTGCAAATGCAGCGGGACGTAACATCTGGGGTGACATCGCCGGGAAAGTCGGTAGTGGAGGGGTTGCTTGGAGTTTTCTAGGGAAAAACGCTGCTGCGATTATCACTGCGCTCGATCAAGTAACTAACGTTCGCCTGCTGCAGACGCCTTCTGTGTTTGTGCGCAACAATGCCGAAGCGACGCTCAATGTCGGTTCGCGTATTGCCATCAATTCGACGTCCATCAATACCGGGCTTGGTAGCGACAGCAGCTTCTCTTCGGTGCAATACATCGACACCGGTGTGATCCTGAAAGTACGGCCACGCGTCACTAAAGACGGCATGGTCTTTCTAGATATCGTGCAGGAGGTCAGTAGTCCAGAGAATCGCCCTGCTGCTTGTCTTTCTGCGACAGCAACAGTCAATGCGGCTGCCTGCAATGTCGATATCAACACGCGTCGCGTCAAGACAGAAGCAGCCGTGCAGAGTGGTGACACCATCATGTTGGCGGGCTTGATCGACGACAGCACAACTGACGGTAGCGACGGTGTGCCATTCCTGAGTAAATTGCCGGTGGTCGGCGCTCTGTTCGGGACAAAGACCAAAGATTCTCGTCGCCGCGAAGTCATCGTGTTGATCACCCCGTCGATCGTGCGCAACCCGCAGGAAGCGCGCAATCTCACCGACGAATACGGTCAGAAGTTCAAGGCCATGGAGCCGCTGAAACCCAGCCAGAAGCCGCAATGAGTGCGGCATTGCCCGTCGTGCTGGTGCCGGTCGGCACCGACGACGAGGCCCTGGATGCCTGCCTGGGCGCACTGGATGCCGCCACGCCCGCCGGCACGCGCGTGTGGCTGGCCGACGACGCGCAGGCCGGCCCGCGTGGCCGCGCGGTGATCGCGCACTGGTTGGCGCGTACGCACCTGCAGGCGCATCACACCCGGCGTCAGCGCATGCTCGGCGAAGTGCCCCATCTGGACGAAATGCTCAGCGGCTGCGGCGATGCCGATGTGGTGGTGCTGGGTGTGGATGCCTGCCCGCTGCCGGGTTGGTTGAATCAGCTCGACGCCTGCTTTGCGCGCGATGCGGCGATCGCCACCGCCACCCCGTGGAGCAATGTGGGCGAAGCCTGCAGCTGGCCACGCCTGGGCGAACTCAATCCGATGCCTGCCGCACCGGAGCGGCTTGCCGCTGCATGTGCAGCGATGCCGCCACTGCATCCGGAACTGCCGTCGGCAATCGGCCACGCGGTGCTGCTGCGCGGCAGCGCGCGGCGCAAGGCCGGCGGCCTGGACGCCAGCAGCTATGGCTCCTGGTATGCGGCACTGGTGGACCTGAGCCTGCGCATGGCTGGCCTGGGCTGGCGCAACGTGCTGTGCGACACCGCCTTTGTCGCCTCGCCGCACGAAGGCCGCCCCGCCGACGGCGACATGGATGCATTGGCCACACGCTGGCCGGCCTGGCACGCACGCCTGGCCAACTTCCTGATGCACGACCCGCTACGTGCGCAGCGCGATCAACTCTCGCAGCTGCTAGCCGATTTACCGCCGCCGGATCCACAACGCAGGCTATTTGACGCGTAGAACAGCTGCTAACGCGGCATGCTCACCGTCAGGCGGGCGCAGCAGGTGTTCGGTGGACTCGTACAGTGCAGTTCTTGAGCGCTGTCCTATGCAACCTGACGACTGCTCGCCGTGCGCTGAGTGAAGTGGCTTTGTCGGCCGTATGTTGGTGGATGCTATCGGACGTCCAGGTCAAACGCCGAGTGGGTCGAGGGCGCGGTGCCCTCAGCGCTCGCGGGACACGCCGTGAACCCGTCCCTGGGGGCTCGGTGGCGGCATCCATGCCGCCACACGGTCCCGCAATCGGCGAGGACACCGCACCAGAGAGTGAGTCGGTTGCTTTGTTGAAAACATGCACACCGACCATCTTGACTGGTCCTTGCCCGCCCACCGTCGCGTAAGAGCTTACAAGGACGTACTTGCAGCGTGTCCTGCGATGGTGGGCGGGCAAGGGCCCCTGCAGCCAGGCCGCAGTGCAGTGACTGACGTGACGTAGTCTTGTTAGCCGCTCAAGAAGCCGACCGCATCGGTGCCTCGGTCCGTACCACCACATCCAGTGCATCGTGGCGCCAGGATTCGATATCCAGCTCCACCGCGCGGTTGTCTTCGGCGAAGCTGATCCGCTGCAGCCGGAAGCAGGGTGTGCCGGTGGTGGACTGCAGCAACAGGGCTTGCGTGGCGTCCAGCCCGGCCGGATGCATCGACAATTGCGCGCGGCTCAGGAACAGCCCGAGTTTCTGGTTGAACACGCTCGACAGCGAGCCGGCCAGGTCGTGCTCCAGCAGGCCCGGTGCCCAGGCGGCCAGCACCACGTTGGTTTCCAGCAGTACCGCGCGGCGGTCGATCCAGCGCCGGCGTTGCAGCACGAAGACCTGCTCGTACGGCGTCTCCAGCCGTAGCGCCGCCGCGTAGGCGGCCCCCGCTGCCTGACGGGTGGCACTCAACAGCTCGGTGCGCGGTCTGCGTCCTTGCGCCGCCACGTACTGCATGAAGCCGGCGATGCTGGTGGGGTCGTAGCGCACGCGCGGCGCGCTGACGAACCAGCCGCGCCGGTTCTCGCGATAGATGCGGCCCTGCGCTTCCAGTTGCTGCAGGGCCTCACGCAAGGTGATGCGGGTGCAGCCGAAGCGTTCGGCAAGCTCGCGCTCCACCGGCAGGCGCTGATCGGGGCCCCATTCGCCGGCGGCGATCTGCGACGAGACGATTTCGGTGATGGCGTGTTGGCGCGACACGCTCATGCGGCGATCCACCGATGACGGAAGCCGCGCATGTGCAAGACAGTGTGATGAAAGAGATGCATGTTGCGATGGTAAAGAAGAACGCGCCCGCAAACCGCAGGCGGCTCAGGCAAGGCCGGCCGGGTTCTGCTGCTGTTGGGTTTTCCAGCTGCGCCATCCATACAGCGCCAGCAGCACGAAGCCTGCATACAGCAGTGCGGTGGGGTACAGCCCCTTGCTGACGAACACGCCCACGTAGACGCAATCGAGCACGATCCACAGTATCCAGTTGGCAATGCGTTTGCGTGCGGCCCAGACGCTGGCGACCAGGCTGAAGCTGGCCAGCGCCGCGTCCAGCCACGGCAGTGCGGCATCGGTACGGTGATGCATGTAGGCACCGAGCGCGGTGGCGAACACGGCGCCGCTGCACAGCGAGATCCACAGCTCCGCCTGCGGCATCGGCAACGGGCGAATGCGTGCGCGCGCGGCCATCCCGCGCTGCCACTGCCACCAGCCGTACAGCTGGGTCAGCACGTAGACGCCTTGCAGCAACATGTCCGAGTACAGCTTCCACTGGTAGAACAGCCAGGCATACAGCGCCACCGCCACGATGCCGACCGGCCAGCACCATCGAATGCGCCGCGCGGTCAGCCAGACACCGAGCAGGTTGATCACGACGGCGATGGATTCGAGCAATGACATGGAAGGTCTGGGGAGGATGTCTGATGGACGATGGATCGGGGGCTGGGACGCAGAACAGTTCAACGCGACCGTGCGAGCAGGCCGAGCGCGTTCACTGCCTGTAGCCGATACCTGCAGCGCACTCGGCCCGCGCAGCACCGCTGTCGCGTAACCCGTGCAGCTCATGCGTCAGCGGATCGCATGGCCGCATCGGCCGCGTTTAGAAGTCCACCTGCACGGTCAGACGCGCCGTACGCGGCGCACCCGGGAACAGGTACGCATCGCCCTGGTATTCGCCGCTATCGCGCCAGTAGCGCTTGTCGAACACGTTGTCCACGTTCAAGCGCCAGGTGGTGGCCAGCCCGCCCAGTGCAGTGGCGTAACGCGCGCCCAGGTTGGCCACCGTGTAGGCCGGCACGCTGGCGTTGCCGAGCCGGTCGGCGAACTTGCGCCCGCTGTATCGCATGCCTGCCAGCAGCGCCAGGCCATCGATGCCGGGCACGCTGTAGTCGGCCTGCAGGCTGGCGCGCAGCTTGGGCACGTTGATGGCCTGGTGGCCTTCGTACTCGGCAATGTCGGTGTCTTCGGCGCGTCCGCGGATCGCCGCGACGCTGGCGAAGATGCGCAGCTGCGCGGTGGCCGCGCCATCGGCCGACAACTCCAGGCCGCGGTTGTGCAGGCGGCCCTGTTGCACATAGCGCAGGCCGCCATCGGCCTGCGGCTGGGTGAACTGGTAGGCCTGGCGGATGTCGAACAGCGCCGCGCCCAGACGCAGGCTGTCGAGCTCGAATTTGGCGCCGGTCTCCAGCTGGTAGGCATTGGTCGGGGGCAGGATCTCATCGGCGTTGTCGGCAAACCACGGGGCGGTACCGCCGGCGGCCAGGCTCTTGGCGTAGCTGGCGTACAGCGATACCTGCTGCTGCGGTTTGAACAGCAGCGCGGCCTGCGGCAGCAGCGTGTCCTTGCGCGTGCGTCGCTCCAGCACGCCATCGCGGTCGAAGCTGCGCTCGTCCAGGCGCACGTAACGCGCGCCCAGCGACAGCTCCCATTGCGACCCAAGACCGATCCGGTCGGCCAATACCAACGCACGTTGACGGCTGTCCAGGCGGCGTTGCTTCGGGTCCAGGGCGACGTCGGTCTGTGCAAACACTGCGGGGTCGCGGTCGATGCTGCCGCTGCCGACGAATTCGTTGACCGAACCGAAACGATCGATGGTGCGGCGTAGCCAGTCGCCGCCGATGCTCAGGCGGTGATCCAGCGCGCCGGTGAGCACACGGCCTTCCAGCGTGGCGCGCAGTTGATCGTGCACGCGGGTGTCGTCGGGGCTGCGGTAGTCGTAGACGTCGTACTCGCCTTGCGCGCTGAAGAAATTCGGGGTGACGCTGTCGGCGCAACTGGCCGCGCCATAACAGCCCCAGGCGAACGCGGAGAAATCGTTGATCACCGAGCGGCTGCGTGACGCTTCAGCGGTAGCGCGCCAGTCGTCGTTGAACTGGTAGGCGTAGCGCAGCTGCGCATTGAGCGAATCCATCTCCACCGGCCGCGACCACGGCTGGTAGCCGAGCAGGCGATGCACATCGATAGCGCGCGGCACCTGGGTGCCGTCCAGGAGCTGATAACCCGGCACCGAGCGTTGCTGCCGATGCTGATACTCCACATCCAGCTGCAGCAGCGATTGCGGGCTGATCTTCCAGTCGCCGGCCAGCGACAGGAAATTGCGATAGCCGTCGGCGTGCTCGACATAGCTGTTGATGTCTTCGCGCGCTGCGTTGACGCGCAGGCCCAGGCTGCGCTCGGCACCGAACCAGTCGCCCAGGTCGGCGGCGACATAGCGCGAGCCTTGTTCGTCGGTGCCCAGGGTCACGCTGCGCACGTGCTCGGGCCGCTTGGTGCGGTAGTCGATCAGCCCGGCCGGTTCGTTGACGCCCGATTGCAGCCCGGCCAGGCCCTTGAGGATCTGCACCTGCTGCTTGTTTTCCAGTGCGATGGATTGTTCGCCCACTGCGCTCAGGCCATTGATGCGGTAACTGTTGGCGGCGTTGAGCGAATAGCCGCGCACGACGAAATTTTCGTAGTAGCCGATCGGGGCATAGGCATCGCCGGCGGAGGCATCGGCACGCAATACCTCGCTGAGCACGCGAGCCTGACGGTCGAGCAATTGCTGGCGATCGATCACCGCGATCGAGGCCGGGGCATCCAGCAGCCGCGTGGCGCCGAAGCCGGTCAAGGCCGTGCTGGCGTCGGCGTGTTCGCCACGCACGTTGACCGCATCCAGTTCGACCGCCTCGGCACCGGGGTGTTGCTGCGCGAGTGCAGGCGTGGCGACACACAGCGCAAGTGCAAGTGCAAGCGCAAGCGGGCGGCGGTGGGGCAGAGGGGCGGACAGGTGCATGCGCAGGGCTCGAAAAGGAGAAGGAAGAACGCTCATGGCAACCGGCGCGCGCGCGCGCGCAGGTGATTGAGCAGACACTGGCCATCGGCGCTGGCAAACCAGTCCGCATGGCCGAGCAGGTAACGGTGGTAGGCGATGTCGGCGTTGTCGGCCGAGCGGGTGATGCCGGCGAAGTAGTCGATCTCGCTCAGTGCGAAGTCGGCATGCACGATCGGCAGCAAGGCGGCCAGCTGCCTTAGCTGCGCGGCGTCCAGCGCGCAGTGCCGGGCGTAGCCGTCCAGCAAGGCGTCGAGTTGCTCCAGCTGCGGCTGCGCGCGCTGCCCTGCATCCAGGTTCAACCATGGGATCAGAGTGCGTTCGATTGCCGTGGCCAGGTCGAACATCGCAAAGCTGCGGTCGCACAGGCCGAAGTCGAACACCGCGCTGACCGCGATGGCCCCATCGTCGTGCGTGCGCCACAGCAGGTTGGAGGCATGCCAGTCGCCATGCGTCCACAGCGGCGGCAGGGCACCGGGCGCCGACAGCACCGGCCATGCCCGGGCGTGCCAGGGCAGCAGGTGGTCGGTCAGGTCGCGGCGCCAGGGCCGGTCCTGAAAATCGGCGGCCAGGCCGGGGCGCGACAGCAATGCCTGTTCCACCGCCCGGATCGGGTCGGCCTGCGCGAACAGGGCCAGGTTGGCCACCAGCACGCTGCTTTGGCGTGGCGGCGCATCGAATCCCTGCGCTGCCAGGTGCAGGCGGGCCAGCGCGGCACCTGCCGCCCACGCATGCGTGGCGGAGGTGAAGGGCGTCCACGACAAGGCATCCCGGTACAGGTCCTGGCCGATACCTGCGCGCTGCACTTCGTAGACCCAGTCCGCATCGGCCAGGGCGGTGCGGCCCGCGGCATCGTGCAGCACCTCGACCACCGGTGCCCCGGCCCAGCGCAGATGCGCCATGAACCGGTGCTCTTCGCGCACCGCAGCCACATTGCGCACGCTGCGGTGATGCCGCTTGACGATGACCGTGCCGTTGGCGGTGTCCACGCAGGCGGCGGCGGAAAACGGGCGCGCACTATGCCAGCGAATCAGTTCGCCACCGCCAGGAGCGGGAAAGTGCTGCAGCACGCGATGGATTTCGTCGGCGGTCAACACCGGCCAGTCCGGCAGCGCCAACTCCAGGCCCATGCCGTGCACCTGATGCGAGGTGCTCATCCGCGCGGATCCGGCAATGTTGAGCCGTCCAGTGGTATAGACCAGCCAATCGGTGTCGAAGGGGCGGACCCGGCGCGCGCGCCGGCGACAACATGGACGGCGCTGCCAGGCCGTCGTTGCGGCGCGCCCGCCATCAGGCGGTTGCGCTGCAGGGAATGAAAAGGCAGCGCAACACCGAAAGGTCGCTGGCCGTCATCTCGATACTGAATGTGGGGTGCGCCGTGGGCGGCGCCTGCGCAAAGCCGCTGGGCGGCTCCGGGCGCGCAGTATGCCTGCTGCGGCTGCCAGCCGCCATATCGGCGCCGGCACACGCCCAATGGCGTTGCGCTGCCCCGGGGCCGGATAATGGCCGGATGACTCCCGTCCAGATTGCCGCCGTCGTCGTCACCTATCAGAGCAGCAGCACCATCGATGCATGCCTGTCGCGGCTGCGCGCGGCAGAGGGCATCAGCGAGATCCGGGTGGTCGACAACGCGTCCAGCGACGATACGCTGGAGGTCGTGCAGCGGCATGCGTTGGCCGATGCGCGGCTGCACTTCATCGCCAATCCGGACAACCCGGGCTTTGCGACCGCCTGCAACCAGGGCGCGCGCGACTCGCAGGCGCCCTGGCTGGTCTTCATCAACCCGGACCTGATGGTCGAACGCGATACATTGGCGCAGCTGTGCGCGCGCGCGTCCGGGCATGCGGCGGTGCTGTTGGGCGTGGAGCAGGTAGACGAGCAGGGGCAGCCGGATGCCGCCGTGCGCCGTCGCGATCCGGATTTTGCGGCGATGTTGCGCGCACCGCGCGCTGCCGCCCAGCTGGCGGTGCCGGCCGATCCGTCTGCGACCTTGCAGGTGGTGGACGCCATTTCCGGCGCCTTGATGCTGATGCAACGCAGCCTGTTCGACCGGCTCGACGGCTGGGACGGCGGCTACCGGCTGCACGCCGAAGACCTGGACCTGTGCCGACGTGCGCGTCAGGCCGGCGCGCTGGTGGCGGTGGCCAACGATCTGCAGGTCCTGCATGTGCGCGGCGTGTCCAGTCGTTCGCGGCCGTTCTTTGTCGAGTGGCATAAGCACCGCGGCCTGTGGCGCTATTTCCGCAAGTTCGAGGCGGGCCGGCGCGGGCGGGTCACCCGGCTTGGCGTCTGGCTGGCGATCTGGACCCATGCGGCCGCCCAGGTGCCGAGATTGTTGCAAAACAGATGAGTCCGCTCGCGTTAAATTTGTGATAAATCGGTGATGGGTGGCGGAACTTAACTGTGATACGTTTCGCCTCGAAGTGTGATCAATCACTAGCTTCCTGTCCCTTCCGGGTCCCCCATCAGGAATCGTGCAATGTCCTTACACAACGACCCGCAGCTGCGGGTACGTCAGCCATGCGCCGCCGCGCTGCAGTCCAGTTCGGTTGCCTTGCCCCCTTCTCTTGAGTCCACCATGTGTCGCGCGCCGGTGGCTGCGCTGTCGGCGCTCGCGTTGAGCTGCCTGATGGCTGCCGTGCCGGGTACGGCCTTGGCCGGTGCCTGGACCCAGCCGCAGGGCGACACCCTGGTGATCGTCAAGGCGCTGCATAGCGATGGCACCGGCTGGTTCGACGACGCCCATCACCGCGGTGATTTCGGCAACAACGGACGCAGCCGCCAGGACCAGCTCAATGTGTATGTCGAGCATGGTCTGAGCGATACGCTGAGCGTGATCGGCAATTTCTATTTCACCGAAGTCGGCTTCAACAACGACGAACCGGTGAACGGTGCGCCCGGGCGGGCACGCCGCAGCACGACCGGCTTTGCCGATCAGGAGATCGGCCTGCGCTACGCACTGCCAAGCGCGGCCGACGACGTCTGGCGTAGCGCGGTGCAGGCCTTGGTCAGTCTCCCGGCCTACGGGCGTAGCAAAACCTATCACCCAAACAATCCTGGGCGCGACCCCGCGCTCGGCCTCGGCGACTACGGCCTGGAGCTGCGTTACAGCCGTGGGCGTGGTTACACGCTGGGCGGGCGCAACGGCTACGTCGATCTGGGGGGCGCGGTGCGCTTGCGCGGCAGTGCCGCTTCCGACGAAGTGCGGGTGGATGCATCCACCGGCCTGAGCCTGACCCCGAGCTGGTTGCTGCTCGGCGAAGTCAACGTGATCCAGGGCCTGGGTAACGGTCGTAACGACGCGTTTGTCGTTGGCTCGACACCTGGCGATTCCGGCTTCGTCGCCACCGGCACCAACTACGACCTCACCAAGCTGCAGCTGTCCACGCTGTACACCGCGCCGGGCGGCAGCCAGTGGCAGGTGGGCTATCAGCAGCCTGTCATGGGCCGCAACACCGGCGCCGCGGGTGGGCCATTCGTGGCCGCCTGGTGGCGGTTCTAAGGACGCCACGACAATGACGGTCACCTGCGAAATGGAGGCGCTTGGACGGGCACCGGACATCGGCCGCGAGCGCGGTCTGTTGGGTCGCGCGCTGGTCACGGCAGGCGTCATCACCGACGAACAGCTGCGCTCGGCGCTGGCGTTGCAGCAACGCTGGAACTCGCGCCTGGGCGATGTGATCCTGGCCCAGCGCGGCGTACCGGCGCAGCGGTTCTACGCCATCGTCGCCGCGCATTTCGGTCTTGAGTTCATCGACTTGGTGCAGCAGCCGCCGGATCCGGAACTGCTCACCCCCGGCGATCTGGAAAGTTACGCGCAGCGCCTGCTGCTGCCGTGGCGTCGCGAGGACGGCGTGCTGGTGCTGGCCGTGGCCGATCCCGACCCGGCGGTGTTTGCCTGGGCGCGTGCGCACTATGGCGAAGACGTGCGTTTTGTCGGCACCGCCAAGTTCGACATCATCTGGAGCCTGCAGCGCTATGCCGACGAGCAGCTCACCGACAACGCGCTGAACCTGCTTGCAGCGCATGCGCCGACCTATTCGGCGCGCCAGGTGGTGACGCGCGGACAGAAGTTCACGCTGTGGGCAATTGCCGCGGTGCTGGTGATCTCAATGGTGCTGTTCCCGGTGCCGGCCCTGATCACCGTCAACACGCTGGTGGCGCTGGGCTTTCTGGCAACCTTCGGGCTGAAGCTGTTGCTGGTGTGGTTCGGCTCGCGCCACCGCATCGACATCAAGGTCACCGAAGACGAAGTGGCCGCGCTGCGCGATGACGACCTGCCGGTCTATACCGTGCTGGTGCCGATGTACAAGGAGCCGGAAGTCCTGCCGATCCTGGCCAACGCGCTGCGCAAGCTGGATTACCCGATCAGCAAGCTCGACGTGAAGCTGGTGCTGGAAGCGGACGATGTCGACACCATCGAAGCCGCCAAGAAACTCGGCCTGGAGGCGTTCTTCGAAATCATCCGGGTGCCGCCGTCGCAGCCCAAGACCAAGCCCAAGGCCTGCAACTACGCGCTGCATTTTGCGCGCGGCGAACTGCTCACCATCTACGACGCCGAAGACAAGCCCGAGCCGGATCAGCTCAAGCGCGTGGTGGCCGCATTCCGCAAGGCCGAAAAGGACGTGGTGTGCATCCAGGCGCGCTTGAACTACTACAACGCCGACGAGAACTGGCTGACGCGGATGTTCACGCTGGAGTACACGCTCTGGTTCGACTTCTACCTGCCGGCGCTGGAGTACCTGCGCATTCCGATTCCACTGGGCGGCACGTCCAACCACTTCCGTCTGGATGTGTTGCGCCAGGTGCGTGCATGGGACCCGTACAACGTCACCGAAGACGCCGATCTGGGCGTGCGGCTGATCCAGAACGGCTACCGCGTCAACGTGGTCAATTCCACCACGTTCGAAGAAGCCAACGTCAGCATTCCCAACTGGATCCGGCAGCGGTCGCGCTGGCTCAAGGGCTACATGCAGACCTGGCTGGTGCACATGCGCGACCCGGTGCATCTGTATCGCAGCACCGGTTTCAAGGGCTTCTGGGGCTTTCAGTTCTTCATTGGCGGCGGCTTCTTCACCGCATTGGGCGTGCCGGTGCTGTGGGCGCTGTATGTGGGCTGGGCCGTGACCGGGACAACCGCGTTCGAGCGCTTCTTCCCGCCCTGGCTGGCGACCGTGTCGTTGGTCAATCTGTTGTTGGCCAATGCGTTCTTCATCTACATCACGCTGGTGGCTGCGTTCAAACGCGACTACTTCAAGCTGGCGCCCTACGCGCTGACCGTGCCGTTCTATTGGGCGCTGCAGTCGATCGCCGCTTACAAGGGTCTCTGGCAGCTGATCCACAATCCGTTCTATTGGGAGAAGACCACTCATGGCATCAGCAAGCATTCGGAAAACGAGCGCCGCGCCGCACTCGAAGAGTGAGTCGGCCGTCTCGCGTCGTCACAGCGGGCTGCCGGCGTTTCTGGTCGCCGTGGTGGCCCTGTCGCTGCTGAGCCAACCCTTGCTGTTGCAGTCGGTCGGCTCCGCCGCACCGGCAATTGCGCCCGCGGACAGCTTGCCGGCGACCAGTTTGCTGGCGTGGGCGATCAACCTCGGACTGGACAGCTGGAATCTGCCGTTCCAGGTCTGGCCGTTCCTGGCAGTTGCCGCCAATGCACTGTTCCTGTCGCTGCTGTGGCGCGATCTGGCCGGCGTGTTCGGACGCGGCTGGGCCAGCGGATTGACGGTATTGGTGGGCTGCAATCCGCTGTTCCTGTTGCCGATCGCCGCCGGCGGAAGCCAGGCGGTGGGTCTGCTGGCGTTCTACGGTTTGTGCCGCACCTTGCGCCGCCTGCAGATGCCGGTGGAGGCCTTCACCTACCTGCGCATCGCCGGCTGGTTGTGCATCCTGCTGTGCCTGGATGTGCAGACACTTGCGTTGTCGACGATGGTGGCACCGTGGCTGCTGCTGGTGATGCCGCCGCAGATGCTGCGCAAGGCGCCGGGGTCGTTCTATCTGGTGTGCTATCTGCCGTTCGCGTTCCTGGTCGGCATGTGGGCCTACGTCAATCTGACCGTGTTCAACGCACCGTGGCCGTCGCTGTCGAGCATCGGGCAGGGCGCGCATCCGCTGCCGTTGCCGCTGGCCGACCACGCGCTGGGCTGGTTGCCGGCCGTGCGGTGGGGCGTGGCGGCGGTGGTCTGCTTCCCGGTCCTGGCATTGCTGGCCCGCAGTTGCAGCAGCGCGCTCACGCGCGGCGTGGTGGCCAGCGCCGGCACCGTGATCTGCGCAGCGGCGTTGTCGTTTGCCTTCGGCTGGGCCGGGTTCGACGCCTTGTTGCTGCTGTGGGTGCCGGTGGCATTGCTGTTGCGTGCACTCCATGCCGATCAGCGCAGTCAGGCCGCCGGCCTGCTGTTGCTGGGTCTGATCGGTGCGGCCTGGGTGCAGCCGCAGGGCTGGGGCAGCTGGATGCGTGCGGCGCCTGCCGATGCGCAATCCTTGCTGCAGGGCGAGGCGATGGTCATGGCTGCGCCGGTGTCGTTGCCCACCAACGGCGCGGCAACGTCGGCAGCGGACGCTAGGCAGTTGCAGCCCGCCGCAGCCACTTCCGCGGCCGTGTCCGGGCAGGTCGCTGCCGGCGCCAGCGCGCCCGTTGATGCCAGAGCTGCCACTGCTGCAATGGTGCAGCCGGGCAGGAACGCCGCTGGCATCGGTGCAGTGGACTGCGCGCACACCACGACGGCCTCCACCACCGAGGCATCTGCCGCATGTTCAAACGCGTTCTGAGCACTGCGTTTCTGGTCGGGGCGTGCATGCTGGTCAACGGCTGCAACGCGGACGCATCGACGTGGATGGGCGCCAACGTCAAGGTCTCGGCCAACGCGCCGTGGGAAAGCGAAGCGGCGGCGCAGTCGCTGGACGCGCTGGCCAGAACCGGCGCCAGCAGGGCGCTACTGGTGGCATTTGTGTGGCAGGCCAACCCACAGTCGAATGACCCGGTGCTGGGCAGCGACAGCAGCGTGGAGGCCATGCGCGCCGCGTTGCGGCAGAGCCATCACGCCGGTCTGCAGGCCACGCTCAAGGTGCATGTGTGGATTCCCGGACATTGGGCCGGCGACACGGCGCCCACAGACCAGGCAGCCTGGTTTGCCGCGTATCAGAACGCGTTGCTGCCGTTGGCCAGACTGGCCGAAGACGAGCACGCCGAAGCGCTGGTGATCGGCACCGAACTGCGCAAGCTGCAGGACGCGCCGCAGTGGCCTGGCCTGGTGGCGGAAGTGCGCAAGGTCTACCACGGCAAGCTGCTGTACGTGGCCGACGGCATGGAGCACGCCGAAAGCTTCCGTTACTGGTCCTTGTTCGATGCAGTGGGCACCAGCCTGTATCCGCGGCTGTCCGAAGCGGCCGCTACACGCACGGCCGAGATGAACGCTGCCGCGCAGCGTCTGCAGCAACTCGGGCAGCGCGTGGGCAAGCCAGTGTGGGTGGCGGAGCTGGGGCTGCGTTCTGCACGCGGCAGCCTGGCCGCGCCATGGGAAAGCCCGGAACAACGCGCCGCCGCAGTCGACACCCGCCTGCAGCTGCAGGTGTTGCAGCAGTGGCGCAAGGTCCTGCAGGCGCACGGCGTGGACGGCATCGCGCTGTGGTGCTGGTACACCGACCCCAAGGCCGGTGGGCCAGGCGACAGCGACTTCACCGTGCAGGGCAAACCTGCGCAGCAGGTGCTGGCGCGCTGAGCGATCACGCCCGGCCATCTCTCAGAGAAGCTGCCGAGCGCAGTTGCCAAGTGAGATCGCCAAGCGCACTGCCGCCGCGCAGCGCACCGCCGCCCGGGGCATGGGAACGGTTTGCACGCAGCGCGATCGCCGCTGCGGGCATAATCCGGCAGCATGATCATCCATTCGCTGCTCGACACCGACCTGTACAAATTCACCATGATGCAGGCGGTGCTGCATCAGCATCCGGCCGCGCAAGTCGATTACCGCTTCAAGTGCCGCACGCCTGGTGTGGATCTGGCGCAGTTCATCGACGAGATCTCGCGCGAGATCGACGCGCTGTGCCGGCTGCGTCTGCGCGAGGATGAAGTGGGCTATCTGCGCGGCCTGCGCTTCATCAAGCCGGACTTTGCCGACTTCCTGGCGCTGTTCCATCTGGACCGCAAGTATCTGCAGCTGTCGGCATCGACCAGCCACCCAGGGGAGATCGAGCTGACCATCCGCGGCCCCTGGCTGCATACCATCCTGTTCGAGGTGCCGTTGCTGGCGATCATCAACGAGGTGTGGTTCCGCAACACCTCCGAGCCGGATTACGAAGAAGGCCGTCGCCGCCTGCGCGAGAAGGTGAGCAGCCTGCGCAGCATGCCGGCCGGCTGCAAGATCGCCGATTACGGCACCCGGCGGCGCTATTCGCGGCACTGGCACGGCGAGTTGCTGCCGTTGCTGCGCGATGGCCTGGGCGAGCAGTTCGTCGGCACCAGCAATGTGTATTTCGCCAAGCATTACGGCCTGACCCCGCTGGGCACGATGGCGCACGAGTACCTGCAGGCGTTCCAGGCGTTGGGGCCGCGGCTGCGCGACTCGCAGGTGGCCGCGCTGGAATCGTGGGCGCGCGAGTACCGTGGCGATCTGGGCATCGCCCTGTCCGATGTGGTGGGGCTGGACGCCTTCCTGCGCGATTTCGATCTGTACTTCTGCAAGCTGTTCGACGGCATGCGCCATGATTCGGGCGACCCGTTCGAATGGGGCGAGCGGGTCATCGCCCACCTGCAGGCACACCGCATCGATCCCGCGACCAAGGTGCTGGTGTTCAGCGACGGCCTCAATATCGACAAGGTGATGCGGCTGTACGCGCACTTCCACACGCGCTGCCGGCTGGCATTTGGCGTAGGCACGAGCCTCACCAACGACCTGGGGCCAATGCCGCTGCAGATCGTGATCAAGATGGTCCGCTGCAATGGGCAGCCGGTGGCGAAACTGAGCGACTCGCCCGGCAAGAGCATGTGCGAGGACGCCGGTTACCTGCGCTATCTGCGCGATGTGTTCGGCTTGCTGCCGATGCCGGAAGCGGGCGAATCCGCGCGGCAATGACTGGGACGACTGCGCGCCGGGCCCGGTAAGGCGTTGTGCGTCATCGCTGCTGGTGCGGCCCCGCTTGAGCGGCATGAGGGGGTGAGCGAACGGCGCCTTTGGGGCGCCGTTCGCATTCCACCAACTGCCTGCAGGCCGCGCCCGTCGCTTACGGGCGCACCTTGGTGGCGCAGACAAACACCGCTGCCTGTTGAATGCGGCTGATTGCACCCTGGTTCTGCAATTCGCGTGCGTGCTCGTCCATGCAGGTCAGGTACCCCAGACGGTTACCGGCGTTCTGCGTCTTGCACAGGCTGTTTTCGGCCGAGATGTTCGCGCCGGGAATCAGCCCGCCGGTTTCCAGCGTCGGCACCAGCGTATTGCAGTTGCCCAGCTTGGCCAGCCCGCGATTGAGCGTCCAGCCGATATCGGCAAACAGCGCCGGGGTCAGGTCGATGTTCAGATGCGCCTGCACTTCCGGCGTATCGAACGGTTCCATCAACGCGTTCGGCTGCAGGTCGGTATCGAAGTGCGAGAACGTCGAACCGCCGGCCACCACGCTGGGCGCGTACAAGCGCGTGCGGCCCGCGGTGTCGGTGCCCTGCAACAGCTCGGGGTCTTCGTACAGCGCCGCCACCACCCCGGTGCTGCCCTTCAGCCGCGCGCCATCGGCCTGCGACACCATGATCGCCGGGATGGCGATGTCGGTGATCGGCGGGGCGGCATTGCCCATCGTCTGCACGCCGGCCGCGTTGTTGGCCACGATCACGCCCACCGCACCGTTGAGCTGTGCGTTTTTGACCTTGACCGCGAACGCGCAGGTGCCGCGGTCGATCAGCGCCACCCTGCCGGCCACCTCGGCCGCATTGACGAACGGCGTTTCGCAGCCATCGCTGGCCGATGCGGCAGCCACCCCGTCATTGACCGTCACCACCGCGCGCGCCGGGAAATTGGCCGCCGTGGCCAGTGGCCCGAAGCTGGCAAAGCCCACCTCGAACTTGCCCGCCGCGCTGGCCGGTGCGCTCACCTGCAACAGGGTGCGCGGATCCAGGATCAGCGCGGCTTCGCGGTTGACCCGCGTGCCGGCCCACACCGTACGGCCGGGCGTGCGCATCGCTTCTGCACGCAGCGCATTGGTCATGGCCGGGTCGTCGAAGCGCTTGTTCTGCACATTGTCGAAGGCCTGCGCGGTGTAGACATCGGTCAGGCCGCTGCCCGAGCCGAGCACACCGGTGGTCTTGTTGAGGAAGCCGGCCGCACCCAGGCCGTGGCCGATCTCGTGCATCACCACGTTGAGGAAGTTGATCTTGCCCTCGGGCGTCTTGCCGTCCAGGCCCAGGTACCAGCCCGAGCCGGCCAGGCAGTCGGGCTTGCCCAGATCGCCGTTGAATTGCGAGAACACGTCGGCCGGATCGCTGGGGTCGGGGACCAGATCCTGCCCGGCGATTGCATCGCCCAGCGCAGACGGATACAGCGTATTGGGCTTGGAACCGGGGAAGTCGTTGACGATCCAGTTCGGGCCGGCCTGGCCCAGCGTGCCGCCGGTGGCGGTACAGGTCAGCCGCGCGAACGAGGCATACACCTTGATCTCGACATTGCTCTGCAGCACCGCGCCCCACAGGTCCATCGCGTACTGGTAGGCGATGCGGCGCTGCTCGCCGACCGAGCGCCCCGGGTTGCCGCCCAAGGGCGCTGCGGTGGTGGGGTCGTTCAAGCCGACGCTGGTGCCGGCGTCGCCGTTGATCAACGTGACGTTGGCGGCGCTTGCATGCAGCGGCGCGATGGCCGCAGCCACGGCCAGAGACAACAGCAACGAGGGCTTATTCATGCGGCAGCGCTCCGTGCTCGGCGTGGGCGGGTTGGGTGTCGGCGTCTTCGCTGTGCTCGATGACGATGCGGCCATCGGCCTGACGCGTCGCCATCAACGAGCTCATCTGCGTGGCCGGCAACTTGCGCACCACGGTGCCGTTGGGCAGGCGTCGCTCGGTCGCGCGTGCGGCAGATTCGGTCTGCGGAACCGCAGCGCGGGCAGCGCTGCTGCGGGCAGCCGACGCAGCCTGCTGATCCAGCGCGGCGCTCTCGGCGTCGGTCAGCGGGCGTAGCTTGCCGGTGACGGGATCGATACCGACCTTGGAACTGGTGGTTGCAGTCTCCTGCGCCAAGGCCATGGCCGGCAGGCAGACGACACACAACACTCCGGACAGCATCCATCCGGGCTTACGGAAGCTCATCATCGTTGGGGTTTCCTTGAGTCCAACAGGGGAAAGGAACGCCATGCAGGCACCGGCGTCGGGGGAATCCTTCCGTTTCAGTCTGTTCATGACTGAAGCATGAATCCGTGATGCGTGTCAATCTTTTGACATATAAGGCGCTGAATGCGAAGCGCTCGCCTGAGACAGTTACCGGTGCACTTGCGTCGAAGGAATTGCAGGGTGCTGCATCGGCGGCACGCATCCGGGGTCGGCCGGATTTTTGACGCGACCAACCGGGGCCGGCGATTTTCTCCTTCCCGGAGAAGCTGCCCCGAATGGGCGGACGCGGGGACGTGCGAAGCCTGGCGGAGATGCGAACCGCCAAGCAGCGCCAACCAATGCCCAGCTACCAATCCCGAATCCCCGTACCCCAATCCCGAAGCTCACCTACGCCTACCGCACAGGTCTTAAAATCACCGCAACGTTTCCCGGGAGCAGCCAGATGATTCGCGAGATTATCCGCATGGGCGACAAGCGCCTGCTGCGCGTGGCGCCACCGGTGACCAACCTGGGCAGCGCCGAGCTGCGCGCGCTGGTGGCCGACATGTTCGAGACCATGGACGATGCGCGCGGCGTTGGCCTGGCCGCACCGCAGATCGCGGTGGATCTGCAGCTGATGGTGTTCGGCTTCGACGCCAGCGAACGCTATCCCGACGCGCCGGCGGTGCCGCGCACCGCGTTGGCGAATGCGCAGATCGAACCGTTGTCGGAGGAAATGGAAAACGGCTGGGAAGGATGCCTGTCCATTCCCGGCCTGCGTGCCGTCATCCCGCGCTATCGCCACATTCGCTACCGCGGCTTCGCACCCGACGGCAGCCCGATCGAACGCGAGGCCGAAGGCTTCCACGCACGCGTGGTGCAGCACGAATACGACCATCTGGTCGGCCGCCTGTATCCCTCGCGGATCGAGAACTTCGCCACCTTCGGCTTCGAAGACGTGCTGTCCTACGACCTTTAATTTCGTCGGATGCCGCAGCTGCACCCGCATATGACAAGGGCGCCTTGCGGCGCCCTCGTCGTGCTTACTTCAGCGCCTTGAAGCGCAAACGCTTGGGGCCTGCGTCATCGCCCATGCGGCGGCGCTTGTCTTCTTCGTACTCGCGGTAGTTGCCCTGGAAGAACTCCACGTGCGAGTCGCCTTCGAACGCCAGGATATGCGTGGCGATGCGATCCAGGAACCAGCGGTCATGCGAGATCACGAAGGTGTTGCCCGGGAACTCCAGCAGCGCATCTTCCAGCGCACGCAGGGTCTCGATGTCCAGGTCGTTGGAGGGTTCGTCGAGCAGCAGCACGTTGCCGCCCTGCAGCAGGGTCTTGGCCATATGCAGACGGCCGCGCTCACCACCGGACAGCGAGCCGACCATCTTCTGCTGGTCCTGCCCCTTGAAGTTGAAGCGGCCGATGTAGGCGCGCGACTGGATCTCCACACCGTTGATGTTGAGGATGTCCAGGCCGCCTGCGATCTCCTGGAACACGTTGTGGTTGCCTTCCAGCTTGTCGCGGCTCTGGTCTACGTACGACAGCTGCACGGTCGGGCCGACCACGATCTCGCCGGAATCGGGCTTCTCCGCGCCGGTGATCATCTTGAACAGGGTGGACTTACCGGCACCGTTGGGGCCGATGATGCCGACGATGGCGCCGGGCGGCACGATCATCGACAGATTGTCGATCAGCAGGCGGTCGCCGAACTTCTTGGAGACGTTCTTGAACTCCATCACCGCATTGCCCAGGCGCTCGCCCGGCGGGATGAAGATCTCGTTGGTCTCGTTGCGCTTCTGGTAATCCACCGACTGCAGTTCTTCCAGGCGGGCCAGACGCGCCTTGCCCTTGGTACGGCCGCCCTTGGCATTCTGGCGCGACCATTCCAGTTCCTTCTGGATCGCCTTCTGGCGCGACTTTTCCTGGTTGTCTTCCTGCTTGAGGCGCTCGTCCTTCTGGGTCAGCCAGTCGGTGTAGTTGCCCTTCCACGGAATGCCGCGGCCGCGGTCCAGTTCCAGGATCCACTCGGCGGCGTTGTCGAGGAAGTAGCGATCATGCGTGACCGCCACCACGGTGCCGGTGTAGCGCGCCAGGAACTGCTCCAGCCACTCCACCGATTCGGCGTCCAGGTGGTTGGTCGGCTCGTCGAGCAGCAGCATGTCCGGCTTCTGCAGCAGCAGGCGGCACAGCGCCACGCGGCGCTTCTCGCCACCGGACAGCTTGCCGACCACCGCATCCCACGGCGGCAGGCGCAGCGCATCGGCGGCCACGTCCAGCTGGTTTTCCAGGGTGTGCGCATCGCCGGCGGCCAGGATCGCTTCCAGGCGTTCCTGTTCCTTGGCCAGGGCGTCGAAATCGGCGCCTTCCTCGGCATAGGCCAGGTACACCGCATCCAGCGCGGCCTGGGCCTGCAGCACGTCGCCCACGCCTTCCTCGACCGCTTCGCGCACGGTGTGCTCGGGGTTGAGCTGCGGTTCCTGGGCCAGGTAGCCGACCTTGATGCCGGCCTGCGGACGGGCTTCGCCCTCGAAGTCGGTATCCACGCCGGCCATGATCTTCAGCACCGTGGACTTGCCGGCGCCGTTCAGGCCCAGCAGGCCGATCTTGGCGCCCGGGAAAAAGCTAAGCGAGATGTCCTTGATGATCTGCCGCTTGGGCGGGACCACCTTGCTGACGCGGTTCATGGTGTAGATGTATTGCGACATGGGTGCTCCGTGGACGCAGGCAGCCCGCCGGCCGGGGCCGGAGGCAGCGGAAAAGGGATTGCGGCGATTATACGGGCAACCGGACTGACTCGCGGCGGCGATGCGGCAGCTAAACGGCAGCTTACCTCGCACCTGAATGGGCGGTTTCGTAATCGATTCCAGCAGGAATGCGTTAAGGCGGTTAGCGCCTTAATGAAATTGCGACATCGCAGACAGGAGCAATCCCATGAACCGCAAACGCATCGTGACTGTTGTGCTTTCCTCCATCCTGGCGCTGGGTTCCGTGGCCCCGGCAGCGTTTGCCGACGACTGGGGCCACGGCCACGATCGTCGTGGGCATGACCGCGACGATCGCCGCGACCGCGACCGCGATCAGCATGGCAATTGGCGCAACGATCGCCGCGACTGGCAGGACGAGCGCCGGGCCGACCGTCGCGATGACCGCCGCTACTACAGCAACGGCTACCGCGAGGGCTATCGCGATGCCCGTTATCAGGACCGTCGCTACGACCGCAACCGGGTCTATGTCTACGATCGCCCCAGCTATTACCGCGCCGGCCCGCCGCCGCGCCCGTACTGGGCCCGCGGCCAGCGCTACCACGGCCCGGTCTACGTGATCAACGACTACGACCGCTACAACCTGCGCCGCCCGCCGTATGGCTACCGTTGGCAGCGCGACAACACCGGCAATCTGCTGCTGGTGGCCATCGCCACCGGTGTGATCGCCGATCTGGTGCTCAACAACTAGGCCACGGCACTGGCCCGGCCCGGCAAGCGGCCAGGGCATCCTGCAAAGGCGCACTCCGGTGCGCCTTTGTCGTTCAAGGGCGGAACGGGCCATTGCGTGCGCGGCCCGCGCCAGCGTCGCAATTGGTCACCTGTCCGCGCGGGGGCTTACAATCTGCGCCCCTACTGGCAACAGCTGCCCCGGAGCTCTGCATGTTCTCGCGCGACGTCCGACTGGAAACCTACGACCCCGAACTGGCCAAGGCCATCGCTGCTGAAGCCGGCCGCCAGGAGGATCACGTCGAGCTGATCGCCAGCGAGAACTACTGCAGCCCGCTGGTGATGGAAGCCCAGGGCAGCCAGCTGACCAACAAGTACGCCGAAGGCTATCCGGGCAAGCGCTACTACGGTGGTTGCGAATTCGTCGACATTGCCGAGCAGCTGGCGATCGAGCGCATCAAGCAGGTGTTCGGCGCCGACTATGCGAACGTGCAGCCGCATAGCGGCTCGCAGGCCAACCAGGCGGTGTATCTGGCGCTGCTGCAGCCCGGCGACACCATCCTGGGCATGAGTCTGGCCCATGGCGGCCACCTGACCCACGGCGCCAAGGTCAACGTTTCCGGCAAGCTGTTCAATGCCGTGCAGTACGGCGTCAACGCGCAGGGCCTGATCGACTATGACGAAGTCCAGCGTCTGGCCACCGAGCACAAGCCGAAGATGGTCGTGGCCGGCTTCTCTGCGTATTCGCAGAAGATCGACTGGGCGCGCTTCCGCGCCATCGCCGACAGCGTCGGTGCGTATCTGTTCGTGGACATGGCGCACGTGGCCGGGCTGGTCGCCGCCGGCGTGTATCCGAGCCCGCTGGAGCATGCGCACGTGGTCACCTCGACTACCCACAAGACCCTGCGCGGCCCGCGCGGCGGCATCATCGTGGCCAAGGGCGCGAGCGAAGAGCTGCAGAAGAAGCTGCAGTCGATCGTGTTCCCCGGCATCCAGGGCGGCCCGCTGATGCACGTGATCGCGGCCAAGGCGGTGGCATTCAAGGAAGCGCTGGAGCCGGAATTCAAGACCTACCAGCAGCAGGTGGTCAAGAACGCGCAGGCGATGGCCAACACGCTGATCGCGCGCGGCTACAAGATCGTGTCCGGCGGCACCGAGAATCACCTGATGCTGGTGGACATGATCGGCCGCGACGTCTCGGGCAAGGACGCCGAAGCCGCGCTCGGCAAGGCCCACATCACCGTCAACAAGAACGCGGTGCCCAACGACCCACGCTCGCCGTTCGTCACCTCCGGCCTGCGTCTGGGCACCCCGGCGATCACCACCCGCGGTTACCTGGAGCAGGACAGTGTCGACCTGGCCAACTGGATCGCCGACGTGCTCGACGCCCCCGGCGACGAAGCCGTGCTGGCCAAGGTCCGCGACGCAGTGACTGCGCAGTGCAAGAAGTATCCGGTGTATGGCTGAGGTAGGAATGGGGAATAGGGAGACGAGAATGGTAGAAGCAACGCTGCGATAGCTGTGCCGTTCCGATTCCCTATTCCCCTCTCCCTATTCCTGGACGCCTGATGCACTGCCCTTTCTGCCAGCACAACGACACCCGCGTGATCGATTCGCGGGTGTCCGAAGACGGGACGACGATTCGTCGTCGCCGCGAGTGCGAGGCGTGCGGCGAGCGTTTCAGTACCCTGGAAACGATCGAACTCAAGCTGCCGACCGTGGTCAAGAGCGATGGCGGGCGCGAGGCGTTCGACGCGCGCAAGCTGCGCACCAGTTTCGACCGCGCGCTGCAAAAGCGCCCGGTGTCCGAAGAGCAGATCGAAGCGGCGGTGCGCGCGGTGGTGCATCAGTTGCGCATGTCCGGCGAGCGCGAGGTTGGCTCGCTGCGTGTCGGCGAATACGTCATGGTCGAGCTGCGCAAGCTCGATCACGTGGGCTATGTGCGCTTCGCCTCGGTGTACCGCAGCTTTCAGGACGTGGCCGATTTCCGCGAGGAAATCGAAAAGCTCGAGCGCGAGCTACCGGTCGGCATCGAGCAATTGCCGTTGCTGGAAGCGGCCCTGGAGCGTGCCGGCAAGCCCGGCAAGCGGTGAGCGCGATGCGCATCGCCTGCGTGGCCGACACGCCGCAGCTGCTGCCCGCGATCGCGCAGGCGCATCTGCAGGCCTTCGGCAGTCTGTTGCCGGACTGGAACTTCGACGCGGCCTTGAGCGAGTTGCGCAGCCACACCCGCGACGGGGTGATCCCGATCACGTGGGTGGCGCTCGATCAGGCGCAGTGGCTCGGGTCGGTCAGCCTGCTGGACAACGACGATGCGCGTATTCGCCAATGGTCGCCATGGCTGGCGTCGCTGTACGTGCAGCCGCAGGCGCGCGGGCAGGGCATCGGCGAGGCGCTGGTGACGCACTGCGTGCAGGCCGCCGCGCGCATGGGCGTGCCGGCGTTGTATCTGTATTGCCAACCAGTGCTGTTGCCGTTTTATCAGCGGCTGGGCTGGCATACGCATGCAGAATTACTGCTGGGGCCGATGCAGATCGTGGTGATGTGTATCGAACCGCAAGCGGCGCCGCAATGAGCGCAACGGCCGACGATCACCGCTGGATGGCGCAGGCATTGCGCCTGGCCGAGCGCGGCGCCTGCACCACCCGCCCCAATCCGATGGTTGGCTGCGTGATCGTGCGCGATGGCGTGTGCGTGGGCGAAGGCTTTCATCAACGTGCCGGTGGCCCGCATGCGGAAGTGTTCGCGCTGCGCGCGGCCGGCGCGCAGGCGCGCGGCGCCACCGCTTACGTGACGCTGGAGCCGTGTGCGCACTACGGACGCACGCCGCCCTGTGCGCTGGCCCTGATCGATGCAGGCGTGGCGCGTGTGGTCGCGGCGATGGCCGACCCGTTTCCGCAGGTCAACGGCGGCGGGTTTGCGCTGCTGCGCGCGGCCGGGATCGAGGTGCTCAGCGGCGTCCTGCAAACACAGGCGCGCGCGCTCAACCAGGGATTTCTGTCGCGGGTGGAGCGGGGCAGGCCATGGCTGCGGGTCAAGCTCGGCGCCAGCATGGATGGACGTACTGCGCTGGCCAGCGGTGAGTCCAAATGGATCACCGGAAGTGACGCGCGCGCGGATGTGCAGCGCTGGCGTGCGCGTGCGGGCGCGATCCTCACGGGTGCGGGCACGGTGCTGGCCGACGACCCCTCCATGACGGTGCGGTTGGGCGAGGACACGCCGTTCGTGCCGCCGCTGCGCGTGGTGCTCGATGCCGGGCTGCGAACGTTGGCGTGCAGGAACATGCGTCAGGGCGATGCGCCAACGCTGTATCTGCATGGCGAGGATGTGGCCGCGCCGGCACTGGACGATGCGCAGTTCCTTGCGATGCCGTTACATGCCGGCCGCTTCGACCTGGCGGCGGTGTTGGCCCTGCTTGGCGAGCGCGGCATCAACGAGGTGCATGTGGAAGCCGGCGCAACGCTGGGCGGTGCGCTGCTGCAGGCCAGGCTGGTCGACGAACTGTTGGTCTACATGGCACCGGTACTGCTGGGCGACACCGCCAGGCCGCTGCTGGCGGGGCTTGGCATCGAGACGATGGCGCAGCGCGCTGCGTTGCAGCTGCTGGATGTGCGCCAGCTGGGTCAGGATCTGCGTCTGCGCTATGCGCCGGTCGCTGCCGGGTGAGCGCTGCATGGCGTGCGCGATGCCGCGCGGCTGTGCTGTTGCGCGCATGAAAAAGGCCCCGCATGCGGGGCCTTGGTATCTCTGCGCGACGCGTCGATCAGAAGCTTGCGCGCACGCCGACCTTGTACTGGTTGGCGTTGTCGACGAACTGCGCTTCGGCAACCAGGCCCCAGGTGCGGGTGAAGTTGACCTGACCACCCAGGGTGCCGACAAACTCGCCTTCGTCCACGTCGCTGCCGTCGATGTAGCCGGCCTTGATCCAGGCTTCGGTCCGTGGCGAGGGCTTGCCGCGCAGGCCCAGGTTGGCGAAGCCCAGGTTGGTCGAGTCGGACGCGTTGTCGATCGAACGGCCGCGCAGGCGCAGATCGGATTCGACCTTGGTGCGCAGCACGCTGATGTCGGCGGTGAACTCCACGCGCTCGGTCATTTCCTGGCGGTAACCGATACCCACGGTCGCCTGCTGCAGGGTGCCGTCGATCACGAAGCCGCTGCCGAGGTTGTAGTCCTTGGTGGCACGCTCGTAGCTGGCCAGCAGGTACACCGGCTGGGCAATCTGCCATGAGCCGCGGATGTAGCCGCCGTCGATGTCGTCCGATTCGTCGTTGACGTTGATTTCGGTCCGGTTCCAGCCGCCTTCGACATAGGAATAGCTCAGGCCTTCGGCCGAGGCGGCAAACGGTGCGGCGGCCAGCAGGGCAGCCAGAATCAGGGTGTTACGCATTGGATGTCTCTCTCCGAATTGATGTCCGTGTCTCCGTCCCGTTGCGGGATGGAAAAAGCGACGTCTCCCGTCGCGGCGCGTAAATTAACAGATCCTTCACAATCCTGGCTATGGGGGATTTCCCGACATGACGCAGTGTCCTGCCAGCCTGCGCTCACCCTTGGCCATCGCGCCGATGTGCCCTGTTAGACTTTGCACGCCGGTTCGCCGGTACTCACAAACGTCTTCAGGGCGGGGTGCGATTCCCCACCGGCGGTAGGCATGCGCAAGCATGCGAGCCCGCGAGCGCTTGCACTCCAGGGTTGAGCGGACCAACGCGACACCCCCGCTGGGCAAGGTCAGCAGATCCGGTGCGATGCCGGGGCCGACGGTATAGTCCGGATGAAAGAAGACGGCCAACGCGTAGCCTTGCGGCTGCGCGCGCGCCTGTTTGCCTTGTGGCGTTTTTCGCTCAACTCCTGCGAGAAACGACTATGTCCATGCGTCACCCGTCGCGCTGCGTCGCGATCTTCCACCGCACTCCGTCCGCGCTGTCGTCATCAACGACGGAGGTGCGCTGATGTTTACAGGAATCATCGAAGGCGTCGGCCGTCTGGCGGCGCGCCAGCCGCAAGGCGGCGATGTGCTTTTCACCTTCGCCACCGGCAGCCTGCCGTTCGAAGCGGTGCAACTGGGCGAGAGCATCGCGGTCAACGGCGTGTGCCTGACCGTGGTCGCCTTCGATGCCGGCAGCTTCCAGGCCGATGCCTCCACCGAAACCCTGTCGCTGACCACGTTGGGCGCCTTGCCGGAAGGCGCGGTGCTCAATCTGGAGCGCGCGATGCGCCCGACCGACCGCCTCGGCGGGCATCTGGTCAGCGGGCATGTCGACGGTCTGGGCCAGGTGCAGTCGGTGCATGGCGATGCGCGTGCGCAGCGTTGGCGGTTTGCCGCCCCGCCGGCGGTGTTGCGCTATGTCGCCAAGAAGGGCTCGATCTGCGTGGACGGGGTCAGCCTGACCGTCAACGACGTGGACGAGGACGGCTTCGAAGTCGCATTGATTCCGCACACGGTGGCCAACACCGCGTTTGCGCAGACCGCGGTTGGCGCGGCGGTGAATCTGGAGATCGATCTGGTGGCGCGTTATGTCGAACGCCTGCTCGGCACGCGGGGTGCGGCATGAATTTCGCACCCGTTCCGGAATTGATCGAGGAACTGCGCGCCGGCCGCATGGTGGTGATCGTCGATGACGAGGACCGCGAGAACGAAGGCGATCTGATCATGGCCGCCGAGCTGGTCAAGCCGTCGGACATCAATTTCATGGTGACCCACGCGCGCGGGCTGGTGTGTCTGTCGCTGACCCGCGAGCGCTGCGCGCAGCTCGGCCTGGCGCCGATGGTGCGCAACAACACTGCGCAGTTCCAGACCAACTTCACCGTCAGCATCGAGGCGGCCGAAGGCGTGACCACCGGCATCTCCGCCTACGACCGCGCGCACACCGTGCGCACCGCGGTGCGGCCGGATGCCAAGCCGCAGGATCTGAGCCAGCCGGGGCATATCTTCCCGCTGATCTCGCAGCCCGGCGGCGTGCTCACCCGCGCCGGCCACACCGAGGCGGCCAGCGACCTGCCGATGCTGGCCGGGCTGGAACCGGCCGGCGTGCTGGTGGAAGTGCTCAACCCGGATGGCAGCATGGCGCGGCGTCCGCAGCTGGAAGTGTTCGCGCGCGAGCACGGGCTGAAGATGGGGTCGATCGCCGACCTGATCGCCTATCGCCTGGCCAACGAGCACACCGTCGAGCGCGTTGACGAACGTGAGATCAGTACCGAGTTCGGCCCGTTCACGCTGGTGACCTACCGCGACCGCATCGCGCACGATCTGCATTTTGCGCTGGTGCGCGGCACTGCCGATCCGCACACACCGACGCTAGTGCGCGTGCAGGTGGAAAACCCGCTGGCCGACCTGCTGCATTGGCAGCGCGATGACTTCGGTGTGCCGGCCACCGATGCCTTGCGTGCGATCGCCGCCGAAGGGCAGGGCGTGATGGTGGTGCTGTCGGCACCGCGCGACAGCGAATCCTTGCTGGCGCGGCTGCGCCAGCAACCGGAAGCGGCCACCAACGCCAAGGACGTCAGCCAGTGGCGGCGCAACGGGGCCGGCGCGCAGATCCTGGCCGAACTGGGCCTGGGCAAGCTGCGCGTGCTGGGCACGCCGCGGCGTCAGGTGGGCCTGGCCGGGTTCGGGCTGGAGGTGGTGGAGTACCTGGAATGCCACCCCGGCGCAGGCGTGCGCTCGGTGCTGGCGGCCGCGCTGCCCTGAGACACGCTGGCGGCCTGGAGTCGCCGCTGTCCGGTGATTGGCGGACGCGCCGCAAGAACCGCGCTGGTCGAGCGGTTCTTATGGTTGTCGCGCATCGACCACGCCAGCTGCCCGCCGCACCAGCCTGTACTGCGCGCTCCCGAATCGTTTCCTGACGACATGGCCGGGGCTGCTTCGGCAGCCCGGCCGGCACGCACCGGCCGGGCCAGGCCCCGGCAGCTGTTAAACTTGCCGCCCCCTCGAGTTGCCGACCCGCATGACCCACTACGAAGGCGATCTCCGCCCCACTACCGCGCGCTTTGCGATCGTCGCCAGCCGCTGGAATGCCCGCATCACCGACGCGCTGGTCACCGGTGCGCGTCAGAGCCTGGCCGGCAACGGCATCGGCGAGGACGCCATCGACGTGGTCCGCGTGCCGGGCGCCTGGGAAATTCCGATCGCCGCCAACCGCCTGGGGCAATCCGGCCAGCATGCGGCGATCATCGCGCTGGGCTGCGTGATCCGCGGCGACACCCGCCACTACGAACACGTTGCCGACCTGTGCGCCGAAGGCCTGATGAGCGTGCAGTTGCAGACCGGCGTCCCGGTGCTCAACGGCGTGCTGGCGGTCGAGCGTGTGGAAGATGCCGAGGCGCGTGCCGGCGGCAGCCATGGCAACAAGGGCGAAGAATGCGCGCTTGCGGCATTGGAACTGGTCAATTTGATGGAGTTGTTGCCATGAGCAAGTCCGGTGGACACGCCCGCCACGTCCGTCGCGACGGCATCGACCCGGTGCTGCGTTCGCGCGCGCGCCGGCGTGCCTTGCAGGCGGTATATGCCTGGCAGATTTCCGGCGGGTTCGCCAAGCAGGTGATCTCCCAGTTTGCGCACGAGCAGGCGCACGAAGTGGCCGATCTGGCCTATTTCGAAAACCTGGTCGAAGGCGTGCTGAGCAACCGTGCCGAGCTCGACACCGCGCTGACGCCGTATCTGGATCGCGGCGTGGAAGAGGTCGACGCGATCGAACGCGCGGTGCTGCGCCTGGCCGCCTACGAACTGCTGTATCGCCAGGACGTGCCGTACCGCGTGGTGATCAACGAAGCGATCGAAACCGCCAAGCGCTTCGGCTCCGAGCATGGCCACACCTACGTCAATGGCGTGCTGGATCGCGCCTCTGTCGAGTGGCGCAAGCTGGAGTCGGGCGCCAGCGGCGCCTGAGGCGCCTGAGGCGCCGCGGGAATGGAGAGTCGGGAATGGGGAATTGTAAGAGCACCATCTCCGATATCTCCTGATGTGCTTTTGCGATTCCCGATTCCCGATTCCCTTCTCCCGATTCCCGTCCCCATGCCCGAATTCGATCTGATTGCCCGCTTGCGCGCGCGCATTGCGGCGCGTGCGGATGTGCCGTTGGGGATTGGCGACGATGCGGCATTGCTGCAGCCGCCGCCAGGCGAGCAGCTGGCGATCACTGCCGATACGCTCAATGCGGGCGTGCATTTCCCGCACGAGACGCGTGCCGAGGATCTGGGCTGGAAGACGCTGGCGGTCAATCTGTCCGATCTGGCCGCGATGGGTGCGCAACCGCGCTGGTGCACCTTGTCGCTGTCGTTGCCGCACGACGATGTCGAGTGGGTCGATGCGTTCGCCGATGGATTCCTTGCACTGGCCGATGCGCATGCCATTGCGCTGGTCGGTGGCGACACCACGCGCGGGCCGTTGGCGTGTGCGGTGACTGCGATCGGTAGCCTGCCGCCGGGTGCGGCGCTGCGTCGCGATGGTGCACGTGTGGGCGACGATGTGTGGGTGACCGGCGCGCCGGGCGAGGCGGCGGCGGCGTTGTCGCTGTGGCAAGCCGGCCAGCTGGACGTGACCTGTGCGGCGGCCGACCCCTTGCACGAACTTTGGCGCGGTCGCCTGTTGCGCCCGCAGCCGCGTGTGCAGGCCGGGCTGCACTTGCGTGGGCTTGCGCATGCCTGTGTGGACGTCTCCGACGGCTTGCTGGCCGATCTGGGCCATCTGTGCGAACGCAGCGGCGTGGGCGCGCAGCTGGCGCTGGCGGCACTGCCGGCGATGCCGTGCAGCACCGGGATCAGCGCGCTGCAATGCATAGGCTGGCAACTCGGCGGCGGCGACGACTACGAGCTGTGCTTCACCGCTGCCGTGCACCACCGCGACGCGGTGGTGCAGGCGATGGACTTCGCCGGCGTCGCGGCGACGCGCATCGGCCAGATCGTCGCCACGCCGGGGGTGGTGGTCCACGACGCCAACGGCAACCCGTGGCAGCCGCCGCGGCGCGGGTATCAGCACTTCGTCGGCTGAGCTGAGCGCGCGGGAGGCGTTGCACAAGCGTGCTGCATCGCAGCCAACGTGTGCGGGTCTGGAGCGGCCAGGCGATAAGCGCACGCTGTTTCCAGTTGCGAGCCGGCGATTGCGGTGCGCACGCACCCGATTCCCGCCTCCCGCCTCCCGATTCCCGATTCCCGATTCCCGATTCCCGATTCCCGATTCCCGATTCCCGCCCCTTGAGCCATACCGTACCGTCTGGTACGTTCGCGACGTTCTCCCCCGAACCACGGATGCATGGCAGTTGCCGCTGGGCCATCCCGGCCTGGCCTTGCGTGGGAGAGATCCGCATGAACAAGCATTGGATCGGAGGCATCGCCGCCTTGGCGTTGCTGGTGGCATCGGCGTCGGCGGTGGCGGGCGCCTTCAGCAAGACCTACGAACGGATTCCCGGCTGGGATGGTGCACCGATGGGCGCGCTGGTGCTGGTGCCGCAGGGGCAGGGCAGCGGGCCGTTTCCGTTGATCGTGATGCCGGCCAGCTGGTCGTTGCCGAATCTGGAATACCTTGGACGCGCGACCCAGCTGGCCAGCGATGGCTACGTGGTCGTCAGCTACACCTCGCGCGGGTTCTGGGATTCGGCCGGGCAGATCGATATTGCCGGCGCCGACACGGTGGAAGACGTCAGCGCGGTGATCGACTGGGCGCTGGCACATACGCCGGCCAATGCGAATGCGATCGGTGCATCGGGCATCTCCTACGGGGCGGGCATCAGCCTGTTGGCGGCCGAGCGCGATCCGCGCATCAAGGCCGTGGCTGCGCTCAGCGGCTGGGCCGATCTGGAAGCGTCGCTGTATTCCAATCGCACCGTCAGCCAGCAAGGCGTCGGGCTGTTGGTCGGTGCAGGCGCGTTGACCGGACGTCCCGGCCCGGATCTGGCGCAGATCAGCACCCGGGTTGCAGTTGGCGACTACGACGGTGCAGTGCAGGGCTTTCTGCCGCAGGCCGCGTCGCGCAGCCCGTCAAGCGATGTGGCCGCGCTCAATGCGCGTGGTACCGCGGTGCTGCTGGGCAATGCCTTCAACGACGGCCTGTTTCCGCCGAACCAGACGATCGCGTTCTTCGACCAGCTGCGCGGACCCAAGCAGTTGCTGCTCAGCCAGGGCGACCACGCCACCGCAGAACTGCCGGGCGCGCTAGGCCTGCCCAACGAGGTCTATACGGCGGCCACGCGCTGGTTCGATCGTCATCTCAAGCAGCTGCGTAACGGCGTCGACAGCGAAGCGCCGGTGCGGTTGTCGCCGCGTGCCGGGCAATGGCTGGAGTACGCGGACTGGGCGTCGGTGCAACAGGGAAGCACGCGGCTGGGGTTATCCGCACCGGCCGGGTTGCTCAGCCCCACCGGCGGCTTGATCGGTGGCACCGCCAGCGGATGGCAGTCGCGCATTGCCACCGATGTGCCGACGTTGGCCGATTCGGGCGTGGTACTGGTCAGTGGTCTGTTGCAGGGCATCGGTGTGCCGGTCACCACGTCGATTCCGTTGGTCAATCGCATCGGCGCGGCAGTGTGGGTGGGTGCGCCGTCGAGCACGCCACGGCGGCTGGCCGGCAGTCCATCGTTGCGCGTGACCGTGGTACCCAGCCAATCGGAAGTGAGCCTGTTCGCGTATCTCTATCGCATGGATGCGCTAGGCGTGGCGCAACTGATCACGCATGCACCGTACACGCTACGCGGCACCACGGCAGGCCGCGCAGTGACGCTGGATTGGCCACTGCAAGCGGCTGCTGCGGAGATTCCGGCAGGGCAGCGTCTGGTGCTGGTGATCGACACGCGCGATGTGCGCTACACCGATGCCAGCGATGGCGGCGGCACGGTGACGTTTACGTCGCCGACGGCAACGCCGTCGGTATTGAACGTGCCGCTGCGATAACGCTGCACTGAGCTGACGATGCGGTGAGGTGTGGGCCGCATGCATCAGGGCTGCGGCTTGGCTGCGGGGTCCTTGCCTGCCCACCATCGCGGGAGACGCCGCAAGTCCGTCCTTGTCGGCGCTTGCGCGGCATCCATGCCGCGTCAGGTCCCGCGACGGCGGGCGGGCAAGGACCGGTCGAGATGATCGGCGTGCGTGGTTGCAAGCAGTGCATGATGTGTCCCGCGAGCGGTAAGGACACCGCGCCCTCGATCGACCGGGCGTTTGACCGCCTTGCGTAAACGACGCCACGACTAGGAGGCCCGGTTGTCTTTATGTCTCGGTGTCTGCGCTTGGTGTCCGCTTTCGGCCACATGCGCCTGCAGGCAGCGTCGCTTCCTCATCGCGGTGATCGGCCAGCCCCCTTTCGCCGATGCGCACGCCGATCGGCAATACGCTGACGTTGTTGCGTTGAATGAACATCGCGCGATGGGAGCCTGGCGCACTGCCACCAGGCAAGCTCGACGCATCCGAATAGGGCCTGGAGCAAGCAGCCGCAGGTGCGGCAGAGACACAGACCGCAGCCATGTGGCTCTGCACCATTTGCGTCCACCGTACCGTCATGCAGATGACCGATACATCCTGTCACGCTGCCGGTTGGGTCGCGAACTGAGGATCTGCGCACGCTTCGGTTGGCGGATGGCGCCCGCTATCGCAGATGACGAGCGAGGCCTGTCGCAATTGCTATAGCTCCCGATACAAGGCCGCTGCTAGGGTCCAACGCGACCGCTGCAAAGCGGCTCTCGACGCTGCCGCACCGGCATCGCCGCGCTGAACCCATATGGAGAGAGTCACCATGCAAAACAGCCAATCCCGCACCCTCACCCAGACCGGCACACCGGCGCCGCCGACACGGCGGCGCGCATCGCGCTGGTGGAAGGCTGCACTGGCCGTGGGTCTGGTCGCCCTGGCGCCAGCGGCGCTGGCCGGTCCCTACAAGGTCTTCGGCAACCACTATGCGTGGGTCAATAATTTCAACGATCCCAACAACATCATCCAGGGCACGTTCGGCACCGGCAGCACCCCCGAGCTGACCGTCACCTTCAACTTCGCCGACTACAACCTCTACGGCTATCCGGCGATCGTGCGCGGCTGGCACTACGACTGGAACCCGACCAGCGATACGCTGTTTCCGCGGCAGATTTCCTCCTTGAGCAAAATCCCGCTCAAGTTCACCTACAGCGCGGGCGGAACCAATCTCGCGGGCGATTTTGCCTATGACATCTTCTTCCGCTGGGATACCGCCAAGGGCAACCCGCAGCTGGAAGTCATGATCTGGGGCGACCACAACTCCTGGCCGATCGGCACGCTGACTGCCAGCAAGGTGATCACCGCAGGCGGGCGCACCTTCGACCTGTGGGAAGGCTTCAACTCCGGTGCCGGCTACTACGTCTACACCTTCATCCCGACCGGCACTGCCGGGCAGGCCACGCTGAAGACCAGCGGCAGCCTCAACGTGGACGCCAAGCCCTTCCTCAACTGGTTGCAGACCAACCGGTCCAAGGATGGGCGCTACAACAACAGCATGTATCTGCATGCAGCCGAAGCCGGTTTCGAAGTGGTACGCGGCAGCGGCTGGGCCAAGGTGAGCGCGACGTTGGACGCGCAGTAAGCGCAGCGCCAATCGGCCGCATGGCTGAGCGTGCGCGGTTGGCATCGGAGACCGGCGTGCAGCACGCCACACGCCGGTACCGCTTCGCCTGCGATGGCCGAAAATCGTCGAAGATCGCACGACGACTCTGGCCACCGACGGCTACGTTTCGCATCAGGTGTCCAAGATCGCCTGCTTGAGCATTCACCACTGCCATGACTTCTGCCATGCGCGTGAGGCGATTCTGAAACACAGCGCAGGGCACGCTTCGTCTGCGCTGCGATGTATCCGGAAAACAGCCAGGGCATTGCGACAGGTCAGTCGGGCACTGCGGTCTTATCGATCAGCGCGACTGCGGGTGTCGGGGCAGCGTCAGCGCAGGGCATCGCGCGCCGAGGCGATGGCGGCCATCCACTGGTCGCGTTTGCCGATCACGAACCGGTGTTCGCCGCCCTCGTGCAGCTGCACCGCCAGCGATGTCGGCGCCACCGGCAGCAGGCCGAACAGGCGCGTCCAGCGTGGTTGCACCGTCGCGACCTGGGTCAGGTGCACGGTCAGCGACCGGGTCTGCAGGTTGTAGGGATGCGGCTGGAAGTGCAGCGCATCGGCGGTCAGGATCAGCCGCCCGCCGACCGCCTCGAGGCCGCGCAGCAGATTGGCCGGCGCCTGGCGCAACACGACCCGATCGATCGAGCGCAAGCCGCTTCCTTGAAACAGCGAAGTCACTGCGATGCAGGGTGGGCGCGGGCACGCCATTGCTGCCATTGCCCAGACAGGGCGCCAACGCTGTCGATCAGTGCCGATGAGCAGACGGAAAACATGCGGTAGGCCCGAAGGAGTGCATCAATGCGGCGTTTGCCGCCGGGAAGACGCAGCGACACGGCATGACGCCACATCACCGATGTACGCCACGCCGCCGCCGACCAGATACATCAGCAGATCGTGCAGGGTAGCGGTGTTGCCGAGCGCGATGTAGGCCGCGCTGCCCGGGCGCAGCCCGAGCCGGTCGGCCAGATGCAGCGCCTGCAGGCCTTCGATCAGGCACCCGGTCGCGACCGCCAGTACGCACGCCCAGCGTGGCGATAACGCAAACACCCCGCGCAACCCGCAATACACCAGGATCACCGCTAGCATATCGCCCAGGCTGCCGCGCACCCAGGGCCCGCCGAGTGTGCCAGCACCGATCGCCACTTCGATGACAAACACGGCGAGTGCGGTCAGCAGGTAGACGCTACGTACGCCCAACGCCATGCGTGTCATTGCGCTGGCACGCGCGCGCCCGCCGCCCCGATCACTTCAGATAGGCCCGCGGCAACGCGCCGGCCGGTTGCATGTAACGCTCGCGCAGCTCGGTCTGGCGCGAGCGCATCGGCATGTCGCGGCCGCCCAGCCACACCTGCTCGGCGTAGTGGGCGACATCCAGCGGGTCGCCTTCCCACAGCACCAGGTCGGCCTGCTTGCCGACTGCAATGCTGCCGATGCGATCGCCCACGCCGAAGATCTCTGCCGGCACCCGGGTCAGGCCGGCCAGGCCGGCTTCCCACGGCAATCCATTGGCGACCGCGTTGCCGGCCAGCTGGCGCTGCTTGCGCGCGTTATGCGAGGCATCCCCGCTCTGGGCAAAGCTGACTTCCACGCCGGCCGCACGCAGACGTGCGGCATTTTCCAGCGTCGCACCGATCTGGTCGAAGGTGGACGGCAGATCCGCCAGCGCGTCCACCAGCACCGGCACCCTGGCCTGCGCCAGTTGCGGCGCGAGCTTCCAGGCCTCCGCGCCACCGGCAATGGCGATGCGCACCTTTTCGCGCTGCGCCCAACGCAACAACTGGCGGATGTCTGCGGCGCGCTCCACCTGCACCACGATGCGGCCCTGCCCGGCCAGATATTTGGCCAGCACGTTGCGGCCGACCGGGGTCAGCAGCGCGTGCGGCGAGTCGGCCGGCACGCGTCCGCGCGCCTCGGCCACCAGTTGGTCGAGCAGCATCCATTGCGCGGCGCGCGAGCTGCCGGTGAGATCGGACGCCGCCGCGCCGATGCGGATGAACAGGGCATGCGGGCCAACCGGGTCCGGGCTGCCGTCCAGCCGCACCACGCCACCTTGTCCGGCGATGAAGGCACCGCTGGTGGTCGCGCCCAACGCGGTGAAGCCGATGCCTTCCACGCGCGCCACCGGCACCAGCACCGAATCGGGGTTGTAAGCCAGGGTGACATCGAATTCCGGACGCATCGGCTGGTCGCTGAGTTTGACGCCGCTGTCCACGGTGCTGTCTTCGCCGGAGACTTCTTCGATGCCGATCTCGGTGATGCCGCCGAACAGGGCCGGCGTCAGCGGGCGGCCCCCGGCCTCGACCACGCGGCCATCGGCCGGCACGGCCAGGTTGCTGCCGATCGCGCGGATCACGCCACCCTGCACCAGTACATCGGTATTGCGCAGCGTGCCTTGCGCGGTGGCGGTATGCACGGTCGCGCCACGGATCAGCACCTGCTGGCCGACTGCGGGCAATGCAAGCACTGCCAGGACCACAGCAGCGACCGCGCGTAGACGCGGGCCAACGAAGGTTGCGCGGCTCATCGCGCCACCTCCTGGCCGAGCATGAAGTCCGACACCGGCTGCAGGTGGCGATCGTGGCGGTCGTAGACCTGCGCGCCGTCGATATAGACCTGTTCCGCCAGCGCGTAGGAGCTGAAGGGATTGCCGTTCCACACCACCATATCGCCCATCTTGCCCGGCTCCAGTGCGCCGGTCTGCTGCTCGATGCCGAGCGCCTTGGCGGCATTGCTGGTGAGCCAGCGGATCGCACGCTCGGGCGGAATCTCCATTCCGCTGCGGCGCGCGTTGGCGAGCACCTTGGCCGCTTCCTGATTCAGGCGCTGGATGCCTTCTTCCGAATCCGAATGCACGATGGCGCAGCTGTTGGCCGGTCTGTCGACCAGCGCGATGTTTTCCTGGATGCCATCGAAGGCCTCCATCTTGAAGCCCCACCAGTCGGCCCACAGCGCGCCGCAGACGTTGTCCTGCGCCAGCCGGTCGGCCAGCTTGTAGGCCTCCACGCCATGATGGAAGGCGGCGATGTGGAAGCCGAATTCCTTGGACAGGTCCAGCATGGTCGCCATCTCGTCGGCGCGGTAGCAGTGGATATGTACGCGGATGTCGCCGTTGATCGCCCCGGCCAGCGTGTCGAGCTTGAGATCGCGCTTGCCGCCGGCATCGCCGCTGCTGTCGTTGTCGCCGCCGCGGCTCCACCAATGGCGCTTTTTCGCGGTCTTTTTCTTCGGCGCAGTCTTCTGCAGATACTCGGCCGCATCGATGAAGGCGGCGCGGTAACCGGCCACGTTGCCCATGCGCGTGCCGGGGCCGCCCTTCTGGCCGTACACGCGCTTGGGGTTCTCGCCGCAGGCCATCTTCAGGCCCCAGGGGGCACCGGGGAACTTCATGCCCTGGTAGGTGGTGGAGGCGACATTCTTGAGGGTGACGCCGCGCCCGCCGATCAGATTGGCCGAGCCCGGCAGTACCTGCAGCGAGGTCACGCCGCCGGCCAGGGCGGTGCCGAAGCCGGGGTCCTGCGGCCAGATCGAATGCTCGGCCCACACGTTCGGCGTCACCGGGGCGGTCATCTCGTTGCCATCGCTGTGTGCGCTGACGCCGGGGCTGGGATACACGCCCAGATGCGAGTGCACGTCGATGATGCCGGGGGTGACCCATTTGCCGGTGCCGTCGATGCGGCGCACATCGGCCGGCGCCTGCAGCGCGCGCCCGACCGCGGCCACCTTGCCGTCGCGCAGCAGCACGTCGGCGTCGTCCAGCCGCTGGCCGGTGCCGGTGAGCACGGTGGCGTGCTGGATCAATACCGGAGCGGACGCGAGCGCGCGATAGGTGCTGGGGTAGGGGTCTTGCACGAAACGCGATGCCGCAGACGCAGGACCGCACAGCACGGCCGCGCCGAGCGCGGCGAACAGGATGGAACGCATGGATTTCCCCGGTGCAACGAAAACGTCAGCCGCAAACCTAGCGGCCGGCGGCGCGCTTGCCAAGTGCTGCAGCGCCGGCGGCGGCGGGCTCATCACATGGGCCGGTGCATGCTGTGCCGCATTCGTCAGGGGACACGTCGATGATCGTCAAATCAGAACGCAACAAACAGGCCGATGTGGTGCTGGCTTTCTGGGAACTGGCCGGCTCGGCACGCTGGTTCACGCACAACGATGCCTTCGATGCCAACTTCCGCCAGCATTTCAGCGAGCAGCACTTCGCAGCGGCGCGCGGCGAGTATGCGCACTGGATGGAACGTGCCGAAGATGCACTGGCCTTGCTGATCTTGCTCGACCAGTTCCCGCGCAACGCGTTCCGCGGCAGCGCGCATGCCTACGCCACCGATGGCCTGGCGCTGGCCTACGCCAAGCAGGCGCTTGCCAGCGGTTTCGACCAACAGGTCTCCGCGCAGTTGCGGCTGTTTTTCTATCTGCCGTTGGAGCATGCCGAAGATCTGCAGGAGCAGGGACGTTCGGTGCAGCTGATCACCGCGTTGGACGATGCAGAAACCACGCGCTGGGCAGTGGAGCATCAGCAGATCATCCAGCGCTTCGGTCGCTTCCCGCATCGCAATGCGGTACTGGGGCGCGAGACCACCGTGGAAGAACGGCAGTTTCTCGATGACGGTGGATTTACCGGCTGAGGGATGGCAGCGGTTGTGGCCTGCCGCGGTTGCGTGCCGCGACGGCTTTCCCGCACCGCCTACTTGCGTTGGGCATGCGCATCGCGTGGGACGATCGATGCGATCGGTAGATGATGCACATGCGCATGACGTCGAGCGTTGATCGACATCATGCAGGTGCGCAACTGCATCAATGGCCCCGCACCGGCGATGTGTGGATCGCTTGCGCGGCGACGAGCCGCGCTGTTCTGGATCCCGCCCGTGGTGCAACGCAACGCCGATACCGATGCGCGCATCGGCCATCGCGCTGCGACCGATCAACAGCCGCCCATCAAGCCTTCCGAGCGCCAGTTCGCGCCCTCGCCGAGCAGCAGATAGAAGCCGTAGCTCTCGTAGCCGCTTTCCGACAGCACGAAGTCGAGTGTGCCGTTGCCGTCGATATCACCGAACTGCAGCAGATGCGTGCGCAAAGGCAGGTCTTCGCAATCGTCACAGCCGCTGGCCGCGCTGCCCTTGCGGAACTGCCAGCGGCTGCCGTCGTGTTCGAGGATGGCAAGCACGACGAGGACGCCGGTCGGGTTGTCCGGGTTGCCGGTGCTGGTCGGGTGATTGGAGGTCAGCACGGCCACACGGCGCTGCGGCTGCCGGGTATCGGTAAAGATCTGCAGCGCCGCCAGATCCCGCGCACGATCGGCCGTGAATGCCGTCAATGCCTGGGCCAGCGCCGCAGGCTTGACGCGCTTGCGCAGCTGCGCGGTTTCGCCGACCTGTCGCAACAGCTCGGCCTGTTCGGCAGCTGTGGCGTCACGGCTTGCAAAGCGCTTGCCGGGATTGAGATCCACCGTCGATAGCAGCGGCGAACTGGACAGCGTGCTCGTGCCCTTCAAACGCAGTTTTGCCGTGCCGCCGCACATGCTGTTGTCGTCGACGCTCAGCGACGCAAGCCGCACGGTGCCGGTGGGCACGCCCGCATTGAAGACCTGCAGCGGTTGGCTCAGCAGCGACCTGGGCATGCTGGACTCCTTCGCTACGCCGCTGCCCAGCCACACCGGAATGTATTCCAGCGGGTCTTCGGTCGGCTGGCTGTCGTAGGTCTGTACCAGCATGACCGCACGTGCAGGTTCGGCAGCCTGTGCGGCCAGCGGCAACAGCGCGGCCAGTGCAAGACAGAGCAGGTGAGTGTGCATTGCAGCGAAGTCCTTGTGCGTGTCGATCCATGAAGAAACGGACGCTCCGTGGAGCGCCCGTTTCGGGTGTGCAATGTAGCAAACGCGGCTTGAAACCTGGCGGGTGGTTCCAGCGGACCGTTATCCGTGCCGATGGCGCAGGAACCGCAGTGCCTGCGCGCCGGAGATAGATCCCGATACCGGCCGCACCGCCTGTCTTGCTCAGTACTTGGCTACGCCGTTGTCCACCTCGTCCGACCATGCGTCGATGCCGCCGGTGACGTTGTGGACGTTGCTGAAACCCAGGCTGCGGAAGTGCTCGGCCGCCTGCAGGCTGCGCCCGCCACGGTGGCACAGGAACGCCAGCGGGGTGTCCTTGGGCAACTGCTCGATGGCGGCGCGCTCATGCGCATCCAGCGTACGGAACGGCGCGGCAACGCTGGCCAGGGCACGTTCGTCGGCCGGGCGCACGTCCACCAGGGTCAGCGTACCGGCCTTGAGGCGGTCGTCGGCATCGCGCACCGACAACTCCTGTACCGGCTTGGGCGCGTTGGGGTTGTCGATGGCCAGGCCCCGGCCGCGGATGTCGTCCACCCAGTCGATGGTGATGCCGTCGGCGCGGCGGGCGCTGGCCAGGTCGAACTGCACGCGCAGGCCGTTGGACTCGGCCGCGATGGCGTTCGGGTTGGTCGGTGCCAGCTGGAAGTTCGGCTGGAAGTCGGCATCGATGGCCAGCGTCAGCGAGGCATCCGGCGCATCGGCCAGCGCGCCCTTGAGCATCTCGACCGCGGCCGGGGTGATGGTGATCCTGGGCGGAGTCCGGTCTGGCGCCTGCAGGCCGAGCATGCTGCTCAATTCGCCGCTGTCTGCCATCTGCACGATGATGTCGCTGCCGCCGATCAACTCGCCGTCCACATACAGCTGGGGAATGGTCGGCCAGTCGCCGTAGGCCTTGATGCCCTCGCGGATCTCCTGGTCGGCGAGCACGTTGACGTGGGCATAGTCGATGCCAAGACCGTCCAGCACGCCGACCGCCTTGGCCGAAAAGCCGCACTGCGGCATGCCGGGCTGGCCTTTCATGAAGAGCACCACGCGGCTGGATTGCAGCAGCGTATCGATGCGGGAACGCAGGGCGGGATCGAGGGACATGGCAGCGCTTCGGTCAGATCGTGGAGTCCGGGCATTCTACGCTGCATGGCATCATGCGGCATGACCACGCTTCAAACGCTGTATCGCATCCCCTCGCACCCGTACCGCTGGATAGGCCTGCTGGCCCTGTCGCAGGCAGCGGTGGCGCTGCTGTGGTGGCATCTGGGCTGGGTATGGGGTGTGCCTGCGTTGCTGATGTCGCATGCCTTGTTCGTGGTGCCGGTGTTCCTGCCGCGCGCGCGCCTGTATGGCCCGGTGCTGGCGCGTCTGCCGGGCCGCGCCCCGCAGGTGTGGCTGACCATCGACGATGGCCCCTCCGACGACACCCCGGCGATGCTGGATCTGCTGGACGCCTTCGATGCCAAGGCCACCTTCTTCGTGGTCGGCGCACGCGCCGAGCAGCGGCCTGAACTGGTGCGCGAGATGGTGCGGCGCGGGCATAGCATCGGCAATCACAGCCATACCCATCCGCAGGCCTGGTTCTGGGCGCTGGGACCGCATCGCATGGCGCAGGAAATCGGCCAGGCACAGCGCGTGCTGGCCACCATCACCGGGCAGGCGCCGCGGCTGTACCGCTCGGTGGTGGGCATGACCAACCCCTTCGTCGCTTCGCCGCTGCGTGCGCACGGGCTGACCCGCGTGGCCTGGAGCGCGCGCGGTTTCGACGGGGTGCGTTGCGAGCCGGAGGCCACCGTGGCCCGCATCGTGCGCGACCTGAATCCCGGCGCCATTGTGCTGCTGCACGAAGGCGCCGCGCACGGCCACAACCTCACCATCCTGCGTGGCGTGCTGGAGGCAATGCATGCGCGCGGCCTGGCGGGGCGGCGTCCGCTCTGAGGTCCTGCGCACAGCGCGGCCGACGGCGTGGAACCAGGTCGTGCGTTGCCGGATCCATCGTCCTTGTCGGTGGGAATGCTTCGCTGCGACGCGTCGTTTTCCGTTGATCGGACTGCACGCAGCGATCAGCGCTTGGCGCAACGTCGATCCGCGCATGTATTGACAGCGATTTAACGCGGATCGAACATGCGCCCCCAGCCAGCAAACGGTGCGCGCCTTCCGACGGCGCTGCCGGCGCCAGCCTCAATCGCCGTCATCGACGGCCATACTCGCTCTTGAGGCTGACCCCATGTCCCATCGCACCGTCCCTGCGCGCGCGCTCACGCGTGCGGATCTCCGTTCGCCGCAGCGGCCGCTGGCGTACTCCCTGCTGGCGCTGGCCTGCGCGTGGCCGTTGGCGGCTGCGGCGCAATCGAACACACGCGATCCGGTCGATCTGGACCGCCTGCAGATCGAGGCGCACCGCGGCGCCGCAACCGAAGGCAGCGACTCCTACACCGCCGATGTCGCGCGCAGTTCGACCAAGCTGGAGCTGTCGCTGCGCGAGACGCCGCAGTCGGTGGTGGTGGTGACCCGACAGCAGATCGTCGACCGCAACCTGCAATCGCTGCAGGACGTCACCGACACCGTGGCCGGCTTCAACTCGCCCACCTGGGACACCGAGCGCACTTACATCAACGCGCGCGGCTTCGAAGTGGACTACTACCGCATCGACGGCATTCCCACCGACTACACCGGCGATGTGCAGCAGAACATGGCGATCTACGACCGGGTGGAAATCATCCGCGGCGCCAACGGCCTGACCACCGGGGCGGGCAGCCCGGCCGCGTCGATCGACCTGGTGCGCAAACATGCCGACAGCGATGTGTTCACCGGTCGGGTCGATCTGTCGGCAGGGCGTTGGGATCGCTACCGCGGCACCGTCGACCTGCAATCGCCCTTGAACGCGGCCGGCAACGTGCGTGGACGGGTGGTTGCCAGTTACGAGGACAAGCAGTCGTTCCGCGATTACTACAGCAAGCAATCGTCGCTGTTCTACGGCATCGTCGATGCGGATTTCAGCGATGCCACGCGCGGCTACATCGGCGTCAACAAGCAGCGCAACGACGGCCGCGGCACTACCTGGGGCGGGGTGCCGGCGTACTTCAGCGACGGCAGCCGCACCGATTTTGCACGCTCGGATTCGTTCACGCCGCGCTGGGCGCGCGGTGTGGCAGACACCACCAATGCGTTCGCCGGCCTGACCCATCGCTTCGACAACGGTGCGCAGCTGCACGTGGAGTACTCGCATCAGCGGTTCGAAGCCGATTGGAAGTCGGTGCTGTTCGGCTATCTCGATTACCCGGACCGCGAGACCGGCCTGGGCCTTGCCAGCAATTTTGGCGGGCGCTATCCCGCACTCACTGCGCAAAACAGCCTGGATGCCTACCTCAGCGTGCCGCTGACCTGGTGGGGCCGCAACCACGAACTGGTTGCCGGGGCCACCTGGATGAACCGCAACGTGCGCAGTTGGTCCAACGGGCCGCAGCCGCCGCAGATACTGGCGGCCGAAAGCGTCTACGCCTGGACCGGCAGCATGGCGCAGCCGCAATGGACGCCGCTGGTAAAGGGCGAAGAACGCGACGTGCGCCAGGTGGCCGCCTACGCTGCCGGTCGTTTCAGCCTGACCGACGCGCTCACGGCCATCGTCGGCGCACGCGTCACCGACTGGAAAAACACCGATCAGCTGGTGCCGGCCAACACCTACGAGCGCCGTGGCCGCACCACGCCGTACGCCGGCCTGATCCTGGACGTGGACGACCACCATTCGCTCTACGCCAGCTACACCGGCATCTTCAAGCCGCAAAACAATCGCGACCGCAGCGGGCGCTATCTCGCCCCGCTGGAGGGCAACAGCTACGAGGTCGGCGCCAAGGGCGAATACCTCGGTGGCCAGCTCAACGCGGCGCTGGCGTTGTTCCGTATCGAGCAGGACAACCTGGCGGTCAACGACCCCGGACAATTGGTGCCCGGCACCACCAATCAGGCCTTCCTGGCGGCGAAGGGCACGGTCAGCCAGGGCGTGGAGTTCCAGCTCGACGGGCAGCTGTCCGAGCAGTGGCGGATCGCGTTCGGCTTCGCCCAATTCGATGCCAACGATGCCAGCGGCGTCGACGTCAATCCGACCAGCCCGCGTCGCGAGGCCACCCTGTTCACCAGTTGGCAGACCGGCCCATGGCGCGTGGGCGGTGGCCTGAGCTGGCAGTCGGCCATCCACGAATTGATGTCCGGGCCACAGGGCAGCACGCAGCGGCTGACCCAGGGCAGCGTTGTGCTGGCCAACGCGATGGCGCGCTACGACATCAACCAGGCATGGTCGGCACAGCTCAACGTGCGCAATCTGTTCGACCGCAAGTACTACGCCAACATCGTCTATCAAAGCCAGTTGATCTACGGCGATCCGCGCGATGTGGAGCTGACGCTGTCCTGGAAGTTCTGACCTTGCTCAAGACGACAGGCTTTGGCGGTATCGATGCCGCCAAAGGTCATGCGACGGTGGGCTAACCAAGTCTTTGCCTGCATTCAAACGGCGCGGCGACTCAATGACTTGGTTGTCCCGAAGTGATTGGTAAGCGCGGATGGATCAGTTGTAGAGCGGCTGCTCTGCGACTTCGCTGCAGGGCCCTTGCCCGCCCACCATCGCAGGACACGCCGCAAGTACGTCCGTGTAGGCGCTTACGCGGCATCCATGCCGCGTAAGGTCCCGCGACGGTGGGCAGCCAAGGACCCGTCGAGATGGTCGGTGTGCATGGCTCAGTAAAACAATCAGCACACTGTCTGGTGCGGTGTCCTCGCCGATTGCGGGACCGTGTGGCGGCATGGATGCCGCCACCGAGCCCCCAGGGACGGGTTCACGGCGTGTCCCGCGAGCGGTGAGGGCACCGCGCACTCGGCGAACCAGGCCTTTGCCTGCATCTGGACAAAGCGGCGGCTCGATGAGTTGGTTGTCCCGAAGTGATTGGTCAGCGCGGATGGATCAGTTGTAGAGCGGCTGCTCTGCGACTTCGCTGCAGTGCCCTTGCCCGCTCACCCTCGCGGGACACGCCGCAAGTACCTCCGTGTAGGCTCTTACGCGGCATCCATGCCGCGTAAGGTCCCGCGACGGTGAGCGGGCAAGGACCCGTCGAGATGGTCGGTGTGCATGGCTTTCAACAAAGCAACCTACAAACTCTCTGGCGCGGTGCCCTTACCGATTGCGGGACCGTGTGGCGGCAAGGATGCCGCCACCGAGCCTCCACGGACGGATTCACGGCGTGTCCCGCGAGCGGTAAGGGCACCGCGCACTCGGCGAACCAGGCCTTTGCCTGCATCTAGACAAAGCGGCGGCTCGATGAGTTGGTCGCCCCGAAGTGATTGGTCAGCGCGGATGGATCAGTTGTAGAGCGGCTGCTCTGCGACTTCGCTGCAGGGCCCTTGCCCGCTCACCCTCGCAGGACACGCCGCAAGTACGTCCGCGAGCCAGGCACGTTGTGCACGGCCTCAGCGCGGCTCGGCCACGATCAACCAGTTGTTGAAGGGCGTGTTGCCATACAACGGGGCAAATGTCGCGCGCAGACCGGCAGCGTCCAGCTGCGCTTGCAGGCTGTCGCGGGTGGGATAGCTGCGCGGCATGCGCTGCATCCAGCCGCTCAGATGCGCCAGCACGTCGGTCACGCGGCTGGTGCGGCCACGGCTGCTGGCATCGCCCAATGCGCTGCGGATCACCAGCTTCGCGCCCGGCGTCAGCATCTGCGCCACGCTGCGCAGCAGGCTGGCCTGCATGTCGGCCTGCAGATACTGCAGCACGTCCAGAATGGTCACGCTGCCGCGGTGTTGCGGCCAGGCCACGCTCAGATCGACCACGGCGAACTGCGTATTGCCCAACGCCGAGCGTTGCGCGATGTGTTGCGCGCGGCGGATTTTGGACGCGTCCACATCCACCCCGTGATACGTCAATGCCTGGCCATCGGCACGCAATGCATGCGCGAGCAGGCCCAGCCCGCAGCCCAGATCCAGCACGGGCGCGGTGGTGCTGCGCAACTCGGCCAGCACGCCCGGATACAGCGGGTCGGTGCGCAGCTTGGCCTGGGTGTAGTAGTAGTCGTAGCGATTGCCCAGCGGATGCGGCGGCAAAAACGCGCGCGCGATCGCCAGCGCCTGCGCGCGGCTCATGGGTTGGGTGGCGGTGCTGTGCAATGTCGTTCCTTGGCAATGAGGCTTGGTGCGCGGCTGGCTTGGGGCCTGCTAACGCGATTGGGGCTGCCCACGCGTGGCGTGGTCTATCCCGATCGCGTTGGCAGCCGCTATCGCATCGCGCGCCGCTGGCAGTGCCAATGCGGTCCAGCGCGCATACATGGCACCGGAGGGATGCAGGCCATCGTCGACCAGCATGTCGGCAGCGTCGCCGCCATCGCGGCTGGTGGCGGCGATGTCGACAAAGCGCACCGAGCGCGCGGCGCAGCGTTCGGCGGCTACGCTGTTGAAGGCATCGATCTGTGCGCCAATCAGTGCCGCATCGCCGCCTTGCGCATGCGCAAACGGGGTCAGCCCCCAATCGGGAATCGACAGCACGAACACGCGTGCCGCAAGCCCGCCGGCGAACCCGATCGCACGCTGCAGCAACGCATCGAACTGGCTGCGGTACGCGTCCAGCGAACGCCCGCGGTATTGGTTGTTGACACCGATCAGCAGGCTCACCAGCTCGAACGGCCCCTGCGGCGCGGCGGCATCCAGACCGGCCTGCAGCTCGTCGGTGGTCCAGCCGGTGGTGGCGATGATCTGCGGCGGCGCCACGTTCCAGCCGTAGCCACGCAAACCGTCGACCAGTTGCACCGGCCAGCGCTGCTCGGGGGCAACGCCTTCGCCGATGGTGTAGGAATCGCCGAGCGCTAGATAGCGCAGCGGCGTGCCGGCCGCCGCCATCACGCCACGCTGCGCGACTTGAGCGGCACGACCTTGGTGACCGCCTCGGCGCGGCGCGCCAGGGCACGGTCGATGCGTGCGAACACATCGCGCATCACCGGCGCTTCCGGCATCAGGGTCACGCGGAAGTGGTGGCGGTAGGGCACGTTGAAGCTGGAACCCGGCACCACTAGCACGCCTTCGGCGTTCATCAGGTCGAGCGCGAATTCGTGATCGTCGAAGTTGCGCGCGGCCGGGCCGACCACCGCCGGGAACGCATACAGCGCACCGGCCGGCGCCACCAGCGACAGGTGCTCGCTGGCCGCGCAGGCCTCGATCACCGCACGGCGGGTTTCGTACAGGCGGCCACCCGGCGCGCACAGCGCCGAGATGGTGTCCGGCCCGTTGACTGCCGCGTCGATGGCGTACTGGCCCGGCACGTTGGCGCACAGGCGCAAGGCGCCGAGCAGGTCCATCGCGTTGCGCAGGTCGTTGATGCGCGACTGCTCGCCCGACAGCAGCGCCCAGCCGACGCGCCAGCCGCAGGCGCGGTGCACCTTGCTCAGGCCGCCGAAGGTGATGCACGGATGCGCACCGGCTAGCGGCGCCACCGGCACGAAGGCGGCGGCGTCGTAGAGCACCTGGTCGTAGATCTCATCGACCATCAGCAGCAGGTTGTGCTTGCTGGCGATGGCCACGATGCGCTCCAGCAGTTCGCGCGAATAACTGGCGCCGCTGGGATTGTTCGGATTGATCAGCACGATGGCGCGGGTGCGCGAGGACACCAGCGTCTCGATTTCCACCGGGTCCGGCTGGAAGCCGTTTTCCGGCGCGCAGCGGTAATACACCGGGCGGCCATCGTTGAGGATGGTGGCGGCCGACCACAGCGGATAGTCGGGCGAGGGCACCAGCACTTCGTCGCCGGGATTGAGCAGCGCACGCAGCGACAGGTCGATCAGCTCGCTGACGCCGTTGCCGACGAAGATGCGGTCCGGATGCGCATCCGGATGCTGGCGCCGCGCATACGCGGTGGCAATCGCCTCGCGCGCTTCCGGCAGGCCTTGCTGATGGGTGTACGGATCGGTGCGGCCCATGTCGTCGGCGATCGCGCGCTGCAGATGCTCCGGCGCACGAAACCCGAATGCGCCCGGGTTACCGATATTGAGCTTGATCAGCTTGCGGCCCTGCGCCTCCAGTTCCCGCGCTCGTCGCGCCAGCTCGCCCCGGATTTCGTAGCGGACTTCGGACAGACGCTCGCGGATGGCGAGCGGCTTTTGCGGGGCAGTGGACATGCGACGGGCCGGTTGTAGGCGTGAGGCTTGGCATGGTAGCGGAAATAGGACAGGCGGACATGCTTGCATCGGCAACGATGTCAAGGGGCGCTTCAGTCCAGGCGCAGGGCCCGATTGCACAAGCCGCTGCGGCCAGCCAGCTAGAATCGCCCCATGAGCAACGCGCCCCCCGATTACCCCACCCTCCAATCCATTGGCTGGCCATGGCCTGGCCCTGCCGAGGATCCGGCCTGGCAGGCGCTCTTCGCTGCGCATCCGCAGGCGCTGCCGGCGCGGGTGGTGCAGCAGCACCGCACCGGCTATGTAGTGGCCGATACGCCGGAGGCCGGTCTCAAGGCCGAGTCGTTGCCGGAGTGGCAGCGGCCGCGGTTTCCCAGCCACGAGCGGGCGTCGGTGGGCGATTGGGTGCTGATGGAGGGCAAGCGCATCGTGGCCTTGCTGCCGCGGCGCACCTCGATCAAGCGCGGCGCGGCCGGCGAGCATTACCACCAGCAGGTGATCGCGGCCAACATCGATACGGTGTTCATCGTGTGCGGGCTGGATGCGGACTTCAATCCGCGCCGCATCGAGCGCTATCTGCTGCTGGTCGGCGGCGGCGGTGCCGAGCCGGTGGTGGTGCTGACCAAGGCCGATCAGACCGAATACGCCGAGGACGCATTGGCGGTGCTGGAGGAACTGGAAGCGCAGAACATCCCGCTGCGCGCAGTCAATGCCAAGGATCCGCACAGCGTGGCAGCGTTGCGGCCGTGGCTGGGCGATGGCCGCACCGCAGTGCTGGTGGGCTCGTCGGGCGCGGGCAAGTCGACGCTGACCAATACCTTGCTCGGGTCGCAGAAGATGAAGACCAATGCGGTGCGCGAGAACGATTCGCGTGGCCGGCATACCACCACCCACCGTGCGCTGATTCCGTTGCCGTCCGGTGCCTGCCTGATCGATACGCCCGGCATGCGCGAGCTCAAGCCCACCGGCGAAGAGGATCTGGCCGAGGGCGGCTTCTCGGATGTGGAAGCGCTGGCGGCGCAGTGCCGCTTCAACGATTGCGCGCATATCGCCGAGCCAGGCTGCGCGGTGCGTGCGGCGATCGAGGCCGATACGCTGGATCCGGAGCGGGTAGCCAATTACATGAAGCTGCGCGTGGAAGTGGCCGCAGCGGCCGAAAAGCTCGCCACACGCCTGGCTCAGAACAACCGGGGCAAGGGATCGGGCCGGCGGCCTGCCAGCGTCGACCGCAACGGACGCCGCTGATGCCATCGCGCAAGGGGCCGCCGGACATCGTCCATCATGCGGCGCTGGATGCGCGCCTGGTCAAGGCCGTGCGCGGCGTGCGCCTGCTCGCGCTGGCCAGCTGGCCGCGCTCGCTGCAGGAGCCGTTCCTGCAGAGCGTGGCGCGTGGCCAGCCGGAGCTGCCGCAGGTGGAGTATCCGGCACTGGATTTCGGCGATACCCGCCGCGAGCTGGCGGCCATTGCAAAAGCTGCCGATCCGCATCATCCGCTGGGCGCCTACCTGATCGACTCGACCCATAGCTGGGGCCTGGCCGCCGGCCTGCTGGAATCATTGGGCACCCCCGCAGTCAGCGATTACTCGGCGCAGCTGTTCGGCGTGCCCGACGACCCGATGCCGGGCAACGGCCCGAGCACGCGCGAGGCAGCGCGGCACTTCATCCAGATCGCGCAGGAACTGGACCGCGAACTGCTGGCGCCGGAAGAGCAGGTGCCGGTGTCGGCAACCGCCTTGCGCATGCAGTTGCAGAACGATCTGGACGCGTTCTTCGAAGGGCGCGTCATCACCGTCACCCTGGATCCGGATCTGCTCGCCAAGGCGGCGGCCGGCGCGCATCGCATCCGCCTGCGCAGCGGTGCCACCTTCAGCGATTACGACCGCGCGCAGTTGTTCCATCACGAGGCGCTGGTGCATTCGCTGACCGCACTCAACGGGCGCGCGCAGGTGCATCTGCCCAGCCTGGGCATTTCCTCGCCGCGGACCACCGCAACCCAGGAAGGCCTGGCGACGTTTGCCGAGCAGATCACCGGCAGCATCGATATCGAACGCATGAAGCGCATCAGCCTGCGTATCGAGGCGATCGCGATGGCGCGCTCGGGCGCGGACTTCATCGAGGTGTTCCGCTATTTCACCGCAGGCGGGCAGAGCGCGGCGGAGAGTTTTTCCTCGGCGCAGCGCGTATTCCGCGGCGTGCCGACCTCCGGCGGCGGCGCCTTCACCAAGGACACGGTGTACCTGCGCGGACTGGTGGCAGTGCACACCTTCTTCCGGCATGCGCTGCAGCGCGATCAGCTGCAGCTATGCCGTTACCTGTTCGCCGGCAAGATGGCACTGGGCGATGTGACGCGGCTTGCGCCCTTGTTCGACAGCGGCGTGCTGGTCGCCCCGCGCTGGCTACCACCGTGGGTGAGCCGGGTCAGCGGCCTGGCCGGCATGCTGGCGTTTTCATTGTTCGCCAATCGCATCCGCATGGATCAGCTGCAGCCACCGGCGATGAACGTCTGACCCTTGCCGGGCAACTTGCGCGCAGTTGCCGCGTAAACGCGGTGGCGCGGCGAAGCTGCCGCGGGCGTGGGTCGGGCAACACCGCGCAGCGCCTGACACGTGCCTAGCAGTGCATTGCTACCACTGCAAGGCGCTGAACCGTAAGCATCGTGCCGACGCGTTCTACACGATGCTGCAACGGGCTGCACCGGACACTGCTCGCCTTGCCCGAGATGGGCCATGACACGAGGCAATGCGATGAAGATCCTGATGGTACTCACTTCCCACGACCAACTCGGCGATACCGGCAAGAAGACCGGCTTCTGGCTGGAGGAATTCGCAGCGCCGTATTACGTGTTCAAGGATGCTGGTGTAGACATCACCCTGGTCTCGCCCAAGGGTGGCCAGCCGCCGCTGGACCCGAAGAGCGACGAGCCCGACGCACAGACCGAGGCCACCAAGCGCTTCAAGCAGGACACCGACGCGAAGCAGGCGCTGGCCAGCACGCAGCGCCTGGCGGACGTCAAGGCCGATGACTTCGATGCGGTATTCTACCCGGGTGGCCATGGTCCGTTGTGGGATCTGGCCGAAGACGCAGATTCGATCGCGCTGATCGAAGCATTCGCCGCGGCCAACAAGCCGCATGGCCTGGTGTGCCACGCACCGGGCGCGCTGCGCCGGGTCAAGGGCAGCGATGGCAAGCCGTTGGTCGACGGCCGCCGCGTCACCGGCTTCACTAATAGCGAAGAAGAGGGCGTAGGTCTGGCCAAGATCGTGCCGTTCCTGGTCGAGGACGTGCTGACCGAACTTGGCGGCCGCTACGAGAAGGGCGCCGACTGGGGCGTGCATGTGGTCACCGATGGCTTGCTGGTCACCGGCCAGAACCCGGCTTCCTCGGAGAAGGCTGCCGAGGCCTTGCTCGAGTTGTCGAAGCGCTGATTCTGCGGCCTTCGTGTGGGGCGGATGGACGGCCACCGGAAGACATCGTGACGTTTGATTCGGGGCGGCTAGCAAAACGGAGCGAGTAGTCGTCAGGTGCGGTGCGGACGTTGCGGAGCAACCGGCGTGTGCGAGTGGTACATGCCGGTGCCGAGCGGTGGCCGCACCTGTCTGACGGTGAGTGTAGTTTCTAGCGTCCTTCGTCGTACGCCTTCGGAATGTCGCAGCATCCGACAGCCCGACCCAGTCTCACGCTTGCAACCAGGCGCACCGACCATCCCGACTGGCACTTGTCCGTCTATCGTCGCGGGACCTTACGCGGCATGGATGCCGCGTAAGAGCCTACACGGACGTACTTGCGGCGTGTCCCGCGACGGTGGACGGGCAAAGGCCCTGCTGCCAGGCCGCAGATCGTCCGCATTAGCGCAGATCGTCTGCCCTGCAAGAGCGCTACAAAGCTGCACAAAATCGTTCAGGCAATACGCTCAAGCCAGCGCACTGCATACGCCGGCAGTACCAGCCGCATGTCATCGCCCAGCGATTCGGCAGCCGTCTCGCCGCCATCTGCCAACACCTTCCATCGGCCATCTCCGATCGCGGCAAGCGCCACCGTCAGCGGTTGGTCGCCGAAGTTGTGCACAGCCAAGAAACCATCGCCACGCGTCAATGCAAACAGGCGCGCATCGCCCAGCGCAACGCTACCAAGCGCCTGATCGGCAGCCAGTGCGGGCAGCGCAGCACGTTGCCGGATCAGTCCACGTAGCCGGCGATACACCGTGCCGCTCGGGCTGCTCGCATCCTCGCGCTGCGCCGCAAGCGGCCAATCCATCGCCGGGCGATGCAACCAGCGACCTTCGTGCCGACGCTGCGGATCGTCGCAGTAGCTGCCGTCGTTGGGCAGGGCGAGCTCGTCGCCCATGTAGATCAATGGCACGCCCGGCATCGCCAGCGCGATGGCATAGAGCAACACCAGCCGATCCACCGCCATGCTCAACGCCGCCGCATCGCCCGACGCCTGTGCGGCCTGAATCCCGGCCAGTGCCGCGGCCATGCCGTTGGTGCCGTGCACGCCGTCGCCACTGCTCTGGAAGCTCTCGCCACGCGCGTAACTGCCCGGCACCTCATTTGCAAAGAAGCGCGCGACATTGCGCAGCGCGAACGGCGGCTGCGCGGCATTGCCGGCGGCCTCGTGTTGCAGCACGTTCCAGCCGATGTCGTCGTGGCAGCGCACATAGCTCAGCCACGCGCAATTGGCCGGCAATGGCGGGCTATGTGCGATGACGTTGTGCAGGATGTCGCCGCGTTGCAGCGCCAGCGCCGACCAGCCGGCCGCCATCAGCGTGCTGTGATAGGCCAGGTGGCATTCGTGGCCCTGGTCCGCAGCGCTGCCGAAGTAGGGCGGCAATTGCGTCATCGGCACGATGGCTTCGGCCTTCATCACCACCGACGGCGCAACGATATCGGTGACCGCGCGCAGCGCCACCAGCAAGGTATGCGCCTCGGGTTGATTCATGCAGTCGGTGCCGGTGCGCTTCCACAGATACGCGGTGGAATCCAGGCGGAACGCTTCCACGCCCAGATTGGCCAGCTGCAGCATCGCCAGCGCCATCTCGCCGAACACCGCCGGGTTGCTCCAGTTCAGATCCCACTGATAGGGATAGAACGTGGTCCACATCCACTGGCCGGTGTCGTCCACCCAGGTGAAGTTGCCGGGTGCAGTGTGCGGAAAGACCTGTCCCAATGTGGCTTCGTACTGGTCGGGCAGGGTGCGATCGGCGAAGTGGTGGTAGTAATCGAGATAGCGCGCATCGCCGGCCCGCGCCGCCTGCGCCCAGGCGTGATCGTCGGCGGTATGGTTGAGCACGAAATCCGCGCACAGGCTGATGCCGGCTTCGCGCAGGCGCGTGGTCAGCGCGACGAGATCGTCGTTGCTGCCCAGGCCCGGTTCGACCTGGCCGTAATCGCTGACCGCAAAGCCGCCATCGTTATCGCCGGCGCGTGCCCGCAGAAACGGCAGCAGGTGCAGATAGCGCACGCCCAGTTCCTGCAGATACGGCACGCGTTCGGCCACGCCTTGCAGGGTGCCGGCAAAGCGGTCTACGTACGCGCTGTAGCCCAGCATGTGCTGCTCGCCGAACCAGCCGGGCTGGCGCGTGAGGTCCAGCTGTTGCAGCGCCTGCGGGCGCTGCTGGGCGTGGTTGCCCAACGCAGCCAGCCACTGCGTCAACCAGGACGCAGCGTCGGGGCGTGCGCCGTACAAGGCGTGCAACGCATCCAGCAGACGCGGTGCATGCCGGTCGAAGCGCGGCAGCAGCGCGCTCGCACGCTGGGCATCCAGGGGCGCGGCAAAGGCTGCGCGCAAAGCAGTGAAATCGGTGGGGGAGGTGCTCATTGGCAAGCGCCGGGACGAACCCGGCGAGGGGTCCTTAGAAGTCGTAACGCAGGCTGATGCTGGTGGTGCGGCCGGCAATCGAGCGTGCACGGATGATGCCGTTGGCCGGGATGCTGGCTTCCTCGGCCTCGGTCAGGCCGAAGGTGTTGAACAGGTTGTTGACGTTGAGCGCGACGGTGAGTGCGTCGGTCACGCGGTAGTCGCCGAACAGGTTCACCTGCGTGTAGCCCGGCATCTTCAGCTGATTGGAATCCTGGGTGTAGGCATCGGTGGTGCCGATCAAGTTGATGCCGAACTGGTAGCCGTCGCCGCGATAGCTGGGCGTTAACTGCCACACCACATCGGCCTGGCGACGCGGCACGTTGCCGGTGTTTTGCGGCGTGATCTGGTCCTTGGAAATCTCCGCATCGGTCCAGGTCAAGCCGCCGTTGACGGTGAAGCCTTCGTAGCGATAGCTGGCTTCCAGCTCCACGCCGTGCGCCTCGTAGCTGCGGTTGAAGAAGCGCTGGCTGGTGACTTCGAAATTCTGTTCCTCGGTGCGCGCCGAGAACGCGGTGGCGAACAGGCTCAGGCCGTCGCGGCGCCACTTCAGGCCGGCTTCGGCCTGGCGGACCACGTTGACGCCTTCATCGGAGGAGACCGAGCCGTCGTCGCGGATCACGCCGAACAGCAGGCGGTCGGCATTGGCGCGTGCGCCGCGGCTGATGCGCGCAAACGCGCCCAGGTCGTCGTTGATCAGGTAATTGCTGCCCAACGAATACGACAGGTAGTTCCAGTCGTAATCCACCGGCCGCGCGTTGGCGGTATCGACCGTGGCCACGCGCTGTTCCACCGGCTGGATCACGCCATCGCCGTTGACGTCCAGGTTCTGTGCGATCGCGGTGCCGGCATAGCTGCCGCGTGCATCGCCCATGTCGTAACGCAGGCTGCCGTCGATGCTGAACTTGCCGCTGTCGAAGGTCATTGCGACATAGGGCGCATTGACGTCGTAGCGCACGTCGTAGCTACGGGTGATGCAGCAATCACCCCAGAACGGGGTGCCGTACGCATACAAACCGTTTTGCGAACGCGACACGCCGCCGGCGTCGACCACGTTGAGCAGGCGCGAATCGCGGCCCAGGCTCTGCACGTAGGAGTTCCAGGTCCAGTCCATGTCGATGGTCTGGCGCGAGCTGTAATAGCCCATGCGCAGGTTGAGCGTGCGGCCGTCACCGCCGAACCCGCGCGAGACGCTGAGGTCGTTGGTGACGTTGCCCAGGTCGTTGATCGCCACGTTGAACAGATGCGTGCGGATCGCGTTGCCGGTGTAGGCCTGACCGGCGTCCGGGCCACTGGCCTGCACCAGTTGCGCACCGGCGCCACCGATGGATGCGGCGAGCGTGGCGGCATCGGTGACCTCGGCCGGGAATGGGCTGACGAAGCGGCCGCTGTTGTCGGCGATGCGGAACTTCTCGCTCAGATTCCAGCCGTTGCCCAGGTCGAACCAGGCCTCGGCGCCGATGGTGCGCGAGATCGGGTGCATGCCGTCGCCCAGGTCGGTGCGGCGCGGCTGGTTGTTGCCGTCCAGGCCGACATCGGTGCGGAAATTGCGGCTGTACAAGGTGTCGTTGCCCGGATCGAAACCGGCAAAGCCGCCCAGGTCCGGCGAGCCGTCGCGGCCACGCACGGAGGTCGGCACCGGCAGATAACCGGCGGCGCGATCGTTGAGGTATTTGCCGTAGACGCGCACATAACCATTCTCGAACAGCCGGGTCAGGTTGGCCTTGAGCTGGCCGCCCTTGTCGGTGGTGTAACCGGCATCGCGCACGCCATCGCCCTGGCGGAAGAAGCCGCCGATGTTGAACTGCCAGTTTTCCGCGAACGGCGCGCCGTAGTCGAAGTCCACGCGGGTGTTGTCGTAATCCAGGCCGCGGCTCACGCCGACGCTGCCGCCTGCGGTGTCGCCGGTCTTGCTGATGAAGTTGATGATGCCGCCGGGCGCATTGCTGGTGAACGTCGATGCCGAGCCGCCGCGGATGGCTTCGATGCGGTCCAGGGTGAAATCCGAGCGCAGGAAGATGTCCGAGTTGCCGAAGGCGATATCGCCGAACTCCATCACCGGCAGGCCGTCTTCCTGCAGCTGCAGGAACTTGGCGCCGCCGGAAGCGACCGGCAGGCCGCGCACGGCGATGTTGGCGTTGCCTTCGCCACCGCTGGATTCGGAGCGGATGCCGGGGATGTTGCGGAAGATTTCCGCAGTGCTGCGCGGCGCCGATTGTTCGATCGCCTCGGCGCCGACGGTGCTCACCGACACGCTGGACTTCAGCTTGGTGGTGGCGGTGGAGGTGCCGGTGACGAACACCGAATCCAGATTGACCGCGGCGCTGTCGGCGGCCGGCGGCGTGACGGGTGCGGCCGTGGTCGCGTCCTGCGCCAGCGCGGCAGGCGCACACAGGCAGGAGGCGACCGCGCAGGCCAGGGCATGCAGGCGCAGGGTGTGCAAGGTGGACATCGCGGTTCTCTCTCTCACGGATGGTGGTATGCCGACGCCTGCATCGTCCCCTCCCAGGGAGCGGCCGTGTGGCCTGCAGTGCGAGCGCAGTAATACGCCGCAATACAATCGATTGCAATCTTGCGATGCAGCATAATTTTCGGGTTCAAGAGCTGATGTAATTGCGCGCGAAAGCGTGCTGCAGCGCAGCGTTACAATCGATTGCAGAGGCGGCAGGGTACAGTGCGCTGCGGCCACTGGGAGCCGCACCGATGCCCAGGGCTTTGCATGTCGTCGACCGCCGCTCCGTTCTCCTTCGCGCGCATCCTGGCGCTCAACGCCGGCTTCTTCGGCGTGCAATACAGTTTCGGCCTGCAGCAGAGCAACATGAGCCCGATCTACAACTATCTGGGCGCCGATCACGCGAGCCTGCCGTACCTGTGGCTGGCCGGGCCGATCACCGGGCTGGTGCTGCAGCCGTTCGTCGGCGCGTGGAGCGACCGCTCGGTGACCCGTTGGGGCCGGCGCATGCCCTACATGGTGCTGGGCGCGCTGGTGTGCAGCCTGTGCCTGCTGGCGATGCCGTTCAGCACTGCGCTATGGATGGCGGTGTGCCTGCTGTGGATCCTGGATGCGGCCAACAACGTCGCGATGGAGCCTTACCGTGCGCTGGTCAGCGATGTGCTGGCGCCACCGCAGCGGCCGCTGGGCTACCTCACCCAAAGTGCGTTCACCGGGCTTGCGCAGACGCTGGCCTATCTCACCCCGCCGTTGCTGGTGTGGATGGGCATGAACCAGGACGCCGCCAATGCGCACCACATTCCCTACGTCACCATCGCCGCCTTCGTGATCGGTGCGGGGTTTTCTGCGGCCTCGATCCTGCTCACCGCGCGCAGCGTGCGCGAGCCGGCGCTTGCGCCGGCAGAGATCGCGCGGATGCGCCAGACCGGTGCCGGCCTGGGCGCCACAGTGCGCGAAATCCATGGTGCCCTGCGCGCGATGCCGCCGACCATGCGCCAGCTTGCGCCGGTCATGCTGTTCCAGTGGTACGCGATCTTCTGCTACTGGCAGTACATCGTGCTGTCGCTATCGACCAGCTTGTTCGGCACCACCGAAGCCGACTCGCATGGCTTCCGCCAGGCCGGCCTGGTCAATGGGCAGATCGGCGGGTTCTATAATTTCGTCGCGTTTATGGCCGCGTTTGCAATGGTGCCGGTGGTGCGCCGCTTCGGCCCGAAATACACGCATGCGGCCTGCCTGGTCGCGGCCGGGATCGGCATGTGGGTGTTGCCGGGCATCCAGGACCGCTGGCTGATGCTGCTGCCGATGATCGGCATCGGGCTGGCCTGGGCCAGCATGATGGGCAACCCGTATCTGATGCTGGCCGACAGCATTCCGCCCGAGCGCACCGGCGTGTACATGGGCCTGTTCAATCTGTTCATCGTGTTGCCGATGCTGATCCAGATCGTCACCTTGCCGCTGTACTACGAGTGGCTGTTGCACGGCGACCCGCGTAACGTGATCCGCCTGGCCGGCGCACTGATGTTGGCCGCCGCAGTGGCGATGCTATGCGTACGCGTCCGCAAGCCCAAGACAGCAGTGGTGTAGCCGCGACGCGTTACATCTGTGTCGCTGCGTACCGAAGCAACCGACCGCGACCACGCCGGCGCCAGTGCGCAGTTGCGCAACGCACGCCATCGCGCACGCTCTTACGATTCCCGATTCCCGATTCCCGATTCCCGATTCCCCAATCCCGGCCTCACGCCGACTCACGCACCACCAGCTTCACCGGCATCTCCACCGACTCCACCGCTTCGCCGCCGATCAACGCCAGCAGACGATCCACCAGCAGGCGCGCCGCCAGCCCCAGGTCCTGCCGCACCGTGGTCAACGGCGGTTGGCTGTAGGCGGCCATCGGAATATCGTCGAAGCCCACCAGCGAGATGTCCTGCGGCACGCGATGCCCGGCCTCGACCAGGGCGCGGATCGCACCGACCGCGATCACATCGGAGGCGGCGAACAGCCCGTCCGGCGGATCGGTCTTCTTGAGCATGGCGCGGGTCAGGCGGTAGGCGTCTTCGCTGAGGAAGTGGCTGCGCGCATGCAGGCGCGTATCGAACTCCAGCCCGTGCCGCTGCAGCGCATGGCGATAGCCGGCAAAGCGCGGTGCGACCTCGGGCAACTGGTCGTCGCCGAGGAAGGCGATGCGGCGACGGCCGCTGGCGATCAGATGTTCGGTGGCCAGCGCACCGCCCTGGAAATTGTCGCTGCCCACGCTGATGTACGACTGCCCGTCGATGCGGCTGCCCCATACCGCCATCGGCAGACCATCGCGCGCGGCCTCGTCCAGCGCGGCATGTTCGGAACTTTGCCCCAGCACGATCACGCCATCGGAGCGGCTGCCGCGCGCAAGTTGTTCCACCCATCCGTCCTGATGCCGGTCGAGCTTGGACAGCAGCATACTGTAGCCACGCCCGGTCAGTTCTTCGGCCAGCAGCGCCAGCATCGTCATCATGAAAGGATCCGACAGCGGCTGGTCCAGCGCATGCATCATCGGCACCGCCACGCTCACGGTGTTGGAGCGTTTGGCGCGCAGGCTGCGCGCGATCGGATCGACCTGGTAGCCGGCATCGGCGGCAATCTGCTTGATGTAGGCACGCGTCCGCTCGGCCACCACCGGGCTGCCGGCCAGGGCGCGCGACACGGTGGATTCGGACACGCCCGCCATGCGGGCGATGTCGGCCATCTGCGGGCGGGCACCCGGCGTGGCGCGTTCTGGAGGTTTGGCCATGTCAACGCAGTGCGGAAAAACCCGAGTGTAATCAGTTCACGCTGGAGGCGGGTTGATCGACGCAGTGGCGGCCGCTTGTGCGCGCCGGTCAGACGCAGTCGCGCACATGCATGCAAGTGCCGGGTGCGCGTGGCGTGCATGACAGCGGCCACGACTAGCGTGGCGCTTTAGCGCGGTGAGGCTGCACGGCAGTGGGGCTTCAGAGCAGTCAAGCATCAGAGCAGTGAGGCATCAGAGCGGTGAAGCTTCACCGCGGCTATCGAGGACTGCGCTCACGCCAGGCTGGCGCGCTCGCAGTGCGGAGCCAGCAAGTATCGTTCGCGCAGCAAGACACCGGCGTGCCGTCCGCACCGATATGACGCCCGCGTGCCACATGCTGTCAGCGGCTCTCAGCCCATGTACAGACCGCCGTTGACCGCATAGTCGGCGCCGGTCACATAGGCGGCCTCGTCGGAGGCGAGCCAGGCGCACAGCCCGGCGACTTCGGCCGGTTTGCCGAGCCGACGAATCGGCACCGAGGTGGCCAGGCGGTCGAGCACGTCGGGCGGAAAACTGCTGATCGAGGCGCTGGCGATGTAGCCCGGGGAGATGGTGTTGACGGTGACCCCGCGCGAGGCGACTTCCTGCGCCAGGGCGCGGCTGAAGCCATGCATCGCCGCCTTGGCGGTGGCGAAATTGATCTGCCCGATCTGGCCCTTGTGCGCACTGACCGAGCCGATGTTGACGATGCGCCCCCAACCGCGCGCCGTCATGCCGTCGACCACCTGCTTGGTGATGTTGAACAGGGAATGCAGGTTGCTGGCGATCACCACGTTCCAGTCGTCGCGGCTCATCTGCCGGAACAAGGTATCGCGGCTGCCGCCGGCGTTGTTGACCAGCACATCGATCTCGCCGACCTCGGCCTTGACCTTGGCGAACGCGGCCACGGTGGAATCCCAATCGGCGGCATTGCCTTCGGAGGCGACGAACTCGAAGCCCTGCTCGCGCTGCTCGCGCAGCCAGGAGGTCTTGCGCGGCGAATTTGGCCCGCAACCGGCGACCACGGTATGCCCGCTGCGCGCCAGTTTCTGGCAGATCGCGGTACCCACGCTGCCCATGCCACTGGTGACGTATGCGATGCGAAGTGTCATTGCTTGAACTCCTTCGGAGTTTGGGAATGGGGAATCGGGAGTGGGGAATCGGTAGAGCAGGAGCCGCTTTTGCGGTTTCTGTTCGCCATGTGGAACTCAGGAATCGACATGACAGCACAGCGCCGCCCTTACGATTCCCCACTCCCGATTCCCCATTCCCGGCGCGCGATCAGCGCGCCAACGGAAACAGGCCAAACAACAACCCGCCCGCCAACATCAACAGGGAAATCAGTACCGCCCACTTCAGCGTGAAGCGTTGATGGTCGGCGAAGTCGACCTTGGCCAGGCCGACCAGCAGATAGGTCGATGGCACCAGCGGGCTGAGCAGATGCACCGGTTGCCCGGCCAGCGAGGCGCGCGCCATTTCCACCGGGGTGATGCCGTAGTGGCCGGCGGCTTCGGACAGGATGGGCAGCACGCCGAAGTAGAACGCGTCGTTGGACATGAAAAACGTAAACGGCATGCTGACGATCGCGGTGATCACCGCCAGATACGGGCCCCAGCTGTCCGGGATCACCGCCAGAAAGCTGCGCGACATCGCTTCGACCATGCCGGTATTGGACAGGATGCCGGTGAAGATGCCGGCGGCGAAGATCAGCGACACCACCGACAGCACGTTGCCGGCGTGATTGACCAGGCGACGGCGCTGCTCGGCCAGGTTGGGATAGTTGATCATCAGCGCCAGCGCAAAGCCGATCATGAACAGCACCGGCATCGGCAGCACGCCGACCACCAGCGCGGCCATCAGCGCCAGGGTCAGCAGCAGGTTCACCCACAGCAGCTTGGGCCGCTTCATGTCTTCGGTGTCTTCCACGCGTGGCAGCGCATCGCTTTCCTCAGGGATGCTGGTGTCCAGCCAGTTGCCGTCGGCGGGCAGGCGCACCACGCCCAGGCGGCGCCGTTCGCGCATGCCCAGATACCAGGCCAGCGCGAGGATGCCGGCGATCGCCATCGCCATCGCCGGCACCAGCGGCACGAACACGTCGGCCGGATCCACATGCAGGGCGGTGGCGGCGCGTGCAGTGGGGCCGCCCCACGGGGTCAGGTTCATCACGCCGCTGGCCAGGATGGTCACGCAGGTGAGGTTGAGCGCGTTCATGCCCAGGCGCTGATACAGCGGCAGCATCGCCGACACGGTGATCATGTAGGTGGTGGAGCCATCGCCGTCGAGCGAGATCAGCATTGCCAGGATCGCCGTGCCCATGACGATCTTCAGCGGATCGCCCTTGACCAGGCGCAGGATGCGGCCGACCAGCGGATCGAACAGGCCGGCATCGATCATCACCCCGAAGTAGAGGATGGCGAACATCAGCATCACACCGGTGGGCGCGATCTTCTTGATGCCGTCGAGCATCATCTCGTTGATGCCGGTGCCGAAGCCGCCCAGCAACGCGAACACGATCGGCACCGTGATCAGAGCCACCAGCGGCGACAGCCGCTTGCTCATGATCAGGTACATGAAGGTGATCACCATTCCGAAACCGAGCGCGGTCAGCATGCGGGCAAATCCTTTGAGGCGTACAGCAGGGGAAGAGTGGAGCGCGCGGCGGCGGGTGCACTGCAGCAGCGGTGACGCGTCATGCGAAGGTCAGGCAAACCGGTCAGAAGTCGTACTGGAACCGGCCGGTCACCGCCAGCGTGTGATCGACCACCGCATCGACCATGCGGTCGCGGTTGCGGCTGTCGATCACGTTGAGCATCACGCGCAGGTTCGGCTTGAAGTACCAGTTGCCGCCCAGCGTCCACGACTGCGTGCTGGCATCGATGAAATCGGGTTGGCCATCCAGATGCTGATCGCCGCGCATGTAGTCGTAGCGCAGGGCCAACTCGAACGCGCCGGAGGGACGGTTGGGGGTCTTGATCCGGCTGAAACGCCCGGTCTTGCGGTCGTAGCCGCGCGATTCGCCGGTGACGAACCAGCTGACCAGGCCGTAGCCGGCCAACACCTTGGCATGCTGGGAACCGTCGTCGAGCAGGCCGCCGCTGAATTCGCTCTGCCACGACCATGGGCCCAGCACTTCGGCGTATTCCAGCGACCATTTGTCGAAATCGGTATCGCGGCCATCGGCAAAGCGCGCCAGGGTGATGCGGCTGTTGTTGGCCAGATCGTTTTCCGGGCGTGGCCGGATCAGCAGGGACGCCGCGCCGCCGCTGCCCGGATGCGAATAGCGCTCGTGCGCCAGCGACACGCCCAGGTGGCGCAGCCGCGCCTGGCCCATCTCCGGCGCGAAGGTCAGCCGCGTGCCGAGCGCGCCGCCCTTGGTCGAGGAATTGTCGATGCTTTCCAGGCTGTAGGCCGCGGTGGACCAGGTCGCATCGGGGCGATTGGCCTGCCAGGAGATCGCCTTGCGATAGATCGGCGCCAGCGTGGTGGAGGCATAGCCGCGTTCCAGGAACGGGCCGTAGTTGGAGCCGGTGCGATCGTCCAGCGAGAAGTACTGCTTGAACTGGCCCACGGTCAGCGTACCGGCGGAAAACTTCTTGGCGATGTACACATCGCGCGCCAGGATGCCGCGGCTGCCGGATTCGTATTGCAGGCCGGCAAATTCGGCCTCGGCCTTGTAGGTGAAGCCGTAGAACTTGCCCGCCACATCCAGCCACACGCGGCGGAACTGGGTGTCGTTGCGCTCGGGCGTGCCGCGTTCGTCGTTGTCGAACACGGTGAAGTCCCAGTGCACGCGCCCACCCACCTCGGCGGTGACCGGGCCGTCGCCCTCGGCCGCATGCGCCGCCGGTGCCAGGCACAGCGCAGCGCAGGTGGTGAAGACGCGCAGACGCAAGGTGTCGTTGCTCACAGACCCTCCCAGGTACATGTGTGAATCACGTTCAGCGATGCACCGCACAAGCACGCTGCGGCGCGTTGGCAGCAGCCTAGTCCGGTGAAGCTGTCATGGACCTGTCAGGGCGGGCGAATCGGGAATCGGGAATGGGGAATCGCAAAAGCCCAAGAGCTTTTGTCCGCGTTGCCTGTTACCTTCCGGCCGCGGCCAACTGCTGTTCCGATTCCCCATTCCCCATTCTCGATTCTCGATTCCCCGCCTCATGCGCCTGCTGCTAGTCGAAGACAACGCCGACCTCGCCGATGCCATCGTGCGGCGCATGCGCCGTAGCGGGCATGCGGTGGATTGGCAGTCCGATGGCCTGGCGGCGGCGAGTGTGCTGCGCTATCAGAGCTTCGACCTGGTGGTGCTGGATATCGGCCTGCCCAAGCTGGATGGGTTGCGCGTGCTGGCCGGGATGCGCGAGCGTGGCGATACCACGCCGGTGCTGATGCTGACCGCGCGCGACGGCATCGAAGACCGCGTGCAGGCACTGGATGTCGGCGCCGACGACTACCTTGGCAAGCCGTTCGATTTCCGCGAGTTCGAGGCGCGTTGCCGGGTGTTGCTGCGGCGCAACCGCGGGCAGGCCAGCGAGGTGGTGCAGATCTGCGGGTTCGTGTTCGACAACGCCGCGCATACGCTGGTGCTGGACGGCGTGCCGATCGAGTTGCCCAATCGCGAATACCGCCTGTTCGAGATCCTGATCGGACGTCTGGGCCATGTGGTGGGCAAGGACGAGATCGGCAATGGCTTGTTCGGTTTCGACGACGATGCCGGGCCGAATGCGATCGAGCTGTATGTCGGCCGCCTGCGTCGCAAGCTGGCGGGCGCGCCGTTGCGCATCGTCACCGTGCGTGGGGCTGGCTACAAGCTCGAAGAAGCCGATCCGCATGCGCCGGTGGAGCCGGGCGTCGATGGCTGAGCCGCGGATGGTGGCACCGTCGATCCGGCGCACCTTGCTGCTGTACCTGGGCAGCCTGTCGGTGCTGGGCGCAGTGGTGCTGTTCTTTGCCGCACGCGACTACGGCGAGCGGGCCGCCAACCGCTCCTACGACCACCTGCTGGTGTCCTCGGCCCTGTCCATCGTCGACAGCGTGGCGCTGGTCGGCGGCGACTGGCAGGTGGATCTGCCGTATGCCTCGCTGGACCTGCTCGGCATGGCACCGGAAGACCGCGTGTTCTACCGCGTGTTCGATGCGCAAGGCCGCACCATCACCGGCGAAGAGAGCTTGCCGTTGCCGGCGCGCGCGCCCGGCGACGAGCGCCCGGTGCTGTTCGATGCCGACTACAGCGGCGAGCCGGTGCGCTTTGCGGTGGTGATGCATCGGGTGGCATCAGCCTCCGGGCAGGGCGAGGTGCGCGTGCAGGTCGGTCAGACCCGGCGCGCGCGCGATGCGGTGGCACGCGATGTGGTGCTCAACGCGCTGGTGGCGATCGGCGTGCTGTCGCTGCTCGCCCTGGGCCTGGTGTGGCTGGGCGTGTATCGCGCGCTGCGCCCGTTGCAGCGTATCGAGCGCGACCTGTCGCGGCGCGAGCCCTCCGACCTGAAACCGCTGAGCGCGCCGGCGCCGCAGGAGATGCAGTTGATGGTGACCGCGCTCAACCGCTTCATGGCGCGGCTGTCGTCCAGCAACGAAACCCTGCGCGCCTTCATGGCCGAAGCCGCGCACCAGATGCGTACGCCGTTGGCCGCCTTGCGCGCGCAGGCGCAGCTGGCGATGGACGACGACGACCCGCGCGAGATGCAACGCAGCCTGGTGGCGATCGAGCGCAATGCCAGCCATATGAGCCGGCTGCTCAATCAATTGCTCAGCGACGCCAGCGTGATCCACCGTGCCAACCTTCAGCGCTTTGCCACGGTGGATCTGGCCGAGGTGCTGCACCAGGCCCTGCACGAGGCCTTGCCGCGCAGCGACGGCGCCCCGCGTGTGCACCTGGCGATCGACCCGCAACCGGCACTGTTGCGCGGCGATGCATTGCTGCTGCGCGAGGCGCTGAAGAACCTGATCGACAACGCCTGCAAATACGGTGCCGGGGCGCCATTGCAGGTGGCGCTCACCAGCGACGGCAGCCATCACGTGCTGACCATCGCCGATCATGGCCCCGGCATTCCCGCTGCCGAAGCCGAGCGTGTGTTCGAGCGTTTCGTCCGCGGGCCAGATGCACCGGTTGGTGGCGCGGGGCTGGGGCTGGCCATCGTCAAGCGGGTGGTCGAAGCGCACGGCGGGCGCATCGATCTGAGCAACCGCGTCGGCGGCGGGCTGATCGCCTCGTTGCATTTTCCTGGAGGAGCGCGGTGATGCGCGTGCTGTTGCTGATGGTGGCGTTGCTGGCGCCGGTTATTGCGCGTGCCGCGCCCGGCGATGTGCGGGTGTTTCCCGCGCATGGCCCGATGCAGGCGCAGTTACGTGTGCAAGGCTCCACCGACCTGGAAGTGTTCGGCGCGGTCATCCAGGACTACCAGCGCCTGCATCCGGGCACCGAGGTGATCTACGAGGACGTGATCGCCTGGGACATCTACGAGCGCTATCTGCATCCGGGCAAGGCCACGGCTGCCGCCGACATGCTGATCAGCGCCAGCATGGACCTGCAGACCAAGCTGGTGAACGACGGCCACGCGCTCGCGCATCGCTCCGCGCAGACCGAAGCGTTGCCGGCGTGGGCGCAGTGGCGGCACGAAGTGTTCGGCATCAGCTACGAGCCGGTGGCGATCGTCTACAACACGCGCAAGCTGGCGGCCGCGCGGGTGCCGCGCACGCGCCGGCAACTGCTGGCCCTGCTGCGCGCGCCCGACGCGCCGCTGCGCGGCCGGGTCGGCACCTACGATGTCGCGCGCAGCGGCGTGGGCTATCTGTTCGCCACCCAGGACGGGCAGGTCGGCAGCATCGCCGGCGCATTGCTGGCCGCGTTGGGGGCCAACCAGGTCAGGCTGGAAGAACGCACCGGCACCTTGCTCGACCGCGTCAGCCGTGGCGAGCTGCTGCTGGCCTACAACGTGCTGGGTTCCTATGCGCAGACGCGCATCGATGCCGGCGCGCCGCTGGGCATCGTGCAGCCGCAGGACTACACGCTGGTGGCCTTGCGCACTGCGGTAATCCCCAAGACCGCACCGCATGCGCCGGAGGCGCGCAGGTTCCTGGATTACCTGCTCTCGCCACGCGGTCAGCAGGTGCTCTCGCGCGAGGCGCGGCTGATGCCGATCCTGCCGGCCGCCGGAGGCCGCGGCGGCTCGGCGCAACCGCCATTTCGCCCGATCCCGCTTGGCCCCGGCCTGCTGGTGTACCTGGACAGACTCAAGCGCCGGCAGTTTCTGGACGCCTGGCGGGCCAGCACGCAGCCACCGCGCTAGGGCGAGCGCTGACGGCCTGCGCGAACGGCTACGCATCGGCGCGGCGTGGGCTGCAGGCCTTGCGTGTACGAGGCGTTGGGCGCGGCGATTTTCCACGCACATGCTGGCTGCCCGACAGACCCGATACCTGCGCAACGGGGTGGAGGCGGACGCCCGGGCGCGGGAAACCGACACGGCCATGTGCCAGACTTGGCGCATGGCCGATCTCACCATCCTCGTCGCCGACGACCACCCGCTGTTCCGCGCCGCCGTGATCCATGTGCTGCAGCAGACCCTGCCGCAGGCCGAGGTGGTGGAGGCCTCCAGCGCCGCCACGCTGAGCGCGATGCTGCGCTCGCACCCCCAGGCCGAGCTGGTACTGCTGGACCTGGCGATGCCGGGCGCACGCGGCTTCTCGGCGCTGTTGCACGTGCGTGGCGAGCATCCGGACATCCCGGTGGTGGTGATCTCCTCCAACGATCACCCACGCGTGATCCGGCGCGCGCAGCAGTTCGGCGCGGCCGGTTTCATTCCCAAATCCACCCCAGCCGAATCGATCGGCACCGCGGTGGCCAGCGTGCTGGAGGGCGGCACCTGGTTCCCGCCGATGACCGCCGAGCGCTCGGAGGCCGACGCGCAACTGGCCTCCAAGCTCGCCCAGCTCACCCCGCAACAGTTCCGCGTGCTGCTGAGCCTGGCCGACGGCCTGCTCAACAAGCAGATCGCACACGAGCTGGGGCTGGCCGAGAACACCGTCAAGGTGCACGTCACCGCCATCCTGAAGAAGCTGGACTGCTACAGCCGCACGCAGGCGGCAGTGCTGGTCAAGGCGCTGGAGCCGGAAGGCGAGGGCTGATCGCTCCTGGTGATCGTCTGCTGCATCGTGTTTTGCGATGACGATGACGTGCTGGGACGCAGCGCCGTGCAGAACGGCGATGCAAACGCGCGATGACGCGACGGATTGATCGGTCGTGCCGTTGTCGGTGAAAGATCATTGCACGTGAGGCAGTGCATCGCTGCCGACAGATCGTCCGTCGGCGATGCATCCATCAACTGCGTAACTGCACCTTGTAGGTGCCGTAGATGAGTTGCTGCGCCATCGGCCGGCCGATAAAGCGTTCCGGAAAGATCGGCGCCAGCGCGCTGATCCGATCCAGCCGAGCCAGGTGTTCATCGCTCAAGACGATTTCCAGCGCACCGAAGTTATCCTCGGCCTGCTGCAGCGTGCGCGCGCCCATCACCGGCGAGACCACGGCCGGATTGCGCAAGGTCCAGGCCAGTGCCACCTGCGAGCGCGAGGCACCCAGTTCCTCGGCGACCGCACCGACCGCATCGGCGATCTCCAGCGAGCGTGCATTGAGATGCCCGGTCGAGGCGATCACGCCCTTGCGGCTGGTCGAGACCTCGGCCGCGTTGTCGGCGGAGAGATCGGCGCGGCTGTACTTGCCGGTCAGGATGCCACCGCCCAGCGGCGACCAGGGCAACACGCCCAGGCCCAGCTCGCGTGCCATCGGCAGCAACTCGTGTTCGACGCTGCGCTCGACCAGGCTGTATTCGATCTGCAGCGCCACCAGCGGCGACCAGCCCCGCAGGTCGGCCAGTGTCTGCAACTGCGCCACCCGCCAGGCCGGCGTGTTGCAGATGCCGAGATAGAGCACCTTGCCCGATTGCACCAGATGCTCCAGCCCGCGCATCACTTCCTCCGGCGAGGTGGTGAAATCCCAGGCATGCAGGTACAGCAGGTCGATGCGGTCTGTGTCCAGCTGGCGCAGGCTGGTCTCGACCGAGCGGATCAGGTTGAGGCGATGGTTGCCGCCGGCATTGATGTTGTCCGGATCGCGCGCCATGGTGAACTTGGTGGCCAGCACGAAGCGCTCGCGGCGGTCCTTGAGCAGCGTGCCGAGGATGCGCTCGGAGCCGCCGTTGGTGTAGTTGACCGAGGTGTCGATGAAATTGCCGCCGCGGTCGGCATACGCATCGAAGATGCGCCTGGCTTCGTCCGCGTCCGCACCCCAGCCCCAGTCTTCGCCGAAGGTCATGGTGCCCAGCGACAGCGGCGAGACGCGCAGGCCGGAGCGGCCAAGCAGGCGATAGTGGTCCAGCGACAGTGTCTGACTCATGCGGTGTGTCTCCCGGTAGTGGCGGTGTGCGTCTTGCGATGCACTGTGCCGCGGGCCGCAGGGTCGGCGTGAGCCTGGTGATCCGGCATCCTTGCCCGATCGTCCGGATCGTCCGGATCGTCCGGATCGTCAAATCGGCATCGTCACGCAGCCGCAGTGGATTGCATGCATTGCAGCGTTCGGTTCGATGTGCGTGGTGCGTTGCAGCGCCGATTGCAGGACGCCAACGAATACGCACGCAGCGGGCGCATGGGTGCGAGTATCAGAGACACGCAGGCATGCGCCCTTCTGGGGCACGATTGAGCGACCAAGACGCTGATGTCTGCGACTTCGTTGCAGGGCCCTTGCCCGCCCACCATCGCGGGACACGCCGCAAGTACGTCCATGTAGGCTCTCACGCGGCATCCATGCCGCGTAAGGTCCCGCGACGGTGGGCGGGCAAGGACCTGTCGGGATAGTCGGTGTGCATGTTGCAAACAATGCACGATGCATGTTGTTCGGGTGATCTGTGGGTGGCTGCAGGGTGGGCGAGCAAGGACCCATCGAGCTGGTCGGCGTGTATGGTTTTCAGCGAAGCAACCGACAAGCTCTCTGCTGCGGTGTCTTGCCGCTTGCGGGACCGTGTGGCGGCATGGATGCCACCACCGAGCCTTATCTGTTCGGATTCTGTCAGTGTGGGTGTCGAGAGCCGACATGGCCACCGTGAGAGCCTCCACGGACGGATTCACGGCGTGTCCCGCGGGCGGCGAGGGCACCGTGCCTTCGATCGACTAGGCTGTTGATTGCATCTAAACGACGCTGCGACTCCACACCCATGCGCAGCGGCATGCTTGCGCAGGCGTATCGTGCGCAAGCTGCTGGCAACCACGCTACGCCATCAGAAATCCAGCGAATAACCCAGCGTGATGGTGCGGCCGCGCCCGGCGAAGTAGCGCAGCGGTTCGACCAGGGCCGATTGCGAGTAGTAGGTGATGTACTGCTTGTCGAACAGGTTGGACACACCCAGGCGCACTGCGCCACGCGGCAACGCGTAGTTGAACGTCGCATCCACCAGCGTGTAGCCGCTGAAGCGCTTGTCGGCCTCGTCGAAGGATTGGCTGAAGGCATGCTGGGCCTGCACGAACGAGGAGAGTTTCGGCGTCCACTGCGCCGACCACGAGGCGATCACCCGGTTGGGCGCCACGTTGAGCCCATCCAGGCGCGCGTCCAGTTGCCCATCGTTATCGCTGTCGTAGCGGCCATGGGTGTAGGCGTAGGACAGGCGCAGGCGATGCGCGGAATCCAGGCGATAGCCCAGGCTGGCGTCCACGCCCTGCACGCGGGTCTTTTCGCGACTCATCATGAAGGCGCCGTTGATCGGCACCACGCGCGTGCCCAGGTCCGAGTTGGACTGGAAGTAGCTCAGGTCCGCGTCGAAGGCGCCGCGCGTAAGGCGGGTGCCCGCTTCCACGCTCTTGGTCAGGATCGGTTCCAGCGTGCTCAGGCTGGCCACGCGCGTGCCTGGCGTGTTGATCGCGCGCAGCACGCGGCCCACGTCCGGCATGCCGAAGCCTTCGGAATAGCTGGTGAAAAAGCTCACCCCTTCGACCGGCGTGTAGACCAGGCCGGTGTTGTAGAGGGTCTGGTTGAAATCGAGCGTGCCGCCTTCGACAGCGACCCGGTTGTAGCGCCACAGCGTCTGGTAGCTGTCGATCTTCAGCTCGGCTTCTTCGCGACGCACGCCGGCATGCAGGGTCAGCTCGGGCAGCAGCTTGTATTCGCCCTGCACGAACAGCGACAGATTGCGGTAGTCCGATTCGGGCACATAGGTGCGCCCGGTGCCGTAGAGATCCTGCTTGCCGGTGTCGGCCAGCAGGTCGACGCCGCCGGTGAGCTTGAGCCGGCCGTCGAGCAGGTCGTCCTTGGTCAGGCTGATCTTGCTGCCCCACTTGGAAGCGACCGACCGCGATTGGTCGTACAGGCTGCCGACCGGGGCGATGCGTGGATCCTGAAACGTGGACGAGTTGTCGGCGCCGAACAGCCCTTCGAATTCCTGGTTGAACACCATCGCGCTCAGCTGCATGCCGGCCAGATCGTCGTGGGTATACGACAGGCTGGACGTCAGCACATCGTTCCAGGGCGCGGTGCCTTGCGGGGTGCCGCGCACCGAGCTGGTGGGGAGGCCCTGCGCACGGTTGCCGGCGACGCCGATGTAGTCGTTGTCGTTCTTGATGCGGTAGCGGTTGACGCTGACGCTCAGACGCTGCGCGTCGGTGAGCGCGTAGCCGAGCTTGGCAAGCACGTCGTAGCTCTTGGACGTCATCAGGTCGCCCTGGGTGTTGTCGGCGCCGATCGGACGGCCTTGTCCGTCCACATACAGGCCCTGGTCGCTGTAGCTGGCCGAGAACAGGTAGTCGAGCCTGTCCGAGCGGCCGTCCACGCGGTAACGGGTTTCAACGCTGGTGGTTTCCGCGCGCGTTTCGGAGCTGGGCGCGGTGGCCTGCACGTCGATGTGCTGGTTCAGCGAGCCGTCCTGCGGCCGTCGGGTGATGATGTTGATGGTGCCGCCGGTGGCGCCCAGCCCGTTGATGGCATTGGCGCCCTGGATGACTTCGATGCGCTCGACCATCGCATAGTCGATGGTGTGCGCTTCGCGCCCGGTGGGGCGGATCGGATTGGACTGCGGCACGCCGTCGATCAGGATCAGCGGCGTGCGCCCGCGCAGCGTTTCGCCGCTGCCATTCATCTTGCCGCGGCTGGGCGTGTACGAAGGAATCAGGTTGGCGAGCACGTCGGAGGAGTTGCTGGAGATCGTCAACTGCTGCTGGATCTGCGCCTTGTCGATGATCAACACCGTCTGCGGCGATTCGGCCACGGTCATGTTGGAGCGCGAGGCGGCCACCACCACGGTGTCCAGCGTATCGGTGACGTCCGATTGTGCGGAAGCGGTGGCGGAGGCGAGCAGGCAGAAGCTGACAACGAACGGCATGCTGGCCGATCCGGAGACGGGAGATTTCATCGGGCAAGGAACTCCAAGGCGTGGCCGGCACAGGGGCAAGGCCTGCACGGCACCACGAAAGCGACGGTCAAATGCGAATCATTCGCGCTATTGTAGCAGGCGCGAGCGTCTTGGCGTCGGGGCAGACAGGCGCGGGCATGCGTCAGCTGCGGCCAGCGATCTTGTCAGGTATGGGCGCTTGTCGATCGACGCTGTAGCGGCAAGCGTTGCATCGATCCACCGATGCGCCAGTCGGTCCCGACCGGCGCGCGCTGCCGGTTCGATCAACTGCGATGCAGCAGTGCTGGCAGCCGGGCAACTACTGGCGCCGCAACAACATCTGGGTGACCAACGCGCGCAGCGCGGGCGGGCGCACCGGCTTGGTCAAGAATCCCCAGCCCAGGTCGAGCGCATGCTCGCGCAGCGCCGGGTCGGGTTCGGCAGTGACTAGGATGACGCGCGGTTCGCGTTGCCAGCGTTCCACCAGCTGCGGCAACACCCTGGGGCCATAGTGCTCGCCCATGCGCACGTCCAGCAACAGCAGTTCCGGCACCTCGTCGGCGTTGGCAGCGGCCAATGCCTCATTGGGGCCGCCGGCAAAGTCCACACGGCATTCCCAGCGCTCCAGCAGGGCGCGGCTGGCCTCGCACACGCGCGGGTCATCGTCCACGCACCACACGCGGCACCCGTGCAGGATCGGGTCGTTGGCATGTTCTGCGGTTGTGGTGGGCGGCGGCAATCGCCTGACAATCGCGGCACGTTCGCCCAGCGGCACGGTCACCGAAAACACGCTGCCGCTGCCCAGTGCGGAACGCAGGCCGATCCGGTGACCGAGCAGACGTCCGATGCGCTCGACGATGGCCAGGCCCAGACCGGCGCCGCGATCATTGGCCACGCCGTCGTCCAGGCGCCTGAATTCTTCGAAGATCTCTTCCTGCAGGGCTTCGGGAATGCCAGGTCCCTGGTCGTGCACTTCGATGCGCAGCCAGCCGCCGCGACGACGGCAGCCGATCAGTACGCGCCCACGCGGGGTGTAGCGGATGGCGTTGGACAGGAAGTTCTGCAGGATGCGCCGCAGCAGGTTCTCGTCGCTCAACACCACGGCGGACGTTGGCACCCAATCAAGCACCAAGCCGCGGTCTTCGGCAAGGATGCCGAACTCGCGGGCCAGGGTTTCCAGCAGCGGGGCGATGGCGAAATCGCGCACCTGGGTCTTCAGGCTGCCTGCCTCCAGGCGCGAGATGTCCAGCAGGCTGTTGAGGATGGCGTCCTGCGCGGCGAGTGCGCCTTCGATGTTGTCGACCACGCGCGCGCCGCCGGCCTGGCGCACCTGCCCGCGCAGGACCGAGACGAACATGCGCGCGGCATTGAGCGGTTGCAGCAGGTCGTGCACGGCCGAAGCGACGAAACGGGTCTTGTAGCGGTTGGCGCTCTCGGCCTCGCGTTTGGCCGCAGCCAGATCGCGGGTCCGTTCGGCCACGCGGTGTTCCAATGCGTCGGCCAGCGAACGCAGTTCGCGCGCGGCGTTCTTGTAACTGGTGATGTCGGCATAGCTGGTGACGAATCCGCCATCGGGCAGCGGATTGCCGCGGATTTCCAGCACGGTGCCATCTTCCTTCTCGCTCTCGCGCATATGCGGTTTACCACTGCGCAAATGATTGAGGCGGCGTTCGATCGCCGCTTCGATCGGCCCGGGTCCGAGCAGGCCGCGGCGTGCGTTGAAGCGAAACAGGTCTTCGATCGGCCTGCCGATCTTCAGCAGTTCGGGCGGGAAGCGGAACAGTTCCACGTAGCGCGAATTCCACGCCACCAGATCGAGCGCTTCGTCGATCACCACCACGCCCTGCGGCAGGTGTTCCAGGCTGCGGCTCAAACCGGCATTGGCCTGTTGCGCGGCGGTCACCACGCCATCCTGCGCGGTACGCAATTCTTCGGCGTGTTGTTGCAGCAGCGTTTCCAGCTCGTGCCGGCTGCGCTGGCGCAGGGCGGACAGGCGCCGCCGCTGCTGCACGAACAACCACAGCAAGGCCAGCGCCAGCCACGCACCGGCTGCGGCGATCGCAGCGGCGCGGCCGGCCGCCGCGCTGGCGCGGGTGTCGTGCAGCAAATGCAGGCGCCAGCCGCTTTCGGGCACCTGCAGGGTCTGCCACAGCACCGGGCCGGCGAGCGGTGGGTCGTTGACCTCGGCCAGCACGCCACCGTTGCCGGTCTGCTCGATCAACCGGCGGCGCAGCGGCAACAAGTCCTGGTCGGCATACTGGCGGGTGCTGCGCAATTCGCTGCGGTCGCGCAGGCTCAGCGGTGCCAGCATGCGGTAGCGCCACTGCGGGCGGCTGGCCAGAAAGACCACCGCGTGGGCGTCGGAGGCCAGCACGATGTCCGGGGTCTGCAGCCACTCGCGTTCCAGCGCGGCCAGTGCGATCTTGATCACCACCACGCCCTGCACCTGGCCGCCGGCATCGACGATGGCCTGCGACAGGAAATAGCCCGGCTCGCTGGTGGTCATGCCGATGCCATAGAAACTTCCGCTGCCGTTGGACAGTGCCTGCTGGTAATACGGGCGGAATGCGTAATCCACGCCCACGTTGCTGCGCGCCGCGCGCCAGTTGCTGGCAGCCAGTGCAATGCCGTCGCGGTTGATGAGCGTCAGCGTGGAGGACCGGGTGACGTTGTTGGCGCGCTCCAGTTTGTGGTTGAGCTGATCCACCTGCGCGGGGGACAACGGGCCGGAAACGGCGGCGCGCAGTTCCGGGTCCAGCGCCAGAATCTGCGGCAGGGTGCGATAGCGATCGATACGTTGCTGCAACGCCTGCGCGTACAGGCGCAGCTGACGCCGCACGGTGGCGCTTTCCTCGTGCAGGGCGTTCTGCTCGACGAAGTGCCCGGCGGCGAACATGGCAACCAACATGCCGCCCAGCACGATGGACAGCGTGGACAGCAGGCGGCGGCGTTGTGAGGCGTACATGGCGACAAGTATGGCGGTGTGCCGATGCATCGTGCAGTCATCGGTGCGGTGGCCTGCCCCCATCGCCGCCACGGTGCCCCCAAAAACGACTGCGGCCGCATCCCTCGAAGGATGCGGCCGCAGCGACCCGCACACTGGCGTGCGTTGCCGGGTTACGCGTCGAAGCGGTCAACCGACGCCAACTCGCGGCCGACGAGTCCCGCGTCACCGCTGCGCGATAACGCCTAGAACTGTACCTGCGCGCGCAGTTCCATCACGTGCGGGGTTTCATGCACGCCGTTGCGCGTGGCATCCACCCAGCTGTAGTTGGCCTGCATCTTGAAGTGGCTGGTGAGGTACCAGTTGGCGCCGATGGTGGTGTCGTGCTGGCGGCCGCCGCTGACGCGGTTGTCTTCCAGATCCAGGCGGCTGTAGCGGGCGGTCAGCTCGACCGCGCCGTAGTCGTGCGCCGGCTTGATGTTGCCCGGTACGCCGCCGGCATAGCTGCGCGACTCGCCGGTCAGCGTCCAGGTGCCGTAGAGGTACTGGCCCTGCGCGATGTAATGCGGCAGGTTGTCGTTACGCGCCACTTCGGCGCGCAGCGCTTCGCTCTGCAGCGAGAACGGGCCGTGGATCCAGACCGCTTCCACGCCGGCGCGGATCACGTGGTCCACATCGAGAATGGTACCGGTGTCGATCAGGCGCACGTCGGTCAGGCCGGCTTCCGGGCGGGCACGCAGGCGCACGCGCGGGCTGAACGACACGCCACGGCCGTCGCTGAAGCCGCGCGGGTTTTCCACCGAACCGGCCAGGCCCAGATGCAGCACATTGCCTTCGGCCTTGAACGGGGTCCAGGCAGCATGCACGGCCTGGGTGGTGCCCGGGTTGTCGCCCTGCAGATCCTTGCCGCCATAGGCGCCGGCCTGGAGCAGATACTGCTGGCGTTCCAGCGTCCATTCCACGCCGGTGCGGCGGCCCTGGAACACCGCCTGGATCGGCAGGCCCAGTTCCATGAAACTGCCCGCACGCGAGCTCTGTACCGCTTCCAGACCCACCGGCACCTTCATGTAGCCCAGCCGCACGCGACCGTAGTCCTGACCGAACAGGGCCTTGGTCTCGACGCGGAAGAACACGTCCAGCCACAGCTTGGCTTCGAAGTCGAAATACACCATGGCGTCGTAGACGCCCTTCTTCTTGAGGGTGGCGCCGAATTCCTTGCGGCGGAAGTCGGTGCGGTCTTCCAGGCGGTCGTCGCCGGAGAAGTTGTTGTCGTCGTAGGCGTAGTTGCCGGTCAGGCCGAGCTCGGTGCCATCACCGAAGGTGTACTTGGTGGGCCAGTTTTCCAGCGAGGTGGCCGCATTGGCGGCAGCGGGCGCGGCGGCGATGGCCAACGCGAGAACGAGCGGATTGAGGCGCATAGGTGTGGTCTTCGGCAATGAGAAGGGGCCGGGCGTCCTGCCATGGCGGTCGCACTGAACAGCTTCAGCAAGCGCGCAGGTTCCGGACGGCCAACAACACGGGAATCGGTGTCTGCGTTAAACGGATTTAACGGCCGGGGGGGGCGCGGCTGAAGTGTAAGGCGACGTTCAGCCCGGGGACAGTGGGTAGTACCAATGGGCTATCGGCTCGAGCTGTGACGTACGGCCAGAATGCCGCACCGGGTACCGCTCAGGCACCCTCTATGTTCCCTCGGAGTGGCGTCATGCACATCAGCAAGCCTGCCGGCCCTTTGCCGGCGCCCGTTCCCTTTTACCGTCAGCTGTATTTCCAGGTGGTGGTGGCGATCGTCCTGGGCGCCCTGCTGGGCCACTTCGAGCCGGCGTTTGCCGAAAGCCTCAAGCCGCTGGGCGATGCCTTCATCAAGCTGGTGAAGATGATCATCGCCCCGGTGATCTTCCTGACCATCGTCACCGGCATCGCCGGCATGACCCACCTCAAGACGGTGGGCCGGGTCTTCGCCAAGTCGATGACCTACTTCCTATTCTTCTCCACGCTGGCATTGATCGTGGGCATGATCGTGGCGCACGTGGTGCAGCCCGGCGCCGGCATGAACATCAACCCGGCCGAGCTGGATCAGAGCGCGGTCAACACCTACGTACAGAAATCGCACGAGCTGAGCCTGGTCGGCTTCCTGATGGACATCATCCCGGCCACGCTGATCAGCGCGTTCGTCGATGGCAACATTCTGCAGGTGCTGTTCGTGGCGGTGCTGTTCGGGATCGCGCTGGCCCTGGTCGGCGAACGCGGCCGCCCGGTGCTGAGCTTTCTGGAGGCGCTGACGGCGCCGGTGTTCCGCCTGGTGCACATGCTGATGAAGGCCGCGCCGATCGGCGCGTTCGGTGCGATCGCCTTCACCATCGGCAAGTACGGGGTGGACTCGCTGGTCAATCTGGCCTGGCTGGTGGGTTCGTTTTACCTGACCTCGCTGTTCTTCGTGCTGGTGATCCTGGGCATCGTCTGCCGTCTGTGCGGCTTTTCGGTACTCAAGCTGATCCGCTATCTCAAGGCCGAGTTGCTGCTGGTACTGGGCACTTCGTCGTCGGAGTCGGCGCTGCCGTCGCTGATGGAGAAGATGGAAAAGGCCGGCTGCGAGAAGTCGGTGGTGGGCCTGGTGGTGCCGACCGGCTACTCGTTCAATCTGGATGGCACCAACATCTACATGACCCTGGCCGCATTGTTCATCGCCCAGGCCACCAACGTGGACCTGAGCCTGGGCCAGCAGATCACCCTGCTGGCGGTGGCGATGCTCAGCTCCAAGGGCGCGGCCGGCGTGACCGGCGCCGGCTTCATCACCCTGGCGGCCACGCTGTCGGTGGTGCCGGACGTGCCGGTGGCCGGCATGGCGCTGATCCTGGGCGTGGACCGCTTCATGAGCGAGTGCCGCTCGCTGACCAACTTCATCGGCAACGCGGTGGCCACCGTGGTGGTGTCGCGCTGGGAAAATGCGCTGGACCGCGATCAGCTCAAGCTGGTGCTGGATGGCGGCTCGCCGCCGCTGCAGGCGCCGGTGGCCTCGACCGACGTCGTCGCCCCGATCAGCGCACGCTGATGCTTCCTACGGCCCTGTATTCCGTCGGCGTTGCCGGCGGGGTACAGGGCCGTTTTCGCTTCTAGCCAAAACTGGCCGCGACGCACGACGCGTTGCAGCATGCGATCTTCCTGCCGCGCCGACAGCTGCGCGACAGGCCCTTGTTCAGGCAGGAGGGTAGAATTCAGACCTCCTGCGCCTTCGAGACCCACACAGCCGATGTCTAACGACGACTTCAAACAGGCCGCCCTCGACTACCACCGCCAGCAGCCGGCCGGCAAGATCAAGGTCACCGCGACCAAGCCGATGCTGACCCAGCGCGATCTGTCGCTGGCGTATTCGCCCGGCGTGGCCTTCGCGTGCGAGGCGATCGTCGAGGAACCCACCCAGGCCAGCGAGCTCACCGCGCGCGGCAATCTGGTGGCGGTGATCACCAACGGCACCGCGGTGCTGGGCCTGGGCAACATCGGCCCGCTGGCCTCCAAGCCGGTGATGGAAGGCAAGGGCGTGCTGTTCCAGAAGTTCGCCGGCATCGACGTGTTCGACATCGAGATCAACGAGAACGACCCGGACAAGCTGGTCGACATCATTGCCAGCCTGGAGCCGACCTTCGGCGGCATCAATCTGGAAGACATCAAGGCGCCGGAGTGCTTCATCGTCGAGCGCAAGCTGCGCGAGCGCATGAACATCCCGGTGTTCCATGACGACCAGCACGGCACCGCGATCATCGTCGGCGCCGCGGTGCTCAACGCGCTGGTGGTCACCGGCAAGAAGATCGAAGAGGTCAAGCTGGCCACCACCGGCATGGGCGCGGCCGGCATCTCCTGCGTCAACATGCTGGTCTCGCTGGGCCTGAAGCCGGAGAACATCCTGGCGCTGGACCGCGATGGGGTGATTCACACCGGCCGTACCGACCTGGACCCAGACAAGCAGCGCTACGCGCGCGACACCGACAAGCGCACCCTGGCCGAAATCGTCGAGGGGGCGGACATCTTCCTGGGCCTGTCGGCGGCCGGCATCCTCAAGCCGGAGATGGTTGCCAGCATGGCGCGCCAGCCGGTGATCTTCGCGCTGGCCAATCCCAACCCGGAAATCACCCCGGAAGCGGCCAAGGCGGTGCGTCCGGATTGCATCATCGGCACCGGCCGTTCGGACTACCCGAACCAGATCAACAACGTGCTGTGCTTCCCGTATCTGTTCCGCGGCGCGCTGGACGTGGGCGCCACCGGAATCAACGAAGACATGAAGATCGCCTGCGTCAAGGCGATCGCGGCGATGGCGCGGCGCGAGGCCTCCGACCTGGGCGCGGCCTACGGCGGCGAAACCCCGAGTTTCGGCCCGGAATACCTGATTCCGCGTCCGCTGGACCCGCGCCTGCTGGTGGAGCTGTCGTCCGCCGTCGCGCAGGCGGCGATGGATTCGGGCGTGGCCACGCGCCCGATCACCGACATGGAGGCCTATCGCGACAAGCTCGGCCAGTTCGTCTACCGCACCAGCCTGATGATGAAGCCGGTCTATGACCGCGCGCGCGCCGACAAGCAGCGCGTGGTCTATGCCGAGGGCGAAGAGGAAGTGGTGCTGCGCGCGGTGCAGAACGTGGTCGACGAAGGCCTGGCGTTTCCGATCCTGATCGGCCGCCCGGATGTCATCGAGGCGCGCATCGAGCGCATGGGTCTGCGCCTGACCGCCGGTGTGGACTTCGAGATCACCAATATCCTCGACGATCCCCGCTTCAACGAATACTGGCAGTACTACCACGCGCTCACCGAGCGTCGCGGCGTGACCGACACCGCCGCCAAGGAACTGATGCGCTCGCGTCCGACCCTGATCGCGGCGGTGATGGTGGCGCGTGGCGAAGCCGATGCGATGCTGTCCGGTGTGGTCGGCCGCTTCCACAAGAAGCTGGGCTACGCACGCAGCGTGATTCCGCTGGAACCGCGGGTGAGCTCCACCTCGGCGATGACCGGCGTGATCAACCAGCTGGGCGTGTTCTTCTTCCTGGACACGCATGTGCAGGAAGACCCGACCGTGGAGCAGGTGGTCGAAGCGACGCTGCAGGCCGCGTATCGCCTCAAGCTGTTCGGCATCGAGCCCAACATCGCGCTGCTGTCGCACTCCAACTTCGGCAGCCACGACTCGCGCGATGCGCTGAAGATGCGCCAGGTGCGCGAGGCCCTGCTCAAGCGCAAGCCCGAGCTCAACATCGACGGCGAGATGCAGGGCGACACCGCCTGGGACGAGGCGCTGCGCAAGCAGATCATGCCCAACAGCACGCTCAAGGGCCGCGCCAACCTGTTCGTGCTGCCGAACCTGGAGGCCGCCAACATCGCCTACAACCTGGTGCGCGTGTTCACCGACGGCGTGGCGATCGGCCCGATCCTGATGGGCATCTCCAAGCCGGTGCATATCCTCACCACCAGCGCCACCTCGCGCAGGGTGATGAACATGACCGCGATCGCCGCGGTGGATGCGCAGATCCGCCGGCAGCGCGATGCCGAGAAGGGCGCCAGCGAAAAATAATAGCGGTTGAGATTCTGCCACCGGCAAAACCCCGAAACCCTGCCCGCCAGCGGCACCAGACACACCGCTGCAACGCCCCTCTCCCCCCGGGGCGACAAGGCACTGCTTGCGCGCGACTGGCGCGCGTGCCTTGAAGCGCCCGCGCCGCAAGCGCGGGCCGGGGCGCGGAGCGGGGGGGGGGGTGAGGGTACGGCTTACCAGCGCTGCTGACGTTGCAGTGAAACCCTACTCCGGCAGCAGTCGCGAATCCGCCGATTGCGTGAGCCAGTGCCTGCATCCTGCAGTCACCTGCCTCCAGACAAGCAGCGCCATCAGCGATGCGAGACCTCCGCTTCAACGCACCGCAGGCTCCGCCGCCAACAATTCGATCTCCGCCAGCTGCAGTTTGGCAGGCGCGCTGAATCGCAACCGATACTCCGCATACGCACCAGGGGAGGCAATGCGAAACGGCCGCGTCTGCAACGGCCAGTCAAACGTTTCCTCATGGCGCTGATCGACGACCTCCCACGCACCACCGGCCGCACGCGCTTCCAAGGTCCATCCACTCGCCGCAATCGCCGCATTGCCGCTAGTCAGGGTGTAGAGGATCGGCGTGCCGCGCGCCATGCCGCTGAACGTCAGCGCCGATGCCGGTGCGACTGAAGCGACCGTCCCCGCATCGTCGTCATGCAGTGCGGCGACATCGCCACCATCGGCCGGCGTGATGCGCGCCGTGTCTCCGAGTACATCGTGCAACGGGGCAGGGCGTTCCCCTGCAGGCGTCAGCGACGGCGGCGCATCGTCCGGCCCGGTGCCCCAGCGCGAGGGTGCCGGCCCCATCACGAAGTCCAGCGTCGCACCCTTGGCGATGTCTGCATGCGGCAACCAGGTCTTGCGCCAGGGCTTGCCGTTGAGCCTGAGCGATTGCACGTACACGTTCTGCGGCGAATTCTGTGGCGCGTTGACCGTCAGCGTCCGGCCACCGGGTAGACGCACGCTGGCATGCTTGAACAGCGGAGAGCCGATCACATAGTCCGGCGTGCCCATGCGCAACGGATACAACCCCATTGCTGCGAACAGATACCACGCCGACATTTCGCCGTTGTCCTCATCGCCGGGATAGCCCTGGCCGATCTCGCTGCCCAGGTACAGGCGCGCCAGGATCTCGCGGGTCAGGCGTTGCGTCTTCCATGGCTGCCCGGCGTACAGATACATCCACGGAATGTGGTGCGCGGTCTGGTTGCTGTGCGCATACATGCCCATGCGCACATCGCGCGCTTCGGTCATCTCGTGAATGGTGGTGCCGTAAGAGCCGGCGAAGCTGGCCTCGGCGGTCTCGGGGGTAGCGAAGAACGTATCCAGTTTGGCTGCCAGACCCGCGCGCCCTCCATACAGCGCGGCCAGGCCTTGCCCATCGTGCGGTGCGGTGAACGCAAACGTCCAGCCGCTGGATTCGGTGTAATCGTGGCCCCAGACGCGCGGATCGTACCGTGCCGCGTCCACGCGCCAGGTGCCGTCCGGTGTACGGCCCTGGAAGAACCCGATCGCCGGATCGAACAGTGCCGAATAGCCCGCCGCGCGGTGACGAAAATACAAAGCCTCGGTCGCGTAACGCTCGCGCGCCGCGGCTGTTTTCGCCTGCGTGGCCAGCGCATCGGCCATGTTGGCGATACCGAAGTCGTTGAGCGCGCCTTCCATCGACCACGACATGCCTTCGTGCGTGTCGGTATCGGCGTAACCGCGAAAGGTCGAACGCGCCATGCCCTTGCGGCCGACATGCCTGTCGGGCGCCACCACGGTGGCGTTCTTGCGTGCGGCAATATACGCCTCGACCGGATCGAAGCCCTGCACGCCCTTGAGCCAGGCATCGGCGAAGGCCACGTCGGAACTGGTGCCGACCATCAGATCGGCATAGCCGGGCGACGACCAGCGCGCCACCCAGCCGCCCGCGCGCGACTGCTCCAGAAAGCCCTGCACCAGCGCACCGGTATCGTCGGGCGCGAACAAGGCGTACGCCGGCCACGCAGTGCGAAAGGTGTCCCACAATCCGTTATTGACGTAGACCCGGCCATCGCGGATGGGCGCAAAGCTGCGCACCGCGCTGCCATCGATGTTGTCGTCCGACCAGCTGCTCTGGCTGGCGTAACGCCAGTCCGGTGCGCCGGCGCTGCCGACATTCTCATGGCCGGAGTTGGGATACAGGTGCAGTCGGTATAGGTTGGAATACAGCGTGGTCTTCTGATCGGCCGTGGCGTCGGGCACGTCCAGGCGCCCCAGCAACGCATCCCAGGCCTGCTGCACCCACGCGGCGACCTGCTCGAATGTTGCCTGGGGCGCGATTTCCAGTGCCAGGTTGTGCCTGGCCTGATCGAGCGAGATCAGCGAGGTGGCAATACGCATCTGCACCTGCCGGGTGCTGCCTGCATCGAACTTGATCCAGCCGGTGGGCCGGCCGGTGTCGCTCAGGCCGCTGGTTTTCCACGGCGTGTCGAAGCTGGCATAGACATACATGCGCGTGGCCCCGGTCGATAGCCCGCTACGCACGTCGGTGTAGCCGCAGAGCGTCTGCGTTGCCGCATCCAGGCGCAGCCCGCCGCGCGCGTCCACGTTGTCGAACACCAGATTGGCATCGCCCTGCGCCGGGAAGCGAAAGCGGAACAGCGCGGCATGGTCGGTCGGTGCGATCTCGGCGTGGATCCCGTTGTCCAACTGCACCGCGTAGCGATAGGGGCGTGCAGTTTCGTTGGCATGCGAAAACGCCAGCGCACGCTGTTTGCGATCGGCTGGCGGCACGCCGGCGGCCAGCGACGGCATCACCTGAAAGGTCTGGCGGTCGCCCATCCACGGGCTGGGCTGATGGCTGAGCGACAACGCCTGCAGGCGCGGGTGATTGTCCGTGTCGTTATGTTCGTTCCAGCGATACAGCCAGGTCAGCGTGCCCGCATCGGTCACCGGCGTCCAGAAGTTGAAGCCATGCGGCACGGCCGTTGCAGGAAAATTATTGCCGCGCGAGAACGTGCCATTGGACTGCGTGCCGCGCGTGGTCAGCACCCAATCCGACGGATGCGTTGCCGGCGTCAGCGGTACATCGGCAAGCGCGATATCGTCGATCCAACCGGTACTGGCCGCGCCTGCGGGCGGCGCAACGTCCAGCTCGATCGCACGCACATGGCGCCCACGCAGACCGGGCACCTCGCCCAGCCGCACCGCCTTGCGCGCCCATTGCTGCGGATACAGCGTCTTCGACTCGCCCTGCGCGCGTGCGCCGAGCGTGACGCCGTGTTGATCCCGCGCGGGGCTGGCAGACACGCGCGTGCCGTCGTCCAGCAGCAGATCCAGGGACACATAGGTCGAGGCCACATGCTCGCTGCCCACGCTCTCCGGCAATACCAGCCATGACAGCGTCGTATCGGCACCGATCCGGACATCGGCGGTAAACAGGGTGCGCCGCCCCCCCGCAGCACGACTGTCATACCGCAGCGCATGTGCACCGCTGTAGCCGGTGTGCGGCTTGGCCGCATAGGGCGCGGCCGGACCGGTGCCGATGGCAATCTGCACATCGCCTGCAGCGGCGCCTACCGGTAACGGCTGACCAGCTTCGAACGAACTCGAAAACCCGGTCGCCGCGCTCACCGACAGCGGCGCAGCGCAGCCCAGGGCAACCGCCAGCCGAAGCCACAGGTCACGCGGATGCAGCAAGACGACAGACGAGATCACGTGGCGATGTCTCCTTAGGGTGCGATGCCGCAGGGCAGGTCCGGCCGAGTGCTGCGGGCGATCCGGACACGGGGAGCAGGCGCGGGGCGGTGCGCCATGGTGAGGCGATGATAAGCGCGATGTCCGGGTGTGGTGGCCCGGCGCGCTCGCGCCAGCAGGGGCAAGGCGATGCCGGACCTGCCGTAGCGTCCCGGGGTTGGCGCCGAGACCATCCCACCCGAACCGGTGTCGCCCGGTCGATGGGCCGATCCCCACGCAGGCTGCTAGAATCCGCGCTCTGCCTTTGCCTCTACGATCGTGCCGCCATGAGCCAGACCGCCACCGCGCCCGCCAATGCCGAATCGCGCTACACCGTGCATCGCGGCGATCTGCCGCTGAGCTGCCCGACGCCGCAGATGGCATTGTGGAACTCGCATCCGCGCGTGTATCTGCCGATCGAAGACGAACCCAACTGCGAAGCCAAGTGCCCGTACTGCGGCGCGCTGTTCGTGCTTGCAGACTGATCCTGGCCGGATGCACCGCCTGACCGTGGTGCAACTGCTGCCGGCGCTGCAGTCCGGCGGCGTCGAGCGCTCCACCCTGGAAATCGCCGCTGCGCTGGTGCGCGCCGGCCACCGCGCGGTGGTGGTGTCGGCCGGCGGCCGCCTGGTCCAGCCGCTGCTGGAGGCGGGTGGCGAACATCTCGCCCTGGACATCGGGCGCAAGTCGCTGCTGACCTTGCGCCATGTGGTCGGCCTGCGCCGGCTGTTCGCCGAACTGGGCGCCGACATCGTGCATGCACGTTCGCGCCTGCCGGCTTGGCTGGGGTGGTACGCGCTGCGCGGCATGCCGCAGGCCACACGGCCGCGCTTTGTCACCACCGTGCATGGGCTCAACTCGCCCAGCCGCTACAGCGCGGTGATGACCTACGGCGAGCGGGTGATCTGCGTTTCGCAGACGGTGCGCGAGTACGTCTGCACGCACTATCCGCAGACCGACAGCGCGCGCTTGCGGACGATCCCGCGCGGTGTCGATGTTGCCCAGTTTCCGCGACGCCCGCATCCGGATCGCCGCGCGCGCACCTGGGCACAGACCGTGCTGCCCGGCTTGCCGGCCGATGCGCCACTGCTGCTGCTGCCCGGGCGCGGCACCCGCCTGAAGGGGCACACCGACGGTCTGCAACTGCTCGCCGATGTGCGCGCTGCCGGCGTGCCGGCCTGGCTGTGGCTGCCGGGCGCGCGCGCGCCCGGCCGCGAAGCCTACCTGCGCGAGCTGGAGGCCGAGGCCGCCAGACTGGGCGTGGCCGAGGCGGTCGTCTTCACCGGACCCACCGCACGCATTGCCGAGGCTTATGCCGCCAGCGATCTGGTGCTGCAGCTGTCGCGCAAACCCGAGGCCTTCGGCCGCACCGTGGTGGAGGCCTTGTCGGTGGGCCGGCCAGTGCTGGGTTGGGCACATGGTGGCGTGGGCGAGTTGCTGGCCGAGTTGCAACCCGGCGGCGCGGTGCCGGCCTTCGATGCCGACGTCTTGCGCACCCAGGCGCTCCATGTGCTGCAGCAGGCGCCGACACCGCCCGCCGTGCTTCCCTACACGTTGCAGGCCATGCAAGCGGCCACCCTGAAGGTCTATGACGAACTCCGCCGCTGAGGCCATCCCGCCCGCGTCCGTACTGACGCCCGATGCCGGTCGCTGGGCGCCGCTGTGGGTGATCCTGTTCGTGGCGCTGTGGCCCACGCCCGGGCTGGCCGAAACGGTGTTGTCGCTGGGCGCCCTGTTTGCGGCGTATCGCCTGCTGCATGCGCGGTTCCGTGGCGGCACCCGGCTGCTCAGCGGTGCCGCCTGGGCGCTGACCAGTGTGTTGTTCTTTGCGTACTGGTTGCCGCAGATGCTGTCGGCGTTCGATGCGGTGGACGTGGGCCGCGCGCTGCGCAAGTCGGCCACCGATCTGCGCTATCTGCCTTTCATGTGGTTGTGTGCGATCGCGGTGGCCAACGCGCAGCGGCGTCGGCGCACCTTCACCGGCCTGGCGGTGATCGGCGCGGTATGGACGCTGGATGCGCTGCTGCAGGCCGCGTTCGGCAACAGCCCGTTGTTCTTCGGCCTGGATCAGATCAAGCAGCTGATCAGCGGGCATGGCCTGTGCACACCGCAGGAGCTGGCCCTGGTCGACCGCCTCAGTGGCGTGCTGGGGCCGTGCAACCTCAAGTTCGGTCAGACCCTGGCCAGCCTGTCGCCCTTCCTGTTGCTGGCGCTGGGGCGGCGCCATGCCTGGGCCTGGGCAGGCGCTGCGGCGGCGGTCGGGGTGGTGTTGGTGCTGGCCGGTTCGCGGGCGTCGTGGATCACCTACGGCGTGATCGTGCTGCTGTCCGGCTGGCAGTTGCTGGGTGGCCGCCGCCTGCTGGGAGTGGCGCTGGTCGGCGCGCTGCTGGCGGCCGGTGTGGTCACCGTGGCGCCGCAGGCGCGCGAGCGGATCCAGCGCACCGCCCTGGCCTTTAGCGATGGCGAGCAGGGTATGGATCAGGCATTGTCCGGGCGTGCGCAGATCTGGGGCGCGGCGCTGTGCATGATCCGCGCGCATCCGCTCAATGGCGTGGGCGCACGCGGATTTCGTCAGGCCTACCCGGCCTGCAATCCAGCACCTGCGCAGGCGCCGGCCTGGGGCGACGGGCCGGCCTTCCATGCGCACCAGATCGTGCTGGAAATCCTGGCCGAAACCGGGGTGGTCGGTTTGCTGCTGTGGCTGGCCGGTGCGGCGCAGGCCTGGCGCGCGTGGCGCTATTCCAGCCTGGCCGCGCGCGCGCAGGCACGCCCGGCGATGATCGCGCTGGTGGCAACCGTGTTCCCGCTCAACACGCATCTGGCGTTCTACTCCAGCTTCTGGGGCGGGCTGAGCCTGATGCTGGCCGGCCTGTATGCCGGTGCCTTGCTCAACGACGACGCAGATCAGCCGCCGCCGCGCTGACTCGCCGCACATCCTTGCGCTGCTGCGGCTGCACGCAGCGCAGGCGTGAGACCCGCCGACATCAGCGATAGAACGCGCTGCGCCCACCCGGCTGGCGTTTGAAGCGCCGATGGATCCACAGGTACTGGTCCGGCGCCTCGCGCACCATGTCCTCGATCGCCGCATTGACCTGCGCGGTATCGGCGATCACATCGTCGGAGGGGATGTCTGCCAGCGGCGGTGCGATCTTGAGGATATAGCGGCCACCTTCGCGCCGATGGAAATACGGCACCACCGCGCAACCGGTCAGCCGCGCCAGCTGATGGGTGGCGGTGATGGTGGAGGCCGGATGCCCGAAAAACGGCACGAACACAGTGTCCTTGCCGCGCATGTCCTGATCCGGCGCGTACCACAGGAAACCGCCGCGCTTGAGATGCTTGATGGTGGCGCGCAGATCCTCGTTGGCGAACATGTGGGTGGCATAGCGCAGCCGCCCGCGTTTGACCGCCCACTCGAACACCGGGTTGCGATGCCTGCGGTACATGCCGGCCAGCGGCACGTAATCGCATAGCAGCCGCCCGCACATTTCCAGCGTCATGAAGTGGCCGGACACCAGCAATACGCCGCGTTTTTGCTCCTGCAGACGCTGCAGATGTTCCAGGCCTTCGACCTGCACGCCCGGCCGGATGGTATCGATGCTGCCCCACCAGGCGCGCGCGAATTCGAACAGGCCCACGCCCAGCGCATCGAAACTGTCGCGCAACAGCCGCGCCCGCCAGGCATCGTCCTGTTCGGGAAAACACAGCTTGAGGTTGACCTGGGCAGCGCGCCGACGCGTGCCGGCCAGGCGCATTGCGATCCAGCCCACGCCACGCCCGAGCGCACGCTGCAGCGTCCAGGGCAGGCGGCCGGCCATTACCATGACGGCAAGGCCCAGATACATCGGCCAGTGCCTGGGGTTACGCAGGGAAGGGCGGACAGCGACGTTGGCGGGCTCGGACATGCGCCAATTCTAAGGGATCATGCGCGCGCGGCAGCGTGCACATGCGCACGCCGCAACGCTCCCGTATCCTGCACCGATGCGGAAAGACCCGATTGAATGGCTGTTGCGCGGACTTTACTCGGCGCTGTTGTACCTGTTGCTGCCGGTGACGGTGTACCACCTGGTGTGGCGCGGTTTTCGCGTGCGCGAATACTTCAACCGCTGGAACGAGCGCTATGCCTCCTATACGCATGCCTGCGGTCGTCCGCGGGTGTGGGTGCATGCGGTGTCGGTGGGCGAGGTGAATGCCGCCGCGCCGCTGGTCAACGCCCTGCGCGCGCAGCGTCCGGACATCCGTTGGGTCATCACCACCATCACCCCCACCGGGTCCGAGCGCGTGCGCGCGGTCTGGGGCGATGCGGTGGACCACGTGTACCTACCCTACGACGTACCCGGCAGCGTCGGCCGGTTCCTGGAGCATTTCCGCCCGCGCTTGGCGTTGATCCTGGAAACCGAGCTGTGGCCGAACATGTTGTTCGGTTGCCGCGACCGCAAGATTCCGGTGTACATCCTCAATGCGCGCCTGTCGGCGCGCTCGCTGCGTGGCTATCGCCTGCTGGCACCGTTGATCAGCCGCGCGCTGCGCAGCGTCACCTGCGTGGCGGCGCAGTCGCACGACGATGCCGAACGCTTCATCACGCTGGGTGCGCGCTCCGACCAGGTGATCGCACTGGGCAATCTCAAATTCGATATCGCCGCGCCTGCGCAGTTGCAGGCCCTGGTCGCGCAGTTCCATACGCACGTGCCGGCAACGCGGCCGGTGTGGATTGCCGCCAGCACGCACGAAGGCGAGGAGGCGGCCGTGGCCGACATCCATGCGCGCCTGCTGCTGCAGTTTCCTGATCTGCTGATGTTATGGGCGCCGCGCCACCCGGAGCGCTTTCCCAAGGCCGAGGCAATGGCGCGCGAGCGTGGCTGGGCCGTGTCCACGCGCAAGACCCGGCAATGGCCACAGGCGCGCGACAAGGTGTTCGTCATCGATACCCTGGGCGAACTGATGAGTTTCTACGCCTGCGCGCAGGTCGCCTTCGTCGGCGGCAGCCTGCAGCCGATCGGCGGGCACAATCTGCTCGAACCGGCAGCGGTCGGCACGCCGGCAGTCACCGGCCCGCATCTGCATAATTTCGCGGAGATTTCGCGGCGCATGCGCGAGGCCGCTGCGGTGACCATCTGCGAAGATGCCGACGGCGTGTATCACGAGCTCGCGCGCCTGCTCGGCGACCCTGCCCAGCGCGAGACGATAGCCGCAGCAGGGCTGGCATTGGTCGCCAATGGCAAGGGCGCGGTAGCGCGGACGCTGGTGCAGATCGCGCCGGACCTGCCGCCGGTGGTGAGTGAGGGCGTGGCGTCCTGAGGACGTCGCTGCGCCGACCGCGCTGCAGCGTGCAGTGCAGCCAACCACAGATATTCGGCTGCAACCGACGCACTCATGGCGTCCGGGCCTCTACGCAGCCGTTATGTCACTGGCTTGAAATGGGTGACGCAACGTTGCAAACAATCGACAGGTGCGCGTGGCCGGCGCTCCGGAAACACGTACAAAAAAGGCGGGCATGCGCCCGCCTTTTCAGCCACAGCTAAGATCGCCTTACTGCAGCGAGCCGCTACCCTGCAGCTTGGACTCGGCATCCTGCGACAGCAGGCGGTTCACATCCTGCAGGTCGGTGATGTCGAGCTTGCCGATCGCCTGGCCCAGCAGCAGACGGTTCTGCAGGAAGTTGTAGCGCGACTGCGCATAGTTCAGCTGCGCCTGGAACAGGGTGCGCTGGTTCTGCACCACGTCCAGCACGGTGCGCGTACCGACTTCCAGCCCCACCTGCGAGGCGTCGTACGCGGCCTGCGCGGAGACCACGGCCAGGCGGCGTGCTTCCACTTCGCTGATGCCGGCGACCACGGTCTGGTAGGCATTGCGCGTATTGCGATCCAGCGCGCGCTTCTGCTGCTCGTAGGTGTCCTGCTGGATGTCGCGCTGCGACAGTGCCTGGCGGACTGCCGACTGCGTTGCGCCACCGGCGAAGATCGGAATCGACAGCGTGATGCCGATCGAATCGGTATCGATATCGCGGCCGCTGGTGGTGAAGTTGCCGGCCGCCTGATCGACGGTGCCTGCGCCTCCCCAGCTGTTGGTGCGGCCGATGTTGGCGCCCAGGTTCAAGGTCGGGTAATGGCCAGCACGCGCGGCATTGACCTGTGCCTCGGCAGCACTGACCTGCAACTGCTGCGCCTTCAACGCCGGGTTGTCGGCGATGGCGGTGGACACCAGTTGATCGACGTTGGCATAGGCGGCCGGCACTTCCGGACGGAACTCTTCGGGCAGTGCACGCAGGCCGACCACCGGTTGGCCGGTCAGTTCGGTCAACGCCTGGTAGTAATCCTTCAACGTGTTGCGCGCATTGATCGTGTCGGCACGCGCCTGGTCGTACTGGGCGCGGGCTTCGTGCACGTCGGTGATCGGCGCCAGGCCCACTTCCAGCCGCTTGTCGGCGTAGTCGAACTGCTTCTTGGCCGCCGCTTCGTTGGTTTCTGCCGCTGCCAGCGACTCGATGCCCACCAGGACCTGGAAATACGCCGCCGAGGTGCGGGTGATCAGGTCGTTGTTGGCCGATTCCAGTGTGAAGTCTGCCGCTTTGGCCACTTCGCGCTGTGCACGCAGGTTGGCGAACTGGGCCCAGTTGAAGATGGTCTGGTTGCCCTGGATCGCATACTGGCGCTGTTTGGTGGTCGAGCGGCCGTCCACGCCTTCCAACTCGCGGTGCGACTGCGTGTACCCGGCGGTGCCGTCCAGCTGCGGCAACAACGCCGCACGCGCCTGCACCTGACCTTCCCGGTTGACCAGGCGGGTGGACTCGGCCACTGCCAGCTGCGGATCGCCGTTGCGGGCCATTTCGTAGACCTGCAGCAGATCGGTGGCATTCGCAGCCATCGGAGACAGGGCGGCGGCCAGCGCCAGGACGAGGGATCGGCGGATCATCGGGGAAGCTTCCTTGGGAATCAGAATTGGAATCGGGGCGTCGGTGCGGCGCCCTGGAGATAGGCGAGGTCGGTTTCGAACAACGATTCGATGCGCGGAGCGTTGACGTCGCCACGGACCAGGACTGCTTCCATCACCGGATCGTGACCGCGGACCACGAACAGACGCCCGTTCGGACGCAGCCACTGCAGCCACTGCGTCGGCAGCGACTCGACCGCGCCGGTCACGCAGATCGCATCGAAGCGGCGCTCGCTCTGCCAGCCGAATACATCGGCGGTTTCGATACGCACGTTGCTGCCCAGGCCGCTGCTGTCCAGACTGGCGCGCGCGGCGGCGGCCAGTGCCGGGTCGATCTCCAGGCTCAGCACCTCGCGGGCAAGCGCAGCCAGGCAGGCGGTGGAAAATCCGCTGCCGGTGCCGATTTCCAGCACGTCCTCGCCCGGCTGCAGATCCAGCGCCTGCAACATGCGGCCTTCCACCACCGGCTTCATCATCTTGTGGCCTGCCGACAGCGGGATTTCCACATCGACATAGGCCAGGGTCTTGTAGGCCTCGGGCACGAAGGCTTCGCGCGGCAGGCGCGCCAGCACCGCGAGCACGCGCAGGTCCAGCACGTCCCACGGCCGGATCTGCTGTTCGACCATCTTTTCGCGGGCCTGGGAGAAATCGATCGTCATGGTGCGGTTATCCAACGCGGTGGGGCAGGCATTTTACCGGTGCACGGGGCCACTGGCGCATCTAGCATCGCTGCGCGCCGCCAAACGGCGCAGTGCCGGAAGTCATCGCCACCAAAGGCCGGGGGCGTTCAACGCGGTGCATACGCCCTCAAAAAGAAATCCACGCTGGCTTGCAGGTGTTCGTCCACCTGCGCGCGGGTGGGGTGGCCATGCAGGCCGCACATCATCAGCGCATACAGCTCGCCCTTGAGCAGGCAGAAGAACTGCGAGGCCGCACGTGCCACATCGTCGATCTTCAGCTGACCATCGGCCACGCGCGCAGACAGGAAATCCGCCAGCGCCTGCTGGGTTCGCTTGGGGCCGGCAGTCCAGAACATCTCGCGCACATGCACATCGCCGGTGCCGGGCGCCATCATCATGCGGTGGGTGGCAATGGCCGAGTCGGTACTGACCATGGCGAAGAAGGCACTGGCGATTTCGATCAGCTGATCGCGCAACGCGCCCTTGGGGGCATGATCGAACAGGTCGTCCGGCATCATCTGCTGGCATTGCGCACGGATCGCTTCGGAGAACAGGCTCTCCTTGTCGCCAAAATGGCTGTAGACGGTGAGCTTGGATACACCCGCCTGCGCGGCGATGCCATCCATGCTGACACCGGCATACCCCTGCTCCATGAACATGGCGCGGGCAGCGCCGAGGATGGCGGCGCGTTTCCCAAGATCCTTGGGCCGTCCGGGGCCGTTGCTTTTGGCCTTGGACTTGAGGGGGGGCGGGCTGGACATGCCGTCAATACTAGACCATCGGGTTCTATATTTATACTCGCCGCCCGTGGAGCGCCTTGAAGCGCTCAGGAACGGTCGTGCCTACACGCCAGCTGCGTGCCAACTTCGTTATGGGCGTTAATTGTTTCAACTGAATGCCTCCCGGTGTCATGGTGCGTCCCATCCTTGTGGGGAATCCACCTAGGGCGTTGCAAAACCCCCGGTGATAGATTGGCTAACGGTCTGCCGACGCACGTCGGCAGCACTCTTGGCCAGCACAACGAGGGGGGCGAAGCGTGGACAGGGTCGGGGCGCATGCGCATGCAGGCTGCGTCCGCAGCACATGCGTGCGGCGGATCGGACCGCTGTGGCGATGGGCGTTGCTGGCCTGCGTGCTGCTCGGCGTCTGGCCGGCCCACGCCCAGCCGCCGACCCATACGACGTATCACACCGTCACGCGCTGGAGCATGGACGACGGCCTGCCGCACAATCTGGTCCATGCGGTGGCGCAGGGCGCCGATGGCCTGATCTGGCTGGGCACCTGGGAAGGCGTGGCGCGCTTCAACGGCCGCGGCTTCACCGTGTATGACCGCCAGAACACACCGGGTGTCGAGCTGGGGGGCGTGTTCGTTGTGGCACGCGACAGCAGCGGCGGAATGTTGTTCGGCACCGCCTTCGATGGGGTGTACCACTACCAGGACGGTCACTGGCAGCAACTGGGCGACGCTTCGGCGCGCCACCTGGCGGTCAGTGCATTGCTGCGACGCGCCGATGGTGCATTGTGGGTCGGCACGCCGCAGACGCTGTACCGCATCGAGCCGGACGGGCGGGTGGTGGACGTCGGTCGCCAGGCCGGCCTGCCGCGCGCACGCATCACTGCGCTGGCGGCCGAGGGCGACGGTGAGGGCGACTTGTGGGTGGGTACCGAAGTCGGGCTCTATCGTCTGCCGCGCGACGGCAGCGCGGCCGAGGCTTGGGGCAAGGCCCATGGCATGCGCGCCGCTCCGGTACGACGGCTGGCCAGCGATCGTCAGGGCGGCCTGCTGGTCGCCGGTGACGACGGAGTGTGGTGGTGGAGCCGCGGTGGCGGGCTACAGCGTTTCCGCCAAGGCCAGCGTGTGGATGCATTGCTGCTGGATCGGCGCGGCCATCTATGGATGAGCATGCCGTCGGGCACGCTGGTGGTGCACAGTGGCGCGGATGCACCGGACGAACAGATCGCCATTTCAGGAGTCGCCAGCCCGGCGCTGCTGGAAGATGCCGAGGGCCTGATCTGGGTCGGCAGCACACATGGCCTGTTCCGCATTGCCGAAGGCGCCGCGCACGGCGTCACCCACGAAGACGGGCTGGCCTCGGACTACGTACGCACGGTATTGCAGACCGGCGACGGCACCGTATGGGTGGGCAGCGCGGTGGGCCTGGACCGCTGGCGCGCCAATCAGATCAGCCGCGTATCGGTGGTGCCCAACCAGGGCGGACGCGTGCTGGAGCAATCTGTACTGGCCCTGGCCGATGCCGGCGATGGCGGCGTCTGGGCGGGCACGTACAGCCAGGGGGTGGTGCGTCTGGACGCGCAAGGTCATGTGCTGGCGCGCATTGGCGCGGCCGACGGCCTGCCGTCACTGTCGGTGCGCGCGGTGTTGCCCGATGGCGAGGCGCTATGGATCGGTACCACGGCCGGATTGGTGCGCTGGCGTGATGGCAAGGCACGTCGCTACACCGCCGCCGACGGCGTACCCGATGGCTCGGTGCAGGTGCTGTATCGCGATACGCAGGGCAATGTGTGGATTGGCACCGATCGCGGTATGACCGCGCTGTCGGCAAACGGCAGCACGCGCGCATGGCTGGGCGAGCAGGATTTTCCCGGGCAGAACGCATTCGACTTCCTGCGCGATCCCAACGGCGATCTGTGGATCGCCAGCGATCGCGGCTTGCTGCGCCTGCGGGGAGAGACCTTCCGCGTCTACGACCATCGGGTGGGGCTGCCGCGCGACAAGGTGTTCCGGGTAATCGACGATGGGCGCGGTTATTTCTGGTTGTCGAGCAACCATGGCGTGTTCCGCATCGCGCGCAGTGATTTCGATCAGCTCGACGCCGGTACTCGCGAGCAGTTGAGTGTGGAGGTGGTGGATCGCAGCGACGGCATGCCCGGCAATCAGGGCAACGGCAGCAGTGCGCCAGCCGGCTGGATGACGCAGTCCGGGCAGCTGCTGTTTCCCACCGCTGCGGGCCTGGGCGTGATCGACCCGTCGCGCGTGGGCACCCTGCAAGGCCATCGCGTCCCGATCGTATTCGAGCGCCTGCTGGTCGACGGCATGGTGCAACCGCTCAATGGTCTGCATCGCTTCGGTGCGGAGACCCGGCGCATCGCCATTGGCTATGCGGGGCTGAACTTTCGTGGTCCGGACAAGGTGCGCTACCGCTACCGGCTGGAAGGCTTCGACCCGGACTGGGTGGACGCCGACAGCGCCAGCGAGGCGGTCTACACCAATCTGCCGCCGGGCCGTTTCCGTTTCCGCGTCCAGGCGATGTCGCTGCCGGTGGACTGGCGGCGGACCGCGCTGTTGGGCGAATCCAGCCTGGTGATCGCACTGGCGCCGCCGTGGTGGCGGCGTGGCGAAGTGATCGCCTTGGGCATCCTCGGGCTGGGCAGCCTGATCTACGTGTTTTATCTGTGGCGCACCGCCAGTTATCGCCGTCGTCAGCGCCAGCTCAATACGGTGATCGACGCACGCACGCGCGAGCTGAGCGACAAGAACCTCGCGCTGCAGCAGGCCAGCCAGGAGCGCGAAGCCCTGATGCGCCAGCTCGAATACCGCGCCAGCCACGACGTGCTGACCGCCTTGCCGAATCGGCGTGAGGCCGAGCGTGTCCTGCAGCAATGGTTCGACGACGCGCGCGCCGGTGGTGCCCCCTTGGCGCTGGTGCTGATGGACATCGATCACTTCAAGCGCATCAATGACGAGTACGGCCATGAGGTCGGCGATGCGGTGCTGCGCGCAATCGGCGAAGCACTCAGCGAGCAGGATCACGCGCAGTGCTTTGCTGCACGTCACGGTGGGGAAGAGTTTCTGCTCGCGGCAGTCGGCGTGGATGCGGCACAGGCGCGCGCGCTGTTCGAGCGCATGCGCCAACGGCTCGCCGCGATCGGTGTCCAGACGCAGGGCACCACGGTGCGCTGCACTGCCAGCATGGGCATGGCGATGAGCGATGAAGCACCGAGCCGGCGCGAATTGCTGGCACTGGCAGACCGCCGTCTGTACCAGGCCAAGCGGCTGGGGCGTGATCGATTGGTGGATCAATAAGGCTGACGCGTTGCCGGGTGCGTGGAGCTGCCGGGCTCACTTCTGCAACTGGTCCGCCTGCGCATGCAACAACGCGACAAACGCCTGCGCGGCGCGCGACAGGGTGCGCCCGCCATGGGTCACGCAGCCCAGCTCGCGTGACAGCGTCACATCGCGCAGCGGCAGCGCCACGATCTGATGATCGATCATGCGCTCCGGCAACACGCTCCACGCAAGGCCCACCGACACCAGCATCTTGATCGTTTCCAGATAGTTGGTGGTCATGCGCAGGCGCGGCACCAGTGCGCGCCCGGCGAACAGGCCGGCGACGATGCGATGGGTGAACGTGCCCGGATCAGGCAGCACCGCCGGATGCGCCACCACATCTTCCAGCGCCACCGCGCGCAATGCGGCCAACGGATGGTCCGGCGCCACCACGAACTGCAGGCGGTCGTGCCAGATCGGTTGCGCGCGCAGCGGCGCACGCGTGTCCGGCGCCAGCGTGGTGACCGCCAGCTCCACCTCGCCGCGCAGCACGGCGGCATAGGCCAGCTCCGAATCCAGAAACCGGATGTCCAGCGCGGCCTGCGGGTGCTGTGCAGCGAAGCCGCGCAGCAGGGCCGGCAGGCGGTGCAGGCCGACATGATGGCTGGTGGCCAGGCTCAGGCGCCCGCCGACCGCCGCGCCAAGATGCTCCAGCACGCGGCGGGTGTCCTGCAGCTCGGCCAGGATGCGTTGCGCGCGCGGCAGCAAGGCCTGGCCGGCCTCGGTCAGCACCACCTGGCGGCCGAGTCGGTCAAACAGCCGCGCCGACAGTTGCCCTTCCAGCAAGGCGATCCGTTTGCTGACCGCCGGCTGGGTGAGGTGCAAGGCCTCGCCGGCTGCCGAAAAGCTGCCGCTCTCGGCGATCGCCACGAAGGCGCTGAGGCTTGCCAGATCCATTGCCATTCCCGAATTTCATTTGTTGAATAAACAATATGAATTTGTGTTATCCAAGGCAAGCTCCTAGCATCGACTTCAGCCAGGTGGATTCTCCCACCACCCGCCAACCGGATCGCCGCAATGACTGCCAAGACGCTGTACGACAAGCTGTGGGACCTGCACGAGGTCACGCGCCGCGACGATGGCTCGTCGCTGATCTACATCGACCGCCACATCCTGCATGAAGTGACCTCGCCGCAGGCGTTCGAAGGCCTGCGCCTGGCCGGGCGCAAGCCGTGGCGCATCGACGCCAATATCGCCACGCCCGACCACAACGTGCCGACCACGCGCGCCGAGCGCCAGGGCGGGCTGGAGTCGATTTCCGACGAAGTCTCGCGCCTGCAGGTGCAGACCCTGGACGAGAACTGCGACGATTTCGGCATCCTCGAGTTCAAGATGAACGACGCGCGCCAGGGCATCGTGCATGTGGTCGGCCCCGAGCAAGGCGCCACCTTGCCGGGCATGACCGTGGTCTGCGGCGATTCGCATACCTCCACGCATGGCGCGTTCGGCGCGCTGGCGCACGGCATCGGCACCTCCGAAGTCGAGCACGTGCTGGCCACGCAATGCCTGATCGCCAAGAAGATGAAGAACATGCAGGTGCGCGTGGAAGGCACGCTGCCGTTCGGCGTGACCGCCAAGGACATCGTGCTGGCGGTGATCGGCAGGATGGGCACCGCCGGCGGCAACGGCCACGCGCTGGAATTTGCCGGCAGCGCGATCCGCGCGCTGTCGATGGAAGGCCGCATGACCATCTGCAACATGTCCATCGAAGCCGGCGCGCGCGTAGGCATGGTGGCGGTGGACGAACAAACCATTGCCTACGTCGAAGGTCGCCCGTTCGCGCCCAAGGGCGCCGACTGGGAGGCAGCCGTCGCGCTGTGGCGCACGCTGGTCTCCGATGCGGATGCGCACTTCGACACCGTGGTGGAGCTGCGCGCCGAAGACATCAAGCCGCAGGTCAGCTGGGGCACCTCGCCGGAAATGGTCCTGGCGGTGGACCGGCAGGTGCCGGACCCGGCAACCGAACAGGATCCGACCAAGCGCGATTCGATCGAGCGCGCGCTGAAGTACATGGGCCTGCGCGCAAATCAGCCGATTACCGAGATCCGCTTGGACCGCGTGTTCATCGGCTCGTGCACCAACTCGCGCATCGAAGATCTGCGCGCGGCCGCTGCGGTGGCCAAGGGTCGCAAGGTCGCTTCCACCATCAAGCAGGCGCTGGTGGTGCCGGGCTCGGGTCTGGTCAAGGCGCAGGCCGAAGCCGAAGGCCTGGACAAGGTGTTTCTGGATGCCGGTTTCGAATGGCGCGAGCCGGGCTGCTCGATGTGTCTGGCGATGAACCCGGACAAGCTGGGCAGCGGCGAACACTGCGCCTCCACCTCCAACCGCAACTTCGAAGGCCGCCAGGGCGCCGGTGGGCGCACCCATCTGGTCAGCCCAGCAATGGCGGCAGCGGCGGCGGTCAGCGGGCATTTTGTCGATGTGCGTGCGTTGCAGGGAATCGAGAATCGGGAATAGAGAATCGCAACGTTCGTCCCGTCTCCGCTCTGCCAATTCCCCATTCTCCACTCCCAATTCCCGGCATCCCGATGACCCCTTTCACCCAACACACCGGACTGGTGGCGCCGCTGGATCGCGCCAATGTCGATACCGACCAGATCATTCCCAAGCAATTCCTCAAGTCGATCAAGCGCACCGGCTTCGGGCCGAACCTGTTCGACGAATGGCGGTATCTGGATATCGGCGAGCCCGGCCGTGACAATAGCCAGCGCCCGCTCAATCCGGAGTTCGTGCTCAATTTCCCGCGCTATCAGGGCGCCAGCGTGTTGTTGGCACGCGAGAACTTCGGCTGCGGCTCCTCGCGCGAGCACGCGCCGTGGGCGCTGGACGAATACGGCTTCCGCACGGTAGTCGCGCCCAGTTTCGCCGACATCTTCTTCAACAACAGTTTCAAGAACGGCCTGCTACCGATCGTGCTGGCCGAAGCAGAAGTCGATGCCTTGTTCGAGCAGTGCATTGCCACCGAAGGCTACCAACTCACCGTGGATCTGGCCGCGCAGCGCGTGCGCCGCCCCGATGGCGTGGAATACGGCTTCGACGTCGATGCATTCCGCAAGCACTGCCTGCTCAATGGGCTGGACGACATCGGCCTGACCCTGCAGGACGCCGATGCGATCGGTCGCTTCGAGCAAGGCCATCGCGCGCGTCAACCGTGGCTGTTCGGCGCGCTGCAGTGAGGTCGGTTACCACCGCTGATGCGGGTGCGTTGAGCGAGCATGTCGCTGCGCAGTTCGGGCCGCAGGCGCAGGCCTATCTGCATAGCGACGTGCATGCGCAAGGCGCCGAGTTCGCCGAGCTCCGCGCTGGTCTGCAGGATCGTCGCAACGGGCGACTGCTCGACCTGGGCTGCGGTGCCGGGCATGTGAGTTTCCAGCTGGCGCCGCTGATGGCCGAGGTGGTGGCCTATGATCTGTCTGCCGACATGCTCGAGGTCCTGGCGGCCACCGCCGCAGACCGCGGGCTGACCCAAGTGTGCACGGTGCAAGGTGCCGCCGAACGCTTGCCGTTCGAGACCGGCAGCATGGATGCAGTGGTCAGCCGCTACTCGGCGCACCATTGGAGCGACCTGGGGCAGGCACTGCGCGAAGTGCGGCGCGTGCTGCGTCCGGGCGGGATTGCGGCCTTCATCGACGTAGTGGCGCCTGGCCTGCCGCTGCTGGATACGCACCTGCAGGCGATCGAGTTGCTGCGCGATACCAGCCATGTGCGTGACTACAGTGTTGCGCAGTGGTTGCAGACGCTCGGTGATGCCGGCTTGCAGGTGCAGCGGCATCATTGCCAACGGCTGCAGCTGGACTATCTGAGCTGGGTAGACCGCATGCGCACGCCGGAGGTGTTGCGCGCGGCCATTCGCGCATTGCAGGGCGCAGCGGTAGACGAGGTGCGCGACTACTTTCAGATTGCGGCCGATGGCTCCTTCAGCACAGATGTGCTGGTGGTATGGGCGACACGTTGATTTTCAGGGCGCTACGGCGCCAACTCACGAGGATTGCATGAGCAAGCAGATTCTGATTCTTCCTGGCGACGGCATTGGCCCGGAGATCATGGCCGAAGCGGTCAAGGTGCTGACGCGCATCGATGCGCAGCATGGCCTGGGTTTCACCCTGGTGTACGATGAACTCGGTGGCGCAGCCTACGACAAGTACGGCAGCCCGCTGGCCGACGAAACGCTGGAGCGCGCACGCGCTGCCGACGCGGTGCTGCTGGGCGCGGTCGGTGGGCCGCAATGGGACACCATCGACCCATCGTTGCGCCCGGAGCGGGGCCTGCTCAAGATCCGCTCGCAGCTTGGGTTGTTCGCCAACCTGCGTCCGGCACTGCTGTATCCGCAGTTGGCCGACGCTTCCACGCTCAAGCCGGAGGTGGTGTCCGGGTTGGATCTGTTGATCCTGCGCGAGCTCACCGGCGGCATTTACTTCGGTCAGCCGCGTGGCACGCGCACGCTGGAAAATGGCGAGCGTCAGGCCTACGACACGCTGCCATACAGTGAGGGCGAGATCCGCCGCATCGCCAAGGCCAGCTTCGAGATGGCACGTTTGCGCGGCAAAAAGCTGTGCTCGGTGGACAAGGCCAATGTGTTGGCGTCGAGCCAGTTGTGGCGTGCCGTCGTCGAAGAAGTGGCCAAGGATTATCCGGACATCGCGCTGTCGCACATGTACGTGGACAACGCGGCGATGCAGCTGGTGCGCGCGCCCAAGCAGTTCGACGTGATCGTGACCGACAACATGTTCGGCGACATCCTGTCCGACCAGGCGTCGATGCTCACCGGTTCGATCGGCATGCTGCCTTCGGCTTCGCTGGATGCCAATAGCAAGGGCATGTACGAGCCATGTCATGGCTCGGCGCCGGACATCGCAGGCAAAGGGATCGCCAATCCGTTGGCCACCATCCTGTCGGTGGCAATGATGTTGCGCTATACGTTTGCGCAATCTGCTGCAGCAGATGCGATCGAACAAGCGGTCGGCAAGGTACTCGACCAAGGCCTGCGCACTGCCGACATCTGGTCGGAAGGCACGACCAAGGTTGGCACCATGGCAATGGGTGATGCAGTGGTGGCCGCGCTGTAACAGCGCTCGCATCTCCTCTGCTGTCATGTCACCAGCGACGGTGACACTCCGAAAGACCTAGCAGGCCCCAGCATTTCTTTCCGCAACCGACAACAACCGGTGGTGCTTGCGCGGGTGCCGGTGTGGGACCTTGAGCGGCATGGATGCCGCGCCAGAGCCTACACGGACGTACTTGCGGCGTGTCCCACGCCGGCACGCGTGCAAGCGCCCGCAGCAGACCGAAGCATTCACATGAAAACGCCAGATGTCGTGCGCAAGATCGATCGGTGTGCGGAGTCGGTGGGCGGCGCGGCGCAGCATCCGGTGTCGGGACACGCCGTGAATCCGTCCGTGGAGGCTCGGTGGCGGCATCCATGCCGCCACACGGTCCCGCCCCCGGACGCGGCACCACGCTCCCAAGATTGCTACCGCTGATCGGCAAGCAATGCTTTCAAGCACGTGTGGATGCCTGCGGATGCCATGGCTAACGTAATCGGTAAGCCATCTATCTGCTCTCACGGCGCCAGGATGGACGCTACGAAGGACCTACAGGTCCGCAAACCCTCGGCATTTCCGCAACCGACAACAACCGGTGGTGCTTGCGCGGGTGCCGGCGTGGGACCTTGAGCGGCATGGATGCCGCGCCAGAGCCTACACGGACGTACTTGCGGCGTGTCCCACGCCGGCACGCGTGCAAGCGCCCGCAGCAGACCGGAGCATTCGCACAAAGCCGGCAGACCTCGTGTGCGAGGCTGTTCTGTGTCGGTACGAGTGCAAGCGCCTGCAGCAACCCGACGCATTCGTACAGAACCCGCAGATGTCGCCCGCAAGGTCGGTCACCGGCGCAGCACCGTTTTCAGTGCCGGTATCCCACAGGCGCGGTGAGCAAACCGACGCACTTGCAAAGAAGTTGAAACACCAAGCACCAAAACGGCCGGCAGATCACTCTGCCGGCCGTCAGGTTTGCTTCGTCCAGCGAATGACCGGCGTTACGCCACCGCAGCGGTCTTGCCGGCGACCACGCCGCGCTCGCGCTGACGCAGCAGGCGGTTGGCTACATCCAGCCATGCCAGGGCGCTGGCTTCGATGATGTCCTTGCTGGTGCCGGTGCCTTCGTATTCCACGCCATCGTGGCGCACGCTCAGGCTGGCTTCGCCGCGCGCGTCCGCGCCGATGCCCACGCTGTGCACCTGGTAGCTGTCCAGCTCCAGCTTCACGCCGGTGGCCGAGGCCAGCGCGCCAAAGAGCGCATCCACCGGGCCATTGCCCTGCGCGGTTTCGGCCACGCGATTGCCGTCCGGATCGGACAATTCCACCAGCGCATTGGCACGGCTGCCGACATCGCTGATGGTCATCGACGCCAGGCGATAGCCTTCCTGCACGGTGGCGTCCTGCATCAAGGCCTGCAGGTCCGCGTCGGTGACCACGCGCTGTTTTTCGCACAATGCCTTGAACTGCTCGAAGACCAATTTGACCTCTTCCTCCTCCAGCAGGTACCCCAAGGCGCGCAGACGCTGTTCCACTGCCGCACGGCCGCTATGGCGGCCCAGCACCATCTGCGAGGACTCCCAGCCCACGTCTTCCGGGCGCATGATTTCGTAGGTGCCGCGATGGCGCAGCATGCCATGCTGGTGGATGCCCGACTCGTGCGCGAACGCGTTGCCGCCGACCACCGCCTTGTTGCGCTGCACCGGCATACCGACCAGGCGCTGCAGCAACTGCGAGGTGGAGACGATGCGTGGGGTGTTGATGTCGGTATCGATGTTGTAGAACGCACCGCGCACCTTCAGTGCCATGGTGATTTCCTCCAACGCGCAGTTGCCGGCGCGCTCACCGATGCCGTTGATGGTGCATTCGACCTGCCGTGCGCCGCCTTCGATGGCCGCCAGCGAATTGGCCACCGCCAGGCCCAGATCGTTGTGGCAGTGCGCACTGAAGATCACGGTGTCGGCACCTTCCACGCTGGCGATCAGGCGCGAGAACATGCCGCGGATTTCTTCCGGCGTGGTGAAGCCCACCGTGTCCGGCAGATTGATCGTGGTGGCACCGGCGGCGATCGCCACGCGCGCCACCTCGGCCAGGAAATCCTCTTCGGTGCGGGTGGCGTCCTCTGCGGAGAACTCGACATCGTCGATGTAGCCGCGCGCCAGCGTCACATGCTTGTGCACCGACTCCAGCACCTGCTCGCGGCTCATGCGCAGCTTGTGCTCGCGGTGCAGCGGGCTGGTGGACAGGAAGACATGCAGGCGCGGATTGGCGGCCGCCTCCAGTGCACGTGCGGAGGTCTCGATGTCGGCCTGCAGGCAGCGCGACAGCACCGCCAGCGTGGGGCGGCGCAGCTCGCGGCCGATCATCGCGACGGCCTCGCGGTCGGAATGCGAACTGGCCGGGAAACCGGTTTCGATGATGTCCACGCCGAGTTCGTCCAGCGCGCGCGCCATCACCAGCTTTTGCTGGGGCGTCATGCTGCAGCCGGGGGATTGCTCGCCGTCGCGCAGGGTGGTGTCGAAAATTCGGATACGCGGGGTCTGGTTGGATACGGTCGTGTTCACCAGGAAGACTCCTCTACGGCGATGGCGGTGACAGGCGTTGAAGCGACTGCGGATGGGCGGGAAAGAACGGGTATTTCGGGAAGTGACTTGGCGCTGCGTTCGTTGCGAAGTCGCTCGGTATTGCGACGACGCGGCTTGCGTGGCGGCCGCGGCCGCACCTCGGACAAGAGTGTGGCCAGAACAGTTGCGTCGATATTACCGCCAGAGACCACCGCACACTTGCGTTTCCCTGAAACGCGGCGACCGGCGGCCAGTGCCAGCGCACCGGCGCCCTCGGCGATGACGTGTTCTTCCAGCGCCAGGCGCACCAGCGTCTCGCGCAGTTCAGCCTCGCGCACGATCACCACATCGTCGAGCAGGCTCGAGCACAGGCGGCGGGTCAGAAAGCCGGGAATCTTGACCTTCACGCCATCGGCCAGCGTGGGGACGGGAGTGATTTCGCGCAGATCGCCGCGCACGGCGCGGGCCATCGAATCCACCCCTTCCACCTGCGCGCCGACGATGCGCACGCCTTGCGATTTCAGCGCCAGCGCCACCCCGGAGGCCAGCCCGCCGCCGCCGATCGGCACGATCACCACGTCCGGCGCATGCGCGGCCAGTTCGATGCCAACCGTGCCTTGCCCGGCGATCACATCCGGGTCGTCGAAGGCGGACAGAAAGCGATAGCCGTTCTGGTCGGCCAGCTCGCGCGCGAACGCGAACGCCTCGTCGTAGCTGTTGCCATGCTGGCGGACGGTGGCGCCCCAGTGTGCGACGCCGGCGATCTTGGTCTGCGGAGCACCGTGGGGCATCACCGTGATGGCCTGCACGCCCAGCCGGTATGCCGACCACGCCACACCTTGCGCATGATTGCCGGCCGAGGCGCAGATCACCGGGCGCTCATCGCCGCGTTCCAGCCCCGCCAGCAATGCGTTCAATGCACCGCGCACCTTGTAGGAGCCGGTGCGCTGCAGATTTTCCAGCTTTAGCCACACACCGAAGCGCTCGGCGTAATGCAGCGGCGTGGGCGACAGGTACTTGCGCAGGCGGGCCTGTGCGGCCAGCACGTCGGCCACGCTGACTGCCACGTCGCCTACGTCTGGCTCCTGCGGGGAGGGGCGGCCGGAATCAGGCATTGCGGCACGCGCACGGCCGATCCGGGAGAAGACACCTCCGGACAGCGGTTTCATGGTCGCGTGAGGTCTGGGCGTTCATGCCGCGACCTCGACCGAGTCCAGCGCGGTGATCACCACCGACTCGCAGTCGTACACCTTCTCCAACTGCAGGCGCAGCGTTTCCGGCGGGCGGGCGCTGTCCACCTCCAGTTGCATATGCCAGCGGCCGGCATCGTCCGGGGCGCTGGCGCCCTGGATGGCGCAGGGGCGGAAGCCGCGTCGCTCGGTCATGCCGAGCACGCGCACCAATGCGCCTTCGGCCGGCTTCAGCACCAGATCAAGCCGGTAACGCATGCGATGTCTCCTTGGCCGCATGTGCGGGATTGCTGTCCAGCATGGTGCTGTTGGCGTTGTTGGGCGGCACCAGCGGCCACACGTTGGCACGCGCGTCGATGGCCACATGCAGCAGGCCGGGGCCGGGCTGTGCCAGCAGTTCGGCCAGCGCGGCATCGACATCGCCGCGCGCGATGATGCGCTTGGCCGGGATGCCGAAGACCTGCGCCAGGGCCGCAAAATCCGGGTTGTCGGACAGATCGATTTCGCTGTAACGCTCGGCGAAGAACAGCTCCTGCCACTGCCGCACCATGCCCAGCGAGCTGTTGTCCAGCAGCACGATCTTCACCGGCAGCTTGCAGCGCGCGATCGTCACCAGCTCCTGCACGTTCATCATGAAACTGCCGTCGCCGGAAACCAGCACCACGGTGCGGTCGGGACAGGCGAACTGCGCGCCCATCGCCGCCGGCAGGCCGAAGCCCATCGTGCCGAGCGCGCCGCTGGTGAGGTGGTTGCGCGGATCGTTGAAGCGGCAATGCTGGGCGACCCACATCTGATGCTGACCCACATCGCAGGCGATGATGGTGTCGGCCGGGGCCACTTCGCTCAGGCGCTTGAGCAGCGCCGGTGCGTAGATATCGGTACCGGGCGCATCGTAACGCGCGCCGAACTTCTCGCGGTTGGCAAAGCAACGCGTGCGCCACGCCTGGCAATTGCCGCGTGCCGCACTCAATGCCTTCAGACTGACCGCCACATCGCCGGGCACTGCGATGTCGGCCGTGCGCAGCTTGGAGATTTCATACGCATCGGCATCCAGATGGATGACGCGCGCGAATGGCGCAAATTCGCTCAACTTGCCGGTGGCACGGTCGTCGAAGCGTGCACCGACAACCACCAACAGATCGCATTCCTGGATCGCCATATTGGCCGCACGGGTGCCGTGCATGCCCAGCATGCCCAGATAGTCCGGATGCGCATGCGGCAACGCGCCCAGGCCGCGCAAGGTCAGCGCGGTGGGAATGCCGGTGACTTCGACAAAGCGCCGGAATGCCTCCACCGCCCCGGCCAAGGCGATGCCGCCACCGCCGTACACGACCGGGCGTTCGGCACTGGCGATGGCCGCCAGGGCCTGCGCCAATTTCGCATCGTCCGGGGCCGGAGGCGGCAGCACTGCCGCCGGCACATGATCGGGCAGGTGCGAGGCGTCGGCGATCTGCACGTCCTTGGGCAGGTCGATCAACACCGGCCCGGGACGTCCCTCGCGCGCGATGCGGAACGCCTCGCGCACCATCTCCGGAAGCTCCTCCACGCACCGCACCAAAAAGCTGTGCTTGACGATCGGCATGGTCATGCCGAACACGTCCAGTTCCTGGAACGCGTCGGTGCCCAGCAGGGGCGTGGCGACCTGGCCGGTCAGGCACACCATCGGCACCGAATCGAGCATCGCATCGGCGATGCCGGTGACCAGATTGGACGCGCCCGGGCCGGAAGTGGCCACGCATACGCCGACCCGGCCGCTGGCACGGGCGTAGCCGTTGGCGGCGAGCGCGGCGCCCTGTTCGTGACGGACCAGGATGTGCTTGAGCCTGGAATCCACCAGGGCGTCGTAGAACGGCATGATGGTGCCGCCCGGATAACCGAACAGCGTTTCCACGCCTTCGGCTTCCAGGGCCTGCGTCAGCCAGCGCGCGCCGTTGCGGGGCGTGCTGTGTGCGGAGGTGTTCATGCGTTGCGGACCTTCGGTGTTAGCGGTGGGGGTGCGGCGGCATTACGCCGCTTGTTGATTCGCAGGTGCGGCGGCGGCTTGCTGCTGACCGTTGAGCCACACCATCTTGGCGCGCAGCTTCTTGCCCACTTCCTCGATCGGGTGCTCCAGATCGGCCTGCTTGAACTTGTTGTAGTTCGGCAGGCCGGCTTCGTATTCGGCCACCCAGTTCTTGGTGAAGGTGCCGTTCTGGATATCGGTCAGCACGTCCTTCATGCGCGCCTTGGTGCTGGCGTCGATCACGCGCGGGCCGCTGACATAATCGCCGTACTGCGCGGTTTCGGACACGAATTCCAGCATGCGGGTGATGCCGCCTTCGTAAAACAGGTCCACGATCAACTTCAGTTCGTGCAGCACTTCGTAGTACGCGATTTCCGGCTGATAGCCGGCTTCCACCAGCACTTCGAACCCGGCCTGCACCAGCGACGAGGCGCCGCCGCACAGCACGGCCTGCTCGCCGAACAGATCGGTCTCGGTCTCTTCCTTGAAGGTGGTCTTGATGATGTTGGCGCGCGCGCCGCCCAGGCCACCGGCATAGGTCAGCGCGAACTGCTCGGCCTTGCCGCTGGTGTCCTGGTGGACCGCATAGATGCATGGCACGCCACGCCCGATCTCGTATTCGCGACGCACCAGCGCGCCCGGGCCCTTCGGCGCGACCAGCACCACATCCAGATCGGCACGCGGGGTGATCATGTCGAAATGCACGTTCAGGCCATGCGCGAACAGCAGGCCGGCGCCTTGCTTCATGTTCGGGGCGATGACCTCTTCGTAGAGCTTCTTCTGCACCATGTCCGGGGTCAGGATCGCGACCAGGTCGGCACTCTTGACCGCCTCGGCCGGCGCCACCACGGTGAAGCCGTCGGCCTGGGCCTTGGACTCGGTCGGGCCACCGGCACGCAGGCCGACGGTGACGTCGAAGCCGGAATCGCGCAGGTTCAGCGCATGTGCGCGGCCCTGGCTGCCGTAGCCGATGATCGCGATTTTCGGTTGGGTGTCATTGCTCATGGAGTAGTCCTTGCGGGGTTGGCAGTGGGAAATGAATCAGCAGGCAGCGTCGAAGGCTGGCCGGCCGAGCAAAGCGGGGATGGACGACGGCACCGGCCATGCAGGCATTGCACCAGCGCAGTGGTCGGCGCGGGTGGGATAGATGGTGGCGATGTCGGTGATGTCGTTCATGTCATTCGAAACTTTTGGTGGTCCCTGAAACGCGAAACCCCGCGCCGTTGCCGGTGCGGGGTCTGATCGAAGCCTTGTGTGTCTGTTGCCTACACGAAGTCCCGTCCCGCACCGGTTGGCGAGGTAATAAGTACGAGCACGAGAAGCGACGCTGCCGACGCGCCGAAGGGCGCGGACACTGGGGCGTTCGAGGTGGTGTGGCGGTGCGACATGTGACTGAGATAACCATCGCAGCAGGTGGGGTGTCAACCCTTGCGCCTGAAACGGCCGCATCAATGGGTGTTATGTCGCGCGAAACCGCGTGGCAGCAGCATGGTTGCTGTTGAAACCGGATCGACGCGGGCCAGTGTTGGAGGATATGGGCACCTAAATGCGCGGCATTTGTGCTGACACGCAGTGCTCACCGAGCGACACCGCCCGACCCGCTGGTATGGTTGGCAACTCACATGTGCTGTCCGGGGATCTCCTGTCATGCGTCGCGTACCTGTGTTGTTGGTGTCTGCCTTGGCGCTGCTCGCGCCGCCCCTCAGTGCTGCCGACCGGATCACCGGGCAGCCGTTCGCCACCCGCTCGGAAGTCATCGCCCCGCATGCGATGGCGGCGACCTCGCAGCCGTTGGCCACCCAGATCGCGCTAGATGTCATGAAGGACGGCGGCTCGGCAGTGGATGCGGCGATTGCCGCCAATGCCGCACTGGGCCTGATGGAGCCGACCGGCAATGGCGTCGGCGGGGATCTGTTCGCCATCGTCTGGGACCCCAAGACCAGCAAGCTCTACGGCTACAACGGCTCGGGCCGCTCGCCCAGGTCGCTGACCCTGGCCGAGTTCCAGCGCCGTGGGTTGAAGGACATTCCGCCGACCGGCCCGTTGCCGGTATCGGTGCCGGGCGCGGTGGATGGCTGGTTCGCGCTGCACGGGCGCTTCGGGCGCAAGCCGATGGCGCAGAACCTGGCCCCGGCGATCCGCTACGCCCGCGAAGGCCATCCGGTGGCCGAGACCATCGCCTATTACTGGGACCGCTCGGTGCCGCGCCTGTCGCAGTACCCCGGCTTCAAGGAGCAGTTCACCATCGACGGCCATGCCCCGCGCAAGGGCGAGCTGTGGAAGAACCCGAACCTTGCCAACACCCTGCAGCAGATTGCCGACGGCGGCCGCGATGCGTTCTACAAGGGCGACATCGCCCGCACCATCGGCGCCTATTTCAAGGCCAATGGCGGCTACCTGAGTTACGAGGATCTGGCCAGCCACACCGGCGAATGGGTGGAGCCGGTGTCCACCAACTACCGTGGCTTTGATGTCTGGGAGTTGCCGCCCAACAGTCAGGGCATCGCCGCGCTGCAGATGCTCAATATCCTGGAGGGCTACGATTTCTCCAAGATCCCGTATGGCTCGGCCGAGCACGTGCACCTGTTCACCGAAGCCAAGAAGCTGGCCTTCGCCGACCGCGCGCGCTTCTATGCCGACCCGGCGTTCCAGCCGGCGCCGCTGGCCAAACTGATTTCCAAGGACTACGCCGCCAAGCGTCGCGCGCTGATCTCCATGGACAAGGCGCTCAAGGAAGTGCAGCCGGGCACGCCAAAGCAGCTGGAAGAAGGCGACACCATCTACATGACCGTGGCCGATGCCGACGGCATGATGGTGTCGTTGATCCAGTCCAACTACCGCGGCATGGGCAGCGGCATGGCCCCGCCGGGGCTGGGCTTCATCCTGCAGGACCGCGGCGAGATGTTCGTGCTGAAAAAGGATCACCCCAACGGCTACGCGCCGGGCAAGCGGCCGTTCCAGACCATCATTCCCGCCTTCGTCACCAAAGACGGCAAGCCGTGGCTGAGCTTCGGGGTGATGGGCGGGGCGATGCAGCCGCAGGGGCACGTGCAGATCCTGATGAACCTGGTGGACTTCCATATGAATCTGCAGGAGGCTGGCGACGCGCCACGCATCCAGCATGAAGGATCCACCGAACCGACCGGCCAGGCCACCGCGATGAGTGATGGTGGCGAGGTCAACCTGGAAACCGGCTTCTCCTACGACACCATCCGCGCGCTGATGCGCAAAGGCCACCGGGTGATCTTTGCCGATGGCCCGTATGGCGGGTACCAGGCGATCGCGCGCGACCCGGCCAGCGGGGTGTATTACGGCGCTTCGGAAAGCCGCAAGGACGGTCAGGCCGCCGGTTACTGATGACTGAGCAATCGCTTGTGGATGCGTGGTGCGGCTCAATTGCAGTCGCAGCGCGCCGCTAATGATGGTGATGGATTAGGAATTGCCATGAACTCGATGCAACAGCCCGATCGGCCGTCGCAAACGCATGCGGCGCTGCTCCCCGATGCACCAGTCGCCCTGCTGCGGCTATCGGCCGAGGCCTGCGTGGTGGCCTGCAACCGCGCAGGCCTGGACGTCCTGGGCAAGACCGCTGGCGAGCTGCAAGGCGCGTCGGCATCGGTGTTGTGGGGATTGAGTGCAGCCGATCTGGTCGGCGAAGATGGCGTATGGGCCGCCGCAGGGGACGACCCGGCCCGGCGCGTGCGCTATGTGCGCGACCGCGAGCACGGTGGCTGGATGCTGTCGCTGCCGCATGTGGAAACCGCGATCCTGCTGCGTGAGGCCACCCGTCTGGCCGAAGACAGCCGGCCGGTGCCGATCTCGCCGCTGCTGCAGCCGCTGGTGGCGCGCCTGCAGGCCGAACACGAGGACCGCACCGTGCTGGAGCGCACTGCCCAGGCGCTGGCCGGTTGCGAGCTGGAACTGTTGCTGCCGCCCGGTCTGGCGGAGACCGGCATGGGGCGCCGGCTGCAGTCGGGCTTCGGCAACCTGGCCGAGGCGATCCGGCAGGCAGTGGCGTTGTCGGTGCAGATCGCCGCCGAAGTGCCGCCGCTTGTGGCCGAGAACGACGAGATGGTGCGCCAGTCGCAGGCGCAGACCGACGCGCTGGATGGCGCCCGCACGGCGGTGGAGCGGCTCTCTTCGAGCTTGCAGGACGTCAATGCCGACCTGGCTCAGGTGATTGCGCTGGCCGCCAGTGCCGACGAAAGCGCACGTCAGGGCGTCGCCGCCGCACATGCGCTGGGCCAGGCCATGCACGAAGTGGAGCGCCGCGCCGCGCGCGCCGGCGAGGTCATCGAAGTCATCGACTCGGTGGCGTTCCAGACCAACATCCTGTCGATCAACGCCAGCATCGAAGCTGCGCATGCCGGCGATGCCGGGCGCGGATTTGCGGTGGTCGCCACCGAGATCCGCCGCCTGGCCGAACGGGCGGCCGCGGCAGCGCGCGACGTGCGCACGATCCTGGCCGAAACCAGCGCCGCGGTGGGCGAGGGCGCGGCCTCCGCGCGCGGCACCGAGGTGGTGCTCGATGGCATCACCCGCGTGCTCGGCCAGGCCAGCAGCGCCATGACCACGGTGGCCGGACGTATCCAGGCGCAGGACGGCGAGATTCGCGGCATCGAAAGTGCCGTCGATGGCGTGGTGGCGCTGGGCCGCAGCAACCTGCAGCATGCTGCGCATGTGGCCGAACGTAGCGAAGCGCTGGAGCGCGGCACCGAGACGCTGCGCGATTGCGTGGGCCTGTTCCGTCTGCCGGCCGACCCGCTGAAAGTGCCCAGGCACGCGCGCGTCAAGGAACTCGCCGTGGCGACCGCCGCTCGCATCGGCACTGCCCTGGCGCAGGCCATCGCACGCGGCCAGATCGACGAAGCGGCGCTGTTCGCGCGCAGCTACACGCCGATTGCCGGCGTGGAGCCTGCCAAGTTCAGCACCGACTTCGATGCGCTTTGCGACGAGGTGTTGCCGGCCTTGCAGGAGCCGCTGCTGGATGCGCATCCGTGGATCGTGTTCGCCATCTGCGCCAATCCCGACGGCTATGTGCCCACGCATAACCTGCGTTTCAGCCAGCCGCTGACCGGCGATCCCAAGCGCGATCTGGTCGGCAACCGCACCAAGCGCAAGTTTACCGACCGCGTCGGCCGTAGCGTGGGCGCGCATACCGACCCGTATCGCCTGCAGGTCTACCGCCGCGATACCGGGCAGATCATGTTCGACCTGTCGGCCCCGATCTACGTCGGTGGCAAGCACTGGGGCGGTTTGCGAGTGGGCTATACGCTGGAGTAGCTTGCGTCGTTAATGCGGCGTCGCTGCGGAGACGGCACTGGGCGCCGCCGCCGCAGTGGTGCCCCCCAACTGCTCGGCAAGAAAGCGTTCGAGGGTGCGATAGAACGTCACTTGATTGGCTTCCTTGTAGAAGCCGTGTCCTTCCTTGGGAACGGCCATCCACTGCGGCGCGTTGCCGCTGCGCGTCAATGCCGCACGCAGACTCTTGGCCTGGGCAAACGGGGCTCGTTCGTCCTCTTCGCCGTGCACGAGCAGCACCGGCACCTTGATGCGGTCGGCCAACATCACCGGGGAATGCGCGGCCAGTTCGGCGGTATCGCGGCCGATGGCGCGCTCCAGATAATTCAGGCCGTAGTCGCTGCGATTGATGTCGCCCTTGCTGTACATCATCTGCAGATCGTAGATGCCGGCTACGCCGACCGTGCAGCGGAACAATTCCGGCGCCTTGACCTGCACCATCATGGCGGCATACGCGCCGAAGCTGGCGCCATAGCTGCAGATGCGCGTCTGATCGGCGAGTCCCTGGTCCACCGCCCAGCGAACGCCGTCGATCAGATCCTCCTGGATACGCTCGCCCCACTGGCGATACCCGGCGCGTTCGAACCGGTTGCCACGACCCAGTCCGCCGCGATAGTTGACCTGCAGTACCAGATACCCGCGGCTGGCCAGGAACTGGGCGTCGGTATCGAAGGCCCAGCCATCCCCATCTGCATGCGGGCCGCCGTGCGGCAGCAGAATCATCGGCAACCGCATCCCGTTTGCAGCGGTGCCGGGGACGGTGAGCACACCGTCCAGGATCAACCCGTCGCTGGCCTGAAAGGTCACCATGCGACGCTCGCTCATCTGCGCCGCCTGCAATGCACTGCGTGCCTTGATGACAAGTTTCAGCGTATTGCTCGGCCGGTCGAAGATGTACCAGGCCCCGGCATCGCGGTCGCTGTAGGCCCTGAGCAGCAGGCTGTTGCCGTCCTCGGTGAAATTGATGAAGTCCACGTACTGGCCGGCCAGGGTCTGGCTCAAGCTCCGGTGCAGTTGCGCTTCGGCAGTGTCCTGCTCGACATAGCGCAGTGTCGGCCGCCCCGGTCCAAGTCGCGCAGCAAATGGCGTTTGCTGCGCCGTGCCCCACTGCAGATCGTCCACGCTGTAGAACGGGTCGGACGCGAGCACGCTGCGCTGCTGGCCGTCGGGATCGGTGGCCACCAGGACTGCAGGGCCGCCCGCCTCGCTGTACCAGCCATACAGGCGACCTGGCTGGCGTGCAAATGCGATCGGTCGCCAGCTGGCCTGGACCTGGGTCATCGACGACCAGCCGTTGCCCGATCGGCGGAACAGCAACGGGTTATCGTTGTCGTCGCTGCCGTATGCGTATTGCGCCACGCCATCGTGGTCCAGTACGAACCGCAGATCGGGGACGTCGATGTCGGCCATCAGGCGATGGGTGGTGGTGTTGGCGTCGACGTCGTAGAGCATCGAGTGGCGCGAATCCAGCGACAGACGCCGCATGTAGAAATGGCCGTTGCGGCGACTCGGCAGGCCCTCGATATAGCCGAATCCGCGCTCCAGCCCCGCATTGCGGGTGCTTTGCAGGTAGCCATACACATAGCGCTGATTGCTGCCATCCAGGTCGGTGGCGATGATCTCGCCCATCGGCATGGGCTCTTCCAGCGAGCCGAGTTTGCGCCCCTTGCCGATCACCAGCCGGCGGTCGCTGACCCAGGCGATGCGCACCGGCAACTCATAGCGCGGCAAGCGCAGCATCGTGGTGGATTGCATGCCGGCGATGCGGTAAACCACCAGCGCGTAGTTGCCATCGCCCAGATCCGCACTGACCGCCAGATGCTTTCCATCGGGTGACATCGCCGGCGAGGAGATCGGACCGGACTCGACGAAGGCCTCTGCAGGCGGCGTGGAGGCGGCCTGTGCGGTCCCTGAAAACAACCCCATCATCAGCAGCACTGCTGTCCAACCAAACCGGTGCATCCCCTGCATCTGCATCGTCCATCCCCTGTTTCACAGAAAGATAACGAAGTGGCAATGGATGTGGCAAGTGGGTTTACCAAAAAAAAAGCCGCCGAAGATCGGCGGCAGGGAGAGAGAGCAGGTTTCTTGTTGTAGTGACTGCAGGCTAGCGCTGCGATGTGCCGTGGAAATGTCCCCGCATGGCGCCGCTGGCGTGCTGCGTGCCAGCCGACCGGTTGCGTGTCAGCCCTGGCACATGCACAACGACCTCCCGAAGGAGGTCGTTGTGACAACCGGCGTGTCCAGGCAGCGGACCGGCGATTCAGGGGCCGCGATCAGAAGCGCTGGGTGTACTGCAGGTAGCTGTAGCGTCCCGGGATGGCATAGGCCGAATCGAACGAGTTGGCAGAGGCGCTGAGGGCCACCGGCGGGTCGCGGTCGAAGACGTTGTTCAGACCCACGCGCACGGTCGCCTTCCACGGCAGCTGGTAAGACACCTGCATATCGTTGAACGCAGTCGCCGCGACGTGGCGATAGTTGCCGGTGTCGTCCAGCTCCGAGTCGTAGTCCTTCATGCCCGAGTAGTAGCGCACGGCCCAGTTGGCGGCCAGGTTGCCGTAGCTCCAGTCCAGGGTGAACGTGCCGCGCGTGCGCCAGTTCGGGTTATTGGTGTGGTAGATGCCGTTGTAGCTTTCCCACGCCGAATTGTCGTCCTGCTTCTGTTCGTTGACGGCCACGTAGGTCGAATCCAGCGTCAGCATGAACTGGCCGATCGCGGTCTGCGGCAGCTTGTAACGCGCGGTGAAATCGTAGCCCTGCATGCGTTGCTCGCCGACGTTCACTGGCTGGATCACCAGGCCGGTGATGGTGCCGGTGGCATCGCGCGTGACCAGGTCGCAGAACGCCGAGACATTGAACTGGTAACACTGCGACAGGATCTGGTTGGCGCTGAATTCAGTGATCGCGTCGGTGATCTTGATCTTCCACCAGTCCAGCGACACGTCCAGGCCTTGCACCGAGGCGGGGCTATAAACGAAACCGAGCGTGGCGTTCTTGGATTTTTCCGGTTGCAGATTGGCGTTGCTGGTGTAGGTGAACGGATAGATGGTCTGGCCGGAGTTGCCGCTGGCGCTGTTGTACTCGGCCACGTAATTGGCCGGCACGCCGCCGGCTGCGCATGCCGCGGCAATCGCGCTGGTGTAGGAGGTGCTGTTGGTCGAGCAGGGGTCGGAGTAGGTATCGAAGCTGTCCGATGCGCCCAGGTACAGGTCTTCGATCGATGGCGCGCGGAAGCCGGTGGCGTAGTTGCCACGGATCAACAGATCGGCGACCGGCTTCCACTTGAAGCCGAACTTGCTGTTGGTGGTGCTGCCGAAGGTGTTGTAGTCCGAGTAACGCACTGCTGCGCTCAATTCCAGCAACTGCGCACCGGCCACATCCTTCAGCAGCGGAATCGCCACCTCGGTGTAGTAGTCGTTGAGCGTGTACGAGCCGGAGGTCGGGGTGAACGAATTGCCCGAGGTGTAACCGGCCGAAATCAAGGCATCCGGCGAAGAGAAGCCGCTTTCTTCGCGATGTTCGACACCGGCGGCAAAGCTCATCCAGCCGGCGGGAAGCTCGAACAGATCGCCGGTGAGGTTGGCGGTGAAACTGCTGTTCTTGTACTGGTAGGTGTTGTGCGCGGTGAACAGGATGTAGTCCAGCATTTCCTGGGTCACGCCACCGGCCGGCGACAGAGGATTGAACGGCACGCAGCCGGCAATGACGGCGCCGCCGCTGTCCAGGCACGACAGGGTGCCATTGACGATGGCGGATGCACCGAGCGCATTGCCCAGGTTGAGCAAGTTGACATCGCCGTACTGGGTTTCGGTCTGGTCGGTCTGATTGTGCGCAAAGCCCACATCCCAACTGAACTGCCTGTCCGCAAACTGGAAGTCGCCTTCCAGCCCGGTGTACACGTGCGAGGTCTTGACGTCCTGCTGGTAGGTGCGCGCGAATTCGGTCAACCGATGCGACCAACCCACATCGCGCCCGTCGCCGCCGTAGGCGCTGTTGTACGGGTTGTAGTAGCTGTCCCCGCTCATCAGGATGCCGGTGTTGACCGAGGCCAGTGGAAAGCCGGCCAGTTGCTGCGACGATTGGCGGCGGTTGTACAGCCCGTCGAACTTGAAGCGCACGTTGTCGGTGAGTGCGTAGTTGCCTTGCACGTACAAGGCATCGCGCTTTTGCGGCGTGACCAGGTAATTGTCCTTGGCGTAGTTGTAGCCGTATTCGGAGGTATTGAAGGCGGTGTACTGGTCCAGGCCGTAGCGCGGATAATTGCTGTCGCCGCTGGCCGTTGCGCTCCCGGGCAACACGGTCCAGGCACCGCTGTTGCCATTTGCACGCAGACGGCCGCTCGCCGAGTAGCTGCTGTAGGCCGACGACCCTGCGCCATATACCGGCTCGGCCGAGATCTCGCGGTCGCCTGCCATCACCGCATCTTCCTTGACGCTGGACAGCCCGATCACCAGGTTGCCGCGTTCGCTGGTGGCGCCCACGGTGGCATCGAACGAGGTGCGTTGACCGTCGCCCTGGCCGTACTGGCCGACGTAGGCGTTGACCTCGGCACCATCGAAATCGGAACGGGTGATGATGTTGACCACACCGGCAATGGCATCGGAGCCATAGATCGACGAGGCGCCGTCCTTGAGCACTTCCACGCGCTCCACGATGGCCGACGGAATGGTGTTGAGATCCACCGAGCCGGACAGGCCCGACACCCAGCGCCGCCCATTGACCAGCACCAGGGTGCGTGAGGCGCCCAGGTTGCGCAGGCTCACCGTGGCCGAGCCGTCGCCGCCGTTGTTGACGGTGGAGTTCATCGTTGCGCCGTTGGAGGGGATGCGCTTGAGCACATCGGCCACCGAGGTCAGGCCCTGCTTTTCGATGTCCTGGCGCGTGAGCACCAGCACCGGTTGCGAATTTTCCACATCGACCGAGCGGATGCGTGAGCCGGTGACTTCGATCTTGTCCAGATTGGTCGGACTCTTGTCGGTCTGTTCCTGAGCGACAGCACTGGTGGTGATGCACAGGCCGATGGCGATCGCGAGCGAGCCCCGACGCAGGGTCGGGTGGAGCGGGGGCATAGTCATGTGTACGGCGATTCCCGGTAGAGGAGGAGCGACAGCGCGATCCCCGTTGGATGGCACCTGCATGCATGCAATTTCATCGGCACGACACGTAGGCTTAGCGGGAATTTAACGAGCGGATTTCGCCGCGGTTTTTCGCCAGACGGCGTCCTGTCGCGGTGTGACGCGCGCAGTGCGTGGACGCGCCATGCAATGCCGGCGCGACGTTGCGCGTGTGCGGTCCTGACCTGCGATGCCATGCACGGACATATGTCGCCGTCGGGCGCCACAACACCGCTGTGCCTGCAGCCAGGCAGGCGCGGCGAATGTCCGGCACGGAATGGGCCACTGACGCAGCTCGGCGCCGAGCGCGTTGCCGACGCCCCGCAACATTTTTTAGCCGCGCAAGGGCGATGTGGTTTAATCGCCGCCGAAGTGGGGGTACCGCAGTGCGCTGCGGTTGAGATAGTCCCTTCGAACCTGATCCGGCTGATACCGGCGTAGGGAAGCTTCGTTAGATGCGATGGTCCGTGCCTGCGCGGGCGCATCGCCATTGAGCGCCGCCGCTTCGTCCGCCTGCGAATCCTTCGCAGAGCCAGCGCCGTGGGTGCTGGTCTTCCAGCACACAGGACGAACGCCATGCATGCCGCGCCTACCGTTTTGCAGCAACAAGCCCAGTCGCTGTCCGGGGCTGTGACCCAGCCGATTCCAGGCTCCCGCAAGATTTTCGTGCAGGGCTCGCGCGCCGATCTGCAGGTGCCGATGCGCGAGATCGCATTGACCCGCACACCGACCCTGTTCGGTGGCGAAGACAATGCCCCGCTCAGCGTCTACGACACCTCCGGGCCGTATACGGACCCGCATGCCCAGATCGATCTCGTCGCGGGTCTGGCGCCGCTGCGCGCGCGCTGGATCGACGAGCGTGGCGATACCGTGGCCCTGGAAGGCCTGAGTTCCAGCTTCGGCCGCGGCCGCGAGCGCGATGCGCGCCTGGATGCGGTGCGTTTTCCTGCACGGCGTCTTCCACGCGCGGCGCGCGCCGGTGCCAACGTCACCCAGATGCATTACGCACGGCGCGGCATCATCACTCCGGAAATGGAATTCGTGGCGATTCGCGAAAACCAGCGCCTGGAAGCGGTGACCGATGCGATCCTGCGCAAGCAGCATCCGGGCGAAGCCTTCGGCGCCGCGATCCAGCAACGCATCACGCCGGAATTCGTGCGTGATGAAATCGCACGCGGTCGCGCGATCCTGCCCAACAACATCAATCACCCTGAAAGCGAACCGATGATCATCGGTCGCAATTTCCTGACCAAGATCAATGCCAACATCGGCAACAGCGCCGTGTCGTCCGGTATTGCAGAAGAGGTCGAAAAGCTGGTGTGGGCGATCCGCTGGGGCGGCGACACGGTCATGGACCTGTCCACCGGCAGGCATATCCACGAAACGCGCGAATGGATCATCCGCAATTCGCCGGTGCCGATCGGCACGGTGCCGATCTATCAGGCGCTGGAAAAGGTCGACGGGCGTGCGGAAGAGCTCACCTGGGACATCTTCCGCGATACCTTGATCGAACAGGCAGAGCAGGGCGTGGATTACGTCACCATCCACGCCGGTGTGCTGCTGCGCTACGTGCCGCTCACGGCCAAGCGGGTCACCGGCATCGTCTCGCGCGGCGGCTCGATCCTGGCCAAATGGTGCCTGGCCCATCACAAGGAAAATTTCCTCTACACGCACTTTGAGGATATCTGCGACATCATGAAGGCTTATGACGTCGCGTTTTCGCTGGGAGATGGCTTGCGCCCGGGCTGCATTGCCGATGCCAATGACGCAGCCCAGTTCGGCGAGCTGGAAACGCTGGGCGAATTGACCAGGATCGCCTGGAAGCACGATGTGCAGACCATGATCGAAGGTCCGGGGCACGTGCCGATGCAGCTGATCAAGGAAAACATGGACAAGCAGCTGCGCGAATGCGGCGAGGCGCCGTTCTACACCTTGGGGCCGCTAACCACCGATATTGCGCCCGGTTACGACCACATCACCAGCGCGATCGGTGCGGCCATGATCGGCTGGTTCGGCACCGCGATGCTTTGCTATGTCACGCCCAAGGAACATCTGGGCCTGCCCAACCGGCAGGACGTACGCGACGGCATCATGGCCTACAAGATCGCCGCGCATGCGGCGGACCTGGCCAAGGGGCATCCCGGTGCGCAGGTGCGCGATAACGCCTTGAGCAAGGCGCGCTTCGAATTCCGTTGGGACGACCAGTTCCATCTCGGACTGGATCCGGAAAAGGCCAAGGAGTTCCACGACGAAACCCTGCCAAAGGACGCGCACAAGCTGGCGCACTTCTGCTCGATGTGCGGGCCGCATTTCTGTTCGATGAAGATCACCCAGGACGTGCGCGATTACGCGGCCGAGCACGGCATGGGCGAGGCGCATGCCTTGTCGGCGGGAATGGAAGAAAAATCGGCGCAGTTTCGGGCGCAAGGCGCGCAGGTGTATCGCGCCACCTGACATGCAGCATCGTCGTTGCGTGCAGCAGACTGATTGGCTGCTTAGGAAAAATTCAGCTTCGGCTTAGGCAGATCGCGGCGCGGCACGCAAGTGCCGTGCTGCGACTGCAATGCAAGCGGTTACAGCCCGCAAGCATTTCGCGGCATTTTTATGAATCGCAGATAAAAAAATCGCGCCAGAGGCGCGAAGGGGACATCGTAATTATTTGAATTCGTCGGCGAGAGAGAGAGAGCCTGACGTCGCCACCTGTCGTAGGGAAGCAACGAGGCATAGAGTAAAATTTGCACCAAATGGATGCATGACACAGTTGGTCGTGGTCCTTTGCTGAATTTGGCGTTTCGTGCGAACTGCGTGATGCGTTCTTTGTGGTCCTTGCATGCCGATGCGTGTCTTTGCCGATGAGTGTTCCTCCCGCTAATGCGATGCCATCTGGCCGGTTATGTGTCGGCCAGTGTGTGGTCGACGTCGCCTCACGCGAAGTGCATGCGCCGGGCGCCAGGCGCGCCGCACGGCTGGCACCGAAATCCCTGGCAGTACTGCTGACGCTGGCGCGGCAGCCGGGCCAGGTGGTGACGCGCGATCAGCTACTGGCCGAGGTCTGGCCCGACACCCTGCCGACCAACGACGTGGTGACCCAGGCGGTCACGCAACTGCGCAAGGCATTGGCCAGCAACGACAGCCAGCGCTTCGCACATATCGAGACCATCGCCAAGACCGGCTATCGTCTGCTGGCCCCGGTTGCGTGGGAACAGCAGGCCGACAGTTCGGCCGATGCTGCCGTGCGTGCAACGGCTGCAACCGCGTCGAATAGCGTGCCTGGCGAGCGCGATCGCACAGTCGGCGTCACGGCCACTGCCGCATTGGAGCGCAGCCCGGCAACCCCGCAGATTCCACCATCGGCTCGGCCCGCGCCGGCTGCAGTGCAGCAGCGCCGTTGGATGGCCCTGGCGGTGGCCGGCGTGGCCCTGCTGGTGGTGCTGGGGCTGGCGGCGCGGACGCTGTGGATGCGCGCGCCAGCCCGCGACGCGGCGACCTCGGCAGTGCTCGGCAGCCCCAAGCGCCCCTATCAGATCATCACCGCAGGTGGCAGTTTCGACCTTACGCCCAGCCTGTCGCCGGACGGAGCGATGGTGGCGTACGCCTCGCTGACCAGCGATCGTGCGGGCACCTCGATCCTGGTCAAGACCACCAACAACGCCTATCCGCGCGTGCTGGAGACGCCGGCGGCCGGCGTTTCCGATCGGCTGCCGGCCTGGTCGCCGGACGGACGCGAGATCGCCTTCTCGCGGCAAATGCCCGATGGCACCTGCCGCATCATGATTGCCGCCGCCGCCGGCCCGGCGTCCGCACGCGAGGTGGCGCGCTGCGACGGCGCGGACATGCTCAGTTTCAGTTGGTCGCCGAACGGCCGCGGCTTGCTGTTCGGCAGCATGACGGGTGCATACGGAGCGTCGCGCATGCGTCGGCTGGATCTGGAAACCGGCCAGTGGCAGCCGCTGAGCTATAGCGCGCAGCCGACCGACTTCGACTACACGCCGCGCTATTCGCCCGACGGGCGCTGGATCGTGTTCGTGCGCAATCCGCAGCTTGGCGATCTGTGGCGCGTTCCGGCAAGCGGCGGAACCGCCGAACGACTGACCCACGACAACGCCGATATCCGCGGCTGGAGCTGGCTGCCCGACGGCAGCGGCCTGATCTTCGGGCGCCGTGTGGACAGCGAAGCGCGGCTCTACCGGCTCGATCTGGTCGACCGCAGCCTGCATGACTTCGGGGTGGACGATGCGCAGGCACCGGATGTGGCGCATGGGCATCTGGTGTTCGTGCAGCGCAAACCGCAATTCGGCGTGTATCAGGTCATTCACGACCCCATGAACGGCGGCTACATCCGCCGCCGGCTGTTTCCCTCCAGCGGGCGCGACGACCAACCGATGATCGCGCCGGACGGGCGCCAGCTGATCTTCGCCTCCAACCGCTCCGGTGCGTACGGCCTGTGGTGGGGCGATGTCGGCAAACCTGGCTCGGTGCGGCTGATCGAAGGCCTGCGGCCGGATGCGCGCCAGGCCGCCGATTGGTCGGCCGACTCGCAACGCGTGCTGGTCAGCGGCAGCGACGCGCAGGGGCATGCGGCACTGTTCGAAGTGACCCCGAGCACCGGCAAGGCGCTGCGGCTACCGGTGCCGCAGCCGCGACCGTTGCAGGCGATCCATGTTCCCGATCCCGATCGGTTGTTGGTGGTGGCTGCCGCCGATGACGGGCACACCTTCGCCACGCTCTACGACAGACGAAGCGCTCCATGGCGCGCGCTGGCGTCGCTGCAGGACGTCTCGCAGCTGCGGCTGGACCGCGTCAGCGGCCAGGTATTGCTGACGCGTCTGACCGGCGGCGGGCTATGGCAGATCGCCCCGTCGCTGGCGGCCGACACCTTGCAGCCGGTCGATCCGCAGCAACCCTCGCGCTGGCGCTATCGCAGCTGGGCGCCCGGCGCGCGTGGTCAGGTGCATTACCTGTCGTCCACCGACACCTGCGCCACCCATGACAGTGAGCTGCGCGGTGGTGACGGGCGCTGCCTGGACGTGGCCAAGTACACCACCATCAACGGCTTCAGCGTGGATCAGCGCAGCGGTGCGCTGTATGTGGCACTGGCAGAGGAAGATGGCAGCGCGATCGCCTTCATGCCATTGCCGGAACGCCTGGCAACGCCCCTGGGCGTGATGCCCAACCTGTTGATCTTTCTAAGGAACATCGCCTCGTAAGTTCTTCGGAAAGACTTCGTGGCAATTTCGGCAGACTTTCGTCGGAACTTCCTGACTGACGCCAGATTCGGCAAAACACTACGCCTTCTTTTGTACAGGGGGCTGCCACCATGCAACAGGTCATCACCGCAGATCGCGGGCTCGCACTTTCATTGGACGGTGCCAGCGAGCCGACGTCGACGACCTGTCTGGCGGTCTCGCGCCTGGGCAGCATCCGGACCGCCGCCGCCACCTTTACGCTATGGGTGCAGTTGCGCGGCCGCGCCTGGGTAGAGTCCAAGGAAGGGCGCTTCCGTCTGCGCGCCGGCGACTGGATCGCCTTCGACAAGGAATCGCATCCCACCGTGCAGGCCGACCGCAGCGCGCTCTGTGTCGGCGTCAGTCTCGATGGCGACAGCCTGCAATCCCTGGCCGAGTTGACCGACGCCACGCTATATCCGGGACGCAGCCAGCTGTCGCGTGGCGATCTGCGCATTGCACTGCGCTTGTGGCGCAACGCGGCTGCGCAGAGCGGGGGGGCATCGGCACGCCCCCTGCTGTTGCACCTGGCTGCGATGCAACGCGACTTCATCGCGCAGGAGCAGCGCTGCCCGGGTCGTTCGCGCAGCCGTCGCCGTCAGGTCTTCGGCCGCATGCAACGCGCCCGGCTGTATCTGGAAGGCAACAGCGACCGGGTGGTGCGCATCGCCGAACTGGCGCAGCTGACCAACTTCTCCAGCTGGTATGTCTCCAAGACGTTCCAGAGCCTGTACGAAGAAAGCCCGCAGGCCCTGTCGGCACGCCTGCGGCTGGAGCGCGCCTCCGATCTGCTGCGCGACACCTCAATGATGATCGGTGAGGTTGCCGCCGCAAGCGGCTTCGACAATTGCTGCAGCTTTGCGCGTGCGTTTCGTGCGCGCTTCGGTGTCTCCGCGTCGCATTACCGCGACCAAACGACAAATCCGCCAGATTCGGCAAAGCCACGGAACGTGACGCGCAAAGCGACGATGTTCACGCAATCGTAATTTGCACAGGGGCGCTTAACGCGCCACTAACGAACCTTGGAGAGATTGATGAACCTTCGCACTTCCGCAGTGCGGCTGGGCCTGTTGCCCGCCGGTATTGCGATCGCGTTGACGCCGGCATTTGCCGCCAATGCACAAGAGCAGTCCGCACCGTCGACCACGACGCTGGACCGCATCGAAATTACCGGCTCGCGCATCCGCTCGGTCGATGTCGAAACTGCACAGCCGGTGTTCACCGTCTCCCAGCAGGACATTCAGAAGTCGGGTCTGGTCAGCGTCGGTGACATCCTCCAGAACCTGTCGATTGCCGGTACGCAGACCTACAGCAAGGCTGCAGTGCTGACCTCCGATCCGGAACAGGGCGGCCAGTACGTCAACCTCTACAACCTGGGCGAGAACCGTACCCTGGTGTTGGTGAACGGCAAGCGTTGGACCAGCAGCCTGAACGGCCTGACCGACATGTCCACCATCCCCAGCTCGCTGATCGAGCGCATCGAGGTGCTGAAAGACGGCGCTTCGGCGATCTACGGTTCCGATGCGGTGGCAGGTGTGGTCAACATCATCCTGCGTCAGAACTACGACGGTGCGGAAGCCTCGGCGTACTTCGGTCAGAACGGTCGTGGCGATGGTTCCAAGGAGCAGTACTCCTTCACCGCCGGCACCACCACCGACCGCGCTTCGCTGGTATTCGGCGCCAACTACACCAACGAAGATCCGGTGTGGGCCAAGGACCGCGCGTTGACCCGTTACTCGGCGGGTCCGAACCACATCGAAGATGGCCTGAGTGCGACCGGCCCGTGGGGTCGTTTCACCTCCAACGGCGAGACCTACATTCTCAACCACACAGGTTCGTTCGACGGCCGTGGCGTGGGTGCGGATTCACGCAATCTCGCGAACTACCACAACGACATCACCACGGACGACTATTTCAATTCTGTCGACCAGATGATGTTGCAGCAGTCCAGCCGCAACAAGTCGATCTTTACGACCGGCAGCTATAACCTGACCGACAGCCTGACCTTCAAGTCGACCGCGATGTACTCGGAGCGCGACTCGAACCGTCAGATCGCCGGCTATCCGCTGCAGGCTTCTTCGCAGCCGCAGTTTCCGGTGGCGATCAGCGGCAGCAGCTATTACAACCCGGTCGGCCAGGACATCACCAGCTGGTTTCGCCGTACGGTCGAACTGCCGCGCACTACCGAAAGCAACGTCAAGACCCTGCATTTCGATGCGGCGTTGGAAGGCGTGTTCGACGTCGGCAGCCATGGCTGGAACTGGGATGTGGGCTTCAACTACAACAAGTACGATGTGACGCAGGTTTCGCGCGGTAACATCAACTTGCTGGCACTGCAAAAGGCATTGGGCCCATCGTTCCTCAATGCACAGGGTCAGGTGCAGTGCGGTACCGCGACCAGCCCGCTGCCGCTGGGTACCAGCAACGCGCTGGGCCAGTGCACCCCGTTCAACATCCTGGGCGGCCCGTCGGCCTCCACGCCGAACGCGCTGCAGTACATCAATGCATTGGGTCAGGCCACGCAGCAGAGCCTGAGCAAGCAGTGGACCGCCAACGTCACCGGTGGCCTGTTCGATCTGCCGGCCGGTGAGCTGGGCTTCGCTGCAGGCGTCGAGCATCGCGAAATTAGCGGTTACGACTATCCGGATCAGCTGTCCAGCGCCGGTTACACCACCGACCTGGCCGCACAGGCAACCGAAGGTCGCTACCAGACCAACGAAGCCTACCTGGAGCTGTTGATTCCGGTGCTGAAAGATCTGCCGGGCGCAAAGGAACTGTCGTTCGACGTGGCTGCGCGTTACAGCAACTACAGCCGCTTCGGCGACACCACCAACAGCAAGTTCAGCTTCACCTGGAAGCCGATCGACGACTTGCTCGTGCGCGGCACCTACGGCACCGGTTTCCGTGCGCCGACGCTGTCCGACACCTTCGGTGGCGGCTCGCAGACGTTCGATACCTTCACCGACCCGTGCGATGCCACCTTTGGTTCGCTGGGTAATGCCGGCGTGGCAGCACGTTGCGCTGGCGAAGGTCTGCCGGCCGGTTACCGTCAGACCGATACCGCGGGCAACCCCGTGACCCGCCGCGACGTGCAGGGCAACGCGCCCTTCAATTCGGGCGTGGGCAACGCAGAGCTCGAGCCGGAATACAGCATCACCCGGACCGTGGGCATGGTGTACAGCCCGCATTGGGTGCAGGGCCTGGACTTCTCGCTGGATTGGTACCGCATTTCGATCTCCAACATCATTACGTCGCTGACGGCCAATGATGTGCTGAACAACTGCTACCTCAACAATCTGGCCAGCTACTGCGCCGACTACGGTCGCGATGCAGTGACCGGTCAGGTTACGACGCTGAGCCGCGGCAACGTCAACCTGGGTCGTCTGGAAACCGAAGGCTATAACTTCGGCGTGCGTTACCGCATGCCGGAAACCGCCTACGGCAAGTTCGCAGTCAACCTGGATACCAACTACCTGGCAACCTACAAGTCGCAGGCCGAAGCTGGCGCCGAATGGGCAAACTCGGCTGGCTACTGGAACTTCCCGCGCGTGCGTGCCACCTTGGGTCTGGACTGGTCGCTGGGTGCGTTGTCGGCCAACTGGAACCTGCGTTACTACGGCGGCTTCCGCGACTATTGCTGGGATGCGCAAGCTGGAATCGAGTGCAATGACCCGACCTACCAGACGCCGAATCCGGCGTGGGGTGGCGGTACCGGCTCCAACAAGAAGGGTTCGATCTCCTACCAGGACGTTTCGGTCACCTGGCAGGCGCCGTGGGATGGTAGCGTGACCGTTGGTGCCCGCAATATCTGGAACAAGCAGCCGCCGATCACCTACTCGATCACCAACAGCAGCACCGCTGCGATCGATCCGATGCTCGACTACGACCGCTTCCTGTTTGTGCAGTACAACCAGCGCTTCTGATCATCGAAGTGTCGTAAAGATAAGAAAAACGGGCCGAAAGGCCCGTTTTTTTGTCTCTGGATGTGCAGTCGGCAGGCAAGTCCTGCCAATGCCATCGCTGCCATGTGCGTTGTGTCTGTGCTCGCCGACCTTGCGTTATGTCGTTGGTCTGACAAGCGTTGCGTTGCATGTTGAGGTTCCCGGCACGTCACCAAGCGAGGGATATCGCGATATCTGTGCAAATCGCGAGCGTAACGATGCATGCGCAGATAAGTAGCATTGCGCAATTTCTGCATTCGCGCAGGCGCAGACAGCCAAACAAAAAGGCGCGACCGAGTCGCGCCTTTTTGTTTGCATCAACCTGGTGCCGCGCTCAAGCCTCAGCAAGCCCCAGCAAGGTATCGGCCTGTTCGCGCCAGGTCGGCAAGCGTGTGAGCACGCCGACCTTGGACAGGTACTCCTCGTCCACGGTTTCGCCGCTGGCCAATGCAGTCGCCACATGCACCGCGCCGGTCACCCAGAAACTGCGCAGGCTGGAGCGCTGCGGGTGGCGATGGAAGGCCACCGCTTCGATGATCGGCATCGGCAGGCCCCACAAGCCGAGCAGGTACGCGCCGGCTTCGGTATGGCCCAGACGATCGTCGCCGCCTTCCAATGGCGGTTCGCGCTCGTCGCGCACGCCAGGGAGCAACAGGCCGATATCGGCCAGCAGTGCGGCGGTGGAGCCGAGTTCTGCGCTGGTGGGCGGCAACACCTTGGCTGCCAGCCGCGAGGAGAGCAGGGCGCGGCGCTGCATCGCATTGCGCTCGGCCGGGGTCAGGGTCTGCACCGAGAACACTTCGCTGGCCAGCACCAGATCGCGCAGCGTGGCCACGCCCAGGCGGGTCACTGCCGTGCGCAGATCGGTGATGCTGCGTCCGCCGGAGAAGAACGCGGAATTGCACAGCTGCAGCACCTTGGCTGCAATTGCCGGATCGCCGGCAATCAGCTTGGCGATATCGGCCGCGTCGGCGCCCTCGTCTTCTTCCAGCGCATGCATCAGGCTCAGATACAGATGCGGCGGCGACGGCAGTTTTTCGATCCGGCCGATCGCAGCGCGCAAGCGCGGATCGCTGAGCAGATCACGCAGTTCTTCCAGGCTGGTGATGGCTTCGAGCAGGACTTCCGGGGCCAGCGGCATCGGCAGGAAGCGGTGCGCCACGCCAATGATGCGCGCCGGCGGCGTGCGCTGACCATCCTGGGCATCGATCAAGGCGATGCGGATGGTGTCCGGGCGCAGCGTACGGATCTGTCCCAGCAACGTGGCGGACGTGAGATCGGGCAGGACGGGGGCGACGATGACCGCATCGAACGGCGACAACGCGGCCGCCTCGATCGCCGAGTTGCCGTCGGCCACCTGCTGCACTTGCCACTGATCACCCAGATCGGCGACATAGTCGCCCAGTTCGGACGGAAGACTGGCTTCGTCCCCAACAAACAGAATACGCAAGACACTTCCCCAAGAGTCACCAGTGACAGACACCGGCCAAACGCTGTCGGCAATGTACCCAATCCGCCGCCGACAGTCATCGGGATCACGCCGAAAGCGTGATCCCGATCGCCCCGCGATCACGGGGCTGCATCATGGTCGTTGGATCAGGGTGCGTCGGAATTATAGCGTTCCACCGACTCCACCAGGATGCGCTTGGCCTCGGCCGCGCCGCCCCAGCCATCCAGCTTGACCCACTTGCCCTTCTCCAAGTCCTTGTAATGCTCGAAGAAATGGCCGATGCGCTCCATCCAGTGGCTGGACACCTGGTTGATATCCTCGATATGCGCGTAGCCGGAGAAGATCTTCTCGATCGGCACCGCCAGGATCTTCTCGTCGCTGCCGGCCTCGTCGCTCATGCGCAGCACGCCGACCGGACGGCAACGCACCACCGAGCCGGGTACCAACGGCAGCGGCAGCACCACCAGCACGTCGGCCGGGTCGCCGTCGCCGCACAGGGTGTTGGGCACATAGCCATAGTTGCAGGGGTAACGCATCGGCGTGGACAGGATGCGGTCGACGAAGATCGCGCCGCTGGCCTTGTCCACTTCGTACTTGACCGGCTCCGAATCCTTCGGAATTTCGATGACGACATTGATTTCTTCCGGCAGATTCTTGCCGGAGGTGACCAGTTCAAGACCCATGCGCGTAACTCCCGAGGCGTCATCCAGTGTGGAGCGCGATTCTACGCGTTCGGCTGTTGCGGTGCAGCGACACTGAATGGGCAATGTTCTGACCGCCGTGTGCGGCATAGCCCGCATTCATCCAAGGGAGTTGCCCGATCGTCGCAGCCCAGGGCACGGAGCACGCTGCAGACTCATCCACTGCTCGGGAACTGCCATGTTCAAGCCTGTGCGTTTGCTCGTTGTGCTGCTGCTCTCCGGTGTCGCCCAGCTCGCCACTGCGGCGACACCGGCATCCTTGCCGACTTTCGTCGATGCGGTGGACTGGCCCTCCAACGGCGAAGGCTGGGAAGCCTTTGTTGATCTGGAGCAGCGGCTGGAGCACGACTTCGACCAGATCTGCGGCGACACCTTCTGCGGCGGCGAGTTCAGCGACTACCAGCCGCTGCGCTTCCGCTGCTCGGTGCACCGGGTGAGCGGCGTAGTGCGCAGCTGCATCTGGACCTTCGGTGCCAGCGAAGTCAGCGTCGATCCCGGCAGCGGGTACCTGCGCTCGGACAGTCGGGTCTGGCGCTGCACGGCACCCCTGAAGGCTGGGACGCATCTGGACGAGATGTACCGCACCCTGGCGGTGACCAACCCGCTGTTCGAGCCGCTGCCCGGTGGCGCGCCTCCGATCTATGACGGCTTGATCGGCTGCCTCTGAGCGGCCCGATAAGCGCTGCAAGCAATCGCAGGACCTGGCACGGCGCCTGTGACCCGGAGCGCGGGTTGGCACGTGCCGGGTCCCGGCTTCCATCACCTTCGATCGGCCCGCAGCTTGCGGCACGTGGTCCTCAAAGCAGCGGCACCAGTAGCAGGGCCACGATATTGATGATCTTGATCAATGGGTTGATCGCCGGCCCGGCGGTGTCTTTGTACGGATCGCCTACCGTATCGCCGGTGATGGCGGCCTTGTGCGCCTCGCTGCCCTTGCCGCCGAAGTGGCCGTCTTCGATGTACTTCTTGGCGTTGTCCCAGGCCCCGCCGCCGGTGGTCATCGAAATCGCCAGGAACAGGCCGGTCACGATCGTGCCGATCAACAATCCGCCCAGTGCACGCGGGCCGAGCAGCAGCCCGACCACCACCGGCACCACCACCGGCAGCAGCGAGGGCAGGATCATTTCGCGAATTGCCGAGCGGGTCAGCATGTCGACTGCGCGGTCGTATTGCGGTTTGGCAGTGCCGGCCATGATCCCCGGGATCTCACGGAACTGGCGACGCACTTCTTCGACCACCGCGCCTGCCGCTCGCCCAACCGCCTCCATCGCCAACGCGCCGAACAGATACGGGATCAAGCCGCCGATCAACAAGCCGATGATCACGCTGTGGTCGGACAGGTCGAAGGCGAAGACCTGGCCGGGATTGGCCGCCTGCAGGTTGTGCGTGTAGTCGGCAAACAGCACCAGCGCGGCCAGCGCGGCCGAGCCGATCGCATAGCCCTTGGTAACTGCCTTGGTGGTGTTGCCTACCGCATCCAGTGGATCGGTGATGTTGCGCACCTCCGGCGGCAGTTCGGCCATTTCGGCGATGCCGCCGGCGTTGTCGGTGATCGGCCCGTACGCATCCAGCGCCACGATCATACCGGCCATCGACAGCATTGCAGTGGCTGCGGTCGCAATGCCGTACAAACCACCGAAATGAAACGCGCCCCAGATTGCCGCGCACACCGCGATGACCGGCAGCGCGGTGGATTTCATCGAGACGCCCAGCCCGGCAATGATGTTGGTGCCGTGGCCGGTGGTGCTTGCGGCGGCCACGTGCTGTACCGGCTTGTACTGGGTGCCGGTGTAGTACTCGGTGATCCAGACGATCAGGCCGGTGAGCACCAGGCCGATCAATGCGCAGGCGTACAAGGCCATGGCGCCATGCGTGTTGTCGCGCATCAGCGACTGGGTGATCGGCCAGTAGGCGAGTGCGGCCAAGAGGCCGGAGACGATCACGCCTCGATAGAGCGCGCCCATGATCGAGCCGCCCGCGTTGACCTTGACGAACGAGGCGCCCACGATCGAAGCGATGATGGAGACACCGCCCAGCACCAACGGATAAAGCACCGCATGCGGCCCGGTTTCGGTCAGCGTCAGACTGCCGAGCAGCATCGTGGCGATCACGGTGACCGCATAGGTTTCGAACAGATCCGCTGCCATGCCTGCGCAGTCGCCGACGTTGTCGCCGACATTGTCTGCGATCACCGCCGGATTGCGCGGGTCGTCCTCGGGGATGCCGGCTTCCACCTTGCCGACCAGATCCGCGCCCACATCCGCACCCTTGGTGAAAATGCCGCCACCCAGGCGCGCGAAAATCGAAATCAGCGACGAGCCGAATGCCAGCCCCACCAGCGCATGCAGGTTGCGCTCCAGCGGCAGGCCCATCGCCTGCAGCACCGCGTAGTAACCGGCTACCCCGAGCAATCCCAGCCCCACCACCAGCATGCCGGTGATGGCGCCGCCACGGAACGCCACGTCCATCGCACGGCCGATGCCATGGCGTGCGGCCTCGGCCGTGCGCACGTTGGCGCGTACCGATACGTTCATGCCGATGTAGCCGGCCAACCCGGACAGCACCGCACCGATCGCAAACCCGATGGCGGTGTACCAACTCAGAAACAGCCCGACCAGGACGAACAGCACGCCGCCGGCAATCGAAACGGTGAGGTATTGCCGGTTGAGATACGCGCGTGCGCCTTCCTGGATCGCGGCGGCGATCTCCTGCATGGGTGCGTTGCCGCTCGGCTGCGCGACCACCCAGCGTGCCGACACACCGCCATAGACGATTGCCAGGACCGCACAGCCCAGCGCAAGTGGTAACCCGTAGTGTTCCAGCATGACCCCTCCCAGAGAATGGATGTCGTCCGGTCGGGACGAACCAAGGGCGATGCACGCAGCGAGTGGAGTGGCGAATACGGACTCGACGGCCATGGCAGCCGTAATGCGCGTCGCGATGTTCGGGTGGCCGGATTGCGGGCGAGTATGCGCCGGCGCTGGCGCCGCTGCCAGCACCGCGGCTTTGGCGCGTCGTTCAGTCGCGGCATGACAGCCTGCGGCCAACGTGATCGAGCCGATCCAGGAGTGACTATGTCGAACCATGCCGCGTCAAAATATGCCGTGACGATCGCTGCAGTACTGCTCAGCGCCCATGCGCTCGCTGCCGAACCGACACCGGAACTGAAACAACGCCCAGCCGGCACCGCCCAAGCGGTCGGCGCCGTGCACACCCTGCGCCAGATCCCCGAAGCCTGTGCGCGCCTGGAAGGCGTGTTCACCGGCAATGCTGCGCAGCCGTATACGTTGTCGATTGTACGCAGCAGTCCCACCTGTCAACCGCGCGCGCGCTTCGTGGATTTCGCCAAGGCCACCCCCAGTGTCGCGTCGGGCTGGATCTTCAACGACGTGATCCGCGTCCCCAGCGCTGCCTGCCCTGCGCAGCAAGCAGTGGTGCGCGTCTGGCGCAAGCCGGTGGATGCCAAGCCGCAGCTCGATGGCCAAGGCCAATCGCGCATCTACCTGGAAGATGCAAAGCAACAGGCTGCCGCCGGAAAGATCCCGCAGGTGCCGATGTTCGCTGCGCAGATGACGGTGGAAGGCAAGGCCTGTCGGTAACCCGGGCGTTCGCGTCAGTCACTCTATTGACAACAAACCCCGGCCAGGCCGGGGTTGTTTGCATGACGCTTCATAAAACGCATGCATCGTCGCAGCGGCGTATCCGTCAATCAGCGTCGTCAAACACCTGGACCACGACGGTAAGCGCTGTATCGATGGCCCGCATCCCGTGTCGCGGTGCATGAGCACTGAGACAGATGTGCGAGCGGGTGTATGGTTTTGCAGTGTCCACCACCCCTTCCGATCGCCCACGCCGACGTTTATCCCTCCCACTTCGGCAATTTCTTCGCCACTGCCGCATTCTTCAACGTCACATATTTCGGCAGGCCATCGCTGCCGTAGGCCAGTGGGGCCTGGCCCTTGATCAACGGGGCGAAATAGCGACGGGCGCGTTCGGTGATGCCGAAGCCGTCCTTGCGCAGGAAGCTGGGCGGCATCTTCTTTTCGTGATTGGCCACCTTGTGCAGCGGGGCCGGCACGATCTTCCAACGGTACGGCACGTCGCTGACGCGTTCGATCACCGGGATCACCGCGTTCATGCCCTTGAGTGCGTACTGCACCGCGGCCTTGCCGACGGCCTGCGCCTGTTCCCAATCGGTCCCGGATGCGAGGTGGCGTGCGGAACGCTGCAGGTAATCGGGCAGCGTCCAGTGCACCTTGTAGCCGAGTTCCTGCTTGACCTGCGCAGCGAGAAACGATGCAACGCCGCCCAGTTGCGCATGGCCGAACGAATCGGTCGCGCCGCCGGCATCGGCGACGAAGCTGCCGTCTGCGTCCTGGATGCCTTCGCTGGCCACGACCACGCACCAGCCGACCTTTTCCACCACCTGCTTGACCTTGGCCAGAAACCGGGCCTGGTCGTAGGCACGCTCGGGCAGCAGGATGATCTGCGGCGCATCGTCCGGGCCCTGGCCGGCCAGGCCTGCGGCGGCGGCGAGCCAGCCGGCGTGGCGGCCCATCGCCTCGTAAATGAAGACCTTGGTCGAGGTGTCGGCCATGGCGGCGACATCCAGAGCGGCCTCGCGCACCGACACCGCGGTGTATTTGGCCGCAGAGCCGAAGCCGGGGCAGGTATCGGTCACCGCCAGATCATTGTCGATGGTCTTGGGCACGCCGATGCAGTGCAGCGGGTAGCCATAGGCCTTGGCCAGCTGCGAGACCTTCCAGGCGGTGTCGGCCGAGTCGTTGCCGCCGTTGTAGAGGAACCAGCGCACGTCGTGCGCACGCAGCACATCGAGCAGGCGCTCGTATTTGGCGTTGTCTTCCTCCAGCGATTTGAGCTTGTAGCGGCACGAGCCGAACGCGCCACCGGGGGTCTGCGCCAGTGCGGCGATCGCGGCGGCAGACTCCTTCGAGGTATCGATCAGCTCCTCGCGCAATGCGCCCAGGATGCCGTTGCGTGCGGCCAGTACCTTGATCCTGCGCGCGCGCGCCTCGGTGATCACCCCGGCGGCGGTGGCGTTGATGACGGCAGTGACGCCGCCGGATTGGGCATACAACAAGTTGCCAGTAGACATAGGGGGCGGACTCCTCACACGGGACATGGCGCAGGGGACAGTGCCGGGACATTCCCCGGATGCGGTAAGCTGCAGGACCATACGGTCAGCGCTGGCGAAGACCTGAGTCTAACGCCGCCTACCGCAACGCGTTTTTATTCGAAAGTGGAGTCCACTGATGCGATTGGTTCTGTTGGGACCGCCCGGTTCGGGCAAGGGCACCCAGGCGACACGTCTCAAAGACAAGTTTGAGATCCCGCATATTTCCACCGGCGATCTGCTGCGCGCCGAAGTGGCCGCCGGCTCACCGCTTGGCCTGAAGGCCAAGGAAGTGATGGCGCGCGGTGATCTGGTCTCCGACGAGATTCTGCTTGGCATGCTGGAGGCGCGGCTCGGTCAGGCCGATGTCGCCAACGGTTTCATCCTCGACGGCTATCCGCGCAACGTGGCGCAGGCCAATGCGCTGGATGACCTGCTCGGCAAGATCGGCCAGCCGCTGGATGCAGTGGTGCAGCTGGACGTGGCCAGCGAGTTGCTGGTCGAGCGCATCGCCGGCCGCGCCAAGGCCGAGGGCCGCGAGGACGACAATCCCGAGTCGGTGCGCAAGCGCCTGCAGGTCTATACCGACTCCACGGCGCCGGTAATCGGTTTCTACGAACAGCGCGGCAAGCTGGCACGCGTGGACGGCGTGGGCTCGCTGGATGACGTGCTGGAGCGTATCGGCACCGCGCTCGGTCGCTGAGTCGGTTCGGGCCGGGCAGTGTGCCCGGTCCGCCGAGCCGCGCGCTGGCAGCTGGTGCGGCTCGCGCGACGTTGCAAAACAAACGCCCCTGGCGTATGGGACGACCGGGGCAGAACAACGCCGGTAACGAGCTTGCTCAGCGCTCCACAGCATGAGTTGCCTTGGAAATTTGGCCTGTCGGGGAGAGTAGGACTAAAGGGGTCGCGACTGGCGTTCAGCATGGTGATGAAGGTGACGCAGTTCGCACATCGGGACATTTATGACGATGTGGCATGGGCTTGCCGATACCGCGCTCGGCAGTGAGCGGAATGGCCCGCACCTCCGGCGATCGGCGACAATGCGCTCCATGACCAAACTCCACATCCTCGGCATCGCCGGGACCTTCATGGGCGGTGTCGCCGCCCTTGCGCGCGAGCTGGGCTGGCAGGTAGAGGGCAGCGACCAGGCCATCTATCCGCCGATGTCCACCCAACTGGAAACCCTCGGCATCGCGCTGGCACAAGGCTACGCGCCGTCCAGTATCTCGGCAGATGCCAGCGATGTCGTCATCGGCAATGCCTTGTCGCGCGGCAACCCGGCGGTGGAAGCGGTGCTCGATGCCGGCCGTCGCTACACCTCCGGTGCGCAGTGGCTGGCCGAGCAGGTGCTGCCGGGCCGCGACACTCTGGCTGTCGCCGGCACGCATGGCAAGACCACCACCACCACCATCCTGAGCTACCTGCTGGAAGCCGCCGGGCGCGCGCCGGGTTTTCTGATCGGTGGCGTGGCCGAAGACTTCGGCGTGTCTGCGCGGCTGGGCCAGGGACGCGAATTCGTGGTGGAAGCAGACGAATACGACACCGCGTTCTTCGACAAGCGCAGCAAGTTCGTGCACTACCGGCCGCTGGTGGCGATCCTCAACAACCTCGAGTACGACCACGCCGACATCTTTCCGGACGTGGCCGCGATCCAGCGCCAGTTCCATCATCTGGTGCGCACGGTGCCGGCGCGCGGGCGGCTGATCGTCAACGGCGAGGATGCGCGCCTGGCCGAGGTGCTTGCGATGGGCTGCTGGACGCCGGTGGAGCGCTTCGGTTTCGATGCCTCCCTCGACTGGAGCGCGCGCTTGATCGCCGCCGACGGCAGCGCGTTCGCGGTGTTGCGGCATGGGGTGGAGATCGGCCAGGTGCAGTGGCCGCTGGTCGGTCGGCACAACGTGCTCAATGGATTGGCGGCACTGGCGGCCGTGCATGCGGTGGGCGTGGATCCGGCGACGGTAATGCCGGCGCTGGCGCGCTTTCAAAGCGTCAAACGGCGGTTGGAGCTGTTGGGGCAGGCACGCGACATCACCGTGTACGACGACTTTGCCCATCACCCCACCGCGATTGCGACCACCTTGCAAGGCTTGCGTGCGAAGGTCGGCGCGGCGCGCGTACTGGTGGCGATGGAGCCGCGCAGCAATTCGATGCGGCTGGGCGCGCATGCGCAGGCATTGGCGCCGTCGTTGCGCGATGCCGATGCGGTGGTGTTTCTGCATCGGCCCGAGTTGGCCTGGGATGCCGCACCGATCATCGCGCAGGTGCGCGGTGAAGCGCATGTGGCGCATGACGTGGAGGCATTGCTGCAGACGCTGGGCGAGATCGCGCAGCCGGGCGACCATGTGGTGTTCATGTCCAATGGCGGTTTCGATGGCGCGCCGCGGCGCTTCCTGGCGCAATTGCCCCCATGACCGACCTCACAAGCACCACCGACACCAGCGCCTTGCCGCTGTTTCCGCTGCACAGCGTGTTGTTGCCGGGCGCGGCAATCGGTTTGCGCGTGTTCGAGCGCCGCTATCTGGATCTGGTGCGCGAGAGCGGCCGCACCGGCAGCAGCTTCGGCGTGTGCCTGATCCTGGATGGCACTGAAGTCGGCGTGCCGGCGACACCGGCTGCGTTCGGCACCGAAGTGCGTATCGAGGATTTCGATGTCGGTGCCGACGGTGTGCTGGTGTTGCGCCTGCGCGGCACGCGTCGCTTTCATGTGCAGCGCTCGCGCGTCCGCGACAACGGGTTGGTGGTCGGCGAGGTGAGTTGGTGCGAACCCGACAGCGATGACGAACTGCGGCCCGAGCACAGCTTGCTGGCAACCGTGCTCGAGCGGATGCTCGAACAGGTCGGCGGTGAATTCGCCTCTGCCGGGCCGCAGCTGCTGGACCAGGCGGCATGGGTAGGCTGGCGGCTGGCCGAGCTGCTGCCGTTGACCGAACAGCAGCGTCTGTCGCTGTTGCAGCAGGACGATCCGCATCGGCGTCTGGACCAGTTGCTCGCCTGGATGCCGTGACGCGGTAAGACAAGCGCGACCCATCACCGCGCTTGCACCCTCGCAACGGCACACTCGCCACGCTTGAGTGCGCTCACGATGGCATCCATGCAGTGGATGTGTGCATCGGCGTCATTCGTTATCGCTCCATGGGGTGTGCCTTGATCGTCGATGTCAAACCGCGTGTGGCGGATGTGTTCAGTCAGGTCTGGCGGACCCTGGCGGTGTTGTTCGTCTGGGACGTGCTGATCACGATCATCTACTACGTGCTGCCGTTCCGCGCGCCTGCGTTACCGTTGACCATCTTCGGTTCGGCTTTGGCGTTGTTCCTGGGCTTTCGTGCCAACTCGACCTATCAGCGCTGGTGGGAAGGGCGTGTGCTATGGGGCCAGATGATCAATGCCTCGCGCAATCTGGTGCGCCTGAGCATCAGCATCCTGTCCGCGCCGGACGCAGCAGCGCTGGGGCGCACCATTGCGCTGCGCCAGATCGCCTACGTCAATGCGTTGCGGTGCCAGCTACGTCGGCTTCCGGTGGCGATGGCACTGGAACCGCGTCTGCATGCCGACGAAGTGGCTGCGGTGATCGCGCGCACCAATGTCGCCAATGGCCTGCTCGACACCACCGGGCGCAGTATCGAACAGGCGCGTCGCGATGGCTGGATCGACAGCATCCAGCAGGCCAGTATCGAACGCATCCTGGTGGATATCGCCAACGCACAGGGCGGCATGGAACGGCTGAAAAATACGCCGTTGCCCTATCAGTACCGCTTCTACCCGAACCTGTTCACGCGGCTGTTCTGCGTCCTGTTGCCGATCGGCCTGGTGGAGACGCTGCAATACGCAACGCCCGTGGGCTCGACCGTGGCCGGTCTGATGTTCCTGGCGGTGCTCAAGATCGGCGACGAGTTGGTCGACCCGTTTGCCAACACCATCCACGACCTGCCGCTGGACAGCATGTGCCGCACGGTGGAAATCGATGTGCTGCAGGCGATCGGCGAACAGGCGCCCGAGCCGATGCAGCCAGTGGATGGCGTGTTGTGGTGAGTGCATCGTGCCTCGACCAATGCGGCTTGTGCGTAGCCACACGGCCCTGAAGCGCAAGCTTCCGGTCACCTTGAGAGGTAAACGAACGGTGCGGATGCGTCGGTTGTAGAGCAGCTGATCTGCGGCTTGGCTGCAGGGCCCTTTGCCCGCCTACCATCGCGGGACACGCTGCAAGTACGTCCCTGTAAGCGCTTACGCGACATCACTGCCGCGTAAGGTCCCGCGACGGTAGGCGGGCAAGGATCCGTCGAGATGGTCGGCGTGCATGGTGCAAGCGATGCTTCTACTTCGCTAGCTCACATGTAATTCTGCTACCCGCATCAGCAGGCCAATGCAACTCGCGAGACGGCCAGCTTTTTACGCAGCGGCCGACCAACGTCCTGGGGCGGTGTCCTTGCCGCTTGCGGGACCGTGTGGCGGCATGGATGCCGCCACCGAGCCTCCAGGGACGGATTCACGGCGTGTCCCGCAAGCGGTGAGGGCGCCGCGCCCTCGACTCACCAGGGCTTTTGGCCTAATCATTCGGCCGCATCCAAGCGACGCGAACGCGTTGCCGTCATCGCTACAGCGTTCAAGGGTTTTGCTAGCAGCTCTTATTTACAGTACTGCGCGCGGTCGCCGGCCGACCGGCGCTGTAGCCCGATCGATCAACGGCGCTGTTGTGACGGACCCGATGCAGCCGGATCGGATCCGGCGGGTTCCGTCTGCGGTGCAGCGCTGTCCTTGTCCTCTCGCCGCATCGCATTTCCCGCCGTGCTGTCGATCAGGATCACCGGTACCTGCGAGCGTCGACGCTGTTCCAGGCGATACGGCAACGGGTCCAGTGCCTGGCGCAATGCACTCAGTGCCGGGTCGACCCCACGCAGCGGATACCACAGGCCGATCAGGCTGAAGTGCCGGCTGTAGCGCAGCGTCTGCGTGCTGCCCACCCACAACGGCTGCGCGCCGGGCTGCAGGCGTGCGGCCGCTGGCCACAGGCGCAACACATGCACATGGCCGGGCGCAGCGTGACGCACCATCAGCAGGGCTTCCACCTGCGTGTCTAGCGTGGCCGGCAGGATTGGTACCTCGTCCGGGCGGCCGCTGACATCGAGCAGATGCAGCGCCTGTTCCCAGCCAGCCTGCGGTTGCACCCGCCAACCGCGTGCTTCTAGCTGACGCTGCAGCGGTGCCAGCGGGCCGGCCAGTTGCACGTCCAGCGGCCAGCGCTGGTCGTCGTCGAATTCGTTGCGGCGTGCGGGCAGCAGGCGCCACTGGCCATTCCACCAGTCGTTGGCAGGCAATTCCATCAGTGACGGCGGCGGCGGTTCGAACTTGGCCAGCTTGGCATGCAGATCGCGCGGCGCGAACACGACCGCGCAGGTCAGGAACACGCCGTAGAAGATCCACGAGACCGGCTTGACCCAGAACGCGCGGGTGGCACGACGGCGGTAGGCGATGCCCAGCACCAGCAGCCAGAAGATGCCGAACAGCATGCCGCCGACCACGTCGCTGAGCCAGTGCGCGCCCAGATACAGGCGCGCAAAGCCGATCAGCGACACGATCGCACCACTGACCAGATACGGCCACACCCGGCGCCGGCCCGGCAGCTCGCGCGCGATCAGCAGCGCGAAGAAACCAAAGCCGATCGTGGCCATGGTGACCGCCACCGACGGAAACCCGAAGCCGCTGCTGGCTGCCGGCGGGCGTACCACCTGCACGGTGGCACCCAGCAACTGTGTCAACGCAAGGCCGAAGGCCAGCGCGATCACCCAGTGCGTCACTGCCATCCAGCGGCGCCGCCAGGCCAGGTAGCCCATCGCCGCCGCGATCGCCGGCAGCAGCACCTGCCAGTCGCCCAGCGACGCCAGCGCCACCATCGGGTAGTCGGCCAGCGGATTGCGCAGCGCCAGCATCAGATCGTGCACGGCCAGGTCCACGCGCAGCGGCTCGCCATGCGCCAGCACCACCATCAGCAACACGAACCAGCCCCAGCCCAGCAGCAACAGCATCAGCGCCATCATCGCCAGCGGTACCGACTCGCGACGGCGCGGGTCGAACACGCTCACCGACCAGTTGCCCAGCACCGGATGTCGATGCGACCACTCCAGCAGCCGCGCCAGCAAGGCATCCAGATGGCCGGCCGACCAGCGGTACGAGTACAGCACCATCGCCCAGGCCAGGCCGATCACTGCGGCCAGCAAGGTGACCACCACGAACAGACGGCCGGCGACCGCGGCCACCGCGTCGTAGGCAGTGCCCAGCACCCAGCCGGGCACCAGGAACAGCAGCGCCCACGAGATGCAGGCCAGGCCGCTGGCGACCAGATAGCGCTTGAACGGCATGTGCGCCATGCCGGCGATGGCCGGCACGAACGGCCGCACCGCGCCCACGTAGCGCGCGATCAGGATGCTCTTGAACGCATTGCGCCGAAACAGCAGCTCGCCACGCTCCAGTAGCTGCGGGTAGCGGCGAAACGGCCAATAGGTGTGCAACTGGTGGCCCCAACGATGGCCGACCCAAAAACTCAGCGCATCGCCGACGAAGGCGCCCAGGGTGGCGCAGGCCACCGCGTACGGCCCGTTGATCTGACCCAACCCGATCAGCACACCGATGGCGAACAGCAACGGCAGCGCCGGCACGATGGCACCGAGTACGATCACCGCATCGCAAAATGCGATGGCAAAGATCGCCACGCCAGCCAGGGTGGGGTGGTGTCCGATCCACTCCAGCGTGGCGTCGATCCATGAATTCATCCCGCGATTATAGGTGGGCATGGCGACGGGTGACTTGCGCCGTCCTCACATCGGCCTGTCCGCTTCACCTGAGGTTGCGAGCGGACGACGCAGCACCGGTGCGTGGCGTGCTGGCAGCGCGTGCTGTAGCGATGCAGGCGCCCCGCCTACAATGGGGGATGAGTGACGATCCTGCCGGCAATCTGCCGCTGAAGTCCGATACCTTCGGGCGCATCCTGTTGATTCGCGACGCCGACCGCCTGTTTGTGCGGCGCGACCTGAGCGTGGCGCCGTGGCTGCTGCGCGGCGTGGCCTGGTGGCTGGCGCGGCGCGAGGCATTGGCCCTGCGCCAGCTGGACGGCCTGGCGCGGACGCCGCGTCTGTTGCGCTGGGACGGACGCCATCTGGATCGCAGCTACCTGGCCGGCGATGCGATGTATCAGCGCCCGCCGCGCGGCGATCTGGCCTACTTCCGCAGCGCGCGCAAGTTGTTGCAGCAGCTGCACCGCCGCGGGGTGGCGCACAACGATCTGGCCAAGGAAGCCAACTGGCTGGTGCAGGACGACGGCTGCCCGGCGGTCATCGATTTCCAGCTGGCGGTACGCGGCCATCCCCGAGCGCCCTGGATGCGTCTGCTTGCACGCGAAGACCTGCGTCACCTGCTCAAGCACAAGCGCATGTATTGCCCGGCCGCGATCACCCCGGTGGAACGCCGCGTGCTCAAGCGCACCTCCTGGGTCCGCAAGCTGTGGTTCGCCACCGGCAAGCCGGTCTACCGCTTCGTGACCCGCCGCGTGCTGCATTGGGAAGACAACGAGGGGCAGGGGCCGAAGCCTTGAGGGGCGGGGAATCAGGAATCGGGAGTAGGGAATCGGTAGTGCGCATCGCGGCGGCTGATCGTTCATAGGCTGCTGAACATTCAAGGCGCTAAGCTTTTGCGATTCCCCATTCTCGATTCCCCAATCCCATGACCTTGAAAGGCAAAACCCTCTTCATCACCGGTGCCTCGCGCGGGATCGGGCTGGCGATTGCGTTGCGGGCGGCGCGGGATGGGGCCAATGTGGCGATCGCGGCCAAATCGGCAGTGGCCAATCCCAAGTTGCCCGGCACCATCCATAGCGCGGCCGCGGCGGTGACCGCGGCCGGTGGGCAGGCGCTGGCGCTCAGGTGCGATATCCGCGACGAAGACCAGGTGCGTGCGGCCGTTGCCGCGACGATCGATGCATTTGGCGGCATCGATATCCTGGTCAACAACGCCAGTGCGATCTGGTTGCGTGGTGCGTTGGACACCCCGATGAAGCGCTTCGACCTGATGCAGCAAGTCAACGCGCGGGGCAGTTTTCTGTGCGCACAAGCGTGCCTGCCGCATCTGCTGCAGGCGCCCAATCCACACATCCTCACGCTGGCTCCGCCACCGTCCTTGAACCCGGCGTGGTGGGGCGCGCATACCGGCTACACGCTGGCGAAGATGGGCATGAGCCTGGTGACCCTGGGGCTGGCAGCCGAGTTCGGCCCGCAGGGCGTGGCGATCAATGCGCTGTGGCCGCGCACCGTCATCGCCACCGATGCGATCAACATGATCGATGGCGTGGATGCGGCCGCGTGTCGCAGGCCGGAGATCATGGCCGACGCGGCACATGCGGTGCTGACGCGCCAGGCGGCCGGATTTCATGGCCAGTTCCTGATCGACGACCAGGTGCTGGTCCGGGCCGGCATCACCGACCTGAGTGGCTATGCAGTCGACCCGTCGCGTGCGTTGTCGCCGGATCTGTTTCTCGACTGAGCGCGGAGAGCATCACGGCCCGCGCTCGTGGGCGGGAGACGCAGCGCGAGCGCCATCGGCGCGCGCAGCTGCCGCGATTCAGAGCGTGAGTGCGGCCGAGCGACGGCCGCGCCGCGGAAGCCCCGCTGTCGTCGGACCTGGAGCGGGCACGCGCAGTTCACAGTCGGGTTTGCTATCGTGCGCGGCTGAAAACGTTTCCAACAAGGATGTACCGCGCGTGTTTCCGAAGTTCCATGTACTTGTTCTGGCGGCTTGTGTGTCCGTCCTGGTGGCCGCCTGTGGCGGCAAGTCGCAGCAGCCTGCAACCGGTGCCGACGGTGCCGATACCAAGACAACCGCAAGACAGCTGGATTCCCTGCAAGGCGTGACCGCCAAGCTCGGCGCCTATATCGACTGCTTCAACCGCGTCAACGCGAAGGTGCACGCTGGCGCCAGGTACTACACCGGCTGGATGCAGGACCCGTTCGCCGGCCCGACCGGTAACGAGTCCGGCATGACCGGCCCGTACGATATCGACAATAACGATATGCAGCCGTGCGACGCGCCGGTCAGCGCGGCCGCTGCGGCGAAGCCAGCGCTGCCGGCGCTGGACAAGGCAGCAGGCGACTATCGCGCGGCATTGAAGGCACTGCAGCCGATCAGTCACGCAGTGGCCGATTACTACACCCGTCAGGATTACGAGGACGACCAGTTCGCCAAGGGCAAGCAGTTGCACCCGCAGCTGATGGAGGCACTGTCCACCTACGCCGATGCCAGTACCGCCTTCAGCGCCGAACTGGACCTGCAAAACGACGCGGCGCAACGTCAGAAACTCAGGACGCTGGAGCAGGGCGAAGGCCGCACGCGCGAGTATTACCGGCTGGCGATGATGCTCGACGCCAAGGAGATCGCCGATGCGCTGGAAGAGGAGCAGTTCGACGTGCCGCGTGCCAACGCGCTGGTGGACGGCTTCAACCGCCTCTCCGATGAAGCGCACGCCAAGGTGGCCGACCAGGAGCCGGGCAAGCTGGACTGGAACAGCTTCGAAACCGCTGCAGAAACCTTCCGCAGACAAGCCAAGGCGCGGGTGAAGCGCGTGGCCGAAAAAACGCCTTACAGCAAGATGGAGCAGGGCTGGCTGGATAGCCCCTCGCTGGCGCCCGAAGGCTCGCCGCGCAAGTTACTCAACACCTACAACGCGCTGGTGTTCCAAAGCAATCGTCAGTAATCACTGCTGTTTCCAGCCACTGCGCGCGTGCCGGGCGTCCGGCTGCGCCGGATGCCTTTCGGCCGCACGCTGCGGCGCCAGCTTCTTCAACCTATCAATGGAACGCAAGATGACCCATCAACTCCGTTATGCGCCGCTCGCCGCGGCGATCGCGTTCGCCGCACTGCTTGCCGGCTGCCAGAAAAACGCGCCCGCCGCCGCGGTGGACGGCGCCGACAAGATCAATGCCTACATCACGTGCTTCAACGGTGTCGAGCAGCCGATCCATGAGAGCTACCAGCAATACATCGGCTGGATGCAGGACCCCGAGGCCGGCCCGACCGGCAAGGAAAGCGGTATCCATGCACCGGGCACGGTGCTGTCGCATCACGTGGACGAATGCGGGGCGCCGATGACCGCGGCACTGGCGCAAACGCCCGCCAACCCCCAGCTCGATCCGGTGGCCAAGACCTATCAGGAACGCTTCACCACGCTCAACGAGCGTATCGGCGAAGCGGTGCGCTACTACGATCGCGAGGATTATCTGCGCGACGACGGCAAGGGCATGAAGGCGCTGCACGCGCCGTTGATGCAGGCCTATCACGCATTCTTCGAAGCCGGCGAAGCCATGAATAGCGCACTCGAACACAATGAAGACACGCGTCGTCAGGCGCAGATCGATGCGATCGAAAAGGAAGAAGGCCGCAGCGCCTCCTGGTATCACCTGAAGATCATCGGCGAGGGCAAGCAGCTGGTGCAGGTGCTCGACAGCGACACGCCGGATCTTGCCGCAGCGCAGTCCCAGCTCGCGCGCTACCAAGGCATTCTGGAAGAGGCGCAAAAGGCCAAGGTCGGCCAGGGCGATGCGATGTGGGGCCACATGGAACGTTCCGCCGACAAGCTCGCGCGCGAGTCCGGACGACTGGTCGAGCGTATCCGTACCAAGACACCATTGAACAAGAGCGAGCAGATGCTGCTGGAAAGCGGCTCGCTCCCACCGGGCGGCACGCGCCAGGCTGTGCTGGCCAGCTACAACGATCTGATCGACATGAGCAATCGCATGTCGCATTGATGCTGTGCATGCATCTGTATCGCATTGAGTAAGCGCATCGAGCAGGTGATTGTGCAATCCTCCAAGACGCTGATCTTGACCTTCAGCGTCGTTAGATGGTCTCAAGCAGAACTGGTCGAGGGCGCGGTGCCCTCACCGCTCGCGGGACACGCCGCGAATCCGTCCCCGGAGGCTCGGTGGCGCCATCCAGGCCGCCAAGGGCTCCACAAGCGGCGAGGGCACTGCACCTGCCGGCTTGGTCGTGTGCTGATGGGAACCGCAAAGCCGACTGCGGGCAATGATCGGTGGCCGCAGTCGTCGCTTCAGCCCGTAGCACCGGGTCAGCCGTTGGAGATCTCCGGCAGCGGCTCGGCACACTGCCGGCAATAGCGTGCATCGGGCGCATGGCCTTCCAGCCCGCAACGCGGACAATTGCGGGTGTCGCGCTTGCCGGCGTGGCCGCCTTCGCGCAACGTGCTGGCCAGTTCGGCGGTGTAGATGCCGGTGGGCACGGCGATGATGCTGTAGCCGATCAGGATCAAGGCCGAGGTGAGGAAACGGCCCAGCGTGGTCTGCGGCACCAGGTCGCCGAAGCCCACCGTGGCCATCGTCACGATGGCCCAGTACATGCTGGTCGGGATGCTGGTGAACCCGTGTTGCGGGCCTTCGATCACATACATCGTTGCGCCAGCGATCACGGTGATGGTGAGCACGCTGAACAGGAACACCAGCACCTTGCGCCGGCTGCGCCAGAGCGCGTCCACCAGTTGTCCGCTTTCTTCGACGTAGCGGGTGAGCTTGAGGATGCGGAACAGGCGCAGGATGCGCAGTACGCGCACCACCAGCAGCGTCTGCGCGCCCGGCACGAAGAACGACAGATAGCTGGGCAGAATCGAGAACAGGTCGATCACGCCCCATACGCTGAGTGCGTAATGCAGCGGGCGCCGCACCACCGCCAGGCGCAACGCGTATTCGATGGTGAACAGTGCCGTGAACGCCCATTCCAGCGGCACCAGCCAGTGCGCCGAATGCGAATGGATGCGCGGCACGCTGTCGATCATGATCACCACCACGCTGGTGAGGATCGCCACCACCAGCATCAGGTCGAAATTGCGCGACGGACGGGTGTCGTGCCGGTAGATGATGTCGAACCATTGCCGGCGCCAGCCGTGGTCGGTGGCAGGAGTGAGCTGAGGATCGGAGAAGGGGCGCATCCGTGCATTGTGCCGCAGGCCGGCGAATGCGCGAGAATGCGCGTTCTCCCTCCGCTTCTGCGACCCACCATCATGAGCACCGCTGCCGATTCGCCCCTGTCCCTCGCGCATTACTACCTGCCGGTGTACCGCCCGCGCCAGGTGGTGCTGGAGCGTGGTCAGGGCAGTCGCGTGTGGGACGACCAGGGCCGCGAGTATGTGGATCTGTCCGCCGGCATTGCGGTCAACGGGCTGGGCCACAACGATCCGGATTTGATGGCCGCGCTGACCGAACAGGCCGGCAAGCTGTGGCACACCAGCAATGTGTTCTTCAGCGCACCACCGCTGAAACTGGCCCAAGAGCTGGTGGCCGCTTCGCGCTTCGCGCACAAGGTGTTCCTGTGCAATTCGGGTACCGAGGCCAACGAAGCGGCGATCAAGCTGGTGCGCAAGTGGGCCAGCAGTCAGGGCCGCCCGGCCGACCAGCGCGTCATCGTGACCTTCCGCGGCAGCTTCCACGGGCGCACCCTGGCTGCGGTCACCGCGACCGCGCAGCCCAAGTACCAGGAAGGCTACGAGCCGCTGCCTGGCGGGTTTCGCTATGTGGACTTCAACGATGTGGCGGCGCTGGAGGCGGCCATGGCCTCGGGCGATGTGGCTGCGGTGATGGTCGAGCCGATCCAGGGCGAGGGTGGGGTGATGCCGGCCGCGCCGGGTTTCCTGAGCCGCGTGCGTGCGCTGTGCGACCGGCACGATGCGCTGCTGGTGCTGGACGAGATCCAGTGCGGCATGGGCCGCACCGGCACGCTGTTCGCGCATTGGCAGGAGCAGGTGACGCCGGACATCGTGACGCTGGCCAAGGCGCTGGGGGGCGGTTTCCCGATCGGCGCGATGCTGGCCGGCCCGAAGGTGGCCGAGATCATGCAGTTCGGCGCGCACGGCACCACCTTCGGCGGTAATCCGCTGGCCGCGGCGGTGGCGCGCGTGGCGCTGCGCAAGCTGGCTTCGCCGCAGATCGCCGAGAATGTAGAGCGTCAGTCGGCGGCGCTGCGCACCGGTCTGGAGGCGCTCAATGCCGAGTTCGGCCTGTTCGCACAGCTCCGCGGGCGCGGCCTGATGCTGGGCGCGGTGCTGGCGCCGGCGCATGCCGGGCAGGCCGGTGCGATCCTGGATTTCGCCGCCAGCCATGGCGTGTTGCTGTTGCAGGCGGGGCCGGATGTGCTGCGCTTCGTGCCGGCACTCAATCTGACCGATGCCGAGTTGGCCGATGGCCTGGCGCGTCTGCGGCTGGCCGTTGCCGAGTACGCCGCGCAGCGGTGATCGCCGGCTGCGCTTTCGTGCGCCATCGCGGCCAGCGCTGTGCCGGTGAGCGCGGTGGGGGCAGGAGGCGCGGATCGTTGTTTTTCGCGATCCGCGCCAGGCCTGTCAGGGCACGTGGCATTGCTGCCGCACGTACTTGCGCGGCAGCTGCAGGATCTGCATGAAGACAGCGCTGCGTAGCTGATGCGGATTGCGTATCGCGCGATGCAGCCCTCTTGCAGCAGCGATTGGATCACGGCGGGGTCATGGAGGTTTGAGTTTTATCGCTCTACCGTACCCTCACCCCAACCCCTCTCCCGACGGGAGAGGGGCTCGCTTCTGCGTTCGTCATTAACCCGACACCGACTCAAGGCGCCAACGCTGTCCATGATCGTGGACGCCGACGCGTTCAATGCTGCGAGCAGCGTCTTGCGTGATCCGTGCGGGTAATCGGTGTTCCGCGATGCTCAACGATTCCCGATTCCCGATTCCCGATTCCCCAATCCCGGCCCTTCACCCCAGCCCATACCGCTTCAACACCCGCCGCAAGCCGCGCGCATCGCGTACCGTGTCCGCATGCAGGCCGGCCGCACGCGCGCCGCGCACGTTGACGAACAGGTCGTCGACAAACAAGGTGCGCGACGCGGTCGCACCGAGCTGGGCGAGCGCGCGTTGATATACCGGCAGCTCCGGCTTGCGGCCGCCGAGCGCGCCGCTGCATAGCACGCGGTCCCGCAGTAGCGGAAACAGCGGCGATACGATCCGCTCGATCGCTTCGGCCATCAACGGCCCGTTGTTGGTGAGCACCGCCACTGGGGTCGTTGCCGACACCGCCAGTACCTGCGCCACTATCGCTGGCTCGGCGCGGCATGCCGCCACGCGCGCGTCGATCCACGCGGCGCGATCGATCACGCCGCCAAGCCCCTCGCTGAGCTGGGCCAGATAGGCCGACGTCTCGATCATGCCGGCATCGTAGGCGCGCTCCAGACCTTGCTCGAACAATATTTGTTGCACGCGTTCGGGCGTGCACCCCGCCGCGTCGGCAAGCGCGGCCAAACGACGCGGCCGCGAGTAGCTGGCCAGCACACCGTCGAAATCGAGCAGTAGCAGGGACGGTGCTGCAGACGGCATGGGCGGACTCGGGATGCGGCTGCGTAGCGTTGTCGATTCGCCGCGGCATTGGCAAGCGTGCAAGACCGGGTATGTCCGCAGGCAAACAGGTGGGTGGGCATGGCGCCCATTCAGATCGTTGAATTCGGCCGCAACCTACCCGCCCGCGCCGCCCCTACCCTCCGCGCGGCGCTCGCGGCGGAACTGCGCTGGGTATGGTCGATGCATGCCGCATCCGCGGCGTCAGCCGGTCTTGGGGAGCGGGCCCGGTCACTCAGCACGTCACACCATCCAGGGGTCGATTGCATGCGCAAGCGCTTGAACACCGATCAGTTGGCGGCGTCGGTCGCCACCATTCTCACCACCGCCACGCGTGGTCGCACGCTGGCTTCGATGACCTTGGTGCTGGCTGGCGCACACAGCCTGCCCGTTCTGGCACAGGAAGCGCGCACGCTGGACGCGGTCAGCGTGGTCGGCACCGGTTCCACGCGCACCACTGCCTCCATCTCCGTCGACGAAATCCAGGCGCAGGTGCCCGGCGTGGCACCGCAGCAGCTACTGGCGAGCCTGCCGGGCGTGAACGTGCAGACCACCGATCCGTTCGGGCTGTACGAGTTCGGCGACTCGATGACCATCCGCGGCTTTTCCGCCAACCAGATCGGCGTGACCCTGGACGGCATTCCGATCGAAACCTTCGACACCCGCGAAGGCGGCCCGATCACCCGTTACGTGTCCAGCGAGAACCTGCTCGACGTCACCGTGTCGGCCGGCTCCGGCGATGTAACCCAGCCCTCGTATCACGCACTCGGCGGTGCGATCCGTTACACCAGCCTGCCGCCGAAGGGCGGCGACAGCTGGAGCGGCAAGCTCACCCAGACCGTCGGCTCGGACGATCTGGTGCGCAGCTTCGTGCGCCTGGATACGCCGGATTGGTGGGACGGCGGTCCCAGTGCGTATCTGTCTGCCTCGCGCACGCAGGGCGGGGTGTGGGACATGGAGCCGGCCACGCAGAAGAGCGATCACTTCGAAGCCAAGATCCGCCAGGCCTGGGACGTGGGCAACCTGACCCTGGGCTGGATCTACAACAACCGCAAGGACTACGACGTGCAGTCGTACAACTCCGACGGTTCGGTGGCGTGGGATCTGCACGAACGCATCACCGGCAATCCGGAAGTGGATGCCGAGCATTACAGCGAATGGCAGAACGGCCGTCGCGATTCGCTGCTCAGCCTGCACGGCGATTTCCTGTTCAACGATGCGATCGGTTTCACCTTCACCGGCTACTACGAAAACAAGCATGGATACGGCGTCGGCGGCACGCCGCCGAGCACGGCCACCGGCCTGTACAACGACGCCATCGCCGGCACGCCGGGGCGCACCGATATCGCCATCAACGACCCGCAAATCGTCGATGCCAACGGAAATGTCACCAATGTCGGCGCGATGACCCGGCGCGAAGAGATCATGGGTGGCGATCGTTATGGTGTGACCACCGCAGTATCGTGGGAGACCGAGCACAACAAGCTCGAAGTCGGTGCGTGGTACGAGAACTACGACTTCGACCAGGTGCGCCCGCTGTACAACCTGGACCCCGCCACCGGCGCGCTGCTGAAGGGCGCGCTGCCGATCGTCATCTACTACGACAATCACTTCTCCACCGAGGTGAAGCAGCTCTACATCAAGGACACGCTGCGCCTGCTCGACGACCGGCTCACCATGGAGTTCGGCGCCAAGGGGCTGGATGTCAAACGCGATTACAACGGCATCGCCAACCTCGACGACTTCAATGTCGGTGTGCGCCGCGATGTCACCATCAAGAACAGCGACTGGTTCCAGCCCCAGGTCGGCGCCAGCTTCCAGCTTGCCGAGGGCGTGCAGGTGTTCGCCAACTACGCGGAAAACTTCAGCTCGGCGCCACGGCTGGCGCTGACCTCGGGCGCCTTCAATCCGGATATCGCGCCGGAGGAGTCCACCAATATCGATATCGGCATCCGCGCCGAATCCAGCCAGTGGAGCGGCTACATCGCCGCCTACAAGATCGATTACGAGAACCGCATCATCGCGCTGACCGACCCGGACCCGCTGGTGGTCGCACCCACCATCTACGCCAACGTCGGCGATGTGCAGACCTATGGTGCGGAGGTGTCCGGCATGTGGAAGCCGGCACCGGGCTGGCGGTTGAGTGCGTCGTTGACCTGGAACAAATCCGAATTCCAGGACAACTACTTCGGTCCGGTCAGCGGCAACCTGGTGCAGGTGGAAGGCAACGAAGTGCCGGATTCGCCCAAGGTGATGTTCAGCGTCAACGGCAGTTGGGAAGGCGAGCATTTCTTCGCCAACCTCGACACCAAGTACACCGGCAAGCGCTACGGCGACACGCTCAATACCGACCGGGTGGATTCCACCTTCATCGTCAACGGCAGCGTCGGCTATCAGGGCGAGGATGCGGGATTTCTGTCCGGTGGGCGACTGCAGTTGTCGGTCTACAACCTGTTCGACAAGGACGATGCGATCGGTGCGGTGTTCCCGAACGAAAGTTCCGGCTCCTACCAGCTGATCGCACCGCGCCAGCTGTTTGCCAGTCTGTCCTACACATTCTGAGGTGATGGCGGGGGCGGCATCGCTGCCGCCCCCGCCATCGGTGGTGTCAGTCCTACTCGATCCATGACATGCAAGGACTACGCGTTGATGCAAGGCAATCACTCCGGGGCGATGACGCGGCGGCAACTGCTGGCGCGCATCGGCATGACCGCTGGCGGCGCGATGATGTATCAGGCGATGAGCAGCCTGGGCATGGCGGCCGAATCCGATTACACAGGACCGTTGCAGCTGGATGGCGACCCGAAGGGCGCCTCGGTGCTGATTCTGGGGGCGGGGCTGGCCGGCATGGCGGCGGCGTTCGAACTGCGCAAGGCGGGGTACCGCGTGCAGTTGCTGGAATACAACGACCGCCCGGGCGGACGTAACTGGACGCTGCGCGGCGGCGACCGTTACACCGAACTGGGTGGCGCGACCCAGCACTGTCAGTTCGACGACGGGCTGTACCTCAACCCAGGACCGTGGCGCATTCCGCATCATCACAAGGCGGTGCTGGGTTACTGCAAGCAATTCGGTGTGGCGTTGGAGGCGTTCAACCAGGTCAACTACAACGCGCTGTTGCACAGCCAACAAGGCTTTGGCGGCAAGCCGCAGCGTTTTCGCGCCATCGATGCCGATTACAAGGGCCACGTTTCCGAGTTGCTGGCCAAGTGCACGCAGCAGCAGGGCCTGGACAAGAGCGTCAGCCGCGAAGATCAGGAAATATTGTTGGAGTCCTTACGGACATGGGGCGCGCTCGACCAGAAGTTCGGCTACGTCAAAGGCAAGGAGAGCAGCGAGCGGCGCGGTTTTGCGCGTTATCCCGGGGGCGGCCTGTCGGGCAAGCCGGAGTTCTCCGATCCTTTCAGCGTGCAGGACGTGTTGCGTTCGCGCCTGTGGACCACGCTGGCGGCCGGCAACAACTACGAAATGCAGACCACCATGTTCCAGCCGGTGGGCGGCATGGACCAGATCGGCAAGGCGTTCGCGTCCCGGCTCGGCGATGCCATCACCTACAACGCCAAGGTCACCAAGATCGATCAGGATGGCAACGGTGTGCGGGTGTCCTGGCAGGATGCCGCGCGCGGCGGCGAAGAACGCATCGCCAGTGCCGATTGGTGCATCTGCACGATTCCGTTATCGGTGCTCAGCCGTCTTCCGGTCACCGCCAGCGACGCGATGACCACCGCGATCGGCCAGGTGCCATATGCGGCATCGGTGAAAGTGGGGCTGCAATTCAAGCGCCGCTTCTGGGAAGAGGACGAAGCCATCTACGGCGGCATCAGCTACACCGATCTGCCGATCAGCATGATCAGCTATCCCAGCACCAACTATCACAGCCCCGGCAAGGGCGTGCTGCTCGGTGCGTATGTATGGGGATTGGACGCCTATCAGTTCACCTCGATGCCCCCCGAACAGCGCGTGCGCAAGGTGGTCGAATACGGCACGCAGCTGCATCCGCAGTATCCGCGCGAGTTCGAGAACGGCATTTCGGTCGGCTGGCACCGCGTGCCGTTCACGCATGGCTGTTTCGGCATGTGGAGCGAGCAGGCGCGTGCGCAACACTACACGCCGCTGTGCCAGATCGATGGGCGCCTGGCGCTGGCCGGTGAACACGTCTCCTATATCCCGGCCTGGCAGGAAGGCGCGATCCTGTCCGCGCACGATGTCGTGGGCCGTCTGCATCGCAAAGTGCTGGCCGGAGGAGGTCGCGCATGAGCCTGTTACCACGATTGGCTGCTGCCACGTTCGTCATTGCGATGGCTGCGTTGTTGTTGCCACCGGGCGCGTACGACGCCCGGGCGCAGAGTTCCGATGCCACCCAGCTCTTCCCGCAACAGGGCTTTGCCAAGGCCTCCGGTCAGGATGTCTACCAGGCAATCTGTCAGGGCTGCCACATGCCGGCCGGGCGTGGCGCGCAAGGTGCGGGCGAGTATCCCGCGCTTGCCGGCAATCCCAAGCTGGCCGCCGGCCCCTACGTCACCATGATGGTGCTCGACGGCCACGCCGGCATGCCCGGCTTCGGCGAGATGCTCAACGACCGCCAGGTGGCCGAGGTGGTGAGTTATGTGCGCACGCACTTCGGCAATGATCATGCCGAGCGCGTCACCATCGACGACGTCAAGTTGCTGCGCCACTGATTCTCCCTCTTTCTCTCATGCAAGGAATTGCCATGTCCCGTCCAGTGACTGCCGTTCTCACCGCCGCCATGTTGTGGTCTGCGGGTTTGGCCGCGGCGCATGCCGCCGAAGTGATCCGCCACAAGATCCCCAACAGCGATTTCCCCATCGCCGCCGCCGTGGAAATTCCCGCCGGCAAGGCCACCGTCTATGTCAGCGGCAAGGTGCCGGCGGTGGTGGATGCCAGTGCGCCCAAGGACTCGGCTACCGCATATGGCGACACCAAGGCGCAGACGGTGAGCGTGTTGAATCAGATCAAGCAGCAACTTGCAGCGCTCGGCTTGGGGATGGGCGATGTGGTGAAGATGCAGGTGTTTCTGGTCGGCGATCCGGCAATGGGCGGCAAGATGGATTTCAACGGTTTCATGGAGGGTTACCGCCAGTTCTTCGGCACCAAGGAGCAGCCTAATCTGCCGGCGCGATCGGCCTTCCAGATCGCCGCGCTCGGCAATCCGTTGTATCGGGTGGAAATCGAAGTGGTCGCCGTTCGTCCTTGAATCCGTGCTGTCGTCCTGCTGGAGGTTGTCATGAAAACTGCTCTATCGCGCCGCACGTTCCTGCGTGACTCCGCGCTGTTTGCCGGCGCTGCCGGTGCGAGTGCGCTGCCGCTGCTGGCCGGCGCCGCCGAACGCTCCGCCGCCATCGTGCCGACACCGGCGAGTGCGCTGTCGCCGGTGATGATCGGCTCCAACGAGTTTCCCGACGGCCCGTCGGCTGCTGCGGTCAAGGCCATCGCGCAGATCGCGCCGCAAGGCGGACGCTACCTGCGCGATGTGCAGATGGAACTGATGGAGACCCTGGCCGCCGAGCTGAAACTGCCGGTCACTCACCTGATGGCCTACGCCGGGTCCACCGAGCCGCTGGACTACACGATGCTGGCGTTCACCTCGCCCAGCGCAGCGCTCGTCACTGCCGATCCCACCTACGAATCCGGTTGGCGCGCCGCCACCCGCAATGGCGCAAAGCTGATCAAGGTGCCGCTGCGCAGGGACTTCTCGCATGATGTGCAGGCGATGTGCGCCGCCGACGCCAGCCCCGGCGTGATCTACATCTGCAATCCCAACAATCCCACCGGCTCGGTCACCGCGCGCAAGGATCTGGATTACGCACTGGCGCACAAGCCCAAGGGCAGCGTGCTGGTGGTCGACGAGGCCTACATCCACTTTGCGCAGAGCACCAGTAGCGTGGTCGACATGGTCGCCGCGGGCGAGGACGTGGTGGTGTTGCGTACCTTCTCCAAACTCTACGGCATGGCCGGCATTCGCCTGGGCTATGCGGCCGCGCGCCCGGACCTGCTGGCCAAGCTGATGTTCTACAGCGTCAACAGCCTGCCGGTGACCGCCGCCGCCGCAGGCCTGGCCAGCCTACGCGATCCCGCACTGGTGCCGCAGCGGCGCGCACGCACCGCGGCCACACGCAAGGACGTGATGGAATTTCTCGCCAGGCAGGGTTACGCCTGCACCGCTTCGGAGAGTAACTGCTTCATGGTCGACGTGAAGCGCCCTGCCGCCGGCTTCAAGGACGACATGGCCACCCATGGCGTGTTCATCGGGCGCAGCTGGCCGGTGTGGCCGACCTGGTCGCGCATCACCGTCGGCACCGACGCGGAAATGGCGCGCTTCAAGCAGGCCTTCGTGCAGGTGATCGCCGGCAAGCGCGGCCCATTGCCACTGCCGGACGCCACGGCCGCTGTGCATGACCCGATGGATACTTTTTTCCGGTATGCATGAGGCGTTACTCTGGCACTACCGGCGCATGCGAATGCGCTGGCGTGGACAGACGCAGCGTGCGTCGCGCATCCTTCAACGCAGGAGTGTTCCCTTGAAAGTGTTTTCGACAATTGCCGTGCTCGGCCTGGTGCTGCTGGCGCCTTCGGCATGGGCGCGCACCTGCGCCGTCACCATCACCGGCAACGATCAGATGAAGTTCGACCAGAGCGCGATCACGCTGGCGCCCGACTGCACGCAGGTGGACCTCACGCTCAAGCACTCCGGCAAGATGGCCGCCACGGTGATGGGGCACAACTGGGTGCTGACCAAGTCCGCCGACTTCCAGGCAGTGGCCAATGCCGGCATACGCTCCACCATTGCCGACAGCTATCTGCCCAAGGCCGACGCGCGCGTGATCGCACACACCAAGGTGATCGGCGGCGGCGACAGCACCACGGTGAGCTTTCCCACCAGCAAGTTGAGCAAGGGCGGCGACTACACCTTCTTCTGCTCGTTCCCCGGCCACTGGGCGATGATGAAGGGTACGCTGCATTTCGGATGAGGTGTCACGTGCCGCAGGTGCGTGCTATCGGCTACGCGAGTGACGTGGTGGAATGGAGGCGCGCTGTCGCGCCACGCTCACCTGTTCTCGTAGCCGGGCAGCTTCTGGATCACGAGCTAGACTCCCAGCTTGCTGTCGCATGCAGGGTTTACCACTGCTCCCGGCCGCCAAGCCCGTTGTATCGACGCGCGAAGGCGCGGTCGCTGGCGATCTGCGGGATGCTGAAGGCGGCAATCGTCAGCTCCATCCAGCACCGCCGATTCTCTGCGTGGAAGGCCAGCTCCCTGGTGTGCGAGCCAACGCCTTCGGCCATCACCACAGGCGCATAGCGCCGGCACCGGCGGTCAACCCGGCGCCGTCTCCGACCCGCCTGGCGGTGCCATTGCGCGCAGCAGTCCGCGTTGCGAGGCCTGCGCCAACGCGCCTTCGCGGCTGCGTGCATCGAGCTTGCGATAGAGGTTCTTCAAATGGAACTTGACCGTGTTTTCCGACAGGTGCAGACAGCGGGCGATCTGTTTGTTGGAGTACCCACGCGCCAGTTGCGCGAGCACTTCCAGCTCGCGCTCGCTGAAGATGTCGCCAGCCGGGTCCTCGTCACCGCTGAGGCGTTCGAGCAGGGCCTGGATGGTGAGTGCGCGGGTGGTGCCGCCGACGGTATGCGGGTCGTGTTGACGCAGCGAGCGCAGCATCGCCTTGGCCGGCAGGCCGAGTTCGACGATCGCCTGCCAGCTCTGCGTCAGGGCAACATGATCGAGCGCGCTGTACAGATGCGGTAGCGCTGCAGCCAGTTCGCCGCGCTGCTGCAGCACCAGGGCGATGCGTGCGCGGGTGCGCGCAAGATGGCACAGGTTGTCGTTGGACAGGCAGGCCTGTTCGATCTGGCCCAGGATGGTCAGCGCGGCGCTGCTGCGTCCGGCCAGCCGATGCCAGCGTGCCAGCGCAAAGCCCATCGCCGCGCGATCGCGCCAGCGGTGGGGCGAGCGCAGCGTATGCGCCAGTCCGGATTCGCCGCCGGTACGTGCGATCAGCACATCGATTGCGGCATTGCCCGGATGTTCCAGCAACAGCATCAAGCGCCACGCTGCGGCCAGCTCCGACAGCCGCGTAAGCTTGCGCCCGTGGGCAATCTGCTCGATGTGTTCGAGCAGCGGCAATGCGCTGCGCCCGCTGTGGTCGCGTACGCGCTCCAGTCCCAGCGCGGTGTCGTAGGCGGCGGCCAGCACATCCATGCTGCCGTCGTGCTGTTCCAGCAATTCCAGCGCCGGATGCAGCAGGTCGGCCGCTTCGTCGTGGTGGCCGCGTTCGTAATGCAGTTGTGCGAGCAGGCATTGGCCGGCCGCCTCCAGGACGCGATCCAGCTGCGGGGCGTGGGCGCAGCAGTTCAGGGCCTGTCGGTAACAGGCTTCGGCGTCGCTGAGCTGTCCGCGATAGAAAAAACTCTGGCCCAGCGCCAATAGCGCCTGGTTCGCGCCCGGTCCGCTGCCACCGCGCTGCATCGCATCGCGTGCGTTGAGAGCGTAGCGTTCGGCCACTGCAAAGGCGCCCTGCGCAATGGCAATGGTGGCACAGATGCACAGCAACATGCCACGGCCCAGATGGTCGTCCTCGTCCAGCGCGGCGGCTTGCGCGGCGATCTGGGTCAGGCCATGCGGATTGCCGCAGATCTCGTCGAGGCGGTCGCGCAACAGTGCCACCACCACCGTGTAGTCGCGCTGCAAGGGCTCGCGCAGCGCAGCCGGGAAGTCGCGGAAACGTTCCAGCAGCAGGCGCGCATGGCTGAACTCGCCAAGCTTTGCGTGCAGATGCGCCTGGGTGAGATTCAGCGCCGGGGTGTCGCGGATGGTGCGGTGTTCGAAATGCCGCAGCAGCGCGCGCACCGCGTGCGTGCCGTGAGTCAGCAACAATTGCCAGGTGCCGGCGCGCGCGATGTAGCTGGCTGCCAGATCGCCGCACTCGGCACGCGATGCGTGCCGCACCGCTTCGGCCAGGTGCTGACGATCGCCAAACCAGCGTGCGGCCCGTTGATGCAGTTGCGTGGCCTGACCGGGATGTTCGCGATCGAGCAGCTGCTGCAGGAAGTCGGCAAACAAGGGGTGATAGCGGAACCATTCGCGCTCGCCATCCATGGGTACCAGCAGGCCGTGGAAGTGTTCCAGCCGCGCCAGCAGGCGGCCGCTGTCGTCGCGCTGGCGCACCGCATCGGCCAGCGCTGCGTTGACGCGCTCCAATGGACTGGTCCGCAACAGCAGATCGCGCGTGTCTGCATCCAGATCGTTGATCACCTGTTCGGTCAGATATGCGGCAATCTGCGCACTGCGGCCGGAGAAACGCGCGGCCACTTCCTGTTGACGTTGCGCGCCGCCTTCCAGCCACAAGCGCGCCAGATGCAGCGCCACCGGCCAGCCTTCGGTGTAGCGCAGCAATTCGTCCACGACCGGTGCCGGTACCTGAGGACCCAGCAATGCCTGCGCTTCGGACTCATCCAGTGCCAGCTGCGCACTGCCGAGACGGCTGAGCTGCGCCTGCAGGTCCAGCCGCGCCAGCGGCAGTGCCGGCACGCGCCGGGTGGCCAGCAACAGGTGCAGACGTCCGCCGCCGTGTTCGACCAGGCGCAGCACCAGCTCGTCGACGATGCCGCTGCCGAGCCGGTCGTAATCGTCGAGAATCACGCTGATGCGCCGGGGCGCAGCGCTTAACGCGCGGATCAGCAAGGTCACCGCTTCGCGCGGATCCTGGTCGCGGTTGTGCAGCACCGCCGCACACAGTGCCGGATCCGCACCGGCGTACTGGATCGCCAACGCCAGATGGCCAAGGAAGCGCGCGGCATCGGCGTCCTCTTCGTCCAGCGACAGCCAGGACACCGCAATGTGGTCGTGCGCGCGCAGCTGCGCATGCCACTGCGCCAGCAGCGTGGTCTTGCCGAATCCGGGCGGTGCCAGCAGCAGGGTGAGTGGCCGGGCCTGGGCGTGATCCAGCGCAGCCAGCAAGGCGCCGCGCACCACAGCCCCGGCACGCGGCAGCGGTGGCTCCAGCTTGCTGGCAAGCAGCCAATCGGGAAGGGCGGAATCGCGCGACGGTGAGGGGCGCGGTGTGAGCAACGCAACAGGCTTGAGCATGAGGCGAGGGCGGCCCTGGCAAGCGTCGGCAGCGCGCCGGCTCGACACGCTGCAGATCGTGATGAAACAGCGGCGATGCAGATGGCGTCACCGTGACCGGCGACGACGGCAGATCGGCTGCTTCGAGGGTCCCCACCCATGCCCATCCGTGGACACCTTTCAGAAAGGTATGACAGCCACAAGACAAAAGCAAAGCGTGTCGCCGCGCCGCCGCCTGAATGCAGCAAGCGATGGCGCAGGGTGTGCGCAAGCGCCGGGCAGCAACCTAGTCCGTCCAGACGCATGAAGCCGGACGCGATGCCGGCGCCGTGCCTGTTCAGCGTCGGCGCGGACCTGGAAAATCACGTCAGGCATCGCCGATGGCGCGTGCCTCGCGGACCACCGCGAAGCACGCCTCGCTTTCACGCAACACCAGGTCTGCGTGCCCGAGCCACTTTGCAGGCAGCGCGACGTCTGAAGACGCCTCAGTGCGCCACTTCCGTAAATGCCTCGCGCGCGGCGGCCAGCGTGGCGTCGATCACCGCCGCATCGTGCGCGCTGGACATGAAGCCGGCCTCGTACGCCGACGGCGCCAGATACACGCCCCGCTGCAGCATCGCGTGGAAGAAACGGTTGAAGGTGGTGATGTCGCAGGCGGTGGCTTGCGCGTAGCTCTCCACGATGTCGTCGGTGAAGAACAAGCCGAACATGCCGCCGACCTGGTTGGTGGTGACGGCAACGCCGGCGGCGCGCGCGGCATCTTCCAGCCCCTCGCACAGCACGCTGGTGGCTTCGCTCAGGCGGTCGTGGAAGCCCGGCTCCTGCACCAGCTCCAGCATCGCCAGGCCAGCCGCCATCGCCACCGGGTTACCGGACAAGGTGCCGGCCTGATAGATCGGGCCGGCGGGAGCGATCTGCTCCATCAAGTCGCGCCGGCCGCCGTACGCGCCCACCGGCATGCCACCGCCGATGATCTTGCCGAAGGTGCTCAGGTCCGGGGTCACTCCGTAATGCGCCTGCGCGCCACCGAGCGCGACGCGGAAACCGGTCATCACCTCGTCGAAGATCAGCAGCGCGCCATGCCGGGTGCACAGCGTGCGCAGGTGCTGCAGATAACCGGCCTGCGGCGGAATGCAGTTGGCGTTGCCGACCACCGGTTCGATGATCACCGCTGCCACGTCGGCGCCGATCTCGTCGAACATGGCGGTGGCGCCTTCGAAGTCGTTGAAGGAGAGGGTGGCGGTCAGCTCGCTCAGGCCGGACGGCACGCCCGGCGAGGTCGGCACGCCCAGGGTCAGCATGCCGCTGCCGGCCTTGACCAGGAACGAGTCGCCGTGGCCGTGGTAACAGCCTTCGAACTTGATGATGCGGTTGCGACCGGTGGCGCCGCGCGCCAGGCGCACCGCCGACAGCGTGGCTTCGGTACCGGAATTGACCATGCGCACCATCTCGCAGGACGGCACCAGCCGACGGATTGTCTCGGCCATGGTGACTTCGGCCGCGCATGGCGCACCGAACGACAGGCCGTCGCGGATCGCGCGCTCCACCGCTTCGCGTACCGCGGGGTGATTGTGGCCGGCAATCATCGGCCCCCACGAACCCACGTAGTCGATATAGCGGTTGTCGTCCACGTCGTACAGATACGGGCCGTCGGCGCGCGCCACGAAGAACGGCTCGCCGCCGACCGACTTGAATGCACGCACCGGTGAGTTGACGCCGCCGGGCAGCAGCGTCTGTGCCTGGGCGAACAGGGCGTGGGAGCGGGTGTGGTTCATGCGCGCAGATCCTTGAATGGTACCGATTGGGGGCGGCGCTGCCCGACTGCAGGCGGCGCACCCGCCATTGTCAGGCTTGCGGCCCCCGTCCGCCTACCCACCAGGTGCCTGCCTACCCGTCGGAGCTGACGGGTAGGGCGATACGGCTGCCTATGATCGAACGGGAGGGTATCGACGGTTTGGCATGAGCAAATGACCCGCAGTCATTGGTCTCCTGCGGCAGATGTTCAGAGAGTGTGATTCCGGTAGCCATTGGCGCCGTTCATTTTTGTCGCGTTGCCGACAGTTCCAGACTTGGGGAGACAGCATGAACCGTAGTATCCAGAAGCGTGCGTTGGCGTTGGCGCTGGTCGTGGCCATGGGGAGCGTCCACGCGCAGTCCACCAGCGGCAGCATCGTCGGCAGCGTGGGGCAGAGCAGCGGCACCAGCGTGCTGGTGGAAAACAACAGCGGGTTCAGCCGCGAAGTGCCGGTGGATGCGCGCGGCCGGTACACCGCCGGCAATCTGCCACTGGGCACCTACAAGGTCACGGTCAAGCGCGATGGCGCGGTGGTGGAAACCCGCGAGAACGTCGCGATCACCGTCGGCGCCAACACCGACGTCTCGTTCGCGGCCGCCTCGGGGAGCAGCATGCAGACCCTGGACAGCGTCACCGTCACCGCCGCAGGCCTGACCACCATCGATGTCAGTAGCGTGGACACCCGCACCGTGGTCACCGCCGAGCAGCTGCAGCAACTGCCGCTGGGCCGCACTGCCGAAGCGATCGCGCTGCTGGCACCGGGCGTGGTGGTCAACAGCGGCGGCTTCGACAATGGCCCGCTCGGCGGCTCGCTGCCCAGCTTCGGTGGCTCGGCCGCCAGCGAAAACGCCTATTACCTCAACGGTTTCAACACCACCACCATCAGCAACAACCTGGGCGGTCTGACCTTGCCGTATGGCGCCATCGACCAGCAGGAAATCTTCACCGGGGGCTACGGCGCGCAGTACGGCCGCGCCAATGGCGGTGTGATCAACCAGATCGGCAAGCGCGGTACCAACGAGTGGAAGTTCGGCGCGGCGGTGATCTGGGAGCCGAACGGCCTCAAGGCCAACCAGCGCGACATCTACTGGCGCCCGGACAGCCAGGGCAGCACGACCAACAACGCTGCCTACCGCTACGCGCGCTCGGCCAACGGCCTGTATCAGCCGGCCAGCGAGGCCGAAGCCAACCAGACCACCTACAGCGCCTACGTGGGCGGGCCGATCATCCAGGACAAGCTGTTCTTCTTCCTGGCCGCCGAACAGGTGGATTCGGACGGCGTACGCGTCGGCACCAATCGCGACACCGACAACGGCCGCACCGGCGGCCTCACCGATTACGACTACAAGCAGAAACGCTGGTACGCCAAGGTGGACTGGAACATCACCGACAACCACCTGATCGAGCTGACCGGCGCCAGCGACGAGGCGGAGACCAACGGGTCGATCTACCGCTACGACTACGTCAATCGCCAGCGCGGCAGCTATTTCACTGACGAATCCACCTGGAAGACCGGCCCGACCCTGTTTACCGGCAAGTACACCGGCTACCTCAGCGACAACCTCACCGTGACCGCGCTGTACGGCAAGATGAAAACGCCCGACGAGTTGACCCCCTTCAACTACGACGCGGCCGGCGGCCCCGTCATCAACAGCGCCGCGCTGCAGAATCCGGCCTACACCGGCGGCACACCGCGCATCGGCAATCAACTGGTCACCTCGGTCAGTTCACCGGATCGCGCATACAAGAAAGACAATCAGCGCCTGAATCTGGAATGGCGCCTCGGCCACCACACCCTCAACTTCGGTATCGACAACCAGAAGTCCGAAGGCATCGACGTGGGCTCGGTGCTGTCCGGCCCCGGCTTTGCGTGGACCTACGGCCAGACCAACGATCCCTACGGGCTGGAAAACAATGGCCTGATCAGTCAATCTGCCAACGAAGCCGGCGGCATTGGCGCGCCGAGCCCCGGTTTGGTCGATCCCGTCAACGGGGCGAGCGGCTATTACGTGGTACGCAATATCAATACCAGCCTGTACTCCTACGAGGCCAAGCAACGCGCGTACTACATCGAAGACAAGTGGCAGGTCACCGACAACCTGCTGTTGAGCATCGGCCTGCGCAAGGACGAGTTCACCAACTACACCCCGTTCGGCGACCCCTATATCGAAGTGGATAACGCCTGGGCGCCGCGTCTGGGCTTCAGTTGGGACGTCAACGGCGATTCCAGTCTGAAGGTGTTCGGCAACGTCGGCCGTTACTATCTCGGCCTGCCGCTGTCGGCAGTGAGTCTGTTCACTCCGGCCACCACCACCGATACCTACTTCACCTACAGCGGCATCAACGCCGATGGCACGCCGATTCTCGCGCAGCAGCTGGGGTCGGCCGTGTCGGCCAACTCGCGCTTCGGCCGCATCGCCGATGTGCGCACTGCAGTGGTCAAGGACATCGAGGGCGAGAACCAGGACGAAGTCATCCTCGGTTTCACCAAGCAGCTGGAGACCGGCTGGGTGCTGGGCGTGCGCGGCACGCATCGCCGCCTCAATGCGGGTATCGACGATCAGAACTACGACGTCTCCAATACCGCATTGATCGCCGCGGCGGCCGCGCAGGGCGTGACCATCGACTTCTCGCAGGTCGCCGGTGCATCGTTGATCAATCCGGGCCAGACGAACACCTGGGGCGTGATCGGCACCGATGGCCAGTTCCATGAAGTGTCGGTGAGCCGCGAGGCTGCGGGTTTTCCGAAGTTCAAGCGCAATTACTCGGCAGTCGAGTTCAACCTGGAACGCCCGTTCGACGGCAAGTGGTATGCCAAGGTCAACTACGTCTGGTCGCATAGCTACGGCACCACCGAAGGTCAGGTGCGTTCGGACCTGTGGCGCAGCGGCGGCGCATTGGGCAGCTATCAGGGCCAGGCCTCGGTCTCCACCACGCAGAGCTGGGATCACGCGGCGCTGATGGAACACTTCAACGGCGATCAATCCAACGATCACCGCCATCAGCTCAAGTTGTTCGGTTTCTACCAGTTCACTCCGCAATGGGGTGCGTCGGCCAACTTCAGCCTGATCTCGGGCGCGCCGCACAATTGCCTGGGCAACTACTACGGCGACAACTACACCGGCACCGACCCGGCTGGCTACGGTGGCAGCGCGATCACCGGCGGTCCCTACCACTACTGCTACAACCCGGAGACCGGCACCGGCGTGGCGTCGCCTCCCGGCTCGCAGGGGCGGCTGGGCTGGATCGCGCAGCTCGACATGGGCGTGACCTACAAGCCGGCATTCGCCGCAGGCAAGCTGGCACTGCGCTTTGACGTGTTCAACATCACCAACGAGCAGACCGCAACCAACATCTACCCGTTCTCGCAGCTGCCCGACAACACCACCAACCCGCTCTGGGATCAGGTGGTGGCCTACCAGGCGCCGCGCTCGGGCCGGGTGACATTGAGCTACGACTTCTGATCGCGCCAGATAACAAGGGCGGTCCCGGCAGCGACGCGTGATGGCACGCGTCGCTGCCGGGTTGTCTGTATGTCACGCCGCCCTTCGTGCGCGCTATTTGAGGGTTGGTTGCGCGAATGGATTGGTTTTAGAGCGGTTGATCTGCAGCTTGGCTGCGGGGCCCTTGCCCGCCCTCCATCGCGGGACACGCCGCAAGTACGTCCCTGTAGGCTCTTACGCGGCATCCATGCCGCGTAAGGTCCCGCGACGGTGGGCGGGCAAGGACCAGTCGAGATAGTGGGTGTGCATGGTTTTGGATAAAGCAACCGACTGACTTTCTGGTGGGGGTCCTCGCCGCGCCCTCTACGCTGTGAGTTTGCTGCGGGGTCCTTGCCCGCCCACCATCGCGGGACACGCCGCAAGTACGTCCTTGTAGGCTCTTACGCGGCATCCATGCCGCGTAAGGTCCCGCGACGGTCGCCGGGCAAGGACCAGTCGAGATGGTCGGTGTGCGTGGTTGCAAGCAGGGCATGGCGTGCGCTGGTCGAATCACTATGCGTCAACCAGCTTCCCGTCACCTTCCTATCGCAAGCCGGGCAGTGGACAGGCTTTCAACACGCGACCTGCAAACGTCTCATCTGCCACCGTAAGCCGAGCAACAAGCTCTCAAGAAAACAGCCGGCAAATTTCCTGGTGCGGTGTCCTTGCCGATTGCGAGCCTCTTGGCGGCATGGATGCCGCCAAGGGCCCTCCACGGACGGATTCACGGCGTGTCCTGCGAGCGGTGAGGGCACTGCGCCCTCGACCCACCTAGCTTTTGACTGCATCCAATAAACAACGCTTCGACTCGAGTCACGGTGTCTTGTGTCTTCGCTTGCGCGTGTCGCCGGTAACTTCTGTCGTCGGTCGTCGGTCGTCTGCCAGCTACGCTATCGTGCAAACCCGGCCCGATATGCCTGTACTGCTGCGAGCGGGTCCGGCGCGGCGTACACGCCGCTGACCACCGCAATCAACTCGGCACCTGCACTCACCAACTCGGGCACCTTTGCAGCCGCGATGCCACCGATCGCCACGCGCGGCACTCCCAGCGCTGCAGCTTGTTGCAGCAACGCAGGCGTTGCGCGACGTGTCGTTACCTTGGTGGTGGTCGGGAAGAACGCACCGAAGGCCACATAGCTGGCACCGGCCGCGACCGCTGCGCGCGCGCGAGCGATCTCGTCGTAGCACGACACCCCGATGATGGCCTGCTCGCCCAACAGTGCGCGCGCGGCGGCCGCCTCGCCATCGTCTTCGCCCAGGTGCACGCCCTGCGCGTCGACCTGTCGTGCCAGCTGCGCATCGTCGTTGATGATCAACGGCACGGCGTGCGCAGCGCAGGCCTGGCGCAGCGCGCTGGCCTGCTCCAGGCGCAGCGCCGCGGTGGCCTGCTTGTTGCGGTACTGCAGCCAGGTGACAGCGGGCAGCAGCGGCAAGGTGCGCGCGAGCAGACGCGCGGTGTCGGGTTCGTCGGGCGTGATGAGGTAGACGCCGCGGGCGTTGTGCAGGTCGGGCATGGCAGCGCTTCCGGAAGCGGTGGGTGGGATGGGACAATGCAGCCCCACCGTTGCGTAACCGCGATTATCCGATGAGCGACACATCCACGACCACCTACCGCACCTGGATGTGCGTCGTCTGCGGGTTTCTCTACCACGAGGCCGACGGCATCCCCGAAGAAGGCATCGCCCCGGGCACCGCCTGGCAAGACGTTCCCGACACCTGGACCTGCCCGGATTGCGGCGTGACCAAGGACGACTTCGAGATGGTCGAGATCGACTAAGAGCGGCTAACAAAACTACTGCGCCGCCGTCAGGGGCGGGCGCTGCAGTGCTCGGGATCGGCATGTACCACTCGTACACTCCGGTTCTGAGCGCGCTGTCCGCACTAACCTGACGACCGCTCGCTACGTTTTATTAGCCGCTCTAGTGCCTTGGCTGCTCAGTTGGGTCGCTGCGTTTTTCGCACCACAACATCGCCGGCACACGTTCGCATGGCGCCGGCGAGGGCCTCGAACGCTGTGTTTTCAGTGCGCGCGCGCGCGCTGACTGTTCAGCTCGACCAGATGCTCGTGCAGATTGGCCGCGTCCTGCGAACCGGGATTGAGCTGCAGATAGCGCGACAGATCGTGGCGTGCGCCGTTGCGGTGGCCCAGGTGCAGATAGGCCATGCCGCGGTCGCGTAGCGCCTCGGGCTGGTCCGGTACCAGCTTCAGGATGCGGTCGGCACTGCGCGCGGCGCGGTCCCAGTGTTCGGCATCGGCATAGACGCCGTGCAGATTGCGCAGGATGCGGATCAGGATCGCGCGGTGCGGCGCGGGGTCGAGGATCTGTGCCAGGGCGCGGTCGTCGGGAATCTCGCCACCCAGGTGCGGGCGCGCACGCTCGCGCAGCTCGTCCACGCCCAGCGGGCGGCCGCCGTTGAACGGGTCCATGACCAGCACGCCGTCGTCCACCGGCAAACGCACGAGGAAATGCCCGGGAAACGACACGCCCGCCAGCGGAATGCCCAGCCGGCGCGCGACTTCGATCTGCACCATCGCCAGCGAGATCGGGTTGCCCAGGCGGCGCTCGAAGACCTGGTTGAGGTAGCTGTTGCGCGGGTCGTAGTACTCGTCGTGATTGCCCGAGTAGCCCAGCTCGTCGAACAGATACCGATTGACCGCGGCCATCTTCAGCGGCCACAGGTCGATCGCCTCCACCTCGCGGCGCAGATGCTCGACGTGGCTTTGCACCAGCGTGTCGTACAGCTCGGCGTCCAGCTGCGGATACTCGTCACGCGCGATCAGCAGCGCGGTGGACATCAACGGCACTGCGTCGTCGTCCAGGCTGGCGAGCGCGGTCCAATGGGGAAGTGGGAGCATGTCGACCATGCTGCCAAGAGTGTCGGCAAGCGGCGCGTGGTTCAAGTCCGGTACTTCCTGACAGGAAAGGCCTGTCGCGTGAGATTCACTTGAGCTTTGGGATGTCCGGGCTCAGGGTCAGGCTGGCGCCGTCCTGCAGGCTGAGTTTGGCGGCCTGGCCGGCGTTGAGTTCCAGCACGTAACGGGCCGGGCGCTTGCTGGGGTAGGGCGGGCAGGCGTCGCCGGCCGAACACGGCGGCACGTCGCGCTGCTGCGACACCAGCCGGCGCTCATTGTCGAAGTACAGGATATCCAGCGCGATCTTGGTGTTCTTCATCCAGTACGCCAGCGGTTCCTGGCGGTCGTGGACGAACAGCATGCCGTGATCGTCCGCCATGGCATCGCGAAACATCAGGCCTTTGGCGCGGTCGGCATCGTTCTGCGCCAGCTCCACCTGGTAGCGCGTGCCGGCCAGTTCCACCCAGGTGCCGCCGCTGCTGGCGCAACCGCTGAGCAGGATCAACAACGCAAGGGTGAGGAGACAAAGACGGCGCATGCGGCATACCAGTGGACGGGGATGCCGCACCATCTGCCAAGCGGCTGCGTGCGTCAAGCTGCTGTGGTGCGTCGTCCCGGTCATCGCAGGTGACAGGCGTTCGGCCCGCTGTCGCTTCGCAACGCGGGCCGCAACGGCGCATGCGCGTGCACGCGCGCGGTCGCTCAGATCACCTGCGGCGGCTCGCCACCGACGATCACCACATCGGCCGGGCGACGCGCGAACAGGCCCACGCAGACCACGCCGGGAATCTGGTTCAGGCTGCGCTCCAGCGCCACCGGGTCGGTGATCTGCAGGTTGTGTACGTCCAGCACCACGTTGCCGTTGTCGGTGACCACACCATCGCGCCATACCGGCTGACCGCCGGTGAGCGCCAGGATCTGGCGGGCCACCAGGCTGCGCGCCATCGGAATCACTTCCACCGGCAGCGGAAATTTGCCCAGCACCGGCACCTGCTTGCTCGGGTCGACGATGCAGATGAAACGCTCGCTGGCCTCGGCGATGATCTTCTCGCGCGTCAACGCCGCGCCGCCACCCTTGATCAGGCAACGGTTCGGGTCGCACTCGTCGGCGCCATCCACGTACAGCGACAGATTGCCGGTGTGGTTGAGATCCAGCACCTCGATGCCATGGCGCCTGAGCTGCGCGCTGCTCTGCTCGGAGCTGGACACCGCCCCCTTGATGCGATGGCTGATGCGGCCCAAGGCATCGATGAAGTAGGCCACCGTCGAACCGGTACCGACCCCGACGATCATGCCGTCTTCCACGTAATCGATCGCTTTTTCGGCAGCCAGGCGTTTTGCTTCGGACATTTGGGGGCTCGGGATTGGGGAATCGGGATTGGGGAATCGCAAGAGCGGCTGGGCTGAGCCGGGATTTGCAAATCGCAAATCCCGAATCTCTACTCCCGGCTACTCCATCGCCAGCAACAGTTTCCATTGCGCGGCGGTGACCGGCAGGATCGACAGGCGGTTGCCGCGGGCGATCAGCGAGAAGCCTTCGCCCAGTGCGTCGGCCTGCTGCTTGATTTCGTCCAGTGCGATCGTGCGCTTGAGTTTGCGCTCGAAGGCCACGTCCACCAGTATCCAGCGCGGATCTTCGCGGGTGGCCTTGGGGTCGTGGTAGTCGGATCTGGGATCGAACTGGGTGTCGTCCGGGTACGCTGCGCTGGCGACCTTGGCGATGCCGACAATGCCCGGCACCTTGCAGTTGGAGTGGTAGAACAACACCCCGTCGCCGACATGCATGCCGTCGCGCATGAAGTTGCGCGCCTGGTAGTTGCGCACGCCGTTCCACGGCTCGGTGCCGACGCGCTCCAGATCATCGATGGAAAACGTGTCCGGCTCGGACTTCATCAACCAGTAGCGCTTGCGGGCAGTCATACGGGAACGGCGTCGTCTTTCAGGAAGGTGGCGTGTTCGGTGCAGATCGCATCCACTGCCACGTCCCACGACTTGGCGGGCAAGGCGGGCAGTTGCTGCGCGGCAAAGCCGACGCCGACCAGCCAGGGCGGCGGCGTGTGGCGGTGCCGGAACGCGAAGCTGCGATCATACCAGCCGCCCCCCATGCCCAGCCGCCGGCACTGCGCGTCGAAGCCGGTCAACGGCGTCACCACCAGCGCCATCTCCTCTGGTGCGAGCAGCTCGGTGCGTGCCACGTCCGGCTCGGGGATGCCGTAGCGGTTGCTGACCAGCCCCTGGCCCGGCCGCCACGGCGCAAAGCGCAAGACGCGCCCGTCCAGCACCGGCAGGCAATACCGTACGCCGGCCGGCAGGCTCAGTTGCCAACGGTGCAGCGCGATTTCGCCATCCATCGCCCAGTACCCGGCCACCGCACCGGTCTGCGGCGCGAACGGCAGCGCCAGCAGGCGCTCGGCCAGCGCATCGGCGGCGGCCAGTCGCTGCGCTGCCGGCAGGCTACGGCGCAGTGCGCGCAACTGCTGGCGCAAGGCGTCTCTGTCGTCGGTCATGGTGTCTCGCAGCGATAGGCAGAGGGATATTGTCGATGGCGTGGACGCCCCTGCCTAGCGGCGCGTGTGCCGACGGATCGCCCGCTCCGGCAAATCTCCCGCCGGTCGCTGAGCGCATGCGCATGCAGCGCTGGCGACGCTGTGCTTTGCGCACGCATGCATGAGGTCTTGTTGGCGCAGTCGTTGCAGCAATGGCGCGACCGGGCTGTGCGTGCGCGTGCCGTGCGCTGCAGACACACAAAAAGAAACGGCGCCCGAAGGCGCCGTTTCAGATTTGCATTCTCCGCCGTGAACGATGCGGGCGAAACGACCTTGAACCCGGGGTTCAAGTGGGGACGTTGTGAGGCCATCGGGCTTCCCGCTACAAGGCGGACTTGCACTCCCGGCTTCGTCGCGCCCCCGTGGTCGTAATTAAGGGACAAGGCGAATGTTTTGCACGCTGTCGTTTACAGCAGAGAACGCAGGTGAAGTATAGACCTCTGCTGCGCGATGGCTAGCCCATTCGTCGGCCGGCGCAATTGAAAGTTCATATTTGCGACGACAGTGCGAACTGCACCTCAACGCGGTGTGTCGGACACGCTGTCCAGGCGACGATTCAAGCTATCCAGCGTGTTGGCCAATTCACGGTCGTACAGCGCTTGCTGATCGCGCAACTGCTGCAATTCGTGCGCCAGATTGAGTGCGGCCAGCACCGCGACGCGATCCACCGCTGCCATGCGATTGCTGCCGCGGATCTCGCGCATGCGCAGGTCCAGCAGGCGCGCCGCAGCGGTGAGGCTCTCGCGTTCGTCGGCGGTGACGCCAACCGTATATTCACGATCCAGAATACGCACGCTGACCGGCTCGTTGTTGCTCACGTGTGCTGCTCCAGGGATTTCAACCGCACGATCATCGCCTCCACGCGCGAGCGCGCCTGTTCGTTCTTGGTCAACAGTTGCGCGCGCTCGCCGATCAACTGCTCCTGCTGGTGACGCAGGCTGCGGTTCTCGTCGGTCAGCCGCTGGCTGCGTTCGACCAGGGCCTCCACACGGGCGGCAAGTGCGCGGATCTGGGCGAGGGCAGCAGCATTGTCCATCCCCCCACGATAGGGGCGCGTGCGCGCGGCGGTCAAGCGCCCCAACGCAGCCTGCGTACCCGCCGTCGGGCCAATTCCGACAAGGCCTTGCGCGATGCCTTATCCCGCAGGCGTCATGCGCGTGGAACGCTGCATGGAACGCGCCGCTAGCGGCCGACGCCGGGTGCCTTGATACACTGGGAAGTCGAATCGCCGGCCCATGCGCCGGCATCTCCTGTTCCCAGCCTGGAAGACCCGATGGACCTGCCCGATGTAACCGCTGTGCAAAACGAAAGTCGCCAGCTGGAGTTGGCTTCCTCCGCAGCGGAGTTGCACGGCGGCCTGTGCGGGTGGCTCTCCGGTGGGGGTGCCGACAGCGGCGACTGGCTGGCGCGCATTCTGGCCGACACCGCGCAGGTGGCACCCAGGCAGGGCGGGGCGCTGGACCGGATGCGTCAGGCCACGGTGGCGCAACTGGAAGACCGCGATTTCGCCTTCGAACTGCTGCTGATCGACGACGGCGCACCGCTGGCGGCGCGTACCGATGCCTTGTTCGACTGGTGTCGCGCCTTTCTGGGCGGCTTCGGCCTGGCGGCGCAGCAGCGCCCGGCGCTGACCGAAGAAGGCGAAGAGGCGCTGCAGGACCTGGCGCGGCTGGCGCAGGCGTCCAGCGACGATTTCGATGCGGCCGACGAAGACGACACCGCCCTGGCGGAGATCGAGGAGTTCGTGCGCGTGGCGGTGCTGTTGCTGCATGGCGACTGCGTGATGGGGCCGCGCTTCCGCCAACGTCTGAACTGACCGCACGACCGCCATGAAAAAGCTCACCGGGATCGGCGCGGCCGAGTACGCGCGGCGGCGCAGGCAGCTGATGCAGATGGCCGGCGATCAGGCCATCCTGATCCTGCCGGCCGCGCCCGAGCGGGTGCGCAGCCACGACACCCACTACCCGTACCGGCAGGATTCGGATGTCTGGTATCTGAGCGGCTTCCCCGAGCCGGAAGCGGTGCTGGTGCTGGTACCCGGACGCAAGCATGGCGAGGCGATCCTGTTCTGCCGCGAACGCGACGCCGAGCGCGAAGCCTGGGATGGCCCGCGCGAGGGCCAGGATGGCGCGGTGGAGCGCTACGGCATGGACGATGCGTATCCCATCGACGATGTCGACGAGATCCTGCCGGGCCTGCTGGAAGGGCGCAGCCGCGTCTATTACCACTTCGGGCGCGATGTCGACTTCGACCTCAAGCTGATCGGCTGGCTCAAGCGCGTGCGCGAGCAGGTGCGCCACGGCGCGCAGCCGCCGCACGAATTCCTCGAGCTCGGGCATCTGCTGCACGAGCAGCGGCTGTTCAAGTCGCGCGACGAGGTCGCGTTGATGCAGCACGCCGCCGACATCAGCGTCCGCGCGCATCGCGCCGCCATGCGGCTGGCGCGGCCGGGGGTGCACGAGTACGAACTGCAGGCTGAGGTGGAGTGCGCGTTCCGCGCCGCCGATGCGTGGCCGGCGTACGGCAGCATCGTCGGCACCGGCAGCAATGCCTGCGTGCTGCACTACCGCGCCAACAACGCGCGCAGCCGCGATGGCGAGCTGGTGCTGATCGATGCCGGCGCCGAGTACCGCGGGTATGCGGCCGATATCACCCGCACCTTTCCGGTCAACGGCCGTTTCACCCAGGCGCAGCGCGCGCTGCACGATCTGGTCGGCGCTGCGCAGGCCGCCGCGCTGGCGCAGGCGCGCCCCGGCGCGGCCTACGAAGCCGGCCATCTGGCCGCGGTGCAGACCCTGACCGAAGGGCTGCTGCAGCTGGGTCTGCTCAAGGGCAAGCTGGAGCGCAATATCGCCGACGGCCATTACAAGCGCTTCTACCGGCACAAGACCGGCCATTGGCTGGGGCTGGATGTGCACGATGTGGGCGACTATCGATTGGCGGGCGACTCGCGTCTGCTCGAGCCCGGCATGGTGTTCACCATCGAGCCGGGGCTCTACATCTCCGCCGACGACACCACGGTGGAGGCCAGATGGCGCGGCATCGGCATCCGCACCGAAGACAATGTGCTGATCACTGCCGAAGGCCATCGGGTGCTGACCGATGCCTTGGCGCGCAGCGCCGACGAGATCGAAGCGGAGATGGCCAACCGCGACGCAGTGCACACATAACGCGGTAATGCCGTTGTGAGCGGTCGTGAGGTAGGTCGGAGCACTGCCCTGCAAGCAACCCGCGCGCTGCGGGTGTGGTTCCGGATGCCCGGCGCATCTGGCTGAGGCCGGTGGCATCGTTCGGGCTGCGCTCTGCTGGGCGCCTCGCGGGCAAGAGGCGCCCGGCCGTTTTTGCTGCGAGCCGTTCTACTGACCGAGTTGTGGCGCCTGGGTGCGCTCGGGCTGCTGGATCTGTTCGCCTGGCGCAGCCAGTTGCTGCGCACGCGCGAACGATTGCGCTTCCGGCGTGCTCAATGCCTGTTCGGTCTTCATGTGCGCGCGCAGATGCGCCGGATTGGCCGGGTCGCCCTGCACCACGAACACGTGTTCGCCGCCGTGCACGCCGCGATTATTAGCCTCGCTCATCAGCACATGATCTACGCGCGACAGGCCGCCTTCCTTGGCCAGCGGCAACAGGGCCGCGCTGAGCCGGTCGCTGGTCTGGTCGGGTGTGCGTCCATGTGCCGCATCGATTGCATGCACGCCGCGCTGGATCTGTTGGTACATCGGATGGTCGGGGTGCGAGGACTGGCGTGGATCGTTCATGGCAGTGCTCCGTGCTGTGCGGAATGATTCAAGGGGCGGCAAACACCGGGCGGGTCAGGTTTTCGGGGGCGCCATCGGTGCACACCACCTCGTCTTCGATGCGGATGCCGCCGTAAGGTTTGAACTGCGCAACGCGCGCCCAGTCGACGCTGGCGGCGTAGCCGTTCTTCTTCACGTCGTCCAGCAACATGTCGATGAAGTACACCCCCGGTTCGATGGTGACAACCATGCCCGCTTCCAGCACGCGGGTCAGGCGCAGATACGGGTGGCCGGCGGGGCGTTCGATGCGGCCGCCGCGGTCGCTGGCCGCAAAGCCCGCCACGTCGTGTACCTGCAGGCCGATCAGATGGCCCAGCCCGTGCGGGAAGAATGCGGCGCTGACGCCGGTGGCGAGCGCAGCTTCCGGCGATACGGTGAGGATGCCGAAGTCCTTGAGGATGCCCATCAAGGCCAGATGCGCATCCACGTGCAACTGCTTGTAATCCACACCGCTGCGCACGCCCTGGCCCATGCGGATCTGTGCGGCATCCACCGCATCGATCAGGGCCTGGAATTCGCTGCCTGGGTCGGCGGCGTAGGTGCGGGTTATGTCGCTGGCATAGCCGTAGGCCGAAGCGCCGGCATCGATCAGGAAGCTGCGCAGCGGTTGTGGCGGCCGCTGGCCGAGTTCGGTGTAGTGCAGCACCGCGCCGTGCTCGTTGAGCGCGATGATGTTGCCGTAGGGCAGTTCGTTGGCGTCCTGACCGACAGCGGCGCAATAGGCCATATGGATGCCGAACTCGCTCTGGCCGGCGCGAAAGGCCGCTTCGGCGGCGCGATGGCCGCGCACTGCCAACTGCTGGGCGATGCGCAGCAATGCCAGTTCGTATGGCGTCTTGAAGGCGCGCTGGTAGTCCAGGTAATCGAGCACCGGCTGCGGATTGTTGGGCACATACGCACCGAGCGCGCTCTGCGCCTCGCCCAGGATGGCGCAACGGTCGATCTGCCTGGGCAGCAACGCCAAGGCCTGGTCCGGGGTGCGGATGATGTGGATGTCGCAGTGCTCCACCCACCAGCCGCTCGGTGCGTCGGGCACGACATGCCAATAGTCGAACGGCTGGCAGAAGATCACCGTCGGGCGCTTGCCGGGGGTGTAGACCAGCCAGCTGTTGGGCACCCGCGTCAGTGGCACCCAGGCCTTGAAGTGCGGATTGACCGCATAGGGATAGTCGCGGTCGTCGAATACCTGGTAATGCAAGCTGCCGCTTGGCACCACCAGGTGGTCGAAGCCGCCGCGCTGCAGCGCCTCGTCTGCGCGCGCGATCAGCGTGCGCAGGTGATCGGAATACAAAGGGCTCAAGGACGGCTGGGGCATGCGGGGGCTCGATCGGCAATGCTAAAGGCAGGACGTGATTTTGCCGCAATCGTGGTGATGCTGTCCTTCAGCCCAGCATGTGTTCTTCGGCAATCCAGGCGCGCAGGCGCTGGCGATGCGGCCCGGACATGGTCAGGAAGCGGAAGCCGGCCCAGGCCTGCCCGGGTGCGTGCGCGGCTTCGGTCCACAACAGATGCACGCCGACATCGATCTCGGTGGCACGGCCGCTGCGCTCGGGCAGGTTGAAGCGCAATTGATACAAGGCATCCTCATGCAGCGGAACCGAGGCCAGCAGCAGCATGCCGGTTTCCGAGATGTTGCCGACCCGGCCGATCTGCGCCTCGCTGAGCATGTCGGTGACCGGCACCAGGTCCGAAGGCTGGCGGCGCGGTGCGCGGCGGGTGTCCTGGATCATGGGTTGACCTCTGCAGCGGGCGCCTGGCCGGCCAGGCTGCGCAGCGTGCGCACGGTGGCATGCCAGGCACGGTCGATCAGGCGCGATTTCTCTTCGACCAGCAGGCGCGCCTGGCCGCCGGCCATCAGCCGCGACAGTCCATCCAGCGAGTGCTCGGCAACCTTTTGCCCACGCTGATTGACGAACAGCGCGTTGCCGGTCATCGGGCTGTACCAGGACAGCCGTTGCCGACGCAGGTCGCCCTGTTGGTTGATCACGAACTCGAACCAGCTGCCGAACGGCAGGCTGCGCAGCTGCGTGTACCACGCCTCTTCGGCCGGCGAACGCGGGGTGTTTGTTTCTTGGTGCGATGCGCTGTCGCCCTGGTCTCCCAGCCGTGTGCGCGCCCTGAGCCTGGCGGTGAGCTCGGTGCGCGAGGTCGTCTCGTCCTCGCCGCCCGGCGTGGACAGGCGCCGCGCGATCGCTGCGGCTTCATCCTGGTGATAGCCGACCTGCAGCAGCGCGGTTTCGATATCGGCGCCGAGCGCGATGTCGGTAGGTTGCTCCTTGCTGCGGCAGGTGACTTCGGCGATGCGCGCGGTCAGTGCCTGGCGCTCGTCCCATTCGGGCGATTGCTCGCCCTGGCGCAGCAGCGTCAGCGTCAGTACGTCCGACCACGCCTGACGCAGCAGCGACTGCACGAAACGCGGCGGGGCGCTCTGCTCGCACAGCTGCTCGATGCGCGCCTCGGACTGCTGCTTGGCCGACTCCAGCCGCTCCTTGCCACGCGCCGCATCCACATGGCGCCGCTCGGCGAGGTCGGCCTTGCGCGCCAATGCGCGCAGATGCGCCTGGATATCGTCGTTGGCCGCGGCGAACACGGCCTCGTCGCCCTGGTAGTCGTTGAGGATCCTGTCGACTGCGCTTCCCAGCTTGTGCAGCAGCTGCGGGTCGACGTCGTCGTCGCCCAGCCATACCGCGCCGGACTCGGCCACGGTGTTGAGCAATTCGCGCACCGGGTGCTGGTCGCGCACGAAGAAATGCGTATCGGCCAAGGCCGCCCGCACCACCGGGACCTGCAATTTGGCGAGCAGGGCCTGCGCCGGGGTCTGCTCGCGCACTTCGCGCTGCATCTGCGCGTAGAGCAGGCCGAGCAGATCGAAGGTGTCGGTGTCCTGCGGCGACAGCGTGGCGTCGGAGCCGTGTTGCGTCCGCAGCAACGCCAGTACCTGGCGCTGCACCGCATCGATGCCGGTGGGCCGCGCCGCCGCTACCTGTTCCGCCAGCGTGCCCTGCAGGCTGGCCAGCGCGTCGCTGAGCGCGGCTTTGGGCACGGCCGTGGAGGCAAGCTGGGGAGGTGATCTTTCAGGTGTTGCCTGCGCGCCTGTCGCAGGCGCTGCGCCGTGATTTGCAGAACGGTGATGCGCAGCTGTGCTTCCCTCGCCGGCCGCCTGCGACTGACGCGCCGACGACATCAGGCCGCCGAGCGCCTGCACTGCATCGCTCAGGGCAGGTGCTGCCTGCTCACCGTATGTCGCCCCTGCCAGTGTCATCGGCATAGCGGGCGGATCCAGCAGGGCGCTCTGCCATGGTGTCGGCGCCGATTGCCCGCTCCAGCCGGTTGCAGGTCGCCCGTTGCGCGGCGGCAGCGCGCGCGCGCGGCCGGCCGCAGCATCCTTCGGTGCGGTGGCTGGTGCAGACGGTGCGCGTCGCGTCTGCTCCTGTGTGGGTTTGACCAGGTACGGGTGATAGATCAGCCCCGGCAGGATGCCTTCCTGCGCGAGCGTGCCGTTGGCGCGCTCGTACAGATCGTTCAAACGCTCGATCACCTGACGCTCGAACACGCGGTAGAGCGTCAGCTGCCCATCCAGGCTCAGTCCCAGCGTCTGGCCGCACTGGCGCAGCACGCGGCACAGGGCGTAAGGCCCCAGCGGCAATGCTTCCAGTTCGAATTCGGCCACCGCGCCGATCACCGCCACTCGCTGCGCCAGCAATTGCAGCGCAGCGGCCCTGCGGGAAGTCTCGCGACGCGCAATCTCGCTGAGCACGATATCGCGATCGATATCGGTGTCTTCCACCAGGGTGAGCATCTGCGGATGCGCTGAAGCATCGGCTGCTGGCATCAGCGACGGGCGATCGCGCAGCGTGGCCAGGTCCTGCGCCAGCTGCTGCAGAAATGCCTGCGGAAACCGATCGATATGATCGCGCAGGCCGCGCATCTGTGCGTAGGTTTCGGCCTGGATCTGGCTGTTGCGTGCATGCTCGGCCTGATGCAGCAGCTCGCGTTCCAGTTCGACGATGGTCAGCCGCAGCGGCCCGTCGAGCGCCTGCACGCAGTGCGCGTGCAGCGCGGCGAGCAGGCGCCGCCCGCGCACGGAAACCGGCGCATCGGCGATCGGGCCGCTGATCGGGTGCTGCAGGGAAGAGGCGGGAGTGGACATCCGGGGAGGCGGGCTTGGTGCGAGGCGTGAGCTATGTAGCATGTTTTTCCATTGGTCAGCGACCGCGAGGGCGCACGACGCGCCCTGCCAGATACGGTCGCCGCCCTGGTGCGGAAGGCGCACGTGGCGCGAAGTCGGTGGATCTGTGCGCCGGTGCCGTCGCGTGCGCTACCGACCACGGTGCGGTGTGATGGCTGTGTAGTGCCGCCACGCAATCGCCGCGGTCAGGCAAGAAACAGCTCGACCACGTCATTGGTGAAGCGGCGGCCCAGCTCGGTCGGCACCACGCGTCCGTGCTGCGCGGTCATCCAGCCTTGCGCAATCGCACGGGCCACAGGCAACTCGATGACCGAGGCGGCCAGGCCGGTGGAGACTTCGAAATCGCGCAGGGCGAAGCCCTCGTGCAGGCGCAGCAGGTTGAGCATGTATTCGAACGGCAGCCGCTCACGCGGCACGATCTCGTCGCCGCCGATCGACGCCGCGCTACCGGCGCTGGCCAGGTAACTCTGCGGGTGCTTGTGCTTCCAGCGTCGCAGCACATGCTGTTCGGCGCCGGAACTGATCTTGCCGTGCGCCCCGGCGCCAATGCCGAGGTAATCGCCGAAGCGCCAGTAATTGAGGTTGTGCGCGCATTGCCGCCCGGGCCTGGCGTAGGCGCTCACTTCGTACTGCGCGTAGCCGGCCTCGGCCAGCATACGCTGGCAATGTTCCTGCATGTCCCAGGCCGCATCGTCGTCGGGAATGCCCTTGGGCGGCCGCGCGAAGAACACCGTGTTTGGCTCCAGCGTGAGCTGGTAATGCGACAGGTGGGTGGGCTGCAACGCAAAGGCGCGTTCGAGATCGCGCTCGGCCTGCGCCAGGGTCTGCTCGGGCAGCGCGTACATCAGGTCGATGTTGAAATTGTCGTAGCCGGCATCCTGCGCCAGCTTGATCGCACGCTCGGCCTCGGCACTGTCGTGGATGCGACCCAGCCGCTGCAGCGCCACATCGTCGAAGGTCTGCACACCGAAGCTCAGCCGGTTCACGCCGGCGGCGCGATAGCCGTCGAAGCGGCCATGCTCGGCGGTGCCTGGATTGGTTTCCAGGGTGATCTCCAGATTCGGTGCAAAGCGCAGCCGGGCGGCCGCCGCCTGCAGAAACCGGTCGATCGCCTGTGGCGGAAACAGGCTCGGCGTGCCGCCGCCGAAGAACACCGAATGCACCACGCGTCCCCACACCAGCGGCAGGTCCGCATCTAGGTCGCGGATCAACGCATCCACGTAGTCCTCGAACGGCAGCACGCCCTTGGCCGCATGCGAGTTGAAATCGCAGTACGGGCATTTGCGCACGCACCAGGGCAGGTGCACGTAAAGCGACAGCGGCGGTGGAATCAGGTCGGGCACTGCGTCAGGCCATGGTTCACAGCGACAGGGCGTGCAGCTTGTGCTGCAGCGTGGCCAGCGCCACCGCACGGTGACTCAGCCGGTTCTTCAGCGCGCTATCCATCTGCGCAGCGGTCAGGCCATGCACCGGGTCCAGAAACACCGGGTTGTAGCCGAAGCCGCCATCGCCACGCGGTTCGGTGGTGATCACCCCTTCCCAGCTGCCTTCGGCGATCAGCGGCTGCGGATCTTCCGGGTGACGCAGCAGCACGATCACCGCGTAGAACCGCGCGCTTCGGCGCTCGGCCGGCACGGCGCGCATGGCATCGAGCAGTTTGGCGTTGTTGGCGTTCGCATCGGTTGGGCTGCCGGCGTAGCGGGCGCTGTACAGGCCAGGTGCGCCGCCGAGGGCATCGACGATCAGGCCGGAGTCGTCGGCCAGTGCCGGCAGGCCGGTGACCGCGCTGGCATGGCGCGCCTTGATCAAGGCGTTCTCGACGAAGGTCAGGCCGGTTTCCGGCACATCGTCCACGCCGAGCTCGCCTTGCGCCACGATGCGCAGCGGCAGGCCGGCGAGCATGGCGCGCAGTTCTTCCAGCTTGCCGGCGTTGCCGCTGGCCAGGACCAGTTGTTTCATTGCTTGGGCTCCAGCAGGTCCCACTTGGTGCCGTACAGATCGCGGAACACCACGACCGTGCCGTACGGCTCCTCGCGCGGGGTTTCCAGAAATTCCACGCCGAACGCCTGCATCGCCGCATGGTCGCGCCAGAAGTCGTCGGTGTAGAGAAAATGATCCACCCGCCCACCGGTCTGGTCGCCGATGCGCGCGCGCTGGGCGTCGTCGGCCGGCTGCGCGAGCAGCAAGGCGGCCTCCTGCGCGCCGCCTGGGCCGATCACGACCCAACGCTTGCCGTCGCCAAGTGCGCGATCCTCCAGCACCTGGAAACCCAGCGCGCCGGTATACCAGGCGACTGCCGCGTCGTAATCGGCGACCAGCAGGGTGGTCAGTGCGATGCGCCGGCTCATCCGGCCAGCGCAGCGCGTTGCAGGGCGAACAATTCGCTCATGCCTTGTTCGGCAAGTGCGAGCAGCGCGTTGAGTTCGTCGCGACGGAAGGCGTGGCCTTCGGCGGTGCCCTGCAGTTCGATGAAGCCACCGCCATCATTCATCACCACATTCATGTCGGTGTCGCAGTCGCTGTCTTCGGGGTAGTCCAGATCCAGCACCGGCTCGCCGCGATAGATGCCCACCGACACCGCGGCCACGGCGCCGATCAGCGGGTGCTTCTTGATGTCGCCGCGCTTGAGCAGCAGGTTCACTGCATCGGCCAGCGCCACGTAGGCACCGGTGATCGCGGCGGTGCGGGTGCCGCCATCGGCCTGCAGCACGTCGCAGTCCAGGGTGATGGTGCGCTCGCCCAGGGCATTGCGATCCACACAGGCGCGCAGTGCGCGGCCGATCAGGCGCTGGATTTCCAGCGTGCGCCCGCCTTGCTTGCCACGCGCGGCTTCGCGATCGGAACGGGTGTGGGTGGAGCGCGGCAGCATGCCGTATTCGGCGGTCACCCAGCCTTCGCCCTTGCCGCGCAGGAACCCCGGCACGCGGTTTTCCACGCTGGCGGTGCACAGCACGCGGGTGTCGCCGAAGCTGACCAGCACCGAGCCTTCGGCGTGACGGGTGAAGGCGCGTTCGATGCGCACCGGGCGCAGCTGGTCGGCCGTGCGGCCGCTGGGACGGGAAAAGGTCATGCGATGAGTCCGGAAGTCGGGAGGTGGGTCTGAGTCGGCGCGTGGCGGGGCGGTCAGCCAGCGCGGGCCGCTAGGGTACCATTCGCGCTTTGAAGGCACGGGACTGACGATGATTCGAAGCATGACCGCGTTTGCTGGTGGCGAACGCATCACGCCCTGGGGCACGCTCGGTTGCGAGCTGCGCTCGGTCAACCATCGGTTTCTGGAAGTGGGCGTGCGCCTGCCCGAAGAACTGCGTGCGCTGGAGCCGCTGCTGCGCGAGCGCGTGGCGGCGAAAAACAGCCGCGGCAAGCTGGATCTGGCGCTGCGCCTGCGCGCGCCGGACAACGCGCAGACCCTGGCGGTGAACGAATCGCTGCTGCAGGAACTGGGTGCATTGGCCACGCGCCTGGACGGCATGTTCCCCAGGCTGCAGGTCGGCTTCACCGATCTGCTGCAACTGCCCGGCGTGCTGCAGGTGCAGGACGTGGACGCACCGGCCTTGCAGGCGCAGGCTCTGGCATTGCTCGACGAGGTGGTGGACAGTTTCGTTGCCGCGCGCGAGCGCGAAGGCGGCAAGCTGGCCGATGCGATCAGCGAACGGGTCGATGCGATCGAACGCATCGCCGCCGAGGTGCGCACGCTGATTCCCGTCATCCGCGAAGGTCAGCGCGCCAAGCTGGCCGCCCGCCTGGCCGATCTGCCGCATCCAGTGGACCCGGGGCGCGCCGAGCAGGAACTGGTGCTGTGGCTGCAGAAGCTGGACGTGGACGAAGAGCTCGACCGCCTGTCCAGCCACATCGCCGAGATCCGCCGCGTGCTCAGGCAGCGCGAGCCGGTCGGCCGCCGCCTGGACTTCCTGCTGCAGGAGTTCAACCGTGAAGCCAACACGCTCGGCTCCAAGTCGGTGGACAGCCGCACCTCCAATGCTGCGGTGGATCTGAAGGTGCTGATCGACCAGATCCGCGAGCAGGTGCAGAACATCGAATAGCCGGGAATAGGCAATCGGGAATGGGGAATCGTCAAAGCAGGTACGATTCACCCTTGGCCTGCTTGCTTTGCGCGGTGCCCCATTCCCCATTCCCGACTCTCTATTCCCTAAAATGCGCGGCACCCTCTATATCGTTGCGGCCCCTTCCGGTGCCGGCAAGAGCAGCATCGTCAACGCCACCCTGGCGCGTGATCCCAAGATCGCCTTGTCGATCTCGTTCACCTCGCGCGCGCCACGGCCGGGCGAACGGCATGCCGAGCACTACCATTTCGTCTCCGCCGACGAGTTCCAGGGCATGATCGAAGCGGGCGACTTCTTCGAATATGCGCTGGTGCACGGCGACTGGAAGGGCACTGCGCGGCAGTCGGTGGAGCCGCAGCTGGCGGCCGGTCACGACGTGCTGCTGGAGATCGACTGGCAGGGCGCGCGCCAGGTGCGCCAGAAGGTGCCCGATGCGGTCAGCGTGTTCATCCTGCCGCCGTCGCGCCAGGCGCTGGACGAGCGCATGCGCAAGCGCGGCCAGGACAGCGAGGACGTGATGGCGCAGCGTCTGGCTGCCGCCCGCGAAGAGATGCTGCATTTCGAGGAGTTCGATTACGTGATCATCAACGAGACCTTCGACACCGCTGTCTCGGAGATGTGTGCGATCTTCACCGCCAGCCGGCTGCGCCGGCAGGCGCAACAGCAGCGGCATGCCGGCTTGATCCAGGCACTGCTGGACTGATCGACTCAAATCCCTGATTCCAAAGGAAACTGAATAGGCCAGGTTGCCGTGACGGCGGCTCGGGCGTACACTCCGCCCCCTTTCCCTCATTCGATGCGCGGCCATTGCCGGTCGCCGGGAGCCCGCATGGCCCGCATTACCGTAGAAGATTGCCTGGAAGTCGTGAACAACCGTTTCGAGCTGGTCATGATGGCGTCCAAGCGCGCCCGTCAGCTCGCCAACGGCGTGCAGCCGTTGATCGAAAATGCCGACGCCAGCGACAAGCCCACCGTGATGGCGCTGCGCGAAATCGCCGCACGCCGGATCGACAATGCGCTGATCGACGAAGTCGAGAAGGCCGAGCGCGAGCGCGCCGAGCGCGAAGCGCTGGAATGGGCCGCTGCCGAAGTCGTCGCCGACGAAGACATGTCCAAGAACGACGATTGATCGTTCGCATCGCTGCGATCGATCTGAACAGCCCGCCATGTGCGGGCTGTTTTCGTTTCAGGCCCGCTTCGGCGTGTGCAGTGTGCAAACGTTTGCCGTGACTGCGTTGCTGGCATAGTCTTCCGGCATGAACCCAGGCCCCACTGCCCAGGCGACCGTCGTGACGTCTCCGTCTTCCGACCAGGCCATCCCCGACTACGTCCTGCACCTCGAACGCGCGGCCAGCTACCTTCCCAAGGAGCAGCTGCCGATCCTGCGGCGTGCCTGGGAAGTGGGCGCCACCGCGCATGCCGGCCAGACCCGCAAGTCGGGCGAGCCTTACATCACCCATCCGGTCGCGGTGGCCGGCGTGCTCGCCGAGCTCGGCCTGGACATGGAATCGCTGATCGCCGCGATCCTGCACGACACCATCGAAGACACCCCGCTGACCCGCGAAGAGCTGGCGTCGGAATTCGGCGAAGCGGTGGCCGAGCTGGTCGATGGCGTCACCAAGCTGGACAAGCTCAAGTTCCGAGACCGCCAGGAAGCGGCGGCGGAGAGCTTCCGCAAGATGCTGCTGGCGATGTCGCGCGACCTGCGCGTGATCATGATCAAGCTGGCTGACCGCCTGCACAACATGCGCACCCTGGGCGCGCAGAGCAGCGAGGCGCGCAGCCGCATTGCGCGCGAAACGCTGGAAATCTACGCGCCGATCGCCCAGCGCCTGGGCATGAGCCTGATCAAGTCCGAGCTGCAGAACCTGGGGTTCCGCGCGCTGTATCCCTGGCGTCACGCCATCATCGAAAAACATATCCGCAGCCAGCCGGTCGTGCGGCGCGAATCGATGGCGCAGGTGGAGGTGCAGCTGTCGCAGCGGCTGGCCAAGGAAGGGCTGGAGCATCGTCTGGTCAGCCGCATCAAGACGCCCTGGAGCATCTATTCCAAGATGCACGAAGAGAACAAGACCTTCGACCAGGTGATGGACGTGTTCGGCTTCCGCCTGGTGGTGCGCTCGGTCGCCGATTGCTATCACGCGCTGGGCGCGGTGCATGCCACCTTCAAGCCGCTGGACGGGCGCTTCCGCGATTTCATCGCGATCCCCAAGGCCAACGGCTACCAATCGCTGCACACCGTGCTGTTCGGCCCGTACGGCTCGCCGATCGAGGTGCAGATCCGCACCGAAGAGATGGACCTGATCGCCGAACGTGGCGTGGCCGCGCACTGGACCTACAAGGTCGGCTCGGCCTCGCCCAACAGCGCGCAGAGCCGTGCGCACGACTGGATCGTGGAGCTGATCGATTCGCAGCGCGCGGCAGGCTCGTCGCTGGAGTTCCTGGACAACGTCAAGGTCGACCTGTTCCCGGACGAGGTTTATCTGTTCACGCCCAAGGGCAAGATCCTGGCGCTGCCGCGCAACTCCACCGCGCTGGATTTCGCCTATGCGGTGCATACCGACGTGGGCAACCGCGCGGTCGCCTCGCGGGTGGACAAGAAGCTGGTGCCGCTGCGCACCAAGCTGGCCAGCGGCCAGGCGGTGGAAATCATCACCGCGCGCTCGGCCACGCCCAAGCCGCAGTGGCTGGAGTTCGTGGTCAGCAGCAAGGCGCGTACCGCGATCCGTCACCAGCTCAAGCAGCTCGAACACGAGGATGCCGTGCAGCTCGGCCACCGCATGCTCGATCGCGCGCTGGAAGCGATGGACAGCTCGCTGGAGCGGCTGCCCAAGGGGCGCCTGGACGCCTTCCTCACCGAGCATCGCTATCCACGCCTGGAAGCCTTGCTGGCCGATGTGGCGCTGGGTAACTGGATGCCGACCCAGGCTGCGCAGGCGCTGATGGCCTACGCCGAACTGCGCGGTGGCGGCCATTCCAAGCATTCGCACGAAAAGATCCTGATCGACGGCAGCGAACGCGGCGTGATCAGCTTCGCCAACTGTTGCCAGCCGATTCCCGGCGACGAAATCATGGGTTACCACACCGCCGGCAAGGGCATCGTGGTGCACCGTCTGGACTGCCCAAACCTGGCCGAGCTGCGCAAATCGCCCGAACGCTGGGTGCCGATCGACTGGGACTCGGGCGTGACCGGCGATTACGACACCGCACTGGTGGTCGAGGTGGAAAACCGCACCGGCGTGCTGGCCCAGCTGGCCGCGGCGATCGCGCAGAGCCAGTCCAATATCGAACGCGTGGATTACCTGGACCGCGATTTCAATGCGGCGGTGCTGCGCTTCAACATCCAGGTCCGCGACCGCCGCCATCTGGCCGAGGTGATGCGCCGGCTGCGGCGGCTGCATGTGGTGCAGAGCGTGGGGCGGCAGTAGCGGCCAGGTCCTGTCGAGAGGCGGCGCTGAGGCCGCCTGCGCAATAGCGTGCATTGATGCGGCGACGCCGGGTTTCAGGTCTGCCGCGGCGACAGGTAGCGAGCGCCGCGCGCGTGCTCGGTCAGGCTCCACGCCGCCCGTGCAGCGCGATCTGTCCGGTACGCCAGCACGGTGCCTGGCGATCTTCGCAAGATGCGTGGCAACAAGATCGTGCGCAACAGTCGAGCAAATCCGCACAAACGCCTAAACTGCAGCACACATCTTTGCAGTGGAGCTTCCATGTCCCAGATCATCCATACCGACCAGGCGCCTGCCGCCATTGGCCCGTATTCGCAGGCCGTGCGTGCCGGCAACACGGTGTATTTCTCCGGGCAGATCCCGCTGGATCCGGCCACCGGTGAGATCGTGCCGGGCGATGTCGGCGTGCAGGCACGCCGCGCGTTCGACAACCTCAAGGCGGTGGCCGAAGCCGCCGGTGGCTCGCTCGACAAGATCGTGCGGCTGGGCCTGTACCTCACCGATCTCGGCCAGTTCGCTGCCGTCAACGCGGTAATGCAGGAGTATTTTCAGGCGCCGTTCCCGGCGCGTTCGACCATCGAGGTTTCCGGCCTGCCCAAGGGTGCCGGCTTCGAGGTCGATGCGGTGATGGTGCTCGACTGATCCAGCTCGGCTGACCCGAGCGCCCTGCCGTGCCGCGTGCCGTGACCGTCACCCCGCGCCTGGCCGTCGCAGGCCAGGCCTCGCTTGCCAGCCTGCCCGGCGTCGGCCCCAAGGTGGCCGAGAAATTCGCTGCGCGCGGCATCTTGACGCTGCAGGATCTGTGGCTGCATCTGCCGTTGCGCTACGAAGACCGCACCCGGCTGACCACGATCGCGCAGTTGCAGAGCGGCGTGCCGGCGCAGATCGAAGGGCGTGTGGATGCGGTGGAGCGCGGCTTCCGTTACCGGCCGGTGTTGCGGGTGGCGGTCTCGGACGAGTCGCATGGCAGCGTGGTGCTGCGCTTCTTCCATTTCCGCGCGGCGCAGGTCGCGCAGTTCGCACCGGGCACGCGGCTGCGGGTGTTCGGCACGCCCAAGCCGGGACAGAACGGCTGGGAAATCGTACACCCCAGTTACCGCGTGCTGGCACCGGGCGAGGATGCCGGGCTGGGCGACAGCCTGGATCCGGTCTATCCGGTGCTGGAAGGCGTGGGCCCGGCCACGTTGCGCAAACTCATCGGCCAGGCGCTGGAGCGCTTGCCGGCCGAGGCCGCGCTGGAACTGCTGCCGCCGCATTGGCTGCAGGACGCACAACTGCCGTCGCTGCGCAGCGCGCTGCTGACCATGCATCGCCCGCCGGTGAACACCGACCCGCAGCAACTGCTCGCAGGCGGTCATCCGGCCCAGCAACGCCTGGCGATCGAAGAACTGCTGGCACATCAGCTCAGCCTGCGTCGCCAGCGTATCGCCCTGCAGCGCTTCCGCGCACCGCTGCTGCCTGGCAACGGCACCCTGGTGCAGCAGCTGCGTGCGGCATTGCCATTCCAGCTTACCGGTGCGCAGCAGCGCGTGTTCGCGCAGATTGCCCGCGACCTGGCAAAACCGTCGCCGATGCTGCGGCTGGTGCAGGGCGATGTCGGCAGCGGCAAGACCGTGGTCGCCGCATTGGCCGCGATGCTGGCGGTGGAGCAGGGCAAGCAGGTCGCACTGGCCGCGCCGACCGAGCTGCTGGCCGAGCAGCACCTGACGAATCTGCGTGGCTGGCTGGAGCCGCTGGGCGTGCGCATCGTCTGGCTGGCCGGCAAGGTCACCGGCAAGGCGCGCGCCGCGGCAATGGCCGAGGTGGCCTCCGGCCAGGCGCAGGTGGTGGTCGGCACGCACGCCCTGATGCAGGACGCGGTGGTCTTCCACGATCTGGCACTGGCCATCATCGACGAGCAGCACCGCTTCGGCGTGCATCAGCGCCTGGCCTTGCGCGACAAGGGTGCGGCCGCCGGCAGCGTGCCGCATCAGTTGGTGATGACCGCCACGCCGATCCCGCGCACCCTGGCGATGTCCACCTATGCGGATCTGGATGTCTCGGCCATCGACGAGCTGCCGCCCGGGCGCACGCCGGTGCAGACCATCGTGCTCAGTGCCGAGCGTCGGCCGGACCTGGTCGAGCGCATCCGCGCCGCCTGCGCCGAGGGGCGCCAGGCGTATTGGGTCTGCACCTTGATCGAAGAAAGCGAAGAGCCCGGCAAGGGCGCGCCCAGTGGCCCGCCAAGGATTGAAGCCCAGGCGGCGGAGGCTACCTTCGAAGCCCTGTCCGCACAATTGCCCGGCGTGCGCGTGGCGCTGGTGCACGGGCGCATGAAAGCGGCGGAAAAACAGAAGGCCATGCTGGATTTCAAGCAGGGCCATACCGATCTGCTGGTCGCCACCACGGTGATCGAGGTGGGTGTGGACGTGCCCAATGCCTCGCTGATGATCATCGAGAATGCCGAGCGCCTGGGTCTGGCGCAGTTGCACCAGTTGCGCGGCCGGGTCGGGCGCGGCGCGGCCGCGTCCAGCTGCGTGTTGCTGTATCAGGCCCCGTTGTCGATGATGGCGCGGCAACGCCTGGAAACCATGCGCCAGACCAGCGACGGCTTCGTGATTGCGGAAAAGGATCTGGAGCTGCGCGGCCCCGGCGAATTGCTGGGTACGCGGCAGACCGGCCTGGCCAGTTTCCGCATCGCCGATCTCACCCGCGATGCCGGACTGTTGCCGCGCGTGCAGGTGCTCGCCGAGCGGCTGTTGGCCGAAGCGCCGGAGATTGCCGACCGCGTGGTCGCGCGCTGGATCGGCAGCGCGGTGCGTTACGCCGCCGCGTGAGCGGCGGGGATTGGGATTCGGGATTGGTCAGAGCTAGCTGCTGCGGCCTATAGGTTCGCGTGACCGGCCGATCCTTGCGAAGATGCGGCAACGAATCCCGAATGACCAATCTCCAATCCCATGACAAACAAGATACCGCTGCTGATCGACACCGACCCGGGCGTGGACGACGCGCTGGCCTTGCTGATGGCCTTCAACGATACCCGGCATGACGTCGTTGGCCTGACCATCGCCGCCGGCAACGTGGGCCTGGAGCACACCGTGCGCAATGCCTTGAAGGTCTGTGAGATTGCCGGGCGTGAGGATGTGCCGGTCTATGCGGGCTGCCCGCAGCCGTTGTTGCACCCCTCGGTGGACGCGGCGCATGTGCATGGCATCGACGGCTTCGGCGATGTCGGCCTGGCGCCGGCCAAACGCACTGCCGAGACCGAGCACGCCGCGCTGGCCATCCTGCGCCTGTCGCACGAATACGCCGGCGAGCTGTTGCTGGTCGCGCTCGGCCCGCTGACCAATCTGGCCCTGGCCCTGACGCTGGATCCGACCCTGCCGCAGCGCGTGGCGCGGCTGGTGGTAATGGGCGGTGCGCTGACCGGGCACGGCAACATCACCGCCGCGGCCGAATTCAATATCGGCTTCGACCCGGAAGCGGCGCATATCGTGTTCCGCGGCTTTCCGCAGTTCGACGTCGCCGACTGGGAAGCCACCGTCGCGCACGGTCTGCTGCATCGCGATGTCGAGCAATGGCTGACGGCCGACTCCGCGCAGGCGCGTTTCTATGAGGAGATCTCGCGCAAGACCCGCCTGTGGTCCGAAGACAGCCGCGGCGAGTACTGGTACGCCGCCGACGCGCTGGCGATGGCGTTCGCGCTGCACCCGGAGGGCGCGCAGCGGCTGGAGCAGCGGCCGGTGCATATCGAGCTGACCGGCACCCACACCCGCGGCATGACCCTGGTGGACTGGGATCGCCGGGATGGCACCCCCGACAACGCCAACCTGTTGCTGGACTACGATCGCCAGCGATTCTTCGGCCTGGTCGCAGGGGCCCTGGCGGCAAGCTAGGGCGATCTTGCGCCGGGCGCCTGGTGGCCGCTATAATGCCCGGCTTATCCAGGCAGCCCGGCGCCAAGTCCATGAAAGATAACGTTCATCCCAGCTACAACGACGTCGTCTTCCACGACGTGACGTCCGATTTCAAGATTCTGACCCGTTCCACCATGAGCTCGAAAGAGACCGTGAAGTGGGAAGACGGCCAGGAATACCCGCTGATCAAGGTGGATATCTCCTCGGCCTCGCACCCGTTCTATACCGGCAAGCACAAGGTGATCGACACCGGCGGCCGGATCGACAAGTTCCAGAAGCGCTACGCGCGCTGAGCTTGCAGGACGGGCTGTACCGGCAGCGGCCGCGCATTGCGCGGCCGTTGTTTTTTGGGGCGTTGGCAACTTCGCTTTCACGCCTTCGACGGGGGCGTCTACGACTTCTGTCCAAGCGACGGCCAAAATGTTGCTGTGCGATAATGACGTGATCCGGGGCGATGCCCTGGACTTCCATCACGTGCCTGCCCGCTTGGTGACAGGTGCCTTCCACTGAAGGAGCGTACACAGTGTCCGATCTTGATCAGGTCACGCTCAACGCCGGCGACAAGTCGGTCGTTCTGCCGGTTCTCAAGCCCACGCTTGGCAATGATTGCGTCGATATTTCAAAGCTGACCAAAGAAACCGGTCTGTTTACCTACGACTCGGGCTTTACCGCCACCGCCAGCTGCAAGTCGGCCATCACCTATATCGATGGCGACAACGGCGTGTTGCTGTATCGCGGCTACCCGATCGAACAGTTGGCCGAGAAGTCCAGCTTCCTCGAAGTCTCGTACCTGCTGATGAACGGCGAGCTGCCGACCGCGGACGAATTCAAGAAGTTCGACCACGAAGTCACGCATCACACGATGATGCACGAGTCGCTGAAGAACTTCCTCGGTGGCTTCCGTCATGACGCCCACCCGATGGCCATGCTGGCCGGTTCGGTTGCCTCCCTGTCGGCGTTCTACCACGACACGCTGGACCTCAACGATCCGGAGCAGCGCCGCCAGGCCGCCATCCGTCTGATCGCCAAGGTGCCGACCCTGGCTGCTGCCGCGTACCGTTATTCGATCGGCTGGCCGATCCGCTACCCGCGCAACAACCTCAACTACGTCGACCGCTTCCTGCACATGATGTTCGAAGTGCCGAGCGAGCCGCTGGAGATCAATCCGGTGGTGGCCAAGGCGCTGGATCTGCTGTTCATCCTGCACGCCGATCACGAGCAGAATGCCTCGACCTCGACCGTGCGTCTGGTCGGTTCGACCGGTGCCAATCCGTACGCTTCGGTCGCAGCGGGCATCACCGCGCTGTGGGGCCCGGCACACGGTGGCGCCAACGAAGCGGTGCTGAAGATGCTGGAAGAGATCGGCACCGCCGACAACGTCGAGTCCGCCGTGGCCAAGGCCAAGGACAAGAACTCCTCGTTCCGCCTGATGGGCTTCGGTCACCGCGTCTACAAGAACTTCGACCCGCGCGCCAAGATCATCCGCGAGATGACCCACAAGGTGCTGGGCGAGTTGGGTGTCAACGATCCGCTGCTGGAAGTGGCGCTGAAGCTGGAAGAAGCGGCGCTGAAGGACGACTACTTCGTGCAGCGCAAGCTGTACCCGAACGTCGACTTCTACTCGGGCCTGATCTACAAGGCGCTGAACATTCCGGTGGAAATGTTCACCGTGATGTTCGCCATCGCACGCACCGCCGGCTGGGTGTCGCATTGGCTGGAGCAGCAGGTCGATCCGGAAATGAAGATCGGCCGTCCGCGCCAGATCTACACCGGCTACGACAAGCGCGACTACACCGACGCCGGTCAGCGCTAAGCGCTTGCGGTTGTCTGCTTGAACGAACGCCCCGCATCGCGGGGCGTTTTTGCTTTTACGGGGTAGCGATGTGGTCGGTGCGCGCGCGTGATGACGCGCTGCGATCAGCGCGCGCGCGGCAGGGCGTCGCCGCTGTCGTCTTCTGCCAAGAGCTGACGCAGCTGGGCGGCGGAGGCGCGCTGCATCGGTTTTTCGTCCAGCGGCGACAACGGCGCCTGGCGCAGGGCGTCATACGGCAGCACGGTCAGGTCGAAGGTCAGCTCTTCGGCGCTGAACAACCACACCGGAAACTCGGCAGTGCGCTCGCGGTCCAGCCGTAGCCGGCGCGTACGCAGTTCGGCCGGAATGCGATGTTCTTCCAAAAATCGCTGCACGGCGTCGGCATCGTCGCTGTGCAGCTGCAGCTGTACCGGCGCATTGGCGTCGGCCGTGCCATCGAGCACCGGGCCGGCCAGGCGCGGCTGGAACGGGCTGAGGAACTCCAGCGCGCGCAATGCGGCCTCGCGGCGTTGGCGCAGCCGCACCCCGTGCCCAGGCCCGGCGAACAGGCGTTGGTGCTCGCGCAATGCATCTTCGATCTCGCGATTGCGGGGCAGCGATGCGTCGTCGTGGATGCCCAACCGGCTGGCCGCCTTGAGCTTGGCCTGATGAAAATCGCGGATGCCGCCTTCGGCCATCAACCGGGCCGCTTCGTGCGCCAGACGGTGGCGCCGTTCTCGGGTTCGCGTATCGGCGTGTTCGCGCGCGTGATGCATGACCGGGCTCCCCTAATGAACCTGGTTCGACTCTACAACAGCGGCATGAAGAGGTGGCGAACGCGTCGCGCTTACCCCGAAAGGGCAATCACGCAACGGTGATTGCCCAGTGCCTTCTACTGAACCTGAAGACCGTCAATGCCGCAAAACCGATCAGGGAATCGAGCGGACGAAGCCGTTCCGATTCCCCAATCCCGATTCCCGATTCCCGATTCCCCAATCCCAGCCCTCAAAAGATATCGAACGCCTTCTCGTCCTGCTGTTCCCGCAGGCCGTAGTCATAGTCCTGCAGACGATCCAGATCCTCGTTCTTCACCCATTCCACCGCGCCATTGATGGTGGCCTGGGTCATGCCGTCTGGCGGATCGTTGGCGGCGATCGGCTTGTCCTTCAGCGCCACGCGCATGTAGTCGATCCAGATCGGCAGTGCCGCCTTGCCGCCGTACTCGCGATAACCGAGCGAACGGAAATCGTCGCGACCCACCCACACCGTGGTGGCATAGGGACCGCCGAAACCGGAGAACCAGGCGTCGCGGTGATCGTTGGTCGAGCCGGTCTTGCCGCCGACGTCCTCGCGCCCGAGCACCTTGGCCGCAGTGCCGGTGCCGCGCTGGACCACGTCGCGCATCATCGACACCAGCTGGTAGGCGGTACGCTCGTCGATGGCACGCGGCGCGATCTTGGTTTCGGTGGTGGCAGCCGGGGCGGTCTCCGCCGGCGTGGCCGGCGTCGCCGTGGTCGGCTCGATCGACTTGGGCAGCGCGGGGGCCCCGAAGTTGAAGCCGTCCACCACCTGGCTCACCGGCGCGACATTGCCGCCCTGCAATGCGCAGGTACGGCAGGCCACCGCCGGCACTTCCTTGAAGACGACATTGCCGTCGCGGTCCTTGACCTCGTCCACGATCCAGGTCTCCACCCGCGAGCCGCCATTGGCGAACACCGCATAGCCACGCGCCACCGACAACGGCGTCAGCGACGCGGTGCCCAGCGACATCGACAGGTTGGGCGGCAGCTCGGCTTCCTGGAAGCCGAATTGGCTAATGTATTTACGTGCAAAATCGACGCTGATCGCGTCCAGCAAGCGGACCGACACCAGATTGCGCGATTGCACCAACGCCTCGCGCAAGCGCATCGGGCCGCGGAAGCCGCCGCCGTCGTTCTGCGGCGACCAGGTCTTGCCGCGGCGGTCGCGGAACACCACCGGTGCATCGAGCACGATCGAGGCCGGGTTAAAGCCCTTCTCGAACGCTGCCGCATACACGAATGGCTTGAAGCTGGAGCCGGGCTGGCGGCGCGCCTGGGTGGCGCGATTGAACTTGTTGCCGGCGAAGCTGAAACCGCCGACCAGCGCACGCAGCGCACCGCTGTTGGCATCCAGCGACACCAGCGCGGCCTGGCCGCGCGGCAGCTGGTCGATGATCCATTCACCGTCTTTTTCACCCGCACGGATGCGGGTCAGGTCGCCACGCGTCAGCAGCTTGGCCGGCGTCTTGCTGGTCCAGCGGCTGGCGCTGGCCGGCAGGGTCAGCTCGGTCTTGTCGCTCTGCACGACGGTCACGCCGCCATCGGCATTAGTGCGTGCCACGATCACCGCGCGCAGGCCGCCCTGGGTAAACACGCCCGACAGATGCTTGGCCAATGCCGGCGCATCCGCATCGGCGGCGACATCGAAATGCTGCTCCACCCCATGCCAGCCATGCCGGTGGTCGTACAGGCGCAGGCCTTCGGCAACCGCCGCATCGGCGCCGGTCTGCAGCGTGGCATCGATGGTGGTGGTGACGTGGTAACCCTTGTTGAGCACATCGCCGCCGTACTTGGCGATCATTTCCTGACGCACCAGTTCGGCCACGTAGGGGGCGTAGACCTCGACCGGCGGCTCGTGCGGCTTGGCATGCATCGGCACCGCCTTGGCGGCGTCGGCTTCGGCCTGGCTGACAAAGCCCAGGTCGGCCATGCGTTGCAACACGTAGTAATCGCGACGTTCCTGCGCGCGCTCCGGGTTGCTGATCGGGTTGCCGCTGGACGGGAACTTGGGGATGCCGGCCAGCGAGGCCATCTCGTCCAGGCTCAACTCGCTCATCTTCTTGCCGTAGTAGTACTCGGCCGCAGCACCCACGCCGTAGGCGCGATTGCCGAAGAAGCTCTTGTTGAGATACAGCTCGAAGATCTCGTCCTTGCTCAGCTCACTCTCGATCTTGCGCGCCAGCAGGATCTCGGCGAGCTTGCGGGTATAGCTGTATTCGGAACTGAGGAAGAACTGCCGTGCCACCTGCTGGGTGATGGTCGAGCCACCCGGCACGCGCTTGGCGTCGGTGCTGGCCAGCAGCCATACCGCGCGGGCGATGCCCTTGTAATCCACGCCGCCGTGCTCGTAGAAGCGCGCATCCTCGGTCGCCAGGAAGGCCTGCTTCAGGCGCAGCGGCACGTCCTTCATCTGGATGGGGTAGCGCCGGGTCTCGCCATAGACGGCCATCAGGCGGCCATCGTTGGAATAGACGTACATCGGCTCCTGCAACTGGACCTGCTTGAGTGACTGCACATCCGGCAACTTGGAGGAAATGGCGTAATACAGGCCGCCGGCAGCAATAGCGCCAAGCAAAGCGAGCACCACGAACGCGGCCAGGATCCAGCCCAGCCAACGGCGAATACGGGGCATGTTGAGAGAGATTCCGATTGCAGATTTCTTGGTCACAGAGTATAGATGACGCCGGGTTTGGCTGGGGCCGAACTCTGGGGATCGCAGAAGACAGCACTGGGGGTCACGGCGCGTGGGCCATCGCCTTGCTCGTGAAGGGCTTGTCAACTGTTAAAATTTGATTATTAATACGAGGGCGCAGACAAGCGTCCAAGTGCCCATCGGCAGGGGAGTTTCCGTGGGGCTTCTACCCAAGAGTCAATCGCCACTGATTGGTGTCGATATCAGTTCCACCGCGGTCAAGCTCTTGCAGCTGTCGCGCAGCGGGAACCGCTTTCGCGTGGAACATTACGCGGTAGAACCGTTGCCGCCCAATGCGGTCGTGGAAAAGAACATCGTCGAGGTCGAGGCGGTGGGCGAAGCCATTCGCCGCGCCATCAACCGTTCCGGCAGCAAGGCCAAAAGCGCGGCGGCTGCGGTGGCCGGGTCGGCAGTGATCACCAAGCTGATTCCGATGCCGGCCGATCTGGACGAGAGCGATCTGGAAGCGCAGGTCGAGCTGGAAGCCACCAACTACATTCCGTACCCGATCGAGGAAGTGAATCTCGACTTCGAGGTGCTCGGCCCGATGCCCAACAGCCCGGACATGGTCCAGGTGCTGCTGGCCGCCTCGCGTTCGGAGAATGTGGAACTGCGCCAGTCCGCGCTGGAACTCGGCGGTCTGACTGCCAAGGTGATGGACGTGGAGGCCTTCGCGGTCGAGAACGCCTTTGCCCTGGTCGCCAGCGAGTTGCCGGTGGCTGCCGATGCGGTGGTTGCGCTGGTGGACATCGGCGCGACCATGACCACGCTGAGCGTGCTGCGCTCCGGTCGCAGCCTGTATAGCCGCGAGCAGGTCTTCGGCGGCAAGCAGCTCACCGACGAGGTGATGCGCCGTTACGGGCTGACCTACGAAGAGGCTGGCCTGGCCAAGCGTCAGGGCGGTTTGCCGGAGAGCTACGAGGTCGAGGTGCTGGAGCCGTTCAAGGAGGCGACGGTGCAGCAGATCAGCCGCTTGCTGCAGTTCTTCTACGCGGGCAGCGAATTCAATCGCGTCGACTGCATCGTGCTGGCCGGCGGCTGCGCTGCGCTGTCGCGCCTGCCGGAGATGGTGGAAGAGCAGCTCGGCGTGACCACCGTGGTCGCCAACCCGCTCGCGCAGATGACGCTGGGCCCGAAGGTCCAGGCGCATGCGCTGGCGCTGGATGCACCTGCATTGATGATCGCCACCGGCCTGGCCCTGAGGAGCTTTGACTGATGGCAAGAATCAATCTTTTGCCCTGGCGCGCCGAGCGCCGGAAGGCGCGCGAGCGTGAGTTCTATTCGATGCTGGGCTTCGCCGCGTTGGGCGGCGTGCTGCTGTCGGTCCTGATCTGGTTCTACTACGACGCGCAGATCAGCGGCCAGGCCGAGCGCAATGCGTTCCTGACCGCCGAAATCGACAAGGTCAAGGCGCAGAACGAAGAGATCAAGGAGCTCGACAAGAAGAAGGACCGCCTGCTTGCCCGCAAGAAGGTGATCGAGGAGCTGCAGGCCAATCGCTCGCAGATGGTGCATCTGTTCGATTCGCTGGTGCGGACCATTCCCGATGGCGTGGCCCTGACCAACATCAAGCAGGACGGCGACATCCTGACCCTGGAAGGGCGTTCGCAGTCCAACGCGCGCGTCAGTACCTATATGCGCAACCTGGAAGGATCGGGCTGGATGACCAACCCGGACCTGTCGATCATCGAGGCCAAGAGCCAGGACAAGGCCGGGCAGCCTGCGGGATCGTCGATGGACACCAAGACGCTGCCGTACGTGTTCACACTCAAGGTCAAGCTGGCCAATCCGAACGAGGCCGACAAGGACGGCACCGCACCGGCCGATGCGCAAGCGCCGGGTGCAGCGCCGGCCGGTACGCCAGCGGCGACACCTGCAGTACCTGCGCCTGCCGCGTCGCCGGCCGCTGCTCCTGCACCCGTGCAGCCAGCGCCGGCGTCAGCCACTCGGCCGCAGGAGGGGGCGGCGTCATGAGTAAGAAATCATTCAAACTCAGCGATCTGGATTTCAACAACATCGGCGGTTGGCCGCAGCAGGCACGCATCGTGTTCTGCGTGGTGGTCGGTCTGTTCATCCTGGTGCTGGCCTGGTTCCTGTTGATCAGCGGCAAGCGCGATGAACTCGAAGGCCTGGAAGGCGCCGAAACGCAGCTGCGTACCGAGTTCGAGACCCAGCAGGGCCGCGCGGTGAATCTGGAGCCGCTCAAGCAGCAGCTCGCGCAGATGGAGCAGGTGCTGCAGCAGATGCTGCGCCAGCTGCCCAGCAAGACCGAAATGCCGGATCTGATCATCGACATCTCGCAGACTGCGCTGTCCAGCGGCTTGTCCAACGAGTTGTTCCAGCCGGGCCCTGAGTCGCCGAAGGAGTTCTACGCCGAGAAGCCGATCGCCTTGCGCATGGTGGGCAGCTACCACCAGTTCGGTGCCTTCGTCAGCGGTGTCGCGTCGCTGCCGCGCGTGGTGATCCTGACCATGCACGACATCAACCTCAAGCCGAAGGATCCCAAGGCCGGTATCACCCCGCGCGGGGCGCTGGAACTGTCCGGCACGGTCAAGACCTATCGTTATCTGGACGATGAGGAAATGGCCGAGCAGGAGAAGGCTGCGGCCGACGCTGCGAAGAAGGGCGGCCAATGACCATGAAACTGCTCAAGATCCTGTCCTGCGTGGCGCTAATTGCTGTATTGCCGGCGTGTACACGCGGTGTCACCAGCACACCGGGCGATGCGCCGAATCTGGAAGCCTGGGTCGCCGAAGTGCGTGCACGTCCGGCACCGCCGTTGGAGCCATTGCCGGTGATGCAGCAGTTCGAGACGTTCGAATATGCGGCGCAGTCGATGCGCGACCCGTTCAGCGATGCCTGGGTCAGTGCGGAAGGCGGCAACGGCACGCGTCCGGATCCGAACCGGCGCAAGGAGCCGTTGGAGGCCTACCCGCTCGACGCCCTCGACATGGTGGGGACCATTGGCGGCGGCTCGGGCCTGATCGCCCTGGTCATGGCACCTGACAAGGTGACTTACCGGGTGCGGCCGGGCGTGTATCTGGGACAGAGCGATGGCCGGGTTACCGGGGTCTACGAAGACCGCATCGAGCTGATTGAACTTGTGCCGGACGGTGCGGGTGGATGGCTTGAACGGCCGGCCGCGCTCGCATTGGATGATCAATAAAGTGATAGGGGATAGCACGATGACGTTTTCCAATGCCCAGCGGCTGCGTCCGGTTCGGCGCCACGCGGTACTCCAGGCCTGCGCGTTGGGGTTCGCGCTGGCGTTGGCGAGTGGCGGCGCGTTCGCGGCGGCGGCACTGAAGCAACCTGTGCAGGATCCGGCCAAGACCGCTCCGGCGAGCCTGGCGGTGTCCAAGATCGATTTCAAACGTGGCGAGGATGGCGCTGGCCGTCTGATCCTGCAGTTCGATGGCCAGGGTGCCAGTCCGGATCTGCGCACGCAGGGCGATAACGTGCTGGTCGACATCAGCAACGCACGGTTGCCTGCCGAACTGCAGCGTCCGCTCAACGTCACCGACTTCGCAACGCCGGTGCAGCGTGTCGAGGTCAAGCCGTCCGGCTCGGGTTCGCAGCTGGTGCTGTCGACCAAGGGCGCGTTCGATTCGCTGGCCTACCAAACCGGCAACGAGTACGTGGTCGAAATCACGCCGCGCAAGGGACAGCCTGCGGTCGGCGGCGTCAGCGCCGCGGCAGTCACCCAGGCCGCCGCGCAGATCGCTGCGCGCGGGTACAGCGGCCGTCCGGTGACGTTCAACTTTCAGGACGTGCCGGTACGCACCGTGCTGCAGCTGATCGCCGAGGAATCCAACCTCAATATCGTCGCCTCCGACACCGTGCAGGGCAATGTCACGCTGCGACTGATGAATGTGCCGTGGGACCAGGCGCTGGACATCGTGCTGCGCGCCAAGGGCCTGGACAAGCGCCGCGACGGCGGTGTGGTGTGGGTCGCCCCGCAGCCGGAGCTGGCCAAGTTCGAGCAGGACAAGGAAGACGCCCGCATCGCGATCGAGAACCGCGAGGATCTGATCACCGATTACGTGCAGATCAATTACCATAACGCGGCCGTGATCTTTAAAGCGCTGACGGAGGCCAAGGGCATTGGTGGCGGTGGTCAGGGCGGCGGTCAAGGTGGACAAGGCGGCGCAGGGCAGCAGGACAACGGGTTTTTGTCGCCGCGTGGCCGTCTGGTTGCCGACGAACGCACCAACACCCTGATGATCAGCGATATTCCGAAGAAGGTCGCGCAGATGCGCGAGCTGATTTCGCATATCGATCGGCCGGTTGATCAGGTGTTGATCGAAAGCCGTATCGTGATCGCAACCGATACGTTTGCGCGTGACCTCGGTGCGCGGTTTGGCATTACTGGTTCAACCGGTCGCGGTATTTTGAGTGGCTCATTGGATAGTAATGTCAATTTCCAGAATACCTCCGCTCAGCGTGCCAATGAACTTGCTAACACAGGCACAAGCACAACGTTACCTTCGCACCTATTCCCATCTGGGTTGAACGTGGACCTTGGTGCAAGCGGGTTTACCAACAGCAGGGCGGCAGGTCTTGCATATACGCTGCTTGGTTCCAATTTCAATCTCGACATCGAGCTCTCGGCGATGCAGGAGGAAGGGCGTGGCGAGGTCGTTTCAAATCCCAGAATTGTCACTGCCAATCAGCGTGAGGGTGTCATCAAGCAGGGACGGGAAATTGGTTATGTAACCATCAGCGGTGGCGGTGCTGCAGGTTCGGCCGCGCAAGCCAACGTGCAATTCAAGGAAGTGCTGCTTGAGCTGAAAGTCACTCCGACCATTACGAATGACAATCGCGTTTTTCTGAACATGAATGTTAAGAAAGACGAAGTCGCGCGGTTTATCATTCTGCAAGGCTATGGCACTGTGCCGGAAATCAATCGTCGTGAAGTCAATACCGCTGTGTTGGTGGGTGATGGCGAGACGGTGGTAATCGGTGGCGTTTATGAATTTACGGACCGTGAGAGCGTCTCCAAGGTTCCCTTCCTAGGCGACATCCCCTTTCTCGGAAATTTGTTCAAGAAACGTGGACGCAGCAAGGAAAAAGCCGAGTTGCTTGTCTTCGTTACCCCAAAGGTGTTACGCGTTGCAAGTGCCACTCCGTAAGGAGAAGGCATATCAAAGAGAGGCCGCGAAAGCGGCCTTTCTTTCATGGTGAAGCGTGTGATTAACGCAGACCGGCTGTTGGCCCTACGGCGCGACCGCAAGCAGTTGTCTGTGTCTTGTTGTCAGCGACTGCTAGAACTTCCGGAGCCGTTGCCCGTCTTGGCTTTGATCGGATTAGCCTGATCGGGTTGCCAAAACGCGATGGATACAAAGGTTCCTGCTTGTGTGACGCGCTTCATGCCGGGAGTCACTGACTGAATGCTCTAGAGCCATCGAGTGAACCAATCGTGCTCGAATCGGTCACACTGGGCCTATGAACGCACCGCCGCTGTTGCCCCCAGAAGCCGCTGCCGCGCCCGCCGAGGACCGGTTGCACCGTCAATTCACCTTGCTGCGCGAGTCACTGGCGCAGCGCATCGTGGGCCAGTCTGCGCTGGTCGAGCGGTTGCTGATCGCCCTGCTGGCCGATGGTCATCTGTTGGTCGAAGGCGCGCCCGGGCTGGCCAAGACCACCGCGATCCGCGCACTGGCCTCGCGCCTGGAAGCGGATTTCGCGCGGGTGCAGTTCACCCCTGACCTGTTGCCCTCCGATCTGACCGGCACCGAGATCTGGCGGCCGCAGGACAGCCGGTTCGAGTTCATGCCCGGGCCGATCTTCCATCCGATCCTGCTGGCCGACGAGATCAACCGCGCGCCGGCCAAGGTGCAGTCGGCGCTGCTGGAAGCCATGGGCGAGCGCCAGGTCACCGTCGGGCGGCACACCTATGCGCTGCCGCAGCTGTTCCTGGTGATGGCCACGCAGAACCCGATCGAGCAGGAAGGTACGTTCCCGTTGCCCGAGGCGCAGCTGGACCGCTTCCTGATGCACGTGCGCATCGGTTATCCGCAGGCCGACGCCGAGGCGGAGATCCTGCGTCTGGCACGTGACGCCGCACGCGATACCCTGGAAAAGCACGAGACGGTGCCCGACAAGATTCCGCTGGAAGATGTCTTTGCCGCGCGTCGGTTGGTCCTGGACGTGCATCTGGCGCCGCAACTGGAACGCTATCTGATCGAGATCGTGCTCGCGTCGCGCGATGCCCAGCGCTACGACCCGGCATTGGCGCGGCGGATTGCCTGGGGCGCGAGCCCGCGTGGGTCGATCGCGCTGGAGCGCTGCGCACGTGCGCGTGCATGGCTGGCCGGGCGCGACTACGTGACCCCGGACGATATTCGCACGATTGCCCCGGACGTGCTGCGCCATCGCGTGCTGCCCAGCTACGAAGCCACTGCCGAAGGCTGGGATGGCGAACGTCTGGTCGCCGCCTTGCTGGAAAAGATTCCGCTGCCCTGATCGGGTAGCGTGTTGCTGAGGTATGCCGTCCTCTGACCAGAATCCGATGTCTTCGATGCCGTCTTCTTCTCCTGTCACCGCTCCTGCGTCGATCGCCGGCGATGGACTGCGGCCGACGCTGACGGAGCTGATCGCGCTGCGCGGCACCACGGCCCACCGCGGGCAGTCGGGTCGTGGTCGCCATGGGCTGGTCGGGCCGGTGCCGGCGGCGACGCGCGGGCGCGGAATGGAATACGCCGAGTCGCGCGAGTACGTGGCCGGCGACGATGCGCGGCATATCGACTGGCGCGTCACCGCGCGTACCGGACGTGCGCACACCAAATTGTTTCAGGCCGAGCGCGAACGCTTGAGTCTGATTGTGGCCGATACCTCGCCGGCGCTCTTCTTCGGCACGCGGATGCGCTACAAATCGGTGCAGGCCGCACGTGCCGGCGCCGTTGCGGCGTGGCTGGCGCAGCGGCAGGGCGACCGGATCGCTGCGCTGCGTGGCACTGCCAGCGAAGCGCCGATTGCGCCGCGCTCGGGTCAACGCGGGGTATTGCCGGTGTTGGATGCGTTGGCGCGCTGGTATGCGCAGCCGCCGTCCGGCGATGCGGGCCTGGAGGTGGCACTGGACCATGCCGCACGGCTGTTGCGCCCGGGTGCGCGGCTGACCGTGCTGGCCGATGCGCGCAGCGCCAGCAGGATTTCTGCCACACGCTGGTCGGGTCTGGCCTTGCATCACGAGGTGGTGGTGATCGTGCTGGTCGACCCCCTGGAGCTGGCGCCACCGGCCCGCGCACTCAGCTTCGATGTACGGGGTGAGCGCATTGCGATCGACCTGTCCACGCAGGCCGGACGTGCGCGTTGGCAGGCCGAGTTCGTGGCGCCGCTGGAACAATTGACCGCGGTCCTGCAGGCACGCGGTGTGCGCCTGCATCGCCTGTCCACCGACGATGCCAGCGATGCCTGGTTGGGCGGCAGCGCCGCGGTGCGGAGCCGATGACGGTGTCGCCGCAAACGCTGCCGTTGCGCGATGTCCATCTGCCGCCGTCGCCGTCGTGGTGGCCGCTGGCGCTGGGCTGGTGGCTGGTGATCGCGGCAGTGGTCCTGGTGCTGGGCACCGCAGGATGGGTGTGGTGGCGTCGCCGTCGTCAGCAGCGGCGCTGGCTGGCGGCATTCGATGCCGAGTTGCAGCGCGCAACGACCCCCGCGCAGCGCCTGGCTGCGTTGTCGGTGTTGTTGCGGCGCGCAGCGCGCAGCGTCGATGTGCAGGCCGACCGACTGCAGGGCGAGGCATGGCTGCAGTTTCTGGACGGGCGCAAGAGCAAGACGCAGGCCTTTTCGCAGGGACCGGGGCGCCCGCTGCTGGACGGCGGCTTTCAACGCGCGCCGGCGGTGTCCGACCTGGATGCGGTGCAGGCATTGGCGCGGCAGCGGTTTCTGAGTTTGATGCGAGGCTGGCGATGAACTGGCTGCAGTGGTCGCAATGGCAGGATGCGCTGGCGCACTGCGCATGGCCGTGGGCATGGTGGTTGATGCCGCTGCCGTTGCTGATGTGGTTCTGGCCGCAGCGCCGCGCCGATACGGCCGCGCTGCGCGTGCCCTACGCCGACCAACTGCATGCGGTTGCGCAGGCGAAGAGCGCGCCGGTACTGCGGGTGCCGCGCTGGCTTGCCTGGTTGGGCTGGTTCTTCCTGTGCGCGGCGCTTGCGCGCCCGCAGCAATTGGGCGATGTGATCCAGCCGCCGCGTGAGGCGCGACAGATGATGCTGGCGGTGGATCTGTCCGGCAGCATGAGCGAGCCGGACATGGTGCTCGGCGGCAATGTGGTGGATCGCCTGACCGCCGCCAAGGCGGTGTTGTCGGACTTTCTGGATCGTCGCGACGGTGATCGGGTCGGCCTGCTGGTATTCGGTCAGCGCGCCTACGCATTGACGCCGTTGACCGCCGACCTGACCTCCGTGCGCGACCAGCTGGCCGACAGTGTGGTGGGACTGGCCGGGCGAGAAACGGCGATCGGCGATGCGATCGCGTTGTCGGTCAAACGGCTGCGCGAGCAGAAGCAGGGCCAGCGCGTGGTGGTGTTGCTCACCGATGGCGTCAATACCGCAGGCGTGCTCAATCCGCTCAAGGCCGCCGAACTTGCCAAGTCCGAAGGCGTGCGCGTGCATACGATCGCCTTCGGCGGCAATGGCGGTTATTCGTTGTTCGGCGTGCCGATTCCTGCCGCGGGCAATGACGATATCGACGAAGACGGCTTGCGCAAGATCGCCGCGCAAACCGGTGGGCGCTTTTTCCGCGCCCGCGATACGGAAGAACTGGCCGGCATCTATGCCGAGCTGGATCGACTGGAGCCGGTCAAGGCGCCCGGCCCGTCGATGCAGCCGCGCGTGGAACGCTACTACTGGCCGTTGGGCGCTGCCATCGTGATTGCGCTGCTGACCTGTGTGTTGCCGCGGAGATGGCGATGAACGCGCTGACCGAACTGGCAGGCTGGCTGCAGTCGCTGCATCTGCTGCGTCCGGGTTTGCTCTGGGCCCTGCTGGCGATCGTGCCGGCGGCAGTGCTGTGGCAGTTGCGTCGACGCGATGCGGAGGTGTGGCGGCAAAGCGTGGATGCGCATCTGTTGCCGACCTTGCTGGTGTCCGGCAGTCGGCGTGGATGGCTGGGATTCGTGCTGGCTGCGCTGGCCTATGCGCTGGCGGTGGTGGCGATGACCGGTCCGAGCTGGCGGCAGACCGAGCGGCCGGTGTATCACTCCAGCATGCCGCTGGTGGTGGCGCTGGACCTGTCCTCCAGCATCATGGCCAACGATCTGCCGCCATCGCGTCTGCTGCAGGCGCGGGCCAAGTTGGTCACGTTGTTGCGCAAGCGCGCCGGTGGCGAAGTTGCACTGCTGGTCTATGCGGGCGAGAGTTTCACGGTTGCCCCATTGACCGAAGACACCGCCAATGTGGCGTTGTTCCTGGATGCGCTGTCGCCATCGGTGATGCCGGTGGAGGGTAAGCGCGCCGATGCAGCGATCGACGCGGCTACGCAGTTGCTGCTGCAGGCAGGTTTCAAGCAAGGCGACATCCTGCTGGTCAGCGACAGCGCCGATCGTGCGGCCGGGAGTTCCGCACGGCTGGCGCGCTCGCGTGGATTCAGCGTGTCCGCGCTCGGCGTGGGGAGCGCGCGCGGCGCGGCGTATCGCACCACGACCGGTGAGATCGCGCAGACACGGCTGGATGAAGGCAGCCTGCGCGATCTTGCCGGGCAGGGTGGTGGTCGCTATGCGCGCATCACCGCCGACGATGCGGACCTGCGTGCGCTGGGCATGCTCGATCCGGCGCAACAGCCGCTGGCCGATGAAACCGCCGAGTCCAGCGGTGGCAAGACCTGGCTAGACGAGGGCTACTGGCTGCTGCTGCCGGTGATGCTGTTGGCGCTGCTGGCGTTCCGGCGGCGTGCGGTTGTGGCGGTATTGGCCCTGGTGTGCGTGTTGCCGTTGGCCCAGCCTGCGCATGCTGCCGAGGACACCTTGTGGCAACGCGCCGACCAGGTGCAGCAGCAACGCCTGGATGCCGGCGTGCAGGCGTATCGCAAGGGCGATTTTGCCGCGGCACAAAAAGCCTTCGAAAATGTGCCCACCGATGAGGGGTTGTACAACCTCGGCAACGCGCTGGCCAGACAGGGCCAGTACGATCAAGCGATTGCGGCCTACGACCGGGCGCTCAAGCACCATCCGGATCAGCCCGACGCCATCGCCAATCGTGCGGCAGTGGATGCGGCGCGCAAGCGTCAGCAGCAGAACAACAAAGACGGTAAGGGCCAGGACGGCAAAGGCCAGTCCGACGAGCAGAAGCGATCCGGGCAGAACAGCCCCGGCCAGAATCAGTCCGGGCAGAACAAGCAGAGCGCTCCAAACGCTGGCCAGGACGGGCAAGGCAAGCAGGATTCGCGAGGCAAACAGGACGGCAAGGATCAGTCGTCTGCGCAGACGCCGCAGGACGCAGCCTCGCAGGACCAGCAGTCCAAAACCGGCCAGGGCGAGCAGAGCAAGCAGGACGCAGCGCCGCAGTCGGCCGACGCCAAGGCGCAGCGGCAGGCCGATGCCGCGCAGCGGCAAAAGATGCAGCAGGCGATGGCGCAGGCTGGCGACAGGAGCGCCGATGCAAACGGCAAGCAGGCCGCCGCGGCGACGGCGAACGAAACGCCGGAGCAACGCGAGCAGCGTCAGGCGGTGGATGCCTGGCTGCGGCGGGTGCCGGACGATCCGGGCAGCCTGCTGCGCACCAAATTCAGGCTGGAACACGAACGCAGGCAACGGGACGGACGATGATCGGCACACACCATTTGCGCCGCGCGGCGATCGGCATGTTGACCGGCGTGATGCTGCTCACCTGTGCACCGGCGGGCGCCGTCACGCGCGCGTGGCTGGACCGCGACAGCGCCGATGCCGGCGACGTGGTGATGCTGAATATCGAAACCGATCAACGTGGTGTCGATCCGGATTACACGCCGTTGCGCAACGACTTCGCGCTGGGGGCCAAGAGTGCCAACCAGCAGATGCAGGTGAGCAATGGGTCGGTGGCGATGCGCGCGTTGTTCGGTGTGGTGCTGACGCCGCGCAGGAGCGGCGAGCTGATCGTGCCGGCGATCCGCGTGGGTAACGAGCGCACCGAGCCGTTGCGGCTGCAGGTGGGGGCTTCGGCAAACGATGCCGGCAGCAGCGCGCCCAGCGCAACAGCGGCGGCGCAAGGCAACGAGGATGCCTTTGTCCAGACGCAGGTGGACGATCCGCAGCCCTATGTGCAGCAAAGTGTGGGCGTGGTGGTGCGGTTGTATTTCGCCACGCAACTGGCGTCCGGCGAGTTGGACCTGGAAGCGCCCGACGGTGCATCGCTGCAGCGCATCGGCGACGACATCAGCTCGGTCAAGGTACTCAATAACCGTCAATACAATGTGGTCGAACGGCGCTATCTGCTGGTGCCCGAGCGCAGCGGCCGCCTGGTGTTGCCGTCGGCGCGTTTCAATGGTCGGTCGGTCGGCGGCTTCTTCGACGACTACTTCGGTCGCGGCAATGGCGAACTGAGCGCACGCAGCGCCAGCATCCCGCTGCAGGTGCGCGCGCAACCGGCCAACGCGCCGCAGCCGTGGCTGCCGTTGCGCAGCCTGCAGTTGCGGTATACGACCACGCCGCAGCGTGCCACCGCCGGTGAAGCGGCGCAACTGGTGGTGGAAGCCAGCGCACGCGGCGCCACCCAGGCGCAATTCCCGGAATTGCCGACCCCGAGCGTGCCCGACGCGCAAGTGTTCGCCGAGCCGGCGCAGTACGAAGAGCGCTTTGTGGATGGTTCGCCGCAGTTGCGGCTGACCCGCCGCTATTCGATCGTGCCCAACCGCGCCGGTCCGTTGGTGGTGCCCGGCTTGCAGGTGGCGTGGTGGGATGTGGGCGCGGCGGCGGCCAAGACCGCGGCATTGCCGGACCTGACGCTGGATGTGGCGGCAGGCAGCGGCGCGTTTGCGGCGCCTGCGCCGGCGCCAGCATCCAATCCGACACCGGATAACGCTGCGACAACTGCTGCGGGCGGCACGCTGAGCCTGCAGCAACCCGCGGCCACGCAACGGCCATGGGGCTGGATCGCCGCGGCGATCGGGTTTGCGCTGCTGTGGATTGCCACCCTGGTGTGGGCCTTGTTACGGCGTCGCGGCGGTTCGCACGGCGCGTCGGTGATCGACGCCAGCGATGCAGCTGCGCCCGGTCGGCGTGTGACGCATGGTGTAGCCGAGCTGCGACGCGCGCTCGATACCGGCGGCATGGACGACGTGGCTGCAGTGCTGTGCGGCATGGCCGGCGTTGCCGATATCGACAGCGTGCTGGCAGCGTTGAGCGACCCGGCGCAGCGGGCAGCGGTGGCACAGATGCAGCGTGCCCGCTGGGGCGGCGATGGCGACGTGACCAGTGCACGCTCGGCCTTGCGCGAGGCCTTTGCCAAGGGCCCGCGTTGGCGGCATGCCACGGCGGCGGAGCCGGAAGTATTGGCGCCGCTGTATCCGCCGGCGCCTTGATCGGTTTCGCTGCATCGGAAGTTGCTGACTGGGTCTAGATGGTCACCATGTCCAGTCCCGCTCTGACGCATTGATTCCGGTTGCACCTGGTTCTTCACCTGTGCTGCTTAAAACAAGGCGTTGGGTCTGCGACCTGGCTGCAGGGCCCTTGCCCGCCCACCATCGCGGGACACGCCGCAAGTACGTCCATGTAGGCGCTTACGCGGCATCCATGCCGCGTAAGCGCCCGCGACGGTGAGCGGGCAAGGACCCGTCGGGATGGTCGGCGTGCATGTTTGCAAGCAAGAGCTCATGGCCGGATCCCACCGCGTCCCAAAAGCGATTGGGCATCGCGGCCCGGTACACGCAGTTCCAAGTAGCGGCTGTGCATGCCCCACGGTGGGCGCGCCAGGTTTGTCGAACGCTCCAGCGCCCGTATCGGCTGACGTGGGGAGCTGCACCTACCCTCGGGCAGGCGCACCGCGGGAGGCCGGGTAGGTGGCCGCGTCGATGGCGTTTGTTAAGCTCCGGGGCTTGTGTCCAGATCAAGGCCCGACCAGATGACTGCATCCCCCGCCGCACGCCGCCCGGGCCTGCCCCTGCATTGGAAGATGGGCATTGGCTTCGCCGTCGGTCTGCTGCTGGGTCTGGCTGTCTACTATCTGGCCGGCAGCGATGCCGACTGGGTGCGCGTGGTCACCAGGTACGTCACCACCCCGTTCTCGCAGATCTTCCTCAACCTGATCTTCATGCTGATCGTGCCGTTGCTGTTTTCGGCATTGGTGATGGGCATTTCCGAGATGGGCGACATCCGTGCGCTCGGGCGCGTGGGGTGGCGCACCCTGGGCTACACCGTCGTGCTGTCCGGCGTGGCGGTGTTGCTGGGGCTGGTGCTGGTGAATGTGCTCAAGCCCGGTGCCGGCGTGGACCCGCAACTGGCCAACCAGTTGATCCAGCAGAACGCCGAGCGCACCCGCGAGATCATCTCCAGCTCCGGCACCCAGCCGCAGGGCATGGACATGCTGCTGTCGATCGTGCCCAGCAACGTCATCGCGGCAGCGTCCAGCAACGGCGCGATCCTGTCGCTGATGTTCTTTGCGGTGATGTTCGGCGTGGGCATGGTGCTCACCGCCGACGAAAAAGTGGCCACGCTCAAGCGCGGCATCGAAGGCATCTTCGAAATCTCGATGACCCTGATCGGCTTGGTGATCCGCCTGGCGCCGTACGCGGTGGCCTGTTTCATGTTCAATCTGGCCGCGCTGTTCGGCTTCGATCTGTTGATCCGCCTGGGCGCTTACGTGGGCGTGGTGGTGCTGGCGCTGGGCCTGCACATGGTGGTGAGTTACGGGCTGGCGGTGAAGTTCGCCGGGCGCTCGCCGGTCGGCTTCTTCCGGCAGACCCAGGAGGCCACGATGATGGCGTTCTCCACCGCGTCCAGTAACGCCACCCTGCCGACCGCCCTGCGCGTGGCCGACGAGATGGGCCTGCCGCCGCGGGTGTCGCGCTTCGTGCTGACCGTGGGCGCTACCGCCAATCAGAACGGCACCGCCTTGTTCGAAGGGGTGACGGTGATCTTCCTGGCGCAGTTCTTCAACGTCGACCTGAGCATCGGCCAGCAGTTCATGGTGATGCTGGTCTGCATCCTGGGCGGTATCGGCACCGCCGGCGTGCCGTCCGGCTCGCTGCCGGTGGTGGCGCTGATCTGCGCGATGGTTGGGGTCAACCCGGTCGGCATCGGCATGATCCTGGGCGTCAATCACTTCCTGGACATGTGCCGGACAGCGCTGAATGTGACCGGCGATCTGGCGCTGACGACCTTGGTTGCCAAGGGCGAGGAATAGGGAGTCGGGAATCGGGAATGGGTAAGAGCGGGCTGTAGCGATCGGTACGGGTGATGTGAGGTCCGCTGTACCGCAGCGGTAGCCTTGGCGAGAGCTGCGTCAGCGACCAACCTGCAGCATTGCACCCGATTCCCAATTCCCGATTCTCCATTCCCGATTCTCCATTCCCGACTCCCCAATCCCGACTCCCCAATCCCAGCCCCCTAACGCGCTCTGTGGGAGAATAAGCGGCTCCGCTTCCAGCGGTGTTCCCTCCGCTTCCATAGACGCTCATGACCCAGCCCACCCGCCGCCAGCTGGCCAACGCCATCCGTTTTCTCGCCGCCGATGCGGTCGAAGCCGCCAAATCCGGCCATCCCGGCATGCCGATGGGCATGGCCGATATCGCCGAAGTGCTGTGGAACGATTTCTTCCGGCACAACCCGAACAACCCGCAGTGGTTCAACCGCGACCGTTTCGTGCTGTCCAACGGCCACGGCTCGATGCTGCAGTACGCGCTGCTGCACCTGTCCGGCTACGACCTGCCGATCGAGCAGCTCAAGCAGTTCCGTCAGCTGCACAGCAAGACCGCCGGTCACCCCGAGCGCAGCGAAACCCCCGGCGTGGAGACCACCACCGGCCCGCTCGGGCAGGGTTTCGCCAATGCGGTCGGGTTCGCGCTGGCCGAGAAGCTGCTGGCGCAGCGCTACAATCGCCCGGAGCTGGAAATCGTCGACCACCGTACCTGGGTGTTCATGGGCGATGGCTGCATGATGGAAGGCATTTCCCATGAAGCCGCCTCGTTGGCCGGCACCTGGGGCCTGGGCAAGCTGGTCGCGTTCTGGGACAACAACCAGATTTCCATCGACGGCAACACCGCCGGCTGGTTCAGCGACAACACCCCGGAGCGCTTCGAGGCCTATGGCTGGCATGTGATCCGCGATGTGGACGGACACGACGCCGAAAAGATCAAGGCCGCCATCGAGACCGCGCTGGACAACACCGACAAGCCCACGCTGATCTGCTGCCGCACCAAGATCGGCTTCGGCGCGCCCAGCAAGGCCGGCAAGGAATCCTCGCACGGCGCCCCGCTGGGCAAGGAAGAACTCGAAGGCGCCCGCAAGGCGCTGGAGTGGCCGTACGGCCCGTTCGAAATCCCCGAAGAGATCTACGCCGGCTGGCGCGCAGGTGGCACCGGCACCTTGCGTCAGGCCGAGTGGGAGCAGCTGTTCGACAAGTACGGCAAGCAGTATTCGGCCGAAGCCGCCGAGCTGACCCGCCGCTCGCACGCCGAGCTGCCGGCCGACTTCATCGCCCAGGCCGATGCCTACATCGCCAAGGCGCAGCAGGACGGCCAGACCATCGCCTCGCGCAAGGCCTCGCAGCTGGCGATCGAAGCGTTCGCGCCGCTGCTGCCGGAACTGATCGGCGGTTCGGCCGACCTGGCGCATTCCAACCTGACCTTGTGGAAGGCCAGCAAGTCGGTCGCCACCGATGACCCGAACGCCAACTACGTCTATTACGGCGTGCGCGAGTTCGGCATGACCGCCATCGCCAACGGCCTGGCGCTGCATGGCGGCTTCATTCCGTTCGACGCCACCTTCCTGGTGTTCAGCGATTACGCGCGCAACGGCGTGCGCATGAGCGCGTTGAATCCGGCCCACGCCATCCACGTGTACACGCACGACTCTATCGGCCTGGGCGAAGACGGCCCGACCCATCAGCCGGTGGAACACCTGGCCTCGCTGCGCTACATCCCCAACAACGATGTGTGGCGCCCGGGCGATGCGGTGGAATCGGCGGTGAGCTGGAAGGCCGCCATCACCCGCAAGGATGGCCCCAGCTGCCTGGTGTTCAGTCGCCAAAACCTGCAACACCAGCCGCGCAGCGACGAGCAGCTCAAGCTGATCGAACGCGGCGGCTATGTGCTGGCCGATGCCGAAGGCGGCGTGCCCGACGTGATCCTGATCGCCACCGGTTCGGAAGTCGGGCTGGCGGTGGAAGCCAAGCAGACCCTGGACGCGGCCGGCCTGAAGACACGCGTGGTGTCGATGCCGTCGACCGACGTGTTCGATCGCCAGGATGCGGCCTATCGCGAGTCGGTGCTGCCGAATGCGGTGCGCAAGCGCGTGGCGGTGGAAGCGGGCGTGACCGGCTTCTGGCGCAAATACGTGGGCCTGGATGGCGATGTGGTCGGCATCGATACCTTCGGCGCCTCGGCACCGGCCGACCAGCTGTATGCGTACTTCAAGATCACCGCCGAGCATGTGGTTGCTGCGGCCAAGGCGTTGTAACGCCTGACGCGTTACCTGGAAGAAAAAGCCGGCGAAAGCCGGCTTTTTTTGTGGGACCTCGTGCGCGCTGCGCGATGCGGCGCCGTGCAACGGGGGCATTGCACGTGTCAGTGCGCGTCGTTGAGCAGCGCCGATGCACGGATCCTGGTCAGCAACTGGCGCGGCCGTGTGGTGCGCCAAGCCCTGCGGCGGTTAGGTTAAACCGGGCTGATCCTCTCGATACGCCGGCTACCCAATGCGCCCGCCGGCAGCATGCGGCGGCATGTCTGTAGCGTTCGCCTGGATTGAACGGATGCTAAAAATTTGTCAATCCACTATTTAAAATGTGAATCATTCCCATTAAAATGGTGCGCTGCCGGTGGTAAGGCACACGCTTCCTCCCCTTGTTGCCGGCGCGGCGTCTTCGCAGCGCGTGGTCTGATCCGTCTGCGTTGGAGTCTCCGATGATCCGTAGTACCGAATTGCGTCTTGCTTCCGTGGGCGCGCGTCGCCATGTCCTGCCGCGTGCGCTGTGTGCCGCGCTGTGCACCATGGCCGCCGGCCAGGTGCTGGCCGAGACGCCCGTGGCCGCCGCCGATGCCCAGGTCACCACCCTGGACCGGTTGATCGTGCAGGGCGAACAGGCCAAGGGCTATACGGTGGAGAAGACCACCGCCGGCACGCGCATGGACCTGTCGTTGCGGGAGATTCCGCAATCGGTCACCGTGATCACCCGCGACCGCATGGACGACCAGAACCTGCAGAGCATCACCGACGTGCTCAACAACGTCACCGGCATCTCGGTGGCGCAGAGCGACAGCGAGCGGCTGGAATTCTTCGCACGCGGTTTCTACATCGACAACTACCAGTTCGACGGCATCCCGGCTTACATGGAGCAGGCCTGGAGCTATGGCGATTCGGCGCTGGACGTGGCGCTGTACGACCGTGTCGAAGTGGTGCGTGGCGCCACCGGTCTGCTGACCGGCTCGGGCAATCCGTCGGCCTCGATCAACCTGGTGCGCAAGCATGCGCTCAGCCGCGACTTCACCGGCACCGTGTCGGTGGGCGGTGGCGATTTCAACAAAACCCGCAGCGTGGCCGATGTCACCGTGCCGCTGAGCCCCGAAGGTACCGTCCGTGCGCGCGTGATCGGCGTCTACCAGGATGGCGAATCGGACATGGACCGCTACGGCCTGCGCAAGAAGATCGGCTCGGCGATCATCGATGCCGACCTCACCGACAGCACCTTGCTGAGCGTGGGTTACGAGTACCAGAAGAAGGAATCGAACGACGTCACCTGGGGCGGCTTCCCTCTGTTCTTCAGCGATGGTACCCGTACGAACTATGACCGTTCGTTCAATCCGGCGGCCGACTGGACCTTCTGGGACACGCGCCTGCAGCGCACCTTCGCCAGCCTGCAGCAGAGTTTCGACAACGGTTGGAATCTCAAGGCCAATCTGAGCCACGAGAAGACCGAAGCGGCCAATCACCTGTTCTATCCGTACTACACGATCTTCGGACTCGATCGCACCACCGGTGGTGGCGTGGTGCCGTATTCGGGCAACTACCAGACCGAGCGCAAGGCCGATGGCGCCGACGTCTATGCGGAAGGCCCGTTCCAGCTGTTTGGCCGCGAGCATCATTTGGTCGCCGGCGCCAGCTACAACCGCCGCGAGTACGTCAATAACGGCACCTTCGATTTCCCGGCGCCGCTGGATAGCTACCTCGGCTGGAACGGCGCGTATCCGGAGCCCAACTGGAGTCCGCTGCTGGTGCAGAGCGACGGCACGATCAAGCAGAAGGCCGCTTATGTGGCTGCGCGTTTCTCGCTGGCCGAGCCGCTGACGCTGCTGGTGGGCGCACGCTATACCGACTGGCAGATCGACGGCCGCAACCTAGACTTCACCACGCAGCAATTGCTGCCGTTTTCTGACACCCAGAACGAAGTCACGCCGTACGCCGGTCTGGTCTACGACATCAACGACGTGTGGTCGGCATACGCCAGCTACACCGAAATCTTCAACCCGCAGACCCTGCGCGATGCCAATGGCGGCTACCTGGATCCGTTGAGCGGCAAGGGCTACGAAGCCGGCGTCAAGGCAGCTTGGTTCGACGACAGGCTCAACGCCTCGCTTGCGGTGTTCCGCATCGAGCAGGACAACCTGGGCGTGGCCACCGGCGGCTTCGTCCCCGGTAGCACCGAGTCGGCGTATGAGGCCGCCAGCGGCGTGGTCAGCGAAGGCTTCGATTTCGAGGTGTCCGGGCGGGTGACCGAGAGCTGGAGCACCACCTTCGGCGCTTCGCATTACACTGCCCGCGATGACAACGGCTCCTCGATCAATACGCATCTGCCGCGCACCACCCTCAAACTGTTCAACAGCTACACCCCGCAAGGCGCGTGGAGCGATCTGACCGTGGGTGGTGGCGTCAACTGGCAGAACCGCTCGTACTATGTGGACCCGGTCTACGGCGCCTTTCAGCAGAGCGCTTACGCACTGGTCAGCGCGTTTGCGCGCTATCGGTTGTCGCCGCAGTTCTCGGTGCAGCTCAATGTCGACAACCTGCTCGACAAGCGCTACTACTCGCAGTTCAATGGTGGCTATGGCGCGTGGGGCGCATCGCGCAACGGCATGCTGACCTTCAACTACACGTTCTGATCGCAGACCGGGCTGGGCGCGATTTCAGCGCCCGGTCTGTTGCCGCTACATGCACAGGCACCTTGCAACAGGTGCCTGTTTTTTTGTGTCTGCATCCGCGGGGCAGAGCGTAGATCTGCTGCGCTTACCGCAATGCCGTAGCTGCGTGCTGGTATCGCTTTGCTTGAGTGGTGTCGACGTGGCGCGCAAGCAGATGCCTCCCGCCAATGGCGCCAAGCGATAGAGACACTTCCTGCGTACGCATGCGTGCTGACGTGCCATCAGTCGCATCGAGGCGGCCCCGGGCTACAGTGGTTCCAGATGCGGCGCCATCACCTCTGCAACCCAGTCCATGAACGCTCGCACGCGTTGCGGCAGATGGCGACGCTGCGCGTAGAGCAGCGTAACCGGCATCGGTTCCGGCGCGATGGCGGGCAGCAGCTCGATCAAGGCACCGCTGTCCAGGTGCTGGCGTAGCGGGCTGGCCGGCGCCTGGATGATGCCCAGGCCTGCCAATGCCGCAGCAAGATAGGCATCGCCGTTGTTGACCGTCACCGGGCCGTGCATGGGCAGTAGCTGGTACGCGTGTCCGTCGCGGTACTCGAAGCCGGGCGATCGCTGGCCCAGCGTCGGCACGTAATGCACCAGGTCGTGGTGTGCCAGATCGTCCAGGCGCTGCGGCCTGCCCCGTCGTGCGAGGTAGTCGGCACTGGCGCAATTGATGATGCGAAACGCGCCGAGCGGTCGCGCGACCAGGTTGGTGTCTTCGAGCGTGCCCACGCGCAACACGCAGTCGAAGCCTTCGCGCACCACATCGACGCGGCGGTCGGTGCCGCTGATCTCCACTTCCAGCTGAGGGTGCTGTGCCAGGAACCCGGGCAGTGCGGGAATCACGAAGTTGCGCGCGATGCCGGAGGACATGTCCACCCGCAAGCGCCCGCGTAACTGGCTGCGTTCGCGTTGAAACATGCTCTGCAACTCGTCCATGTCGTCGAGCAGATCGCGGCTGCGCTGATAGAACGCGGCGCCGTCGCCGGTGAGTTGTACGCGACGCGTCGTGCGATGCAAAAGCTGCGTACCCAGCGAAGCCTCGAGTCGCTGCACGGCGGTAGAGACGCTGGCTTTGGGCAGCCCCAGCGTCTCGGCGGCGCGGGTGAAGCTGCCGAGCTCGGCGACGCGCAGGAAGGCGCGCAGCGATTGCAGGGTGTCCATCGATTGGTCGACGTTCTTGAACGGTGCTATCAGGTTGGACCGATTTATGCGGCGCGGCAAGCGCAATAGTCTTGGCACCGGCAGGCACTGTTAGGCCCGCCCAGCGGTCACGCGCCAGCGGTGTTGATCGCTTCAAATCGCATCCCACCACACAACGGAGTCCATCCATGTCGACCACCACACCGATCACCCTGATTACTGGCGGCAGCCGTGGCCTGGGCCGCAACGCCGCGCTTGCGCTCGCTGCCGACGGCAGCGACATCGTGCTGACGTATCGCAGCCAGGCAGAGCAGGCGGCCTCGGTGGTCGCTGAGATCCACGCGCTCGGCCGCCGCGCGCACTCCCTGCCGCTGGATGTCGCCGACGCCGAGTCGTTCGCGGCATTCGCCGCGCAGTTGAAGCAGGTGCTGGCCGGTTGGGACCGCACGCATGTCGATGCGCTGGTCAACAACGCCGGTAGCGGGCTGCATGCGGCCATCGCCGACACCACGCCGGCGCAGTTCGACGCCCTGGTCAACATTCATCTCAAGGGGCCGTATTTCCTGACCCAGGCGTTGCTGCCGCTGATCGCAGACGGCGGACGCATCCTCAACGTGTCCAGTGGCCTGGCACGCTTCGCGCTGCCCGGTGCATCGGCTTACGCGATGATGAAAGGCGGGGTGGAGGTGTTCACCCGCTATCTGGCCAAGGAACTTGGCGCGCGCGGCATTCGTGCCAACACGCTGGCACCGGGTGCGATCGAAACGGATTTCAACGGCGGCAGCGTGCGCGATAACGCACAGGTCAATGCGATGGTGTCGTCGGTCACGGCGCTGGGACGCCCAGGACTGCCGGACGATATCGGGCCGGTAGTTGCCGCGTTACTCGCGCCGGGGACGGGGTGGATCAATGCGCAGCGCATCGAAGTATCGGGCGGGATGTTGATCTGAATGCACAGGCCTGCGCATCACGCGCAGGCCTGTGCGTGCATCGCTGCTCGGTGCATCACTGCAGGGTTTGATCGCCATGCAATACCGGGTAAGGATTCAAGACCTCGCCCTTCCACCATTGTTTTTCCGGCCCCAGGCGATGGATCTCGAAGTGCAGATGCGGTGCGGCAGGATCGGCATTGCCGGTACTGCCGACGTAGCCGATGATCTGGCCGCGCTTGATTGACTGCTTTTCTACCAGGCCGTCGGCATAGCGCTCCAGGTGGGCGTAGTAGTAGCAGTACGTCCCGTTCGGGTCGAACTGGTACACGGTCAGGCCACCGCGCTCGCTGTTGAACAGTTTCTCGACCGTGCCATCTGCAACTGCAAGCACCGGTGTGCCGGTCGGTGCAAGGATGTCGATGGCATCGTGTACGCGGCCTTCGCTGCGTGCGTCGGTAAAGGTGTCCTGCAGCTGGCCGCTGCCGATGCCTTGTACCGGAATCAGCAGGCCGCTGCCTGAAATTGCAGCCCCAGGAGAGGGTGCGGATACCGGTGCGGTTGGCGTGTCTGCAGCAGGCGTCATCTGGCTGGATGGCGCCGACGCGGCAATGGGCGGCGCAGCGGCGGAAGAGGCTGCCATTCCAGCCCCTGCCGCGTCGGGTTGCGCTGTTACAGCGGGTGCAGCGTTGGACGCTGCGGCCACCGTTGCCTGCGGCGCCTGGCGTTCCAGCCACCAATAGCCGGCCGCACCCAGCAACACACCGACCACCAGCATCATCAGCAGTTTCATGCTTACTCCTGCATCACCACCGGCATGGATGGGCCGACCACGCCTGCCAGATTGACCACGTCCCAGTTGGTCAGACGCACGCAACCATGCGATTCGGTCTTGCCGACATGACCCGGCTCCGGCGTGCCGTGCAGGCCGTAATGCGGCTTGGACAGATCGATCCACACGCGTCCGACCGGATTGTTCGGGCCGGAGGGCAGGGTGGCCTTCTGATCGCCCTTCTTGGCGTCCCAGAACAGCTTGGGGTTGTACTTGAACACCGGGTCGCGCGCCACGCCCAGCACCTTCCAGCGGCCGATCGGCAGCGGATCGTGCTTGCTGCCGGAAGAGACCGGGAACTGCGCATACACCTTGCCGTCGGCATCGAACAGGCGCAGCGTCGACTCGGACTTGTCGACCACCAGCTTGGCCGGCTTGGCCAAGGGGGAGGCGCCGTCGATGTTCGGTACCTGGATCACGCCGCCGGCATTGCTCAAATCCACGCCGGGGTTGAGTTGGCGCAGCAGTTCCGGATCGGCATGGAAACGCTCGCCCAGCGCCTCGTCCACCGAGGTATAGCCCAGCGACGTCAGCTTGGCTTGTTCGGCCGGTCCTTTCGGAATCGGCTGGAACGGCCCGGCCACATCGGCATCGGTGAGCGTGTACTGCACCAACGCCGGCGTGGCGTCGGCCTGCAAGGCCTGCCAGGTGGCGTCATCCAGCTCACCGGTCACCTTGATCTTGTGCGCTGCCTGAAACCCCGACACCGCACGCTTCTGATTGGAACCACGCTCGCCGTCGATCTGCCCCGGCGAGAAATGCGCGCGATCCAGCAGCACCTGTGCATGCAGGTCCGAACGCGGGCCGGTCGGCACGACCGTCGCAGCGGGAGCTGCTGCAGGTGCCGGCGCAGGTGCGGCGGCGGGCAGCGGCGCTTGCGCCAGTGCGGACAGGGAGGTGCCCAGGGCAAGGGAGAGCAAGCAAACGCGAGCGTAAATACGTGATGGCATGAGCAGGTCCGGAGGAGACATGCGCGCACCTTGCCCGAGCCGCCTGCGTGGTCTGCGTGAAATGGCTGCACCGAGACTGACTGAGGATGCTGTAGCGATACGAGTCGGGAGTGGGTATCTGCGATCTCGTCGCCGCCCAGTTGCCGATCGCCTGCTGCTGATGCTTCTACCCGGGCGGCGGCGCAGGGTGTAGATGCGCTGCAGCAAGTTCTTTCTCAGTCGATCGCGCTGCGTGTGCTGTCCACTGCGCTGTGTTGAGCGTGAGGTTGGCGGTAACGTCTAACGCTAAAGGCGCTTCACGGCCCCGGCAATCCTTGCAAGCGCTTGCTCGCTGCCGGCTCCGATCCGCGCTGGGCCATCCTGCACATGCATGCCTTTGCAGTGCAGATCGGTGAGGCGAGGAGCGGCATGCGCGGTCATGCCGGTCATCACAACGGGCCAAAGACTGCGGCACCCCGTGGGTTGTTCGCTTCGCGCACCCCGGCATCGCTTCTTGCGGTACGGATGTTTCAATGCACTCCGGTTTTCCGCAAGGCGTACGCCAGCAGCCGGGCCTGCACGTGTTCGGCGATGCTGCGCGGCGCATCCAATGCCATCCGTTGCAGACAGGCGCCGTGGCTTGCATCGCCGGTATCGCGTGACAGCAGTGCGCGCCAGACGGTCGTCAGCTTCGCGCTGTTGCCGGCAGTCGCGCGTTTGAGCCAGGTCAGGGCACGCAGCACACGTTGCTCGACCTCGGTGAAGTCGCTACCGAGTGGGTAGTCGGGCAGGCTGCCATCGCGACGGAACGGCGCCAGCGCCTGTTCCAGCGCCTGCGGCGTGTTGCGTTGTGCACGCGCGGGCAGTGCAGGGTCGCCACGCAACTTGCGCGATGCCTTGGCGGCCGCCAGCAATGCGTTCTGGAAGCGTGCATCGCAGATGCCGGCCATCGCCAGTACGCAGTCCTGATCGGTCTGGTGGCGCAGGTCGGCGATGCCGTACTCGGTGATGTACAGATCGCGCAGATGGCGCGGGATGGTGGTGTGCCCGTAGTTCCAGCGCACATTGCTCGCTGCGTGTGCACCGGCGTCACGCGTGGCCCGCAGCATCAACGCGCTGCGGGCCTGCGGCAAGGCATGTGCCATCGCCACGAAGTTGTATTGGCCGCCGACACCAGAAACCACACGGCCGTCTTCCAGCCCATCGGACACCGCCGCGCCGAGTGCAGTGGCCATCATGCAGGAGTTGAAGAAGCGCGCATCGCGGCGTTGCAGGCGCTCCAGTGCTTCGTTGCCGCCGTACAGCTGGTTGATCTCGCTGATGCGGCGCATGCCGATGGCATCGCGCGTGCCCGCATCCAGATCGCGTAGCCATCGGTAGAAGTCCGGCGAGCCGAGATAGAACGCGCCATGCAGAAACTCGCCTTCGCGTGCCAGGCGCGCATGATCGGCCGCGTCGGCACTGCTGTCGGCGATGCGCTGCATCAGCGGCAGATCGTCGTGCACCTTGCGGCGGATCACACCGCTGTCCACCAACTGCTTGAACCCTTCGTTGAGCATTTCGCTGCAGCCGTACAGGCCAATCTGGAACGGCGCCAGGCCACCGCTGGCGCGCACGGCAGGATGCTGTTCCAGTTCCGGGTCCAGCGCCTGCAGCACGCGTCGATAAGTCGTGTTGTCGGTATGTCGCAACACCAGCGCATGGCTCAGCGCATCGGCCAGGGTGCCAATGCCGATCTGCAAGGTGCCGCCATCGCGGACCAGCGCGCTGGCATACAGACCGATAGCGTAGTCGACGGTGTTCACCGGTTGCCTGGGCAACCCGAACAGGCGCGGCGACTGGCCTGGCAGGTCGATCACCAGGTCGAAGAAGGTTTCCTCCACTGCCGCGGTTCCGCCGATCCACGGCAGTTGCGTGTCGACTTCCGCCACCAGCATGGGGCGCGGCAGGCCCAGTGCCTGCACCGCATCCAGCGTGTCCTGGGTGATGTCGTTGTTGCACGACAACGACAAGCGGGTGCCGCCGGGCTCGCGTGCCACCTTCTGCACGATCAGGTTCGGCGCGCGTTGCGCCACGGCTGCGGCAGCGTGGGTGTAGTTGAGACTGGTGTAGTCGGCCTGCGCCTGGGTGGAGTGCAGCAGCCCGCCGGACTGCATGTAGAACTCTTCCACCTGCACATGCGCCGGTAGCGCATCGCGCAACATGTCATCGACGTAGGCAAGACGCGGGAAATCCGCACCGAAATGGCGCGCAAGGAAGGGTGCGGCAAAGCGCGCTTGCAGTCCCGCGCCGGGCTTGGGCGGATTGAGCGACAACGCGGTGTACAAGGCCAGCGGCCGCGACGGCGTGGGCTTGAGCTGCGCATACAAGGCGTTCAACAACCGGTGCGGCTTGCCGATACCCAACGGCGCGCCGACGCGCAGCGGGCCATCGAGACGTTGCAGGATGTGCGCAACTGCGCTGGGCAGGTCGGTGAGGTGTTCAGTCATCGGTGCAGGGTAGCCGAGGCGATGGTGGGGCAGGTATCTGGATCGCCGGACAAGGCCGGGTCGATGCATGTATTTCCTGCAAGGCAAGCGGGAACGGCTTGACAGACGTAAGTTTTACATGCGTAATCGATAAAAATTACGGATGTAATCGCATGCCGATCAGTGACGCCGAAGCGGTGGTGATGCAGGTGCTCTGGGATGCGGCGCCGCGCAGCGCAGACGACGTGGTCGCCGCGCTGGCAGGGCACAGCGACTGGGCCGAGCCCACCGTCAAGACCTTGCTCAACCGCCTGCTCGGCAAGGGCGCAATCCGCGCGGTCAAACAAGGGCGACGTTATCTCTATTCGCCGGTGCTGGCGCGCGAGCAGTGGGTGCAGCAACAGAGCGAGGGGTTGCTGCAGCGCCTGTTCGGTGGGCGGGTGGCGCCACTGGTGGCGCATTTCAGCGAGCGCGGAAAACTCAGCGCGTCCGATATCGCGGAACTGAAACAACTGATCAAGGAGTTGGACGATGAACCCTGAGGCCTGGGTCCTGTTGTCGCGCGCAACGCTGTACATCACCGCTGCGTTGCTGGTCTGCCTGCTCCTGCGTCGCCCATTGCGCCAGTTGTCGGGTGCCGCCGCGGCGTATGCGATCTGGCCCTGCGTCCCGCTGGCCCTGGTGGCGGCCTTGTTGCCCGGCCCGTCTTTCGGCATCACAGTGCCGGGACTGCCGGCGCCGATTGCCATGCCAGCGCCCTCCGGCGTGCATGGCGAAGGTCAGGCGTGGGCAACATGGCTGGTAGCAGCGTGGCTGGGCGGCGCGGTAGTGATGGCGATCGGTTTGTGGATGCGGCAACGGGGTTTCATGCGCAGCCTGGGGCCGTTGCAGCGGCTCGACGACCGGCTCTGGTCGGCCACGCGCGATGTCGGTCTTCCTGCATCGTTGGGACTCTGGCGTCTGCGCATCGTGGTGCCGGCGGATTTCGGCGAGCGCTACAACGTCGATGAGCGCGCCCTGATCTTGGCGCACGAGCGCCTGCATCTGCGCCGTGGCGACCTGCATGCCAATCTGCTGGCGGCATTGATGCTCTGCATCGGCTGGTTCAACCCGCTGATGCATCTGGCCTGGCGTGCGTTCCGGCTGGATCAGGAACTGGCCTGCGATGCGGCCGTGCTGGCGCAACATCCGGGCAAGCGCCGCAGTTACGCCACCGCCATGCTCAAGACCCAGCTTGGTGCCGGCTTTACGCCGCTCGCCTGTCATTGGGCTGCATCGCATCCGTTGACGCAACGGATCGCGGCGCTGCGTGCTTCGCCAGTAGCTGCCGGACAGGCGCGCTGGCGCGTGGCGATGGTACTGCTGCTCGCGGCGACGATCAGTACCACGGCCTGGGCCCTGCAGCCGGCGCGCATTGTGTTAGCGGCACAACCGACGCTGGCGGCCGGCAATGCGGTGGATTTCGCCACGATGCAACCGCCGAGGTATCCGGCAGCCGCGTTCGACGGCGGTATCGAGGGCTTTGTCGAACTGCAGATTGAGGTCGACCCTGGCGGCGTACCGCAGCACATCGCTGTCGTGCGGAGCGCGCCGGCCGGCGTGTTCGATCAAGCCGTGCTGGAGGCAGCGCGCCAGTGGCGGCTGAAGCCTGCCTATGCACATGGCAGGGCGATTGCTTCAACGGTACGCGTGCCGGTGAAGTTCGCACTGGATGCGCCGGAGCAAACGTCAACCGTTGCGGATGCAGGCGCTGCGCTATCGGATCCGGCAGCGTCCAGCCGCCTTGCCGGTTGTGCTTCAGTGGGCTGCGCGATACAGGAGGGGCCGTGATGCGATTCAGAGCGACCGGCCAGACGGCAGCACAACTGTCAGGTAGGCGCGGCCGGTGCCTGGAATCGGCAGATATCACTCTTACAGTCCGGTTCCTGCGCGCCGGCCACGCCTACCTGACGACTGCTCGCCACATGTTGTCAGTCGTTCCTAATTCGATCTGCGCCGCAATCATGGCGCTGTCGCTTGGCGCATGTGCAACGCAAGGCGTGCAGGAACAGCAGCGCAGCCAGCGCGAAGATTCGGTGGACCAGCGCATGCTGAGCGCGCAGTCGGGCGGCGACGGCGGCGGCTCCATCCAGCCTTACACACTGGCGCCGGCGCAGCGCTTCCGGATGCCGCGCGCGCTGCGCAGCGACGCGCCGGTGCTGCCGGCCGATTCGCCACGGCAGAGTTTGTCGCCGACCACTGTGTGCGCGCATGTGATCCTGACCGCTGAAGGTGCGGTACAGCGCGTCGACCCCATGTCCAATCGCGACGAATGCGCGGCCGGTCTGCTGCCGGACAACGCCGATCTGGTGCAGTCGGTGCGTACCACGGTGCAGCAATGGCAGTTCGTTCCGGCCGCGCTGTGCACGTTTGCCGCAGGTGTGGCGCAGCCGGCCGCGCTGGACGATTGCAGCGGCGCCATCAGCCAGGTACCGGTACCGGTGACGCTGTCGTTCGCGTTCACCTTCGAAGTGTGGCAGGGCAAGGTCAGCGTGCGCACCGGCAAGGCGGCGCATTGAACGCGCACATCGCTGCGATCAGAGCATGTCGGGTGCGAACAGGCGCCGCCGCGAGACTTCGTCGCCGGACAGCATGAAGCGGCCATCGCCGCGGTAATGCACCGTCCTGGGAAGCGCAGGCCGCCTGGCCACCTGCGCGTTCACCACTTCCCAGACAAAGAGGGCATGGCGGTTGATCTGCCGGCCGTCGTGCAGGCGGCATTCGAAACTGGCGTAGCACTCGGCGATGGCTGGCGCTGCGACCCGTTGGCCGGGGACGGCAGTCAGTCCGAAGTGGTCGAACTTGTCGATCTGTGCACCGCTGCTGTTGCCGATGCCGATCACGGTGTCGAGCAGCTCGGCTGTCGGCAGGTTGATCACGCATTGCTTGCTGCGCCGGACCAGTTCGAAGCTGTGGTTGCCGCGAGCGATGCAGCATGCGATCAGCGAGGGCGAAAACTCCAGCACCATATGCCAGCCCATGGTCATGATGTCGCGCTGGCCCTTGTGGGCCGAGCTCACCAGTACCACCGGCCCGGGTTCGAGGAAGCGGCGCGCCTGCTCCACCGGGAATGCATGCTTTCGGTACTGTTTCATGGACACACCAGTAGATTGGATGCGGTGGTGGACTGTGCCGATGCGCTCATTCCAGCACATGCACGCTATCTGCGATGCGCTGTACTTCATCGGGATTGTGGCTGACATACAACATCGGCAGGCGGATCTCGTCGCGCACGCGTTGCAGGTAGGGAATCAGTTCTTCGCGGCGCGCCTGATCCAGTGCCGACAAGGGCTCGTCGAACAGCAGGATCGCCGGTTGCGACAACAAGGCGCGGCCGATCGCCACCCGCTGCGCCTCTCCCCCGGACAGATTGCGCGGCCGGCGTTGCAGCAACGGCGCGATACCCAGCAGCGTCACCACGTCGTCGAAGCCGAATGGCGCCGTGCCCCCGGCGTGCCGGCCGTAACGCAGATTGCGACGCACATCCAGATGCGGAAACAGCCGCGCATCCTGAAACACGTAGCCGATCCTGCGTTTGTGCGTGGGCAGGTTGACGCCTTGCCGGGCGTCGTACAGGCAGCGCCCGTCGATGCGGATATGCCCGGCCTGCGGCCGCACCAGCCCGGCGATCGCATTGAGCACCGTGGTCTTGCCCGCGCCGGAAGGCCCGACCAGGGCCACCACGCGCGCCTGGTCCTGGATATGGAGATGCCGTTGAAAATTGCCGCGCTGCAGCTGCAGATCGATATCGAGCATCAGCTGTCCTCGCGCGGATGCGGTCTGCGCACCAGCCACTCGGACAGCAGCAGCGCCGCCAGCGAGATCGCCAGCGCAACGCCGGCCAGTCGCCACACGCCCGATTCCATGCCCGGCACCTGCATCAGCCCGTAGATGGCCGACGACAGGGTCTGGGTTTCGCCAGGGATATTGGATACGAAGGTAATGGTCGCACCGAATTCGCCCAGGGCCTTGGCAAACGCCAGCACCATGCCGGCCACCAGGCCCGGCCAGGCCAGCGGCAAGGTGATGCTGAAGAACACCCGCAGCGGACCCGCACCAAGCGTGGCGGCAGCCGCTTCCAGGCGACGGTCGGTCGCTTCGATGGACAAGCGGATCGCGCGCACCATCAACGGAAATCCCATCACCGCGCACGCCAGCGCTGCCCCGGTCCAGCGGAACGCGAACTGGATGCCGAGATGTTCCAGCAACCAGCGACCGACCGGCCCCTGCGTGCCCAGCACCACCAGCAGCGCGTAGCCGGTCACCACCGGCGGCATCACCAGCGGCAGATGCAGCAAGGCATCCAGCAGCGCCTTGCCCGGAAAGCGCCGACGCGCCAGCAGCCAGCCGCAGGCGATGCCCGGTGGCAGGCTGGCGATGGCCGCAACGATGGCGACCTTGAGACTCAGGCCGATCGCGGTCAGCTCCTGCGGGGTGAACATCGACAACGGTGCGCCTCAATCCTTCAGCGAAAAACCACGGCGGACGAAGATCGCCTTGGCCGGTTTGCTGCCCAGCCATTGCACGAACGCGGTCGTGCCGGCATTGCTGCTGTTCTTCAATGCAGCAACCGGATACACGATGGCATCGTGGCTATCGTCGGGGAAGGTCGCGACCACGCGCACCTTGGGTTCGGCGCGTGCATCCGAGCCGTACACGATGCCCAGCGGCGCCTCGCCGCGCGAGACCAGCATCAATGCGGCACGCACGCTTTCCGACTCGGCCAGGCGATTGCTCACGCCATCCCACTGGCCGAGCTTGCGCAGCGCTGCGGCGGCATACTTTCCGGCCGGCACGCTGTTGGTCTGGCCGACCGCCAGCCGGCCGCTGTCGCCGAGCGCCTTGACGATCGCGCCCGGCTGGCGCGGATCCACGCGCAGCTTGCTGGTGGCCGGAGCGACCAGTACCAGGGTATTGCCGAGCAGGTTGTGACGCTGCGCCGGCACGACCAGGCCACGCTGCTGCAGATAGTCCATCCATTCCAGGTCGGCCGAAAAGAATACGTCAGCCGGTGCGCCTTGCTCGATCTGGCGTGCCAGTGCAGAGCTGGCAGCGTAGGAGACGCGCACGGGCGTGCCGGTCGCCTTCTCGTAAGCGGCCGCGGCCTCGTCCATGGATTCCTTCAGGCTGGCTGCAGCAAACACCGTCACCGGCGCGGTCTGCGCAATGGCCAGGGCGGGCAGGGCAAGCATCAGCACGCAGAACGCGCGCTGCCAGAAACCGATCGTGCGCATAGGGAAGCTCCAACGGGATAAGGCGCCGATCATAGCGGCTGTGCCATGCATCCCGCGTAGCGAGCACAACCAACGCTACGCAGATACTCCGCCACAGCGGCCGGCCTGCAGATTGGCCTGCAATGCGGGCCGGATCAGCTTGGGCTCGGGCAGCGTGGCATCGCGTGCCTGACGCTGCGCCACGAATGCATCGATCTCCACCCCATCGCGCACGTGGATATTGCTGCGCCGCTGCTCGCCGATACTGGTCTGGTACGCCACCTCACGGCCGCCCGGGCCGTAGTCGTGGCAGACGAACACGCGCGTGTCCTCGGGGAGCGCGTACATGCGCTGTATCGAGGCGAACAGTTGCCGTGCATCGCCACCGGGGAAATCGCAGCGCGCAGTGCCGGCGTCCGGCATGAACAACGAATCACCGGGGAACAGCGCATCGCCGATCAGGTACGCGATGCTGTCACTGGTATGTCCAGGCACCGCGATGACACGCACCTGCAGCTTGCCGAGTTCCAAGCGCTCGTCATCGGCAAACAGGTGATCGAACTGCGAGCCGTCGGCACAGAAGTCATCCGGCAACGCATAGCGTGGCGCGAGCGTCTGCTGCACATCCCGGATGCCGTCGCCGATGCCGATGCGCGCCTGTGGCCAGTGCCGTTTCAGCCATTGCGCGGCAGACAGGTGATCGGCATGCGCATGGGTTTCCAGCAGCCACTGCACCTGCCAGCCATGCTGGGCGATGGCATCGACGATGGCTTGCGCGGCGTGCGTGCCGACCTCGCCGGTGTCTGCCGCATAGTCCAGCGCCGGGTCGATCACCGCTGCCGCCCCGGTTGCCGCGTCGGCGACCACATAGGTGAAGGTGTTGCTGTCGGCGTGAAAGAACGCAAGCACCTCGGGCTGCATCGGCGTCTCCATCTCAGGGCGCGGCCAGCGCCGCGTTGAGCACGGCGGCCAGTCGGTCGCCGGCCTCGCGCAATTGGGTCTCGGCGAGCGGACGATAGGTCGCGATATAGTCGTCCGGCAACACATGTTTGTCTGGATAGACGCCAGGCGTGATTGCGATCTTGCAGGAAGCCTGCGCCCATGCCGCGGCCGGCGGTGGCAGCACCGACGATGTCGCAGCGGTCGCCGGCAACGCCAGCAGGCGTTGCAGATACGCATCGTCACCAAGATGACGGTCGTTGAGCATGCCGCTGTCCCACAGCGCATGCAGGTTGCTGCCCTTGCCAGCGACCTGCAGCTGGAATTCATTGCCGCCCTTGTCGTGCGCGTAGCCGGCATGCATCGGCTGATGGATGTCGCCGACAAAATGCACCACGAACTTCAGGGCCTGCCGGCGCACCTCCAGGGGCTGGCTGCGGTCGGCAAGCAGCGCGGTCTGTCGGTCGAGGGCGGCGATCACGCAGTTGCCGTCCGGGCAGTCGCGCGGCGGCGCATACGTACAGTCGTGTTCGCCAAGATTGACGTAATGCCAGGGCCCGGAGCGCTTGCCCAGCTCGGGGTCGTGTTCGCGCAGCTCGTCGGCCCAGCTGGCGACACCGGCCAAGGTCGGATTGGCTTCGCCCTTGAGCAATTGCGCCACCTGCGCTTGCGCCTGCGGGCTCAGTTCGGTCTCGGCAATGCGCGCCACCAGACGGTGGCCTTGCGGCCCCCAGGCGAAGGCGCTGATGGGTTGCAGTGCCGCGACAACGGTCGCGGCAAGAACGATGATGCGAGGGGAGAAGGTCTTCATCCGGCAATTGTACGCATCGGCCCGGGACGGTTTGATGGCCGTTTCCTGTCGAAGCACAGCCTCGGCTCAGCGTGGCGTCTGCGGCATGCTCAGAAGTACACCAGGTACGACACGCCGTAGGTCAATGGATCGATCCGCGCCTTGCCCAGCCGGCTGCCATTGAAGTCGACGTTGCTGCGCGAATCGGTCCAGCGCGCATCCACACGCAGGCCGCTGCGATCGTTGAAGATGAAGTCCACACCGACATGCGCGGTGGCACCCACCGAATCGTCGAAGCGCAGATCGCCATTGCCGAAGGCGTCATCGACGTCTTCACCGACAAACGTGGTGTAGTTGATGCCGACGCCTACGAACGGCGACACCGTGCCGTAGCCGTTGATGTGGTACTGCAACAGCACGCTCGGCGGCACCGACCAGTAGCTGCCCACCTTGCCGACGCCTTCAAGCTGCAGATCGTGCTTGCCCGACACCGCGGCATGCACCTCGATGCCGAGATTGTTGCGCAGGAAGTATTCGTAGGTGAACGAGAGCGTCGGTGCGCCCTTGATCTCCGCACGCGTGCCGCCGAAGCTGCCGCTGTCGGACTTGGGCGCGACATAGCCGGCGCCGTAGCCCGTGGTCCAGTGGCCGGCCGATTGTGCAAGGGCGGGCGCGGCCGAGGCGGCCAGTGCGATGGCGAGGGCGGTACGGATCAGCATGCTCATGGAATCCCCGGATAGGTCGGACAGGCGGTCGACGTGACCAACCTGTCCGCAGCTCCGGCGGTGGATTCACGTCCCTGGACGCCAAGTGTGCCAGAGATGCATCGCGCACGCTGGCTGGGTCAGAACCGGTGCACGTAGGCCACGCCGTAGACCAGCGGGTCGATGTTGACCGTGCCGATGCGGTTGCCGTCGAGGCGCGCTTCGGTGTCGATGTCGATCCAGCGCAGGTTCACCCGCAGCGCGCCGCGGTCACTGAGCTTGTAGTCCAGGCCCGCGTGCAGCGCCAGGCCCCAGGAATCGTCCAGTTCCAGCTCGCTGCCGGCCAGCGCGCCGCGCGTGTCGGTACTGAAGAAACGGGTGTAGTTGATGCCCGCGCCAACGAACGGCGAGAGCCTGCCCTGGCTGTTGAAGTGGTACTGCAGCGAAATCACCGGCGGCAGATGCTTGGTGCTGCCGACACGCCCCACGCCGCGCAGCGCGATGTCGTGCTCGAACGGCAGCGCAGCCAGTACTTCGATGCCCAGGTTGTCGGCGATGAAGTATTCCGCGGTGAAGGTCGGCTTGATGTCCTTGCCGACGTCCGCCTCCAGCGTGCCGCCGACCAGACGGCCGTTATCGGACTTGGGGGCGACCTGGTGGGCACCGACGGCAACGGTCCAGTCGCCTTTGGATTGAGCCAGTGCGGGAACGCTGGCGAAGGTGGCGGCCAGGCCGGCGAGCAGAAGGGTAGAGCGCATGCGCATGGAAACTCTCGTTGTGTGCAGAGGATGGAGGAAGTCTTGGGGCTTTGCCCGATGGATGCCTTGATCCTGATCAATCCGTCGGCGCAACGACGCTGCAGGTCATGCGTGGATGCGAGCAAGGGGCCGGCACCGACACCAGCAATCCGCGCCGTGCCGGTGATCGCACCGGTGCATTGCGTCGGATCTGTCATGCCATGCGCCTGGCGCGAGGGGCACCCGAGGAGTAACGCGATGCCTGCATGCGCGGTGGAACAGTGAGGGTGCGCCGCGTGGAGAATCTCGGTTGTGATCGATGGGTGCCTCGGCAGGCAGGGCCAGCAGCGACATTCGCGGCACGCCGACATGCCGCGGTTCGGCAGATGCATGAATACGCCTTTCAGCGTATCGGCGTAAATATCAAGTTGTTGAAATAACTGGATATATCGAAAATCAGTCGCTGTGCCGATCGTCGCTTCCATGCGGTGGGCCAGATCGTCATGGGTCGCCGAATCAGAAAACATATCGGCGCGCAGTGCCGCGCCTGCGCTGCCGCGCGCATTGCATCGCCGGTTGACGGCACAGCCACGCAGGTTTGTGCAGTTTCCGATTTCCCACCACGCATGCACCGTGGCACAACGTCCTCGCGCCACATGCTGCAACGCCGGCTGCAGCACGGCCGTGCGAGTGCGACGCTGCTAGAATGGGCGTCCCTTTCCATCCGCCGCGCCATCGCGGCCGCAGGAGCTAGTGAACATGGCAATCAAGGTTGGCATCAACGGGTTCGGTCGCATCGGCCGCAACGTGCTGCGCTCTGCGGTGCAGAACTTCGCCAATGACATCGAGATCGTGGCCATCAATGACCTGCTCGAGCCCGATTACCTCGCCTACATGCTGCAGTACGACTCGGTGCATGGCCGCTTCAAGGCCGATGTGTCGGTCGAAGGCAACACGTTGATCGTCAACGGCAACAAGATCCGCCTCACGCAGGAACGCGACCCGGCCAACCTCAAGTGGGACGCGGTCGGCGCCGACGTGGTGATCGAGTCCACCGGCCTGTTCCTGACCAAGGAAACCGCGCAGAAGCACCTCGACGCGGGTGCCAGGAAGGTGATCCTGTCGGCACCGTCCAAGGACGACACGCCGATGTTCGTGTTCGGCGTCAACGACAACACCTACAAGGGCGAAGCGATCGTCTCCAACGCCTCGTGCACCACCAACTGCCTGGCGCCGTTGGCCAAGGTGATCAACGACAAGTGGGGCATCAAGCGCGGCCTGATGACCACCGTGCACGCGGCCACTGCGACGCAGAAGACCGTGGACGGCCCGTCGAACAAGGATTGGCGCGGTGGGCGCGGCATCCTGGAGAACATCATTCCCTCCTCCACCGGTGCCGCCAAGGCCGTGGGCGTGGTGATCCCCGAGCTCAACAAGAAGCTGACCGGCATGAGCTTCCGCGTGCCGACCTCGGACGTGTCGGTGGTCGACCTCACCGTCGAACTGGAAAAGCCGGCCACCTACGCCGAGATCTGCGCCGAAGTGAAGGCGCAGAGCGAAGGCGCCTTGAAGGGCGTGCTGGGTTACACCGAAGACAAGGTCGTGGCCACCGACTTCCGCGGCGAAACCTGCACTTCGGTGTTCGACGCCGACGCCGGCATCGCGCTGGACTCGACCTTCGTCAAGCTGGTGTCCTGGTACGACAACGAGTGGGGCTATTCCAACAAGTGCCTGGAAATGGTGCGGGTTGTCGCGAAGTAAACCTCGCGCTCAGGCGATGCGTAGAGGCCCCGGCATGCCGGGGCCTTTTGTTTTGTGTCTGCCGGAATGTGATGTGTGCATCTACCGTCGCCGCGTCGTCGTCAGTACGGGAAGTGGACTTTGGGAGGCCTACGTGCGCTAATTTGCGGGCACGGCGGTCGTTCCCGTGTCGTGTACGAAGGATCGGGGAACTCCATGGATCGAGAGAACAAAACTCATGAGTAAATTTCTGGCGGGCGTACTGGCGCTCGGTGTGGTGTTTGCGGTGTCGGCTCCGTCGACCAGTTGGGCGGCGAAGAAGCAAGCCGGTACGCCGGCCTGGATGAACGCCGATGGCGAGGTGATCAAGTCGTCCGACGTCGAGGCGGGCTACGGCGAAACGGTCAAGGGCGTCAACGATTACGAAGGCGAGATCACCGGCAAGCCGGCGCCTGACAGCAAGTTCACCCAGCTGAAGATCGGCATGCCGATGAAGCAGGTCACCGACCTGATTGGTCAACCGAACGACCAGGGTTCTTACGTGACCGGCAAGGCGTTCATCCCGTTCTTCTTCGGTGGCGACCGCTACCGTTATGAGATGGCCTACAAGGGCCAGGGGCGCCTGGTGTTTGCCGGCAAGTCGATGGACACCGGCGGCAACCTGATCTGGATCATCCATAACAAGAACGACAGCGGCTACCGCGAATAAGTGTCAGACGCCCGGTTGTTCCGGGCGTTTTTTTTGGGTGGATGTGCGTGCATGTGGCCAGCATGTGCGGGTGCCGCTAACGGCATCGCGTCGCTGCGCTTCAGGCAGTGATTGGCTGCCAGATGCGTCCTGAGCCTGTATGGTTCGCGCATTCGGCCGGATGCCGACCCAGGGGTTGTGCGTTGGAAACGATGATTGTGTTGGTGGTGCTGTTGCTGCTTGCGGTGCCGGTAGGGTTGGTGATCGCCCTGGTGTGGATCGCCGGGCTGCGGCGGCGCGTGGATGCGCTGGAACAGCGGCTTGCGCAATGGCAGGCCAGCGACACCGGAGGCGCGGACGCGGCGGCGGTGCACAGGTCAGCGCCCACGCCACCGCCTGCCGGGGCGTGGGAGCCGCACGCGACGTCCGACGTCGGCATGTCTGCGTCTGGCGAGCCTGAGCTGCCTCGCGCAGCAGATCTGCAAGCCGCGCCGACGCCGGCCTCGGTCGCACCACTGCCAGTGCCGCCATCATTGCCGGCAGAAGCTCCCGTATCGTCGCCGGCGCGCAGCGCAGCCCAAGCACCGCCGCTGACCGCTGCGCCTGCCGAGTTCGCACAGCCAGCGCATGCCGTCCCATCCGGGCCAGGCCCGCTGACGCGCGTGGCCAGCGCAGTGAAGCGCTGGTTCACCGAAGGCAATGTGCCGGTCAAGGTCGGCATGCTGGTGTTGCTGGCCGGTGTGGCATCGTTGTTGAAATACGCCAGCGACCAGGGCTGGATGCGCATGCCGATCGAGCTGCGGCTGGCCGGCATCAGTGTGATGGCGCTCGCCGGCCTGGTCTTCGGCTGGAAGCAACGGCTGCAGCGGCCGGGCTTCGCGTTGGCGTTGCAGGGCGGGGCCATCGGCGGCTTGCTGCTGACGGTGTTTGCCGCGTTCAAGTTGTACGGGCTGCTCGGCGCGGGTCTGGCGATGGGCATCAGCGTGGTGCTGATTGCCGGCATGTGCGTGCTGGCGGTGATGCAGGATTCGCGCACGCTGGCGGTACTGGGTGTGCTGGCCGGCTTCCTTGCGCCGATCTGGCTGTCCACCGGCAGCGGCAATCATGTTGCGCTGTTTTCGTACTACGCAGTGCTCAATGCCGGCATCGTGGCGATCGCCTGGACACGTCCGTGGCGGGTGCTGAACCTGCTCGGATTCGCCTTCACTTTCGGCATCGGCACGCTATGGGGCGCGCTGCAGTACACCCCGGCGAAATTCGCCACGACCGAACCTTTCCTGCTGTTGTTCTTCGTCATGTATGTGGCGATTCCGGTACTGCACGCGCGTCGCGGCGATGGCAGTGCGGGCAAGCTCATCGACGGTAGCCTGGTGTTCGGCACCCCGCTGGTGGCCTTCGCATTGCAGGCGCGCCTGCTGGATGGCGAGCGCTTGCCGTTGGCGCTGTGTGCGCTGGCGGTGGCTGCGCTGTACGCAGGCCTGGCCAGCTGGTTGCTGCGGCGTGCCTCCACGCGCCTGCTGGGTCAGGCGCACGCGATGCTGGCGGTCGGTTTTGCGACCCTGGCGGTGCCGCTGGCATTGTCGGCGCGCGCCACTGCCAGCGTCTTCGCGCTCGAAGGCGCCGGCTTGTTGTGGCTGGGGCTGCGGCAGCAGCGTCGGATCTCGCAGTTCAGCGGGGTGGCGTTGCAGTTGCTGGCGGCCGTCGGCGTCGCATTCGGCGTGGATGCATGGCGCTACGACGCGGTGGCCGTTGCCAACGCCACCTGCATGAGCACCTTGCTGCTTGCGCTGGCCGGCTGGGCCAGTGCCTGGTTCCTGCGCACTGCGGGGCAGCCGCGCCGCGCGCTGGTGGCGTATCTGTGGGGGCTGGGCTGGTGGGCGCTGTGCGGTGTGCACGAGATCCTGCGCTTTGCCGGCGATCTGCGCAGCGAGCCGGATCTGCTGCTGGGCTTTGTCGCGCTCAGCGTGTGGCTGGCAGCGGAGGTGCATCGGCGTCGCCCGGCAACGGCGCTGGTGTGGACGGCGATGTCCGGGCTGGCGCTGGCCGCGCCGTTGGCGCTGTGGCAGAGCCATGCGCATACGCAACCGTTCGCGCATTGGGGGGCGCTGGCCTGGCTGGCGTTCGCCGTGGCAGGCACGCGCGCGCTGTGGTGCCTGCGCAGGCAGCACGGTGCCGGCGCGGTGGCCGCACAGTTCGTCTGGTGGCTGCTGTGGCCGCTGGTGGCCTCGTTGGGCGTGGCCTGGCTGGCCGATACGTTCATGCTGGCAAATGGCTGGCGGTGCGCCTTGCTGGCCGCGCCCTGGCTGATCGTGGCGGCAGTGGGTCTGTTGCGCTGGCCGTGGCTGGCGTGGCCGCAGGGTGCGGGTTTCGATCGGGCACGCAATGCCTTGCTGGGCTGTGTGTTCGCGGTGCTGGGCATCGGCTGGTTGATCGTGCTGCTGGACCCGGTGAGTGCGGCGCCATTGCCATGGCTGCCCGTGCTCAACCCGGCCGAGCTGGCGCAGCTGGCGGTGCTGGCCTTGCTGGCGCGTTGGGCCTGGTCTGCGCAGGCGCCGTTGGCCGTGCAACGGTGGCGGGTGACTGCGCTGGGCGTGTCGGGCTGGGCCTTGATCACCGGCAGCACCTTGCACAGCGTGCATCACTGGGGTGGCGTGGCGTGGGATGCCGGGTTGATCGGCGCGACCCTGTCGCAGACCAGCCTGACCATCGTCTGGAGCGTGCTGGGCGTGCTGGGCTGGGTGATCGGCTCGCGGCGCGGTCAGCGTGGACTGTGGCTGGGTGGTGCGTTGTTGATGGGCCTGGTGCTGGCCAAGCTGGTGCTGGTCGACCGCCAGCATCTGGGCGATCTGCTCGGCATCGGCTCGTTCGTGGCCTATGGCCTGTTGTGCACCGTGGTGGGCTATCTGGCACCGGCGCCGCCGCGCCAGCCGGTGGCCGAAGAGCAGGCTGGCGGAGACGATGGCGTGGACAAGGATCAGGCATGAAATCGAGGCAATGGGGATGGCTGCTGCTGGTGCCGCTGCTGGCGCAGGCGGCCGATGTGCGCCAGGACTATCGTCAACAGTGGCCGCTGCAGGTAACCGGCGCGGACGCCGGCATGTATCAGCTGCGCTTGAACGCGGCGATCTATCGCAGCGCCCATGACGCGGGGCTGGGCGATGTCACCGTGATCGATGCGCGTGGCGAGGAGATGCCGGCCGCGCTCTTGCCGGTGGATGCCGCGCCGGCTGCCGCGCCGCGTCGGCAACGCCTGCCCTTGTTCGCGCTGCCGGCCGGTGCGGCCCCTGCCAACGGCGATCTGCAACTGATCGCCGAACGCGATGCCAGTGGCGCGGTGCGTCGGCTGGAAGGCCGCTTCGCCACCGGCACCGCTGCCGTTGCGGGCGCCGGTGGCAGCTGGCTGATCGATGCCAGTGCATTGCGCGATCGTCCGCGTGCGCTGTGGCTGGACTGGGACGGCAACATGCCGGTACAGGCCCGGCTGCGCGTGGAAGGCAGCGACGATCTGCGCGACTGGCACCTGCTCGCCGCAGATGCCACCGTGATGGCGCTGGACAACCAGGCGCAGCGTCTGCAGCAGCGCCGCATCGCGTTGGACGCGGGCGCGCGCTATCTGCGCATCGTGCCGGTGTCCGGCGAACTGCCGGCCTTGCGCGTGGTCGATGCGGAACTGGATGGCGTCTCGGCGCCACTGCAATCGCAGTGGCTGGAATTGCCGGGCACTGCGCAGGACAAGGCAGTGGTGTATGCCTTGCCTGGGCGCTTTCCGATCACCCAGGTCGATGTCAGCGGCGGCCAGGCCGAGGCCGTCGAATGGATCGTGGCAAGCCGCGATGCCGATGACGCGCCGTGGCTGCAACGTGCCGGGCCGTGGCTGGCGTATCGCCTGGGGACTGGCGCCGCCGCCGCGTCGTCGCCGCAGCAGCTGTCGGCCCCGGTGCGTGATCGCCAGTGGCGATTGCTCGCCGCACAGGGGCGCAGCACTGCGCTGCCGACGCTGCGTCTGGGCTACCAGCCGGAGCGGATGATGTTCCTCGCACAGGGGCAGCCGCCGTATGCCGTGGTCGCCGGCAGCGCGCGGCTGTACCGTGGCGCCGCGCCGCTGGCCTCGATGCTGCAGGCACTGCGCCGCGAACGCGGAGCGCAATGGCAACCGGCGCAGGCCAGCGTCGCCGCGCAGGCACAGCCGCTGGCCGGCGACGCCGCACTGCAGCCGGCCGCTTCGCCGCGCGACTGGAAGCGCTGGTTGCTATGGGCGCTGCTGATCGGTGGCGCCCTGCTGGTCGGTGGTTTCGCAGCGAGCCTGCTGCGCAGCTCGGCGACCGATCGCAGCCCCTGACGCGCGCGCGCCGCACCGCGGTTTGCCGCTGCGGCGCGAAGGTCCGACAATGGGCATCCCCCGTCGCCAAGGCAGCCGCATTGCCCGTCGTCTTCGACCGACCATCTCCCGCATCGCCAGCCGCGCAGCCAGCGACATGCGCGACAGGCAAGCTGCAATCTCCGCGACCTGCATGCGGGCGCAACGCCAGCGTGCCACGGCTGCTCCCAAGCCATCCATCCGCGCAGCGCCCAGACACTGGCGCCACGTGTACCGGCTGCTTTTTTCGATTCCCCAATCCCCAATCCCCAGACCTAGCGAGCTGACCCCATGTCCATCATCCGCATGACCGACCTCGATCTCTCCGGCAAGCGCGTGCTGATCCGCCAGGATCTCAACGTGCCGATCGACAACGGCCAGATCACCTCCGAGCAGCGCATCACCGCCTCGGTGCCCACCATCAAGCTGGCGCTGGAAAAGGGCGCTGCGGTCATGGTCACCTCGCACCTGGGCCGCCCCAAGGAAGGCAGCTGGACCGAAGCAGATTCGCTGGCGCCGGTGGCCGCGCGCCTGACTGCGCTGCTGGGCGTGGACGTGCCGCTGGTGCGCGACTGGGTCGACGGCGTGGAGGTGGCGCCGGGCCAGGTGGTGCTGCTGGAGAACTGCCGCATGAATGTCGGCGAGGGCAAGGACGACGAGGCACTGGCGCGCAAGTACGCTGCGCTGTGCGATGTGTTCGTCATGGATGCCTTCGGCACCGCGCATCGCGCGCAGGCCTCCACGCATGGCGTGATCCGCTTCGCCCCGGTGGCGGCCGGTGGTCCGTTATTGATGGCCGAACTCGATGCGCTGGCCAAGGCGCTGGACAACCCGGCCAAGCCGCTGCTGGCGATCGTGGCCGGCAGCAAGGTGTCCACCAAGCTGGAGCTGCTGTCCAACCTGGTCAACAAGGTCGACCAGCTGATCGTCGGCGGTGGTATCGCCAACACCTTCATTGCCGCGGCCGGGCATGACGTCGGCAAGTCCCTGAGCGAGCCGGATCTGATTCCCACCGCCAACCAGATCGTCGCCGATGCGAAGGTGCGCGGTGCGGAGATTCCGTTGCCGACCGATGTCGTCGTCGCCAAGCAGTTCCTGCCCGATGCCGAGGCGACGGTGAAGTCGCTCGAGGCCGTGGAGGCCGACGACCTGATTCTGGACATCGGCCCGCAGACCGCCGCGCGCTACGCCGAGCTGATCGCCAGCGCCGGCACCGTGGTGTGGAACGGGCCGGTCGGCGTGTTCGAGTTCGAGCCCTTCAGTCACGGCACCGAGACGCTGGCGCGTGCGATCGCCGGCTCCAAGGCGTTCTCGATCGCCGGTGGCGGCGACACCCTGGCGGCCGTGGACAAGTACCACATCGCCAAGGACGTCACCTACATCTCCACCGGCGGCGGCGCCTTCCTGGAATTCCTGGAAGGCAAGACCTTGCCGGCGGTGGCAGCGCTGCAGGCGCGCGGCAAGTGAGTGCAGCCACGCTGTTCTTCGATCTGGACGGCACCCTGGTCGATTCGGAGCCGGGCATCGTCGCCAGCATCGTGCATGCCTTCGACGCGGTCGGCCAGCCGCGTCCGTCGCCGCAGACCCTGCGCGCGTGGATCGGCCCGCCGCTGCGCGACAGCTTCACCGACTGTTTTCCCGAAGATCCGGAGCTGGTGCAGCGCGCACTGGCGGCGTACCGCGGGCGGTACGACGCGGTGGGCTGGACCGAACTGAGCGTGTTCGACGGTATCGGCGAGGTCGTCACCAACCTGCACCGCGCCGGCCATCGCCTGGCGGTGGTGACCTCGAAGAACGAGCGCTACGCGCGCCGTATCGTCGAGCATCTGCCGTTCGGTGCGTGCTTCGAGGACGTGATCGGGGCCAGCGAAGACGGCGAGCGCCGCTTCAAGCCGGACCTGATCGCCGAAGCGCTGCGGCGCCTGGACATCGCCAAGACCGGCTGCGTGATGATCGGCGACCGTCGGATGGATATCGATGGTGCCAACCACCACGGCATTCATAGCATCGGCGTGTTGTGGGGCTTCGGGGACGAAGCCGAGCTGCGTGCCGCAGGTGCCGGTGCGATCGCACGGACGCCTGCCGGGTTGCGCGCCTTGATCGATGCATAGGACTGACGGACAACGCAGTTGCGCCCATCGCCAGGCGAGCGCGGCCGGCGCTCGTCGGTGAATAGCGCTACACGCACATTGCGAAAGTGGTGCAGCATCCGCGCCACGCTGGCCGCTTGCCGCCGTCCAATCGGCGCTGCGCCCCGTGCGACCTTCACCGCTGCCGCGTTAGGGTGGCAGCCCACCCATCACATCCCGCCGCGTGCCCAAGCGCTGCGGAAGGCGTACGTACTGTCCCGCACTGTCTACAGGACATGCCGGAATACGAGGATGGCTATGCCGCAATGCCATCATTGGTAGGTGACGCATGTGTTAAGTTTCGCGGCTTTTACAGGGAGGCCCTCATGAAAGAACGTCAACGCCGCACCAAGATCCTCGCCACGCTCGGACCGGCGACGGATCCGCCTGGTGTGCTGGAAGCCTTGTTCAAGGCGGGCGTCAACGTGGTGCGCCTCAACTTCAGCCATGGCGACCCGTCCGGCCAGGCCAAGCGCGCTGCCGAAGTGCGCGCCGCGGCCGTGCGCGTCGGTGCCGAAGTCGGCATCCTGGCCGACCTGCCGGGTCCGAAGATCCGCGTCGAGCGCTTTGCCGAAGGCAAGATCAAGCTGACCACCGGCGAGCGTTTCGACCTGGTGGCCGACCCCAACGCGCCTGCGGGCGACCAGCACCAGGTCGGCGTTAGCTACCTCGGCCTGCCGCAGGACGTAGCCCCCGGCGACGTGTTGCTGCTGGACGATGGTCTGGTGCAGTTGCAGGTAACCGAAGTGCAGGGTCAACGCATCGTCACCACCGTGCTCAACGATGGCGTGCTGTCCGATCGCAAGGGCCTGAACAAGCAGGGCGGCGGCCTGTCGCTGGGCGCGCTGACCGAGCGCGACAAGGAACTGATCGGCATCGTCGCAAAGATCGGTGTGGACTTCATCGCGGTGTCGTTCTGCCGTAACGCCGAAGACATGAACGACGCGCGCCGTATCGCCCGTCAGCACGGCTGCGATGCCGCGCTGGTATCCAAGATCGAGCGCACCGAAGCGATCGAGAACCTGGTCGAGATCGTCGAAGCGTCCGACGTGGTGATGGTGGCGCGTGGCGATCTGGGCGTGGAAATCGGCGATGCCGAATTGCCGGGCCTGCAGAAGAAGATCATCCGCGAATCGCTGGCGCAGAACAAAGTGGTGATCACCGCCACGCAGATGCTGCAGTCGATGGTGGAAAGTCCGATCCCGACCCGCGCCGAAGTGCTCGACGTGGCCAATGCGGTCATCGATGGCACCGATGCAGTGATGCTCTCGGCCGAAACCGCTGCTGGCGCCTATCCGGTGCGTGCGGTGGAAGCGATGGCACGCATCTGTCTGGGGGCCGAGCGCCAGTTCGAGTTCGACACCGATTTCGAAGCGGCGCAACGCAACCTGCAGCGCGCCGACCAGGCGATCGCGATGGCGACCATGTTCCTGTCCGAGCACATCGGTCTGGCTGGTGTCGTTGCACTGACCGAGTCCGGCGGCACGCCGCGGTATCTGTCGCGCTTCCGTTCCAACATGCCGATCTACGCCTTCACCCGTCACGATGGCGCACGCCGCCACATGGCGATGATGCGTGGCGTGTTCCCGATCAGCTTCGACAGCCGCGGCCTGACCCCGCGCGAAGCCGCACGTGCGGCGATCCGTCTGCTGGTGGAGAACGAGCGCATGGGACCGGGCGACCGCGTGGTGTTCACCAGCGGCGAGCATATGGAAACCCATGGCGCCACCAACACGCTGCGTCTGCTGGAAGTGGGCGAAGACGGCCGCGCCAGCGGCCTGGGCGAGCTGTAACGCCTGGCCTGAGCAGCCCGTGCGTCGCAGGTCGACGCACGCGGTGAATCAAATCGTTGAGTGCAAGCACAGCGGCGGCCTGCGGGTCGCCGTTGTGCTGTGCGGCGGATGGTCTGTCGTGCGAATGCGCCTGCAGGAGCACGCAGCGCGCAGCGTGTACGTCACGCTGCGCGCCGCGCCACGCATCCTGTCATGCAGGACAGGTGTAATCGGTTGCAGACATTCCGTGAAGGAATGTCTGCGACTTTCGTCGCTATACTTTCGTTCTCCCCCGCAGCTGCCACAGGAACCACATGAGCATCGAACAGCTTGCCGAAACCGCCCAGGCCATGGTCGCCCCGGGCAAGGGCATCATCGCCATCGACGAATCGACCAGCACGATCGCCAAGCGTTTTGCCAGCGTCGGCATCGAGAACATCGAAGAAAACCGACGCGCCTACCGCGAACTGCTGCTGACCACGCCCAAGCTGAGCGACTACATCTCCGGCGCGATCCTGTTCGACGAGACCATCCGTCAGAAGACCAAGGACGGCGTGCCGTTCGCCGAGTACATGACTGCCCACGGCATCATCCCGGGCATCAAGGTCGACAAGGGCGCGCAGCCGCTGGCTGGCATGCCGGGCGAGCTGGTGACCGAAGGTCTGGACGGTCTTCGCGCGCGGTTGGAGGAGTACTACACGCTGGGCGCCCGCTTCGCCAAGTGGCGTGCGGTCATCAACATCGGCGAAGACATCCCGTCCGGCACCTGCATCGAGGCCAACTCGCATGCGCTGGCGCGTTATGCCGCGCTGTGTCAGGAGCAGGGCCTGGTGCCGATGGTCGAGCCGGAAGTGATCATGGACGGCAACCACGACATCGAGACCTGCTACGAGGTCACCGAAGCCACGCTGCGTTCGCTGTTCGGTGCGCTGTACGAGCAGAATGTCGTGCTCGAAGGCACCATCCTGAAGGCCTCGATGGTCATTTCCGGCAAGGGCTGCGATGAACAGGCCGGCGTCGAGGAAGTGGCCGAGTCGACCGTGATGTGCCTGAAGTCGACCGTACCGGCGATTCTGCCGGGCATCGTGTTCCTGTCCGGTGGCCAGACCGACGAGCAGTCCACCGCGCATCTCAACGAGATGCACCAGCTCGGCAATCTGCCGTGGCCGCTGAGCTTCTCGTATGGCCGCGCGATGCAGCAGGCGGCATTGAAGCTGTGGGCCAAGGACATGACCGGCAACTTCGCCAAGGCGCAGCAGATCATCTATGAGCGCGCCAAGGAAAACGGCCTGGCCGCGCTGGGCAAGTGGAAGGGTTGATCGGCGTGCCGGCCGTTCTAGGGCCGCATCACACCTAGCAAAAAAACGCCGGCAGCGATGCCGGCGTTTTTGTCTGTGTGGATTGCCCTGCACCCGAACGACTTCCCAAACGCAACGAGCGCCTTGCGGCGCTCGTCATCTCAACCTCCACCTCGCACAGGTGTCAGGCGGCAGCGGTTTCCTGCGCCGCCAGCGCTTGTTGGTAGGCCTTGTACGTTGCCTCGTTGTAGGCCACCAGCACGATGTGCTTGGGCACCTTGTGCGAGCGCTGCCAATCGCGGGTTTCGGTTACGGCGATGCGCGCGGCCTGATACAGCGGATAGCCGTAGATGCCACAGCTGATCGCCGGGAAGGCGATCGAATGCAGCATCATCCGCTCGGCCAGTTTCAACGACTGCCAGTAGCAGTTGGCCAGTTGTTCCGGCTCGTTGTGCTTGCCGTCGCGCCAGACCGGGCCGACGGTATGAAAGACATGGCGTGCCTTGAGATCGAAACCGTCGGTGATGCGGATTTCGCCGGTGGGGCAGCGCACACCCGGACGCACTTGCGGCAACGCCTCGCAGGCCTGCAGCAGGCGCGGGCCGGCAGCGCGGTGGATGGCGCCATCGACACCGCCACCGCCCAGCAACGATTCGTTGGCGGCATTGACAATGACGTCAACGTCGAGTTCGGTGATGTCGCCTTGCCAGACTTCGATCTTCATGGCGCGATAATTAGGGGATTTGCATGAGGAACGCGTGATGGGGCGCGCGTTGCGGAATGGGCACGCTATCGCCCATTCATCTCATCGGCTGAGATTGCCAAAAATGGCTACAGCGGTGGCGATACGGCAAGCGCCTAACCCGCAGATGCGATTGATCGGCTCAATCGCCGCTCCGCGATCTTCCGAGGTCGGGCGCTTACAACCAGCGTCGCACGCGCGCGCAGTAGGCGCTGTATTGGCGGCCGAATTCGTTGCGCAGACGCGCTTCTTCGAACGGAATCACGTACAGCTGCAGGGCCAGCCATGGCAGCGGCAACAAGGCGACTGCCCACAGCAGGCCGAGCTGCAGGCACAGGCCGACATAGCTGAGCACCAGCGCCACGTACATCGGGTTGCGGGTGAAGCGATACGGGCCATCCAGCACCAGCAGCGAGGGATGGCCGCTGGGCATGATGGTGGTGCGCCGACGCGCGAACAGGATGAAGCAGCGCACCGCCAGCGCCAGCCCGAGACAGGCGATCACGCCGCCGACAAGTTCGATCCACGCCAACGGCGTTGGCGCAGGCAATGGCAGCTCCAGTGCGCTCTGCAGCCAGGCGCCCAGGCCCATGGCCAACGCGAAGTGCGCAGGCGAGGTGATCTTGACCAGCCATGGCGCCCGCCAAACGCGGGTGTCGCTGTGTCCATACGGCTGGTTGCTCACGACGGTTCTCCTTGCATCCGCCGTTATCTTAACGTTTCCTTGACATGGGCGGGAGTGCACACTGCACTGCATACGCAGATCTGAAAATACGAACTGCCATCGGGCGTGTGTGCGGCAATAGGCGGTTACGCGTCGAGGAGGCCGGGGCAATGGCTGGATCGACCATAGGCACACAGGCTGCGCCGTGGGCGCGGTCTGTGTGTGCAAGCAAACGATGCACGAGCGTCAGGGCAGACCGGCCAACCAATCGTCGTCGGAGCCTTCGTTGATGTCGGCAAACAGCGGCGTGGAGAAATAGCGCTCGCCGGTATCGGGCAGCATCGCCAGCACCACCGCGCCGGGCACCGCGCTTTCGGCCACGCGCAATGCGGTGGCGACGGTGGCGCCGCCGGAGATGCCGGTGAAGATGCCTTCTTCGGCGGCCAGACGGCGCGCCACGCTGATCGCGTCGGTGTCTTCCACGCTCAGCACTTCGTGGGCGACCTCGCGGTTGAGCACCTCCGGCACGAAGTCCGGGGTCCAGCCCTGGATCTTGTGCGGCTTCCAGTCCTGGCCTTGCAACAGGGCAGCGCCGGCCGGCTCGGTGGCGGTGATGCGTACGTCCGGGCGGGCCACGCGCAGCACTTCGCCCACGCCGGTGAGCGTGCCGCCGGTGCCCCAGCCGGTGACGAAATGGTCCAGCCGGTGGCCGGCGAAGTCGCGCAGGATTTCGGCTGCAGTGGTGTTGCGGTGGTAGGCCGGATTGGCCGGGTTGGCGAACTGGCTGGCCAGGAACCAGCCATGCTGCTCGGCCAGCTCCTTGGCCTTGCGCACCATGCCGCTGCCGCGTTCGGCCGCCGGGGTCAGGATGACCTTGGCGCCATAGGCGCGCATCAGCTTGCGGCGCTCGATGGAGAAGGTTTCCACCATGGTGGCGACGAACTTGTAGCCGCGCGCGGCGGCCACCATCGCCAGCGCCACGCCGGTATTGCCGGAGGTGGCTTCGACAATGGTGTCGCCGGGCTTGAGCAGGCCGCGCTGTTCGGCATCGAGGATGATGGCCAGCGCCAGACGGTCCTTGACCGAGCCGCCGGGATTGAACGACTCGACCTTGACATACAAGGTCACGTGATCCGGCGCAAGCCGGTGGAGTTTGACCACCGGAGTGCGGCCGATGGTGTCGAGGATGTTGTCGTACAGGGCCATGGGGTCTCCGTCGGAATCAGGCTGCGTGGGCGAGTGTGGGCGTGTCGGGCGTTGCGATGGGTGAGCGCGCAGGCGACTGCCCGGTCAACGGCGCCGCCCCGAACCAGTGCAGGCTGGCGGCCAGCCCGGCGACCTCGCCCAGGAGCAGCAGGGCCGGGGCGCGCACGGCATGCCGCTGCGCGGTGGCGGCCAGGCTGGCGAGGGAGCCGGTGATCACGCGTTGCTGCGGGCGCGAGCCGTTTTCCACCAGCGCGAACGGGGTGGCGGGCGCGCGGCCGGCCTGCAGCAGGCGTTGCTGGATGCCGTCCAGGCCGGCCACGCCCATGTAGAACGCCAGGGTCTGGCGTTCCTGGCCGAGCGCCTGCCAGTCCAGCGTGTCCAATGAATCCTTGCAGTGCGCGGTGATCAGCCGCAGCGATTGCGCATGGTCGCGATGGGTCAGCGGTATGCCGGCATAGGCGGCGCAGGCGATCGCGGCGGTGATGCCGGGAATGACCTGGAAGCCGATGCCGTGCGCGCGCAGGAATTCCAGCTCTTCGCCGCCGCGGCCGAACACGAACGGGTCGCCGCCCTTGAGCCGCACCACGCGGCGACCGGCGCGCGCGTGCTCGCGCATCAGTGCGTGGATCTGCTCCTGGCGCGTGCTGTGGCCCTGGGCGGCCTTGCCGACTTCCACGCGCAGCGCGTCGCGACGTGCCAGTTGCAGGATCTGCGGGCTGACCAGGCGATCGTAGAGCAGCACATCGGCCTGACGCAGCGCGCGCAAGGCATGCCGGGTGAGCAGACCGGGATCGCCGGGACCGGCACCGACCAGGGCCACGCTGCCGGGAGAGAGCCGGCCGACCGTGGTGCGGGGCGCCGCGGGCGGTGCAGGTGTCGCCGCCGAAATGGCGGGCGTGGCGTCGTGGGTGAGCAGGCGGCGCGCGCTGGCCGCGGCACGCAGGGCGTCGTTGAGGTCAGGCGCAGTGCTGGCGGCGATGGTGAGCCAGACCGGTTGATCGGGTAGTTCCAGCCATGCCGGCTCGAACTGCCCCACCAGCCAACGCAGCTGCCCGGTCTGCGCCCAGTCGCGCAGTTGCGGGCTGAGTTCCGGCGCACCCACCAATGGCAGTGCGCCGGCTTGCAGCAGGGCGGCAGTGGCGCGCTCGGCCGCGGCGTCGCCGCCGATCACCAGGACGGCACGGCCACGCAGGTCGGCAAGAAGCGGGAACACAGAGGGCACGGCCAGCGCATCGAGAGGGGAGGGCAGACCGTAACGCCGGCATATAGCCGTCGGAAATGACTTCATACACCCTGAAAATAGCGTTCGGTTATAAGCTCGCACGCAGAACTCCTCTACAGTCGAGTCCTTCGTGGCGCCTCGCGCTTTTTTGGATATAAGCCCATGACGCTGACCCAACTTCGCTATCTGGTCGCCATCGCCGATGCCGAGCTCAACATCACGCTCGCCGCCGCGCGTGTGCATGCGACCCAGCCCGGTCTGTCCAAACAGCTCAAGCAGCTGGAGGACGAACTGGGCTTTCTGCTGTTCGTGCGCAAGGGGCGCAGCCTGGATGCGGTGACGCCGGCCGGGGTGGAAGTGATCGAGCGCGCGCGCTCGGTGCTGTCGGAAGCCAACAACATCCGCACCTACGCGGCCAACCAGCGCCGCGAGAGCCAGGGCCAGCTGACCCTGACCACCACCCACACTCAGGCGCGCTTCGTGCTGCCGCCAGCGGTGGCGCAGATCAAGCACGCCTATCCGCAGGTCAGCGTGCATCTGCAGCAGGCGGCCGAAAGTGCGGCGCTGGATCTGCTCAGCCAGGGCGATGCGGACATTGCGGTGGTCAGCACTGCCGGTGGCGAACCGAGCGCCGGCATCGCAGTGCCGCTGTATCGCTGGCGCCGGCTGGTGATCGTGCCGCGCGACCATCCGCTGGATCAGGCACGCACCGCGCCGGACATGCAGGCCTTGTCGCAGCACCCGTTGATCAGCTACGAATCCTCCACGCGGCCGGGCTCGTCGCTGCAGCGCGCGTTCGCCCAGGTCGGGCTGGAGCCGAGCATTGCGCTGACCGCGCTGGATGCGGACCTGATCAAGACCTATGTGCGTGCCGGGCTGGGCGTCGGGCTGGTGGCGGAGATGGCGGTCAGCGCCAGCGACGAGGACCTGCGCGCCTGGCCGGCACCGGCGCCGATCGCCGAGTGCATCGCCTGGGCGGTGCTGCCGCGCGACCGCGTGCTGCGCGACTACGCCCTGGATCTGGTGCACGTGCTGGCGCCGCAGATCGACAAGCGCGACCTGCGCCGCGTGCTGGACGGCAACCAGGCCCCGGCCTGGCCACTGCCGCCGACCTGGGAATCGCTGACCCAGACCATTACCAGCTGAGCTGCCTGTCGAAGCCTGCCGCGCGCCTGGCCCCACACCTGCTAACGACGTCTGCGGTGCCTGTGAGAGCGCTCCGGTCTGCTGAGGGCTGCTTGCCCGCGTACCGATGGCGACTGTGATTACACTGCGGTCTGCGCGGTGTACCGATTCGGTTGACTGCACGCGCGCCCCCGTTCGCCACTGCGAGGTGCTGCAAGCGATGACCGAGCCACTGCGTCCGCCCTCAGCCGGCTGTGGTCGCCCGACCAGGACGGCGGCATGTCGTTGCAATTGTCGGCCAGTGTCGAGGGACATGAGCACGCAGTGCTGACGGTGTTGGCCGATCCCCAGGACGAATCGTTGTGGGTAGAACTGCTGGCCGACGGTACCCAGGTGCAGATTCCGCTGGCGGTGCTGCACCAGCTGCTGGAGGTTGCGGCGGAAGAGGTGCATTCGGCGGACTGGTTCGCACGCCAGGATGCGGGCGATCCACAGGTCTGAGACGGTCGATGATGGTCTGCGACGGCCTATCAAATGCTGTGCTGCATTGTCCGCTTTACCGAAAATCGTCGGGTACCAATGGCCTGCGCGGCCGCCCGCGCTGGCCCGAGCGCGCGCTGTCAGTGATTCTCCCTGCTGCTGCCGGGGCGGCGGGGGGGTGGTCCGCCCGCATCCAGTGGCACGCTGCGCTGTCGTAAATCCTTGGCGCAACCGCACCTTGACGCGGCGCCGTAGAGCCATCGTCAGGCCAGCGGGATGCGTACCGAAAAGCAGGTGCCGCCGCCCGGGCGTGGGCGCACATTCACTTCGCAGCCCAGGGTCTCGGCGGTGCGGCGCACGATCCACAGACCGATGCCCAACCCGTCGCTGCGCGGGTCGGCCTGGCGGAAGGCCTGGAATACCTGTTCGGGGTGATCCAGGTTCAGGCCGATGCCGCTGTCGATGATTTCCACCACCGCATGGCCGGGGCGACGCCGGACGCCGACCAGCACGCGCCCGCGTTCGGTGTACTTGACCGCATTGCCGATCAGATTGCCGAGCAAGGTGGTCAGCAGCGTGGGATGGCTGCGCACGCGTAACGAGGTGGCCACATGGCGCAAGGCCAGACACTTGTCGATCGCCGGTTGCCGCCACACGCCCAGCACCGCATGCAGCACGTCTTCCAGCGCCAGCGGCTGCAGGTCCGGCGTGGCGGTCTCGCTGGCGGCGGCCAGGGTGGCCAGCTCGTCGAGGTTGCGCGCCACCAGATTGATCGCATCGCGCGCGGTGACTAGGGTCGGGATGGAATCGACATTGGCATGCCGGCGCATCTTGTCGATGGCGTAGGCGGCGGTGCGCAGCGGCGTCTTCAGGTCGTGCCCGGCGATGGCCATCAGGCGACTGCGGTAGCGGTCGGATTCCTCGGCCACCTGCAGTGCGCGGCGCAGTTCCAGCTGCGTCATGGTCTGGCGCGCAAGTGCGCGCAGGGCATCGACCTGTTCGGCGCTGAGCTGGCGCGGCTGGCGGTCGAGCACACAGACCGTGCCCAGCGGCAGGCCTTCGCTGGTCTTGAGTACGGCACCGGCATAGAAATGCAGCGGCGTCTCGCCGGTCACCAGCGGATTGCGTGCGAAGCGGACGTCCTTGCGTGTGTCCGGAACCACCAGCACGTCGCTGTCGAGCAGCGCGTGCGCGCACATCGACTTGAACAGCGGCGTTTCGCGCTCGCCCATGCCGAGTTCGCTCTTGAACCACTGACGATCGGCATCCACCAGGCTGATCAGCGCGATCGGGGTCTGGCAGATGATCGAGGCCAACCTGGTGATGTCTTCAAAAGCGGCCTCGCGCGGCGTATCGAGAATGCCGTAACTGCGCAACGCCTGAAGGCGCAATGCCTCGCTTGGCGGCTTGGCAGCGCAGGGAAGGGGCTCGGCCGCTGGATCGGACAGGACGGTGCTCATGCGCGCGCAGTGAATGGGATGACGTATAAGCATAGGGCATGCCAGGGGCCGCCATGTGCGCGCCGTCACGCCCACTGCCGGAACCGTGACTACCGGAACCGTGACTACCGACCTCGGCAGTGAGGTGCATTGACCGCGCAGGGCGGCACCTGTGCGTCGGCGGGGTTCGGATCGTGTCGGCAAATTCCGCCGCCCGCTGTCGCGGCTGGCGAGGGCCGCTGTTGACGGGTGCGACATGCGGTCGCGCACCGGCCGCCATCGTCGCTCCTGCGGCATGTGGCGGCTTACACTCGCGCGATGCGTTCGCTCCGCTGCCACCCTTGCCTGCACCTGCTTGCCTGCCTGGCGGTGCTGTTGATGCTGGTGGCGCCACTGATCAGTCGTTGGAGCCAGGCACAGGCGGTCGAGCCGATGTGCACGAGCGTGCCGGCGCCGGACGCGGGCGGTTCGCTGCATGCGGGCCACCCGGGCCTTATGACGCAGACCGCCGCCTACCAGCACGACGTCGCTGTATCGCCGCTCAAGCCGCACACCGGCGACCACGCAGGCGCGCATGGCGAGGCCTGCGACTACTGCGTGCTGGCCGCACGCCTGCTGCCATGGCTGGCGCTGCTGGTGCTGTGCCTGCTGCAATGGCAGCCGGCGCTGGCGCTGCTGCACAGGCAGGTGCGCGCAGCATCGATGGTGCGCTGGGCCGCACTCGGGGCGCGTGGGCCGCCGCTGCACGCGTGAGTCTGGCCCCATCGCGGGCGTCCGCTGCGTCGTAGCGATTGCGTGCCGATCTTCCGGCGCGCCTGCACGCAGCTGCATGGACGACCCGTTTTTCTGAAGTGATGCCTGTGCCCGCTGTGTTGCCGCGGCGCACGGCGGTGCTGCCGTGCCGGCACGGCGAAGGGTTGGTCATGCGGTTGCGATTATTGAAAACGCTGTGGTACGCGCCATCGTTGGCGCTGGTGTGGGGACCTGCCTGCAATGTACAGGCGCAGGATGCGGCATTGACCCTGGGCAAGGTGCAGGTGAACGCGCAGCCCCGGCGCAGCCCGAGCACCGCACGCGTGCTGAGTTCGGTGGATGTGATCGGTGGCGAGCTGCTGCACGATCAACACGTGGACTACAGCTGGGAGCTGCTGATGCGCGCGCCGGGGGTGCAGGTCACCCAGTTCCGCATGGGCACCGACGCGGGGCGGTTTTCGTTCCGTGGTTTCAATGGCGAGGGGCGCATCAATGCGGTGAAGCTGCTGATCGACGGCGTCCCCAGCAACGACAACGCCGGCGGCATGCCGTATCTGGATGCGGTGTTTGCGCAGGACATCAGCGCGATTGAGATCGTGCGCGGCACCAACGATGCGCGCTACGGTCTGCATGCGATCGCCGGCAGCGTGGATGTGCTGACCCGCACCGGCGGCAACGATGGCCGCCTGAGCGTGACGGCTGGCAGCTTCGGTGCGCGCGAGGTGCAGTTGGGCAAGGGGTTCGAACATGGCGCATGGAGCCAGAACTATGTGCTGGCCTGGCGCGATTCCGATGGTTATCGCGAGCACGCCGACGCGCGCAAACGCAGCGTGGCCGGCAAGTGGTTCTATACCGACCCCGATGGCGGCTTGCGTGCCGGGCTCACCACGCGTTACTACGACAATCACGCACTGGAAGCCGGTTATCTGGATGCGGCGAGCGCACGCGCGGCGCCACGCAGTTCGCCGGCTTATGCGCAGGACGATCGCAGCGAACGCCAGTTGCGGCAGACCGCATTGCATGCGGACGGCACGCTGGGCGCCGCCGCGCAGTGGAGCGCCAAGGCCTACCAGAACGACTACCGCAATCGGCGCTGGGTGCGCTTTTCCGCAGCCGGCCTGCAGCAGGAACGCGATACCGACGAGACCCATCGCGGCATGCTGTTGCGCGGCAACTGGCAGCTGGATTGGGGCGCGCTGGCGGCCAATCTGGAAGCCGGCGTGGATGCGCAGTGGCAGGACAATCAGTCGCAGCGTTACCGCACGGTGGTACGGGTGCGCGGCGCGCAATTGCGCGATTGGGATTACGACCTGCGCACGCGCGGGGCCTACGTGCAGGCGGTGCTGACTCCGATCGAGCGGCTGCAGCTGGTGCCGGGCTATCGCATCGACCGTGTCGATGGGCAGCTGCACGATGTGCGTGCCGGCATCCACGCACCCGCTTACGAGTATGGCACCATCAAGCAGCCCAAGTTCAGTGGCAGCTATCGGCTGGCCGGGCAAAGCAGCGTGTACGCGAACTGGGGGCGCAGCTTCCAGATCGGCAGCGGCGACGGTACGTACCGTCGCCAGCCGGCAAATCTCGGCCCGTCGATCAATGACGGCTGGGAGGCCGGTTTCAAGTTTGCGCCATCGGCGGTGATGGACGGCCGCCTGGCGTATTGGGAGCAACGCGCTTCCGGGGAAGTTGCCACCATCCTGGGCGTCAATGGCGTGGCCGGTGTCGGCGATGTGGCCAATGTCGGGCGCACGCTGCGGCGCGGCTGGGATGCGCAACTGAATCTGCAGCCGGCCGAACACTGGCGGGCCTGGATGGCGTATTCGCGGCAAAAGGCCAGCATCGCCACGCCCGACCCGAGTGCGCCGGCCACGCGCGGCAAGGAGATCGAGAACGTGCCGCACTGGCTTGCCACGTCCGGGCTGGAATGGCAGCTCACTGCGGCCGTGCAGCTGAGCGCCTGGGGCAATGCGCAAGGTGATTACTATCTGGAGCGCAGCAATACGCTGGGCCGCACCGGTGGTTACGCCCTGCTCAATCTGGGCGCGCGCTGGAACATGGATGCACGCAATGCGCTCAGCCTGCAGCTGCGCAATGTCACCGATCGCGCGTATGTGTATGCGTGGTACGACACCGGCAGTTCCGGCTATTCGCCGGGCGATGGACGTGCGTTGTCGCTGTCGTGGGACTGGAGTTTCTGATGCGCACAATCATGGGCGATGGCCGCGTCACCGATCCGCACCGCGACGGCCGCTGGCACTTCTATCGCGCGGTGTGGCGCTGGCATTTCTATGCCGGGTTGCTGGTGCTGCCCTTCGTCGCCTGGCTGGCGCTGACCGGTGCGGCGTTCCTGTATCAGGACGCGATCGACCGCAGCGTGCACCATGGGTTGAAGGTCGTGCCGGTGGGCGAGGTGCGGGTGTCTGCGCAACGCCTGGTCGATGCGGCGCAGCGCAGGTACGGCGGCAGCTTGTTTCGTTACACCACGCCGGCACGCGCCGATGCCAGTGCCGAGATCGGGCTGGTCGACACGCACGCTGTGCGGCAGGTGGTGTATGTCGACCCGTATCGCGCACGCGTGCTCGGCGCGCTTGCCGAGCACGGCACCCTGGCCTGGACGATTCGCCGGCTGCACAGTCTCGCGTTGATCGGGCCGTTTGCGCGCGGCTTGATCGAAATGGCGGCGGGCTGGGCGATCGTGCTGGTGTTGACCGGCGTGTATCTGTGGTGGCCGCGCGGGCGCCGCGGCGGGGTGGTCAGCGTGCGCGGCAAGCCGGGGCAGCGGCTGTTCTGGCGCGACCTGCATGCGCTCACCGGTGCCAGCGTCGGTGCGGTGTTGCTGTTCCTGGCGCTGACCGGGATGCCGTGGTCGTGGCTGTGGGGCGCGCAGGTCAACCGCTGGGTCAATGGGCAGGATTTCGGGTATCCGGCCGGGCTGCGGGTACAGCAGCCGATGTCGCAACAGCGCTTGTCCGAGACGACCGATCCGGCGTGGTCGTTGCGGCAGGCGCGTGTGCCGGCGTCTGTGGTGCCTGGGCGTGGAGCCGCGGGGGTGGATGAGGGTCTGCATGACGGGCGGGTGGGGGTGACGCTGGCGGATGCGGAACATGCGGAACATGCGGAACATGCGGAACACGCGGAACACGCGGAACATGCGGAACACGCGGAACACGCGGAACATGCAGTCCATTCGGAACATGCCGCCCACGGCGACACCGGCAGTGGCGCTGCGCCCGGGCACGGTGCGATCGGGCTGGATGCGGCGATGGCGCGGTTCGAGGCGCTCGGCATCGTGCCGGGCTACAGCGTCTCGCCACCGCGTGGCGCTACCGGGGTGTACACCGCCTCGGTCTATCCGGCCGACCTGCAGCGCCAGCGCGTGATCCATCTGGACCAGTACAGCGGCGCGGTGCTGCTGGACATGCGTTATCGGGATTACGGGCCAGTGGGACGCGCGCTGGAATGGGGCATCAACGTCCATCTGGGCCAGCAATACGGTACTGCCAACCAGGTGATCCTGTTGCTGGCGTGTGTGGCGATCGTGCTGCTGTGCGTGAGCGCGGCGGTGATGTGGTGGAAGCGTCGCCCGGTCGGCGGCCTGGGGGTGCCGCCGTTGCCGGCCGATCCGCGCACGCTGCGCGGTCTGCTGGCGCTGCTGGTGATCTGCGGGCTGATCTTCCCGCTGGTCGGGGTGTCGTTGTTGCTGATGTGGCTGTTTGACCGCTACTGGATGCAGCGCAGTCAGGCACGCGTTCTCGCGCCATGAATACGTGCGCGTCACCTCAATGCGCTGCAGACCCGCCGAGTCAGGGACGCGCTCGGCGGTGTGCCTACCGGCAAACTCGACGCGTCGTGGTGCATGCCAGCTTCGTAACGAGCGCGCACTGCGCCGCGCTCAGATGTCCTCGTGGATGCCGCACTCGCGCTTCAACCCGAAGAAGCGGGTGTCCTCTTCGCGCATGCCAGGTTCCCAGCGCCGCGTGGTGTGAAAGTCGCCGATGGACACGTAGCCTTGCTCCCACAGCGGGTGATAGGGCAGGTCGTGCGCCTGCAGGTATTGCCACACGTCGCGATCGGTCCAGTCGGCGATCGGGCTGACCTTGTAGCGCTCGCCGCGCTTTTGCACGATCGGCGTCTGCGCGCGGCCGCCAGACTGGCTGCGGCGCAGGCCGGTGAACCAGGTGCCCACGTTGAGCTCGTTCAATGCGCGCCGCATCGGCTCGACCTTGCGCAGGTTGTTGTACTGGTCGATGCCCACCATGCCCTGTTCCCACAGGCGGCCGTGGCGCGCCTCCATCCAGGCACGGCTGACCAGCGGGCGGTAGACCCTGAGGTTGAGCTTGAGCCGGTCGGCCAGCGCGTCGGCGAACCGGTAGGTTTCCGGAAACAGGTAGCCGGTATCGATCAGGATCACCGGAATGTCCGGGCGCTGCTGGGTGAGCAGGTGCAACGTGACCGCCGACTGCGCGCCGAAACTGGACGACAGCGCCGCCTCCTGCGGGCCGTGTTGCAGTGCCCAGGCCACGCGCTCGTCGGCGCGCAGTCCCTCCAGTTGCGCGTTGAGCGCCTCCAGATCGTCCGGCGCCGAAGCGGTGATCGGTGTTGCGGGCAGCGCGGTCATGCGAGCAATTCCAGGTCGAGGCGACGGTGTGTGGGGTAGGGCGGCAGGGCGATCAGGCCGCTGCGATGCAGGAAATCGCCAAAGCCTTCGTCGCCGGCCTGATCGCGTTCGGCCGCATAGCGCGCCAGCAGCGGTTCCAATGCGGCGAGGATGTCCGCTTCGGTGATGTTTTCGCGGTACAGCGTGTTCAGACGCTGGCCGCGGCGGTCGCCGCCCAGCATCAAGTTGTAGCGGCCGGGCGCCTTGCCGACCAGCGCAATCTCGGCCAGATACGGGCGCGAGCAGCCATTCGGGCAGCCGGACAGACGCAGCACGATCGGGGTGTCGGCCAGCCCGTGTTGCTCCAGCACCGGCTGCAGGGCCGTGCTGAAATCGGGTAGGTAGCGTTCGGCCTCGGCCATCGCCAGCCCGCAGGTCGGCAACGACACGCAGGCCATTGCGCCACGTGCCAACGCGGTGGGCGCGTGGTTGCCGGCATCCAGGCCGTACTGCGCGACCAGGGCATCGACGCGCGCGCGCTCGCTGGCCGGCACGCCGGCGATGACCAGGTTCTGATTGGGCGTCATGCGGAACTGGCCGACGTTCAATTGCGCGATCGCCCGCAGGCCGCTCAGGTGCGCAGCGGTGTCGGTATCGGCGATGCGTCCGGCAGGCAGGGCCAGGGTCAGATGCGACAGCCCGTCGTCGCCCTCGACCCAGCCGTAGCGGTCGCCGTTGTGCTCGAACGCAAACTGCCTGGCAGGTTGCAGCGCAAAGCCGGCACGCCGCTCGATCTCGGCCACGATGGTGTCCAGGCCGTGATCGTCGATGGTGTACTTGAAGCGCGCGCGCTTGCGCACCGTACGGTTGCCGAAGTCGCGCTGCGTGGTGACCACGGCGGTGGCCACCTCCAGTAACTGATCGCGGGTGACAAATCCGACCACATTGGCCACGCGCGGCCAGGTTTCCGCATCGCCATGGCTGGCGCCCATGCCGCCGCCGATGCTGACGTTGTAGCCGCGCAATTCGCCCTCGTGCAGGATCGCGATGAAGCCCAGATCGTTGGCGAACACGTCCACATCGTTGAGCGGCGGCGCGGCAAAGCCGATCTTGAACTTGCGCGGCAGGTAACGGTCGCCGTAGATCGGCTCCTCTTCGTTGCCGGAGCCGGACACGCGCTCTTCGTCCAGCCAGATCTCGTAATACGCACGGGTGTTGGGCAACAGATGCTCGGACACCCGCGCGGCATCGGCATACAGCGTGGCATGCGCCTGCGACAGCAGCGGATTGGCGGCGACCTGCACGTTGCGATTCACATCGCCGCAGGCGGCGAGCGTATCGATCAGGGTGGCATTGATCGCCTGCATGGTCGCCTTGAGTTCGCGCTTGATCACGCCATGAAACTGGAACGCCTGGCGCGTGGTGATGCGCAGCGAATGATTGGCGTACCGCGTGGCGATGCCATCCAGCGCCAGCCACTGCGTGGGCGAGATCACTCCGCCCGGCGTACGGGTGCGGATCATGAACTGATACGCCGGTTCGAGCTTCTGCCGACGCCGCTCATCGCGGATATCGCGATCGTCCTGCTGGTAGCTGCCGTGGTACTTGATCAGGGTCTGATCGTCCTCGCGCAGCGCACCGGTCACCGCATCGGCCAGGCTCTGTTGCAGCGACCCGCGCAGACGGCGACTTTCGGATTTGATGTCTTCGACGGAGTGGCTCATGGGAATCGGGAATGGGGAATAGGGAAACGTAAAAAGCTGCTTGGTCTGCCAGGTGAGGTCAGTTGCGGGCTGTACCGATTCCCGATTCCCCAATCCCGATTCCCAGCACTAATAGACATCGCGCGCATACCGCCCCTCCACCTGCAGCTGGGTGAGATACGCCGCGGCGGCTTCCGCATCCAGGGCGCCGTGGGTGGCGACGATGTCGAGCAGGGCGGCATGCACGTCCTTGCCCATGCCGATGGCGCCGCACACGTACAGATGCGCACCGCCCTGCAGCCAGGCGTAGACCTCGGCGCCGCGCGCGCGCAGGCGATGCTGCACGTAGATCTTTTCGGCCTGGTCGCGCGAGAACGCCAGCTCCAGCGCGTGCAGTTCGCCGCGCTGCAAGGCCTGTTGCCATTCGGCCTGGTACAGGAAATCGGTGTTGAAATGCTGGGCGCCGAAGAACAGCCAGTTGCGGCCTTTGGCGCCGGTTTCGGCACGTTCCTGCACGAAGCCGCGGAATGGCGCCACGCCGGTGCCCGGGCCGATCATCAGGATGTCGCGGTCGGTATCGGCCGGCACCCGGAAGCGTTCGTTCGGCTCGATGTAGACCGGTGCGGTATCACCCTCGTGCAGGGCGGCAAGAAACCCGCTGGCCGAGCCCAGGTGCGCATGCCCGTGCGCCTGGTAGGTGAGTTCGTCCACCACCAGATGCACTTCCTCGCCCACGCGCTTGCGGCTGGAGGCGATCGAGTACAGGCGCGGGGTGAGCGGACGCAGCGCGGCCAGCAGGCCGGCATGGTCCCAATCCGCCGGCCAGCGCCGCAGCACGTCGATCAGCTGGTGATCGGTGAGCAACGACGCCAGGCCGGCGGTCTGGGTGGGGGTGAGCAGCGCTTGCAGCTCGTCGGCGCGCGCACGCTCTGCATGGGCGGCCAGCAGCGGCCGCGACAGCTTGGTCAGTTCGCGCCGGGTGGCCAACCACTCGTGCAGGGCCAGCGTCTCGGCGCCGACGGTGACCGCGGCACGACCATCCAGGCGCAGCGTCTCCAGCACCGCATCCACCAGCGCGGGCGGATTGCGATGGCGGATGCCCAGCGCATCGCCGGGCTCGTAGCTCAGCCCGCTGCCTTCCAGCGAAAGTTCCAGATGGCGCACGCGCTTGCTCGGCAATGCGTACACGCGGAACCGCGGGCCCTTAAAGTCGCGCCCGCTGACGATCTGGTTGGCCAGCAGTTCGGCAGGGAAGGGCTGCTGATGCGACCACGCCGGTGCGGCTGCACTGCTGCGCAACGGCGTGATGGTGGCCGATGGCGGGCCGCTGCTGAGCTGCTCGCGTGCGTGCTTGAGCGCCTGCGCGCGCCAGGGCGCAGCGACGCTGTCGATCTCCAGGTCGGCTTCGCCGCGCGGCTGCACGCGGCTGCCGCCAAGTTCGGCCAGGCGGTCGTCGATGCGGCGTGCGATGCCGCAGAAATCCGCGTAACTGGAATCGCCCAGGCCGAGCACCGCGTACTTGAGCTCGGGCAGCTTGGGCGCGCGGCGGCCGGCCAGAAATTCCACCAGACCGATCGCATCGTCCGGCGGGTCGCCCTCGCCCTGGGTGCTGATGACCACGTAGAGCAACCGCTCGCTGGCCAGTTCGCGGGTGGCGTACTGGTCGGCGCGCAGCAGACGCACGCTCAGGCCGGCGGCCCCGGCCTCGGCTGCCAGCTGCTCGGCTTCCCGACGTGCGTTGCCGGTCTGGCTGCCGTACAGCACGGTCAGGCGCCGGCTTTCCTGCGACTGCACATGCGGCTGGCCGCCCGGCAACACCGCCAGCGGCCGCGGCGGTTGGCCTTGTGCCAGGCCGGCGGTGTAACCGGACAGCCACCACAGTGACGCGGCATCCAGGCCGTCGACCAACCGTTCCAGCAGCGCCTTGCGCTCGTCGGGCAAGGGGCTGGGCGGTAGCGCGGAACTGGCGGCGGTCATTCGGATCCAGGGCGGTTGATGAGACCAGTGAGGTTATGGAAGCGCCGCCGCGTCCAGAAAGGATGAGCCGTTATCGCGTTATGCCGGCCGCTTATTTGGGTGCGGGCTGCCCGCGCCACACACTGCGGCGCCTTGCCCTACCATCGGCTGGTCTGCCCGCCGACGCCCACGAACCCCGATGACCCTGCTGCCCCTGTCACACCTGGATCGGCTCGAGGCCGAAAGCATCCACATCCTGCGCGAGGTCGCCGCCGAATTCCGGGTCCCGGTGATGCTGTATTCGGTGGGCAAGGACAGCTCGGTGCTGCTGCATCTGCTGCTCAAGGCATTCGCGCCGTCGCCGCCACCGATCCCGCTGCTGCACGTGGACACGCGCTGGAAGTTCGGCGAGATGATCGCCTTCCGCGACCGCCGCGCGGCCGAAACCGGCGTGGACCTGCGCGTGCACATCAACCCCGATGGCATCGCCCAGGACGTCGGCCCGATCAGCCATGGCGCGGCGGTGCATACCGACATCATGAAGACCCAGGGCCTGAAGCAGGCGCTGGAGCAGGGCGGCTTCGATGCGGCGATCGGCGGGGCGCGCCGCGACGAGGAGAAGTCGCGCGCCAAGGAGCGCGTGTTCTCGTTCCGCAACGCGCGTCATCGCTGGGACCCCAAGAACCAGCGCCCGGAACTGTGGAATCTCTACAACGCGCGCACCAAACCCGGCGAAAGCGTGCGCGTGTTTCCGCTGTCCAACTGGACCGAGCTGGATATCTGGCTGTACATCTACCGCGAGCGGATACCGGTGGTGCCGCTGTATTTCGCCGCGCCGCGCCCGGTGGTGCAGCGCGACGGCGCCTGGATCATGGTCGACGACGACCGCCTGCCATTGCACGACGGCGAGACGCCGCAACTGCGCTCGGTGCGCTTCCGCACGCTGGGCTGCTATCCGCTGACCGGCGCGATCGAATCGACCGCAGACACGCTGGAAGCGGTGATCGCCGAAATGCTGGTCAGCACCAGCTCCGAACGCCAGGGCCGCATGATCGATCATGCGCCAGGTGCGTCGATGGAGCAGAAGAAGCTTGAGGGGTATTTCTGATGGGCAGGGAATCGGGATTCGGGATTGGGGATTCGCAACGGCGGTTCGCCGTGGACGGAACGGAGGAAGCAGCTGCCTTTGCCAATTCCCAATCCCCACTCCCCAATCCCGGCGCCATCAGCGCTTACCTGCATCAACACGAAGCCAAACCGCTGCTGCGCTTCATCACCTGCGGCAGCGTGGACGATGGCAAGAGCACCTTGATCGGGCGCCTGCTGTACGACAGCAAGCGCCTGTTCGACGATCAGCTTGCCGCGCTGGAGGGCGATAGCCGTCGGCATGGCACGCAGGGCGAGGGTATCGACTATGCGTTGTTGATGGATGGGCTGGCCGCCGAGCGCGAGCAGGGCATCACCATCGATGTGGCGTACCGCTATTTCGATACCGAGCGGCGCAAGTTCATCGTCGCCGACTGCCCCGGGCATGAGCAGTACACGCGCAACATGGCCACCGGTGCATCCACTGCCGATGTCGCGGTGGTGCTGGTGGATGCGCGCAAGGGGTTGCTGGCGCAGACGCGCCGGCACAGTTACATCGTGTCGTTGCTGGGCATCGGCCACGTGGTGCTGGCGGTCAACAAGATGGACCTGGTGGACTACGACGCGCAGGTCTTCGCCGACATCGCCGAGGGCTATCGCGCGTTGGCCGCGCAGCTGGGCATTGCCGATGTGCAGTGCATTCCGCTGTCGGCACTGGCTGGCGAAAATCTGTCCAGCCCATCGACGCGGATGCCGTGGTACCGCGGCCCGCATCTGCTGCAGCATCTCGACACCGTGCACGTGGAGACGCCGGAAGCCGGCAGCGGCTTCCGGTTGCCGGTGCAGTGGGTCAATCGCCCCCATCAGCACTTCCGTGGCTACGCCGGCACCATCGCGGCCGGGCAGGTGCGCGTGGGCGATGCCGTGGTGGTGGTGCCGTCCGGGCGGCGCACACAGGTGGCATCGGTGCTGAATGCCGACGGCGAGGTGGACAGCGCACGTGTCGGCCAGGCGGTCACGCTGACCTTGCGCGACGAGATCGATATCAGCCGCGGCGACATCATCGCCGCCGTCGACGACCCGCCGGAAGTGGCCGACCAGTTCGCCGCGCATCTGCTGTGGATGGACGATGCCGCCTTGCTGCCGGGCCGCCCGTACTGGCTCAAGATCGGCACGCGTACGGTCACCGCGAGCATCAGCGAGATCAAGCACAAGGTCGATGTGAACACGCAGGAGCGGCTGGCCGCCAAGCGGCTGGAGCTCAACGAGGTGGGCTACTGCAATCTGGCGCTGGACGAGCCGATCGCGTTCTCGCCGTATGCGCGCAACCGCGTGTTGGGCGGCTTTATCCTGATCGACCGGCAAAGCAATGCCACGGTGGCCGCAGGCACGCTGGAGTTTGCGTTGAGGCGCGCCGGCAACGTGCACTGGCAGCATCTGGACGTGGATCGCGCCGCGCGCGCGCGCATCAAGGGCCAGGCCCCGCGCGTGCTGTGGTTCACCGGCTTGTCGGGTGCGGGCAAGTCCACTGTCGCCAATCTGGTCGACAAGCGGTTGCATGCGCTGGGCTATCACACCTTCATCCTGGACGGCGACAACGTGCGCCATGGGCTCAACCGCGATCTGGGCTTCACCGACGAAGACCGCGTGGAAAACATCCGCCGCGTGGCCGAGGTGGCGCGGCTGATGGCCGATGCCGGCCTGATCGTGCTGGTGAGCTTCATTTCGCCGTTCCGCGCCGAGCGGCAGCTGGCGCGCGAGCGCTTCGACGCCGGAGACTTCGTCGAGGTGTTCGTGGATGTGCCGCTGGCGGTCGCCGAGGCGCGCGATGTGAAGGGGCTGTACCGCAAGGCGCGGGCCGGGCAGATTCCCAACTTCACCGGCATCGATTCGCCCTACGAGGCCCCGGAGGCGCCGGAGGTCCATCTTCACGCCGATGGTGAGAACGTAGAGGCGCTGGCGCGTCATGTGCTCGCGTTTCTCGGCCTGGAACGCTGAGCGTGGCTGACAGGACATAGCGGCAGGGGTCAGGTGGGTGTGGGCAACGCAAAGCTCACGCATGAATGCGTGCATGCAGCGCCGAAGCGGCGGCCACACCCCGTCCGGCACCACGCCGCCATGTTTGTGGCTGCGCTGGCCAGCGCATCGCGCCGACGACAGCAAGGGTCTTTGGTCATGGTGCAAAGCACGCCCTTTCTGTCAACTCCATGGCGGCTAGGTCGTTAAACTTTCGACGTACCCCGCCAGGATGTTCCGATGCTTGTTCGACCCAGCGCGCGTTTCGGCGCAGCGCTCTTGTTGGCCGTCGCGCTGGCCGGTTGCAGCCGTCAGGCCGCCGCGCCGGCCGCCGCAAAACCCATCCCGGTCTCTGTGCAGGCGGTGACCACCCAGCCCTGGAACTCGACCGTGCAGTCGATCGCCACCGTGCGTGCGCGCGAATCGGTGGCGCTGACCGCGGCGGTGAGCGATGTGGTGGAGCAGGTCAATTTCGACAGCGGCGACGAGGTCAAGGCCGGGCAGTTGCTGCTGCGGCTGCGCGGCAATTCGCAGCAGGCGGCGCTGACGGCCGCCCAGGCCACCTTCGAAGAAACCGATCAGCTGTACCGGCGCCAGTTGAGTCTGGTTGGCCAGCAGCTGGTGGCCAAATCCACCGTGGATACGCAACGCGCGCTGCGCGATGCGGCGCAGGCACGCGTGCAGCAGATGCGCGCGGAGATCACCGACCGCGAGGTGCGTGCGCCGTTCTCCGGCGTGCTCGGCATCCGTCAGATCAGCCCGGGCTCGTTGATCACCTCCAGCACGGTGATCGCCACGCTGGACGATGTGGCGCGCATGTACGTGGACTTCCAGGTGCCGGAGTCGCAGTTCGGCCTGGTGCAGCTCGGCAACCCCGTCAATGGCACCGCGGCGGCGTATCCGGGCCAGCAGTTCGAAGGCGTGGTGGCGGCGATCGATTCGCGCATCGACGAGACCACCCGCTCGGTGACGGTGCGCGCGGATTTCCCCAACGGCGATCGCCGCCTGCGCCCGGGCATGCTGCTGGATGTGCGCCTGTTCCAGCCGGCGCGGCAGGCGGTGGTGATCCCGGAAATTGCGGTGGTGCAGGTAGGGCGCGAGTCCTACGTGTTCCGGGTCAAGCCCGACAGCAGCGTGGAGCGCGCCGACGTGCGCCTGGGCGAGCGCCGCGACGGCAAGGTGGAGATTCTCGACGGGGTCAAGGCCGGTGAGCGCATCGTGGTGGACGGCACCGGCAAGCTGCGTCCGGGCCTGAAGGTGGTCGATCAGGCCGCCCCCGCATCTGCAGCGGCGCACCCGCAGGCAGCACGATGAAGCTCTCCGACCTGTCCATTACCCGCCCGGTGATGGCGGTGGTGATGAGCCTGCTGCTGATCGTGCTGGGGGTGATGTCGTTCACCCGGCTGACCTTGCGCGAGTTGCCGGCGATCGACCCGCCGATCGTGTCGGTGGATGTGGAATACACCGGCGCCTCGGCGGCGGTGGTGGAAAGCCGCATCACCCAGGTGCTGGAAGACGCACTGGCCGGCATCGAAGGCATCGAGACCATCGAGGCGCGCAGCCGCAATGGCGCTTCCGATATCAGTATCGAATTCGTGCAGTCGCGCGATGTGGAAGCCGCCGCCAACGATGTGCGCGATGCGGTCAGCCGCGTCTCCGACCGCATGCCCGACCAGGCGCGTCCGCCGGAGATTTCCAAGGTCGAGGCCGACGCCGACCCCATCCTGTGGCTCAACATGAGCTCCAGCACGATGGATACGCTGCAGCTGTCCGACTACGCCGAGCGCTACGTGGTGGACCGCTTCTCCAGCCTGGACGGCGTGGCGCAGGTGCGTATCGGCGGGCGCCAGCGTTATGCGATGCGGATCTGGCTGGACCGCGATCAACTGGCCGCGCGCGAACTCACCGTGGCCGACGTGGAAGCGGCGCTGCAGAACGAGAACGTGGAGCTGCCGGCCGGCAGCATCGAATCGGCACAGCGCGATTTCACCTTGCGCGTGGAGCGCAGTTATCTCAAGCCCGAGGATTTTGCCAAGCTGCCGCTCAGCAAGGGCGAGGGCGGCTATGTGGTGCGTCTGGGCGACGTGGCCAGGGTCGAGCTGACCTCGGCCGAGCGACGCGCCTACTTCCAGAGCAACGGCGTGCCCAATGTGGGCCTGGGCATCGTGCGCAACTCCACTGCCAACGCGCTGGACGTTGCACGCGAGGCGCGCACGCAGGCCGAGGAGGTGCAGAAATCGCTGCCGCAGGGCACCAACATCTTCGTCGCCTTCGACACCACGACCTTCATCGATGCGGCGGTGGAGCGCGTCTATCACACGCTGATCGAAGCGGTGGTGCTGGTGCTGGTGGTGATCTGGGTGTTTCTGGGCAGCGCACGTGCGGCGCTGATTCCTGCAGTGACGGTGCCGGTGTGTCTGATCGCCGCGTTCATCGCGCTGTACGCGTTCGATTTTTCGATCAACCTGCTGACCTTGCTTGCGCTGGTGCTGTGTATCGGTCTGGTGGTGGACGATGCCATCGTGGTGGTAGAAAACATCCAGCGCCGCATCGACCTGGGCGAGCCGCCCCTGGTGGCGGCCAAGCGCGGTACCGGCCAGGTCGCCTTCGCGGTGATCGCCACCACCGCGGTGCTGGTGGCGGTGTTCCTGCCGGTGGGCTTTCTGGAAGGCAACACCGGGCGCCTGTTCCGCGAGCTGGCGGTGGCACTGGCGGCAGCGGTGGCGATCTCCGCCTTCGTGGCGCTGACGCTGACGCCGATGATGTCGTCCAAGCTGTTGCGCTCGCATAGGCAGGCCAGGCCCAATCGCTTCCATCGCTGGTTCGATGGCCGCATGCAGGCGGTGTCCGGTGCGTACGGTCGCTCGCTGGAGCGGCACGTGCATCGCACCTGGATCTTCGCGCTGTTGATGCTGTTGGCACTGGGTGCCAGCGCATGGTTGATGAGCCGGATTCCCTCCGAGCTGGCACCGGCCGAAGACCGCGGTAATTTCCAGATCATGATCGACGGGCCCGAAGGCGCCGGTTTCGATTACACCGTGGGGCAGATGCATCAGGTCGAGGCGATCCTCGGCCCCTATGTGGGCCCGGACAAGCCCATCGTGCGCGCCAACCCGCGCGTGCCGGGCGGCTTCGGCAGCAGCGAGGAAATGCACACCGGCCGGGTCAGCGTGTTCCTGCAGGACTGGGAGAAACGCACCCGCCCGACCACCGAGGTGGCCGACGAACTGCAGCAAAAGCTCAACGTGCTCAGCGGCGTGCGCGCACGCACGCAGGTGAGCGGCGGGCTGGTGCGCAGCCGCGGGCAGCCGTTCCAGCTGGTACTGGGCGGGCCGGATTATGCGGAGATCGCACATTGGCGTGACCGCATCCTGCAGCGCATGGAAGCCAATCCCGGCCTGGTCGGCCCGGACTCGGACTACAAGGAAACCCGCCCGCAGATGCGCGTCAACATCGACCGCCTGCGTGCGGCCGATCTGGGCGTGCCGGTGACCGCGATCGGTGGCGCGCTGGAGGCGATGATGGGCTCGCGCCGCGTGACCACGTTCGTGGACAACGGCGAGGAGTACGACGTGATGCTGCAGGCCGGCCGCGAAGGCCGCATGGCGCCGGAAGACCTCACCGCCATCCGCGTGCGTTCCACGCGTGGCGAGCTGATTCCGCTGTCCAACCTGGTCACGCTCAGCGAAGTGGCCGAGGCCGGCACCCTGAATCGCTTCAACCGCCTGCGTGCGATCACCATCAGTGCCGGCCTGGCGCCTGGCTACCCGCTCGGCGAGGCGATCGACTGGGCGCAGCAGACCGCACGCGAGGAATTGCCCGAGTATGCGCAGGTGGACTGGAAGGGCGAATCACGCGAATACCAGCAATCCGGCAGCGCGGTGCTGCTGACCTTCGGCATGGCGCTGCTGGTGGTGTATCTGGTGCTGGCCGCGCAGTTCGAAAGCTTCGCCCATCCGTTGGTGATCATGCTCACGGTGCCGTTGGCAGTGCTGGGTGCACTGGTCGGGTTATGGGTCACCGGCGGTACGCTCAACCTGTTCAGTCAGATCGGCATCGTGATGCTGGTGGGGCTGGCGGCCAAGAACGGCATCCTGATCGTGGAGTTCGCCAATCAGTTGCGCGACGAAGGGCGCAGCGTGCATGAGGCGATCGTGGAATCGGCATCGGTGCGCCTGCGTCCGATCCTGATGACCTCGATCGCCACCGTGGTCGGCGCGATTCCGCTGGTGGTGGCCGGCGGGCCCGGCTCGGCCAGTCGCGCCACGATCGGCGTGGTGGTGATCTTCGGCGTGTCGCTGTCCACGTTGCTGTCGCTGTACGTGGTGCCTGCGTTCTACAGCCTGATCGCGCCATTCACCAAGTCGCCCGAAGCGGTGGCGCGCGAACTGGAGAGCCTGGAGGCGCAGACGCCGTCGGTAGGTGGGCACGCCTGAGTGATACCGGCAGCGGTGCGCTGCTGCCGGTTGTCGCCGACGCGGGATGCTGCGGCCGGCCTTGATCGCGGCGTTTGCATGCGGCTGCATCGCGAACAAAACCCAACAGCGGGGCGCAGGCTGTGCCCAGCGGGCGCGGCAGCGCCAGGCCAGCGCGATTGATGCGACGCCGCAGCGCGGCCGGTTGCCTTTGCGGGCGGCGCGCCCACCGCGTCTGCAGCGCAATGACTAAGGTCACATGACAGTCATGCCCGGCTGTGGTCGACTTCCGCGGTTACCCTGCCCGGAATCGCCAATGCGTCGTCTCGCCTGCCTGCTTGCACCCTCTCTCCTTGCGCTGTGCTGCGGCACCGCGCTGGCGCAGTCCTCCGGCGAGCCGGTGCCCAATGGCCGCCTGCCGACCTGGGCGGTGCCCGAGCGCTACAGCCTGTCGTTCAAGATCGATCCGGACCAGAGCGAGTTCAGCGGGCGCACCAGCATCCGCGTGCAGCTCAAGCAGGCCTCCGATCACCTCTGGCTGCACGGCAAGGAGCTGAAGGTCAGCAAGGTCACGGTCAAGCCGGTCAAGGGCAAGGCGCTGATCGCCCGCTATGTGGAAGCCGATGCGCAGGCCGGTGTGGTGCGCCTGGATTTCGGCCGTACGCTGCAGCCGCAGACGCTCACCGTGGACATCGTCTACAGCGCGCCGCTCAACCAGCAGCTGCAGGGTCTGTATCAGGTGAAGTACCAGGGCCAGGCCTATGCGATGACGCAGATGGAGCCGATCAGCGCGCGCTATGCGTTCCCCGGTTTCGACGAGCCCGCATTCAAGACCCCGTTCGACCTCAGCCTGACCGTGCCCACCGACGACCAGGCGCTGGCCAACACCATCGCCACCTCGAGCAAGCCGGCCGGCAAGGGCTGGAAGACGGTGACCTTCGCCCCGACCGTGCCGCTGCCGACCTATCTGGTCGCCTACGCCGCCGGACCCTGGGATGTGGTGGACGTGCCGGCCATGCCGGCCACCCCGCAGCGCCCCAACCCGACCCCGTTGCGCGGCATTGCCGCCAAGGGCCAGGGCCCGCGCATCACCCCGGCGCTGGACCAGACCCCGGCGATCATCGCCGCGCTGGAGGACTATTACGCTTTCGGTTATCCGTTCGACAAGCTCGATCTGGTCGCCGCCCCGGACTTCAGCGCCGGTGCGATGGAAAACCCGGGGTTTGTCACCTTCCGCGACTGGCTGCTGTTGCTGGACAAGGACTCGCCGGCCGAGAACGTGCAGCGCTCCTTCAACACCAACGCACATGAGCTGGCCCACCAGTGGACCGGCGACGCCGTCACCATGGAGTGGTGGGACGACCTGTGGTTGAACGAGGCGTTCGCCACCTGGATGCAGCAGAAGATCACCATGCAGCTGCACCCGGAATACCGCGCCAATCTGGACCGCATCGGCGGCGCGCAGCATGCGATGGACAACGACAGCCTGGTCAGCGCGCGCAAGATCCGCCAGCCGATCACCGGCAACGGCGATATCGAGACCGCCTTCGACGGCATCACCTACCAGAAGGGTGCGGCGGTGCTGGCGATGTTCGAAGCCTTCGTCGGCGAAGACGTGTTCCGCCAAGGCATGCGCGCCTATATCGCCAAGCACACCTTCGGCAGCGCCACTGCCGACGATCTGGTCGATGCGATCGCCGATGCCGCCGGTAAGGGCGAGGAATTCAAGGCCGCATTCCGCAGCTTCCTCAATCAGCCGGGCGTACCGTATCTGCAGACCCAGCTCGCCCGCGAAGGCGGCAAGACCGTGGTCAAGCTGCAGCAGCAACGCTACCTGCCGCTGGGCTCCACCGGTTCCACTGCGCAGCAATGGGGTGTGCCGGTGTGCGTCAAGTACGGCAAGGGCAAGAACCAGGTCGGCACCGCCTGCCAGATGCTTGCCGACGGCAGCGGCAGCATCGTGCTGGACGGCGCCGGCAAGAACACCTGGGTGTTCCCGAACGCGCGTGGCGCCGGCTACTACCGTTTCAGCCTGCCCAAGAAGCAGCTGGCTGAACTGGGCAAGCAGGTCGGCCAGCTCGACGACAACGAACGGCTGGCCTACGCCGATGCGATCGATGCGGCCTACCGCCACGGCGATACCGACGGCGACGCCGTGCTGGCAGCGCTCCAGCAGTTGGCGCCGTCCGAATCTTCAGATGTGTCCACGGCGCTGCTGGGCCGCTTCGTGTGGATCTGGCGCTACCAGGCCACCAGCGAGGCCCAGCGCGGCGCGCTGCGCAAGGCCGCCGAACAGGCGTATCTGCCGCGTCTGCGTCAGCTGGGTTACACGCGGCGTAGCGGCGAGTCGATCGACGACACCAGCTTGCGCTCGGCGCTGGCCGGGCTGTTCGCGCTGCGTCTGCAGAATGCGGAAGTGCGCAAGGCCCTGCTGGCCCAGGGCGATGCGGTGCTGGCCGGCGGCAACGGCGCACTGGACTTCTCCAAAGCCAATCCGGATCTGCTCGGCACCGCACTGGCAGTGACCGCGCAAGAGCGCGGCGCACCGGCGGTGCAGAGCCTGATCGGTGCACTGCGCACGCATGCCGACCCGGCGCAGCGCAACGCCATGATCGCCGCCTTGGGCACACTGCAGGACCCGGCGCTGCTCAAGCAGGTGCGTGATTTCGCGCTGACCGATGCGATCAAGGTGGGCGAGATGAAGAGCCTGCTGATGCGCGGTCATAGTGACGAGGCCTCGCATGCGTCGATGTGGCCGTGGTTCACCGCCAACTTCGACCGTATCGTGCAGCGCAGCGGCTCGTTCGACGGCGGCGGATTGCCGGCGCTGGGTGCGTCCGGCGGCTGCAGCGTGGAAGAAGCCGACCGCCTGGATGCGTTCTTCAAGCCGCGCCTGGCCACGCTCAGCGGCGCCGACCGCGGCATGGCGCAGACCGGCGAGACCATCCGCCTGTGCGCCGCGCTCAAGCAGGCGCAAACCGCCAGGCGCTGAGCTGCGGCCTGCGGCCCGGGTGCGCGGTAACGGCAGTGTCGATACCGCGCACATCACATCAAGAACGGCGACAAGCACCTGCATGTTCCGCCAGCGGGCGCGGCGGGACCATCCGGCATCGGCCAAGGTGCTGCTGCGCAACGGCTTCGTCGAGGAAGGCTGCAGCCGCTGCGCGATCATGCGGCCGGATGGGCTGCACGATTTGCGCGTGTTCGCGCGGGTGGGGGTGCCGGACGATCTGGACTGATCCCGGCCATGTGCGCTGGCGAACGCGTCGACCAGGCGCGTTTGCGCGCTGCAGGCTGTCGCAGATCCGTCACCGGCATCGGCGTCGATCCCGCGTGTCCTGCATGGCGTCAACGTCAAACCGAGTCACCCGTGCTGCAGGGCCTCGAAAGCAGCGCCTCGGCTACCCCGTATACGGCGCGTTGCGCCAGTGGCTTACCATCGTCGCCAATGCGTCTGCACCGCCGGCTGCGCCGGCCCGCAGGATGACGAACACCGCTGGTGGCAGAAGGGGCGATACCGTCCCCGCAGAGCCGGCAAGCAACACGAACCTTGGATACGACGATGACACAGCATGATGGACGGGGCGGACGACCGCCGCGCGATGGCGGCAGCTCCGGCGCCTCGCACAATCCCTGGGGTCGCGCCGCGCCGCGCACACCGGCAGCGCGGCCGCCGGCACAGCAGGCGCCAACGGCTTACACGCCTGCTGCTGCGCAGGCCGCGGCGTCATCGTCCGGCGGCAACGCGCGCGAACTGCGGCTGTACGGCATCAACGCCGTGCAGGCCGTGTTCAAGGCGCGCCCGGAGGCAGTGCGCAAGCTGTACTTGAGCCAGGCGCGCATTCCGCAGTTCAAGGCCTTGCTGGCCTGGTGCGTGGCCCAGCGCATCGGTTACCGCGTGGTCGAGGAAGCCGATCTCAGCAAGCTCGCCGCCAGCACGCACCATGAGGGTGTGGTGGCCGATGTGCTGCGCGTCGCCCCACAGCCGTTGCAGGACTGGCTGGCCGCGTTGCCGCAGGGGCCGGTGCTGGCGCTGTGGCTGGATGGCGTGGGCAACCCGCACAACTTCGGCGCGATCCTGCGCTCGTCCGCGCACTTCGGGGTGGCCGGCCTGCTGCTGCCTGCCGGCGCCACGCTGGGTCTGTCCGGCGCAGCCGCGCGCGTGGCCGAAGGTGGCGCCGAAGCGGTGCCGCTGGTGCAACTGCCCGAGACCGCAACGGCGATGGCGCAGCTGCGTCAGGCCGGTTTCGCGGTGGCGGCCACTCTGGTGGAGGGCGGTCAGGACGTGTTCGCCGCCGCGCTGCCGCAACGGCTGGTGTATGTGATGGGCGCGGAGAGCGAGGGCATGGACCGCCAGTTCGCGCGCGATTGCGACCTGCAGTTGTCGATCCGCGGCAGCGGCAAGGTCGAAAGCCTCAATGTGGCCTCGGCCACCGCCGTGTTCCAGGCCGCCTGGGGTGCCCGCGCGCTGAGTGGAGAAGCCTGATGCGCCTGTATGCCGGTCTGCTTGCCGCCGCTTGCGCGTTGAGCGCCAGCGCGCATGCTGCAGCGGCATCCACGCCCGCGGCACCGCCACAGGTGCGCACCGATCACGGTCTCGTGCGCGGGCAGTGGCAGGACGACGGCAGTGCGGTGTTCCGCGCGATTCCGTTTGCCGCACCACCGCTGGGCGCGTTGCGTTGGCAGCCGCCGCAACCGGCTGCCGCCTGGTCGGACGTGCGCGATGCCACCCAGGCCGCCACCCCGTGCGTGCAACCGGCGCTGGGCTGGAACAACGCCATGGCCAGGCGCGGCAGCGAAGACTGTCTTTACGTCGAAGTGCAGACGCCAACGCTGCAGCCGGCCAAGCCGCTGCCGGTGTTCGTCTGGATCCACGGCGGCGCCAATGTGGCCGGCGGCGCCGATGGTCATCTGCCGACCAACCTGGTCGCACAGGGCGTGCTGGTGGTGACGCTGCAGTACCGGCTCGGCGCGCTCGGCTTCCTGTCGCTGCCGGAACTGCGCGATGGCGACCATCAGGCCGCCGGCAACTACGCCTTGCTCGATCAGATCGCTGCGCTGCGGTGGGTGCGCGACAACATCGCGCAGTTCGGTGGCGACCCTGCGCGGGTCACCATCGCCGGGCAGTCGGCCGGTGGCCAGGATGTGGGCTTGCTGATGCTCAGCCCGCTGGCACGCGGCCTGTTTTCGGCGGCGATCGAGCAGAGCGGCACCGCCGGGTTCGGATTGCCGGCGCGTTCGCTGGAGGACAATCGCGCGCTGGGTGTGGAGATCGCCAAGCGTGCAGGTATCGACGACCCCGCCACGCGTCTGGCGCAGCTGCGCGCGCTGCCGGTGGAGCAGCTGATCGAGGCCGGGCAGGATGTCGACGTGCCGGCACTGGATGACGATGGCTACATCTGGCTACAGGCCATCGTCGATGGGCGCGTGCTGCCGCGTGCGCCGGCCGCGTTGCTGGCCGACGGTGCACAGGCCAAGGTGCCGCTGTTGATCGGCTATGTGGTACAGGAGCTGGAATACGGCGGCAAACAGGGCGCGCAGGTGCGGCTGCGTCGCGACTATCCCGCGCAGGCCGACGCCGTGCTGCAGACGCTACGTACGCATGCGACGCAGCGTGCCGCACGGCAGGGCGACGCGCCGATGCAGCTATCCACCGATCTGACCTTCCGTTGCCCGGCAGTGACCGTTGCCCAGCACCAGGCCGCGCTCGGCGTGCCGGTGTGGCAGTACGTGTTCGATACCGCCGCACCGGGCGGGCAGGTGACGCATAGCGCCGAGCTGCCGTTCCTGTTCAAGGGCTTGCCGATCGGCCAGCCGCCGGTGAGTCTGCAGCGCTACTGGGCCGCCTTCGTACAGCGTGGCAATCCCAACACCAGCGGCTTGCCGGACTGGCCGGCATTTGCGCCCAAGCATGCGGCATTGCAGTTCGACGCCAGCGGCGTGCGCCAACTCAAGGATGCGCGCCCGGCCGTGTGCGCAGGCATGGACTTGCCCTGACGGATCGCACTGCGCGCGCGGTCAACGCACTTCAACGTGCGCAGCCCCGCCCGCCGACGCAGAAGCCGCCGTTGCGCATTTCCGGCGGCACGCTGATGCGGGCGACAACCGCACCCGGGGCAGACGGATAGCTGTAACCGGCTATTGCCAGCGTGCAGCAGGGCGGCTGCTCCACTCTCAGTGACGGCCGGCGTTGCATGGGAGGGGTGGCCACCGCTGCATCGCACTCCACCATACACATGGCTGGTGTTACCTTTTTTGCAGCCGCACGGCGGCACCGCCGTTTGCAGCCAATGGCAGCTGCAAGCTGTCGTTGGAGGTGAGCTTGCGCGTGTCGATGTGCACGTCCGTCGGGGCTGCGCCATCGGCGTAGATGGTAGCGGTCCAGCTGCCCTTGCCCAGGAATGCCAACGGCAAGGTCAGCGTGCGTGCCTGCTCGTTGGTCATCGCGCCTACGTACCAATCCTGGCCGCTGCGCCGCGCCAGCGCGATGTGCTCGCCGATGGCGCCATCCAGTGCGCGCGTCTCATCCCAGCTCGCCGGCACATCGCGCAGGAACTGCGCTGCCGGCACGTTTTCGTACTGCTCCGGGCTGTCGGCGACCACCGCGAACGGGCTTTCGTAGACCACATACATCGCCAGTTGCTGCGCACGCGTGGTCATCACCTGCGGCGCGATGTGCTGCATCTTGAACTCGGCCGGACGCACGTTGCGGAAGCCGCCCGGTGTGTAATCCATCGGCCCGAGCAACATGCGCGTAAACGGCAGCGTGAGGTTGTGGGTGGCGGTGATGCGCGTGGTCCACTTGTTGTACTCGGCGCCGAGGACGCCTTCCTGGGTGAGGTAGTTGGGATAGGTGCGGGTCAGGCCGGTCGGGTGATAGGCGCCATGCAGGTCCACCAGCAGTCTGTGCTCGGCGGCCTTGGCTAGCAGACGGTGATAGAAATCCACCATCTGCTGATCATCGCGGTCCATGAAGTCGACCTTGATGCCCTTGATGCCGAGTTGCTGATACCAGGCGAGTGCTTGGTCCATGTGCGCATCCAGCGCGCGCCAATGCGCCCACAGCCACAGCCCGACATCGCGCTGCCGTGCGTAGGTCACCAGGCCGGGCAGGTCGAGCTGCTCCACCGGCCGGCGGATGTCGGCATCGACGTTGTACTGGCCATCGCCGGTGCTGCCGAAATACCAGCCGTCGTCGATCAGCATGTATTGCAGTTTCAATTGCTGCGCGTGATCGATGTAGCGCTCAATCGTGGCGGTGTTCATGCCCGGCTGCGCCACGCCGCTGGCCAGTGCGCCGGACCACCAATCCCATGCCGATTTGCCGGCGCGCACCCAGCTGGCATCGAAGGCCGGCGGCGGGTTGAGCGCAGAAATCAGATTGGATTCGATCAGGCTGGCCGGGCTGTCACCCAGCATGATCACCCGCCACGGCGTGGCGAAATCGCGGCCTTTGGCATCGAAGCGCACGGCCAGCTTGGGGTTGTCCAGACGTGGCGACAATTTCGCCGACACGCCCAGGCCGCCATCCTCGCGGCCGGTGAGATACAGGCCGGCATAATCGCGCAGGTTCGCCTCGGCAATCGCCAGCGTGGTGCCGCCGGCATCGGTCTGGCACACCAGCGGCAACTCGAGCAGGTTGTGCGGGCGCAATCTGGATGCGGCGATCGCATCGTATTCGCCCTCGTGGCTGGTGCCGAAGCGTCCCAGGTTCAAGCTCCAGCATGCGTAGTCGCTGGGGAATGCAAAGCCGGTGAGTTCATTGCGAATCCGCACCTCGCCGGCGTCGGGCAGCACGTAACGCAGCGCAACACCGTCGTCGTAGGCACGCAGTTCCACGGTCAGGCGGCGTTGCTTCGGGTCTGCCAACTGCACGCGCAGTGCGCGGTAGTGATCGCGCGCCTGGCGCGTCTTGCCCACGGGCAGGGCGAACCGGCTGTCATGCGTTTCGGTCGTGCTGCCCTGCAGCGTCATCGCCTTGCCGAGCGTATTTGCGCGGCCCAGATCCAGTCCGAGCGGGGCATCGTCGAGCACGACTTTGTTGCGATACAGCACGCGATAGGTCGGCACGCCGCCCTCGCGCAGCGAGAATTCCACCTGCGTACGTGCGTCGGGCGACTGCACCTGCAAACGCTGCGCAGCTGCAGGCAGCGCGATCGAACACAGCAGCGCGCACGCCGCCGGTAATGCCGAATGGATCAGGTTTGGCATGAGTCCCTCCTCCTGGAAGCGCCAACCCTAGCGCAGAACGGTTGTCGTCGATATCCACCTGGGGTAACGTTACCTCGCACCATGGCCGCTGAAACAGGGGCGGCAGCCACGGGCGGCATCACGACAGATGCAATGACAGGGCGACGACGCGTCGCTCTGGCGGCTGTGTCGACGCGATGTACACCGTTGCTTGGCAGTAGAGCTTGGGAGAGGCCTCTAATGCTGATGGTTCGCAAGGCGTTCCGCCGTGGAGCGCTATGGCTGTTGTGTGCCTGCATCGCGTGGAGTGCAGTGCAGGCTGCACCCGCAGATGCCGATCCGCCCGGTCCTTACGACGTGCGCGTGCTCGCCGGCGGTGGCGGGCTGAGCAAGAAGCTCGCCGCCGGGACACCGCTGCTGGCCGCCGATGCGGATTGGAGCGTGTCCGGTTGGGTGCGGCCGTCCAGCGGGACCACCGGCCCGGCGTTGATTGCCGGCCTTGGCGATCCGCAGGCGGCCGGCCGTTTCTTCGTCATCGACAACGGCCTGCTGGGCTTTGCCCAGGGCGCCGAGCATGTGCTGCGCAGCAAGCAGCCACTGCGCGCCGGGGTCTGGACGCAGGTCGCCGCGATTGCGCAGGGCACGCGCTTGAGCCTGTATGCCAATGGCCGCCAGGTCGCCAGCGGCAGCGTGCAGCAAAGCGCGGTCGCGCCCACGCTGGTGTTCGGTCCGCGCCAGCAACCGGCGGCGTACACGCAGCATTTCGGCGGCCAGATCGCAGGCTTCACCGCGCAGGCCGGTGCACTGGATGCGGCGGCCATCGCACGGCTTGCCAGACAGACGCCGGATCCTGCGCTGCAGCGCTTCGAAGACGCATCGCCCGGCTGGCCTGTGCAGATCAAACAGATGGCGGGTCAACTCGCACCGCAAGCGGCGGCGACCCTGCCGCGCAGTGCGGCGCCATTCTCGGCGCCGGTCGCCAGGCCGGTGTCGGATGCGCCTGCGTTGCAGGCGCTGGATGCCGCGTCATGGCGGGTCGGCGCATGGCAACTCGCTGCGGCGCCAGAGCTCGGCCAAGCCAGCGGTGCGACGCTGTCGCGCAGCGATGACGCGTCCGGCAAGACCCGCTGGCATGCCGCGACCGTGCCGGGCACGGTGCTCACCACGCTGGTCGATCGTGGCGTGTATCCGGATCCGGATATCGGCCTCAACAACATGGCGATTCCCGAATCGCTGAGCCGGCAGGACTGGTGGTACCGCAGCAGTTTCGATCTGCCTGCAGCGTTGCAAGGCAAGCGACTGGAGCTGCTGTTCAACGGCATCAACTACGCCGGCGAGATCTGGGTCAATGGCACTCAGGTCGGCCGCACCCGCGGCGCATTCGCACGCGGCCGCTTCGATGTCAGCAAGCAGCTCAAGCCGGGCAGGAATGTCATTGCGGTGCGGGTGTCGCCGCCACCGCATCCCGGCATCGCGCACGAACAGTCGATGACGGCAGGCGTCGGCGAAAATGGCGGCATGCAGGCGCTGGACGGGCCGGCCTTCATCGCCAGCGAGGGCTGGGACTGGATTCCGGCGGTGCGCGATCGCAATGCCGGTCTGTGGCAGGACGTGCAACTGCATGCGACGGGTCCGGTGGCACTCGGCGACACGCAGGTCGTCACCGCACGGCTGGCACCCGATCACCGCCGCGCGGAACTCGAAATCAACGTGCCGCTGCGTAACGACACCGTCGCAGCGGTGCGGGGCACATTGCAGCTGGCCTTCGGTGATGTGCGCATCCGGCGCGAGGTCAACGTGCCGGCCGGTGGCAGCACGCTCAAGCTCACCGCCGCCGATACGCCGCAGCTGGTCATTACCAATCCGCGCCTGTGGTGGCCCAACGGCTATGGCGAGCCGGCGCTGTACACCTTGCAGGCCAGCGTCGAGGTGGCCGGTGCGCCATCGGATGCGCAGCAGCTGCGCTTTGGCATTCGTCAGGTGACCTACGAACTGTCGTTGTTCGACGACGATGGCGCGTTGCGCCGCGTCTTGGTCGATCTCAATCAGGCCCGGCAACGCGGCGAGCGCATCGTCGACGTGCGGCATGCGGCGATCCGGCCGGTAGCGGGCGGCAATGCACAATCGTTGTATCCCGGCGCGTTGTCTTCGCCGGCCGTGCAGCAGCTCGACGACACCAGTCTGGCCCCGCATCTGGCGCTGCGCATCAACGGTGTGCGCATTGCGGTGAAGGGCGGCAACTGGGGCATGGACGACTGGCGCAAGCGGGTCTCGCGCGAGCGGCTGGAGCCCTACTTCCGCCTGCAGCGCGATGCGCATTTCAATGTGGTGCGCAACTGGGTGGGACAGAACACCGAAGCCAGCTTCTTCGAGCTGGCCGACGAGTACGGCATGCTGGTGTTCAACGACTTCTGGCAGTCCACCCAGAACTACAACATGGAGCCGGCCGACGCGGCGCTGTTCCTGGACAATGCCGCCGAGGTGATCAAGCGCTTCCGCAATCATCCTTCCATCGTGCTGTGGTTCGGGCGCAACGAAGGCGTGCCGGCGCCGATCCTCAACGAGGGCCTGGACACCCTGGTTGCCGAACTCGATGGCACGCGCTGGTACACCGGCAGTTCCAACGAGATCAATCTGCAGGTCAGCGGCCCGTACAACTACCGCGAGCCGGTGGCGTACTTCAATAAACTGGCGCAGGGCTTTTCGGTGGAAGTGGGCACGCCTTCGTTCTCCACCCTGGAGTCGTTCAAGGCTTCGGTACCGGCGGTGCAGGACCAGTGGCCGATCGGCGATGCCTGGGCGTACCACGACTGGCACCAGTCCGGTAATGGCGACACTGCCAGTTTCATGCGCTCGCTGACCGACAAGCTCGGTGCGCCGACCAGCCTGGCCGACTTCGAACGCAAGGCGCAGCTGCTCAACTACGAAACGCATCGCGCCATCTTCGAAGGTTTCAACGCGCAGCTGTGGAGCAAAAACAGCGGGCGGCTGCTATGGATGAGCCACCCGGCCTGGCCCAGCAACATGTGGCAGATCTACAGCCACGACTACGATACCCATGCGGCCTACTACGGTGTACGCAACGCGGCAGAGATGCTGCATGTGCAGATGAACCTGCCCGGGCACGAGGTGGTGGTGGTCAACAACGCGGCCGAGCCGGTGAGCGGCCTGCGTGTACGCGCGGACGTCTATGCTGCGGACGGGAGGCTGCTGCAGCAGCGCGAGCAGGCGCTGGAGGCTGCGGCGGTTTCGGTCTCGGCACCGGTGCTGCAACTGGCGCCGTTGCTCAAGGAGACCAATGGCCTGGGCTTTGTGCGGCTGCAATTGCTCGATCGTAATGCGGCCGTGCGTTCGCGCAATTTCTACTGGGTGGCGCGCGATGCGGCCGCGATGCGCGGCCTGGATGCGCTGGCGGCAGTGCCGGTGCAGCTCAGCACGCAGCTGCAGGAGGGTGCGGAACCGGTGCTGCGCGCCAGCGTGCGCAATGCCTCGCAACAGGTTGTGCTCAACACCAAGCTGACCCTGGTGGACGCGCAAGGCCAACGCATCCTGCCGGCGTACTACAGCGACAACTACCTCAGCCTGGTGCCGGGCGAGCAGCGCGAGGTCGAGATCCGCGGCCCGTCCGCGGCGAGCTTGCGCAATGCCACGCTGCAGGTGCGCGGCTGGAATGTCGAACCATCAACAGGCGTTGCCAACGGGCTTCCGTAGCGGCGCCAGCGAGCTGCCACGCCGTGCCTGCACACGGCGTCCGCACTGACGCGCCGATTGCGCGTCAGCCAATACCGCATTGCCGTTGCTGCAATGCCATTCGAAACGGTCGTGGATTGTCGTCATCCCTGGGAGGGGACCATGAACAAGCTGCATTCGAACACCCGCCACACCCCACTGGCCGCCGCGCTCGCGGCTGCACTCACCCTGCTTGCCGGCAGCGCAGGCGCACAGGACGCCGGCACCGCCGCCGAAGTCACCGACCTGGACAAGGTCATGGTCAAGGGCGTGCGCGGCGCGCAGGCCGAGGCCATCGAGAACAAGCGCACCGCCGCGCAAATCATCGACTCGATCTCTGCCGAAGACATCGGCAAGTTGCCCGATGTCACCATCACCGATTCGCTGCAACGCGTGCCCGGCGTGCAGATCCGACGTTCGGCCGGCGAGGGCTCGCAACTTAATATCCGCGGCATGCCGCAGGTGCAGACCACCATGAACGGCGAGTTGTACCTGAGCGCCGGTGGCGGCGACCAATACGGCCAGCCGAACATCGGCCGCGCGCAGCCGGATTTCGTCGACATCCCACCGACGCTGTTCAGCGGCGTGGACGTGATCAAATCGCCGACCGCCGCCGATCTGGATGGCGGCATCAGCGGTACCGTCTCGCTGAAGACGCGGCGCCCGTTCGATTTGCCTGAAGGCTGGACCTTCAGCGGCCAGGCCGAAGGCTCCTACGGCGACCGCGTGCAGGAACTCAACGAGCTGTACTCGGGCCTGGCCAGCTTCCGCACCGAGCGCTGGGGCGCGTTGCTGGCCGTGTCATACTCCGATGCCACGCTGGAGAACAAGCATCCCAGCGTATATTCCAATGGCGCGCAGAAATCCACCGAGCAGAATGTGGGCTTCGATTTCAACGGCGACGGGCGCATCGGCAGCAACACCGACCCCAGCAATCTGCCGCGCGATTATTTCTACAACTGGGTCGCCACCGAACTGGATAACCGCAGCACTGATCGCCAGCGCACCGGCATCAACGGCTCGTTCCAGTTCAACATCAACGATTCGTGGACGGTGTTGGCCGATGCGGCCTACACCAAGCTCGAAGACCAGGACACCTCGGTCGCCGCGCAGCTGCACACCGGTTGGGCCACCAACCAGTTGCAGCCCGGGTCGGTGGTTGATTCCAACGGCGTGCTGGAATACGGCCAATTCCGCTACAACCGCTTTCAGGCCCACTCGATGGCCGGCGTTGCCGACTCGGACGCGCTCAACACCAATCTGGAGCTGCGCTTCGATGATGGCGGCCCCTTGCGTGCCTCGCTGCGCTGGGTGCATGGCGATGCACAGCGCACCTACGACGAAGCGCGTGCCGATGCGGTGGTGACGCGTGGCGATCAGATTACGCGCGCCGGCGGCGTCACGCAGTGGGCGAACGCCAACGGCTTGCCGACAGTGGATGCCGCGGTGGATTTCCGCGGCACCTATCCGGCAATCGACCTCGGTACCGACGTGTCCAACCCGGACAACTGGCAGCTGATGTCGACCTGGGCGCAGGGCAACAAGATCGAGGCGACGATGGACGCGTTCCGCGCCGATGGCACCTTCGAGTTCGACGAGGGCGTGGTACGCGGCTTCCAGTTCGGCATCCGTTACGGCGAGCGCGAGGTCAAGCTGGACACCTATCGCTATCTGTCGCCGGTGTCGACCAGCTGCGCCGACCCGAACCGCTCGCTGTATTACTTCAAGGATCCGCTGATCGTGGACACCTGCAGCGGCGTCTCCGAAGCGCGCCTGCTGCCGTTCAATTCGATTCCCGGTTACTGGGCGTATTTCAACGACTTCGATCCGCTCAAGGTCACCGGCCTGGGCAGCCAGGGCCTGCCGGCGATCAACCCGCAGGTCATGAAGAACCCGGTGGGCTATCTCAACAGCCTGTACCCCGGCAACGTGGCCTACCAGCAGGCCGCCGATTCGTACAAGGTCACCGAGAAGAGCACCGCAGCGTACTTTTTGGCCAACCTGGAAGGCGGTACCGGCAGCGCGGTCCCGTGGACGGCCAACATCGGCGCGCGCATCGTGCAGACCAAGCTGGCGATCGACCAGTACCTGAGCAGCGGCAACGTGTTCATCGGCAACGTCGAATGGAATGGCGTCAGCCCGGCGATCGGTACCAATCGCCTGAACCGCCAATACACCGACGTGCTGCCCACCGCCAACCTGTCGCTGGACATCACCGACGCGCAGAAGCTGCGCTTTGCCTACAACAAGGCCGTGGCGCGCCAGGACCTGCCCGATCTCGGGCGTGGGCTGGTGAGCTTCTATGCGGTCAACGGCACGCCGCCGCGTAACCCTTCCTTGCCCTCGGATGCGGTGTTGTTCCTCAATGGCCGCTCCGGCAATCCGGATCTCGATCCGTATCGCGCCACCAACTACAACGCTTCGTGGGAATGGTATTTCTCCGATGCGTCGTTGGTCAGCGTGGGTGCGTTCCTGATCGATGTGAAGTCGTTCCCCACCACGGTGACCAATATCGAGCTGTTGCCCGACGCCGATGGCGTGGCGCGGCTGGGCGGCCCGGTGGAGCGCATCGTCAACGGCGGTGGCGGCAAGATCAAGGGCTTTGAAGTCGGCTACCAGCAAGCCTTCGACTTCCTGCCCGGCTGGTTGAGCGGCCTCGGTACCAACATCAACTACACCTTCTCCGACGCCGATACCGACAACACCGATATCGAAGGCAACACCTTGCCGATCGGCGACAACTCCAAGCACCAGGCCAACGCAGTGCTGTGGTACCAGAAGGACAAGCTGCAGGCGCGCGTGGCCTACAACTGGCGCAGCAAGCGCTTCAGCCAGGTCAACAGCGGTGCGTGGGGCGACGAGCTGGCGATCTGGAACGACGACGTGGGCTATCTCGATGCGTCCTTCAGCTACGACGTCAACGATCACCTGACCCTGTACGCCCAGGCGACCAATCTGACCGGCGAGAGCGAGCGGCGCTACGCGCAGTGGACCAACCACTACTACGACCAGAACATCTTCGAGCGTCGTTATTACGCCGGCTTGCGTCTGCGTTTCTGATCCGGCCGCACCGTCGTGCGACACGGCGCACCCCCGCGCCGTGTCGCGCATGTTCCGCTGTCGTCACTCTCCAAGCGGTCATTGCGTGTTCTTCCCGTCGCCGTTGATTGCGGCGCTGCAGTACGCCTGACGGCAGCGTCAGGCACCCTCCCATTCGGCCGCATCGTCGGGAAGCGATGCGGCCGTTTTTTTGTGTGTCAGGGCGCAGGCGTCACACGATGCGGATCGACGCACCGCTTACCGCGCCGGCGGAGCCGCCGTCGAGCCGCGCTTGACCACGGTGTACTTCATCACCTGGTGCACGCCCTGCGCGGGATCGCCCCTACGTCGCTGGCGGATCGCATCGGCTAGCAGCGACACCGCCGCGCGGCCCATCGCGGTGACCGGTTGATGCACGGTGGTGAGCTCGGGCCAGATGGTGGTGGCAACCGGGGTGTCGTCGAAGCCGGCGACCGACACGTCCTCGGGCACGCGCAAGCCCAGGCCGTGTGCGACCGCAACGGCCGCAGCCGCCATATCGTCGTTGCTGCAGAACAGGGCGGTAGGCGGTTGGGCCTGTGCGAGCAGGCTGCGCGCGGCGAGCAGGCCGGAGCGATAGGTGAACAGACCGTCTGCCATCAACTCTTCGGCCACAGGCAGGCCGGCAGCCTGCAGGCTGTCGAGATAGCCATTGGCACGCAACGCGCTTGGCGTGTGCTTGGGGTCGCCCTTGATCAAGGCGATGCGGCGATGGCCCAGTTCGATCAGGTGGTCGACGATGGCGCGCGCGGCCTGGTAATCGTCGATGCGCACCGAGCTGATTTGCGCCATCGGTGCGCCGCTCGCCACCGCCACGACCGGGATGCCGCGTGCATCGAGCTCGGCGATGGTCTGGCGCGAATCGCATAACGGTGGCGGCAGGATCACGCCGTCCACGCCGGCCGCCAGCAAACGTTCGGTGGCGGCGCGCTGGCTGCGGATGGCGCCGCATTTTTCCACCAGCACCTGGCTGCCATTGAGGCTGCTCTGCTCGAGCAGGCCGAGCATGAACTGATTGAGATACGCCGCGCTGGGATTGCTGTACAACACCCCGATGCGCAACAGGCCGCTGGTGCGCAACGAACGGCCCGCCAGGTTGGGGCGGTACCCCAATGCCTGGACCGACGCCTCCACGCGCCCACGCATCTCCTTGCCGACATGCGGGTGGCGGTTGATGACGCGCGACGCCGTCATCGGCGAGACGCCGGCGTGCTTGGCGACATCCAGCAAGGTCGCTGCGGTGTTCGCACTGCGTTGGCGCTTGGCCGCCATTGTGTGTGCTCGTCCTGGAGGGGAAGCGAAGGGCGGGGGTGTGCTTGGGCCCGCGGCGTACCAGACATGCCCTGCCGCTGGCAATCGTCACTGCCGATGTCGGGTCTCGGCACAGACAACGCGCACCCTGCGCCCCCTGTGCCGCGCGCACTCAACCGAGGTGCGCCCGCGGCGTCGTCAAATGCAGTTACTCGCTCGGCGGCTGCACGCCCTTCGCGCGGCTGCCGAAATCGCCATCGGCTTCGGCCGCCAGGTACGCAAACACCGTGTAGGCCGCGACATTTTGCGCGAGCGCCTTGGGGTCGATCTTGTCCAACGTGTCGTCGGCGGTATGGTGCAGATCGAAGTAGTCGGTGCCGTCCTGCGCCAGCCATGCCCAGGCGCCACCCTTGGCGGAAATCGGCCCGACGTCCGGGCCAGGGCCGCCCTTGCTCGGCTCATACGCGATGCCCAACGGCGCGAGGACCTCGGCAATCTGTCTGGTCGCTGCGCGCGACTCGTCCGGTGCCGCCGAGCCGGTGTTGAACGCATAGATGCGCCCGGCACCGAAGTCGCTCTCTGCACCGATCTGATGCAGCGCCATGTCCTTGGCGTCCTTGCCGTGCGCGGCCGCATACGCCTTGCCGCCGTACAGGCCCTGCTCCTCGTTGGCGAAGGCCACTACGCGGATGCTGCGCTTGGGCGCCTGCTTGAGTTGGCCGATCAGGTGGCCTGCGGCCATGGTGATCGCCACGCCGGCGCCGTCGTCGATCGCGCCGGTGCCCAGATCCCACGAATCCAGATGCCCGCCGATCACCACCACTTCCTTCGGCTTGCTGCGCCCGGTGATTTCGCCGATGACGTTGTACGAGGTCGCCGTGCCATCCCAGCCGCAATCCAGTGCCAGCCGCACACGCGTGCTGCCCAGCGCGGTCAGGCGCGCAAGCTGGTTGGCATCGGGTACCGACAACGCCGCTGCCGGCACCGGCGTCACGCCTTCATCGAAACGGGTGATGCCGGTATGCGGCACACGGTGCGAGTCGGTGCCGGCCGAGCGCATCACGAAGCCGATCGCACCCTTGCGGATCGCTTCCGACGGGCCTTTGCTGCGCACTGCGCCGCCATTGCCGTAATCCTTGCCGTCGCGCGCCTTGGTCATCTGGTAATCGACGAATGCGATCTTGCCGGCCAGCGAGCCGGCCGGTGCGGCCTGCAGTGCGGCCAGGCTTTCGAAGCGCACCACCTCGCCTTCGACGGTGCCGCCCGGGCTGCCACCCAGTGCGGTGATGTGCAGGGGCTGCGCATGCGCGCCGATCACCGCGGCCTGTTCGCTGCGCCGCTGCCACTTCGGAAAGCTCACCGGCTCGGTCCACACCTTGTCAAAGCCCAGCGACTGGAACTTGGCCTTGGCCCAGGCCACCGCGCGCGGGTCGGCCTCGCCACCGGCAATGCGTGGGCCCACTTCGGTGGTCAACGATTCCACCACCGCAAAGCCGGTGGTGTCGGCCAGGGCCTGCTCGCGCAGCTGCGCGGCGGTGCGCAATGCGCCATCGGCGATGGAGGTCTGTGCGGCAAGTGCGGGCGCGCAGGCGAGGAGGGCAGAGATGGCAACAGCGAGGCGACGCATGCAGGGCGGCTCCAACGACAAGGGGACCCCGAGCTTATCAGCGCGAGGTCCCCCGTCTGCGTGCGAAAGGTCATCCTCCTGCACGAAGTCGCGCAGCGGACGTGTCCGCTTACGGCACGCCAGGTGTCTTGAGCGTGTCGTTCTTCAACGCATCGCGGATCTCGCGCAACAGCAGCACTTCTTCGCTCGGGCCCTTGGGGGCATCAGGCTTGCGGTGGGTCAGGCGGTTGATCAGCTTGACCACCATGAAGATCGCGAAGGCGATGATCACGAACTGCACGACGGTGTTGATGAAATCGCCGTAGCCGATCGCCACCGCCGGAATTTCCTTGCCGGTGGCATCGACGCCGGCTGGCTTGAGCACCCATGCCAGGCGCGAAAAATCCACATTGCCGACGGCCCAGCCGATCGGCGGCATGATGATCTTTTCCACCAGCGCAGTGACGATCTTGCCGAACGCTGCACCGATGACGACACCGACCGCCAGGTCGATGACATTGCCACGCATCGCGAATTGCTTGAATTCGCTGACCATTCCCATAGCGCACTCCAGATGCGGTCGCGGACCAACTGCCGCGGCGTGATCGTAGCGGGCTGGGTGTCAGCCCGCGATGATGCCGTGGCGCTCGGCGACGTTTTCCAGGCGTGCGCTGAACTGATCGCCCGGCAGCAGCGGGCCGACACCGGCCGGCGTGCCCATGAAGATCAGGTCGCCCGCGCGCAATGCGTAGAGCTTGGAGAGCTCATGCAGGATCTCGGGCACGTTCCAGATCATCTGATCCAGCAACGACTGCTGACGTACCTGGCCGTTGACCTCCAGCGACAGGTTCAAGGCTTCCAGCGCGCCTACTTCGCCGGCATGCACCAACTCGCTGATCGGCGCGGAGTGGTCGAATCCCTTGGCGATGTCCCACGGCAGGCCCTTGGCCTTGGCGGCCGCCTGCAGATCGCGTCGGGTCAGGTCCAGGCCCACGCCATAGCCGTAGATCAGCGCTTCTGCCTGCTCCACCGGCAATTCACCGGCCGGCGCATCGCTGCCCAGTGCCACCACCAGCTCCACTTCGTGGTGCAGTTCCCTGGTGCCGGGCGGATAAGGAATGTGGTCGCCATGACCGACCACGATCGCATCGGCAGGCTTCATGAAAAACGTCGGCTGGCCACGCTCTGCCTTGGAGGCTGGCGCAGTGGCGCCCATTTCGCGCGCGTGATCGGCAAAGTTGCGGCCGACGCAGTAGATGCGGTGCACCGGAAAGTTGCCGCCACCAACCACCGGAATGCGCGGAACATCGGCGGCGGGAATCACATCGTGGGTCATGCACGCATCCTTGGGGAACAGGGCACGTGAGTCTAGCCGTTTGGCTGTGCATGACGGAACCGCCGCGCTGCAGCGTGCAGTGCGGCACAACGTCTGGCTGGCAGGTCTGCTATCACGGCTTGCATCGGCGCACGCAAACTCGCGCAGACCGGTCAATACCTGCGCGACTGATTCGGGATTGGATGTTCACCGCGCTGGAGGCGGTGGAATGACGCCTCAGTGCGACAACGGCAGCGCGGGCTTGCGCACCACACGGTACTCGGCCTCGACCACACGTGCCTGCTGCGGCGTGCGACGGTTCGACTTGCTCAACAGCTTCCAGGCGATGCCGCCCAGGATCATCGCCGCGCCCACGAACACGCTGAAGAAGATCAGTACCGCAAGGATGACCAGACCCGCCAGGCCGGCGGCAACCCGCACCAGCGGGTGACGCGGCTTGCGCGGGGCAAACAGATGGTGGAGGTTGCCGAATTGGAAGAGACGTGCAGGCATGGCGGTGGGCTGCCGGGCAGGAAACAGGCAGGCAGTATCGTTGCGGTTGCATGTCATTGAGTGAAAACTTCGTTAAGTTCAGGGTCGTTTTGTTAAATCCATCACATCCGATGTGGTGGGGCACGCCGCCTTACAGGCCCGTAGCAGCGCCCGTGGGCCAGCAACAGCGCGGGCGGTAGCCACCACGTCAGAGCGATGCAGACGCGTGCCACAATCGCAGTCCGTTTTCGCACAGCTGACCGCATGTCCTCGTCATCGTCTACCACGCTTGCCGAACTGGCGCAGATTCCCGATGCCGGATTTCTGGAAGTCGAGGCGGTCTGGGACGGCGGCCCGGAGTCGCTGGTGCTGTATCGCGATGGCGCCCAGGTACGGGCCTGGTTGAACGTCTGCCCGCATGCGGGCCGCCGCCTGGATTGGGCGCCTGGCCAGTTCCTCAAGACCAAGGATGGCCATCTGGTGTGCGCAGCGCACGGCGCAGCGTTCGAGCTAAGTGGCGGCGAATGCATCAGCGGCCCGTGCCGTGGTCAGTCGCTGCTGGCGGTGCCGGTGCGCATCGAGGGCGAGCGGGTGGTGCTTGGGTGACTGCTGAAGGTGGTGCGGCTCAGCGCGCTGCCCACCAGAACATCAGGTTGATCATCGACACCATCACCACGATGTAGATCAGCGACAGCGGTGCGCCCACGCGCCACAGCTCGCGCGGTTGATAGTTGGCCGGGCCGGCTACCATCGAGATCACGGGGTTGGATGCGGTCATCAGATTGTTGGATGCCGACAACGCCACGATCAGTGCGAACGCGGTGGGGTTGCCGTTGGCTGCCAATGCCAGATTGACCGCGATCGGCACCATCACGATGGTGGCGCCGACATGGCTGATCACCAGCGAGAACGCGGTGGTCAGCAGCGCCAGACTGATTTCCAGTGCCCACACCGGAATGCCCTCGGGCAGGCGGTCGATGGTGTGGCCTGCAACCCAGGCCGCAGTGCCGCTGCTGTCCATCGCCCAGCCCAGTGGAATCAGGCCGGCCATCATGAAGATGGTCTTCCAGTTGATCGAGGCGTATGCCTCGTCCATGCGCAGCACGCCGCTGACCAGCATGCAGGCCACGCCAGTCATCAACGTCAGCGCCACCGGCAGCCGCGAGGTCAGCGCGATCAGGATGGTGAAGGCGAAGATCGCCATGGCGATCTTGAACTTGTGCGGGCGCTGCTCGCCCTTGGGGAAGTCGGTCACCGGCACGAAATCGCGGCTTTCCGCTGCCTGCGCCAGATCCTGCCAGATGCTGTGGAACACCAGCATGTCGCCGCCGCGCAGCGCCACATTCCGCACGTCCTCGCGGATCACCTGCTTGTCGCGGTTGATCGCCAGCAGGCTGATGCCGCTCTGCTTGCGCAGACGCAACTCGGCGGCGGTCTTGCCGATCAGCCGCGAGTTGGGCGGAATCAACGCTTCGGAAATGCCGGCCAGGCTGGGATTGAACAGGTCGCCCAGGTTGCGCAGGCGCGAGGACATGCGCAGGAACTGGTTCTGCGCAAAGTCGGCCACTTCCTGGCGCGGGCCCATCGCGCCGAGCACGCTGCCGACCCAGATGCGCATGTCGGCAGGCGGCGCCAGGCGGGTGTCGTTGCCGGTCTTCAGGGCCAGCAACAACGGCGCGTCGTGCAGCGCTTCGGCTTCGCCCAGGGTCATGCCAACCAGCGGGCTTTCGGCGCTGACGGTGAGCTCGAATACATCGCCGTCGATGCCATAAGTCTTGGCGAAATAGCTCTCGGTGCGTGAGGGCGTGACGCCTTCGTTGATCAGGCGCTCTTCTTCGATCAGCTTGCGGTCGCCGTAGAAACGGAAATACAGCAGTGCGGCGATCAGCAGGGCCACGCCGATCGGCAGCGGCGCGAACATCGTCAACGGCTCGATGCTGGCCATGCCCGAAGGTAGGTTGTTGTTGGCGGAAACCAATAGATCGTTGAGCAGGATCAACGGCGAATTGCCCACCATGGTCAGCGCGCCACCCATCACGATGGCCGCGGCGATCGGCAGCAGCATGCGTTGCAAGGTCAGCCCGGTGCGCGCAGCCAGACGCGAGGCGACCGGCAGGTACAAGGCCATCACCGACGGGTTCTGCATGAAGGACGAATTCAGGCCGGAGATGGCCAGCGTCATCATCATCAAGCGTTGTTCGCTGCCGTGCGAGCGCCGCAGCAACCAGGTCGCCAGCCGATTCAACGCACCGGTGCGCTCCAGCCCCGCACCGAGGATGGTGGTGGCGATGATGCTCATCACCGCGTTACCGGAAAAGCCACCGAACAGTTCTTCCGGCGCCACCAGCCCGGTGACGCCCAGCACCACCAGCACGATCAACGCCACCACGTCGGCGCGGATGCGCTCGAACAAAAACATCGCCATCGTGAAACCGACCAGCCCGAGGACGAGCTTCATATCGTTGGTCAGTGTCAGCGCGGTGTCCATCGGGTGCCGGGAATGGGGAGTCGGGAATGGAGAATGGTGAAAGCGGGATAGGCCGACGCAAGGCGACGCTATCCGGATGCCGCAGGCAGTTGCCTTTGCGATTCCCGATTCCCGATTCCCGAATCCCGGTCGTACAGCAGATCCCACACGCCGTGACCGAGCTTCTGGCCGCGGGTCTCGAAGTGGGTCTGCGGACGCCAGGCCGGGCGTTCGACGTGGCCGCGCGGGCCGGCGCGATTGACCAGGCCCGGTGTGGCGTCGAGCACGTCCCACATCTGTTCGGCGTAATCGGCCCAGTCGGTGGCCGCGTGCAGGCGGCCGCCATCGCGCAGCTTGCGCACCACCAGCTGTGCGAACGCCGGCTGGATCAGGCGACGCTTGTTGTGGCGCTTCTTGTGCCATGGATCGGGGAAGTAGATGCGCACCTCGTCAAGCGCGCCATCGGCGATCTCGTGTTCGAGCACTTCCACCGCATCGTGGTGGTACAGGCGCACATGCGTGCTGCCGTCATCGTCCAGCGCATTGAGCAGGCGACCGACGCCGGGCGCGTGCACCTCGATGCCGATGTAGTCGCGGCTGGGGTCCTGCTGTGCGGCGAAACGCAATGCCGCCCCATTGCCAAACCCGATCTCCAGCACCTTGGGTGCAGGACGGCCGAAGGCCGCATCGAGATCGCGCAGCGCACCGCTGTAGTCCAGGCCGAAGCGCGGCCACAACTCGTCGAACGCCCGCTGCTGCGCCGGGGTAAAGCGGCCCTGGCGCAGCACAAAGCTGCGCACCTGCCGGCGGCCCTCTTCGATGGTGAAGGGCTTGGGCGGCATCTTGGCGCCGTCGCTGGTGAAAGGATCAGTCATGAGGAAGTCACATCAAAAAACAAAAGCCCCTCTACCTTGGGGAGAGGGGGTGGGGTGAGGCTACGGCGTGAGGGAGCACTTGCAGCAACGCGCGATCCAGCAACGGCCACATCCGCCACGTCACACGGCCAAGCATTGCGCATCGACTGCAATGTCAACGCAGCACACCCGCTCATCCAATCACGCCATCCACCGGACTCGATGCCGAGGCATACCGCTTGCGCGGAATCCGCCCGGCCAGAAATGCCTCGCGTCCGGCCTCGATCGCCTTGCGCATCGCGCTTGCCATCAGGATCGGATCGCGCGCACCGGCGATGGCGGTATTCATCAGCACGCCGTCGCAACCCAGCTCCATCGCGATCGCCGCATCCGACGCCGTGCCCACGCCGGCATCGACGATGATCGGCACCTTGGCGTTCTCGATGATTTCCAGCAGGTTGTACTTGTTCTGGATGCCCAGCCCGGAGCCGATCGGCGCGGCCAGCGGCATCACCGCCACGCAGCCGATCTCTTCCAGGCGCTTGGCCAGGATCGGATCGTCGGAGGTATAGACCATGACGTCGAAGCCGTCGGCGACCAGCTGCTCGGCGGCCTTGAGCGTCTGCACCACGTCCGGATACAGCGTGCGCTCGTCGCCGAGCACCTCCAGCTTGGTCAGGTTGTGGCCGTCCAGCAGCTCGCGTGCCAGCCGGCAGGTGCGGACCGCATCGTCGGCGGTATAGCAGCCGGCGGTGTTGGGCAGAAGCGTATAGCGATCCGGCGGCAGCACATCGAGCAGGCTGGGCGCGTTCGGGTCCTGGCCGATGTTCACCCGGCGGATCGCCACGGTGACGATCTGCGCGGCGGCCGCTTCGGTGGCCAGGCGGGTTTCGTCCAGGTCCTTGAACTTGCCGGTGCCGGTCAGCAGGCGCGAACGGTAGGGCTTGCCGGCGATGATCAGCGCATCGGAGGGGGCGGTATTGGTCATCAGGCAATTATCACCGATCGCGCGCAGCTGCGCCGGCCTGCGCGCCACATCAACCGCCGCCCAGCGCGTGCACGATCTCCACCACATCGCCGGCACGCAACCGGTGCGTGGCATGCTGCCCGCGCGACACGATTTCGCCATTGACCTCCACCGCCACGCGCCGCTGTGCAAGGCCTTCCTGCTCCAGCAGGGTTGCCAGTGGCACGTCGTCGGATACCTCGCGCGGGGTGCCGTTGAGTTGAATGTTCATGTCATCATTGTGGCACCGCGTGCCGCCAGGGCGCGCGTTTTTGCGTTATGCGGCAATGCAGCGTGAGCGCGGGCGGCGAGGGTGAAACCATGTGCCATTCGCCGGCGTACGTCAGCAGGTCCGGTCCAGTTCCACCCTACTTTGAGCAGGCACTCCCATGGCTTCAACCTTTCGCCCGATCCGTTCCCTGATGGCCGTGGCCATCGCCATTGCAGCCACCCCGGCCATGGCCGCGTCTGCGTTCGACCAGACCGTGTTCTTCGGTGACAGCCTCACCGACAGCGGCTACTACAACCCGTTGCTGCCGGCCGCCTCGCGTGCAGTCACCGGCAAGTTCACCACCAACCCGGGCTGGGTCTGGGCCGAGTACGTCGCCGACCATTACGGCACCAACGCCGCCCCCAACGGCAACGGCCAGACCGGCGACAACTACGCTGCAGGCGGCGCCCGCATCCAGGCTAGCTCGACCAGCGTGCTCGGTGCCGCGCCCTCGGTGACCAGCCAGATCAACACCTACCTGAGCGCCAACGGCGGCCAGGCCAACCCGAATGCGCTCTATACCGTGTGGGGCGGCGCCAACGATCTGCTCGCCGCTGCAGCCGCGCCGGCCCAGGCGCAGGCCATCATCGGCAACGCGGTCACCGCGCAGGTCGGTGCGGTCGGTGCCTTGCAGGCCGCCGGCGCGCGCTATGTGATGGTGCCGACCATTCCGGACGTGGGCATCACCCCGCGCTTCCGTGCCGGCGGTGCCGCCGCGATGGCGCAGGGCACTGCTGCGGCAACCGCCTACAACACCGCATTGTTCAATGGCCTGCGGTCGGCCGGCCTGCGCGTGATCCCGGTCGACACCTTCCACATCCTGCAGGAAGTGGTCGCCGATCCAGGCACCTACGGCTTCAGCAACGTCACCAGCACCGCCTGCAACCCGGCCGTGCCGCTGCCGGCCTGCAACCCGACCAGCCTGGTCGCCGCCAATGCGCCGAACACCTATGTGTTCGCCGACGGCATCCACCCCACCACTGCCACCCACCAGATCCTGGGCCAGTACGCCATCTCGCTGCTGGAAGCGCCACGTCTGCAGCAGGTGCTGACGCATTCGGCGCAGGCGATCGGCCGTGCGCGCGCCGACCAGGTGGCCTGGCATCTGGACGGCAAGCCGGACGCCGATGGCCTGCGTTGGTGGGGCAGCGTGCGTGGCGACATGCAGCGTTACGACCACGCCGATCTGTACGACGGCATGGCTCCGGCCGGCCTGTTCGGTGTGGACTGGACTGCGGGCGACCTGGTGTTCGGCGGCTTCGCCGGATTCGGCAGCATGGACGCCGACTTCGGCAACCGTAACGGCAGCTTCAAGCAGGACGACACCACGCTGGGCGGCTTCTTTGGCTGGTACACCGGCCCGGTCTGGGTCAATGCGCAGGTCAGCTACAGCTGGCTGAGCTACGACGTCGACCGTGAAGTGCAGCTCGGGCCGGCCACCCGCGTGCACAGCGGCTCGCCGGACGGCAGCAACCTTACCGCCGCGATCAACGCCGGCTATTCGCTGGGCGAAGGCAACGTCAAGTACGGCCCGGTGGTCGGCCTGACCTGGCAGAAGCTCAAGCTCGACGGCTATACCGAGAGCAACGAAAGTTCCACCGCATTGGGCTACGCCGATCAGGACATCGACTCGATGGTCGGCCGCATCGGCTTCCAGGTGCGCCTGGACGGTGCTGCGGTCAAGCCGTATCTGCAGGCGACCTACGACCACGAGTTCAAGGACGGCACCGAAGCCAGCGCCTGGCTGCAGTCGATGCCGGAAGTGGGCATGTACACCGTCCCGGGCCAGAACTTCGATCGCAACTACGCGACCGTCGTGCTGGGTGCCCGCACCGGCCTGTGGGGCCTGCAGAGCAATGTCGGCCTGAGCACCACCACCGCCCAACGCAGCGCCCGCGATGCAACGCTGTTCGTGAATTTCAGCGGCAACTTCTGATCCACCCACCACGCGCGTTGCAAACGAGGGCCGGGCAACCGGCCCTCGTTACGTCTGCGCATTGCGCCTGACACCGCACCCGCCTAAACTCTCGCAACGCCGCGCGGGCGTAGCTCAATGGTAGAGCTGTAGCTTCCCAAGCTACTGACGTGGGTTCGATTCCCATCGCCCGCTCCAGAGCTTCTACTCAGTCCGTAACTGCTTGATTGAATTGGATATTCAGGCCGATTGATGATTCCGAGCGATGCCCTCCGAGGTATCAATCGAGGTATCAATCTTGCCCAAGCCTCTGATGATGTCGCGCCCGGCCGGCCTGCTGGTGAAACTTCCGAAACAAGTGCCCGAGTATCCGCATCGCTGGTTTGGCCCGATCCTGGGCCTCTATCCGGGCGCTCGCATCAATCCAATCGCCCAGCTCCGACTGGAGGACATCGAGACCATCGGTGCCTGGCTTCTTCGTACGCCAGGGTGCAAAGGGTCAAAACGTCAATCACCAAAACGGCCGGCGCTTCACTGCGTCGGCCCCGGCGGGGTGATCTTCCCTCTGGTTCTTGGACTGCGTAGAAGAGGCAAGCTCGGTAGAACCGCTCTCGCCAAACTTGTCGGTCTCGCTTTCCACTTATAGTCGCGGAAAATTGAAGGGCTCTCGGCAGTAACCAGGTGGCGGACAAATGATGGTCGGATTAATGACCAAGGCCCTGATTCTCCTGCAGGACACAAACCAGTGATGTGTCCTGCTGTTTGGCCACTTGACAACTCTGACAGTTAGTTCAACGCCGTTGACGCGCAGAGGTTTCGCCGCAAGGACAACGTTCTGGCCCTAAGCCAATGGCGGAACGACATCGATATACGTGCTTTGTTGGATTCCCGGAAAATGTTGAGTGGCCTGTCTGGCCGCATCTCGTGCGGAATGCCAAGGTGTTACTCCACCATGGCAAATACTCCGTTGTGAGGCGCAGCGCCACGCGCCGTGTCCGTGGGCCTATTTACCAGAAGCCAAGGATTTTCCACCACATGCTTCCGACGAGCCCGAAGATGAGGAGCTCAAGCAGGCACATGACGAGTCCGATCTTCCACCAAGTGCCCAAGCTGACGTAGCCGCTGCCGAAGACGATGGGCGAGGTGCCGGTGGCGTAGTGAGTCAGTGTCATCATGATCGCCGAAGACGCAGTCATCATGAGCATGAAGGGAATGACGTAGTCCGGGGGGATGAGCAGTGCCCCCACGCCTAAGAACGCAAGCAGCATCGCACTGATGTGGGCGGTCGTGCTTGCGAACAGGTAGTGGGAAAAGACAAAGGCTAAGACGAGCACGCCGGCAATCGCTTTCCATCCCATTCCACTCGCGATGATGGCGCCCTTCATTGCCTCGGTAAACCAGCCAACCACGCCCAGCTTGTTGAGCTGCTCGGCCATCATCACCAGTGCGCCAAACCACACCAGCGTATCCCAGGCACTTTTTTCGGAAAGCACATCGTCCCAGTCCAATGTGCCGGTGATGATCAGCGCAAACAAGCCGACGAATGCGACAACGGTGGGATCCAAGGTCCACCAGGCACCGAAAATCATCGCGGGCACGTTGGCCCAAAGGACCAACAGCAAGCCAAAGGTCCCGATCATCACTTTTTCTTTCGCCGTCAGCGCGCCCATCTGCCTTAATTGGCCCTTGGCGAAATCGACTGCGTTGGGAGTGACTTTCAGTTCCGGAGGAGAGAGCAGATAAATGGCCAGAGGCATGATGATCAAACAGGCCAACCCGGGTAGAAACATGCAGAGTGCCCAAGTCGTCCAGGACAGGTGCAGCTGTTGGTTGGTCGCTTTGGCGACATAGTCGACCACCAGCGGGTTGGGTGCTGTGGCGGTGAGGAACATTGCCGATGTGATGGGATTGGCATGGTAATTCACCAACGCCAAGTAGGTTCCGACCTTGCCCTGCGTGCCTTTCGCCGGGTCAGAATCGAACGAGTTGGCAATCGACCTCATGATCGGGTGAACAATGCCCCCGCCACGCGCGGTATTGCTGGGTGTAAAGGGGGCGAGCAAGAGTTCGCAGATCGTCAGGCCGTATCCGATGCCCAGGGTCCGCTTGCCCAGCAACGCAATGAACAACATTCCGATGCGGTTTCCCAAGCCCGTCTTCTTCAGACCACGCGAAATCAAGATCGCAACCACGATCAGCCAGATGAGCGGGCTCGAGAAACTAGAAAGCGCGTCAGTGATCGCACCCTTCGAGTTGGTTGAGGTGACTTGGGACAGTGCGACGATGACAAGGGCCATCATCGCCATAACCCCAATGGGCATTACCTTGAGGATGATTGCGATGATCGTGGTCAGGAAAATGGCGACCAACCCCCAAGCCTTGGGCGTCAGTCCTTCAGGACATGGAAGCAATAGCAATGCGATAAGCACCGCCGTTGTCACCAAGGCCTGAGGCAGCTTGAACGGAACCGCTTGATTGAAATACGTAAATGCTGCTTTGAAGCGACTTGGCATGACCGGCCCTCTTTTGACTGTCCAACAAGCGGAGAACGCTTGAAGCGATATGCGCAGTGGTTCCAGTCATCAAGGCTTGGCGCGTGGGCTTGCCCCGAAGCGATGCATAAGCTCGGTATGCGTTTGAGCATAAGCGTCATCCGTGAAAGATGTCGCCATGGGAGAGTTCGCAGCATTTCTGGCGACTTCGGCCCTCGCCTTGTCCTGGTCTTCGCTTCTCAGCGCCAAGTCAGCCAGAACGGTGACGTGAGTCGGTTGGACCTCGACGAAGCCCCCTGATACATACAGCTGGAAAGGCGGCTCGCTCGTTTCCGGATAGATGAGGATCATGCCCTCGCGCAGCGTGCTCAGCATTGGCGTATGTTTTGCCATCACGCCAAATCGACCCTGTTCCCCAGGAAGACTGACCTCCCGAACGTTCCCCTCCCACTGGGCTCCCGTCAGACTCACTACGGTCAGCGCGAACGTCTGCTGTGCGTTGGTGATGAAGTCGGGTCTGGGGTGAGCTGAGGTGCGCGAGTGCATGTCGTACTCGTCAGAGGCCTTAACCGAAGAGGCTTCGCCGCTCTGGGCAGCACCTGCAACGAGTGATAGGTTTCCACCAAGCTTCATTTCAAAACTCCTTGAACGGTCTGGCACTGTTGTTTCACAACAGCCTTTCTTTCTTGCTGCGGCACGACTGGGCACTGCAGGGAACGCCCAACGATGTCCATCTCATGTTCTATGGTGCAGTGCACCATACACTTCTGCCTTGATCTCGATCAACTCAGCTTGGAAGATGGAATGTGCGGGAAACCAGGTGAGCTTGCTTGCAAGAGAGAACGTGAGCGATGCGGGTCTAGTTATATGAGTTACGTAATACTTGCCATTCGAAGAACTGACATCCAACCGCAGCGCGTTTTGGAGATCGGGTCCTGGGCATAAGAAGATCGGCTTAGCTCTGGCTGGAACGCGCTCGCGACACAACAAAAAATTGATTGAACTCAAAGCAGCTTTGAGTCTGAGTCGTTAGGCTGCACTCCACGCCTTTGCTGCTGAGGAGGATCTGCTCCAATACGACTACGGCAGCCATTTCTCGGCGCACGGCGGCAGATCTGTCGCCACGCGCGTCGCAAGCACAGACCCATAGCCATTGCAGACGACGTGTTTTCTATCAAGACACCGGCTGCGCGGTTCGCGGTAATGGCAGGTCGCGCTACTGCAGATCACCCAACCAATCAGAAAACGCGGCACAACACGCGTGTGGAAAGCACCTCTCCCAGCAACAGGGAGTAACCAAGCATGGTGTATGCAGCGACGAATGTTTATGCCGATGCAATGGTCATGTCATTTGCTGCCCCGGTGACCGTGCGGGGATCGCTCGTCGGCAGTCGTTTGGATCTGCAAGAGTCGCTCAGCTTCGCAGAGCAGGGCAAGGTGGCCGCGACGGTCCAAACCGACCGGCTTGAGAACATCAACGATGTGTTTACCCGCATGCACCAAGGCACCATCGAAGGTCGCGTGGTTTTGAGCTTCGCGGATTGAGCAGGCCTGTGGTAATTGGCGGCGCGCACGCCGGGGACGTGGGGGGATGCAACGTGTTGCGAAGATCAACAGGCTTCGTTTCAGTTGCATCCTGCCCCTTCTGCGCCAGGTCTTGATGCTCATGACCGTCCCGGCACGTTCGTACCGCAGCCGATCAGGGCACTACTCAGACAGCGGGAGCATCGTGGCCAAGGTCCGGCGCGGTGCGGGTCTGTCGACCTCAGAGGGCATCGACATCGGGCTGACCCGCACGCTGTCGGCCGAACGGGGAGCGCTCGATCTCATCAAGGACCATCTGACTCGGTAGGACCACGGAATCCCTTGCGCAGGACGTTGCACATCCAACGCCAACCGTGGCCATTGTGACCTGCACTGGGTGGGCTCGCGTCGATTGGGGCGAGTGTCTAATTTCACATGGGCGGACATAGCCGTGGCCAAAGGGAACTGGGGGTTTCCTTGCTGTTCCCGTCACGCAGCTCGTGCAAGAAGGGCCTATCGGCTGCCAATCCATTAGGCAGTCATCGAACGCTTCATTCACGCATCGGGAGAGCCACATGCGCCGTATCTTGTCCGTAACACTGCTCGGCTTGTTGGTAGGTCATGCACACGCGCAGCAGGGCGATGGCACTGACGTGCAGGCGCAAGTCCACACGTTCAAGCCCGACAAGGTCGACGCTACGTCCAAGCAGATCGCTGGCCTGAAGATCCCTGCCGGCTTCCAAATTAAGGCGTTTGCAACCGGACTCAAGAATGCGCGCATCATCGCGGTCGCTCCGGGCGGCAACATCTACGTTTCCCGTCGCGATCAGGGCGATATCTTGCTTCTGAAAGATGCCAACGACGACGGCAGGCTGGACGCACCTCCCAAAGTAGTCGCCAGTAGATCGGGCGCGCATGGACTGGCTATTCGCGATGGCCAGCTTTACCTGGTCACGGTCAAGGAGTTGTTCGTTGCTCCGATTCTGAAAGACGGAACCTTGGGGCCGCTGACGCTGCTGGTGGGCGATCTGCCGGATGGCGGGCAGCACCCGAACCGGACGATGGCATTCGGCCCTGACGGCATGCTGTATTTGAGCATCGGCTCGACCTGCAATGCTTGCAACGAAACCAATCCCGAGCACGCGACGATGCTGCGGGTGTCGCCCGACGGGAAGTCCCGCACCATTTTTGCGAGCGGCCTGCGCAACACCATCGGCTTCGATTGGGACCCAGCGACCGGCGAGTTGTGGGGCATGGACCAAGGCATTGACTTCCTGGGAGACGAGGTCCAGCCTGAGGAGCTCAACCACCTCAGCAAAGGCAAGCAATACGGCTGGCCCCATACCTGGGGCAGGGACGGGGTCAACCCGCAGAGCACGCCGCAGGGCGAGATGACGAAACAGCAGTGGGCGGCCATCAGCGAACCGATGGTGATGGGCTATACGGCTCACGCTGCGGCCATGCAGTTCCACTTCTACCATGGCAGTTCCTTCCCGTCCGATTACAGGGGCGACGCGTTTATCACCTTCCGTGGATCGTGGAACCGGAAGCCGGCATCCGGGTACGAGGTGGTCCGAGTGAAGTTCGAGAACGGCAAGCCCGTTGCTTTCGAACCATTCGTTACCGGCTTCCTGACCGAGGGCGGCACGAAACATTTTGCTCGGCCGGTGGGTCTTGCTGAAACGGCCGGTGGTGCTCTGTTGGTCTCTGACGACGCCAATGGCGTCATCTACCGTATCTCCGCGACGGGCGCACCAGCTCGCGCTGGTGCAGCAGCGGGGCAGTCCATCGAGGCGCCGTCGGCATCGATGCAGGCGCAGGTCAACCAGGGCAATGGAGTGCCACTTGCCCTTACTCGTGCTGAAACCGACAGCAATGGGACACTGGCCGTTACGGTACCCGCATTCGCCAATGGCGCTAGGATGGACAAGCGTTTTAGCGACTATGCGGATGGCGTCTCGCCCGCACTGTCTTGGAAAGCGGTCGCCAACGCCAAGTCTTACGTCGTCATCGTGGAAGACCCTGACGCCAAGCCCATCACGCCGTTCGTCCATTGGGTTGCTTGGAACATTCCCGCCAACGTCACCAGGTTGCCGGAAGGCCTGCAGGAGCAAATGCGCCTGACCGAGCCCGAGGGTGTGCTTCAGGGAACAACGAGCCGCGGTTCGGTTGGCTACTACGGACCCCACCCGCCGGTGGGCGATCCACCGCACCACTATCACTTCCAGGTCTTCGCGCTCGACACGATGCTGGACGTCAAGCCCGGCGCGACACGAGACCAGATACTTGCCGCTGCGTCGGGCCATGTGCTGGCAAAAGGCGAAACGGTAGGCACTTATGCGCAAGCCGTTGCTCCGCTGAAATAATCGTTGGCCAGAAGCCTGTTGCGTTACGGGCAGAATTTGCTCGGATCGAGCAGGCACCGAGCGAACTGTACTCGTTGGTAGCGCGACAGTTCCACGCGGGGCTGGTGTATCGGCAGGGTTTTGATCTGCCTGTTTCCGGTCGCGCGCATGCTCGTGCAGTTAGTACTTGCGCAACACCGGACATGCTCTCTACCGGACATGCTCTCTGGGATCTGTGCGAGGCCTGGGGCGCGACGGCGGCAGGCAATACGGCGAGTCAGTCGTTGATACGACAGCGCCGTTCAAGCAGTACATGGCGTGTATCGGCACAACGCAGCCTTGGCCGGGTTGGTAAGCATGACTGCCGTGGCCAGTCGAACGACGACCACACGACGACTACAGGGGACAACACGCAGGCCGAGTTGCTGCGTCGCCCCCAGCCGACGACCACGTGCGCGAAGGGCGGAAAGCTTGAGCTGGGCATCCGATTGGATGGACGCGCCCGTCGACGGACCGCGTACGGCATCTGCAGCCCTGAGGCGAGAGCGGTGGCCGTTTGTCACCCCGGCACCTGGCCCCGCCATTAAATATTAACGATTTATGCGGCTTCTGGCTCTTGAGCTCGTTGCCTGCTAAATACCTGCAGGGGGATCTGTCTACTCAAGAACATCATCCATCTTTCGGACGATGCAGCGGAGGATTCTTGATCAAAGTCCTGCAAATCCTAGAGAAAACACAGCAGCCCACCCTGGTGGAGCGACATCGCCATGTGGATGTGGTTACGGGAGATGGGCTGCTGACACGCGCGTTTCGAGCAAAGTTCGGACGCAAGAAAATTCGACGGACACCTTTCATCTATGACCAAGCGTTTGAGGATTTGAATCCGGATGACCGTGCGCTATGGGATGACAAGAGATACTTCATTAAAGTGTTCGGATTTGCCTCTCTGTTTCCCTCGTCAGGTAAATCCTCCATGGGGCAATGGCATACCTCGATCGACAAGCCAAGATTCTGTCCGGTCATTGTCTCCAGTAGGATGATAGGCGGAGTGTCGACATTCGAGTTTTCGTTATTGACGGCGCTGTCAAAGTCGGAGCCTCTCGTTCGGCCGCTTTGCATTTACGGGGATCCGCGGGATTGGCTGACTGTGTCGGCAGACGAGGCCTTTGCGCGGTTATTCAAATGGCAAGTAGGTGATCCGGATCTGGTCCTCCCTGCATAAGCCAGTCGGTACGAATGATAAAAGCGACCGTCGGCGGCTCAGCAATGACAAAGTGCGCATTCGGATCCGTGTCAGGACGGTAACGCTGCACTTTCGTTTCCGATCATTTCTCGGATGCGCATCTCCAACTCAGCGATATTGAAGGGCTTGGTCAGCACTTGCATCCCCTCGTCCAAGTGCCCGGCGCCCACGGCTGCGTTGGCGGCATAGCCAGTGACGAATAGAACCTTCAACGCCGGCCTAACCACACGTCCAGCATCGGCAACCTGCCGGCCGTTGAGCCCACCCGGAAGTCCCACATCGGTGATGAGCAGATCGATCCGCTCCTCTGATTGCAGTAGTTTGACTCCAGCCGGGCCGTTCGGGGCCTCCAATACGCGATAACCGGCATCGCTAAGAACGTCGGCGACGAGTTGCCGGATTGCGATTTCATCCTCGACGATCAATATCGTCTCGCCTGGTAGCGCCTTGCCGGCGTCAGCATTACCCGCCTCCTGCTCGGTAGCTGCTACGTCTCCCAGGTATCGCGGCAGGTAGAGGCACATCGTCGTGCCCTTGCCCACTTCGGAGTAGATGCGCACCTGTCCGCCGGATTGCCTCACGAAACCGTAGATCATCGACAGTCCAAGCCCTGTGCCCTGACCGATGGGCTTGGTGGTAAAGAACGGATCGAAGACACGCGCAATCACTTCTGGCGGCATGCCGATGCCGGTATCGGTTACGCAAATTGAGACGTATTCGCCCTCCGGTAGATCCTGGTCGGCTGCGGCGCGTGCATCAAGCCGCTCGTTGCTGGTCTCGATCGTTAGCAGCCCACCATCGGGCATGGCGTCGCGTGCGTTGATGCCCAGATTAAGAAGCGCATTCTCCAACTGCGGAGCATCTACGAGCACTGGCCACAAGCCTGGGATCGAGACGACCTTGACCTCGAACTCAGGTCCGAGCGTATGGTCGATCATCTCCTCCATGCTCGCGATCAGTCTGTCGACATCGGTCGGGATTGGGGCCAGGGTCTGCCGACGCGAGAAAGCGAGAAGCCGCTGGGTCAACGCCGCGGCCCGGTTGGCGCCAGTTTGCGCCATTGCGATATAGCGGTCGAGTTTGCCGTATTCGCCCTTGGCAACCTTCGCCGCGAGCATCTCCAGACCGCCGGTGACGGCGGTCAGAAGATTGTTGAAATCATGCGCCAGGCCTCCGGTCAACTGGCCCACCGCCTCCATCTTCTGCGATTGCCGCAGCGACTCCTCGGCTTGCATCAGTTCGGCAGTACGTGTGGCTATTCGGGTTTCAAGCGTGTTGCTGAGGGTGCGCAGCTCAGCCGTGGCCCGGTCACGCTCCGCTTCAAGGCTCACGCGTTCATCGACATCGATGATGAAGCCGGGAAAGTTGGTGGATTTGCCGGCGGCATCGAATTCGACACGGCCGTTGGCTTCGATCCAGTAGTAGTTGCCGTCCGCACGCCTGACCCGATACTGCCGCGCGTAAGCGCCGCCGCGCTCTATCGTCTGGGCGATCGCTGCGTTCAGCCCAGGTCTGTCTTCGGGGTGCACGTGAACGAGCACCGCGTCGATCGGCAACCCCGTCTGCGCTGAACTGAGGTCGTGACCGAACGCAAACGCGAACCCCTCGTCAAACGTGAAAAAGTCATCCTCAAAGTTCCAGTTCCAGGTGCCAATGATGGCACCAGCAGCGAGTGCGGCCTGCACGTGCTTGTTGGTCTGCTGACTTTCCTTGAGAATGATCGCTTGTTCGACCTCTAGCGTGACGTCACGCGCCGAACCATAGACTTTTCCTTCATCCGGGACGGCGACCCAGGCGAGCCACCGCCAACCGCCGTCTTTGTGACGATAGCGATTTCGAAAGTGCAGCACAGGCAATCGACGTTCGCTGGCATCCGCCCAGGCCTTTTGCGTGTTGACCAGATCCTGCGGGTGCACGAACCTGAGAAAGTCCGATTGGGTCAGTTCCTTCTCAGACCAGCCAAGCGTGGCTGTCCAGGCCGGGTTTACCGATTCGAAGCATCCATTGCCGCCGATGACGACCAGAAGGTCAGGGCTGACCTGCCAGGTCCGCCCGCGTGCAAATGAGCGCTCCAGCACCTTGCGTTCCAGGTCTGCATTGAGCTCGCGCAGCGCAGCGATGGCGTGTTCTCGCTCTGCTTCGACAGCACGCCGCTCCTCGACGTCAATCAAAACGCCAGGAAAGCGCAGCGGGGTGCCGTCCGGACCATGCTCGACGTGGCCGTTGGCCTCCAGCCAATGATATCGGCCATTGCGGCGACGGACACGGTACTGGTGAGCGTAACGCCCCCCTTTGCTGATTGCATGGTTGATGGCCACTGCCAGGCCGGCCTGATCGTCCGGGTGAACCGTGGCGACGATCTGGGCGAGCGGAATGCCCTCCCGGCCGAGGGCCGGATCAAGCCCGAAAGCAGTGGCAAAAGCCTCGTCCACGGTGAATTGGTCAGTGGACAAGTTCCAGAACCACGTGCCGATGATCGCTCCGGCCGCAAGTGTCAGTTGCACACGCTCAGCGTCGGTTTTTGCGACAGCAACCTGCGAACGCAGCCGATCCTCACTCAAGGCCAACGCGGCCTGTTCCTGGTCGAGGCGACGCTGAAGCAGGACCCGGCTACTTGTTTCGGGGGTAATGTTGAGGACCGCAGCGATGCTGCCATCCTCGTCGCGCAAAGGAGACAATGAGTAGTTGAACCAGGCGGTTTCCGTTCCGCCGCCTTCCAACCGTGCCATGACGAAGGGTGCATCCTCGTGGTAGACCGGTTCCCCTCTCGCCCGCACGCCATCGAACTGAGGTTGAAGCTCCTCCCAGATTTCTGCCAAAACCACGGCCCCCGGAAGACCAAGCGCTGCAGGGTGCTTGGCCGCCAGAATCCTGCGATAGGCATCGTTGTAGATCAGCGCGTAATGTGGGCCCGACCACAAGCAGATTGGAAATGGTGAGTCGAACATCGTCCGCACCATCGTGCGGATCGCCGGCGACCAGTCGGTCGTCGGTCCCAAAGGACCCTGCGACCAGTCCAGTTCACGTGCGACTGCGCGCACCTCGCCAGGACCTGCGAACAGGGCCGCAGCATCCAGAGAAGCGTGGCTACCAGTTGGATTATCTTCGCTCGCCACGCTTACCTGCACCCCGGACTTGATGGCTGTTGTCTGCGTCTGAAAGACGACAGTTCCCCGCCCAAATTGTCTCAGACGCCGGGCGGCGGCGGGCAGATAATTTCTTGCCAGCTAGTTGATCAGGCGTCGACTTGCGGACACCTTTGCCAGGACCCTTGCCAGCTCCTCGAGCGAGTAGGGTTTTTGCAGAAGCTCGAACTCGTGGCGGTCCTGTTCGGCAAGGACGTTGCTATACCCGCTGGTCAGCACAACAGGGAGGTGCGGCATCCGGCGGTGGATCTCCTGGCCGAGTTCGATACCGGACATACCCGGCATCACTACGTCTGAAAACACCAGGTCGAAGCCGGCTCCATCGCTCCCGAGCTCGACAAGCGCGCTTGCGGCATCGACTGCCAACTGCGTCCTGTAGCCAAGCTCTGCGAGGGCCCGGGTCGCGAAGGATCCCACTTCGCTATTGTCCTCAACAACGAGGATAAAGGCCCCCTTGGGCAGCGGCGAAACCGCTTCCGGCACTAGCGTGGATCGCAGCTCGTCCTCACGGGCCTTGGGGAGATAGAGGGTGAAGGTGGTGCCCCGTCCTACCGTGCTGCGCACGAGGATGTCGCCGCTGGACTGCTTGGCGAAGCCGAACACTTGGCTCAGACCCAGGCCGGTGCCATGCCCCACGCCCTTGGTGGTGTAGAACGGTTCGAAGATGCGCTCAATCTGGTCGTCCGCAATGCCAATGCCCGTATCGGTGATCGAAACGGCAATGAATTGTCCGGGGACGACCGGATGCGTGCGGTGCGGCGGTATCGCGTTTGCTGCGCGAACGTCGATGGTCAGCGTGCCCGTGCCCGACATGGCATCGCGCGCGTTGACCGCCATGTTGACGATGGCAGTGTCGAACTGGCTTCGATCAACTCTGACGAGAGAGGGGCCGGAGTCCATCTCGATCTCGACCGCCACACGCGAGCCGGTCAATGTCCCGAGCATCTCTCGCAGGGTTTCGATGCTGGCCCCGGCATCGAATGTCTCGGGTTTCAACGCCTGGCGGCGGGCGAAGGAGAGCAACTGGCTGGTCAGCCGGGCGGCCCGATCGGCGGTATCGGAGATGGCGTCGAGGTAGCGGGTGCGCTTCTCTGGCGCCAGGCCGGGCCGACGCAGAAGATCGATTGACCCTCTGATCACCGTCAGCAGGTTGTTGAAGTCGTGCGCCACGCCGCCGGTGAGCTGGCCTACCGCTTCGACTTTCTGGCTCTGACGCAGTCGGTCTTCGGCTTCAAGGAGCGCGGCATCACGCTGCTTCTGCTCGGTCACGTCCCGCGCAACGCAGTAGAGGCGATCGGCGACCGCGACGGCAGACCAGGACAGCGACCGGTAGTCGCCGTCGATTGTCCGAAAGCGGTTCTCGAAGAACATCGTCCAATTGCCATCCGCAATATTGCCGATCTCTTCCCGTGTTTTCGAACGATCATCGGGATGCTCCAGCCATTCCGAGGTCTTGCCGACGAACGCCTTTTCGGGCCAGCCAAGGATGTCGCACCAGGCAGGATTGACGCTAAGCCAGACCCCGTCCGTATCGGCAACGCCCAGCATGTCCCGGCTGACCTGCCACACCCGGTCGCGCTCATGAGTGCGCTCCTCGACCTGTTGCTGCAACGTCTCTGCCAACACATGGAGCGCCTGTTCGGCCCGGCGACGTTCCACTGCGACCCGAGTACGCTCGGCGACATCGCGGACGATCGCGATCTCGTGCGGCGTCCAGGTGTGAGGCGTTGGGCAGTTCAGAAACAGCATGGCGACGAACTGGCCGCGCTCCATGACCGGCAGGTTGAGAAGCGATCCCACCCCTACTGCCTTCAAGGCGTCTGCGCTTGCGGCGGTGGCCCTATCGGTGGCCGTATCATTGATCGCGACGAGGTTGCCCTTCTTCAGTTCGTCGACAAAGCTGCCGAAGTCACGGTAGCGGTGCGTGCCGACGAGGGAGATGACATTCTTTGCGTTCCAGTCACGCTCGATCTTGATGGTTTCAGCTTGCTCATCGACGTCGCCGTAGCCGGCGCGGCTCGCGCCAAGCATCTCTCCCAACACCTGCGCGGCAGCAAACGCGATTTCGCCGGGATCGCTCAGGTCGCGGATGCGCTCGTCCAGCGCCAACAAGGTGTCGCGTCTCGCATTGTCCTTGCGACGGTCGGTCACCTCGAAGCATAGGCAACCGAACCGATCGTGGCCAAGCGGAAAGCTGCGACCCTCGAACCAACGCGACCAGACACCGACCTCGCGTACGAAAGCTGCCGGTTCGCCCGTATCGACAACGTTGGCAAACTCGTCTATCCACGCATTTTCGACACCCGGGATGACGTCACGGACGGTTCGACCGAAGACCTGCTCACGCGTCGCGCCAACCATGCGTTCCCACGCCGGATTGACCTCGAGATAGCGCCAGTCAATTACCTGGCCTTGGACGTCACGCACTACCTCGCCGATCATCAGTGCTTCCACGAGACGATCGAAGGTGCTACGCCACTTGGCTTCGCTGGCGTGGACCTGTTCGGTGACCAGCCGGGCGCTTGTTTGATCGCGCAGAATCTTCAAGAAGCCGATGTGGCGCGCATCCGCGTAGAGGGGCGTCAATCTGCCGCTCGCCCAAAAGCGCGACCCATCGGCACGCATGTGCCAGCGCTCATCCTCGGCACTGCTGTGAGCGATCGCCGTAGCCATTTCAACCTCGGGACGATTCTGGGCTCTGTCCTCGGGAGTGAAAATGCGGTCGATCGTCTGACCCACCATATCAGTCTCGTTCCAGCCCAGGACGTTTTCGGCTCCGCTATTCCAGTCGGTGATGCGGGCATCCAGATCGGTCGCGATGATCGCAAAGTCAGTGGCACTGTCGAGAATGGCCGCATGGCGAACAGCAGGGGGCAATGGCATGGAGGTTGGTGTCGTCTTGAAATGTGTGGTCATGCCATGAACGGCGTGCTGAGCGAAACGCCGCCGTCACGGCGTCGTACGATCCTGAGCATATCGCGACGCTGGTGGTCAGCACGTCATCGAGACGATCTCCCCGGGCCGACGCCTAGGGCGCCTCGCTAGCCATCCCCGGGGGAAGCACAGTGTCCAGAACCTCCGCCAGTTAGAAGACGCCTCAGACAGGCTGTCCGAGGTCGGTCGTCTGAACCAGGGCATCGCCCGAGGCGGGTGTCCGCCTCAATAGCGAGATGTCGCCTTGCTCGGTACTACGACGATGATGCGTGGTTGCCATAGGGTGTCACGGAAGGTTGCTTGGTTCTGGGCGCCATTCACCCCTCTGCATCGTGCAAGCCAGACGACCTGAGCAAAAACAACGGGTCTTCAGCAGGGTCGGCTCGGCGAGACGCTCAGGCAGTTCGCTCGGTGTCTGCCCGTCCCGAGAAAGGGGCTGGGTCCTGGGCCGAAATGGCTTCTGCTGAACCGCTCATCTGCAAGATTGCACGCTTGAGTGCATGGTCTGCCTTGTCGAATTGGTCCAGATCGTTGAACCAACTCGCGCCCCATTTGGAGTTGATCCCACATGCAGCGAGAGACACACGGATACGACGCGCGACGGAAAGCAATCCCGCTTCACTGATACCAGGCAAATAGATGGCGAAACTTCCGGGTGCTACATGCGCGAGCCCATCTTGTGGGCGCGTTGCGGCCTGAAGGATGCCTGCAGCCGTCTCGATTTCGCTTTTTGCGGCAACGTGATTCCCTGCGCTGCCTGCATTCATGCTGAAAAGTAGGATGCCACCTGGCTCGTTTCGATTTTTCCTTGCTGCGCTATGCACCAATTCCCTAAACGCGCTGAAATCATGCAGGCCAGTCAGCTGGTCTGCCGTTTTCGCAGAAGGTGTGTCAGTAGTTGGCTGTTCCTCCGAGAGGTGCTGCGCCCATGCGCCGACAAGCACTCTGCCAAAGGTTTCCGCCAGCGGCAGGAACTTGCTCAGTTCGTTGTCTGCTATGTGCTTGTCGATACCGCAGAGCATTCCTTCCATCTGGCCGGGGATTCTGACCGGCACTCCGAGGTAGCTTGCAATGCCAAGGCCAAGCGCGGCTGGAGCCTGAGCAAGATGGTCGACCTTTTTTAGATCTTCGGCGCATTGCGGCCCGCCCATTACGATCATTTGCCGACACACCGACTCCGACCATGTAAGGAACTGATCTACTTTCAACCCAAACGCAGAATCCGTGCAGGCACGAATGATCCAGTGATCGTTCTTGATCTCTGCAAAGATCCAGGTCTTGAGCGGGGTGAGTTCCGCTAGGCGCACGAGCAACTCGTCCAACGTCTCGCTTACCGAAATGAACGGAAGTTGGGTTTTGAGGGAACCGGGCATCGGATTGCTCCTTGGGTTCTCCTTTTAGCGGCAGGTAGAGACTGGTCTGAAGACATAGTGCGCATGTGCAGTTCGCGACGCGCGCCATGTGTTCCACGTGCGCGTCGTTGGCATTGGCGCTGAACTTCAGGTCACACGCTCTGAAGAAATGGCCGTAATAGCGCAGGCCCTATGCACGCCGACAAACGATCGGCTCAATCCCTATTATCTAAGCTTAGCCTGAGGCAGCGCACGGCGCTGCCTCAGGCATGTTCTCGCTGTAGCGAGCTCAAGAGGATGTCAGTCGCTCGCGACTATAACTGGGCAGTGCTTGTTGTCATGATTGCAGGACGCATGTGGCCCTTCGGCGCGTGGCAACAGTCAAGGTGTCTTGGCACATAGTGGCCGCCCTTCGGCATCGTGCAGCGCTTCGCTGCGAATCTGTCCATCTGCAGCGACGCCTTGATAAACGGCGCATTGCTTTGCATCCCATTCAATACGCGCATCTCTGTAACGTAGTCTCGCGTCCGTCTTCTCAAACGCTACGCTCTCGGCGCTCGGCAGTGCATCGTTACCATAAGCGCGTTGTTTGGGCTGCTCTGTATGGGCACAGCTTGCGCACAGGGCTGCCAGGGAAAAGAAAAGGACACGTCGCATGGTGATCCTCAGAAGTGAAAGTCGTTTGACCATCGCACAATTCGGGTTGATGACCAATGAAGAAGGGGGACCATGCGCACTGCAGTGCAGAGCGCCAGTCGACTCGCCCGCTGTTTATACGCGGCGGCTGATCGGCTGGACTGATGTTGCCGTGTCGCCCCAGGCACTTCACTGTGGTGCGCTAGCAACGAGGAACAGGGATGCCCGCTCTGTGGCACGCGGGCTCCGCGGTAGAGGAATTGGCAGTCCATAGGCCTGACGAGACAGGTCTATGGACCGGCTCCTGACGCAGCCGGACAACCGCGGCTTCTCCAGCAGCTTGCGCGCGCAGGCCTTGCAAAGGCAACGCCTGCGAACGGCGCAGCTTGGCTTTATGGCCTGCCGGAAAGTGCAGCTAGGCTCGATCTTGGAAGTCAGCGCGCAGCGTTGGAGCCGGACGCGACTCGCACTGGGTGCTCTCGGCGAAAAGCCCGAGGTCATTCAGCAGTTGCTGGCGTTTTGGGAAGGGGCCGAATCGAGCATTGGGTGCGATCGTTTCACAACGTAACGCGTTGCCGGTGTTCGAGCAGATCGCAGCATGCGCAGAGCGAATCGAACGCTGCCTTCTCGCGCGAGAGGCATGTCCTGGTTCGGGCCTCTAGGTAGTGCCTAGGTGGCCTTGTCCCACATATGTGGTCATTCGGTGGCCTGGTGGATCCATATGACGCTCTTTGATCGGCAGTAGCTGGATGGCGCATGCCTGGGCCCCAGGTCGCTGCCTAGCGGAGAAAAAAGTGCACGGGCACATTCAGTTCTGCCGGTACGGTCGCTCTAGGGGGAGGAGGAAGCGGCTCGGCCCTGGTAAACGTCGCCAAGGCTTCGCGGTCCAGTAGAGCCGAGCCACTGGTTTCCTTTACTTGGGCGGACAGCACATGTCCGCTGCCATCGATCAAGGCTCGAATGAGCACTGTCCCTTCCTCACGGCGAACCCGGGCGGGCCGGGGATAGCGCTTGAATTTCTCAAGTCGCGTGAGCACTTCGCCCTCCCAATCGGGATCGACCTCTCCTCCCGTCTGCGCGCTCGGAGGCAACGATAGAGACGGCGGTGCCGACGCCGGAGACGGTATCGGAACGCTTTCCGAAGTCGAGCTGTCCTCGTCGAGGGCAAGCGTCTCAACAACGTCTTTCACCGATTGCGACTGAGTAACAGGCGCTGCCTGCCTACTCTTTTTGACTTCTGGCGATGATGATGTGTCTGGTTTCGGCCTCGCCTCGGTCCCCTTCAGCGGCTCGGCTGCAATTTCCTCGACCACGGGGACAGGTGGAGCGGCGGGGGGCAAGACCGTGAGCCGAACCCGGATCTGCTCCGTTGCCGCTGGCCGTGCAGGTTCGGGCCAGTGACACAAGAGCACGTAAAGCACCAGGGCGTGGCCGCCCCAGGACAGACCGTGGGCGAAAAGCTTGGCTGTAAGCTCAGCCTTGTCCTGCGAGGGCTGCTCTATGCGCGGCAGCGGCCTGGTTTGGATCCAGAGCGTGCAAAGCCCTAGTCCGAGCGCAACGCCGATGCCCAACGGCCAGGACGGTCTGGCGGCAAGCCAAAAGCAGACCGCTCCGAACGCGATGCCGAGCGTGGCGTAGCGCTTTGCCCTGCTGGAAATGGCTCTCTCCTCAGACCACGCCCGGAGCGCCGAGCCATAGCGTGGATGGCTCAGAAGTGTGGCCTCAAGCGCCGGCGACGAGCGGGCAAAGCACCCGGCCGCCAGGATCAAGAAAATGGTCGTTGGCATGACAGGCAGCAAGGCGCCGATGATGCCTAGGCCCACCAGCACAAAGCCCAAAAAGAGCCAGGCCAGGCGTTTCAATCACCAGACTCCGTTTCGGAGCGGCACCCGAACAGATGCATCTCTTGTTCAACCAACGCCTGCATGGTTGAAAACGCCTGCCGTGCGCCCTCGACCATGTGGCGGAGCTCGGGTTCCGTCCAGGGGAGTTGATCCACCGCATTGACGAACGAGCGCCAGTGCCGGGCTCTGCCATCGGCGTGGGCGGCCAAGTGGCGTGCGCCAGCGGTTTCGCTCAGGCCGAGCCCTCGGGCGTGTTTGAGCAAGATGGCGGCGCCGAGCTTGGAGCCCTCTGCGACATAGAGCCAACCCCAGGCTGTGGCCGGAGAGGAGAAATCGACGGCCACGGCACCCCGATGCGTTTGGATGCCGAGCGACAGGTCGCCAATATCCTGTTCGATCTCATGCAAGCGACGACGCCCGGTAAGTTCCGGGACTAGATGTTGAAGGATTGGATCCTTGAAAAGGGGATCGATGGTGGCGTGAAAGCGGCGCTGCGCGTGTAGAAACTGGACGTAGCGCGTGATGGATGAAAACGGGGCGCTCGCCATGATGCGCTGGTCAAGCGCCTCATGGGCGTCGTGCGTCCGGGATTTGAGATGTCTGGCGACGCTTTGGCTTGGGTCGGGAGCCGTCATGAGGATGCTCGAAGGAATAGGTTTACAGCGCATGTTCGAATTTCAGGCTCACTGCATCGCGGTCGTAGCTATAAAGCCAGTCGATGTTGCTTTTGACCTGGTTTCGCCGGAACGTCAGCACCGGGCTGAAACCCGCCCACGATAGATGTTGGGCACGAAGGATGAGGGTGTAGCCTTGTTCGTGATCCCTGCGACGTGCTTCCAGCACGGCGCTATACGCTCCGTAGCTGCGCCAGCGCGACGAAGCAAAGAGGGTCATTTGGACACCCTTCGGCCATTGCAACGAACCGCCAAGGCGAACGCCGCGCTGAAAAAATCCATCTGCCTCTTCCTCCGTTTGGCTTTTGACCGCGTCAATGCCGGCAAAGCCCATCCATCTCTCGCCGAAGCTCTTGAAGACGTTGGCAAAGACCGAGGTGGTCTCGCCATCGAGGTAAGTGCCGTAGTCTTGTCTTCGGTAGCCCAAGCGCTTCCAGTCCCCCTCGAGTTTTATCAAGGACGTAGGAGACATGGTCCATGACCACTCTGCATGGAGTCCTGGCGCGCCATACAAGGTGTGGTTGCCTAAGCCGTAGTACTCGAAAGAAGGCGCAAGCACGAACGCGTTTCGGCCGGACTTGAAGCTGTATCCGGACTGCATCACGGCGGTGACTTCGTTGAACTGGCTATTGTCTCGGTAGCCTTGGCCAAACAGGGTCGTGCGGGCATAGACGCCGTGATGACCCTTCATGCTCCAACGCTTCTCGATGGCCGCGTCGTATTCGAAGCCAGATGACTTCGCCGCATCGGGGGTGCTGCGATTGAAGTAGCACTGTCCATCAAGCGAAATCAGGCAGTTGGAACTGGCCGAAGTGCGATTGACATTGTCACTCCACGCCGGGCCGAGCGCCGCAGTGCCTTGCCAGCGGTCGCGCTCGACTAGGGCCTGCTGGAAGTTGTCGATGCTGCCGAGCACGCCCACGGTTTTGGGGTCACTGCGGTCGATCGACTGCTCGATGGCGTCAAACAGCGCCCTCGCTTCAGCGTTCTGTTGATCCTCGAAGAACACGCGGGCCAGTTCAAGTCGCCCCGGCAGGAAATCGGCTTTCAGGTCCAGAAGGGCGGCGTATTCCGCTTGGGCTCGGGCGTAGTCGCCATGGAGTCTTGCGATCGCGCCCTGGGCATAGTGGACCAGCAGCGGATCGCGGTTGGCAAGTGTGAGATATTCATCCAGCAAGGATTGAGCTGCCGACCATTGTTTGTTCTGGAGCGCGATGTAAAGCGCGCGCCCCACGTCGTTGGCATTGTGCGCAACGGTGTATTCGTGCCCCTCCACGACCATCGTTGGTCTGGCCTTGTCTGTCTCCTCCTTCATGATTTCTCGCTCGCGTGCGTCGGACTGCGCCTGGTTGCGCTGTTCCAGGAGGCGGCGCATGTCGTCTTGTTGCTGCTGCGCAAGCGCCCGCCCGGGGAATGTCATGATGACAAGCGTGAGTAGGACACCCCAGGTGGGGGATGTCTTGATTGCATGCATAGGGAATCGGCCAAAAAAAGAGGAACAGGACTGGCTTGGCCTGGCTTGTCCTGTGGTTGCAATATCAAGTGATCAGCCGATCAACTCACTTCTTCGAGCCGCCAAAGGCGGTGTCGTATTGCACACCGGTGAAGTTGGCAGTGCCTGCCAGTGCGGTTTGCCCGGCGTAGAACTGGCCCGACACCACACCATTGGAACTGACTAGCGTTCCGGACTGGCGTGCTGTGGCATTGGTGCCTGAGATACTGGCGTTGGTGTTGATGGTGGCGGTGCCCACATTGACGGCAAAGCCGGCGCCATTCTGGATCGAGCCGGTCAGGCGACGTGTGCCGAAGTTTGCATCAAAGGTGCCGGTCAGTTGATTGCCGGAGCTGTAGTTATTGATGCCAACGACGTTGTAGCTGGCCGTACCAGAGGCTGGAATGGCGGTATCGGCGTTGTCGCCCATGAAGTAAACGGTATGGGTGTTCAGCCCTTCTGCGTTGTCCTTGCGCGAATACCACTCCCCGAACCAGACGTCCTGCGTCCCGACCTGCGCGAAGGCAAAAACGCCCAGGCTGTCGTGACTGCTCGGGGCACCGCTGTACGGGAAATTCAACACCTTGACCGACCCGGTGCCGCCATAGGACGCCAGGCCCTTGAAATCGACCGGCTTGTCCAGGCCCGTGGAGTTGACCGCAACGCCCGCAAAGCCCGCTTGATGCGGACCGCCACTGACCGTGGAAACGCCTACCTTGACATAGCCTTCGTTGGTCGAGCTGCCGACAAAATTCGCCGCTTGCGCAACACCGCCCAGCAGCAAGACGGTGACGCCTACGGCAACGGTTAGCATTGGTTTCTGAATTTTCATTTATTCGGTCTCTTGTTGGAAGGAAGTGGACATCCTTGCCCCGGTTACTGTCCATGATCGTGAGCTCAGAAGCGGCCCGTTAGGCTCAGCTTGATAGTCCGGCCAGGTGCTGCCATGAGTGATCGCGTCGCCGGATCGACGTAGTAGCGATCTGTGAGATTGGTGCCCGTAAGTTCCATCGTCAGCCTGGGGCTGAGCTTGTAGGTGGCATAGGCATCGACGAGCATCGTGCTGGCCCAGGAGAAGGGGACATTGAAGGTATAGACCAGTCGGCCGTCCCCGCTTTGAATCGAATTTCGTCTAAACCAGTCGAGATCGGCATTTTCGTACTGCTTGTAGTAGCTCAGACGTGTGCCGAGCTCCAGGCGCTTGTCCATGAAGCGTCCGCCCAATGAAGCGCTGGACGAGAACTGTGGAGCGCTCTGCGTCAGCAAGTAGCCGCCCACAAATCCATAGTCGACACAACTGGGCACGATGACGCCGCTGCCGACGACATAGCCATTCGTGCTCGATAGCAATGCTGCCGTCTGTTCGTCGCAGACTTCGTTTTTGAAGTTGTAGTTGATTGCAAGATCCGCAAACACGCGCCCTGAGTCATATCGGCCCTGGAACTCCACGCCTTCGATGATTTGCTTGTCGATGTTGCGGAACTTGAAACTGGGGTCGCGTTCGATCACATCACGCGTCTTGTTCTTGTAGTAGGCAAATTTGATGTCTGCCACTGATTCTGGCGACAGCAGCTGTGCCAGGTCGTAGACATAGCTCACCTCCACGTTATGCGCATGCTCCGGTTTGACACCTTCGGCGTCCAATGAGGCCGAGAAAGCGATCGTACTTTCGAACATGCTCGGATAGCGAAGCGTCTCACCGTAACGAACATAGATGCGGCTGTAATCATCCAAGTAGAGCGTGGCAGCGTAAAACGGCGTCCAGCCGTGGTCTTTGCGCTTTGTCGCCGATGCCGGCCTGATTTCAGAAACGGCGGAGGTCTGGCAAAGCTGACCCACCGCCGCCGGATCTGTCTCGAGCGAGCCATTCAGGCAGACATTGCCGGCTTTGGTGAACCGGCCGTCTGCATCGGCTTGCCACACGCCTTGGTGATCCACACTGTAAGTGGTCGGCACATCGGTCAGAAGCAGTGCGGCAATCTCGTCGAACTCTTCTTGCGTAATGATCTCCAGTTCGAGCAGTTCGCGATTGGACGCAAGTTGGTCTTCGATCAGCGCTTCGCGCTCAGCCTGGGTGTAGGTACCCACGGTGGTATAGCGGGTGGTGTAGCCCGTGGTGACTGCTTGGCGAATGTCATCCTGGTGGCTGTCGAGGAAATCGTCAAAGGCCCAGTAAGACGAGTAGCGTGCGCCGGCACTGAGCGCGAGTGCTTCAAATGGACGCCACTCGAATTGGAAGTTGCCTTGTCGCTCTTCGCGTCGGCCCGCACGCGGATACATACGCCAGCCATCGCTTACGCCAAAATACGCGTCCGTGGAGGTGAGGCTTTCGTGCTGAAAGCTTCCTCCCACAGTCAAGTCCAGCTGATCAGTCAAATGCAGCGTGTTGCTCAGTGTCACACCATTGCGGGCATTTTGAGCGTTGGCAAGCGCCGTGTTCCTCAGCAGGGGAAATCCCGGACCTTGCGCATAGTTGGGGAAGCCACCTGCGGTGTAGGTGTCGCTCTGGGTGTCGGTTCGCCAGAAATTGGCATAGAAGTCGATGACGCGGCTGTCTTGAGGTTGCCATTTGTATTCGGCGTTCCAGGCCTGGGTATCCACCCGACTCAGTGGCCATTGAACGGCGCTGCGATCTTCTGATTCGATGATGCGTGACGGCATCACCTCGCCGTAATGCGACGAGCTGCTTCGGTAGCCTAACTGCAGCACTTGATCGGGCGTGATGCGCCAAGTGGACTTAAAGAGCCAAGATTCCATTTGGCTCGACGTATTGGCTACCTCATTGCCCGGCAGCCAGTAGTTGGCCATGGACAAGATGTAGTCGTCGGCGTTGCTGCTGCGCGGGTGTGAGTAGTAGCCTACGCCATGCTTGCCTGCAAAATAGTTGCCACGCTCGCGATAGCTGTACGCTGCCAGCAGATCGAGATCCTCCGTGGCCCTCCATCCCAATGCCAAACGATAGGCGTAATCCTCGCCACCGAGGACATTGGCGCCACCTCCGCCACTTCGCGGTTGGAACATCAAGGTGCGGTCGGTGTAAGGGATGTTGGGCGTTTGCTGTGGGAAGCCGTCCACCGTTCGATAGTCTTCGCCCGTGTGGAGCGTCGGCAGGCGTGGCCTCACCGCATTGCTGCTGCCTTCCAGGCGAAATTCCGCCCCAATGGTTTGACCTTCGTCCAGGATGTCTTCGACATCTAGCGTGTTCACCACCATCGCGCCACCGATGCCTGTGGTGACATGACGGGTCAGCGACGGACCTTTGAGGATTTGGATGCCGCCAATCAGAAACGGGTCGATGTAGTTGCGGTTGCTCGCGCCGTTATAGCCACGCCAGACAGTAAGGGCCTGCTCGGTGCCATCAATGGTGACAGGCACGCGTCCTGGCCCTTGGATGCCGCGAATGTTGAGGTCCAACGCGCCGCTGTTGCGCGCATCACCGCTGAAAACCCCCGGGATTCCGTTGACAAGATCTGACGGTGTCTTGCCCTTGAAGCGTTCAATCGTGGCACGATCGATATAAGCGGTGGAAATGTCGAGGTCGTAGACGTCGTCGGCGCCCCGGCGGTCCCGTTCCTTGCCCTGGCTCGCCCCCAAGTTTCCGCCGACCCGCAGCATATCGGTGGTGCGGGCTGACGAGCGGACTGCGCGCACGATCAGGCTTTGGCCCTGCTGACTGGCCTCCAGGCCCGTTCCGCTCAGAATCCGCGCCGCGCCGTCATGGGCGGTGAAGTTGCCCTTGAGGCCATTGCTCCTCAGGCCTTTGGTCAGCGATGCATTTACGACGACCCCAAGTCCTGCCTGGCGGCCGAAGCTCAGCAGGGCTTGATCGAGCGGTCCTTCCGAGACATCAAAGGCAATGGTGGCCTGCTGGGCGTGCGCGGGCGGCGCAAGGGCAGTCAGGGCCGTCGTGCCAGTGGCAAGTTGAGCCAGCAGAACGGCAAGGGCAAGTGGGTGGCGTCGAGCGCGCCGGGTGGTGGTGGCGGGAAAGGGGCGTTGTGCCGCCATGGCGAAGGCAATCCTCAGAAGTGAAGTCTTGCCCGCTTTGCTGATCAAAGCGGGTGTTCATGAGGTTTGCCAATCGAGATCGCCAAATCTGCCACCATGCAGCGAAAATTATTCGCTATCTCACGAAAATGGCTCAGTGCTTTGCCGGGCCAACCAGGATCAGCCAAGGCGACACACGTCGGATGGAGACCTGAAGGACTTGAGGCAGGGTGTCCAGGATGGCATTGACCGGGTCGGCCCCGACCAAGGTGTAGAGCGCAGTGAGACGAAGCTGCGCGACCGATGCCTCGCAGCGGATCCAGCCGCGTCGGTAGCGCGACAACTCGGCTAAGAAGTCGTGAAGAGTCATGCGATTGGCTCGGATCAGGCCAGCCGTCCAAGCCACCGCGCTTTCATCGAGGGGCGTCAGGCGTCCCGAGTGCTGATGATCGAAAAACACCTGGTATCCGGCGGGAACCCGCAGGGAGGATGTTGTCTCTCTCGTTAGGTCGACAGCGCCTTCTTGTACCGTCAAAAGCACGCCGCCGTCGCTCAGGCGGACCCCGAATCGCGTGCCAATGGGCACTAGCGTTGCCGACGGCATTTCTACGACGAAGCGCCGGCCCAACGCGTCTGGTGCGGTGACGATGTCCACTTCGCCTTCGTGAAGGATGATGCGTCTGGTCGCTTGGTCAAAGCGCACATCCACCGCGCTTGCGGTATTCAGGCGAAGCACGGTGCCGTCGGGTAGCGTGAGACGCTTCTGTTCGCCGACCTGGGTTCGAAGATCAGCGGTGGCGATATGCCACTGTCGCGAAAGGCCGAGAGGTCCTGACAATAGACAGCTGCCCGCCAGCCCTGTGCCACCCCAGAGCAGGACTTTCAACGCGTGGCGTCGCTGCGGCGAGGCATTCGCGCTGCCGAGCACCTCACGTGAGACGTTGCTTGGAATGGACGCGAGGCGGTCCGTCATGCTTCCACGGAGCGCCTCGATCCGTCGCCAGGCCTCGGCATGATCGGGATCGGCCCGTTGCCACTGTGCAAAAGCGTCCTGCTGTTGATGGTCAGGCTGGCCGGAGGCCAAGCGCACATACCAATGGATCGCTTTGTCGATGACCTCTGGTGGCAGGACGCGTGCGCGAGCGTTACCCATAGCTGGCGCGGTAACAGCCTTGAAGCGCGCGGATCATGGCTTTCTGGACCATGTTGACGGTGATCCCGAGATGCCTGGCAATCTTGGCGTAGGGCCAGCCATCGAGTTGAGAGAGCAAAAACGCCTGCCGGGATCGTGCAGGAAGCCCATCGAGTAAGACATCGATCTCCTCCAACGCCTCTAAAGCAAGCTTTGCCTCTTCAGGAGAAGGGGATGCCATCTCGCCCCGGGCAGCCAGCGCATCTAGGTAAGCCCTCTCGATGGACTGGCGACGCCAATGATTGACGACCAAGCCATGTGCAACGGTGGTGAGGTAAGCGCGAGGCATGCGAATGGCGTCGGTCGGTATGCGCGAGCAGATCAAGCGCATGAAGGCGTCTTGGGCCAGATCCAGTGCCAAGGCGTCGTTGCCGAGCTTCCTGATCAACCAGGATTTAAGCCAGCTGTGATGATCAACATAGATGTTCTGGAGCTGAAGGCGAGCCTCACCTGTCAACACAAGGGCGGAATCACGCATCATCCTGTCGCCATAAATGAGAATCATTCACATCTTAGGCCAAGGGCCCTGCTAGTGCAAACAGATGCAGACCGCACAAGGCGGAGTGAAGAACCGCGCATCCTGGTCGAAGTCGCGCCGTCTCCAAATAGCATCGATCGGCTGGGCCTGGGGGCTTCCCTGTAGATGGTGGATGCAGCGAAGGGCTCTGCAGAAAACAGGTGTGAGCAGCGGTAACGCAAGCCGTCCTAAGAGGCGGAGCGGCGAAATCAGGGCGTTCTTCTCGTCGATTGCGACTGTGGCCACCAGTGACCTGGCTCAACGCGCTGGGCGTCCAGCGGACCTCGGCGCGTTTCAGGATCTGACGTCTCCCGGCGCGTGCGATAGCCGTGCTGCCGGCTAAATCCACCAGTCCGAGGGCACCAACGGTGGTGTGCGAGCTGCCTTACAGCGGCGCCCACGGCGACAGGACCGATCCTCCCCAAAGAGGCGCTCGGCAGTCCCACTACCAAGGCGGAGCAGGGCAGGCGAGAATGAGTGGCCGGCACTTTGCCCCGGACACTTATCGGCTCCGAGCATTACTGTCCATGCGGGCGCGCACCTCTTCCATTTCCAACCCTTCATCGGTTTCGGCGCGCTTCCGCTACGCGGGCGTAGCGGTGCCTTGGCTCATGCTTGCGCTCGCTTATACCCCTGCAGTAGCCATGACATCGCTGGCCGAGGACCCGCAAGGCGCTCCCGGCTTGTTGAAGGCTTTCCTGTTTCTAGTCGGCAGCTACGTGCCCTGGGCAGTGGCCACCCCAACGCTTCTTGGACTCGCCAGGCGATGGATCGTTGGAACAGGGGACAGCATTCGCCATCTGGCATTGATCGCCTTGACTGGACTATTTGCCATACCGGTGCTGACGGCGCTGGGCTGGGTGCTTGGGCATGGTCTCCTGCAACTAGCAGGGTTCGTGGGCGCGGGAGGGCTTGATCTTCGCAGCGGTCAGCGCGCACTCGCTGCCACGACGCTGTTCGCCATTCCGCTCTATCTGGTCGTCATGGGGGTAGGGCAGCTTTGGACACACCTGATTTTGAGAAGTGAGCGAGAGGTCGTGCTGGCCCGACTGGACGAAGAAGCGCTGCGGTCCAGACTGCACCAGCACTTCATCTTCAATGCGCTCAATGCGATCGGGGAGCTTGGGCATCGTGACGCCACTCGGGCAGACCGTGCGCTTGGCCATGTAGCGAATATCCTTCGCGCGATGCTGGAGAGCGCACCTGTGGTGTCGCTAAGGGAGGAAATAGGCGCGAGCGCCGAGTTCATCGAGCTGCACCAGGTGCTGTCCGGCGCCATCACATTCGACATCGACATAGAGCCTCGAGCTTGGAACGCCGCCGTTACGTCCATGGCACTGCAACCATTGCTAGAAAACGCCATCCAGCATGGAGCGCGTATTGGTGGGCTGGTCCGGATCAAAGTGAAGGCTATTGTCGAAAACGCGGAACTCATCATCACGGTTGTGAACCCCGTCTGCGGCAAGCAACCCGGTGGGCTAGGCATAGGGTTGGATCACCTGGGGCGGCGATTGGCTCTCACCCACGGTGCCACGGCATCGTTGTCGATCGAACGTCAGGAGACATGCTTTGTCGCAACGATCTGTCTCCCCCTGAGGGGGGCAGAGGCGTCGTGATTCGCACTCTAGTTGTGGACGATGTAGCGCTTGCGCGAGACCGGCTTGTTCGTTTCCTCGCGTCTGAGTCTGATGTGGTCGTGGTGGGTGAAGCGGCCACCCTCGAACTGGCGCTTGAGCGCGCACAGCTCGGAGATGTCGACCTACTGCTGTTGGACATCGGTCTGCCCGATGGGAGTGGCCTGGACCTCGTGAAGCATCTCGAATCAGTTGTGCCGCATATCATCTTTATCACTGCCTACAGTACGCACGCGGTGTGCGCTTTCGACGCTGGTGCATTGGATTACCTTCTCAAGCCAGTAGATCCCAAGCGTCTACAGCTTGCGATGCGGCGCGTGCGTCAGCGCATAGACGGTAGGGGTGCGGAGATTGCCCGCCTGGCTGTTGAGGTGGGTGATCGAACTGTCTACTTGTCACCGGCGGAGATCGACTATGTCGAGGTGGCGGGCCATTACGTCTGTATCCACGCCGGAAAGGACACGTACTTGCGCCGCGATAGCCTGGCAAGCCTGGCAGACAGTCTTGAGTCGCATGGGTTCGTTCGTATCCATAGATCGTCATTGGTGAATGTGAAGCGTGTCGTGGCGATCCGTTCGGCGCGAAACCAGGATGCCCAACTCGAACTTCTAGATGGCACAACACTTCGGGTCAGCCGGCAATTCCGACCACAGCTGGAAGCGCGTCTACCTCGCCTGTTCTAGCGGCTGTTGCACGATTGAGGCCCCTGGGCACACGACTCGTGCCAAATAGCCGTTGCAAGAAGCGCCTGGCAGACATGCTCGTTGGCCCTTTCTCAGGCCGTCCTGACATGCGCCGACTCGCCCTTCTCTTACTTCTATTCGCCTGCGTCCACGCCAATGCCGCAACGCTTCACGTTTCTTCGTTGGATAGCCAGGCGGATGCGCCCTTGGGTGTGCACGTGTCAGGAATGCGCCCTACGGAGCTCGTGGAGCTCAGGCTTGCGATGAAGGATGCCAAAGGCATCATCTGGCGCTCTAGCGCGGTGTATCGCGCGGATCTAGACGGCATGGTCGACCCGGCAATCACCGCCGCTGAGGCGGGGAGCTACATGGGAATTGATCAAACCGGTCTGTTTTGGTCGATGCAGCCTGAGGGTCCCGCACGACCTTCGCCTTTTCCCATTCAGAGAAGACCCGGGGATCTGCGGTTTTCACCAGCCGAGTTCACTCTTGACGTGGTGTCGGGCGGAAGAGTGGTCGACACAGTGAAGCTGCGACGATGGATCGATGGCAAGGACGTCTGCGCGTTTCCGGTAACATCCGATGGACTTGTGGCCAACGTCTACGCGCCCCAAGGCGCGCTGGTAGATGGACGTCGCCATCCGACCGTCATCACTCTCGGGGGCTCCGAGGGCGGGATCGAGAGTGCCAACATGTATGCGGCCTGGCTTGCCTCTCATGGGTTTGTGGCGATGTCTGTGGCTTATTACCGCATGCCTGGATTGCCCAAGGATCTCGTGCGGGTGCCGATTGATCCTGTCTCGATGGGCGTGACTTGGCTACAAGACCAGAGCTATGTGGATCCCTCCGGGATTGGTGTATTGGGTGGCTCATGGGGCGGAACCATCGCGATGGCCGCTGCCTCACACGACCCACGGCTCCGCGCGGTGGTTTCGTTCGTGGGAAGTCCGGCACCATTCCGCGGAATACAGCGGGATGTAGCGCCGGCCGATTTCCGCGCAGTCAACAAGCCTGGTCTGACATTCAAGGGAAAGGATCTGCCTTTCCTGCCCTATCGTGAAGACGCTTCTTGGCTGGATGAAAAGGATGCCGAGATCCAGTCGACGCTGAAAGCCGCGTTGTTGCCGATTGAAAAGATCAACGGCCCGCTCATGCTCGTCGCTGCAGGAGACGATCGGCTGGGTCTGTCTGGTGAAATGGCGGCGGTGGCGCAACGCTATTTGGCTCGGCATGCGCATGGCACGCACGATCAGATCATGTATTTCAGCGATGCCGGGCATTTGATCTCGCCGCTGTGGCAGCCGACAACTCACCGCCATGACCTAGGACCTCATCTTCAAGTCGGTGGCACCCCCGAGGGCTATGCGCGAGCTGACCGAGAGAGCGGTGCGGCTGTCATCGAGTTCTTGCGATCTGCCCTGGGAAACACGCGTTAGGCGCGCTCGCCCACATGGTTGAGTTCCCGCATCTCTTTGAACCAGGTGGCTCCCCATTTGGCGTTCAACCCGCGAGCACTCAAGGAGGATCGGATGCGACGCGCGACGGACAAAAGCCCTGCCTCGCTGAGCTCCCGTAGCGGCTTCACATAAGCAATGCCCTCAATTCGATGGCCGGTGTTACCGCGCTTGGCAGCTCAGGAGTGAAGTGGAACTGAGGCTAGAAGAACAGGGCCCGCCAGTGGGGCCCCGAGGGCAAATTTGGGAACTAGAACTCCTGCCAACTGCTAGCCGCTAAGCTGCTCGAAGGGGCTGGCGTTACCTGCCTTGAGGTGACTGTATGATTTCCCTTTATTTTGTGCAGCGCTGGTGGACTCGCCATGGAATTCTTAGTGAATCCAGTGGCCGCCGTAGCGATGTTGTGTCCTGCCGAAATTTTGAACGCTGAGACCGCTTCACTTAGCTGCGTTGCCTGCTCCTCCATCGAGCGTGCTGCTGCAGTCGCTTCCTCAACCAGTGCCGCGTTTTGTTGAGTGGCTTCATCCATTTGAGTGACAGTCATATTGACCTGTTCGATGCCAGCCGACTGCTCCTGCGAGGCTGCCGAGATGTTGCCCATGATGTCGGTGACGCGCTTCACGCTAGCAACGATCTCAGCCATTGTAGAGCCGGCGCTATGCACTAAAGAGGAGCCTTCGGCAACTCGTTGGACGGAGTCATCAATGAGTTCTTTTATTTCCTTCGCTGCACTGGAGGACCGCTGGGCCAGGGTGCGGACCTCAGAGGCAACCACCGCAAACCCGCGTCCTTGCTCGCCGGCTCTGGCAGCTTCCACTGCAGCATTCAGCGCGAGGATATTGGTTTGGAAGGAAATTCCATCAATCACGCTGATGATGTCAGCAATCTTCTTGGATGAGGTTTCGATACCGGACATGGTGTCCACGACCTTGTTCACCACGTCGCCGCCCTGGGACGCCACATGCGCGGCGCCAATCGCCAACTGATTGGCCTGGCGCGCATGCTCGGCGTTTTGCTTCACCGTAGACGTCAGTTCCTCCATAGAGGCAGCTGTCTCTTCCAGGTTGGCGGCCTGTTGCTCGGTCCGGTGTGATAAGTCCTGATTGCCGGCAGCAATTTCGGTTGCTGCCGTGGTAATCGATAGTGCAGAGTGCTGGATCCGTCCCACGATTTCCGCAAGTTGCGCTGCGGTGGCATTGGCATCGTCCCGCATCTGGGAAAACACGCCGTTGAATTCACCGGTCATCCGCGCCGTCAGGTCTCCTTGTGCGATGGATTGCAGCAAGGAAGATAGCGATTGCAGATTGGTGTCGGAGGTGGACATCAGTTGATTGAGACTTGCGACCATTGCACGGAAGTCATGCTGGAAGCGCTCGGTGTCTCCTCGCACAGCGAAGTCGCCTGCTGCGGCAGCTGAGGCTAAGCGACTTATTTCCCTGTTGATTGCTGTCAAATTGTGCTTGACCTGATCCATCGTCTCGGTGAGCACGGCTTTTTCGCCGGGTAGACGATCCATATCCTCGGAAAGATCGCCTACGGCATAGCGTCCGGTAATCTGTGCAAGGCGCATCATGACGGCAATGTGCGAACTGGCCAATGCATTGGCATCTCGCACCATATGGCCATACTCTCCTGGAAATGCATCTTCATCCATGCGATAGCTGATCGCACCAACTTCGTGTTGGCGCGCCATTTCTAGCTGCGCCGCGATGACGCCCTGCAAACGGTCACGTATACGATAGACCGCCTTGGCCAGTTGTACGGTCTCGTCTTTACCCGTGACCTTGACGTCGACATCGAGCACTCCGTTTGACAGGTGTTCAACAGCCGTCACCGCCCCTCGGATCGAACGAGAAATCGCATTGCCAAGTATCAGGGCAATGCTGATGCCGGCTAAGGTGATCAGTGCTAGCGCAATTGCCGAGAGCGTCATTGCACGCGTGTTGGCAGCCTGCTGCTGCCGATAACGCAGTTGGCCGAATTGCCTAGCTCTTCGCGCAGCGTGGCAAGCCCGGCGAAGGTGGCGTCGGCATTGTCCTTGACCTGGGTGCGGTTGACTTCCGCGCCGCCGGCAATATCGCCGGCTTCGATCAACTCAACTTGGCGCCGCATGCCTTCATGCATCAGTGCATAACTCGTGGTGATCTTCTGCAACTGGGCGAAATGTTCGCTCTCGTTGTTCAACAGCCGTTTGAGCTCAGCGATGTTGGCTTCGACCTGAGTGAAGCGGTTCTCGTTTTCCTGCTTCCACTGCGCAATCAAATCAGGGGATCCGATCGCGATCATACGCAGGATGTTGATGTCGACTCGGGTCAACTGACCATCGATAGTGCTGGCAAGCACGGAGCCGTTGAAATCACGGTTATAGAGCGTGCCGACGCTGTCCTTGGAATTGTGCAGGCTGTGGAGGAGGAACAGGCAGAGCAGGATGCTGGGAACCAGTGTTCCTAGCAATGCCAACAGGAATTTGCTCTTGATCGTGGCTAGCATGGTAGGCCTTGGTGAAGAAGAATCTGTGCGTCGGGAGAATCGATCGCCGTATCGGCCAGCTGAGGCGATCTGGGCATTCGTTGGCCAATGTCGGCTGGATCAGAACTCCTGCCAGCCTGCGCCATCTGTGGAGCTGGCGACGGGCTGGGGTTTGTGTGGTGCCCGTCGTCGTGCGAGGACTTCTGCAGGCGTCTTCAGTGGCGTTGCCGTCTTCCTGCTGCTTGAGCCAGCAGTGGCGGTTGCAGCAGGAGCTGCTTGGACCGGAAGAGCGTTCTCTTGATCAATCTTGAACACCGCCACCGCCCCGGTGAGCTGCGTGGCTTGCTCTTCCATGGCACGGGCCGCAGCGGTCGCTTCCTCAACCAGTGCTGCGTTCTGCTGTGTCGCTTCATCCATCTGAGTGACCGTGGTGTTGACCTGCTCAATGCCAGCGGACTGTTCCTGAGAGGCCGCTGAGATTTCCCCCATGATGTCGGTGACGCGTTGCACGCTGGCGACGATTTCCGCCATGGTCGAGCCAGCTGTGTGGACCAGGGTTGATCCTTCGGCCACGCGTTCGACCGAGTCGTCGATCAGCGTCTTGATTTCTTTGGCTGCGGCGCTGGAGCGCTGGGCGAGGGTCCGCACCTCCGAGGCGACCACGGCAAACCCGCGCCCCTGTTCGCCAGCGCGCGCTGCTTCGACGGCAGCATTCAGGGCCAGGATGTTGGTCTGGAATGAGATGCCGTCGATCACGCTGATGATGTCCGCAATCTTCTTGGACGAAGCTTCAATCCCCGCCATGGTTCCCACGACGTTGCTAACGATTTTCCCGCCCTGCGATGCCACATCTGCCGCGCCGATCGCCAACTGGTTGGCTTGCCGTGCGTGCTCTGCATTCTGGCGAACGGTGGAGGTCAGCTCCTCCATCGACGCAGCCGTTTCCTCGAGATTGGCGGCCTGCTGCTCGGTGCGCTGCGACAGATCCTGGTTGCCGGCAGCGATTTCACTTGCGGCCGAGTTGATCGAAACGGCCGATTGCTGGATGCGTCCGACAATCTCTGCCAGCTGCAAGGCGGTGGTGTTTGCATCGTCGCGCATCTGAGCAAAGACTCCCTTGAACTCACCCGTCATGCGGGCAGTGAGGTCGCCTGCGGCAATGGACTGGAGCAGCGAGGACAGGGAATGCAGGTTGCCGTCGGCAGTGGCCATGAGAAGGTTCAAGCTCTCGACCATGATCCGGAAGTCGTACTGGAACCGCTCGGCGTCGCCGCGTGCGCTAAAGTCGCCGTTGGCAGCGGCTTGCGCCAACTGTCTGATCTCATGGTTCATACCGGACAGGTTTGTCTTGACCTCATCCATGGTCTGCGTCAGCACGGCTTTTTCGCCTGGCAGTTGCTCCATGCGTTCACTCAGGTCGCCGATGGCGTAGCGTCCCATGATCCGTGCCAGATCGGACTGCACGCTTAGGTGGGAAGCGACCAGGTCATTGGTGTCTTTCGCCATACGGCCGTAGTCGCCCGGGAACGCAGTGGCGTCCATACGGAAGCTGGTCTGGCCTTCGTCGTGGCGCTTGGCCATGTCGCCCTGAGCGCCCAGCAAGGCCTGAAGCTGGTGTTGCATTCCCTGCATGGCGCGCAGTAATTGCCCGGTTTCGTCCTTGGCGTGCGTGCGCACGTCGTTGCCCAGCTGACCACGGGCGATAGCCTCGGCAACTTTGGTGGCGCGGGCTAGCGGCTGGGTCAGGCTGCGGGTGATGAGCCACGCCAGGAGACTGCTGACCAACACGACAATCGCGCCACCCAGGATGAGCAGGAGCTTACCCCGATCCATCGACTCGACGGCGTCCGCATACGCTTGGCGGCTCTGGCCTTCCTGGCGGGTGACGAGTTCACGGATCTTGCCCTGCCAAGCCAGAATGGCGGGGCGCGCCTTCTCGCTCAGGATGACCTGGGCCTGAGTCTTGTCATTCTTGCCAGCCAGCGCCATGACGTCGTCGTTGAACTTCACCGAAGTCGCCCGGCGCTCGTCCATTTCAGCTCGAATTTTTCGACCTTCCTCCGAGCTTGAGAGCGTGTCCAACTTGGTGCGTAAATCGGTGTAGCGCTCACGCTGCGTGGTGATGGTGTCGAGTGCTTCCTTACTGAGCTCTTCACTGGTTGCCATCGAATAAGTGCCCAGTGCGATCAGCAGCGAGGAATTTGCGTCGAGCATCCCGTTGCCAATCTGGATCTTGGCGGTGCGGTCGAGAACGATGAAATCCAGCTGTGCCCGTGCCTCAGCCATCGTGCCTAGCCCCGTGGCCACGAGCAGGCCCGAAAGAAGGATCAGAATTCCGAAAGCGACAGCCAAGCGGTGTCCGACGTTGTAACGTTGAAGGAAGGCAATCATGGACGTCCTAAAGAAGATCACAGGGTAAGCAGCGACGGCCGTGGCTGGTGGCCGGCTGTCATTGGTCCCAATAGCGGCAATCTTCTTCAAAACTGGAATTTCGATCACCAAACCGTAGTTCTGCCCTTCAGAAAAGTCGCCTGCTGTCGGGTGCGAGGGCCTGATGTCCATCGGGCACGCTGGCTGGGCACTGCAGTCCCTCGCCTGAGCGCGTGTGTTTGCACAGACCGACAGGCGCACCAATAGCGTCCTGGTCGAGCCAAGTGACCTCAAATAAGTGCTTCGAAAGATACGTCGGGATGCTGCTGGACAGTGTCCACGATGCCGACGGTCGCCATACTCGCCCAGTGACGCGTCATCATTGGGGCGCGAGGCCGTAGCAGCTATCGCCGACGCTAAGGCAGGTGCGTGAAAATCCAGCCCGCGTAGGAAAGCAGGGCAACGTAGCTGACGAACAGTGCCGTATGGACAGCACGTTGGTGAACCCGGATGAGATGCATGCTTCCCTCGCATACAAGCGCCATTGGCCATGCCGGCAGTGGGTGTGCTCCACACCCCGTGAGATGGAGCGGCCTCATGGCCTCACGTCCGGCCAGGTGATGGTGATGTGAAAGTGGGTTGCTAGCAAATAGGAATTTTCTATTGAAACGTTTGGCCGCAGCTGCGCAGGCATTGGAGTCTCCTGTCGCTGGGCAAGGCCCGCTCCGCGATGCAGCAATGCAGCGTGTGGCCGGCTCATCACACAGGTAACCGGGCTCGGGAGTTCGTCTATCCGTCAAGCGCCGGACAGCAGATGGTTGCCGGTCGCCCTCCCTTGAGCGATGCGGTCGGATACAACGCCTGGCGTCTGGACCGGACAGCGATTGCAAGGTGCCCCGGGAAGAATGACGCAAGTTGCTTGCTTCGCTGTTTCCTTCCAAATGGTCAGGAACCTTCTGATTGAGCAGGCTCGCGGCGATGGGCATAGTGGCAGCCCTCATCGAGCCAGTACCATGACGACCACGCATCCCCAACTCATCGGCGCACTTCTCAAGGGCATACGGCGTGCCGAATCCGCGCGTGCAGCCTCAAGTGGTTGCTGTGCAGAGCAGATGCGTTTTGGGTACGGCACGCCGGACGATGCAGGCAAGGTGCTGGAGATGTTCGCGCTGGATTCCGAGCAGATCCGCGAGCTTGGGCTGGTGGGCGTGGAAGAGCTGGGCGAGGCGGTCTGCCACGCCTGCTCCATCAACGCCGGCGAGCTGGATCGGGTGATTCAGTGGTTTTCGGCGCCGAGGGTCGAGTTCGTCGGCAAGCACTGCCGCGAACTGGTCCGGGACGGGCGCATCGGGCCGGTGCTGACCATGGCGCGCGAGCATGCCTTGCTGCGCCATCGCTGAGCGCAGCCAGGCCCGGGCGTGCCCTGCCGCTTTACGCTAGCCGGCGCAACGGCAATACTCGCTGACCCTTTCAACCTCAGTTTTGCCAAATGCGCCAGGTTCCGCCCGCTTCACCCTCTGCCGCCGCCAAAGCCCAATTGCTGGAAGAGCTGCGCAAGCTCGAGCAGGAAGAAGCCCAGCTGAAGTATGCCCAGACGCTGGAAGCGTTCGACCAGGTGGTCGAGGTGCTGACCCAGTTCGGCAGCCGCTTCAATGCCAAGCAGAAGTCCCAGATCGCCTCACTGGCGATGACCGGCAAATCCAAGGGGCCGCTGTCGTCCACGGGTGACGTGGTAGCCAAATACTGGATTCCGCATTCCGGCGAAACCTGGTCCGGGCGTGGTCGCACCCCGCGCGCGTTCAAGGCATGGGAAGGCACCAGCTCCTACAAGGAATGGAAGGCCAACCATCCGGATAAGCGATTCCCGCTCTATCCAGGCTGAGTTTTTGCGTATTCAAGGTCGGGTTGAATGACAACCCGATGCGTAGTTCGCTGCCCCGCATCGCCTGACGCATCACTGATACCAGCTGCAGCTCCGGGCTGTTTCGCCGGCAAGGCGTGAAGCCCCATCTGCGATTGCGTCAGCACCAGCGGCGATTCTGCTCGCCCCGCGCGCGATGTCGCGTCTGGATATCACCGGCAAGGCTGTCACCGCACACGACCTGCAGCGTCGGCATCCATGGATCGGTGGCGTGGATCCTGTGCACGCCGAAGCATCCGGCGCACATGTTGAAACAATAAAAAAAACTCGCGGCTTGCCGGAGATCCGGCAGGCCGCGAGTTCGTGTCACCGCGTCAGGATGACTGGTCGTTCTTGCACTCGAACACCGACATGCTGCGCGGCGGGGCCAGGAATTCGCTGGCGCCGGCCGGCATCATGTCCACTTCCAGGGCGTCGTCGGTCGAGAGCGCCAACTTCCAGTGCACCGGTTCGTCGGCCGAGGGCAGGGTGAAGGTCACGCCTTCGTGGTAAGCGTTGATGACGATCAACAAGGTGGCGTCGTTGGCCAGTTCCTTGACGCCGGAGGTCTGTGCCTTGCCTTCCAGCAGCAGCCCCACCGAGCGCGCGCCGGCATCGGTCCAGTGCGCATCGTCCATTTCGATGCCGCCCGGATTGAGCCAGGTGAGATCGCGCAGGCCCGCTTCTTCGTTGTACTGGCCGTTGAGGAAGCGGCCGCGCGACAGGATCGGGTAGCGCTTGCGCAACTGCGTCAGCGCCTTGACGAAGTCGGTCAGGCGGCCATCGGTGGGGTCGTTTTCCCAGTCCAGCCAGGTGATTTCGTTGTCCTGGCAATAGGTGTTGTTGTTGCCGCCTTGCGACTGTGCACGCTCGTCACCGGCAAGCATCATCGGCGTACCCTGCGAGAGCAGCAGCGTGGCGAGCAGGTTTTTCATCTGCCGCTCGCGGATCTGCAGCACGTCCGCGTTATCGGTGTCGCCTTCTTCGCCGTAATTGCAGGAACCATCGTTGGACGAACCGTCGCGATTGTCCTCGCCATTGGCGATGTTGTGCTTTTCGTTGTAGCTCACCAGGTCGCGCAGGGTGAATCCATCGTGCGCGGTGATGAAGTTGACAGATGCCCACGGGCGGCGGCCGCGACGATCGAACAGATCGGCCGAGCCGGTGAAGCGGGTGGCGAACTCGGCCAGCTTGCCGTCCTCGCCCTTCCAGAATTCGCGCGCATTGTCGCGGAACTTGTCGTTCCATTCCGACCAACCTGGCGGAAAGTGACCGACCTGATAGCCGCCGGGGCCGCAGTCCCAGGGTTCGGCAATCAACTTGACCTCCGACAGCAACGGATCCTGGTTGCAGGCATCCAGGAAACCGCCACGCTGGTCGAAACCGCTCGGCTCGCGTCCCAGGATCGTTGCCAGATCGAAGCGGAACCCATCCACATGCATCTCGCCGGCCCAGTAGCGCAGCGAATCGTTGACGAACTGGATCACCCGCGAGTTGCTCAGGTTGAGCGTATTGCCGGTGCCGGTATCGTTGATGTAGTAACGCTTGTCTTCGGCAAGGCGATAGTAGCTGGCGTTGTCGATGCCCTTGAACGATAGCGTCGGGCCCAGCTCACTGCCTTCGGCGGTATGGTTGTAGACCACGTCCAGGATCACTTCCAGGCCCTGCTTGTGCAGGGCCTTGACCATGTCGCGGAATTCGTCGCGATGTCCGCTGGACAGGTAGCGCGACTTCAGTGCGAAGAAGCCGATGGTGTTGTAGCCCCAGTAATTGCGCAGATCCTTGTCCAGCAGGTGCTGATCGTCCAGGTACGCATGCACCGGCAACAGCTCCACCGCAGTGATGCCCAGGTCCTTGATGTATTGCAGCACCTGCGGCTGTGCCAGGCCGGCAAAGGTGCCGCGCACGGCTTCGGGTACCTGCGGGTTGCGCATGGTGTAACCACGCACATGGGTCTCGTAGATCACCGTCTCGTTCCACGGCGTGAGCAGGCGCGCGTCGTCTTCCCAGTCGTAGGTGTCTTCGACCACCACACACTTGGGCATGAACGGCGCGCTGTCGCGCTCGTCGAAGCTCAGATCACCATCGGGGTGACCCACGGTATAACCGTAAAGTTCGTCTGCCCAGATCAGGTCGCCATCCATCTCGCGCGCGTACGGGTCCATCAACAGCTTGTTGTGATTGAAGCGGTGGCCTTCGGTCGGCTCATACGGGCCATGCACGCGGTAGCCGTAACGCTGGCCCGGTTTGACGTCCGGCAGGTAGCCGTGCCAGATCTCGTTGGTGTATTCCGGAAGATCCACCCGCACTTCGGTGCCCTGTTCGTCGAACAGGCACAGTTCCACGCGCGTGGCGTGCGCGGAAAACAACGCAAAATTGGTGCCCTGGCCATCGAAGACGGCGCCGCGCGGAAACGGGCGTCCTTGGCGGATGCGGGAGGGGTTGGCGTAAGCCGCGCTTGCTGGACGTCGCATTGAGAGTCTCGGGTGCGCCGGCATGCCGGCATTGAGGGAGCTCAAGCATTGCGGGTTCAGCTGTGCAAACTGCGTCATGACGACAAGGGGGCGGCGTGAGGGCGGTCGACGCGGCGCGCGGCCGTCAGTCATTTTTTCTGGCGCAGACACCGACAACGAGCGCCGACGCGGACCTGACGCGTTGAATCGAGCACGTCTGCTGCGTTGTCTGCGCGACCGCCGCCAGACACCCTGCGTCGTACATCACCTGCGCCGACGTACGCACGCGCTTGAGTGCTGCGCAGCCGCCCTGCTAGCATCCAGGCCGTCGAAGCCGCGCAGCGCATGCAGTGTGACAGCTGCCTTGCTGCGTCGCTCCCGCTCCCATTCTCGGGGCCGTCGCACACCCGTCGAACGCAACGTGCAGGGCCGTGACGCTGCCCGCGTGTGCAATCGACCGGCAGACCTACGGACTTGGGTCACTCCGTCATCAGACTCCGACCATGTCCAGGCCGCGCCGTACACCTGCCGCGATGAAGATCGCCATTCTTTCCCGCAACAGCAAGTTGTATTCGACCCGGCGGCTCATCGAGGCCGGGCGCAAGCGTGGCCACACCGTGCGCATCCTCGACCCGCTGCGCTGCTACATGCGTATCGCCGCCGACGGTTTTAGCCTGCACTACAAGGGCAAGCCGATCACCGGATTCGACGCGGTGATCCCGCGCATCGGCGCCTCGGTCACGCGCTATGCCACCGCCGTGTTGCGCCAGCTCGAATTCATGGGCACCTACACGCCCAACCCGTCCGGCGCCATCCTGCGCTCGCGCGACAAGTTGCGCGCGCATCAGTTGCTGGCCGCGCAAGGCATCGACATGCCGGTGACCGTGTTCGGCGACAACCCGGACGACACCCAGGACCTGCTGTCGATGCTCGGCCCGCCGCCGCATGTGGTGAAGTTGAACGAAGGCGCGCAGGGCGCGGGAGTGATCTTGACCGAGAAAGCAAGCGCCTCGCGCGGCGTGGTCGAGGCGCTGCGCGGGCTATACGCCAACTTCATCGTGCAGGAGTTCATCGGCGAGGCGGAGGGGGCGGACCTGCGCTGCTTCGTGGTCGGCGACCGGGTCGTTGCCGCCATGCGCCGGCAGGCGGCCGAGGGCGACTTTCGTTCCAACCTGCATCTGGGCGGCAGTGCCGCGGTAGCCCAGGCCAGCGAGCAGGAGCAGGAGGTCGCGGTACGTTCGGCACGCGCGCTGGGCCTGGCGGTGGCCGGTGTGGATCTGATCCGTTCACGGCGCGGGCCGTTGGTGCTCGAGGTCAATTCGACCCCCGGACTGGAAGGCGTGGAAGGCGTCTGCGAAGTGGATGTGGCGGCGGCGATCATCCAGCACCTGGAGCAGTCGATCCGCTGATCGGGCCACCAACTTTGTTATCGAAAATTTAACAAAAATCTAATCCTTTCCTCGCTAGCCTCACCCGACCGTGGCTCCGCTCTCGGCAGTGACGGTGATCGGGATGAACTTTTGGCCCAGGTGCGTTGTCGCACTTGGGCCTTTTTATGTGGCGGCTTGCTGCCCCCAGGCTTCGCGTCTACATTCGCTGATGTTAAATCGCTCAGGCACACAAGGAGGCGTCGGCATGGCCAGGCAAGTCAGCATCGCAATGCTGTTCGGCGTGATCGGTTTGCTGATCACCTCCGCCTGCGCAGCGGCGGTCGGTGGCGACATGCCACCCAAGCCACCGGCGGAGCAGGTGCGTAGCGATCTGCACAAAAGCGAGAAGCACTCCGAGATCAGTCAGGATGAGCGCGCTAAGGTGGCGGCGGTACCCGATCGCAACCAAGCCGCATTGGAGGCGCAGCCGGACGTCGTCGCGCTGCAGCCGCACCAGGGCGCAGCGTTGCATGGCGATCAGGAGCCCATCACCCAGATTTTGATCAAGGCAGGCGAAGATGGTCGGCCAATTGCCGGCGCGCGCGTGCATCTGGTTCGCAGACGAGTAGCAGACAGGGTATGACCGCCGCCGAGTGTTGCCGTCAGACGACGGTGAGTCAGGACGACACTTCTCGGCGCCAGCGCTAAAAAAACAGATTAACCAATGAGGTTCCAGTGCGAATTCTAGTAATTGAAGACAACAGCGATATCGCCGCCAATCTGGGCGACTATCTCGAAGACCGCGGCCACACGGTGGACTTTGCCGCCGACGGCGTGACCGGTCTGCATCTGGCCGTGGTGCACGAGTTCGACGCCATCGTGCTCGACCTCAACCTGCCCGGCATGGATGGCATCGAGGTGTGTCGCAAGCTGCGCAACGAAGCGCGCAAGCAGACACCGGTGCTGATGCTCACCGCACGCGATTCGCTGGACAACAAGTTGGCCGGTTTCGACTCCGGCGCGGACGACTACCTGATCAAGCCGTTCGCGCTGCAGGAAGTGGAGGTCCGGCTCAACGCGCTGTCGCGCCGTGGCAAGGGCGTGCACACCCGCGTGCTGGAAACCGGCGATCTGGAATACAACCTGGACACGCTGGAAGTGCGTCGCCGCGGCAAGCTGCTGCAGCTCAACCCCACTGCGTTGAAGATCCTGCAGTCGCTGATGGAAGCCTCGCCGGCCGTGGTCACCCGCCAGGAGCTAGAAACCCGCGTCTGGGGCGAGGAGCTGCCCGATTCGGATTCGTTGCGCGTGCATATCCATGGCCTGCGTGCGGTGGTCGACAAGCCTTTCGACGTACCGATGATCCAGACCCGTCACGGCATCGGCTATCGCATCGCCTCGCCCGATGCCTGAAAGCAATAACAGCGCGCGGCCCGCCCGTAGGCGCGGCCGCTACCGGCGGCGCCTGCGTAGCCGCATCATTCTGTCGTTCGTGTTGTTGGGCTTCTGCCTGACCACGCTGTTCGCTTTCGCCACCAACTGGGCGCGCTCGCGCGTGGAAAACCAGTTGGTGGAAGACGTGATGAACCGCAATATCGACGCCTTTGCGCAGCGCTTCTATTCCGACCCGCTGCGTAACCCCGACCTGCCGGTGCAGCAGATGCGTGGGCGGGTGGTCAAAAGCGACAAGTTCGAAGCGCTGCGGCTGGAACAGCCGGAGTGGTACCAGTTCCCGGACGGCATCCACACCATCTCCGGCGTGGACGAAAACGGCAACGCGTATTCGTACAAGCTGGCGGTGCGCAAGACGCCGAGCGAGTGGTTCTTCCTCGCCTATGACATGACCCAGACCATCAAGGGCGAGATTCAGCTCAAGCGCACCTTGATGCTTTCGGTGCTGGTGTTCAGCGGCTTCTCGCTGCTGATTGGCTGGTGGTCGGCGTCCAAGGTCATGCGCCCGGTGTCGGACCTGGCCGCCCGCCTGCGCGCCTATCGCGGCGGCACCAGCGAGCCCAAGCCGCTGGCCGCGCACTTCCCCGACGATGAAGTGGGCCAGCTGGCCGAAGCGCTGGACGATTACTCGGCCCGCCTCACCGAGGTGGTGCAGCGCGACCGCGAATTCAACGCCGACGTCAGCCACGAATTGCGCACGCCGCTGGCGGTGATCCGCGGCGCCACCGAACTGCTGCTCACCAAGCCCAATCTCGACGAAAAAATGCTGCAACGCCTGCAGCGCATCCAGCGCGCCGAACTGCAGTGCAGCGACCTGATCGGCTCGCTGCTGCTGCTCTCGCGCAACGAGCGCGGGCAGGGCAGCAGCAATGTCGCCAAGGTGGCCGAGCAACTGATCGACGCGCACCGCGCCCAGCTTGGCGGCAAGCAGCTGGAGCTGCTGCTGGAGGGCGAGCGCGACCTGGTCATCGACGCGCCCGAATCTGCCCTGTCGGTGGCGCTGGGTAACCTGATCGGCAATGCGGTCAAGTACACCCAGGACGGCCAGGTGCGCGTGCGCGTGCTCGGCGATGCGGTGGAAGTGATCGACTCCGGCCCCGGCCTGAGCGAGGAAGACGCCGCCAAACTGTTCCAGCGCGGCTACCGCGGCACCCACGCCGGCCACTCGCAAGGCGGCGGTATCGGCCTGTCGATCGTCAGCCGGCTCTGTGATCTCTACGGCTGGCGCGTCAGCGTGCGCCCAGGCCAGCAGCGCGGCGTCATCGCAACACTCGCCTTCCACCGCTAACCACCACCCGCATCTCCGTAGGAGCGCACCCGGGCGCGACAGCCTTACCCATGACGCCCCCACGCGGGGCTTGCAGACAACAACCGCACCCAAAACACCTTTCAGCGCTCCACCACCGTCACCACCAACTCGCCCGCACGCGCAGTGATCTGCAGCTTGCACCCAACCGCAAACCCCAACTGCTCCAGCCACAGCCCGCGTAGGCGTACGCTCGGGATGCGCTGGCTATGTGGCCGGCCCGGCTCCGCATCGTAGAACGCATAGCCCACCGTGCAGCGCGTGGGCGTACGTGCCTTGCGCGGTGGCCGCGGCGGCAGATCGTCCACGCGGGGCCTGTGGCAACGGTCGAAGGCGAGGTTGTCCACATCGAACGTGGGTGACGGCACCAGCCGCATGGGTTGTGCGTCCTTTGCCGGCGTGGCCGCCTGCTTGGCGTTAGCGGGGCGCTTGGCGGTTGGTTTGGACCGCTTGGAGCTTGAAGGCTTCGTTCGGCTCATTGCCTCACCTCCGCGCGCACCACGGAGCGATGACGCCCACCCATCTGCACGATCGATACATTTGCCATGACAACGCCTCCTTCGAAGAACAGGCACCGTCGCCGGCCGGCGACGGGATGTCGGGAGGTTAGAAACCGTGCATAGTCGGCGGGCGTATTCCTCCCGAAGGAGTGTTGTATTAGCCGCCCTCCCGACGCAGGATCGCGTCGGCTTGTACCTGCAGGCAGGCACAAAAAACCCACCGGTTTGACGGAGGTGGGTACCGCTATGCACGGAGTTTCTACGCTCCTTGAGGTGGAGAGTGCTACTGGTTGCTTGGGATGTCAACTATAGGATGATCGTCGAAATCAAATCCACGTCGTAAGCCTATTGCTCACCTCTGCGAATGAGGCCTAAATTTAGATTGGATTTTTCATGAATTAACCCAGCATCCTTTGTAAGTACCAATACTCCTTTTGCGAGGTATGACCAATCGACTTCAGGATATTCCTCCGTATATTTCCCTTCATCGAATATTGCCACTATGGTTCCATAAAGATCGGAGCCTAGAGAGACAGTGTCCCCTAGTAAGATAATTTCGCCGCTCTCGTAAGTCATGACATCACCTAATTTACAAAATCAGCTATAGGTATAGATCCGGCAGGCGGTGGCAGGCCGCCAGAGGCGTCGCTAGCACCAATGTTGACCCAGAAGCATTGGCAATTATTGGGGTTTTGGTTCGCGCGGTAAAGATTATAGTGATCGCCTGGGTAAGGATGGTGGGGTTTCGAAGGCGGAACTAGATCATGTCGGTATCCGATTGTTCCCACTGCCACAACTTGGCCCGTGGCCAACTTGCATGGCGGACAGCCACCCTTTTCATTTCCGCAAAGGGCATTTGCGGCATCCACTAAATTGCGAACCGCAGAACCCACGGGAGAGTACGGCGAATTCATCAATGGTGAACCCAAAATGCCCCCCAATATTTGTTCGGAGGAAGGGCTTGATGGGTAAACTGGCTGGCCATTTACTCCGTAATTGTAGGGGTCATCCGGATTGCCGTACCCACCTGGGAAGCCGCCCAGACCTGGTTGCGGCAGTGGTCTGATCCTTTGAAGTCCATGAGGATCAAGTGATGTCATCGGGGCGGATCCGACATAGCCAAAGGTGGATAAACCACCGGCAAGCCCAATCGGATCACTCTGCTCATACCGCCCTGTAGCCGCCTCATAGTCCCGGAAGTAGTTCTGACTTAATCCACTCGCCGCATCGTACCGCTGCCCCGGGAAGCGCATATCCAACACCAGTGCCACACCATCCCCATCAGGATCCTGATGCGGTGCGGTGTTGCCGAAGGCTTCGCCCTTCAAGCTCCACGCCCACACCGCCACATCGCGGGTGGGGTCGATCACCACGCGCGGACTGCCCAGGTGGTCGGGTTCGATGTAGTGCAGGGTGTTTGTATTGGCCAGCAGGCCGACCGGTAGATCGTCCAGCCAGATCGCCTGTTGTTTGGGCGCGCCGTTGCTGTCGTAGTCGCCCAGCCAGTGGCCGGCTTCATCGTAGAGCGTGTAGGTGTTGGTGGTGCCGAGGAAGCGGCGCACCTGTTCGCCACGGCCGTTGTAGCGGTAGTTCATGGTCACCGCGCCGGCACGACGAGCCTGGGTCATGCGGCCGGTGGTGTCGTAGGTGTACTGGCGCGCGGTGCCGCCGATGGCGGTGGTGTTGCCGGCGGCATCGTAACTGCGGGCCACGCCGGCCACCGCGCTGAGGCGATGGCTGTCGGCTGGGTAGGTGTAGGCCTGCGTGGCCGTGCCGACCTTGGCGCTGAGGCGGTTGCCGGTGGCGTCGTAGCTGTAGCCGTCGATCAGCGTGCCGGTAAGGCCGTCCTTGAGGCCGGTCAGGCGGCCCAGCGCGTCGTAGCCCAGGCCAATCTCCGGCGTGGCATTGCCGGCAGGCGTCAATGCGGTGAGGTTGCCGGCCGGGTCGAAGCCGAAGCCCACTTCCAGCCCGCCCGGGCGGGTGTCCTGGATCGCTTGCGGGCGGTAGTCCAGGTCGTACTGGCGGGCGAGGGTGCGGCCGTTGCCGTAGGTCCAGCCGGCGGCTGGACCGAACGGGTAGTAGCTGGCGTTGCTCAGCAGTATCTGCCGGCTGCCGCCGGCCGGCGTCACGCCGACCTCGGTGGTCTGGCCTTGCGCGTTACGCACGTAATCGACCACCGCCCCGTCGGGATAGGTCATGCGCCGCAATTGGCCACCGACGGTGTAGTCGTAGCGCAGCACCAGCGCCTTGCCATTGCTGGTCTGCACCTTGCGCACCAGATCGCCGAAGCGGTTGTAGCAGTACTGGGTGATGGCGCCGCCGTCCTGCATCTTGGTCAGGCGGCCGATGGAGAAGGTCTCCCCGCTCGCGCAGGCCGTCTGGGTCACGTCGTAGGTGTAAGTGACGTTGAGGCTGGTGGTGGGGTAGGTGACCTTGGTCAGGCGATTGAGCGCGTCGTAGCCGTAGGCGGTGGTGTTGCCGCGCGCGTCGGTCTGGGTGGCGCGGTTGCCGGCGCTGTCGTAGGTGTAGCTGGTGATGCCGGTGTCCGGGCTGGTGAGCTTCACCAGATCGCCAAAGCCGTTGTACTCGTATTTGGTGTCCAGACCCTTGGGGTCGGTGACCTTGGTGAGGTTGTCCAGCGCGTCGTAGTCGAAGATGGTGCCCGCCTTGATGCCGGCCACATCCTGCAACGTGCGCGAGAGGCGATTGAGCGGGTCGTATTCGCTCTGCGTTGCGGTTGCCAGCGCATCGGTCACCTTGCTGGCGTTGCCGTTGGCGTCGTACTCGAAGTCGGTGGGGTCGCTGGCCGCGGTGGCCTGCGTCTTCAGTTGCCCCAGCTGGTTGTAAACGCGCGAGAGCGTGCGCTTCAACGTACCGGCCGCGTCCTGGGTGTCTTCCTTGACGCGATTGCCGGCGTTGTCCAGCGTGTAGTGGACGGTATTACCCGCGTTATCGGTGATATCGGTCAGCCGATGCGCCGCATCGTAGGTAAAGACGGTAAACGCGCCATCGGGCTGGGTGACCTGCTTGACCAGGCCGGTGGGCCAGTAGTCGATGCGGGTGATGCGGTCATCGGCCTCGCTGGACGCATCGCTTCCGCGCACCTTGCTGGCGGTCAGCCAACCGCGCGGGTGATAGGTGTAGTCGGTGACGATGCCGTTGGTGTCCTTGATGGACAACGGGCGGCCGGCGCCGTCGTAGGCGAGGTATTCGGTGGTTTGGCCTAGGGCATCTGTGATCTTTTGCAGGTCGCCGCGACGATACCTACAAGTAGCGGATTGCGCATTACATCCCGCACTGTCAGCAGTAAAATATGAAAAAATAATTGTATCTTGGTCTCCTGAGAGTGGACCGTTCGTACTCATCACTAGTCCTAGGCGTGGGCATGTCATTGCCTCAACATCTGCCTGCTCGCAATAGATAGAGTTCGAACTCCTGGCCGTCCCAGAAAATCGATCTTCTGTCGTAGTACTCAATACTTGGCCGCGTGGATTGAATAAGTAATTGATCGAGACATTCCCCGAAATTTTCTTAACTATTCTGTTAGTGTCTCTATTTCGCCAAATTTCTGTTGTGCGTTGCTGGGAAGTCCCACTGGCTTGCGTGTGCTGGCTCATCACTACACTTCCAAAGGCAACGTCGTTGCGCTCTTGGTAAGAGAAGGATTCGATATTTCCTGATTTGTCTGTTCGCGACGAAATTCTCCTTCGGAAGTCGGCGGAATATTCGTTATACTTGGTTGAGATCAGGCCTTGTGCCGAAGAAATGGTTAATATTTTTCTATAAGGCTCGGACGCGGATAGCTTGATTTCTTCAATTGCACCGTTGGCATCCGTGTGCCTGATTAGATCATCAGTCAAATACTCGAATTTTCCACTGCTAACGCCGCCTGCGTGTTCTGAAAGAGTCGCCAGGCCATCGGTGTTGTAATCATAATTTGCGTAAATTAAACCTGATTCATCTCGAATCCCTGTCAGTCCATCAGGGAAGTGGGCTGTCTCATAGTGGTAACTTTTAGACGTGCCATCAGAGTAAGTGGTGTTAATTAGCCGTCCTGGTGTATCGTAAGAATAGGTGGCTATATTTCCGCCCGAATCTCCAACTGCAGCGATCTCTGAGTTGTCATCGCCGGTGGGTGCGTTATAGGTAAAGTATATATAGCGGCCTGATGAGTGGGTAGCGCGAAGTATTCTTCGTTGGCTGTCAAAAGAGATTGATATGCTGTCGCCAGTCGAGCGCTCAATTAAATAGGCTTGCCCATAACTATTAAATTGATACCGCGCATCCCCTGTCTCAAGTTTATATTCGCCATTGGCGTAAGTAAGTTTGTCGCCGGAGCCGTCAATTGCCTCTCCACTCTGAAATACAACCAGGGAGCCATTCGGATAGGTGATAGTATTGGCGCCGTTGCCTTGAGCAAAGCGAACGTTGAAGTTGTGCGTCCAGTGCTGCCCTCCAAATCCCCCCAAGGATTTGAAGGAAGAATTATAAGTTCTATAGAAATCAGTCCATGAGACATTAAGGTCGACTTCTTTCTGAAATTTGTTGCCCGTGGTCAAGCTAATCGGATTGTCTCGCAGATCACAGGGGGAGCAGGAAAGAGGTCTTGAATACAAGGTTGCGATATTGTCTCGTATGCATTTTGACCCGTCCCAAGCAAGGTGCTTAGGGCACTGCACAGGCCTGCGTCTCCACTGTTGCACCGTCCATAGTTCAGAGCAACTGCTCGTGTCACTAGCAATCATGTGGAATATTCGCGACTGAGTTGAGGGAACCCCGCCTAAGCCACCTTGGTCCTGCCAGCCTTCGGTAGGAATAAAATTTTTGAAATGACAGCTTGGATATTGCGAGTTGTAAGTCGCCAGAGTGGTGGAGTTGGCCAAATCCTCAGAAGCTACTCCAGGTTCTGCAACGCCATTTCCGGTATATAGCCAAGTCCCCGTTTCTAGCTGTCGAGGTCTGGCCCGATAAACATACCGTGTGGTTTCAAATTCTTGTTGGAGGTACTGTAGCTCTTCTGCATAGGAATACTCATCACCTTTGGAGCGCACTGCAGCTAGCGCTGAATTTTCACTGGGAAAAACGCCAGGGACTACATTAGTGGTCCAAGATTGCGGTGAGGCTGCGTTTGCATTGGTTGCAATCGCTAAAAATGCAAAAAGCGAGATGCGCTTAAACTTTCGATTCGAATTCCCTATAGGGGGGGTGAAAATCAATTGGAGTAGTATAATTGGTGTGTGAAAAAATTTTAGCAGCAAGGTGATCCTCATTAACGAACTCCATGTTATGCCAGCAGGAGCTGTCGCTAATTTCTGAGATTGATCCTTCATCTTATTGATCTCCATTGCATTGTTTCATGAGCGATTCGGAGCGCACTTATGCCAGAAGCAAGAATTTCGAGTGAAATCCAATCATTCGTCTTCTATGCGTTGATTAGGAATCTTTGGCAGGATAATTGGATATTTAATGCGCAGTTTTATGCCGGTAAAGCTAAAGCTATGGACGATCTTATACGCCAGCGGTCTTGCCTTCCGTCCTCTTTGTAACTGCCTGTTCGCGGTAGGCCCAATCCAGGGCAACCGCCTCTTGTCTTAGTTGCTCTAGCTTGCCGTCGTTTTTCACAATGTCGTCGGCAATTGCAAGTCGTTCTTCGCGTGATACTTGCGAGGTAATCATCCGTTCTGCTAGTTCAAATGTAGCTCTGTCGCGCTTCACCAGGCGAGTATGCTGCAGCGCGACCGGTGCATCGATGACAAGGATACGATCCAGCCAAGGGTATGTAGCACGGCCGCCTGCTTCGGTAAGCAAGGGGATGGCGACGATGGCATAAGCACCTTCAGCGGTCTTGGCCGCGCGCTTCAATTCTGCGCGAATAGCGGGATGGGTGATGTCTTCTAGCGCTCTCCGTTGGATTGGATCGGCGAAGACAATTCGGCGCAAGGCCTGGCGATCTAGCGTTCCCTCCGGAAGCAGGATGCCCCGACCGAAGCGATTTGAGATAGCGTCGAGTATCGATCCGGGCGCCACCACTTGCCGCGCTACGACATCGGCATCAATGACCGGCACACCGAGCTTCTCGAACTCGGCGGCAAGGGCACTCTTGCCGGAGGCGATGCCGCCAGTGAGGCCGACGATGAAGTCGCTCATCGTCGTGCCCCGGTCAACGCAGGCCTGCGAAGTGCAGGTAGCCGTCCACCAGGTCGTTGCCCCAGAAGAACACCACCCAGCCGGCGATGGCCAAGTAGGGGCCGAACGGGATCGGGGTGGCGCGGTCGCGGCCCTTGGCCACCAGCCAGATTGAGCCGAGGATGGCGCCGACCAGCGAGGAGATCAGGATGATCGGCAGGATGCCCTTCAGTCCGCACCAGGCACCGAGCGCGGCCAACAGCTTGAAGTCGCCGTGGCCCATGCCTTCCTTGCCGGTGAGCTGCTTGAACAGCCACCACACCGTCCACAGCGAGACATAGCCCACCGCCGCGCCCAGCAGGGCAGGCTTGGCCGGCATGTAGAGGTTGTCCATCGAGCCGACCAGGCCCAGCCACATCAGTGGCAGGGTCAGCTGGTCCGGCAGCAGCTTGTGGCGCAGGTCGATGCCCGACATCGCCACCAGGAAGCAGCTCAGCACGATCGCGCCGAAGCCCTGCCAGCCGAAGCCGAAGCGCCAGACGCTGGCCACGCACAGGATCGAGGTCAACAGCTCAACCAGTGGGTATTGGATGGAGATCGGCTTGCCGCTGTAGCGTGACTTGCCGCGCAGCATCAGCCAGCTAAAGAGCGGGATGTTCTCCCACCACTTGAGCTTGTCGCCGGTGACTGGGTCGTGCGAAGGCTCCACCATAATCCCCGGCGGCGGCGGCTCGTAGATGTCCGGCAGCTCCAGGATCTCGCGCGCATCGCGGCGCCACTGCCACTCCATGCGCTTGGGCAAGCGCAGGATCACCACGTTCAGGAAGCTGCCGATCAGCAGTCCCAGTCCGGCCGCGGCGGGAAAGCCGAGACCGGGATGCTGGTCGAGAAATGCCATTACGTCTTATCCAACTACCGCGCCGAGTTTGAAGATCGGAAGATACATGCCGATGACCATGCCGCCTACGATAGTGCCGATGAACACCATGATCAGCGGTTCCAGTAGGCTGCTGAGCGCATCCACGGCGTTGTTGACTTCCTGCTCGAAGTACTCGGCAACCTTGAACAGCATAGTGTCAAGCGCACCTGCTTCCTCACCAATGGCAGTCATTTGGATCACCATGTGCGGGAATAAATTGACCTGTTTCATGGCCATGTTGACCGGGTAGCCCACCGACACATCGTCTCGCATGCGAAGCACGGCTTCTTCGTAGACTTTATTGCCTGTGGCGCCAGCCACAATCCCTAGCGCCGCCACTAATGGAACACCGGCTTTAAAGGTAACGGCAGTTGTGCGGGCGAAGCGAGCGATCGCGCTGTTGTGCATGATTTGGCCTATGACAGGTACCTTCAAGATAATCCGATCCATGCCGTGCTGCATGCGTGGCGAGCGCTTGTAGGCATAAATGAAGCCGATGACTGCCCCCGCTACGATGACCAATAGAGCCCACCAGTAGCTAACCATAAAGCGCGATGCGGCTACGATCATTTGTGTGAATGCAGGTAATTCCGCACCAAAGCCCTTGAAAACCTCTTCGAACTGTGGGACTACGAAAACTAGCAGGATTGCGCTAACCACGAGAGCAACTACGACGACCATCGCAGGGTAGAAAAGAGCTTTCTTGATCTTGCCCTTCAATGCCTCAATATTCTCTTTGTAAGTTGCAACTGTGTCTAGCACGGTTTCTAGCACGCCCGCGCCTTCACCTGCGCGGACTAAGTTTCGGTAGAGCTCGTCAAATTGAACTGGGTGTCTGCTGATGGATTCATGTAGGGACGAGCCTCCCTCGATATCGGTTCTTATCTGACCAACCATTTGCTTCATTCGTGGGTTTTTGTGACCCTCCCCAATAATTTCCAGTGAACCAACAATAGGTACGCCGGATTTCATCATGGTAGCCATTTGGCGGCTAAAGAACGAGATGTCCTTAGGAGTCACTTTTTTGCCTGCAGCGCCAAACAGTGGCTTTGGCTTGGGCTTAACGACGTTTGGTGTAATACCTTGGCGCCGAAGTTCGGCGCGCAACATGTTTATGTTGCGCGCCGCTTGCTCTCCCTTCATCTTGACGCCGCGCTTGTCCGTTCCTTCCCAGATAAACGGCTGCAGCTGGCTTGTGCTTCGATCGACTGGTTTTTTGATGACGTTGCGAGCGACGGACATGCGAGTCTCCTCATCGGCCATCCCCAGGCCGGATAGGCACACATAGTAACTTGTTTGAGAGACCGAGGCACTGACTCAATGGTGTGTGGTGATGTCGGGTGGGCGCCTTGGCGGGTCCTAAAGTGACCGCCTGCGTCACATTGCAGGCCACGTCGCAATTGTGTTTCGAGGGCCTGAAAATCTGTCCGAGGTCTGTCACTATCTGGTTCGGGGAAGACTCACAAGATGAAGATGCGAAGTTGGCACGAAAAGTGCTTATCACCTATTGCTACACCCGCTGCGGCTGCGATATTGCTAATTAGCCCAGCAAAAATTCCACATGCCACCTCTAAGGGGACGTACCTATGAAGAAGCAACAAGGCTTTACTTTGATCGAACTGATGATCGTAATCGCGATCATCGCAATCTTGGCTGCTATTGCACTGCCTGCTTACCAGGACTACGTTGTCAAGTCGCGCGTCTCGGAGGCTATGGTGTTGGCTGACGGCCTAAAAGTGGTAGTGGCTGACAATGCTGCCCAGGGTGATAACAACCTCGGCAAGGGGGCTACTTTGACCACTGCAGCCGATGCATCGCCGAATGTAACTTCCACTGCAGTTGCAGCGACAACTGGTGTTATTACGGTTGTTACTACAAGTAAGGCTGGCAACGGCAATGTGATCTTCACGCCGCGTGCGGGTGGTAATAATCTTGCCGCCGGAACCCCGCCGGAAGGTACGATCGTGTGGACATGCACCGCTACGATTAAGCAGAAGTATTTGCCGAGCAGCTGCACCGGCACCTAATAACATGTAATAATTTTAAATTAAAAGCCCCTTGCTGACAGTGAGGGGCTTTTTAGTTGTAAGATTAAAGAAGATGCAGAATTGCAATCAAAAGCGAGGGGGGGTAGTATGAGGAGGATAAACGGATTCACCCTTATCGAGTTGATGATAGTTGTTGCAATAATTGCAGTGCTTGCCGCAATTGCTATGCCGGCTTATCAAGACTATGTTGTGCGTACGCGGGTATCTGAAGCTTTAGTGTTGGCAAGCGGATTAAAAGCTACTGTGATTGTCAATGCTTCGGAAAATTCAGCGGATTTGTCTCGAGGCGCGTCTCTTGTCTCAAGTTTTGATGCTTCCGCGAATGTTGCGTCTACTTCAATTAATTCAGTGAATGGCGCTATTACGGTGGTGACTACGGCAAAAGCTGGGAATGGATTAATTACTTTGACGCCTCGCGGAGCTAGTGGTTCGGCTTTATCCGCAGGGACATCGCCCTCAGGTAATGTCGTGTGGACTTGTTCGTCGACAATTAAACAGAAGTATTTGCCATCGACGTGCTCGGGTATTTGAAACGGTTTCTGTCAGAAAATGGAGGGCGTAATGAATGCTGGGCCTGCCACTAACAACATTAATCTCGTAGGTATAACCGGCATTGCCCGGCGATTGGTCCAGGACGGTGCTCTAGACGAAGTTAGTGCTCGCTCCGCCATGCATCAGGCAGCCAACGCAAAAGTTCCTTTGCCGCAATGGTTTGCTGAAAAAAAGTTGGTGTCGGCAGCGCAACTCGCTGCTGCCAATGCGGTTGAGTTTGGTATGCCCCTGATGGACGTTTCTGTCTTTGATGCCAGCCAGAACGCAGTCAAGTTAGTCAGCGAAGAGTTGCTCCAGAAGTATCAGGTGCTGCCGCTGTTCAAGCGCGGCAACCGATTGTTCGTGGGGGTGAGCAACCCGACTCAGACCAGGGCGCTGGACGATATCAAGTTCCATACGAACTTGGTGGTCGAGCCTATCCTGGTCGACGAGGACCAGATCCGTCGCACCTTGGAGCAGTGGCAGGCCAGCAATGCTGCGCTTGGATCTTCGCTCGGGGACGATGACGAGGGGATGGGCGACCTGGACGTGTCGGCCGGGGACGAGGACATGGGCGCCGGCGGGGATGCCGGGGTCGATGCCAAGGGCGACGACACGCCGGTGGTGAAATTCGTCAACAAGGTGCTGGTGGATGCGATCCGTCGGGGAGCCTCCGACATCCATTTCGAGCCCTATGAAGACGACTACCGGGTGCGGCTGCGGATCGACGGTTTGCTGAAGAACGTGGCCAAGGCACCGGTAAAGCTGAACCAGCGCATCGCGGCACGCCTGAAGGTAATGTCGCAGCTGGATATCGCCGAGAAGCGGGTGCCGCAGGACGGACGCATCAAGCTCAACCTGTCCAAGACCAAGCAGATCGACTTCCGCGTGAGCACCTTGCCGACCCTGTTCGGCGAAAAGGTCGTGTTGCGTATCCTGGACGGCAGCGCGGCCAAGCTGGGCATCGAGAAGCTGGGCTACGAGGCGGAACAGCAGAAGCTGTTCCTGGAGGCGATCCACAAGCCCTACGGGATGGTGCTGGTGACCGGGCCGACCGGTTCGGGCAAGACAGTGTCGCTGTATACGGCGCTGGGCATCCTCAATGATGAGACGCGCAACATCTCCACCGCCGAAGACCCGGTGGAAATCCGCCTGCCTGGCGTCAATCAGGTGCAGCAGAACAACAAACGCGGCATGACGTTTGCCGCGGCGCTGCGCTCGTTCCTGCGCCAGGATCCGGACATCATCATGGTCGGCGAAATCCGCGACCTGGAAACGGCCGAGATTGCGATCAAGGCCGCGCAGACCGGTCACATGGTGCTGTCCACGCTGCACACCAACGATGCGCCGCAGACCATCGCACGCTTGATGAACATGGGCATTGCGCCTTACAACATCACCTCGTCGGTGACCCTGGTGATTGCGCAGCGTTTGGCGCGGCGCCTTTGCAACAACTGCAAGCGCAAATCGACCTTGCCCGAGCATGCGTTGCTGGCGGAAGGGTTCACTGCAGAGCAGCTCGCTGCTGGTATCGAGCTGTATGAGGCAGTCGGTTGTGACGAGTGCACCGAAGGCTACAAGGGCCGTACCGGTATTTACCAGGTGATGCCGATGACCGACGAGATCGGCGCGATCGTGCTGGAAGGCGGCAACGCGATGCAGATTGCCGAGGCGGCGCAGAGTATCGGCATCCGCGACCTGCGCCAGTCGGCTTTGGTCAAGGCCGCGCACGGGGTAACCAGCCTGGCCGAGATCAATCGGGTGACGAAGGACTGAGTGCTGGGATTTGGGGATTCGGGATTGGGGAATCGCAAAAGCCTGGGGCCTGTACGTCCCAGGCTTTTTTATTTGGACCACAGCGTCAAGAATTGCGGCGGGCCACCGCGAGGTAATGCATTAGCCAATCCACGGCGGTGTGTCCCGCAAGAACCATCGAAGCGGCGCCTGTGCTTTTACGATTCCCGATTCCCCAATCCCGACTCCCGGCCTTTTACTCCATCCCCAACTTCTTCAATTTATAACGCAATGCCCGAAACGTGATGCCCAGCTGCGCGGCGGTCTTGGTCTTGTTCCAGCGATTCTCTTCCAGCGCTTTCTGGATCGCGGCGCGTTCCAGTTGCTCGATGTAGGAGGGCAGGGCGGCCGAGGCGGGGTCGATGTCGACCACCGCTTCGCGGGGTTCGACAGCGGCGCTGCCGGGGCTGGCGGCCAGGCGATGGCCGCCGTGGGCTGGCAGGCGCAGGTCGCTGGCGCTGATCTGGTCGTCTTCGGCCAGGGCCAGGGCGCGTTCGAGGATGTTTTCCAGCTCGCGGACGTTACCTGGGAATCCGTACTGGTCCAGCGCGTCGAGTGAGGATTGGGTCAGCAGCGGAATCGGGCGGCCGTGGCTGTGCGCCAGGCGGGCGATGATCGCGGCGGCCAGCTGCGGCAGGTCGCCGCTGCGTTCGCGCAGCGGCGGCACGCGCAGTTCGATGACGTTGATGCGGTAGTACAGGTCGTGGCGGAAGCGGCCGTCGGAGACCAGGTCGCCCAGGTTCTTGTGGGTGGCCGAGAGGATGCGCACGTCCACCAGCGACTCGCCGGAGGCACCGACCGGGCGTATCGATTTCTCCTGGATTGCGCGCAGCAGCTTGACCTGCATCTGCAGCGGCAATTCGGCCACTTCGTCCAGAAACAGCGTGCCGCCATGCGCGGCCTGGAACAGGCCGGGCTTGTCGGCATGCGCGCCGGTGAAGCTGCCCTTCCTGTGGCCGAAAAACTCGCTTTCCATCAGTTCGGCGGGGATGGCGCCGCAGTTGACCGGCACGAACGGGCCGGCCGCGCGTGCGCCCTGTTCGTGGATGGTGCGGGCGACCAGCTCCTTGCCCACGCCCGATTCGCCGACGATGTAGACCGGCGCCTGGCTGCGCGCGACCTTGCCGATGGTGGCGCGCAGGCTTTCCATCGCACTGGAGTCGCCGAGCAGGCGGCTGGCCTGTTCCGGCGGCGGCGCGGGCGGGGCGGGGCGGTCGCGGTTGTTCAGTTCCAGCGCGTGCTTGACCAGGCCGCGCAGCACGCCGATGTCCACCGGCTTGCTGACGAAGTCGAAGGCGCCGGCCTTCAACGCTTCCACCGCCAGGTCCATGCTGCCGAACGCGGTGATCATCGCCACCGGGGTCTGCGGATAGTGCTTGGCGATTTCGGTGACCAGTTCGATGCCGTTGCCGTCGGGCAACCGCATGTCGGTCAGGCACAGGTCGTAGGGATTGTTGGCCAGCAGCTCGCGGGCTTCGGCCAGGTTGGCCGCGGTGCTGATGCGCAGGCCCATCCGGCCCAGGGTGAGAACAAGCAGTTCGCGAATGTCACGCTCGTCATCGACAACCAGTGCACTTTTCGGTTCGTTCATGTGGCGCAAGATAGCCCACGGCGATGACAGTCGACAATTGCCGGGCGGGTCCGGCGTAACGATTCACGTGATCACACGATGGTGCGCGGGCGTAGCACGATGCGCAGCAGCTGGCCGCACGGACACCATTGCAGTGCTAACGCAGGCCGCGGCGCCATTGGCTTGCGGCTGGCATGACGCAACGCTCCCGCTCATTTTCCGAGCAGGCTATTGGGCCCCTGCAACAGGATCCGGAAACACGCGCCGCCGCCCGGCACCGACACGTAGTCCAGTTGCGCCTGGTTGGCGCGGCACAGTTCCTGGGCGATATACAGGCCCAGCCCGGTGCCGTGTTCGGAGGTGGTGTAGAACGGGCGGAACAGTTGTGCGGCCACCGTCTCCGGAATGCCGGGGCCACGGTCGACCACGTCGATCACCGCCATGCGCTCCATGCGTTCCACACGCAGCTTCACCCGCGCCGGCTCGTCCATGACCCGGCCGTATTTGAGTGCGTTGTGCACCAATGCGGTCAGGATCTGGTGCAGATGCTTGGGGTCGACCAAGGCATGCACGGCATTGCCCTGGATGCTGGCCTCCAGGATGTCGGTTTCCATCGACAGGGTCTGCCGGTACTCGACAACGAAGCGGCGCACGAAGGCGGCCAGATCCAGGTTGTCCGGGCTTGCGCGCTCGCGGCGGGCCAGCGCGAGCACGCTCTCGACGATGCCGTTGGTGCGCTGGCATTGCTGGTGGATGATCTGCAGCAGGCGGCGGTCGGCATCGCCGATGTCGGGGGATTCTTCCAGCAGCTGCGAGGCGTAGCTGATCGCCGCCAGCGGGTTGCGGATCTCGTGCGCCAGGCTGGCCGAAAAGCGCCCCATCGCCGACAGGGTGAGCGATTCGGCGCGCCGCGACACCACGCTGGCATCGTCCAGAAATACCAGTACCAGGTCGCTGTCGGCGAGCAGCCGCACGAAGCGCGGCTGCACTTCCGGGCGGTCGGCGCCCAGTTGAAGCGGGGCTTCTTCCTGGCGCCAGCCGCTGCGCCAGCGCTGCAGGCGGCGCGACAGTTCGGGAGTGAGCGCGGCCAGCGACAGGTCGACCGGGGCGTTGCGCTGGTCGCCATCGCCGAGCAGCGCCAGCGCCGCCTCGTTGGCCAGCGTGATGCGGTTGTGCGTGTCCACCACCAGCACGCCGGTGCGCATGCGGCGGATGATCAGTTCGTTGATCTCGTAGAGGTTGGCCACCTGCGCGCCGCGCTCCTCGGCCAGCATCTGATTGCGGCGCGCACGCGCGGCGATCTGCTCGCAGATGAAGGCCACCGCGACATAGCTGGTGGCGAACATCGCCAGTTCGGCCACCGGGCGGGTGGCGCCGCCGCCTTCCAGCACCGTCCACAGGTACTCGAGCACGGTGGCGGAACTGGCCAGTACCGCGATGCCCATGCCGTAGCGCAGGCGCAGCAGAATCGAGGCGGCGGCGACATTGAACAGCAGCATCATCGCGATGCCGGCGCTGGCACCGGGCAGCGCGTGCGTGGCCAGGGTCGCGGCGAGGATGTCGGCGATCACCGCGCACAGCACGGTGGCGGTCAGGCGGCGCTCGTTGCGACCCCAGAACAGCAGCGGGATGGCCAGCGACAGGTAGCCGATCGCCACGCCGGCCGCCAGCCGCGGGTAACGCGGCTCCGGGATCGCGTCGGACAGGGGGCTGAACACCAGTGCGGCGATCAGCCCGGCCACCAGCACCCGGTACAGCGAAAAGAAGTACAGCTCGCGCTGCGGCGCGGACTGGATCCGGTCGATAAGCGATGGGCTGGATGGCAAACCGATTCCCCGCTGGAGCAAGCCGCGAGTATAGGCAGGTGCGCGGACCGCGCAGCGCTCGCGCATAGTGCCGGGCTGGGCGCAAGCCCCGCAAACGGCGGGCACTCCCGCCGGCTTTTGCGCCGCACGGCGTGGTCGGCCACAATAGGCGGCCCGTTCGCGTCTCTTGACGTGCCGCCCTGGCGGTCTGCGTTGCACGCAGCGGTCGTTTCCTTTTCCCACGGTGACGCATGAATTTCCACGAATACCAGTCAAAACAGCTGCTTGCCGAGTACGGCATCCCCGTTCCGGCCGGCAAGGTCGCGGCGACCCCGGACGAAGCGGTTGAAGTCGCCAATTCCCTGGGCAAGGGCCCCTGGATGGTGAAAGCGCAGATCCACGCGGGCGGTCGCGGTAAGGCTGGCGGCGTCAAGTTCTGCAAGACCACCGACGACGTGAAGGCCGCAGCGGCCAAGATGCTCGGCACCAAGATGTCCACCTACCAGACCGCCGGCGTCGAGCTGCCGATCAACCTGGTGCTGGTGACCACCGCCGGCGAGATCGTCAAGGAGCTGTACCTGTCGATCCTGGTCGACCGCGGCACCAAGACCATCACCTACATCGCTTCCAGCGAGGGTGGCGTGGAGATCGAACAGGTCGCCGCGCAGACGCCGGAGCTGATCCACTCGCTCAACGTCGATTTCGTCGAAGGCGTGCAGGGGTACCACGGCCGCGACTTCGGCTTCAAGCTCGGCCTGACCGCCAAGCAGGCCGGCCAGTTCGCCAGCATCATGGTGAACCTGTATCGCCTGTTCAACGAAAAGGATCTGGCGCTGGTTGAAATCAACCCGCTGGCGATCCTGGACGACGGCAACCTGTACGCGCTGGACGGCAAGTTCGACAGCGACGACAACGCCGCGTTCCGTCAGAAGCAGCTGATCGCCATGCGCGACAAGACGCAGGAAGACGAGACCGAAGTCACCGCGTCGGAGCTGGACATCAACTACGTCACCATGGACGGCAACATCGGTTGCATGGTCAACGGTGCAGGCTTGGCCATGGCCACCATGGACGTCATCAAGCTCAACGGCGGCGAGCCGGCGAACTTCCTGGACGTGGGCGGAGGTGCCAACAAGCAGCGCGTCATCGAGGCGTTCAAGCTGATCCTGTCCTCGGACAAGGTCGAAGGCATCTTCGTCAACATCTTCGGCGGCATCGTCCGCTGCGACATGATTGCCGAGGGCATCATCGCTGCGGTCAAGGAAGTGGGCGTCAAGGTTCCGGTCGTGGTGCGCCTGGAAGGCACCAATGTGGAGGAAGGCAAGCAGCTGCTGCGCGACAGCGGCATGGCCATCATCCCGGCCGACAACATCAACGACGGTGCCAAGAAGGTCGTCGAAGCTGTCAAGAACGCCGCCTGATTCACGACACCGAAGGAACTATCCATGTCCGTTTTGATTAACAAGAACACCAAGGTGATCGTGCAGGGCTTCACCGGCCAGCAGGGCACCTTCCACGCCACTCAGATGATCGAGTACGGCACCCAGGTCGTCGGCGGCGTGACGCCGGGCAAGGGCGGCACCACGCATATCGACCTGCCGGTGTTCAACACCGTGGCCGATGCCGTGCAGAGCACCGGCGCCGATGCGTCGGTGATCTACGTGCCGCCGCCGTACGCGGCCGATGCCATCCTGGAAGCGGCTGCGGCCGGCATCAAGGTCATCGTCTGCATCACCGAAGGCATTCCGGTACTGGACATGCTGCGCGTCAAGAACGTGCTGACCCGCTCGCATCCGGACACCGTGCTGATCGGGCCGAACTGCCCCGGCGTGATCACCCCGGGCGAGTGCAAGATCGGCATCATGCCGGGCCACATCCACAAGCCGGGCAAGATCGGCATCGTGTCGCGCTCGGGCACCCTGACCTATGAAGCGGTCAAGCAGACCACCGAAGTGGGCCTGGGCCAGAGCACCTGCATCGGTATCGGTGGCGACCCGATCAACGGCCTGAACTTCGTCGACTGCCTCAAGCTGTTCAACGAAGACCCGCAGACCGAAGGCATCATCATGGTCGGCGAGATCGGTGGCGACGCCGAGGAAGCCGGTGCCGAGTACATCAAGCAGTTCGTGAAGAAGCCGGTGGTCGGCTTCATCGCCGGTGCGTCGGCGCCGGCCGGCAAGCGCATGGGCCACGCCGGTGCGATCGCATCGGGCGGCAAGGGCACTGCAGAAGGCAAGTTCGCGGCGATGGAAGCTGCCGGCGTCAAGACTGTCCGTTCGCCGGGCGATCTGGGTGCGGCGATCGCTGCGCTGGTGAAGTAAGCACGCTGCGCGCGCAAGCGTGTGAGCGTCAGAAAGGCCGCCTTCGGGCGGCCTTTTTTGTGGCGGCGATATCTGATTGCCGGAGCCGGTGGCCAAGCGATGCGTCGTGTCAGCGGTTTGGTCGATCGTCGTTGTCTGTAGTGGCTTGTCGGCTAGGTCGATCGGCTTGCACGGTTCGATTTAGAGCCCTTGGCTGTTGTGCATGCTCGGCAACGGATCCACGAGCGATGACGACGCAGCCGGCCATCATCCACGCAGGCGACGCGCACGCAGTGGACCAGTAACACTGGGGCAGCAGCAGATCCCTGCATGCCGGCGTGCATCTGGAATAATGCAGGCTTGGCGGCGACGCCGGTCTGCATCCCGGTCTCTTGCCGGATGCGGCCCCGCCATGCCTCTCCAGCTGCATTCGCATAGGCCTTCCAATGTCCCAGACGCTTCGCATCGCCATGGCGCAGTTCGACTTCCCGGTCGGCGCCGTGGCGCGCAACACCGACCGCATCATCGATTTCATCGCGGCAGCGCGCGACGAGTTCGATGCGGACATCGTGCTGTTTCCCGAGCTGGCGATCAGCGGCTATCCGCCGGAGGATCTGCTGCTGCGGCCCGGCTTTCTCGCCCATTGCGAGGAAGCGCTGGCGCGCATCGCCGCCAGCACGCACGGGATCGTGGCGGTGGTCGGCTGGCCGCAGAGCGCCGGCAGCGTGGTCTACAACGCCGCCAGCGTGTTGCGCGACGGGCGTACCGAGGCCACGTACCGCAAGCGCGAATTGCCCAATTACGCGGTGTTCGACGAGCGCCGCTATTTCGACGTGGACCCGGATGGCGACAACTGCGTGGTGACGGTCAAGGGCGTGCAGGTGGGCGTGGTGATCTGCGAGGACCTGTGGTTTGCCGAGCCGCTGGCCAGGACCGTGCAGGCCGGCGCCGAGCTGGTGCTGGTGCCCAACGCCTCGCCCTACGAGCGCGGCAAGCATGCCCAGCGCGATGCCCTGCTGGCCGAGCGCACCCGCGAGAGCGGGGCGGCAATTGCCTATCTCAACGTGGTCGGCGGCCAGGACGCACTGGTGTTCGACGGCGCATCGGTGGTGGCCGATGGCGACGGCACCGTGCATCCGGCCGCTGCCGCCTTCGTCGATCAGTGGCTGGTGGTGGACTACATCGCCGGCGAGCGCAGCTTCACCCCGGTGGTGTGGGTGGACGATGGCGACGAGAGCATGGACGCGCTGGCCTGGCGCGCCGTGGTGCGTGGGTTGCAGGACTATTGCCGCAAGAACGGCTTCAGCAAGGTCTGGCTGGGTCTGTCCGGTGGCATCGATTCGGCGCTGGTGCTGGCAATGGCGGTGGATGCGCTGGGCGGCGACAACGTCACCGCGGTGCGGTTGCCGTCGCGCTACACCGCCAATCTGTCCAACGATCTGGCCGACGAGCAATGCCGCGCGCTGGGCGTCAGGCTGGAAACCATCGCGATCGAGCCGGCGTTCGAAGGGTTGCTCGCCGCGCTGGGACCGATGTTCGAAGGCACCCAGCCGGACATCACCGAAGAAAACCTGCAGTCGCGCAGCCGCGGCGTGATCCTGATGGCGTTGTCCAACAAGTTCGGCGGGCTGCTGCTGACCACCGGCAACAAGAGCGAATACGCAGTGGGTTACGCCACCATCTACGGCGACATGTGCGGTGGTTATGCGCCGCTCAAGGACCTGTACAAGACCGAGGTGTTCGGCCTGGCCAAATGGCGCAATACCGTGGGCGGAGCGCCGGTGATTCCGCCGGCAGTGATTTCGCGCCCGCCTTCGGCCGAGTTGCGCGACAACCAAACCGATCAGGATTTGCTGCCGCCGTACGATGTGCTGGACGGGATCCTGTATCGCTACGTCGACCAGGAGCAGTCGCGCGACGACATCGTCGCGGCCGGCTATGCCGCCGATACGGTGGAACACGTGCTGCGGCTGGTACGGCTCAACGAGTGGAAGCGCCACCAGGCCGCGCCTGGGCCGAAGGTGTCGCGGCGTGCGTTCGGCCGCGAGCGGCGTTACCCGATCACCAATGGCTATTCCGGCCAATAGCCCGGCGCACCGGCCACCGCTGCGGCGGCCGGTGCTTGAGCGAAGCGGGTGACCAGGTCCAGGGTGGGCTTGGGCCGCGCCAGGTCGTACATCAGGCCGAAATGGCCTTCGGCGCCCTGGACGGTGGTCTGGTCCAGCAATTCGTAGACGTTCACTTCGGACACCACGTCGGCATAGTTGGCGCGCACGTTGCGCAGCAGCTGCGCCAGACTGTCGTAGCAGCCGCGGTCGCCTTCGGCACCGCCGCTGGTGTTGCCGGTGTAGATCTCCGCACAGTTGAGCTCGTTGAAGAATACCGGCGTGTGGTAGGTCTGCGCGGCGGTGCGCAGCTGGCCCAGATACAACTCGGCCCAGTAGCCGGCATCCTGGTGGAAGGCGTAGTAGTGGAAGCTGATGTGGTCGAAGTCGAAGCCGGCCGCCTTGGCCTTGGCCAGGAACCACAGCGAGCCATTGCGATCGCCGGGGCAGCGTGCGTCGGCGCTGCGTTCGTCGCTGTTGCAGGCGGTGATGTTGATGGTGAAGCGCAGGCCGGCGCCCAGTTCGTTGGAGGCCTGGCGCATGCCCAGGTACATCGTGGTCATTGCCGCGATGCGCGCATCGGCCTCGGCGCGTACCAGATCCTGCTCGTTGCCGATCTCCCAGACCTTGATGTCGGCGGCATAGCGGCGTGCCAGCTGGTAGCCGATCCCGCGCGACATCGGGTAGACCATCGGGCGCAGCGTGATGCCGTACTTGCGCGCCAGCGGGACCAGGACATCCAGCGTTGCGTAGTCGCGCGGGTCCACATCGAAACGGTAGCTGCGCAGATTGCGCGCGGCCAGCAGCTTGAAGCGGGCCTCGGCCTGGGCCATGGGGTAGGCGGGGCGGTTGTCGTGGGCGTTGACGCCGTAGACGATGGGTGCTGCGGTGGCGGTCGTGGCCATGGCCGCCAGCAACAGGACGAGCACGAACGGGACGATGCAGCGGGACATGCGGCCTCCTGGGTTGGCGCCAGCGGAGCGTCGGATCCTCTTCCAGGCCGAGTATAGGCAGCGCGCAGGTGCGGTTCGGTGACCTGGTGCCGGGTCTGGCGACATGCCCGCAGCTGCCGCAGACAGGGGCGACCCGCTGCGGGAGGATGGCACGTGCGCGTAATGCAGGACGGCCGATCTCTCGGTCGATCAGGCGTCACTGTCGTCGAGCACCGCAGGCGTGTTGCTGCATCCGCATTGCCGCACTAACAAAAAGGGGCCTTGCGGCCCCTTTTCATCACACCAGCGCCTGATGATCTCAGTCGCGGCTCATCTGTGCGTTGCGCTGACCGGTGGCGGCGGACTTTTCGCCGGCGAACGGGTTGAGCTTGCGGATGGCCCAGGGATACTTCGGCCAGTTGCCGGTCAACCACGGATGCTGCGGGCTGTTGAGCTCCAGCACGCGGCGCGCGTCGGCGGCCAGGGTCTTGTTGCCCAGGTGGGTATAGGCCTCGGCCAGCACCGCCACCGCGTCATATTGGTAGGCGCTCTGCGGATAGGTTTCCAGCAGGTAGTTGGCACGACCGGCCGCCGAGACCCAGGCGTTGCGTCGCAGGTAGTACAACGCGTTGTCCAGCTCGTGCTGGGCGAACACGTCGCGCAGCTCGATCATGCGCTTGCGCGCATCCGGCGCGTAGCGGCTGTTCGGGTAGCGGTCGGTGACGGTGTTGAAGTCGTTGTAGGCCTGCTGCGGCGAGGACAGATCGCGACGGCTCGGATCCAGCGACCACACACGGCGCAGGAACACCGTGTCGCGGTTGCTGTTGGCCAGCCCGCGCAGGTAGTACAGATACGAGATGTTGCGATGGGTCGGGTAGGTCCGGATGAAGCGGTCGACGCTGGACACGGTGTCGTCGTGCTTGCCGGCCTTGTACTGGGCGTAGGCCGTTTCGATCATCGCCTGCTCGGTGTACGGGCCGTACGGATACTGGGCGATCAGGCGCTTGTAACTGGCTTCGGCGCCGGCCCAGTTGCCTTTCTCCATCAAGCCGTGGCCCTTGCCGTAGAGCTGCTCGACCGGCATGCCTTCATCGGGATTCTTGTCCTTGGTGCCGCGGTGGCAGCCGGTGACGACGAACGCCATGGCCAGCATGAGGGCAATAAGGCGCACAGGCGCGGAAAACGTGGACCGTCGGATCATGGGTCTGGGCAGGACGCATCAGGAAAACGAGAGCGCGATGATAGCCTAGTGGCCTGTCCGGCGACTGACTCCCGTCGCCCGGACCCCCAAATTCCCGCTTTTGCCTGAGTGCCCGTGTCCATGTCCGACCCATCTGCCGAACCCCTCGACCCGTCCATCCGCCAGGCCATCGTGCCCGACAACGCCGCAGGACGGCGTTTCGATGCGGTGCTGGCCGAGCTGTTCCCCGAATTCTCGCGCTCCCGGTTGTCGGAGTGGATCAAGTCCGGCGATGCGCTGCTGAACGGGGAAATGGCGCGCCCGCGCGACACCTTGCGCGGCGGCGAGAGCGTGCAGGTGCAGGTGGTGCTGGAAACCCAGACCCACGCCGCGCCGCAGGACATCCCGCTGAGCGTATTGTACGAAGACGACCAGGTGCTGGTGATCGACAAGCCGGCCGGGCTGGTGGTGCACCCGGGCGCGGGCAATCCGGACGGTACCCTGGTCAACGCCTTGCTGTTCCGCGACCCGGCGCTGGCGGCGGTGCCGCGCGCCGGCGTGGTGCATCGGCTGGACAAGGACACCAGCGGCGTGATGGTGGTGGCGCGTACCGTGCAGGCGCAGACGGCGCTGGTGGAACAACTGTCCGCACGCGATGTGCATCGCCAGTACCTGGCGGTGGTGGTGGGCGCGCTGGTCTCCGGCGGCACCGCCAACGCGCCGATCGACCGCCATCCGCGCGATCGCCTGAAGATGGCGGTGCGCGACGATGGCCGCGATGCGGTCACCCATTACCGCCTGCGCGAGCGCTTCCGCGCGCACACCGCGCTGGAATGCCGGCTGGAAACCGGGCGCACCCACCAGATCCGCGTGCACATGGCGCATCTGAAGTCGCCGATCGTCGGCGACCCGCTGTACGGCGGCGCGCTCAAGCTGCCCAAGGGCGCCAGCGACGAACTGGTGCACGAGCTGCGCACCTTCAAACGCCAGGCGCTGCATGCCGAAACCCTGGAATTCCTGCACCCGGTCAGCGGCGAGCCGGTGCGCGCCAGCGCGCCGGTGCCGGCCGATCTGCAGCGGCTGATGACCGCGCTGCGCGAAGACAGCGCACGCGCCGCCGAGCTGGCACGCCGCTGACGTGGCCACCGCCGCCCCCTTCGTGCTGCCCGCCGCCTGGCCGGCGCCGCCGCGCGTCCACGCGCTGACCACGTTGCGTTATGGGCTGGGTGGCTCGCTGGCGCCGTTCGATACGCTCAACCTCGGCAACCGCAACAGTGCCGAGGGCGACGCGCCGGAGCAGGTGGAACGCAACCGGGCGCTGCTGGTCGAGGCGCTGGCACTGCCCGGCACCCCGCAGTGGCTGCGTCAGGTGCATGGGGTGGAGGTGTTGCGTGTCGACGCGCCCGTGCTCGCGCCCGGCGAACAGCAGCACGCAGCAGGCACTGGCGCGCCAGGTGCGCAGGAACCGGTCGCCGATGCAGCGGTGACCGCCGTGCCCGGCGTGGTGCTGGCGATCCTCACCGCCGATTGCTTGCCGGTCGTGCTCGCCGCTGGCGATGGCAGCGAAGTGGCCGCCGCGCATGCAGGGTGGCGCGGCCTGGCCGACGGCATGCTGGAGCGCAGCGTGGCGGCGATGCGCACGCCGCCGCAGCAAGTGATGGCATGGATGGGGCCGGCAGCGGGACCACAGGCTTATGAAATCGGTGAAGACGTGTTCGACGCCTTTGTCGCGCACGATGCGCAGGCGCAACGCGCATTCGTTGCGACCCGCCCGGGGCATTGGCGGGTGGACCTGTATGCCTTGGCGCGTCAGCGCCTGCAGCATGCGGGTGTACCGGCCAGCGCCATCCACGGCGGCGGGCTGTGCACCATTTCCGAGCCGGAACGCTTCTTCTCGCATCGTCGCGACCGCCGCAGCGGACGCATGGCCACGCTGGCCTGGATCGCGCCCTGAGCATGCCGTTGTTCGCGCAGGTGCTGGGGCAGGACGCGTTTGCGCGGCTGCCTGCGCCGGTGCGCGCGCTGCATTCGGTGCAGCAGCGTCAGATCTTCGTGGGACGGGCAAAGATTCAACGCGGCATGCATGCGCTGGTCCCGTTGCTGGCGTTGCTGAGCCGGTTGCCGCGCAGTGGCGAGGTGGAGGTCGAAGTGGAGTTTCTTGCCGACGCGACCGGCGAGCGCTGGCATCGGCGGTTTGGCGGCCTGCCGATGCATTCGCGCCTATGGCGCGATGGCACTGGCTTGCGCGAACAGTTGGGCGCGGTGCGGTTCGAATTCGCGTTACGCGCCGATGCGCAATCGCTGTACTGGCAGGCCACACGCGTGTGGGCATTGGGCTGGATCCCGTTGCCCGCGTGCTGGTTCGAGCAGGTGCGGTGCCGCGAGCATGCCGACGCCGGGCGTTACGGATTCCTGGTCGACGTGCACTTGCCGCTGGTCGGCCCGTTCATTCGCTACGAGGGCTGGCTTGAACCGCGCTGATCCAGCGCTCGCTGACGTGTCTGGGCTGGAGCCGTCCCAGTTGGAGCCTGCTCACTCGAAGCCGTCTCGCGTGGAGCCGCCTGCTCGTCAGCCACGCGCGGTGCCCGCGAGCATCGTGTTCGATGGCGTGTGCCTGCTGTGCAATGGCTGGGTCGGGTTCCTACTGCGCCACGATCGACGCGGGCGTTATCGCTTTGCCGCAATGCAGGGCCAGGCCGGGCGCGCGCTGTTGCAGCAGCATGGCCTGGATCCGGACGACCCGTTGTCGTTTCTGCTGGTGGATGACCGCGGTGCGTGGACCGACAGCGATGCGATCGTGCGGGTGCTGGTCGGCCTGGGCGGCTTCTGGCGGCTGGTCACGGTGCTGCGCGTTGTGCCGCGCAGCGTGCGCGACATCGGCTATCGCCTGATCGCACGCAATCGTTACCGCTGGTTCGGTCGCACTGACCATTGCATGCTGCCGAACCCAGAGCAGCGCGAGCGGTTTCTGGACTAGCGCCCACCGCCCGACGCAGGAGCGCACCTGGGCGCGATGCGGCGTTACCGGGAAGGCTTCGTCGCGCCCGGGTGCGCTCCTACGGTAATTTCGTGATTCGGGGTGCCGGCGGCTTACGCGGCCGCGTTTTTGAAGCTTGCGCGCGCTAGCTTCTGTTCGCCCCTGTGCGCAGGCTGCAGGCGGAAGATCGACACTGCATCGGCCAGCTCCACGGCCTGCTCTTCCAGGCTGCGCGCAGCGGCAGTGGCTTCTTGCACCAGCGCGGCGTTGCGTTGGGTGACTTCGTCCAGTTGCGCGACGGTGCGGTTGACCTGTTCGATGCCGCTGGATTGTTCGGCGCTGGCGGCGGTGATTTCGCTCATGATGTCGGTGACGCGTTTGACCGAGCCGACGATCTCGCGCATGGTCGCGCCGGCGCGATGCACCAGGCCCGAGCCCCGCTCGACCTTGCCGGTGGAGTCGGCGATCAGCGTCTTGATCTCCCTGGCCGCATCGGCCGAGCGCTGCGCCAGGGCGCGCACTTCCGAGGCGACCACCGCAAAGCCGCGGCCCTGTTCGCCGGCGCGGGCGGCTTCCACCGCAGCATTGAGCGCCAGGATACTGGTCTGGAAGGCAATGCCGTCGATGACGCCGATGATCTCGCCGATCTTGTGCGAGGCGGTGCTGATCTGCCCCATGGTGGACACCACATCGTCCATCACCTGGCCGCCGTTGTGCGCGACTTCGCCGGTGCCCACCACCAGCCGATTGGCCTGCAGCGCGCTGTCGGCGTTCTGCTTCACGGTGGAGGTGAGTTCTTCCATGGAGCTGGCGGTTTCTTCCAGATTGGCCGCCTGTTGCTCGGTGCGCTCGGACAGGTCGGTGTTGCCGGCGGCGATGTCCACCGCCGCGCGGCGGATCGTGTCCGACGCGACCTGGATGCCGCCGATAATCTCGGTCAGCCGGGTCACGGTCTGGTTGGTGTCGTCGCGCAGACGCGCAAAGATGCCGTGCGCATCGCCGTCCACCCGCTGGGTGAGGTCGCCTTCTGCCATGGCGCCGATCACGCGTGCCAGCGCCGCCAGGTGGATTTCCACCGAGTCGTAGATGCGGTTGATGCCCTGGGCCAGCGCCCGCAACACGCCGTCCATGCCGTCGATCTGCATGCGTCGGCTGAAATCGCCGGCCGCGGCGGCATCGATGATCTGGATCAGCGCTTGCTCGGCGTTGACCTGTGCGGTGACGTCCATCCATTGCGCGATGGTGCCCAGCTTGGTGCCGTCGGCGGCGATGATCGGGCTGTAGACGAAGTCGATCTGGCGGCCAAAGAAGGGCGCGCGCACCGCCCCGGAGGTGGTCAATGCGCGCATGCGGTCGATCGCGGCCTGGCTGTCAGGATAGATGTCGCCGATGCTGCCGCCGACGAAGCCATCGGCATGGAAGCCGGGGCGAAAGCTCTGCACATCCGGCTCGATCAGCTTGAGCATCGCGAGCAGTTTGCGGTTGGCAAATAGCACTTGGCCGTCGTCGTCGGCGATGCGGATCATGGTGTCCAGATCGTCCAGCGCCTTGATCACGAACTGCCCATGGCGCAGGCCCTGTTCCATCACATCGATGTGGATGCCCAGCTTGTCCTGGGTTGCCTGCAGGGCGTGCAGCACCGGCGCGAGCTCGCCGGAGGCATGGCGCAGATCCAGACGCTGGAAGCGCCCGTCACCGATGGCCGTCACCGTGCCGAGGATCTGTTGCAGTTGCGCGACGTTGCGACGGCGCGGCCACCACCACAGCCCGGCGCTTGCCGCGCCCAGCACCAGCGGCGCCGGTAGCAAGCGACCCAACCCGCCCCAGAGACCGCCGGGCAGCAACGTTGCGGCGTACAGGGTCAGCAGGACCAGCAGCCCGATCTGTGCGACGGCAGGCAGCCATGCGGTCGTGGCACGCGCAAGGTTCCGGCCGGGGCGCGGGCGGCAGACGGCGGTGGCATCGTGTGAGGGCGACATAGGCTGAGTCCAACTGCGTGATTCGAAGTGGGGAGCGCTGTCCTGCACTGCGTGGGGTTCCATGGGTATCGGCGCTCCAGCCCGAATCATGACGGCGTGAAATCGCCGTTCGTCGGAATCTGTCGGGCCGGATCCCTGAAATGCCGATGTGTTTGATTTGGAAGCGGCTTCAGAGCAGCTAAGCGCACCGCGACACCGTCTTTTGCACCTGCACGCCGGCCTCGCAATTGTAAATTCTGAGTGAAGTATGGATAGATCCCGCAGGCACTTCGCGGGCCGCCACCCCACGCGATCCGATCGCGTGCACCCGGCCAAGACGCGCCGGCAGCGCCATCCGTGCGACGCCACGAAGAGCGCGGAATAGGGAATCGGGAATGGGGAATCGGGAATGGGCAATCGGGAATCCGGCGCACCACCGATCCAGCCCAACCCGGACGGCAACAGAAAAGCGCTTTTCCATTCCTGATTCCCGATTCCCGATTCCCCATTCCCCATTCCCCATTCCCCATTCCCGAATCCCGAATCCCGAATCCCAAAAAAAAAACCGGCCATCTCGCGATGACCGGTCTATCGATGCAGAACTTGCTGACGCCGCGTCGGCTTACTTCGCCGGCTTGGCGCCTGCGTCGTCGGGCAGCGCCCAGGCGATGACGCTGTCACCCGACTTGGTTTCCATGCGGTCGTGGCCACCCACTGCGGCCACGATGTACTGCTTGCCGTCGATGGTGTAGCTCAGCGGGGCGGCCTGCGGGCCGGCCGGCACGCGGGTCTCCCAGACCTGCTTGCCGGTGCGGGTATCGAAGCCGCGCATGAAGTCGTCCAGGGTCGCGCCGATGAAGGTCACGCCGCCGGCGGTGGCCAGCGAGCCGCTGTTGTTGGGCGTGCCGATCTCGAACTTGGTCTTGGACGGGATACCCATCGGGCCCTGGTCGTAACCGGTGCCCAGCGGACGCCGCCAGATCACCTGCTGCGTGCGCAGGTCCACGCCGGAGATGTAGCCCCACGGCGGTGCCACGCACGGCGTGTTGAGCGGCGACATCCACGGCTCCTTGCGGGCGCCGTAGGCCAGACCCTTCTGCGCCATGTAGCCGGGCGTCTTGCTCTTGCCGTCGAACACCGACACCACGCCCAGTTCGTCCATCTTTTCGCGGGTGTAGACCTGCAGGGTGTAGGGCAGGCGATTGCTGTTCATCACCATGATGCCGCGCTGCAGATCGACCGACACGCCGCCCCAGTTGATGCCGCCGTGGTTGCCGGTGAAGGCCAGCGAGCCCTGCAGGGTCGGCGGGGTGAACATGCCCTCATAGCGCAGCTGCTTGAACTGGATACGGCAGGCCAGCTGATCGAACGGGGTCATGCCCCAGGCGTCGGACTCGACGATGGTCTCGTACTCGCGGCTCGGTGCGCCCACGGTATTGGGCATGCCCGGCGAGATCGGCTGCGTGGCCGCGGTCCAGTCGCCGTGATCGGTGCCCTGCGGCACGGCGATCTGCTTGACCGGCATGATCGGTGCACCGGTCGCGCGGTCCAGCACGAACACCTGGCCGGACTTGGTGGCCTGGATTACCGCAGGACGGGTACCGCCGCCAGCCACCGGCCAGTCGACCAGGTTCGGCTGCGGGCCGATGTCGTAATCCCACAGGTCGTGGTTGACGGTACGGAAGTGCCAACGCTCCTTGCCGGTGGCCGCATCCACGGCCACCAGCGCGGCAGTGTATTCCTCATCCTGCGGAGTGCGGCCCTTGCCGAAGAAATCGCCGGACGCGTTGCCGGTCGGCAGATAGACCAGGCCCAGCTCGTCGTCGGCGGCCATCAGCGACCACACGTTCGGGGTCGAACGGGTATAGGTCTGCCCGGCCGGCGGCTCGGCGGTGATCGCCGGGTTGCCCAGGTCCCAGGCCCACCGCAGCTGGCCGGTGAGCGCATCGAAGCCGCGCACCACGCCGGACGGTGCATCGCCTTCCTGGCCGTCGCGCACCTGGCCGGTGGGCTGGATCACCACACCGCGCATCACCACCGGCGGCGAAGTCGGGCCGACGAAGCCCGGCTTGGTGTTGCCGGTGCCGGCATTGAGATCGACAAAGCCGTTGGTGCCGAAGCTGGTGCACAGCTTGCCGGTCTGCGCGTCCAGCGCGCCGAGGCGGCCGTCGACCATCGGCCAGAAGATCCGCGTCGGGCACTCGGCGGTGCCTTGCGGCGCCTGGTAGTACGACACGCCGCGGCAGGTGGTGGCGGCAACGCCGGCCATCGCCTTCGGATTGGTCTGCGGGTCGAAGCGCCAGCGCTCCTTGCCGTTGGCCGCTTCCACCGCAATCACCTTCTGGGTCGGGGTGCAGATGTAGAGCAGGTCGCCGACCTTGAGCGGGGTGTTCTGGAAGGCGTAGCCCAGCTTGGAGCCGGCCGGCTTCAGATCGCCGGTATGGAATTCCCAGGCCACCTTCAGGTTCTTGACGTTCTCCGGAGTGATCTGCGCACCGGGGGTGTAATGGTTGGACAGGTTGGAGCCGGCGTACGAGGTCCAGTTGCTGGCATCGTGGTTGGCCGCGACGTTGCCGTCCGGGCTGGGCACGTTGGTGCGGCTGAACGGAGCAGCGTCCCCGGCCGGCAGCGTGGAGGCATCGGCCAGCTCGACATTGCGCGGTAGCAGCAACGGCCACAGGATCAGCGTCGCGCCCAGGATCGGCAGTACGCCGGTCACCAGCACATAGCCCAGCCCCGACAACGGCTGCATGCGTCGACGGGCCACGCCCCAGAACGGCAGCAGCAGCAGACCCAGCACCGACATCCAGGCCAGACGCGGCACCAGACCCCAGCCATCCAGGCCCACTTCCCACAGCGCCCAGGCGATGGTGGCAGCCAGCGTGGCGCCAAACAGCCACAGGCCGGCACGCTTGCCCAGCGCCAACAATACGCCGGCCAGCAACAGGCCGATGCCCGCCAGCAGGTAATACCAGGAACCACCGACGGCGACCAGGCGGCCGCCCTCGTAGGCAAGCACCGCACCGAGCACGGCGATCACCACGGCATAGACCACCAGCAGCCAGGTGCCTAGTCCACGTTTTGAGGATTGATCAGTCATTTTGAGATGTCAGGAAGGACCCAGGCACCGGCAGGCGGTGGCGAGTCGTGGAGGGAGAAAGATCACGGGCTGGCAAAGGGCGGCCTTCGATCTAACAAAAACGTCCTAAACCAGAACGTCCGGATATGAACGCGCAGCCCCTCCCAGGGTCCTCAGCGCTACTCATGTGAATATTTTAGACCGCAACGACGTTCGTGTCCGTGACGGAACGAGAACCGGCGTGCCAGAGGGGAGCGGGGCGCTGCCGGTACGCAGCGCGTCTGCGTGCCGGTAGCTCGCGAAAGCCGGATTCAGATATCTGCAAGCGCCTGCAGGTAGCGCTGGCGCCAATGATTGATGTTGTTCTTGCACAGATGATCCATCATCGCCCGCCAGCGTTCGATGCGGGTTGCCAGCGGCATGCTTGCCGCGGTGGCGATCGCATCGGCCACGCCGTCGAGATCGTGTGGATTGACCAGCAGCGCCTCCTTCATCTCGTCGGCTGCACCGGCCAGCAACGACAGTACCAGTACGCCTGGATTCTGCGGATCCTGCGCCGCGACGAATTCCTTGGCGACCAGATTCATGCCGTCGCGCAGCGGCGTGACCAGCCCGACCGAGGCCGCGCGATAGAAACCGGTCAACGTTGCGTGGCTGAAGTTCTGGTTGACGTAGCGCAGTGGCGTCCAATCCGGTTCGGCATGACCACCGTTGATATGGCCGGCGATCTGCTCCAGCTGCCCGCGCAGCTGGCGGTATTCGTTGACGTCGCCGCGCGAGACCGGCGCGATCTGCAGATAGGTCAGGCTGCCGGATTGGTCCGGATAGCGCTCCAGATAGCGCTCAAATCCCTGGAAGCGTTCCGGCAGGCCTTTGGAGTAATCCAGCCGGTCCACGCCGATCGCCAGCTGACGGCCGCGCAGGCTTTCGCGCAGATCGCGCACTGCCTGCTTGCCGACCGAGGCCTTGGCCTGGTGGGCGATTAGGTCGGTATCGATCCCGATCGGGAAGGCCGCGGCACTGAAGCGACGCCCGCCGGGACCTTCGACAATGTCGCCGTCGAGAATGCGGCCACCACCGAACAGGCGCACATAGGCCTTGAAGCGCTCGGCATCGCGCTGGGTCTGGAAACCGACCAGATCGTAGGCATAAAACGTGCTGAACAAACGTGCATGGTCGGGCATCGCCTGCATCAGATCGGCCGAGGGCATCGGCACGTGCAGGAAGAAGCCCATCTTGCAACCCACCCCCAGCTCGCGCAGCATCGCGCCCAGCGGAATCATGTGGTAATCGTGGATCCACAACGTGTCGCTGTCTTTCAACAACGGCGCCAGCTTCTCGGCGAACAGCCGATTGACACGCATATAGCCTTCGCGGGTGGCGCGGTCGTAATCGACCAGGTCCAGGCGGAAGTGCAGCAGCGGCCACAGCGTGCGATTGGCGAACCCGTTGTAGTACGAATCGATGTCGCGCTTGTTGAGGTCCATGGTGACGAACTTGATGTCGCCCTCGGTCTGCTCGTGCATGCCGCCGCTGTCGCCGCGTACGGTCTTGCCGCTCCAGCCGAACCACACACCGCCGCGCTCCTTGAGCGCAGCCAACAGGCCAACCGCCAGCCCGCCGGCGCGGTTTTCGCCGGGCACTGCAACGCGGTTGGATACCACCACCAAACGACTCATGACGCCTCCTGCCAGCTCCGCGACAAGCGCATCGCTGCAATGATCAAACCCACATGCGAATAGGTCTGGGGGAAATTCCCCCAGGCTTCGCCGTCTTCGAACGATAGATCTTCGGACAGCAAGCCGAGGTGATTGCGGCGCGAGAGAATGCGCTCGAACAGTTCACGCGCCTCCTCCTTGCGACCGATCGCGGCCAGCGCGTCGATGTACCAGAACGTGCAGATGGTGAAGCTGGTTTCCGGCTCACCGAAGTCATCCGGTGCGATATAGCGATACAGCGCATCGCCATGCTTGAGCACGCGGCCGACCGCTTCGACCGTGCGCACGAAGCGGCTGTCGTCGTTGGCGACGATGCCGATATCGGCCAGCAGCAACAGCGATGCATCCAGGCGGTGACCGCCGAGGGTATCGGTGAAATGACCGCGTTCTTCGCTCCATGCCTCGCTCAGCACGCGCTCGCGGATGGTATCGGCGCGCTCGCGCCAGTACACGCTGCGTTCGGGCAGCACCAGCCGGTCGGCGATCTTGGACAGCCGGTCGCAGGCAGCCCAGCACATCGCAGCGGTGTAGGTATGCACTTCGGCGCGGCCGCGGAACTCCCACAGGCCGGCATCGGGGACGTTGTGCAGCGCGAAGGCGCGCTCGCCCAGCGGCTCCAGGCGGCGGAAGGTGTCCGCATCGCCCTGATCCTTCAGGCGCAGATCGAAGAACAGCTGGGTGGACGCCAGCACCACGCTGCCATAGACATCGTGCTGCTGCTGGATCCAGGCCAGGTTGCCCCGGCGCACCGGACCCATGCCGCGGTAGCCGTCCATCGTTTCGACTTCGTGCTCTTCCAGCTGCGATTCGAAACCGATGCCGTACAGCGGCTGCATGGTGCCGTCGGCGGTGGCGATGTTGAAGATGTAGCCGATGAACTGCTCCATCGTGCGCGTGGCGCCCAATCGATTCAGTGCACGCACCACGAATGCGGCGTCGCGCAGCCAGCAATAGCGGTAATCCCAGTTGCGCGGGGTATTGGGCGCCTCCGGGATCGAGGTGGTCATCGCCGCGATGATGGCGCCGCTGTCTTCGTACTGGCACAGCTTGAGCGTGATCGCGCTGCGGATCACCGCTTCCTGCCAGTCGAGCGGAATCGACAGGTAGCGCACCCATTCGCGCCAGTATTCTTCGGTGCGTTCCTGCGCTTCCTGCACGTAGCCGGTGAGCGAGCGGGTCAGCGATTCGTCCACGCCCAGCACCAGGTTGACCGGGTGGCTGAGCACGAACGGCAGGCCGTCGCGCACGAAGCGTACCGGCACATCGGTGGTCAGGCGCAGGGTGAATTCGGGCAGCACCCAGCGGATGTGATTGCTGCCCCAGGTGGTTTCCGGGGTGCGGCCGCCCCAGTCGGCCAGCGGGCGGGCGCGCACGATGATGCGCGGGTTGCCGGCGAGCGGGCGGATCTGCCGGATGATGCTGACGGGCCGATAGAAACGCCCGTTGTTGCGCCAGCGCGGCGCGAAATCGATGACTTCCACCTCGCCACCGTGGTGGTCGCGCAACACGGTGCGCAGCACTGCGGTATTGGGCAGGTAGTGTTGCTCGCTGCTGGCGAAGTCTTCCAGCTCCACGGCGAAGTCGCCGCCCTTGCGCTTGGGCGAGAGCAGCGAACAGAACGCCGGGTCGCCGTCGAACGCCGGCAGGCAACTCCACACCACACGCGCCTGCCGATCGACCAATGCGCCAAAGCTGCAGTTGCCGATGACGCCCAGATCCAGGTTTGGCTCGGTCATGGAGTGCGAACGATCCTTTTGAAGAATGAAGAGGGGACGGCGCGCCGCGTTCAGGCCTGGCGCACGTTGCGTTGCAGCCACGCATGCACGTCGGCAGTGCCATCGACGCGGAAGCGCGCGCTGGTCCGGGCGCGAGCGCCGACCAGCACGCTCCAGCCGCTGAGGCGATTGGCAGCTGCGAAGCCGAATTCGTCGGTGAGATCGTCGCCGACGAATACCGGCGTGCGGCCGGCGAATGCGCCGTGCTGCATCATCTGTTCGACCGCAAGACCCTTGTTGCTGCCTTCGGGCACGAATTCGACAACGTGGTCGCCCGGTTGCAGGCGATACCCGGAAAGCTGGGCGATTTCCTGCTGCGCAAAGGCGAGAACCTCGGGGCCGGCAAGCGGTTGCGCGCGCCAATGCAGCGCGACGCTGACGCCTTTGTCTTCGACCAGCACGCCAGGATGCCGATGCGCGAGTGTGGCGGCGCGTTCGTGCAGGCCATGCAGCCACCCGGAGGTGTCCTGCGGCATTGCGACGCGTGCGGCGATATCGCCACGGAGCTCGTGCCCGTGCAGGCCGGCGGCCGGAAGCAGCAACGGCGCGAACAAGGCGTCCAGCTGGGACAATGGTCGTCCGCTGACCAGTGCCACTGCGCCATGCAGGCGGTCGCTAAGCTGGCCGATGGCCGCACGGACCTCGGGCAGGAGCCGCACAGCCTCTGGGCTGTCGGCAAAGTCGATCAGGGTACCGTCCACGTCCAGAAACAATGCGCAGGCATCGTCCAGCAATGGCGGCGACGGAAGGGGGGAGTGCACGTCTGCCATCGCGCTAGTGTGCGCAAGGCGATGTGATATTCAGGTTATGCAACAGCGGGGAGTGGGGATTCGGAATGGGGATTGGCGACTAGCCGCCCTTGCCAATCCCGAATCCCCAATCCACCAATCCCGGCGTCAGAACGAGTAGCGCACCCGCCCATACCAATACGCGCCATTGCTGCCGATCGGCGAGAGCACGTCGTAGGGCAGGTTGCCGAAGTAGGCGATGTCGTCGATGGAGCGGTCCGAGTAGTTGTCGAGAATGTTCTGGCCGCCGATCGCCAGCGTCCACTGCGTGCCCAGGTGGTACTCGGCTTCCAGGTCCAGCTGCCATTCCGCGCCATAGGTCTGGCGTGGCACGAAGCCGCCGCCGAAGTCGAACACACGCGTGGCGCTGCCGTAGCGGTTGACGCGGGTCTGCAGGTTCCAGTGATCGTTGTTCCAGTTGGCGGCCAGGGAAGCGCGGGTGCGTGGCGCCGCATCGGTGAGCGTGTTGCTCTCCTCGACACCGAACAGCACATAGGCCGGGTCCAGCGCCAGCAGCTGCGCCGGGGTGCCGATGACGTTCTTCAACTCGGTCTTGGCGTAGCTGTAGGTGCCGGTCAGCAACAGGTCGCCGCCGAAGGCGTACTGGCGCCAGTTGCCGACCAGCTCGGCGCCGCGGGTGCGGGTGTCGGCGGCGTTGAGGAAATAACTGGCGCTCTGCACGCCGGCGACGGCGAAGTTCTGCTGCACGAAGTCGGTCAGCGCGGTGCCGGTGATGTCTTCGGACAGCGCGATGCGGTCGTCGATATCGATCTGGAAGAAGTCCAGCGACAGGTCGAAGTGATCGCCCAGCTGGCTGGTGAAGCCCAGGCTGTAATTGAGCGATTTTTCCGGCTTCAGGTCGGTGGCACCGAGCGCGCGTGCGATCGGGTTGTTGACCGACAGCAGGCGGCCCTGGGTCAGGCGACCGGCCGCGTCGTAACCGGTGGAGGTGGCTTCGTAGCCGATCTGGCTGAGCGAGGGCGCACGCACGTTGTTGGAGACCGCGCCGCGCAGCGCGAACGCCGGGGCGAAGGCATAGCGCGCGGCCAGCTTGCCGGTCCACTGGCTGCCGAAATCCTGGTAATGCTCGTAACGGCCGGCCAGGTCGGTAGAGAACTTGTCGCCGAACTGGCTGGACACGTTGGCGTAGGCGCTGGCCACGTTACGCGACAGGTCGGCCTCGTCCTGCGGGGTCAGCCCGCCGCCGGCCTGCGAACCGGTGGGGCGGTCGGTGAACGGGCCGGCCGCATAGCTGGCCGGGTCGCCGGCATGGGTGCGGTACTGCTCGCGGCGGAATTCGGCACCGGTGCCGAAGGTATGGGTGGCGCCGGCCGCATCGAACACGCGGGTCAGATCCAGATTGGCCACGGTCTGCGCAAAGCCGAAATCGCCGGTCTTGAAGCGCGTGGTGCTGCCCGGGCCGAGCGAGGCGTTGAGCGAGTTGCGCAGCCGGTAGGTGAAGTCGTTGCGGCCATGGTTGACGCTGGCGTCGTAGTCCCAGTTGCCGAGCTGCCCGCGTGCGCCGGCGACGATCTGCAGATCGCGGTTTTCGCCCTCGGAAATCGGGCGGTAGCCGTTGGGATAGAGCTCACGCCAGTTGGCGCTGCCGTCCGGGTAGCGGAAGTAATTGGCGCCTTCGGTGTCGCGCTGGTTGTAGGTGGCGAAGGCGTAGAACTCGCCGTTGGCGCTGAAGGGTACCTTGGTGTTGAGCCAGGCGTTCAGGCCCTTGGTGGCGCCATCGCCGAGCACGTAATTGCGCTTGCCGGCCAGCGCCAGATTGGCCGGGGTCTGTTCCTCGAACGACGGGATCTGGTCGAAGCCGGCGCGATTGGTCGCCTCGCGATTCTTCAGCTCCAGGCCGACCTTGAAGAAGCCGCCATCATCGCCGAGCAGGCTGCCGACCTTGGCGCTGGCGTAGCTGGTCTGGCCGTCGGTGACGCGGCGATCGATCGGCTCCACCTCGGTGTTGTAGGCGCCGAAGCTGGCTTCCAGCTCGCCGCGCTCGGGGTTGTCGTCCAGGATCACGTTGATGACGCCGGCGATCGCGTCCGAGCCGTACTGCGCGCCGGCGCCGTCGCGCAGCACTTCGATGCGCTTGATCGCATTGATCGGGATGGAGTTGAAATCCACCGGCGTGGTGCCCTTGCCGATCTTGCTGTCGGTATTGACCAGCGCCGAGGTGTGGCGGCGCTTGCCGTTGACCAGCACCAGCACCTGATCGGGCGAGAGCCCACGCAGCTGCGCGGCGCGGATGTGGTCGGCACCGCCGGAGTTGGACTGGCGCGGGAAGTTGAACGAGGGCAGCAGCGCCTGCAGTGCGCTGCCCAGCTCGCCGTTGACCACGCCGGCCTTGCGGATGTCCTCGGCGGTGAGTACGTCCACCGGCACGGTCGATTCCAGCACGGTGCGGTCGCTGGCGCGGGTGCCGGTGACGATCACGGTGTCCAGCGTGGTGGCGCCGGGGGCGGCCTGCTGGGCCTGCGCGTTGGCGCTCAACACGGCGGCCACGGCCAGGCCGATAGCCGAAAGGGTGGGGCGGGTCATTTCTCTCTCCTGCAACAGCAACTGCGAACGCGCCGCGCGGTCGGCATCCGGCCGGGCGGGGGCGCAACGGGGTTCGGATCGTCCACATTCATCCGGATAGAGAGATATTATCGCGTTGTTCAGGCGTGTGCGAGATGGCACAGTGCGCGCACGCCGGCATCAACTGATGCCGGCCCTGCATGAGCCCGCCCCCGATCCGTCTTAAACGTACCCGTTGTGGAGAAGTCGATGAAATTGCTGCCGTCCTGCCTGCTTGCCGCCATGCTAGCGCTGTCCGCCTGCGCCACCACCCCCGGCGGCGCGCCGGGATCGACCACTGCCAGCCTGCAGGGCGATGCGGCGCGGCCGGCGACCGCGCGCGGCTGGGTGCGCAGCGAGCTGTACTTCGGCGTGGGCGAGGAAACCGGCCCGGCCGACCGCCCACAGACCCGCACCATCGACCAAACCCAGTGGCGGGCGTTTCTGGACAAGGAAGTGACCCCGCGCTTTCCCGACGGCCTGACCGTGTTCGACGCCTACGGCCAGTGGCTGTTCCGCGGCGCCAAGGAGCCGAACCGGCTGGGCACCAAGGTGCTGGTGATCCTGCACGAGGACACCCCGCAGCGGCGCAACGACATCGAGGCGATCCGCCTGGCCTGGAAGCAGGCCACCGGCCACCAGTCGGTGTTGTGGTCGCGGCAGGCGGTGGAGGTGTCGTTCTGAGCCTGGCGACCATGCGCCGTGAACATCTGCACCGAACGCGCGTGAGCGCTGCGCGCAAGCTGCTGTTCGTCGCACTGGGCGGGCTGTCGCTTGCGTCCTTTGCACGCGAAACCAGTGTGCAGGTGACGCTCGACGCAAACACGCAGGCGACCGCCACACTGGTCGGCACACGCCTGCATGTGGTGTTGGGCCCGGGCGGCAAGGAGCAATGGTTCGACGCGAACGTGGACGTGGACGAGGGCGAAGGCGGCGCCGGCGTGGACAGCGACGACTACAACTTCGACGGGCATCCGGATCTTGCGGTGTCGGCGATGCTCGGCCAGGTCAACGAAGCGGTGCTGGTATTCGTGTTCGATCCGGCGCAGCGCCGCTTTCGTGCGCTGACCGCGCCCACGCGCCCGGCGGTGCAGTGCGAAGGCTTCTTCAATCTGACGCCCGACAAGCAGCAGCGCAGCTTGACCAGCTCCTGCCGCGGCGGGCCGATGTGGTACGCCGATGTGTATCGCTACGCGGCCGACGGGCGCTTGTATGTGGCCAGGACGCAGCAGCCGATCGCCTCGCCCGACATCCAGACCTTGCTGGATCCAGGCACCGGCGATGACATGCCCCTCTCGGTGTGGCCGCGTTACGACGTGCACGGGGCGAAGGTGTCAAGCGAGATCGGCACCACGCTGGACGCGCCGATGCCGGTGCAACTGCGCGTGCAGGTGGCGCGTCTGCCGCTATATGCCACCCCGACGGCGACCAGCACCAAGCGCTATCTGGTGCAAGGCGATCGGGCCGACGCGCTGGATGTCAGCGCCGATGCCACGCGCGTGCAGGTACGCTATCGCAGTGCCGGCCGTGGCGACATCGTCGGCTGGATCGAGGTCGCTGCGGCGATGAAGTAGCGCCATTGCTGCCACGCAGCCGCCTGGCACGGAGCAGACCGATGCAATCGCGGCGACACGCTCTGATCCACCGCGCCGCTGTCGCACGTGCGGGGCAGCGGCTACCATCGGCCGATCCCCACGCTTCCTGGTTCCCATGTCGGCCCCTTCCTCGCGTACCGCGGCCTCGCCGCGCTGGTTCGTCGCCGGCGACCTCAATGGCTTCTTCGGCCTGGTCGTCGACAATCTCTCCATCCTCGGCTTCATCGCGATGGCGTTGGTCGGGATGTTCCAGTTCCCGGCCGAGGTGGTGTTTGGGCGCATGTTTCCCGGCACCGCGTTCGGCGTGCTGGTGGGCAATCTGCTCTACACCTTGATGGCGCGACGGCTGGCCACACGCACCGGCCGCGACGACGTCACAGCGATGCCGCTGGGCCTGGATGCGCCGACCAGCATCGGCATGGCGCTGTTGGTGCTGGGCCCGGCGTTCGTCGGTTTCAAGGCACAGGGGCTGGACCCGCAGGCGGCCGCCATCGCCACCTGGAAACTCGGCATGGCCGCGCTGGTGGTGATGGGCCTGCTCAAGCTGGTGCTGTCGTTCGTCGGCGAGGCGGTGACGCGCGCGCTGCCGCGCGCCGCCCTGCTCGGTTCCATCGCCGGCATCGCGCTGGTGCTGATGGGCCTATTGCCGCTGCTGGAAACCCTGCGTTCGCCGGTGGCCGGCTTCGTCACCTTGGGCCTGCTGCTGTACGTGCTGCTGGCCAAGGGCCGCTTGCCGACCAAGTTGCCCGGCGTGCTGGTGGCGTTCGTGATCGGCACTGCGCTGTATTACGGGCTGGGACTGGCGGGCCTGGGCGCGCCGGGCTTTGCGGTGCCGGAATGGACGCCGCCGAAGATCGTGTTGCCGCTGCCGAACCTGGGCTTCATCGACGGCCTGCCGGCCACGGTGGCGTACCTGCCGCTGCTGCTGCCGTTCGGCCTGCTGATGGTGGTGGGCGGCATCAATGTCAGCGAGAGCGCACGTGCGGCGGGCGACGACTACCGCACCCGCGACATCCTGCTGGTGGAAGCCTTGGCGACGCTGGTTGCAGGCGTCTGCGGCGGGGTGGCACAGACCACGCCCTACATCGGCCAGCCGGCCTACAAGCACATGGGCGCGCGCTCCGGTTACACGCTGCTGACCGGCCTGTTCGTCGGCATCGGCGGCATGCTGGGCGTGATCTCCGGGCTGGTGCAGTGGCTGCCGCTGGCGGTGCTGGCGCCGATCATCGTGTACGTGTCGATCGACATCACCACGCAGGCGTTCCAGACCACGCCCAGGCAGCACGCCGGTGCGATGGTGCTGGGCTTTCTGCCGTCGGTGGCGTACCTGCTGACCATCAAGGCGCCGGGCTGGATCCCGCCGGATCAACTGGTCGCACTGACCACCAAGCTCGATGGGCATGGCTTGCCGGAGCTGGCGGTGATCTTCGCGCTGGGCAACGGCTTCATCATCACCGCGATGCTGTGGATCGCCGCAGTGGCGGCAATGATCGATGGCCGGCTGCGCCGCGGTGCGGTCTTCCTGCTGGTGGCCGCCGGGCTGACGCTGTTCGGCCTGATCCATTCGGTGGACCCGCGCGGCGGCATCTATCTTCCGTGGTCGCTGCACGGCCTGGCGCGCGTGATCAGCTGGCAGTTCGTCGGTGCCTATGTTGCGTTGGCGGTGACCCTGCTGCTGCTCTCGCTGCTGCCCGCACGCAAGGACGCAGTGCAATGACAGCCTGCTCCAGCATGTTGCGGGTGCTCATCGGTGGCGCACTGTTGCTTGGCACCGGCAGTGCGTGGGCGGCGTCGTTCGATTGCAAGCAGGCCGGCACGGCGGTTGAAAAACGGCTGTGTGCGGTGCCGACGCTCGGCAATCTGGACGACCAGCTGGACACCTCCTACCGGGCGCTGGTGGACACCACGCCGCGCAACGCGGTCACAGGCGTGCGTGATCAGCAACGCGCCTGGCTGCGGCAGCGCAATGCCTGCGCGCAGGACGCCAAGCCGGACGAGTGCCTGCAACACACATTGAAGGCCAGGGCCGATGTGCTGGCCAAGGCGCTCGTTGCGCAGCAACAGGCGCTGGACCGCATCATCGCCGCGATTCCCGCCGCGCCTGCCGAGGCGGCGCGCCAGTTGCAGGGTTACGACACGCCGCTGGCCTCGGCGTGGCTGGCGTATCTGCATCAGTTCGTCCCCGCCGCGGGCGTGGATGCAAAGCTGGCGAGTGCGCGGTTTGAAAGTGCGCGCAAGGCGCTGCGCAAGGTCGACGACTTCGCCGCATCCTTGCTCGACGATGTGGATGGCATGCCCGCCATGCAGGCGCAGGAACGCGTGCCGACATTGCTGCGGATGTGGATCGAACGCGACAACAGCGATCATCGTCCTTACGTGCATTGCTTCATCTTTGCTGCAGTGGGCGAGCCGGCGTATGAGGCGTTTGGGTCGCTGTATGGCTCCACCCGCGACGGGTTTGCGCCGATCTGCGAGCCGCCGGGCGGTCTGTTTGCATTGGCCAGCTGGAAGCAGCTGGATGCCGGCTTTGACGGGTTGATCGAGGCCCTGAGCAAGGACGCCGGCACCATTCGCTATGCCAGTTACGCCGAGTGGAAAATCATCGCGCTACGCGCATCGGTATCGCCATTGCTGTACCTGACACCGGCGTTGCGCAAGCGGTACGGCGAGGATCCGGACAAGGCGATTGCCGCCTGGACCGGGGAAGACAGCGACTGGCCGGCGGCACAGCGCAAGGCCGTGCGCGCGTTGCTGCCGAAGGTGCGCGCCGACACGGCCGCATGGCTGGTGCGCGAGAAGCGCCTGCCTGCGAAACAGGCCGAGCAGGTCGCCGCCGCCATCGTGGCGGCCTGGGTGGATGCGCGGCTGGATTTCGCAAGCTGAAAGCGGCGGACATTGCCACTCGCGGCCATCGGGCGGGCGGCGTTGTTGCTTGATGCAGCGACGCTGGTCGTTCTGGTTCGAGAGTTGGCGATGTGGGTGAGCGAGAGTCAAAGCCAAAGCCAAACCAAAACCAAAACCAGAGCTAGAGCTAGAGCTAGAGCTAGAGCTAGAGCATGCGATCTGCGGCATGGCTGCAGGGCCCTTGCCCGCCCACCATCGCAGGACACGCCGCAAGTACGTCCGTGTAGGCTCTTACGCGGCATCCATGCCGCGTAAGGTCCCGCGACGGTGGGCGGGCAAGGGCCAGTCGGGATAGTTGGTGTGCATGGTTGCAAGCGGTGCATGGCATGCGCTGGTCGGAGTGGTGTGCGTCGACCAGCGTCTCAGTACGCCATCGCAAGCGGAGCGACAGGCAGGCTTTCAACAAAGCAGCCGACCAACTTTCTGGTGCGGTGTCCTTGCCGGTTGCGGGACCCTTGGCGGCATGGATGCCGCCAAGGAGCCTCCACGGACGGATTCACGGCGTGTCCCGCAAGCGGTGAGGGCACCGTGCAGGCGACCAACTCGGCTTTGGAACGTCCAGACGCTGCGGAAGCTCAAGCGCTCGGTCGCCTTGGAAGGTATTGAGCGGTGCGAATGCGTCGACTGTAGAGCAGACGATGTGCGGCTTGGCTGCAGGGCCCTCGCCCCCATCGCAGGACACGCCGCAAGTACGTCCTTGTAGGCTCTTACGCGGCATCCATGCCGCGTAAGGTCCCGCGACGGTGGGCGGGCAAGGGCCAGTCGAGATGGTCGGTGTGCATGGTTGCAAGCAGAGCATGAGGTGCGCTTGACCAACTCGGCTGTGAGTTCTAGCGCTGCAGCCAGCGTTTGCTGCCAGAGACAGTCATCCTCGCGTGCCAATCGCTTACGCGCGATGCACATGCCTGCTTGATCGCGTCATCGCCGCACATCGATGGAACCACCGCGATATCTCATGGTCACACCCTGGATGTTGTCGATGTAAGGAGTTCCACGATGCAATCCAAGTCTTCGCGTTGGCCGTGGCTGCTGGTGGTCCCGGTGGTGGCTGGCGCCGCCTGGTGGCTATTCAGCGGGTCACCCACTGCGCCGGGCGCATTGCCTGCGCCGATCAGCCAGACCGCCAGCGCGGTGGCAGCGGCGGTGACCCCCGCGCCGCCGGCACCGGCGGGGCCGCGGCATCCGGTGCAGCAGCCATCGGCCGATGCCGCCGACGCAGCGATTCCCGCGCTGGCACAGAGCGATGGGGCTGCGTGGCAGGCCTTGCTGGAGTTGGTGCAGGACGATGGCGCGTTGTCGATCGTGCTGCGCAAGCACCTGATCGAACGCGTGGTGGTGATGATCGACAATCTCACCCAGCCCAGCATCAGCCGTCGCGCCTCGGTGCTGCAGCCGGTGGTGGGCGAGTTTGCGGTGTCCGATGCCGGCGGGAATGTGGTGGTCGATCAGGCCAATGCGGCGCGGTATGCGCCTTACGTGGCAGCGTTCACCCAGGTGGATGCACAGGCACTGGTGCGGAGTTATGTGCGTTTCTATCCGCTGTTCCAGCAGGCCTATGCCGATCTGGGCGCGCCGGACCGCTACTTCAACGACCGCGTGATCGATGTGATCGATCATCTGCTGCGCACGCCCGAGCCGACACAGCCGATCAAGGTGCAGCGCGACGAGCGTGGCCGGTACCGTTTTGTCGATCCCGCGCTGGAGTCGCTGTCGGTCGGTCAAAAGGCGTTGCTGCGGCTGGGACCGGTGCAAGCGGCTGCAGTGAAGGCGCAGTTGCAGCGCATCCGGACAGCGTTGCTGCAGGGACGTTGAGGCGGCGTGTGGTGAGGTGAGGAGAAGGCCGCCCGAATGCGGCCTTGCATGCATGGATGCAGCCTCGTGCACCATTCCAGCATGGGAGCAACGCAGGTTGGGCAGCACGCGATGCAACGCGCCCGGCCATCGCTTATGCCGCGTCCAGCTCCGGATAGTGGCGGAAGATGCCCTTGGTATTGAATGCCACGCGCCGTTCGGAGGCCAGATAGGCCGCAATGCGTGGGCGGGCGGCCACCCGCTGTTGCAGGGCTTTCAGGCCTGGCAACTCGGCTGACAGCGTCTTCATGCGCTTGGGAAACATGTATTCCAGCCCGCTGATCAGCTGGAACAACGACAGATCCACGTAGGAATGCGTGCCCAGCACGTGCGTTCCGCCGGCCTGTTGCAGCACCTGCTCGAAGTAGCCCAGGAACTTGGGCAGGCGGTTGTTGCGCAGATCCTTGGCGCGCTTGGCGGCTTCGGCTTTCTGGTCTTCGTAATACAGGCCGGTGGCGATCGGATGATGGCTGTCGTGCACCTCGGCCACCAGATCGGCGATGGTCAGCTGCAACTGCAATGCGTGGATGCGCTTTGCGTCCGAATCCGGCACCAGCTGCAGTTGCGGTCCGATGACATGCAGGATGGCCGCGACTTGCGCAACCACTGCGTCACCTATCTTGAGGAAGGGCGGCGCGAATGGCTGCGCGCCGGCTTTGGTGCCTTCCAGAAAGGCATTCATCACTTCATCGCCTTGGACACGCGCCACATCGGTGTAGTCGGCGCCGGCATCTTCCAGTGCGAGCCGGACGAATTCGCCACGGCCCTGCAGGCCGGTCCAGTAATAGAGCTGATAGTGCATGCGCTGCTCCGCGATTGACGACGCTGCAGCGTAGAAACCGCGCGGCTAGGCGGGCGTGATCGAAGCGTCAGCGGGCTGTGACCCGGTGCCGTCGTGCGGTTGCGCCAGTAACCAGGCCAGCTTGCGCGCGCGCGGTTGCTGCTTGAGCTGCCACTCTGCGCGCGAGGCTGCGGCACGGTCCGCATACGGATGGCTGGCGAGCACTTCAAGCGGCGGATTTGCACGCGTGTAGCGCGCACCGGTCCCACGCTGATGCGCCTGGAAACGCCGCTCCAGATCGTTGGTGATGCCGGTGTAATAGCTGCCGTTGCGACACAGCAGCAGATAGAGGTGCCAGGGCTTGGGTGCATCCATATACCCATTATCGCCATTGGCCTGGCGTCGTGCAGCGATGTTCTTGGCGAGCGCTGGGCACGGGTGGCCGGCACGCGGCGACGTGTGAGTGAATAACCACCTAAACATTGGTTATTTGACGCTTGCGGCCGCTGCAAACAGCATGCGCTACCGCATTGCAGCGCCGCTTCGGCCTGCGCTGCGCCCGGGTCGGCGTGCATGCACAGCGCTCGCCGATTCGCACATCTCCCCCGCGCTGCTGCAAGACAGCCGACGCCACGAAAGGACGTACATGCCTGCGCGACACCGGACCCCTGCAAGGATCCTCGCTGCTTCGAGATGGTTGGCCAGGCCGCAGGTGCTGGCGTGGAGTCTGGCATGGGCATGTGCGCCGGTGCTGGCCGATGAAGTGGGCGAGGCTGCCGCGCCTCCGGAGCGCGGTGCGCAGACCCTGGGCGCGGTCACCGTGACCGCCACGCGCCGGGAAACCACCTTGCAGCAGGTGCCGGTGGCGGTATCGGTGGTGCAGGGCGAGACGCTGGAGCGCGAAAATCGCAACAGCGTGGCCGACCTGCCGGCGCTGGTGCCCAGCCTGACCTTTCGCAGCGGTGCCTCCAACAAGGACACCTCGTTGTTCCTGCGTGGCGTGGGCACCATCTCCACCTCGCCCGGGGTCGAGCCCAGCGTGGCCACGGTGATCGACGGCGTGGTGCTGGGGCGTCCGGGCCAGGCCACGCTGGACCTGCTCGACGTCGAACGCATCGAAGTCCTGCGCGGGCCGCAGGGCACCTTGTTCGGCAAGAACGCCTCGGCCGGCGTGCTCAATATCGTCAGCAAGCCGGCGCCGGAGCTGTTCGGCGGCTCTGTGGACTACTCGCACTTCGCTGGCGGCGACGAAGACCGCGTGCGTGCCAGCGTCGGCGGCACGCTGGTGCCGGAGCTGCTGAAGGCCAGCGTGTCGGCGTTGTGGGCCGCCTACGGCGGCAACGTGCGCAATGTGGCCGACGGCCAGACCGTCAACGGCTACCGCCGCGCCGGCGCGCGGTTGCGGCTGGACCTGAGCCCGAACCCTGACTTGAACGCGACGCTGCTCGCCGACTACCTGCAATCGCACAGCGACGCGCCCAGCGGTGTGGTGGTGGCCAGCACGCGTGCCGATTTCGCCGCGGCGCTGGCACCGGTCGTCGCCAGTGCCGACAACCGGCAGATCAACAGCGATTACCGCACGTATCTGGACGACATCAACAAGGGTGCCTCGCTGCAGCTGGACCAGCAACTCGGCGATGCGCTGCTGACCTCGATCAGCGCGTGGCGGCAATGGGACAACACCCAGTTCCAGGATGGCGACCGCACCGCGCAGCGCAGCGCGGCGTTTCCGTCCTCGCACGACCGTGGCGACCTGGGCTACACCCAGTATTCGCAGGAGTTGCGCATCCAGACCCCGCGCGACCGTGCGCTGGAAGCGGTCGCCGGGCTGTATTACCTGCATGCGCGCAGCGACGAAACCTATCGGCGCACGGTGACGACGCCGACCGCCAGCACTGTGGGTGTGGCCGATTACGCCACCCGCGCGGAAACCTATGCCGTTTTCGGCGAGGCCACCTGGCACTGGCGGCCGGATCTGCGTGCGCTATTGGGTGCGCGCTTTACCCGCGATACGCTCGACTACCGGCACCAGCGCGTGTCCAGTTCCGCAACCGCAGTCACCGGCATCCAGCCGTCCACCGCGAGCCGTGGCAGCACCGCAGAAAACGGCGTGTCCGGCCGCGCCGGCCTGCAATACGACGTCGATGCGCAGACCACCGGCTACCTGACCTATTCGCGCGGCTACAAGGGCCCGGCCTACAACGTGTTCTTCAACATGCAGCCGCGCGATACGCCGCCGCTGAAGCCGGAGACCTCCAATGCCTGGGAGCTGGGCCTGAAGGCGCGTGCCCTGGACGATCGCCTCAGTGCGAACATAGCGTTGTTCCATACCGAATACGCCAACTACCAGGCCAACTTCTTCGACACCGTGGCCGGGCAGGTGGTGACGCGCCTGATCAACGCCGGGCAGGTGCGCACGCAGGGCCTGGAACTGGATCTGGACTACCGGCCCACCGAGCGGCTCAGCCTGGCCGCCTCGCTGGCCTACACGCAGGCGCGCATCCAGCGGTTTGCCTGCCCCACCGCAGCGGCAGCCAACTGCAATGTCGATGGCCGGCCGTTGCCGTTTTCGCCGGACTGGAAGGGCAATCTGCGCGCCGGTTACCGGGTGCCGTTGCGCGGCAGCCTGGCGCTGGAATTCAACGGCGACGTGAGCTGGCAGGACAGCGTGCAGTACGACCTCAGCCAGACCCCGCAGACCATCCAGGGCCCGTATGCGATCTGGAACGCCAGCATCGCGCTGGCCGACGATGTGCATGGCTGGCGGGTGGCGGTGCTCGGCCGCAATCTGGGCGACCGTTCGTACGCCCCATTGCTGGCCAATGCCACCGGCAACGTGTACCGGCTGGTGCCGCGCGACGACCAGCGCTATGTCGGGCTGCAACTGCACAAGGATTTTTGACCATGTCCGTGATGGTTTTTGACGCTGATTCGCGCAGTGCAGGCACCACGCACGGTGGCCTGCGATGAGCGCTGCACGACAGCTCTCGCTCGGGGCGTTCCTGATGGCCACCGGCCATCACGTGGCCGCATGGCGGCACCCGCAAGCCAGTGCCGACCCGCTGGTGTTCGACCATTATCGCCAAATGGTGCGCATCGCCGAAGCCGCCAAGTTCGATGCGGTGTTTCTCGCCGACAGCCTGGCTGCGGCCGGTGGACCGGTGGCGTCGCGGATGGCGCGTTCCAGCCTGTTCGAACCGCTCACGCTGCTGAGCGCGTTGGCGGTGGTGAGCGAGCGCATCGGCCTGATCGCCACCATGACCACCAGCTACAACGAGCCGTACCACGTGGCGCGCAAGTTCGCCTCGCTGGATCATCTGTCCGGTGGGCGTGCCGGCTGGAATCTGGTGACCTCCGATGCCGCCGACGAAGCGTTGAACTTCAACCGCGACGCGCATTACGTGCATGCCGAGCGCTATGCGCGGGCGCGCGAATTCCAGCAGGTGGTCGCGGGGCTGTGGGACAGCTGGGACGACGATGCCTTCATCGCCGACACCGCTGCGGGCGTGCACTACGATCCGGTGCGGCTGCATGTGCTGGATCATCGCGGCGCGCACTTCCAGGTCCGCGGCCCGCTCAACATCGCGCGTGCGCCGCAGGGGCACCCGGTGCTGGTGCAGGCCGGCTCGTCCGAGCCCGGGCGCGCGCTGGCTGCGGAAACCGCCGAGGTGGTGTTCACCGCGCAATCGTCGCTGGCCAAGGCGCAGGCGTTCTATGCCGACATCAAGGGCCGGCTGGAACGGTTCGGACGCGCGCGCGATGCGTTGAAGGTGATGCCGGGTGTGTTCATCGTGGTGGGGCAGAGCCAGGCCGAGGCGCAGGACAAGTTCGCGCAGTTCCAGGAGCTGGTGGAGCCGGAGGTCGGCATCGCGCTGCTGTCGCGCATGCTGGGCAACTTCGATCTGTCCGGCTATCCGCCCGATGGCCCGTTGCCGGAATTGCCGCTCACCGAAACCGGCCAGCGCAGCCGCCAGCAGTTGTTCACCGAGCTGGCCGGACAGGAGCAACTGAGCATTGCCCAGCTCGGTCGGCGCATCGCAGGCGGGCGCGGGCACTACAGCCTGATCGGCACACCGAAACAGATTGCCGACGAGCTGCAGACCTGGTTCGAAGGCGAGGCTGCGGACGGTTTCAACGTGCTGGTGCCGCACCTGCCCGGCGGCCTGGCCGATGTGGCCACGCATGTGGTGCCCGAGCTGCAGCGGCGTGGACTGTTCCGGCGTGAATATGCAGGGCGCACCCTGCGCGATCATCTGGGGCTGGCACGCCCCGTCAATCGCTTCAGCGCACGCTGACTCACCGGATACCCTGATGACCTATCTCGCACATCCCGATCGTTACGACCGTATCGCCTACCGCCGTGTCGGCCGCAGCGGGCTTGTCCTGCCTGCGCTGTCGCTGGGCCTGTGGCACAACTTCGGCGACAGCACGCCGATCGATACGCAGCGCGCATTGCTGCGGACCGCCTTCGACCTGGGCATCACCCATTTCGATCTGGCCAACAACTACGGCCCGCCGTATGGCAGTGCGGAAATCAACTTTGGCCGCCTGCTGCGTGAAGACTTCAAGCCGTATCGCGATGAATTGATCCTCTCCACCAAGGCCGGCTGGGACATGTGGCCGGGTCCGTACGGGCAGGGCGGCAGTTCGCGCAAATACCTGCTGTCCAGCCTGGATCAGAGCCTGCAGCGGCTGGGCGTGGACTACGTGGATATTTTCTACTCGCACCGCTTCGATGCGGACACGCCGCTGGAAGAGACCGCCGGCGCATTGGCCAGCGCGGTGCAGCAGGGCAAGGCGCTGTATGTGGGCGTGTCGTCGTATTCGGCGGCGCGCACGCGCGAGATCGCCGCGTTGCTGCGCGAGTGGAAGGTGCCGCTGCTGATCCACCAGCCGGCCTACAACCTGTTCAATCGCTGGGCCGAGCACGAACTGTTCGAGGCGACCGACGAGGTCGGCGCGGGGGTGATCGCATTCACGCCGCTGGCGCAGGGGCTGTTGACCGGCAAGTACCTCAATGGCGTACCCGGCGACGCGCGCGTGAATCGTCCCGGCGGCGAGTCGCTGCGGCCGGAACATCTGTCCGAGGCCAACCTGCAGCGCGCACGCGGGCTGGATGCGATCGCGCAGCGGCGTGGGCAGAGTCTGGCGCAACTGGCGCTGGCCTGGGTGCTGCGCGATGCGCGGGTGAGCTCGGCACTGCTGGGCGCCAGCCGCCCGGAGCAGTTGGTCGAAAACGTCGCGGCCTTGCAGTCGCCCGAGTTCAGTGCGGACGAGTTGGCCGAGATCGATCGCTTTGCGGTCGAGGGTGGCGTCAACCTCTGGGAAAAACCCTCCACCGACTGGCAATGAGGAACGCTCCGATGCGCTACCGCTTTTTGATTGCTGCGTTGCTGTTGTCCGGCATCGCGTGGCTGCAACCCGCATTGGCGGCCGAGCCGGCGCAGCTGCGTATCGGCTATCAGAAAGCGGTATCCAGCCTGGTGCTGACCAAGCAGCATCGGTTGCTGGAGCAGCGCTTTCCGCGCACCAAAATCAGCTGGGTCGAGTTTCCGGCCGGCCCGCAGCTGCTGGAAGCCTTGAACGTGGGCAGCATCGACCTGGGCGGTGCGGGCGATATTCCGCCGCTGTTCGCGCAGGCCGCCGGTGCCGATCTGCTGTACGTGGGCTGGGTGCCGCCCACGCCCAAGGCCGAGACCATCCTGGTGCCGGCCAGCAGCACGCTGCGGCGCGTGGCCGACCTCAAGGGCAAGCGGGTGGCCTTCCAGAAGGGCTCCAGCGCGCACAACCTGCTGCTGCGGCTGTTGGCCAAGTCCGGCCTGAGCATGCGCGACATCACGCCGTTGTATCTGTCGCCGGCCAACGCACGTGCGGCGTTCGCGGCCGGGCAGGTGGATGCCTGGGCGATCTGGGACCCGTGGTATTCGGCATTGACGCTGGATGGCAGCGCACGCCTGCTCGCCAACGGCGAAGGGCTGGGATTGACCGGTGGGTTCTTTCTGTCCTCGCGGCGTTACGCCACCGCGTGGGGTCCGTTCGTGCAGCAGGTGATGGTGCAGCTCAACCAGGCCGATGGATTGCTGGAGCGCGACCGCGCCGGCAGCATCCAGGTGCTGGCGCAGGTCAGCGGATTGTCGCCTGCGGTGGTCGAGCGCACGCTGGCGCATCGCCCGCCGGCCAGCGTGCAACCGCTCAGCGCCGAGGTCATCAAGGCGCAACAGGGCACTGCCGATCTGTTCTACGCGCAGCGCCTGTTGCCCAGGCGCGTGCTGGTGGCGCAGGCGGTATGGCGTGCGCCCGCGGTTGCCGCGGTGCAAGCGGCAGGCAAGCAGGCGGTAGGCAGGTGATGCGTGGAAGCAGGAATACACGCGCAAGCAGGAGTGCATGCGCAGGCCAGAACGCGTGCCGAGCATCTGTGAGCGGCCATGCGCACGCCGTTGTCTTGCTGCAGCGCCCCACCAGCAAGGCCGCGCGATGAGTCGCCGCTCGCAGCGTTTAGGCAGCGTGCTGGTGCCCTGGCTAGTGCCGCTGGCCTTGCTGGTGGCCTGGCAGATTGCGGCCTCCGGCGGCTGGTTGCCGCAGCGCATCCTGCCCGCGCCGGATGCGGTATTGCGTGCCGCAGTGACGTTGGTACAAACCGGCGAGTTGTGGCAACACCTGGCGATCAGCAGCTGGCGCGCGGCGGTGGGCCTGGCCATCGGCGGCAGCATCGGATTTGCGCTGGGCCTGCTCACCGGCGTGTCGCGCGTGGCCGAACGCCTGCTCGACAGCACCTTGCAGATGCTGCGCAACGTGCCGCATCTGGCGCTGATCCCGCTGGTGATCCTGTGGTTCGGGATCGACGAGGGCGCCAAGCTGTTCCTGGTGGCGCTGGGCACCTTCTTCCCGATCTATCTCAATACCTATCACGGCATCCGTAGCGTAGATCCGGCCTTGATCGAGATGGCGCGCAATTACGGCTTGCGCGGCCCGCAGCTGTTTGTCGATGTGTTGTTGCCCGGCGCGTTGCCGTCGATTCTGGTCGGGCTGCGCTTTGCGTTGGGCCTGATGTGGCTGACCCTGATCGTGGCCGAAACCATTTCCGCCAGTTCCGGCATCGGCTATTTGGCGACCAACGCACGCGAGTTTCTGCAGACCAACATCGTGGTGGTGGCCATCGTGCTGTACGCGCTGCTCGGCAAGCTGGCCGATCTGGCCGCACGCGGCCTGGAAGCCTGGTGGCTGGGCTGGCATCCGGCGCAGCAACAGCGTGCGGCGTTGCGCCGATGAGCGCGACCGACACCGGCCTGCCGCTGAGCCTGCGCGGTGTCGGCAAGCGCTACGGCGACAGCGAGGTCTTGCGCGGCATCGACCTGGAGATTGCGCCCGGCGCCAGCGTGGCGGTGGTCGGGCGCAGCGGCTGCGGCAAGAGCACCTTGCTGCGCGTGATCGCCGGACTGGAGGCGGCCGATACCGGCGCGGTCGTCAGCGGTCATGCAGCGCTGGCAGCGCAGCGCGATGCGGTGCGGCTGATGTTTCAGGACGCGCGGCTGCTGCCGTGGAAGCGCGTGATCGACAACGTGGCGCTGGGTCTGGGCCGTGCCGGGCGCGCGCAGGCACAGGCCGCACTGGATGCGGTGGGGCTGGGCACACGCGGCGGCGACTGGCCGGCGACGTTGTCGGGTGGTCAACGCCAGCGCGTGGCGCTGGCGCGCGCACTGGTGCACCGGCCGCGGCTGCTGTTGCTGGACGAACCGCTGGGCGCACTGGATGCGTTGACGCGCATCGAGATGCAGCAGCTGATCGTGCAGTTGTGGCGGCAGCACGGTTTCACCCTGGTGCTGGTCACCCACGATGTGGCCGAGGCGAGTGCGCTGGCCGATCGCATCGTGCTGATCGAGCACGGCCAGGTCGGCCTGGACCTGCCGGTGCCGGTGCCGCATCCGCGTGCACCCGGCGCGCCGGCCCTGGCGGCAATCCAGGCGCAGGTGCTGTCGCGTCTGCTGGGGGCGCCGCAAGTGGCGACGCCAGAGGCGGCGGAGAATCTTGCTGCGGAGTAGGGCGTTGGGGGCGCCTGCGTCGCTGCCGCTGCGGCGGATCGTCTAACGATTTGTCCGCCGGCCTGGGTCGGCCAAGCCCAACGGGCGAGCCCATATCGCGTAGCCCATATGCCACCGTGTGAGCCGGTCCTGCTGCCCCGCATCGGCGCTGCCGTACTCGCCAAACCTTGAAACCCCGCACAGCAACCGCATCTGCACGGTATTGCCGGCGTCGCCGGCCACCAGTTCAGAGGATTCTTCCCATGCGGATGGACAAGCTCACCTCGCGGTTCCAGCAGGCGCTGGCCGACGCGCAGTCGCTGGCCGTGGGCCGCGACCACAACATCATCGAGCCGGTGCACGTGCTCGCCGCATTGCTGGACCAGAGTGGCGGCAGCACGCGCCCGCTGCTGTCGCAGGCCGGCGTCAACGTGCCGTTGCTGCGCGAGCGGCTGGGCGAGGCGCTGGACACGCTGCCCAAGGTCTCCGGGCAGGAAGGCAACCTGTCGATCGGCAACGATCTCAACCGCCTGCTCAACCAGACCGACAAACTGGCCCAGCAACATGGCGATACCTTCATCGCCAGCGAGTGGTTCGTGCTGGCCGCGGCCGACGATGCCAGCCCGTTGGGCGTGGCGCTGCGCGCGGCCGGCGGCGACAAGAAAAAGATCGAGGTCGCCATCGACAAACTGCGCGGCGGCGAAACCGTGCAATCGGAAAACGCCGAGGAACAACGCCAGGCGCTGGAAAAATACACCATCGACCTGACCGCGCGCGCCGAGAGCGGCAAGCTCGATCCGGTGATCGGCCGCGACGAAGAGATCCGCCGCACCATCCAGGTGTTGCAGCGGCGCACCAAGAACAACCCGGTGCTGATCGGCGAACCCGGCGTGGGCAAGACCGCCATTGTCGAAGGCCTGGCGCAACGCATCATCAATGGCGAAGTGCCCGAAGGCCTGCGCGGCAAGCGCGTGCTGTCGCTGGACATGGGCGCGCTGATCGCCGGTGCCAAGTTCCGCGGCGAGTTCGAAGAACGGCTAAAGGCGGTGCTCAGCGACCTGTCCAAGAACGAAGGCCAGATCATCCTGTTCATCGACGAGCTGCACACCATGGTCGGCGCCGGCAAGGCCGATGGCGCGATGGACGCCGGCAACATGCTCAAGCCGGCGCTGGCACGCGGCGAGCTGCATTGCATCGGCGCCACGACCCTGGACGAATACCGCAAGTACATCGAAAAGGACGCGGCGCTGGAGCGGCGTTTCCAGAAGGTGTTCGTGGGCGAACCGACGGTGGAAGACACCATCGCCATCCTGCGTGGCTTGAAGGAACGCTACGCGGTGCATCACGGCGTGGAGATCACCGACCCGGCGATCGTTGCCGCCGCCACCTTGTCCAACCGCTACATCACCGACCGCCAGTTGCCGGACAAGGCGATCGACCTGATGGACGAGGCGGCATCGCGCATCCGCATGGAGATCGACTCCAAGCCGGAGGAACTCGATCGCCTGGAGCGCCGCCTGATCCAGCTCAAGATCCAGCGCGAGATGCTGAAGAAGGAAAAGGACGACGCCTCGCGTCAGCGCCTGGCCGATCTGGAAAACGACATCGACAAGCTCGAACGCGAGTTCTACGACCTCAACGAGTTGTGGACGTCGGAAAAGGCCGCGCTGCAGGGCACCACCAAGGTCAAGGAGCAGATCGAGCACGCCAAGCTGGAACTGGAAGCCGCGCAACGGCGCCAGGACTACGCCAAGATGAGCGAGATCCAGTACGGCGTGCTGCCGCAGCTGGAAAAGCAGATGGCGCTGGCCAACGAGGTCGAACATCACGACTTCAAGCTGGTGCAGGACCGCGTGACCGCCGAGGAAATCGCCGAAGTGGTGTCGCGCTGGACCGGTATCCCGGTCAACAAGATGCTCGAGGGCGAACGCGACAAGCTGCTGCGCATGGAAGACGAACTGCACCAGCGCGTGGTCGGCCAGAACGAGGCGATCAAGGTCGTCTCCGACGCGGTGCGGCGTTCGCGCGCCGGCCTGTCCGATCCCAATCGCCCGAGCGGCTCGTTCCTGTTCCTGGGCCCGACCGGCGTGGGCAAGACCGAGTTGTGCAAGGCGCTGGCGGACTTCCTGTTCGACAGTACCGAGGCGATGATCCGCATCGACATGAGCGAGTTCATGGAGAAGCACTCGGTCTCGCGGTTGATCGGTGCGCCTCCGGGCTATGTGGGCTATGAGGAGGGCGGCTATCTCACCGAGGCGGTGCGTCGGCGCCCGTATTCGCTGATCCTGCTGGACGAGGTGGAAAAGGCGCATGCCGATGTCTTCAATATCCTGCTGCAGGTGCTCGACGACGGCCGCCTGACCGATGGCCAGGGCCGCACCGTGGACTTCCGCAACACCGTCATCGTGATGACCTCCAACCTGGGCTCGCACCAGATCCAGGAGCTGTCTGGCGACGGCAGCGCCGAGGCCTATACGCAGATGAAGGCGGCGGTGATGGGCGTGGTGCAGGCGCATTTCCGTCCGGAGTTCATCAACCGGCTCGACGACATCGTGGTGTTCCATCCGCTGGACAAGGCGCAGATCAAGTCGATCGCGCGCATCCAGTTGCACGGGCTGGAAAAACGCCTGTCCGAGCGCGGCCTCAAGCTGGACCTGGACGATGCCGCGCTGGAATTGCTCGGCAATGTCGGTTTCGATCCAGTGTATGGCGCGCGCCCGCTCAAGCGGGCGATCCAGTCGCAGGTGGAAAACCCGCTGGCCCAGCAGATCCTGTCCGGGCATTACATCAGCGGCGATACGGTGCGTGTGCGTGCGCAGGGCGGGCATCTGGAATTCGGAAAGGCTTGATCGGAGGGCGGGTCGTCCCGCAGGATGCGTGGGCGGCTCGTCTGCGTCATTCGGGTTGTTTTGGAGCGTGGCGAACCATCGCGCGCTTCTCCAGTCGAGCGTCTCATCTGACAAGGAACTTCAGATGCGTATTGCATATGTTCCAATCTACCTGGGCGTCGCCTTCGGATTGGCGGGTGCCCTGCACGCAGAGGAAGTGCCGGATATTTTCGCCGCGCTCAAGGCCTACGAGGCAAGCGACTATGCGCGTTGCGCGGAGGTGATGGGCGCATTGCAGCGCTCATCCGGCGAACTGCCACAGAATGGCGAACTCCTGCGCGCAGAATGTCTGGCGGCAGCGGAACGGACCGACGAGGCGATGCGCTATCTCGAGGCGGAAATTCCACGGGGGCGCATTTCCATCGATGATTTGCGCAGCAAGGATCGACCTGGCCTGAATCGGCTAAGAAAGATGCGCGGGTGGCCTTCGCTGTTGGCGAAGGCCGAACGCATCAGTGCGCAGCAGGCGGCACTGAATCCGCAATTGCGGCAGGAATTGCTTGCGCGCGTGGAGAAGGATCAGCACGCGCAAAATGCAGCAATCGCCGCTGGGGGTAAGCCAGCCGACTGGGCATCTATTGTGCCGGTGACGCGCGAAAACACCGAATGGCTCAAGCAGGTCGTCGCAACGCAGGGGTGGCCGGGACGGCGCCTGGTGGGCGAAGACGGCGCCAATGCAGCATGGACAATTGTGCAGCACTCCGACGCCGATCCCGCGTTTCAGGCGCAGGTGCTGGCACTGATGGAAGCGGCGCTTGCGAGGCAGGATGTAGCGCCTGACGATGTTGCGCTGCTCACCGATCGCGTCTTGCGCGCGCAAGGGAAGCCGCAACGCTACGGCACCCAGTTTCAGACTGGTGCGGATGGCTACATGTCGTTGCAGCCCACTGAGGACGAAGCTGGCCTGGATGCGCGTCGCCTCCGCATGGGCCTCCCTCCCATGGATCAGTACAAAAAGATGTTGCACGACGTCTACCACAAGCCGGTGCGATGATCGGGTGGAGGGGCTCAGTGTTGCCGGCAGCCACTGCCGGCACGCGGGTGCGCCGTTGCAGGACCTGACAGTTGGCGATGTCGTCATGGCGTGCTGTCATGAGGGTTAGAGCAGCAGCCGCGTATCGTCCTCGTCTTCTAACGAGCGAGCCGTGCCATGACCGATCCGCAGTGGAAGCCCGAAACCATCGCCGTGCACGGCGGTTACACGCCCGATCCGACCACGCGTGCGGTGGCGGTGCCGATCTACCAGACCGTGGCCTTCGCGTTCGACGATACCCAGCATGGTGCGGACCTGTTCGACCTCAAGGTGCAGGGCAATATCTACAGCCGCATCATGAACCCGACCAACGCCGTGCTGGAGCAGCGCGTGGCTGCACTGGAAGGCGGCATCGCTGCATTGGCGCTGGCCTCCGGGCAGGCTGCGGTGACCTATGCGATCCAGACCATCGCCGAGGCCGGCGACAATATCGTCTCCTCCAGTGCGTTGTATGGCGGCACCTACAATCTGTTCGCGCATACCTTGCCGCAGTTCGGCATCGGCACGCGCTTTGCCGATTATCGCGATCCGCAGGCGTTTGCCGGCTTGATCGATGAACGTACCAAGGCGGTGTTCGTCGAATCGATCGGCAATCCGCGCGGCAACATCACCGATATCGAGGCCGTGGCCGCGGTGGCGCATGCGCACGGCGTGCCGCTGATCGTGGACAACACCGTGGCCACGCCGTCGCTGCTGCGGCCGATCGACTTCGGCGCCGACATCGTGGTGCATTCGCTGACCAAGTACCTGGGCGGCCATGGCAACAGCATCGGCGGGGCGATCGTGGACAGCGGGCGCTTTCCGTGGGCCGCACACAGGCAGCGGTTTCCACGCCTCAACGAGCCGGACGTGAGCTATCACGGCGTGGTGTACACTGAAGCGCTGGGCGAAGCGGCCTACATCGGCCGTGCGCGCGTGGTGCCGCTGCGCAATACCGGCGCGGCGCTGTCGCCGTTCAATGCGTTCCTGATCCTGCAAGGCATCGAAACGCTGCCGCTGCGGATGGAGCGCATCAATGCCAACACGCTGGCGATTGCGACGTATCTGCAACAGCACGCGCGGGTTGCCTGGGTCAATTACGCCGCGCTGCCGGAGCATCCGGAGCATGCGTTGGCGCAGAAGTATCTGGGCGGGCATGGTTCGGGCGTGCTGACCTTCGGCCTGCACGGCGGGCGCGCGGCCGGTGCGCGTTTTCTGGATGCGCTGCAGTTGTTCACCCGGCTGGTGAACATCGGCGATGCGAAGTCGCTGGCAACGCATCCGGCATCGACCACGCACCGTCAGCTGGGACCGGCCGAACTGGAACATGCCGGGGTCAGCGAAGACACGGTGCGGCTGTCGATCGGCATCGAGCATATCGACGACCTGCTGGCGGATCTGGAGCAGGCGCTGCAGGGGGCGTGAGGTTTTAGAGCCCCTTTCTGGTTGGAATAGGCGAAGGGCGAGCTGGCCTCTCTCCAACGTGGCGCCAAGGCGCAGCTTGCGTGCCACCGGCGCGTGACGTGGTGCCCCCGCGCTGGCAGGGCGGGCCGGGGCGCGCAGTGGGGCTTGGGGTGAGGGTACGGCGAAGCACACTGCCTGTCGGTACTAGCTTCGGTCAGGGCGTCAGCGCGGCCGGGGATCGGCTTTTCGGCTCGGCAGATATCCTGTCTGACTCGCCGTCGCGGCACATCCGTGTGCCGCTCTCCGCCGATCCCCGGCCACGCTGCCGTCTCGGCACGTCACTTCCATGACCCGGAAATCTTGAACACGCCAATGAAGTTCGGCTCGAAGTCCCTCTCCCTTCGGGGCGAGGAGGCAAAGCTGGCGCGCCATGGGCGCGCGTGCCTTGGAGCGCCCGCGCCGCAAGCGCGGGCCGGGACGCAGAGCGGGAGTTGGGGTGAGGGTGCGGGGGCGAAGCCCACTCGCATGTGCGAGGTGACGCTCGGTGGCAGGCATGCGGACATGCCGGCATCCCCAGCATGCTGCTTCCATCCATGGCATGAGGCTTCGCTCCGTACCCTCATCCGCCCCTTCGGGGCACCTTCTCCCGGTGGGAGAAGGAATCGGCCCCCCGGTGCGCGGCGACGCGCTGCGCTTGGCCGGTTGCCGGAGACCGCCGAGGCGACGCCGGACAATCCTGCTACCATGCGCGCCCCTGAGGTGACTGCCGGAGTTGCGGTGGTTTAAACGGGAATCCGGTGCGCGGATCGCCTTGGCGAGCTGCAATGCCGGAGCTGCCCCCGCAACGGTGGGCGAGGTCAGATGCCGCAACACGCCACTGTGCAGTCGCATGGGAAGGCGCGGCATCGGAGGCGCAGGCTTCCACTCGCGAGCCCGGAGACCGGCCTGAGGGATTGAACCGGCACGCGGTGGGCGTGGCCTTGATCGTCTGGCGCTGCGGCGTTGGACGCCTGGCCCGTTGCTGTTTGCCGCCCCCCATTGCCCCCGCGCGGGTAGGCGCGGTTCCAGGAGCAGCAGTCGATGTGCCTTTCTTCCGTTTTGCCGCGTCGTGCGGTGCTGGCCGTGGGGCTGTCGCTGTGCGTGGCCACCCTGGCGCACGCCGAGGCCGCCATCGATCTCGACCAGGTCGTGGTCACCGCCTCGCGCACTGCGCAGACCCAGGACCAGACGCTGGCGCCGGTCACCGTGATCGACCGCGCGCAGATCGAGCGTCGCCAGGTCAATTCGCTGCAGGACCTGCTGCGTGGCGAAGCCGGGGTGGCGCTGGCCAACAACGGCGGCCCGGGCAAGCCGACCTCGCTGTTCCTGCGCGGCACCGAATCCGACCAGGTGGTGGTGCTGATCGATGGCGTGCGCATCGGCTCGGCCACCTCGGGCGGCGCGGCGTTGCAGGACCTGCCGATCGAGCAGATCGAGCGCATCGAAATCGTGCGTGGCCCGTTCTCCAGCCTGTACGGTTCCGAGGCGCTGGGCGGGGTGATCCAGATCTTTACCCGGCGCCCGCAAGGCCGCCTCGTGCCCACCTTCAGCGCGGCGGCCGGCAGCGACAATGCGCGCCGCTATAGCGCGGGCCTGGCCGGGCGCAGTGAAGGCGATCTGAGCGAAAGCGGCGGCTGGTATTCGGCCAATGCGGTGCATGACGAAACCGATGGCATCAACGCGTATCTGGACACCAGCTCCAGCGACTACGACCCGGATCGCGATGGCTACCGCAACGATTCGCTGAGCATGCAGGGCGGCTGGCGCTTCAATCGCCAGTGGGACGCCGACGTGCATGCCTTGCGCGCGCAAAGCCGTAACGAATACGACGGCTCGGCCTTCGGCGGCAACCTGTCCAAAGGCGTGCAGCAGGCGGTCGGTGGCCGTGTGCGTTACGCCCCTACCGATGCGGTCAAGCTCACCGCCAGCGTCGGCAGCAGTTCCGACTTCAGCGATGCGTATTACGACGGTGCGTATCTGTCCACCTACGACACCCGCCGCAAGCAGGGCGCGTTGCAGGCCGATATCGCTGCCGGCGCGGGCCTGTTCACGGTCGGCTTCGACTGGCAGCGCGACGCCATCGCCAGCAGCGACAATTACGATGCCGACAGCCGCATCGACCGCGCCGCATTCGCGCAGTGGCAGCAGAGCTTCGGTGCGCAGTCGTTGCAGGCCAGCCTGCGTCGCAACGACAACAGCCAGTTCGGCGGCAAGACCACCGGCAGCCTGCTGTGGGGCTGGGATGTTGCCGAGCATCTGCGCCTGACCGCCAGCTACGGCACCGCGTTCAAGGCGCCGACCTTCAACGAGTTGTATTACCCCGACTTCGGCAACCCGTTGCTGGGGCCGGAAACCTCCAGCAGCGCCGAGCTCGGCCTGCGCGGCAGCTACGGCTGGGGCACCTGGACGCTGAGCGCGTTCCAGACCCGCATCGACGATCTGATCGCCTACGACGCGTCGTTGGTGGATGCGGCGCATCCGTTCGGGCAGCCGAACAATATCGATCAGGCGCGCATCCGCGGCGTGGAAGCCGGCTACGCCACCGAGCTGGCCGGCTGGACCGTGCGCGGCGCCTTGACCTGGCTGCAGCCGCAGGCCGATGGCGAGGTCAACAACGGCAACTGGTTGCCGCGGCGTGCGCGGCAGAGCGGGCGCATTGATGCGGACCGCAACTTCGGTGCATTCGGCGTCGGCGCGAGCCTGTTCGGGTCCGGCAAGCGCTTCGACGATCTGGCCAACACCGAGCGCCTGGCCGGTTACGGGTTGCTGGATCTGCGCGTGAGCTATGCAGTGAGCGCGGATTGGAAGGTGTCTCTCACCGCCAACAACGTGTTCGATCGCCAGTACGAAACCGCACGCTGGTATGCGCAGCCGGGGCGCAATTATCTGCTGACATTGCGTTATCAGGCCGCGCAGTAAGCAAAGCCGTTGCGCCGTGCATGCGCACTGTGAGGTGAGCGCGCAACGAGGTGGGGCAGGGCGTCGTGCCGCTGGGCGAACTCACGCCTCGATTTGTCGACAGGCCGGCCGGCTGCACCAGGCATTGGCGCTACAGTGCGAGCGTGTGGTGCTGGTGGTGGCAGGTTTGCCGATGGTTCTGACGGGAGAGGCGGTGTGACAAGCGATTGGATCCATGGTGCCTGTGCGGTGCCGGACGCGCGCGTGCGCGCGGCTGCGCTGGCGCGGCAGGAGCAACTGACCAAGCCGCACGGCGCGCTGGGCCGGCTGGAACAGCTGGCGGTGCAGCTGGCGGCCTGGCAGCGCAATGAGCACCCCACCGTGCAGCGGGTCTGGATCGCGGTGTATGCCGCCGACCACGGCGTCGCCGCCGAGGGCGTGTCTGCGTTTCCGCAAGCGGTCACCGGCGAGATGGTGCGCAATTTCGCCCGCGGTGGCGCCGCCATTGCGGTGCTGGCGCGCGAGCTCGGTGCGCGCCTGGAAGTGGTCAATCTGGGCGTGGTCAACGACCCGGGTGAGTTGCCGCGGGTGCGGCGTGCCTGGATCGCGCCGGCCAGTGCCAACATCTGCTAGCAGCCGGCGATGAGCTCCACCCAGTTGCGCGACGCGCTTGCCGCGGGCGCCGAAAGCGTCGCGCAGGCAAAGAGTTGCGACACGCAGCTGTTTGTCGGCGGCGAAATGGGCATCGGCAACACACCTCGGCCGCGGCGTTGGGCTGCGCGCTGCTGTCGCAGTTTCCGCAGGCGATGGCCGGCGCGGGAACCGGGCTGGATGCCGAGGGCATCGCCCACAAGGCCACCGTGATCACCCGTACGCTGGCCCTGCATGCCGATGCTGCGACGCCGTTGGAGCGGTTGCGCCGGCTGGGCGGTTTCGAGATCGCCGCCCTGGTCGGTGCCTACATCGCCGCTGCGCAGGCCGGGATTCCGGTACTGGTGGATGGCTTCATCAGCACTGCTGCAGCGCTGGTCGCCACCCATCTCAATGGTGGCGTGCGCGAATGGCTGTTGTTCGGGCATCGCTCGCAGGAGCGCGGCCACGCCGCCTTGCTGCGCGCACTGGATGCCGAACCCTTGCTGCAACTGGACCTGCGCCTGGGCGAGGCCAGCGGCGCAGCGGTGGCAATTCCGCTGCTGCGTCACGCCTGCGCCTTGCACAACGGCATGGCCACGTTTGCCGAAGCCGGCGTGTCCGATGCATGAGTGTGCAGATCAGCTTGCTGCGGCACGGCGACACTGGCCAGCACAGCGACCGCGGTCAGCTCGACGACCCGCTCGCTTAACTGGCTGGCAGCAACTACGCGCGGCCACCGCCGATGGCGCATGGGACGCGGTGGTGGCCTCGACGCTGTAACACCTGCGCCTGGTTCGCCACCGGGTTGTATGCAGCCGGACGCGCCAGCGACATTGCGCAAGATCGGGACCGCAGGCCCAGCCGATCTGCGCGATGCTGGGCTGTCCAACAGGAGTCGCCCCATGCCAGCAGCCGCTTTGGTCGTCTTCAATCGCCAGCGCAGCGTCGAGCGCGTCGTCGCCCATCTGCAGGCCAGCATCCGCGCCGGCGAACCGCTGCCGGACCTGGCAGCATTGGCAGCAGTGGCGCAGCAGTCGCCGCATCATTTCCATCGGGTCTATCGCGCGTTGGCCGGCGAAACCCTGGGGCAGACCATCGCGCGGCTGCGTCTGAGTTATGCGCTGCATCTGCTGGGCGAGCCGGCCAGCACGGTGACCGAGGTGGCGCTGGCGGTGGGTTATCAGACCCCGCAGGCGCTGGCACGCGCGTTCCGCAGCCTGTTGAAGGCCAGCCCGAGCAGCTTGCGCAACGCGCCCGCGGTGCGCGCACAGAAACTGCAGCAGCTGGCCATGCCCTCGCTGCCGCCGCAGATGTCCGGCGCACCCTTGCAGGTGCTGGTGCAAATGCTCGATCCGCTGGAAGTGGTGGTGCTGCGCCAGCGCGGCGCCTTCGACGATCTGGACCGTGGCTTCGGCCGCATCGCTGCCTGGGCCGAGCGCGCCGGTGCGATCGAACAACTGCAGGCCTTGATCGGCCTGCCGCTCAGCGACCACCGCGATGTGCCGGCACATCGGCATCTGTTCGAATGCGGCATGGTCTTCGACGCCGCACTGTCTCCGCCGGCGCCGTTGCAACTGCGCCAGCTCGACAGTGGCGCGCACGCAGTGCTGCGTCATGTGGGCTCTTATGCAGGTATCGAAGACGCGCTCGACCGCGTGCTCGCGCAATGGCTACCCGACAGCGGCTACGTCCTGCGCGATGCGCCGCTGCACTATCTCTACTTGGACGACCCCGAAGCGGTGGCAGAGGCAGAGCTGCGTGCCGACATCCGCGTGCCGGTCCAACGGTCAGGTGAGCACGGTTGATTGCCTCTGACCCGCAAAGCCCAAGTTACGTATTGATTGGGCGGAGCTTGCTACCGCATGGCAGCAATCGCGGATCAGAGACGGGAAGACGTGGGTCAGGTTCCACTCACCTGGGCCTTTGATCAAGGAGCGAATTGATGTGTTCTACATCTCTTTCAAGAAATTTCAACTGTGCGGGAGGGATGAAATTTTTTTTTATCAAGCTTTCGTAGTTCGATGCGTTGCAGATGCCACTCATGCAGCCAGAGTCAATGCGAAACGATCCAGGGCCACACTCCGCCCCTGCACGGCAAGCTGCCAGCTCCCACGCATGCTCCGAGTAATCTCCGCCCGCCGGATGCGCGTAATCGCCCAGGTCAACCGAGGTCTTTGCCAAGGTCAACATATCTCCGAGCGCAAAAATCGCATCCGGATCTTTGCTTTCAAAAGCCTTCGCCACGAGCGCGCTATAGGCGGCTTCGTTAAGCTGGCTGTCCGGCCTCGAAGCGACTTTGATCTGCGCGATCAGGTCTCCTCGTTTGGCAGCTTCCGCGTACCACAATTGAATAGCTTCAAGCGGAATCTGTTTGCCATTGTCGATCGAGTCGCAATAGTGCGAGTAGCGCTTGGATGATGCGGAATAGCGCCATGCGTTCTCCGGATCTGCCTTTGCGAATAAGGCCACCATGGCAGCAAAGTTTTTAGAAGATTGGCTGTAGATAAAGCAGTGCTCATACATTTCGGCAAGCTCCCGCTGTGCGACGGGGTCTTCGGACTCTGCCTTGTTCCTTGTGTCATGAAAATGCTGATCAATCTGCCCGCTGGACTCTGATGCCCATGTCTTGGATGGGTCTGCACGCGAGCCTCTGTCTAACAAATCCGTTTCACGGCTGCTGTCGTCATTTGTCATGGTGTTCGCTACCTGAGATGGGGTCTCCACGGCGCCGTGATTTGTGCGTAAGTAAAAGAACGCAAGCGTTGCCAGTATTAGCACTGCCAGTGAGATTGAAAGAATCTTCTTCAACGGAACTCCATGCATCGGTTCTATGGGTTTGCTCACGCAGCAGTAGCCGTATGGTTGAGACTCCGCTGCAAGCTCCTTCGTCTACGCAAGGCTGACACACCCGTTGCCGCGCATGCGGCCTTGTTCAGCACCAGCAGGCAATGAACGAGCACTGTGCTTTGGATACTGCAGACAACTCTTGCGTACCGGCATGATAGTAGACGGCCGCGTGTCTCGATTGCCAATCCCATTAAACCGCAATGCGGACATAACCTTTTTTCTGCAATCAGTTTGTCAACGCCGCAACCGGCAGGAACACCATCTGCGGCGGCGGATGCATCAGGAACTGCTGGTGCGAGATATTCCACGCATACGCCCCGGCCAGCGGGAAGGCCAGGCAGTCGCCCGGTGCCAGCGCCGCGATAGGTTGGTTGCGCGCCAGCACGTCCTTGGGCGTGCACAGCTGCCCGACCAGGGTGACCGGGGTGTCGCGCAGCACGGGAGCTCGCGTGCCACGCAACACACGGAACGGGTGATCGTGGCCCTGCGCGGCCGGGGTGCGGAAGTGGTGGGTGCCGCCGCGGGCGATCGCAAACCACGCGCCGTGGCTGCGCTTGAGGTCCAGCACGTCCATCAGATACCAGCCGCAACTGGCGCTGACATAGCGCCCGGGTTCCAGCCGCAGCCGCAGCGCCTGGCCGTGGTCGCGTAGCAAGGCAGGCAAGCCGGCGCAGAAGCCGGCCCAGTCGAACGACGATTCCGGCGCCAGATAATCCACACCGAAGCCGCCGCCTGCATTCACCCGCAACGGGCCAAGCGCGTAGGCCTGCCGCCACTGCTGCACGGTGCGCAGGTAGGCGGCGATCAGATGCAGTTGCGCGTTGGCATCGCGCTGGTGCGACATCAGGTGGAAATGGAAGCCTTCCAGCCGCAGCGAGGGGCTGGCCCGCAGCCGTTGCATCGCCGCGTCCAGGTCGTCCGGGTCCAGCCCGAACGGCGAGGGCTGCCCGCCCATCATCAGGCGCGTGCTCTGCGCGCCGGGCACGGCGATGTTCATGCGCAGGAATACCGGCACGCAGTGGCCGGCCTGCGCGGCGATCGCAGCCAGGCGTTCCAGTTCGCCCAGGCTTTCCACATGCACGGTGCAGTCGGGCAGCGCGGCGGCCTGGGCCAGTTCGTTATCGAGCTTGCCCGGGCCGCCGAACAACAACGCGGCCCGGGGTTGTTGCCGATGCAGCCAGGCCAGTTCGCCGCCGGAGGCCGCCTCGAAACCATCCACGTGCGGGGCGAGCGTATGCAGGATCGGCGGCTCCGCATTGGCTTTTGCCGCGTAGAACAGCTCGCAGGCGGGCGGCAGTTGCGCGCGCATCCAGGCCGCATGCGCATCCAGCGCGGCCAGGTCGTAGACGTAGGCGCACAGCGGGCCATCGCTTTGGTCGCGGATGCCCGGCAACGCCTGCATCACTGCGTCAGTGTCGATGCGCAGGCTCATGCAGCCACCCGCCGCGCCGCTGCGATGCGTGGGATCGGGTTGGGCAGCGGTGTGTAGTCGGAGTGTCGATCGGCGCGTTGCCACAGCCGCGTGCCCAGGTTGTTCTTGCCGGGCAGCGGCGCGCCGTCGAGCAGGCCCTGCAGCGCGGCTTGCGTGCCATGGCGCTGTTGCCAGCGCGCGGCGAGCTCGCCCACGCATTGCCACAGGCGCGCGTCCAGCGCGGCATCGCCTTCGGTCAGATGGAAGATCGCCTCGGCCAGATTGTTGACCAGCGCGCAATACGCCACGCGATTCCAGCCCTGTTCCGGCGTGTAATACAGCGATTGCCGCGCGCGTTCGCCCACGCCCTGCAAGCGCGTGGCGGGCCAGTGATGTGCAAGCAGCTTGGTGCCTTCCAGGTCGCGGATCCATACCCGCGTCGGCCAGCCATCGGCACACCCGATCACGGTGTTCTGCAGATGCGGTTCCAGCGCGATGCCGTGCTGGAACAGGGCGCTCCACACCCCATCCAGCAGCAAGCCGGCATAGGCGCGGAACCACAGCAGCGTGGCGGTGTGGCGATCCATCTGCGCGCCGCCCAATGCCTGCAGCCTGGACGCGCACACGCTGTTGCCCTGCGCATCGCAGGTGAACAACGCGGCGGCCACCTGCGGCTGCCAGCGCGCGCGTTGCGCGGCGGGCACGGTCTGCCGGTACAAAATGCCGAAGCTCTCCGACAGGCCACGCGCCGCCAGCGGGTCGGCGTCGTGCAAGGCGGGATCGACCTGGGCGACCTCCAGCGAGGTGGCCGCAGGCTCCAGCATCACATCGAAGCCCGGCACCTGCACCGCCAGCGCACGCCAGCTCGGTGCCAGCAGCTCGGTGAGCGCGACCGCACTTTCCAGCTCGTACCAGGCGTTCTTGCGCACGCAGTTGGTCAACCGCACGTGCACCGAGCACTTGAGGAAATAGTCCAGTTCCGGGTGATACAGCGTGCGCACCGACGAGGTGGGGCGCAGTGCCTCGCCCAGCATGCCGACAGGCTCGATCAGCCCGCGCGCCTGCAGGGTGCGCAGCAGCGGGTCGTCGAGCAGGCGCTGCGCTTCCCACGGATGACAGGGATACAACGCGTCGCTGCCGGACAGCTGCCGCAGGCTGGCACGCACATCGCGGCCCTGCATGCGCAGCAGCCGTGGGTCGATGCGGAACCAGAACAGCTGGAACGCGGCGCGCGCTTCCGGCGCGCAGGCCAGCACCTGCGCCAGGTCGACGCCTTCGCGGCTCTTGGGCGTGGGATGCAAGGCATGCCCCCACAGCATCGATTGTTCGGCGTCGATCATCGCCTCGCCGGTCGCGGCGGTGCCATGTGCCTGGCGCAGCAGTGCGGCAGTGATCGCCACGCTGTTGGCGCTTTGCGCGAGCAGTTCCGGGTTGACCGCCTGCGTGCTGCCCAGCGCCTGCAGCAGGCAACGCGCCAGGGCATGCGCATCCAGGCTCTGCCACGGTTGGCCGGCGCCCTTGAGAAATGGCGTGGAGGCAAAGCGGCAGCGGCCCAGGCGATCGGCATAGGCAATGCGCACGCACAGCGCGCCGGTATCGCCCAGCGCGATCCGCAGCCAGCGCTGCTCGGCCACGCGCGGGCCGGGGCGGTCCAGCCCGCGGTAATCGAAGTCCACTGCGCACTGCGGAATCGCGAACTCGCGCAGGTAGCAGTTCAACCAGCAACTGCAGGCCTGCGCGTCTGCCATGCTGTCGTACCAGGGGTCATGCATCGTGTGCGGCGACATCGGCGGATCTCCTCGAGGGGAAGCGCACCAGAACGGTGAGCACAGCGGCCGCCGCAGCCAGCGCGGCAGCCAGGAAGGGGGTGGCAGGGCCGGCCGCCTGGGCCAGCGCGCCGGCAGCGGCACCGGCGAACACGCCGGCCCATTTGCCGCAGGCATCGAAGCGGCCGAACAAACGCCCGGCGCCATGCCCGCTGGCGACCAGCGCCAGGCTGCGGTTGAGCCCACGCAGGCCAAACAACATGCCGAACCCGAACAGCAGCCGTGCCGCTGCCAATGCGATGGCGTCGTGCAGCAGCGCCTGCCACAGGCAGGCCAGCGCGAATAGCACCAGGCCGGGTACCAGCCAGGCCTCGCCGTCGCCGCGCCGCCACCACGGCAGCACCACCAGATAGACCAGGTGCGGCAGGCTGTAGAGCAGGCCGGCCAGCGCGTCGTGGCCGGCGCCGCGCGCCAGCGCGTACGGGATGAAGTAGGGGAAGGTCACCACCATCGCGAAGCAGAACAGGAACTGCGCGATCAGCAACGCAGGCCACAGTGCGCTGGCCGCTGTGGTGGTGGGTGCTGACGCCAACCGCGCCGACGCAGCTGCAAGCCCGGGGGGTGTCGGCTGCGCAGCGGACGCTGTCGGCCGCTGTGCAGGCCGGTCGGCTGGCAGACGCCAGGTCAGCGCGAACGCCAGCAGCGGCAGCAGCGCAAGCGCGCGATACAGCGACTGCGCCGGGCCAAGCGCCACGGCCAGGCCCAGCAACGCAGGCGCGCTGACCATCGCCAGGCGCGCCGAGTACTGCGTCCAGTCGAGCGCGCGCGCCAGCGGGCCGGCCTGCGGCTGGCTGGCCAGGTACGCATTGGCCGCCGCCAGCGAGCCGCCGCAGGTGCCCTGCACGATCAGGCCGATCACCAGCCAGGTCAGCGACGGCGCGAAGCCGGCGATCGCAAAGCCCAGCGCCAGCCCCAGTTGCGCACGCAGCAACGAGGGCTTGCGTCCATAGCGGTCGGCCAGGCGCCCCCAGGTGCCGGCCGTCAACGCGGTGCACAGCGTCGGCAACACGTACAGCACGCCGCTCCAGCCAACCGCCGCAGACGGTGCCAGTTCGGCCAGCACCTGCGGCAGAAACAACGGCATGCCCAATGCGGTGAAGGCGGCCAGGTAATGCGCGGCCAGCACCGGGCCCAGGACGCGCTTCATCGCTGGGCACCGGCCTGCCGGGTCGGCCTCCGCTGCACGCCAGCGAAGGCGTCGCCGAAGGGATTGGGTGCGCTATCGCCGTAGAACTTGTTGATGTCGCTCGCACCGGTGAGTTGTTTGCTGAGCAGGCTGCCGGCGCTGAGCAGGTACTTCACCGGCAGCCGCGGTGCGGCCAGCAGGCGGCGTGCGGGGCCGGTGTCGATGCCCTCGACGTCCAGTTGCGCCAGCGTCAATGCGAACTGCGTCTGCAACTGCGTGTACAGCGGCGCGCGCAACGCCGGCTGCCATTCGGCCAGGCCTTCCAGCACTGCCTGCAGATCCAGCTGCAGCACGATGGTGCAGAACATCTGCGCCAGGGCTTGCGGCGCGTCCACCGCGATGCGCGCATCGTGCAGCGGGCCCAACGCGTCCAGATCCGGCAGCTGTGCGCGCAACTGCGGCATTGCGATGCGCGCGGCGTCGTTGTCCTTCATCAGCAGCCGCGTCGCCTGGCCATCGGCGTAGACCAGCACGCTGTTCTGCTGATTGGCTTCCAGCGCGATGCCGTAGCGCAGCCACAGGCGCAGATGCACCGCCAGCATCAGCTCGGTGTACGCGCGCCACCAGCCGAGCACATCGCCCTGCGCAAAGCGCTCGGCCAGATGGAGCGCCATCGGCCGGCCATCGGGCAAGCGCGCGCACAGCGCGGCCACCGGTACCAGCGTGGCGTCGCCCAGCGGTGGGTAACGCCGCAGCAGATAGGCCAGATGACGGGTCTGTCCCACATGCCCGCCGTGCGATTCGTCCACGAACACGCAACGGCCGCGCAAGGCCGGATCCAGCGCATCGATGCGCCGCAGTGCGCGCTCCAGCCAGTGGCCGTCGTACAGCGTGGAGGGCTTGATCAGGCGCAGATTGAGCGCGCCCAGCGTGCGCATCGGAATCGGCAGCTTGAGATGCAGCTGCGGATGCTGCAGCGGCACCAGCGTGCGGACCGACAGGGTGGGGCGCACCTCCAGCCAGGCCTGCGGCGCCCGCAGTGTGCCTGGCGGCAGTGCAAACCCGTCCTGCTCCAGCCGCGCCCACACCAGCGGATGCACCGGCCAGGCGACATGCGTGTCGGTCAGCGCAGGCGGCAGGCCCAGCGTGGCGAAGTCCGGCCACAACTCGGCCGGCGTGGCGGTGGTGCAGCTGACCTGCGCACGCGGAACCGCCAGCCAGCGCAGCGCGAAGGTGGGCGCAAATTCCGGTGCGTAATCGCGCAGTTCCGAGGCATCCAGCCCGGCCTTGGCACGTGCGGTGGGATAGAACGGATGATCGCGATAGCTGGCCAGTTGATCGCAGCGGTATGCACGCTCGGCCGCATCTGCGTGCTGCAATGCGTTGAGCAGCGCAGGCGCCTGCGCGTCGTAGGCCTGGCGCGCCAGGCCCAGGTGGGCGGCAGCGCATTCGGCTTCTTCGGCGTAGGCGCGATGCAGCTGCTGGGTCTGCGTGTCCAGTTGCGCGCTCATGCGTTGCAGCCACGCCTGCGCACCGCGTTCGACATGCGCGCCATCGGCGCCCTGCACGATCCAGCTGTCGCCGCAGGCACTGATGTCCTGCAGATAGCCCTGCCGATGGATCGGCAACCACAGCGTGCCATCGGGCAGATGCGCGATGCGCCACCAGCCCTCCACCGGGCTGGGGTCGGTCCATGCCGCCAGCACGCCTGCCTCGGGCACTGCGGCGCTGCCGCGGGTGGCGATGCCGCGCAGGTCCTCGCGCAGGCAGGCATCGATGATGCGGGTGGCGATATAGCGTTGGTCGGCGGCACTGCTCATGCGCGCAGCTCCGCGCCATCGATCCGCCACTGCAGCCCCGCTTCGGCATGCACCACCGCCTGTTGCAGCGCCTGTGCATCGCTGGCCACCGCGCTCAGCACACCCAGGTAATCCTTGTTGGAATGGCTCAGGCGGATACGCTCGCCGGGTGCGCGCATGCGCCGGTAGTGCACATCGCTATGCGCATCGTGGTGGCGGCGATCTTCGCTGGCGGTCACCAGCTCGCCGTCCTGCGCGGCGACGTAGTAACGCAGCAAGGCATGGGCGCGATCGCAGCGCAGCTGCGGCAGCGGCAGGCCCAGATGCGGCGCCAGCGCGGCGGTAAACCACTGCCTGCCGAACATGTCGTCGAGCAGGAACTCGCGGCGGTCGCCGATGCTGCGGTAGTTGATCTCCACCAGCACCGGGCCGTCGCTGGTGAGGATGAATTCGCTATGGCACAGCCCGAAGCCGACCCCGAAGCTGCGCAGCTGTTGCAGCGCCTGCGCAATCACCGGCGTGTCCACGCGGGCATCCCACTGCGCCTCGCATTCCACGAAGTGCGGCGGCGGTGACAAGCGCACCTTGAAGCCGCCCAGCGCCTGCAACGTATGGCCGTCGCCCAGCGTTTCCAGCGTAAACAGCGCGCCTTCCAGCATGCCTTCCAGCAGCACGGTGCGCTGCGGATGGCGCTGCCACACATCGTCCAGATAGGCCTGCAGCTGCGCGGCATCTGCACAGTGGCGCACGTCCAGGCTGGCCACGCCCTCGCGCGGTTTGGCCACCACCGGCCACGGCGTGTCGGCCGGCAGTGCGGCGCCCGGCGCCAGCGTGCAGAACCACGGCGACGGCAGCCCACGTGCACGCAGGCGCTGACGCATCGCCGCCTTGTTCTTGGCCGCGTAGCAGACCTGCCAGTCCTTGCCGGGCAGGCCAAGACCCGCCGCGACCAGCGCAGTGCTGGTCTGCAGATGATCGCTGTTGCTGAACACCGCGCGCGGCGACACACCGGCGTCGTGCAGCACATCCAGCACGCCGAGCGGATTGAACACATCGCATTCGATCACCCGTTGCGGTGCATGCGCCGGATGCTCGCGGAAATGGCCGAGGTGATCGAGTCGGTGGTCGGTCAGCAGCCACACCGGCAGGCCGAGCGCATGCGCGGCCGGAAGAAACCCTTCGGTGATGGCCGGATGGCAGACATGGGTGAGGATCACCAACGGTGCAGCGGATGTCGCAGTCATGGCAGCTCTCGTTCAACAGGACGGTGGAAAAACCGGTACTGAAACGGGCTGCCTGGCGCCGCGGGGCGTTGGGTGGCCTGCGATACGGTGATCGCATGCCGCATGCTGCGGCAGGGAGACGTGCGTCATGCACGCCGTGTCGTCTGCGGGACTCGCCAGTGCGAGCGCCGTTGCCGTTAGCCGACCGACGCCCCTGTACGTCGGTCGCTACGGCATGTGCCGGGCCGAAGCCCTAAAACGTGTACTCCAGCCCGGCGGTGACGGTGCGCGACGGCGCGGCCTGGCGGCCCCACGGGCTGGTATCCACACCGCGGAACCAGTACTGCCGATCGAACAGGTTGTTGATCGCCAGCGACGCGCTGAATTTTTGTCCATCGCGTTCGAACAGGGTATGGCTTACCTGCGTGTTCCACACCCAGTACGACGGCAACTCGCCGACCGAGGCGACCGCGTTCTCCTGCACGGTGTTTGCCGCATCGCTGTAGGCCTTGCTGAAGTAGTAGCTCGACAGTGCGACAGTGGTGTGACCGAGCGTGTAGTTGCCGCCCAGGGTGATCTGGTTGCGCGAGGTATATGGCACGCGCAGCCCGCGGAATGCGCCCGATTCCTGGCTGGCATCCAGATACGCATAACCGGCGTTGAGGGTGAGCGCGCGCAGGTTCTCCGGGCTCCATTGCAGTTCCAGCTCGCCGCCCTGATGGCGGGTCTTGCCGAGGTTGCGGAACACGCGCGTGGTGTTGTCCAGCTGGATCTGCTGATCGAAATCGATCAGATACGCACCGAGCTGGATGCGGGTACGGTCGTTGGGCTGGTAGCGCGTGCCGGCTTCGTAATTCCATGCAAGTTCGGCATCCAGGTTGTTGCCGAAGATGATCTGGGTGACCTGCGGCGCGCGCAGCGAGCGCTGCCCGTCCGCATAGAAAAACCAGTGTGCGTTGGCCTGGAAGCCGACCGTCAACCCCGGCAAGACATCGCGGGTCTGGTTGCGCGTGCGCAGGCCGGTGGCGCGATTGAAATAGCGCGAATCCAGCCGCTCGTAGCGCAGGCCCGGGGTGATGGTCAGGCGTTCGTCGGGCAGGGTGATCGCATTGCTGACGTAGGCAGCCAGGGCGCGGTCTTCGAACTGCCAGTCGCGCACGCTGGTGAACAGGCCATCGCGCAGACGCAGATTGCCGACCGAAAAATCGATGTCCTCGTGCACCGCACGCAGGCCGGCGGTCCACTGCTGACGCACGCCACCGGCATCGCCCATGCTCCAGCTCAGGCGCGGCTCGCTGCCGACCACGCGGAAGTCGCGCGGTGCGGTCTGGCGCAGTTGCGGCGGCAGGTCCGAACGCCAGGTTTCGGTGGCGGCCTGGCGCATGCCGACGATGAAGTTGCGGCTGCTGCGCGCGCTGAAGCTGGTCCAGGACAAGCGGACATCCTGCAGCGGGCCCCAGTCTCCGAACAGCTGCTCGTAGCCCAACGACGCACGCGTGGTACGGCCATTGAAGCTGTCCAGCGGGCGGGTGGACTGGCGCGGGTCGCGCCGGTAATCGTCCGGGCTGAGCGCGCCGGCCAGATCCATGTCGACCAGGTAGCGTTGCACGCTGGCCTTGAGCAACTTGGTGTCGTCCAGCCACCACTCCGCACGCACGCGCAGATTGCTGATGTCGGTATCGCTGTGCGCGCGCCAGTACTCTCCGTAGGTGCGATTGGCATCGACCTGCAGGCCGAGGTTGTCGGTAAGGTAGCCGCCGCTGCTGAGCGCGCTGTCCTGCAGAAACTGGCCCTGGCCGCCGGCGGTGACCTTGTGCGCCAGCGTGGTACTCCACTCGCTGGGGATTTCCTTGCTGACCAGATTGATCACCCCGCCGACGTTGTTCGGCCCGTACTGCACGGCCGCGCCACCGCGCACGATATCGATGCGGTCGATCTGGTTCAGCCCCACCGGAAACAACGACAGGCTGGTCTGCCCGTACGGCGCCAGTGCCAGCGGAATGCCGTCTTCGAGCACCTGCACGCGGCCGCTGCGGCTTTCGTACAGGCCGCGCAGCATCAGCTGCGGCAACGCGCCGGTACCGGTCTCGTCGAAGATCTTGATGCCCGGCACGCGCTGCAAGGCATCGTCCAGCGAGCGGTTGCCGCCATTGCGCAGTTGCTCGCGGTCGATCACCTGGCGGCTGCCGGCATAGCGCTGCACGTCGTCGGGTTTGGAACGCCCGAGCAGACTGCCCTGCACCTGGATCGCGTCCAGTACGCGGATCGGTGTTTGCGTATCGGTGGCCGCCGCGTCCGGCGACTCGACGGCGGACGCCAGCGGCGGCAGGGTCAGGGCGGCCGCAGCGATGGCGATGGTCAGGGTGTGGAAACGGAACGTCGACATCTACGGCGTGCTCCTGCAGACGGGTGGCGGCGTGGGCGCAGCGAAGGTGGCCAGGTGACCGCGCAGTGCGCGTTGAATCAGCGCGCGGTCTTCGCCGGCAAGCAGCCAGCGCAAATCCGGCTGTTGCAGCCAGTGCACGCGTTGCGCATCGGTGCGGGGATTGGGGCAGAACGGCACGTTGGCCGCAGCGCACTGCGCATGCAGTTGCAGCAGCAGCTCCCACACCTGTGGACGGGTCGGTTGCGGGCCCAGGCCCAGATCCAGCGCCAGATCCAGTGCGCCTTCCATCACCAAGGCCACGCCGGGCAGCGCAAGCAGCTCGGGCAATGCGGCGATGCCGGCCGCGCTTTCGATCATCGGCACGATGCGGATAGTGCGATTGGCCTGCGCGATGTAGGTAGGCAGGTCGACGTTGCCGAAGCCGGTGACGCGCCCGCCGGTGATGCCGCGCCGGCCCAGTGGCGGGAACCGTGCGGCAGAGATGGCAGCGGCCAGTTGCGCGGCCGATTCGGCGCGTGGAATCACGATGCCGCGCGCGCCGGCATCCAGCACGCGACCGATCAGTTTTTCGTCCACTTCCGGCACGCGCACCCAGGCCTCGCAGCCGGACAGCTCGCAGGCACGGATGGCGTGCTCCAGTTCGTCGGGAGCGCGCAACACGTGTTCCAGATCGAGCACCACGAAGCCGTAGCCGATGCGGCCCAGCAGCTCGCACAGCTGCACGCTTGGCACTGCATTGAGAACGCCAACCGCAAGCGTCATGGCTGAGGCCGTAGGGGAACGGGCGCTCATCCTGCTCCGGATGGGAATGATTATCAAGTGTATTCGGTGGGCAGTTTTCGGTGCCCTGGTCGCAGTTTGATCAATGTCTGATGGCGAGCCATTCCGCACTGAACCATCTGCAGGCAGCAAACAACCCGCAGGCGCTGCCTGCGGGTTGTCGTTTCGTGCGGCGCTGCCTCATCCCGCCTCGCAGTTACGACGCCGGTACGCGCAACGCCCGATATGGCGGCGTGGACATCACCATCTCGGCCAGCGAGTAGGCCAGCTCGCGTTCGGCCAGCACCGCACCGTCGGCGCCGTGTTCGAGCAGGTGCTTGACCTCGGTATCGCTGTGCGCGCGTGCCAGCAGCGTCAACGACGGGTTGATCGCGCGCAACTTGGCCAACGCCTCGCCGGCTTCCAGCGGCTGCGGGATCGCCAGAATCGCGATCTTGGCGTGCTCCGGGCGGGCTTCGGCCAGTACGCGGTCGGCCGCCGCGCTGCCGCGGATGCCGGGAATGCCGGCCGCATGTGCCTTGGCCACGTGATCGCCGTTGTCGTCGATCACCAGTACCGGCACGCCGCGACTGCGCAGCAACTGCGCCAGCGCGCTGCCGACGCGGCCATAACCGATCACGATGGCATGGCCGTCCAGTTGCAGCGGCGGGCCGGGCGGCAGTTCCGGTTCCACCGTGGCGGGCGCATCCTGCGCCTGCCTGGCCTGCCAGCGATCCAGCCACGAGAACAGGAACGGGTTGGCAATGATCGACAGCAGCGCGCCGGCCAGGATCAGGTCGCGCCCGGTTTCTGGCAGGATCGCCAGCTGTACGCCCAGCCCGGCCAGGATGAAGGAGAACTCGCCGATCTGCGCCAGGCTGGTGGAAATGGTCAGCGCGGTGCCGGTGGGGTGGCCGAACGCACGCACGATCACGAACGCGGCCAGCGACTTGCCCAGGGTCACGGTCAGGAACGTGGCCAGCACCTGCCACGGATGCTCGACCAGGATCATCGGGTCGAACAGCATGCCCACCGAGACGAAGAACAGCACCGCGAACGCATCGCGCAACGGCAGCGAATCGCTGGCGGCCTTGTGGCTGAGCTCCGATTCCTTCAGCAACATGCCGGCGAAGAACGCGCCCAGCGCGAACGACACCCCGAACAGCGTGGCCGACAGGAACGCCACGCCCAGCGCGATGCCGAGCACGGCCAGGGTGAACAGCTCGCGCGAGCCGGTGGCGGCGACCTTTTCCAGCGACCACGGGATCACCCGCCGCCCGACCACCAGCATCACCGCCACGAACGCCACCATCTTGAACAGCGTCAGGCCCAGCGCAGCCAGCAGCGAGGTGGACTCGCCCGCGTGCGCCACGGCCGGCGCGGCGGTGCCAAGCACCTCGGCCAGGGCCGGCAACATCACCAGCGCGATCACCATCACCAGGTCTTCGACGATCAGCCAGCCCACCGCGATGCGGCCGCGCTGGGTTTCCAGCAGGCGGCGCTCTTCCAGTGCGCGCAGCAGCACCACGGTACTGGCCACCGACAGCGCCAGGCCGAACACCAGCCCATGCATCAACGGCCAGCCCATGCTCCAGGCCAGCGCCCAGCCGAGTAGCGTGGCGACCACGATCTGCGCCAACGCGCCCGGAATGGCGATCCATTTCACTTCCATCAGATCGTCGAGCGAGAAGTGCAGGCCCACGCCGAACATCAGCAGCATCACGCCCAGCTCGGACAGCTGGTTGGCCATGGTCTGGTCGGCCACGAAGCCGGGCGTGAACGGCCCGACGCAGACGCCGGCCAGCAGATAGCCGACCAGCGGCGAGAGTTTCACTTTCTGTGCGAGCGTGCCCAGCACGAAAGCGACCGCGAGGCCGACGGCGATGATGTCGATGAGGCTGGTGTCGTGATGCATTCCAATCCGTTGTGAGAGTGTCCGAGAGAGCGTCGCGGGCGCGACCAGCCGACGGCACTGCGCCGGGCGTCGCCTGCGGGCATTGCGTGGTCATGGCTGGAGTCCGGCGCGGGGGAAGCCAGGACCGCGGTACTGGTCCGGTTGGCCGGGTGTCCATACTACACAGCGCTCGATTAACGCGATGCGACACGCAGCGCACGACGGTTGAAGAACTGCAGGCGACCAGCATTGCGTACGACCGGTTGGCAGCATCTTTCCACGGCGTGAGCGCGCAACCTCGCTGCGATGGCGACGACGATCTGATCGCGCGCCTCATCCAGGCCAAGGGCACGGTGTTGCGGGATTTCGAGATCGAGATCGAGAGCGTGGCGGTTCCCCGGGCGGCATGCTGCATCCGATGCACGCGAACCGAGATGCCCACAACGAAAAACACCGCCGAGTGATCGGCGGTGTTGGCGTGTACGCGGGAGCGGCTCAGCACGTCCGCTCGGAACCGCTGATCAGAACCGGTAGGTGACCCGCCCGTACCAGTAGCGGCCGTTGAAGCCGAACGGCGACAGCGACGAATACTGCAGGCCGCCGGCGCGATCATCGTAGGCGGTGGTCAGCTGCGCCTTGGTCGGATACTGATTGGTGAGGTTGTCCGCGCCCACGGTGACGGTGAACGCGTTCCAGGTTTGGCTCGCAGCCAGGTTCAACAGCCAGCGCGCGTCGTAGGTTTGGTCCTGGCTGCCATCGGCCGGGTCGCTGATGCGCTTGATCGATCCATAGCGGGTGGCATTGAAGTTGAGCGCAAAGCCGCCCAGCGTCCAGTCCGCCGCCGCCATGTACTTGGTGCGCGGGGTGGCGTCGGTGAGCAGGCCCTGGCTGGCGCGCCCGAAGTTGGGGTTGGACAGTTCCAGGATCGTGGTCTTGTTGTAGTTGGCGCTGGCACTGAGATTGAGCTTGCCGTAGCTGCCCAGGTCGGCGAGATAGCTGTTGATCCAGTCCACGCCACGGGTGCGGCTGGTGGCGCCGTTGACGAAGAACTGCACCGCGGCCACCTGGCCGATCGGCTGCGCCAGCTGCAACTGGTCCGAATACAGGATCTGGTCCCAGATGCGGATCTGGTAGACGTCCAGGCTGGAGGTGAAACTGGCGGTCGGCTGCCACACGCCGCCCAGGCCGTAGTTGGTGGATTTCTCCGGGCTCAGCGGGCCGGCGCCCAGCGCCACCGCGACCGGGTCGGAGGTGCGGTAGGTACCGACCTGCACCAGCTCGCCGTTCTGGATCAGCGTCACCACCGAGGCGTAGTTCTGCTGGGCCAGCGACGGTGCGCGGAAGCCGTTGGAGATGGTGCCGCGCAGCGAGAAGGTGTCGCTGAAGGCGTAGCGCGCCGACAGCTTGCCCGAACGCGTGGAGCCGGCATCGCTGTAGTTTTCGTAGCGCCCGGCGATGCCGCCGGACAGCTTGTCGGTGATGTCCGCTTCAAGGTTGGCGTAGACCGCATTGCTGTGGCGTCCGAACTTGCCGGCTACCGACGGCTCCAGGCCGGAGAACACCTGTGCACCGCCCGGATACGGCGCGCCGTCGTCGGGATTGATGGTATTGGGATCGAAGAAGTACGACTCCGGCGAGCCGGCGGTGATCTGGTAGCGGTCCTGGCGATGCTCGGCGCCGAAGGCCACGTTGACCGGATACGCCAGGCCCCAGTCGAAGGACTTGTTGACGTCCAGGTTGATCGTGCCCTGTTCGGTTTCGAAGCCGCCGGAATTGAAGTTGGTCGGCGAGCTGCCGGTGGTGTAGTACAGGTTGGTGTTGATGCTGTTGAGGATGTTGAAGGTCATGTCGTTCTTGCCGTAGGTGGCCGACACGTCCCAGTTCCATTCGCTCTCGGTGCTGCCCTTCAGGCCCAGCACGGCCGAGCGGTCGTTGGTGGGGTTGTAGATTTGCGGCAGGAAGCCGTTCGGGTAGATCGCCTGCACATTGCGTGCGGTGTTGTCGGCGGCGCGGTAATAGCCGTTGGAGGTGACCTCGCGACGGCTCATGCTGAGGTGGCCGTACAGCTCCAGGTTGGGCGAGAACGCGTAGCCGAATGCGGCCAGCCCCTGGTAGAACGTGGAGGCCGGGTCGCCGTGGCGCTGGTAGGGCACACCGCCCGGATTGGGCGTGCCCGGCACGGTGGTGGCGCGGTTGGTGTTCTCGCCGCGGTTGGTGCTCATGGTGTTCTGGTAATTCCAGGACAGCCGTACCCAGCCCGGTGCGGCATCGCCGCCGCTGCCGCCGAACGGCAGGCCGACCGAGCCGTCGATGCCGTTCTGCTCGCCATCGCCCTTGTCCATGATGCCGCCATTGATCGACACGCTGTTGCTGCCGGTATCGGCGCCATGCTTGAGCACGATATTGACCACGCCGGCGATCGCATCGGAGCCGTACTGGGCCGAGGCGCCATCGCGCAGCACTTCGATGCGCGCGATCGCCGACATCGGCAGCGAGTTCAGGTCGGCCGGTGCCGAGCCGCGGCCGACATACGGGTTGTAGTTGATCAGGGAGGAGGTGTGATAGCGCTTGCCGTCGACCAGCACCAGCACCGCATCCGGCGACAGGCCGCGCAGCGTGGCCGGGCGTGCGGCATCGTTGCCGTCGGAGATCGCCGGGCGCGGGAAGTTCAGCGACGGCAGCAGCTTGCCCAGCGCGGTGGCGATGTCGGTGGCGCCGGTGGCCTGCAGCGACTGCTCGGTGATGATGTCGATCGGCGATTCGGATTCGGCCACCGTGCGGTCGCTGACGCGCGTGCCGGTGACGATCAGGGTGTCCAGGGTTTTCTGCGGCTGGGCAGGCTGCGATTGCGCACTGGCAGCGAACGTACAGACGGTGAGTGCGACCGAGATCGCAAGCGAGAGTGCGTTGGAGGTGTGCATGGGAATGGAGACTCAAAGGGGATGTGGACGCAGCGATGCGCTGCGCGTGTTGCCGGGGGAAGATGACTGCGGACTGCGTGATCCGGGTTGCCTGCGCGCAGCGTGTATGCGCTGGCGAGGCGGCGTGCACAGCAAGACATCAGACTGCGACGCAGCGTCTGCTGCGTGGCGCATCCTTGCGAAAGAGGGGGGAACTCGCCCTTTGGCCACAATCGGAAAGGGCGAGCGATGCTGCGGGGTGTTGCCTGGTCTCAGCGACGTGGGACGAGACGATCGACGTGCCGGCCGCTGCCGACCGGCACGCGGCGATTTACCACTTGTAGCTCACGTTGGCATACACCAGCGCGCCGTTGAAACCGAACGGCGAGGCGCTGCTGTAGGGCAGGTAGGTGCGCGTGCCCAGGCCGGCTTCCTGGCGGTCGGGATATTCGTTGAGCACGTTGTCGCCGCCGATGGTGAAGTTCCAGTCGTTCAACTTGTAGGACGCGGCCAGATCCAGTGTCCACTTCGCCGCATAGGTCTGGTCGCTGCCGGCGTTGGTGCCGAAGGTGCTGAACTCGCCCCAGCGCGTGGCGGTGCCGGTGAACGACCAGTTGCCCGGCGACCAGGTGCCGCCCAGGAAGAACTTGTCGCGCGGCGTGCCTTCGGTGATGCGACCGAGTTCGGCGCGGCCGATGCGCACCGCACCCGGATCGATCGCTTCCAGCGCTGCCGGGTTGTCGGCGATTCGTTCCACTTCGGTCTTGTTGTAGTTGTAGCCGGAGGTCAGCTCTGCGCTGCCGCCGTCCAGGTTCCAGCGATAGGTGCCGACCGCATCCACGCCCTGGGTCTTGGTGTCCACCGCGTTGGTGAAGTAGCGCCCGCCACCGATACCCGGGAAGCCATTGGCCTGCAGATAATTGCGCGCCGCGATGGACGTGAGGTTTTCCGACAGCACGATGCGGTCGTCGATCTCGATGCGATACGCATCGACGGTGATGTACAGGTTCTCGACCGGTTGCAGCACCATGCCCAGACCATAGTTCTTGGACTCCTCGGCCTTCAACGGTTCGGCGCCGAGTGCGATGGCGGCCGGATTGTCGGTGCGGAAGGTGCCGATCTCGAACGGGATCGCGGTGACCGTGCCGTTGGGCTGCGCCACGTTGAGGAACTGCGTGGCGATCGACTGGAAGTTCTGCTGCTGCAACGACGGCGCACGGAAACCGGTCGAGGCGGTGGCACGCAGCGCGATCTTGTCGGTGAACGCATAGCGCAGCGACAGCTTGCCGGTGGCGGTATCGCCGAAGTCGCTGTACTTCTCGTAGCGTCCGGCCAGCCCGGCGGAGAACTTGTCGGTCAGATCGGCTTCCAGATCCACATAGGCCGAGTGGCTATTGCGGTTGTAGTAACCGGCGTCGGAGAGCTTGAAGCCCGGAAACACCTGCGCGCCGGGGATCAACGCGCCGTTGGCCGACGGAATACCGCCATTGGCCGAGGACGCCGCATCGCCGGGCGACTGGTTGAACTTCTCGCCGCGCCATTCCGCACCGAAGGCCAGCGTGACCGGATACGCCAGGCCCCAGTCGAGCGTTTTGGTGAAGTCGGCATTGAGCACATTCTGGGTCACTTCCAGCGTGCCGGCATGGAAGTCGGTGGGGCTGGTCAGGCCCAGGCTGTTGTTCAAGCTGTTGCGTACATCGAAGGTGAGGTTGTTCTGGCCGTAGTTGTAGCTCAGATCGATGTTCAAGCCGCCTTCGGTGGAGGTCTTCAAGCCGCCCACCCACGACACGTCCTTGCTGACGTTGTAGATCTGCGGCAGGAAGCCGTCCGGATAGATTTCCGGGCGGTTGCGGTTGTCGCCGGCAAAGCGGAAGTAGCCGTTGGAGAGCACTTCGCGGCGGCTAACCATGCCGAACGAGTAGAAGGTCAGGTAATCGGTGGGGCTGTATTCGCCGTTGAACGAGATCGCGCCCTGGTCGATGTCCGGATCGCCGTAGCGCTGCTCCACGCGGCCGCCGAACGGCAATGCGCGGTTGGTCTGGTCCGAGTGACCGGCCTGCGCGGCCAGATGCACCTTGCCGGTGCCGGCAAAGCTGAAACCGGCATCGCCGGACAGCTGATACTGCTCGCCGTCGCCGGCGCTGTACTTGCCGTAGCGGCCATTGACGCTACCGCCTTCGCCGCTGCCCTTGAGCACGATGTTGATCACGCCGGCAATCGCATCCGAGCCGTACTGCGCCGATGCACCGTCGCGCAGCACTTCGATGCGCTCCACTGCGGCGATCGGAATGGTGTTGAGATCGGCCGGCGACGAACCACGCCCCTGGGTGTCGTTGAGATTGATCAACGCGGTGGTGTGATAGCGCTTGCCGTTGACCAGCACCAGTACCTGGTCGGGCGACAGGCCGCGCAGCTGCGCCGGGCGCACCGCGTCCGAGCCGTCGGAGATGGCCGGGCGGGGGAAATTCAACGAGGGGATCGCGCGTGACAGCGCGGTAGCCAGCTCGGTGGTGCCGGTCGATTCCAGTGCCTGCGGCGAGATGATGTCGATCGGCGATGCCGATTCGGCCACGGTGCGATCGGCCACGCGCGTGCCGGTCACGATCAAGGTGTCGAGGGTTTTCTGGGTGGGAGCCTGTGACTGCGCGGATGCGTCTGACGCGGAAAACGACAGTGCAAGAACGACGGCAACTGCGAGTGGACTGGTCTTGCAATTCATGCGGTGACAACTCCGAGTGGGGAACGGATGCATCGCAGGGGGGCCCCCTCCCGGGCCGCGTCCGTTGCGGCAGCTGCGGTGCGTTCGGAACCATTAACCACGTCTAACCACATGTCAAATTTTGGTTACGTTGTGCAAGTAACTGTCATGCATGACGTGTTACTGCCATCGTTGTCATCGTGCACCAAAGTGATGCGTCGTTTGCACCAGACCTGCGGGATCAGTCGCTTGCCTGCACCATCATGGACATCGCTGCCAGATATGAAACTTCTGCATCGGAACGTGATCTGCACCGCATCGGCACTGCGTTGCGCAGGACCATGGAACACCGCCTCGATGTTGTTGCCATCGGGGTCGAGCACAAACGCAGCGTAATAGCTCGGGTGATACGGGCGCACGCCCGGCGCGCCGTTGTCGCGGCCGCCATGGGCGAGGGCGGCCTGATGGAACGCATGCACCATGGCCACGTCATGCGCCTGGAAGGCCAGATGGTGGCGGCCGGTGAGTTCGCCTTGCGCCATCGTGTCGCGATCGGACACGAACAGCTCGTCGGCCCAGAAGAATCCCTGACCTTCGCCACCGATGGGAACGCCCAGGGCATCGAGCACCGCCTGGTAGAAACGTCGGCTCGCCGCCAGGTCGCGGACGACCAGATGCAGGTGATCGATCAGGCGGCCGCGTGAGAGCTGCGCTGCGTCCATGGTGGGTGCTCCGGCAGGGTGGAAGCGGTGTTGATACCACCGCGGCTGCCGGCAGCTCTTCACGGCGCGCCGATGCCTGCGGTTAGATGGCTGCATCAAGACGCTGCACGTACAACGGGCAAAAACGCACACGCCCCGGGCAGGCCGGGGCGTGTGGTCAAGCGTCAGGATGCGATGGTGCCGCGTGCGTCAGCAACAAGCGCCGAGCAACACCGCAGCAAGATGGATTGCCGTGTTACCAGCGATAGTTGATGCGGCCGTACACGTAGGCACCGTTGAAGCCGAACGGCGACAGATTGCTGTACGGGAACTGCCCGCTGGTAGAGTTGGCGAAGTTGTTCTCGTCCGGGTACTCGTCCAGCAGGTTGTCCGCACCCAGGGTCAGCGTCCAGCGATCGATCTTGTAGCTGGCCGAGGCATCCACCACCCACTTGGCGCCGAAGGTCTGGTCGTTGATCGCCGCAGCCGGACGCGTGCTGTACTTGCCATAGCGCGTGGCACCCAATGCCAGCGTCCAGTGCTCCAGGTTCCAGCTGCCGTTGACCAGGAACTTGTCGCGCGGGAAACCTTCTTCGATGCGGCCGCGTTCGGTGCGATCGATGCGCTCCAGGCTCAGCCCGTTGGCCGACAACGCGGCCGGGTTGGCGGCGACGCTGCGCACCTCGGTTTCCGAGTAGTTGTACCCGGCGGTCAGGTCCACGCTGCTGGCGGCGAGCTGCCAGCGGTAGCTGCCGACCACGTCCACGCCGCGCGTGCGCGTGTCCACCGCATTGGTGAAGTAGCGCCCACCGTTGATGCCGAAGATGCCCTGTGCTTCGAGCAGGTTACGCACGCCGGTGCCGGTGAGGTTGGACGACAGCACGATGCGGTCGTCCACATCGATCTGGTACGCATCCACGGTGAGGTAGAGCGCATCGGTCGGCTGCAGCACCAGGCCCAGGCTGGACGACAGCGAAGTCTCGGCATCAAGCGGCTCTGCACCCAGCGCGCGCGCCACGTTGCTGTCGGCCGGGAAGGTGCGGATCTCGAACGGGTTCGGATTGCCGGCCAGGAAGGTGGTGCTGGTGGACTGGAAATACTGCTGCGCCAGCGACGGCGCGCGGAAGCCCGACGCCACCGTGCCGCGCAGCGCGACCTTGTCGGTGAACGCATAGCGCCCGGACAACTTGCCCGATGCCTGGCTGCCGAAGTCGTTGAAGTCTTCGTAGCGCCCGGCCAGACCGGCGGAGAACTTGTCGGTGAAATCGGCTTCCAGGTCGGCATACAACGCGTAGCTGTCACGCGAGTACCGCCCCGAGACGCTGGGCGCGAATCCGCCAAAGCCCTGCGCGCCACCGGCCAGCGTGCCGGCCTGGAAATACGAGCCCACTTCGCCCGGCGACTGGTTCCACTTCTCGTTGCGGTACTCGGCACCGAAGGCCACCGTCACCGGATACGCCAGGCCCCAGTCGAAGCCGCGCTTGACGTCCAGGTTGACGATGTTCTGCGTGGTCTCCAGCGCGCCATCGTAGAAGGAGGTCGGCGAGCTCGGCCCCAGGCTGACGTTGAGCGTGTTGCGGGTGTGGAAATCGATCCGGTTGTAGCCGTAGTTGTAGCTGGCATCCCAGTCCCAGCCACTGGCCGTGGACCCGCGCACGCCGGCCACCAGCGAGCGGTCCTTGGCGTAGGTCTGGATTTCCGGCAGGAAGCCCTGCGGATAGACCGACAGGATGTTCTGGGTGGTGCTGCCCGGTGCGCGGAAGAACGCGAACGAGGTGATGTCGCGGTTGCTGGCGGTGGCGAAGGCGTAGCCGGTGATGCTGTCGCTGAAGGCGAACTCGGTATTGGCCGACACCGCCTGCGCGTTGACGTCCGGGTCGCCGATCTTGAACGCCTTCTGGCCGACGGCCGGCTGCGAGGCGCTGGGTGCGCCGGCATAGCCGCGCGCGCGGTCGGTCGGGTCCTGCTGATTGAGCTGGGCGGCCACGTGCAGCCAGCCGCGCTCGTTGCCGTACGCCACGCCGGTGTCGCCGGACAACTCGTAGTTGCTGCCGTCGCCGGCCGAGTACTGGCCGAAGCCGGCCTGCAGGCTGCCGCCCTTCTCCGCACCCTTGAGCACGATGTTGACCACACCGGCGATGGCATCGGAGCCGTACTGCGCCGAGGCGCCGTCGCGCAGCACTTCCACGCGCGCGATCGCCGCCACCGGAATGGTGTTCAGGTCCACCGCTGCGGCGCCACGGCCGATGGTGCCGTTGAGGTTGAGCAGCGAGGAGGTGTGGCGGCGCTTGCCGTTGACCAGCACCAGCACCTGGTCCGGCGACAAGCCGCGCAGCTGCGCAGGGCGGATCGCGCTGGTGCCGTCGCTCAGGGCCGGGCGCGGGAAGTTCAGCGACGGCAGCGCGCGGGCCAGCGCGGTGGCCAGCTCCGAGGTGCCGGTGGCCTGCAGCGACTCGGCGCTGATGATGTCGATCGGCGACTGCGACTCGGCCACGGTACGGTCGGAGACCCGGGTGCCGGTGACGATGACGGTATCGAGCGTATTGGCGGGCGCGCTGGCCGGGGTGGCGGTCTGGGCGAAGGCAGGGGAGGCGAGCAGCGCCGCAACGACGGCGGCTGCGAGCGTGGACAGCGGGTAATTCATGACAACTCCGAACGGGGGTCCAGGCAGGACCAGCAAGGCTGGGCGGGGTCTGGTCGCGGTAACGCGAAGGGAACGACGGCCAGCCCGAAGGCGCTAATTATTCGTTAACGCTAGAATGGCGTCGCAGGAGTGCTGCTCATCTGCTCATTCCTTTTCGTTCTATCGGACTGTCCATCAATGATTTCCCTGCGCAACTTCTCCATGCGACGCGGCGAGCGTCTGCTGTTGTCCAACGTCGACCTGACCATGCATGCCGGCTACCGCGTCGGTGTTGTAGGCCGCAATGGCACCGGCAAGTCGAGCCTGTTCGCCGCGGTCAAGGGCGAACTGGAAGCGGACAAGGGCGATGTCGACCTGCCCGGCAAGGTGCGCACCGCCAGCGTCTCGCAGGAAACCCCGTCGCTGCCCGATCCGGCGCTGTCGTTCGTGCTCGGCGGCGACATCGAGGTCTCCGCGATCCTGCAGGAAGAGGCCGCGGCCACCGCGCGCGAGGACTGGGAAGCGGTCGCCAACGCGCACCAGAAGATGGCCGAGCTCGGCGCCTACGACGCCGAGGCGCGTGCCGGCAAGTTGCTGCACGGCCTGGGCTTCCCGGCCGACACCCATCACCGCGCGGTGTCCTCGTTCTCCGGCGGCTGGCGCGTGCGCCTGAATCTGGCGCGCGCGCTGATGATGCCCAGCGACCTGCTGCTGCTGGACGAACCGACCAACCACCTGGACATGGACGCGGTGCTGTGGCTGGAGCAATGGCTGCTCAAGTACCCGGGCACCTTGCTGCTGATTTCGCATGACCGCGAGTTCCTCGACAACGTGGCCACGCATACGCTGCATCTGCACGGCGGCACCGCCAAGCTGTACGTCGGCGGCTATACCGATTTCGAGCGCCAGCGCATCGAGCACCTGCGTCAGCAGCAGATCGCCCACGACAAGGAACAGGCCGAGCGCGCACACCTGCAGAGCTTCATCGACCGCTTCAAGGCGCAGGCCAGCAAGGCCACCCAGGCGCAGAGCCGCATGAAGCGCCTGGCCAAGATGGCCGGCACCGAAGCGGTACGCGCCGAGCGCGAGTTCCGCATCCAGTTCGCCCAGCCCAATCGGTTGCCGTTTTCGTTGATCCGGCTGAATCACGCCGCTTGCGGGTATGCGGCTGCGCCGCGGGATTCGGGAATCGGGAATGGGGAATCGCAAAAGCGTGGGGCCAGCGATGCGATCACCGTGTTGCACGATGTCGGGTTTGGGTTGGAGGCGGGCGACCGGATCGGATTGCTGGGGCCCAATGGTGCGGGTAAGTCCACGTTGGTCAAGACCCTGGTCGGTGAGTTGGCGCCGCTGTCGGGCGAGCGCAGTGCGCATCCGGATCTGCGGATCGGCTACTTCGCCCAGCACACGGTGGAGTCGCTGCACGAGGGCCAGTCGCCGATGGATCACTTTCGCGACCTGTCGCCGGATGGCGCCAACCAGGCGTTCCGCGATTTCCTGGGTAAATGGAATTTTGCCGGCGACCGCGCATTCGAAGTGGTGGATGGGTTCTCCGGCGGCGAGCGCGCCCGCCTGGCGCTGGCGCTGATCGCCTGGCAGCAGCCGAACGTGCTGCTGCTCGACGAACCGACCAACCATCTGGACCTGGAGATGCGCGAGGCCCTGGCCGAAGCGCTGAGCGACTTCGAAGGGGCGATCGTGATGGTCTCGCATGACCGCCATCTGATCGGCCTGGTCTGCGACAGTTTCTGGCGCGTGGCCGATGGCGTGGTCGAGCCGTTCGACGGCGATCTGGACGAATACGCCGCGTGGCTGCGCAGTCGCCCGGCCGCGCAAGGCACCAAGCAGAAAATGGCCGAAGTGGCGCCGACGCCGCCACCGCCGACCAAGCCGCTGCCGCCGAAGAAGGCCGTCAACCCGCACAAGCTGGCCAGCGCGGAAAAGCGCGTCGGCGAACTGGAAGCGGCGCTGGCGGCGCTGGACCGCGAACTGGCCAACCCCGGCAACTATGCCGACAGCGACAGGATGGCGGTGCTGGGCCGCGACCGCGAGGCCACGGCGCAGCAGCTGGCCGCCGCCGAGGCAGCGTGGATGGAGTTGATCGAAGGCGCGTAACGCGCAGGCGTTAAGATGCGCGTGGGGCCGGGCACAGGGAGGTAGGCAACATGATCAGCGCCACCATCAGTCTGGAAGATCATCTGGCTGCGCAGCGCCTGCATGCCAGACAGACGGCCAAGCTGTTGATCGTGATCCTGGTGGTCCTGCTGTTGATCGGGGCGGGGTTGCTGCAACTGATCGGGGCCGGCGAAATCATCGGCCCGATGCTGATCGGTGCCGGAGGCGGCGGCTTGATCGGCCTGGTGGTGTTGCACGTCTGGGGCTTGCCGCGGAAGATCAAACGCCTGCACGCGCAGCAGGCCGCGCTGCGGCATACCTACACCTTTGCGTGGGACGAGACCGGGCTGGAGATCACCTGGGCAGACGGGCGACTGCGCCGGCCCTGGTCCGATTACATCCGCTACCGCGAGAACGAGCGGGTGCTGCTGCTGTATCACAACGACCGCTTGTTCGAGCTGTTCGCCCCGCACTGGTTCGCCGACAGGGCGCACTATGAGGCGTTTCGCCGCGTGGCAGTGCAGGGGATCGCGGCATCCGCGCGCCGCTGAGCGCAGCGTCGGGCTCGCTCAACCGGAGCGCTGTTGCTCCGTTGTCAGCCAGTCGCGCAATCGCGCATCGGCATCGCCTTCCGGGCGCGAGCGCAGCCGGGTGAGCCAATAGCGTCCGGCGTCGATCTGGATCGGGAACGGGCAGACCAGGCGCCCGGCATCCAGATCCTGGCGAAACATCGGCAACGGCAACAACGCCACGCCGGCACCGGCGGCCGCCGCGCTGGCCAGCGTCAACGACGAATCGAACATCGCCCCGCGTGCGGCGACTTCGGCCACGCCCGCCGCGCGAAACCACTGCGGCCATTCGTCCAGACGGTACGAGCGCAATAACGGCAGCTGGGCCAGATCGGCCGGTGTGCGCAGGCCCCGCGCCATGCTGGGCGCGCACACCGGCGCAAACGGCGCCTCCATCAGCGCATGGGCGATCTGGCCCTGCCAGTCGCCGTCGCCGAAACGGATCGCCAGATCCAGCCCTTCGCCAGCCAGATCGACCCGGTTGTTGTGGGTGGAAAGGCGCAATTCGATATCCGGATGCGCGGCATGAAACGCTGGCAATCGCGGCAGCAGCCAGCCGGTGGCGAAGGTGCCGACCACGCCGACGCTGAGCACCTCGCGATAACGCCCATCGGCAAAGCGCTCCAGGGTCGCCGCGATGCGGTCGAAGGCCTCGCCCAGCACCGGCGCCAGTGCCGCGCCTTCGTCGGTGAGCGCCACGCCGCGCGGCAGGCGGTGGAACAGGCTGGTTTTCAGTTGCTGCTCCAGCGCCTTGATCTGGTGGCTGAGCGCGGCCTGGCTGACACACAGCTCGCTGGCCGCGCGGGTCAGGTTCTGGTGGCGCGCGGCGGCCTCGAAGGCGCGCAAGGCGTTGAGCGGGAGGCGGGGGCGGGGCATGCGCAGAGATTAGTTCAATTCATGCCAGGGATCGAAACATCGCAATAGTCCGGTGGCCAGCAGGCGCCGATACTGCGGGCTCTCCCCGGGAAGCTGCTCCATGTTGAACCGTCGACAATTCTTGTACGCAACCGGCGCGGGCGTGCTGCTTGCGGCCTCCAGACCTGCATGGGCACTCACGCCGGCGATGACGGTGGACGATGTGCTGCGAGCACAGTGGGCGGAGATCGAACGCCGCACTGGCGGCCGCCTGGGCATCAGCCTGCTCGACAGCGCCACCGGCAAGCGCCTCGGCCAGCGCGAAGACGAGCGCTTTCCGATGTGCAGCACCTTCAAATTTGTATTGGCTGCGGCAGTATTGCAGCGGGTAGACCAGGGCGAGCTGACGCTGGCGCAACGGGTCAAGATCCGCGCCTCCGACATGGTCGAGCATGCCCCGGTCACCGAGCGCCATGTCGGCGGGTCGCTGAGCGTGGCCGAGCTCTGCCGGGCCACGATGATCTACAGCGACAATCCGGCCGCCAACCTGCTGTTTCCGCTGGTCGGCGAGCCGGCCGGCCTGACCGCGTTCCTGCGCGGCATCGGCGATGCGCACACGCGCAGCGACCGCCACGAGCCGGAGATGAACCGGTTCGCCCCGGACGACCCGCGCGACACCACCACGCCGGCGGCGATGGCCGCCACATTGCGCACCTTGCTGCTCGGCAACACCTTGCAGCCGGCCTCGCGCAAGCAGCTGACCGACTGGATGATCGACAACCGCACCGGCGATAGCTGCCTGCGCGCCGGCCTGTCGCGCGGCTGGAAGATCGGCGACAAGACCGGCAACAACGGCACCGACACCCGCAACGACATCGCCATCGTGTGGCCGCCGGCAGGCAAGGCGCCGTTGCTGCTCACCGCGTACTTGAATGGCGCCAGCGTCGACAGCGACGCGCGCGACGCGGCATTGAAGGCAGTGGCGGCCGCGGTGCGCGACAGCATCGTGGGTTGAGTGCAACGACCCGCTGCCTCCCGCGTTATGTCGCGTGCGAGTCCACAAGGTGCTTGCTATTTTCCTTCAGCTTTTCGAGGTCCGACAGTGCGAATCAGGATAGGTCATTGGTCTGTGGCCGTTGCGCTGCTGCTGGTTCATGGGCTCGCAACGGCTGCTGCCTGGCAACCAGCGCCTGGCCAGGTAGAGATACCGCTCTGGCCGCGCGCGGTGCGGATGCGTGCGGCGGTGCTGGTGCTCCCCGGCGGGGGCTATCAAGTCCTGGCCATGGATCTGGAAGGGACGGAAATCTGCGACTGGCTGACCGCGCGCGGCATCACCTGGTAGCACTCAAACAAGCCGGCGGACCCATAGAAATGCATCTCTATGCCGAAGGCGGGCATGCGTTCGGTCTGCGCGCGGACGCATTGCCGATCGCGCAATGGCCGCATCTGGTGGAAACCTGGTTGGGGACCATCGGCATGCTGGAAGCGGCCGACGCGCACTGAGCGCGACCGTGCGCAAGCATGCTGATCCCGCAGCCGCCTGCGTTCTCACCGCATGCCTGGCTGCAAGGCTCAGCCGGGTGCGCCGATCGGCAAAGGCAGGTCTTGCTGCAGCCGCGCCGGCCCACCCATAGCCGGATCGCTGACGCTGTCTGTGCCGGTTTCGATGCGTCCGGCCAGGCGCTGGGCTGCGCCGTCGTGGTGCACCCACAGGTCGTACCAGCCGCCAGTTGCCGCCGCTTTCCAGCCACGCCGCTCGGTGGTGCCGGGTGCAACGCGCAGGCGTTCGTGCGGCTGCGCGGCTGAATATGCGGCCGGTTGCAGCTCCACCCGCACGGCAGTGCTGCCGGCATTGCGCAGCGATAACGACACGGCCGCAGGATCGTTTGCATCCTGGGTGATCTCGGTCACCAGCACCGGTGCGCTCAGGTCGCCACGGTAGTGGCGATGGAATCCGTTGGGGCCGAGCAACCACAGATCGTAACGGCCATCGTCGGTGGTCCATGTGGCGTCCACTGCCGCGCCGTTCCCTACGGTGTAACGGCGCGGAACCGCCGCAAGATCGAAGCGGTCGTAGATATGCAGCACCACCGCAGCGCCCGCGTTGGACATGCGCAGCTTCACCTCTCCACACTCTGGCAGATGGGCCGGCTCCACCCTTGGGCGATACGGCAGCGCCCGCGAACGGCGTGCACCGAACGGCTGCTGCGGCGGCTGCAACGCGGCAGGTAAGGGCGGCAGTGCGTGTTCGCGCAGGGCTGCCGCGCGCGCTGCGGTTGCGCTGACATCGGGTAGCGCCGCGACGAACGGGCGCGCATCGGCATGAAGGAAGTCGAATGCGCTGGTGAGGTCGCCACAGACCGCACGCCGCCACGACGTGATCTCCGGTGCGGGCACGCCGAAGCGGCGTTCCAGCAGCCGCAATACCGATGTGTGGTCGTACACCTGCGAATCCACCCAGCCGCCGCGGCTCCACGGCGAGATCACGTACAGCGGCACGCGCGGACCCAGGCCGTAGGGGCGGCCACGCAGCTCGGGCAGATCCACCTTCTGTTCGCCCGGTGCCGGGTGGCGATGGTAGTCGTCGTCGGTGGCGATGCTGGATGCGCCCGCAAAGCCGCCGGCCACGCGTGGGTCCGGCGACGGCGGCGCCGGTGGCGGCATGTGATCGAAAAAGCCGTCGTTCTCGTCGAACATCAACAGTAGTGCGGTGCGGCTCCACACCTGCGGATCGGCGGTCAGCGCATCCAGCACGCCCGCTGTGTAGGCCGCGCCCTGTGCAGGGCTGGACGGGTCCGGATGCTCGCTGCCGGCCGCATCGGCGATGATGAAACTCACCGATGGCAGGCGTCCGCCCAACACATCGGCGCGCAGCTGCTCGACACCGCGCGTGCTGACACCACGCGCGCGCAGTTGCGCATCGTGTCCGGGCGCAGCAGTGAAGGCCTGCCGGAACGGCGCAAATCCTGCCAGCGGGTTGTCGGTGAAGTTGTCGGCCATGTCCTGATAGATCTGCCAGGACACGCCGGCGTTCTGTAGCTGCTCGACGTAGGTCGCCCAGCGGTAGGGTTCAGCAAAACCGCCCAGCTCCGCAAAGTTGTCGTGCGAGTTGCCGATCACCGGGCCACCGGCACGCGCCTGCGGGTCGTTGCCGCCGCTCCACAGGAACACGCGATTGGAATTGGTGCCGGTCTGGATCGAGGCGTGGTACGCATCGCAGATGGTGAAGGCGTCGGCGAGCGCGTACTGGAACGGAATATCCGCGCGCCGGTAATAGCCCAGCGCATGGTTGTGCTTGGCGGCGGCCCAATGCCCGAGCCGGCCGTGATCCCAGGCGCGTTGCGCATCCACCCAACTATGCGGCGTGCCTTGCACGCGCATGAAGCCGAATTGCGCTGCCGTATCCAGCGCAAACGGCGTCAGCCATTGGCGGCCGTCTTCGCTGGGCTGCAGCCACACCGTGCGCGCGGGCGCGCCCGGTAGCGGCGGTGCGGGAATCGGGAAGCGATCGCCGAACCCGCGCACGCCGGGCAGGCTGCCGAAGTAATGATCGAAGGCGCGGTTTTCCTGCATCAGGATCACCACATGCTGCAGATCCTCCAGCGTGCCGGTGCGGCGGTCGGGCGCGATGGCGGCGGCCCGCGCGATGCTGGGGGGCAGCAGCGCGGCGGCGGCACCGGCAAGCCCGGTCTGCAGGACGCGGCGGCGGGGAAGGTCGATCATCGTGTCACCTGGTTGGCGCTCCCATCCTGTCTGCGCTGGAGCGGGTCGAGCGTACCCGACGCGTCAGCGCGTGTGTTCTCTTGCGTGCTTGCAACACCGCCGACCCTTTCCGTTTGCACCTGCGGGCAGCCGATGCAGGGAGCGGATCGGGTGGCGTGTCTTCCGCCCGATCCGCTCGCGCACGTCGCAATGGCCATCTAATGCAGCTCGGCAACGCGCCGCCGACGCTAGAGATCCAGCGTCAACGTCAGCCCGACCGTGCGCGGCGCGGCGATAAAGGCGCTGTCGCTGCCGTCCACGCCTTCCAGATAGCGTTTGTCGGTGAGGTTGCTGACGTTGAGCGCCAGCTGCAGGCCCTTGAGCTGCGACGACAGCTGCGACAGCTCCACCCCCAGGTTGGCATCGAAGGTGGTCACGCCATCGAGTGCGGCGCGGTTGGAGGCATCCAGGTAGCGCTTGCCCAGATAGCGCCCGGACACACCGAAGCGCCACGCCTGGCCGCGCCAGTCCGCAGACATCACCAAGGTGTTGCGCGGTTGGCCGATCACCTGCGCGCCGGGGGTAATCTCCAGCGCGGTGTCGCGTGCGGCATCGCCGCTGCCCAGGTAATCGGCCTTGTTGTAGGTATAGGCGCCGTTGATGCGCCAGCCGTTGTCCCAGCCATAGCCCAGTGCCGCTTCCACGCCGCGCGCATGCACGCCGCCGAAGTTCTCGTACACACCGTCGGTTTCGCCCAGGTAGTCGATGCCGGTGACGAAGTTGGCCGGCACATAGACGATGCGGTTGTCGAAGCGGATGTCGTACAGGGTCACGCTGCCGGTCAGCGGCCAGCGGCTGAGGCGCAGGCCGAGTTCGACGTTGTCGGCGGTTTCCGGTTGCACGCGGCTCAGTGCGACCGGATCGGTTTCGCCGAGCACGCCGGATGGAATCGCGGCGAAGTTCTGCGAGTAACCGGCAAAGGCTTCCAGACCCTGCACCGGGGTAGTCCAGGTCAGGCCGGCCGACAGCAGCGGGTCCGAATGCGCATCCGATTCCACATGCTGCGCATCGCCGATGCGGCGGTCGCGGGTCTGGTCGACGAAGAACTGCTTGACGCCCACGCGCCAGGCGAAGGCGCCGTAGCGCATCACGTCCTCGACGTAATACATCTGCTCGTCGGTCTGGTAGTCGTCCTTGAACTGCACCCAGTACGGCTGGTGATCGAAGCTGATGTTGGTGCCGACGTTGAGCAGGCGATGCCAGTCGCGGGTGACACTGCGGTCGTAGCGCTCCAGCCAGGCGCCGGCGCGCACGGTGTTGTCGATGGCGCCGAGATCGGCGCGCCATTCCACATCGGCCATCGCGCCGGCGCGGTGGTTGTCGTAGTGGCTGTGCCGATACGACTGCACCGGCACCGAACCGGCCGGATAGCAGGCCGGGTTGGATTCGGCCGGCACCGCATCGCTGCCGGCGCAACCGGCCAGCAGGGTCGCGGCCGCGCCGCCGGGCGTGAGGTAATACAGCTTGCCCAGGTCGCTGCCGGCGTACACGGTGTTGCCGCCACGCGCTTCGGATTCCGGTGCGCCGGCGCCATCGTTGATGACATCCACCAGATACGGCGGAATCCAGTCGCCGCGGCCCTGCATACGATGCGCATAGCCGGTCAGCGTGGTCTTGAAACCGTTGCCGCCATCGAAGGCGCCGCGCAGATAGCCGAAGGTATTCTCGCGCAACGCGCGCGAGCCGGAGCGGTAGTTCTGGTCCAGGTAAGGAATGCCTGTGAGCGTGCCGGTCAACAGATCGTGCTCGGGGTCGCGCGCGAACTGCTCGGGCGTCACGCTGGTGTATTCGGATTCGTCGGCATCGTCGTAGGACACATAGCCGCTGAGTGTCCATTTGTCCAACACGCTGACGAACTTGCCGGCCAGATGATCGCGGCTGGTATGGCCGCTGCCGTCGATCCAGTCGTCGTTGCGCGCCGACGAGCCGCTGACCCAGGCGCGCGTGTTGCCGCCGAGCAGGCCGGTGTCGTAGCGCGCGTAATACTTGCGCGCCTGGTTGTCGCCGATGCCGCCGATCACGCGCACGCGCTGCTCTTCCAGCGGCTCGCCGGTGAGATAGTTCAAGGTGCCGCCCAGCGCTTCGTTGGAGCGCGAGGCGATGTCGGCGGTGCCCTGGCTGACCTCCACCGTTTCCAGATCCGGCATGTCGATGAAGCGATTGGCCTTGGAACCGCCGCCATACGCCGAGCCGCCGTTGGGCACGCCATCGATGGTGGTGCCGATCTGCTGGGTATCGCGGTTGCTGACGAAGCCGCGCATGCTGATCTGGGTGCCCCAATCCGACGAACCGAAGGCGTCGGCCTCGGTGACCACCACGCCTGGCAGTTCATTGAGCGCATCGTTGACGCTGCCGAGCACGAACTGGCGGTCCAGCATTTCCTTGCTGACATTGGTCTTGGAGTACGTCATTGCCTGGCCAACCACCTGGACCTGATCCAGCGTGGACACCTGCTCGCCAGCGGCACTCGCTTCGGCCGCAGCCGCGCCAGACGCCGCACCATCCGGGACGTCTCGTGCGTAAGCGGGCAAAGTGAGCGGGACCAGCAACAACACGAGCGTGGCAGGACGGCGCACGCGCGAGGAAGACGTCGAATCCATTGCAATCCAACAAGCGGGGAGGGTCTGCAGAGACTGACGCGCTTGCATTGCGTGATCATGACCGCGCTAAAGGTGTGGCCGGAATCACCGGATGTATCCATGAATTCCTGGCGCCGCGATGATTGCGATTCAGCGCTGTTTGGATGTTTCCGGGCCTCGCTGTTGCAAGACACCCGGAGTTTCGTGTCGCAGCGTTGTCTCCACTTCAAGACAAGCGATTCCGAGTCGTCGCGTTGTTGTAGATGCACTCAAGTGCTCAGGTCAAAAGCCTGGTGAGTCGAGTGCGCGGTGCCCTCACCACTTGCGGGACACGCCGTGAATCCGTCCGTGGAGGCTCCTTGGCGGCATCCATGCCGCCAAGGGTCCCGCAACCGGTAAGGACACCGCACCAGGAAGTTGGTCGGTGGCCGCGTGAAAAGCCGCTTGTCGCACATGTGTCGGGTTTCGAGCGGCACGCCAGTATCGAGCAACGCGCATCACGCACTGCTCTTAACCATGCACACCGACCACCTTGACTGGTCCTTGTCCGCTCACCGTCGCGGGACCTTACGCGGCATGGATGCCGCGTAAGAGCCGACATGGACGTACTTGCGGCGTGTCCTGCGATGGTGGGCGGGCAAGGGCCTTGCAACCAAGCAGCAGATCGACCGCTCCATAGCTGATCCATCCACAAAGTCGTCCACCATCTGCTCCGCCTTTCAGCGCCCCCCCGCGATGGTGGGCAGGCAAGGGGCCCCTACAGCAACGCCGCAGATCACATGATCAGCAGCTCAGCGACTGACGACAGCGACATAGGTGTGTCAGCCGCTCTTGGCGTGCGGCGGTGCTTCGGCCTGCTGCGTTTCCGGCATCAACTCCAGCGCCGATGGCGTGGTGCGCAGCATCGGGCGGAACGAGATCGGATGGGTGCGGCGGCGCGTGAAGCGCAGCAAGCGTGTCAGCGTAAATCCGGACAGCGCCAGCAGCATCACCGCGAAATACACCGGCAGTGCCGCAGGTCCGAATTTCTGCATCGCGCCACCGGCCAGGGCGGGTCCGATCGCCGCGCCCACGCCATGCACCAGCAGCAGGCTGCTGCAGCCGGAGAGCAGATCCTCGCGCGGCAGGTAATCGAGCATGTGCGCCACTGCAAACGGATACAGCGAGAACGCCAACCCGCCGTACACGAAGAACAACACAAACAACAGGGTAGTCTGCGCCTGCACCATCGGCACCGCGGCGGCGATCGCAATGCCGGCCGCCAACACGCTGATCGTGACCAGGCCAATGCGCCGGTCATGGCCATCGCTGATGCGCCCGATCGGCCACTGCAACACCGCGCCGCCGATGATGGCGGTGAGCATGAACATGGCCACGCCATCGGCATCCAGTCCGATGCGGTTGGCGTACACCGGCAACAAGCCCCAGAACGCCCCCATCGCCAGACCCGACAGCCCCGCGCCGATGGTCGCCACCGGCGCCAACGCGTACAGCGTTTTCAGGCGCAGACGCGAGACGTGCGGTACTTCGGGCGGAATCAGGCGCGTGGTCATCACCGGCATCACCGCCGCGCAGATCAGGATCGCCGTCAGCGTGAACATCGCCGATGCGCCCGCATCGCCTGCGGTGAGCAATATCTGGCCCAGCGCCAACGCCGACAGATTGATCGCCATGTACACCGAGAACACCCGGCTGCGCCGACGCGCATCCGGCTCGGCGTTGAGCCAGCTTTCGATCACCGTATACAGGCCGACCAGTGCCGCACCGGTGACCAGGCGCAGCAGGCCCCAGCCCCAGGCGTTCAACCAGATCGGATGCAGCAACACCGCGATCGCCGCCAGCGCGGCGTAGAAGGCGAATGCGCGGATATGCCCGATGCGCCGGATCAGCGGCGGTGCGAAGAAGGTGCCGAGGAAGAAGCCGGCGAAATAGCCGGACATGATCAGGCCCAGCGCACGCGCATCGAAGCCGGCCTGGCCACCGCGCACGGCCAGCAAGGTGCCGAGCAGCCCGCTGCCGGTCAGCAACAGGGCAACGCCCAGCAATAAGGCAGTCAGCCGCAACATGGATGTGGTCCTCGTGGGGGAAGAGGCACGTCGATCACGTGTTCGAGTGTAGCAGCCCGGGTCGTGCGGCTTGATTGCAGCGACCTGGCCTGCGGCTCCCGATGCCGGCTGATGTGGTGTCAGGTCGATGCGAAACGTGGGTATCTGGCGTGCAAATGGCTGCCCCGGCTGTCTGCGCAATTCGCGCGGTCATGCCGACCTGATGACCACTCGATACGTAGATCGGCGTTCTTCGGCATGCGCGCGGACGCTTCAACCTCGTGTATCTGCCGATGAGAACTGCGGTACTGAACGTGCGCACCTGGCGTGCAGTCGTAACGCAGCGACCATCGATCGATGTCTCTCGCCCGCAACACGCCCACGCGTGGTCAACCGCACGGACAGACCACTGCACCTGCCTGCCCGCATCCGTCTAGAATCTGCGCCCCTGCATCGTCTTCAGCTGATCCTGCCATGCCCATCTACGGTTTCCAGTGCACCACCTGCGGTCACGCCTTCGACCGCCTGCAGAAGATGGCCGACCCCGATCCGCAGACCTGTCCGGCCTGCGCGGCGGCCACGATCAAGCGTCAGATCACCGCGCCCGCGTTCCGTCTGTCCGGCAGCGGCTGGTACGAGACCGACTTCAAGTCGGCGGGCGAGAAGAAGAAAAACCTCACCGAGAGCAGCAGCGCCGGTGGCGATGCCAAGCCGGCGGCCGCCGCCGAGAGCAAGCCCGCTGCCAAGCCTGCGTCCGACCCTTCCTGAGCCGGACCGGCGCGCCACAACGCTGGCAGTGCCAACGCCGTGATCCCCGTCCTCAGCCGCGTGCGGCGCGCCCGTTCGCCGCCTCAACGCGCCTCGAAGCGTGCCCGGCAACCATCGTTGACCCACACCGTCGCGCGGCGCTCGTCGTACCCCCAGCTGCGGCCTTCCTCGCAACGGGTGTCGGACAGCTGGCGGGTCAGCACCGGGCGGCCGTAGCGGCCATCCCAGCCGCAGGTACGCAGGCGGCGGTCGTCGCTGGCGCAGGTGATGGCGTAATCGTTGCGCGGGCGGTCGTCGCGGCCACCGTAGCCGCCGTCACCCCGGTCCCAGCCGCCGCCGCGTGCCTGCGCAAACTCGCCCCGGCAGCCGTCGTCCACCCAGATCCGGCCGCCGTCCTGGCGCCAGGTGCGGCCTTCCACGCAGGGCGTGTTGGACAGCTGGCGTACCAGCATGGCGCGGCGCCAGCCGGTGTCGCAGATCTTCTGGCGCTGGTCGTTGCTCTCGCAGCGCACCGTGCCAGCGACCCCGCCAGCGCCGGGGCCACTGTCGCCGCCCCAACCGCCGCCGCCGTTGCGGCCATCGACAAAGCGCGCGCGGCAGCCGTTGTCGACCCAGACGCGGCCACGTTCGCTGCCCCAGTTGCGGCCTTCGATGCAGCGCGTGCCGGAGATGTTCTCGACCAGCACCGCGCGGCCGCGGAACGGCGTATCGCACTCGCGGCGACGGTTGTCGTTGCTGGAGCAGGTGATGCTGGGGCCGTTCCAGCCGCGGTCCTGCGCGGCGGCGGCAGCGCTGGTCAGCAGGCCGGTCAGGGTGATCAGGCCGAAGCCGGAGAGCAGCAGGGCGGTGCGCAGCATCGTGGCGTCCTTGGTGCGGAAGGGTCTGGCGCCTATTCAGCCGGGCACTGACTTAAGCGACCATGAGCGCCCGCGCATTTGCTCCTGCCGCCCGCCGGCCCCAGAATATCCGGCTCTCCGGCGCTGTCCTGTGTCGGGTTTTTCAGCGGAGCTTTCGATGCGTACCCACTTCTGCGGCCTGGTCGACGAGACCTTGATCGGCCAAACCGTCACTCTCGCCGGCTGGACCGACGTGGCCCGCAACCTGGGCGGGGTGTGCTTCATCGACCTGCGCGACCACGAAGGCATCGTGCAGGTGACGGTGGAACCGGTGGCCGGCGACGACGCCAGCGCCGAGCTGTTCAAGGTGGCCGCCAGCCTCGGCTACGAGGACGTGCTGCAGGTCGAAGGCGTGGTGCGTGCGCGGCACGCGGTCAACGACAAGCTGCGCACCGGCAAGGTGGAAGTGATCGCCACCCGCATCAGCATCCTCAACAAGGCCGCGCCGCTGCCGTTCCACGCGCACGAGAACCCGGGCGAGGAGACGCGCCTGAAGTACCGCTATCTGGACCTGCGCCGTCCGGAAATGCAGCGCATGCAGCGCACCCGCATCAAGCTGGTGCAGGCGCTGCGCCGGCACCTGGACGCACGCGATTTCCAGGACATCGAAACCCCGATCCTGACCAAGGCCACCCCAGAAGGCGCGCGCGACTTCCTGGTGCCGGCGCGCATGCATCCGGGCGAGTTCTATGCCTTGCCGCAAAGCCCGCAGCTGTTCAAGCAGATCCTGATGGTGGCCGGCTTCGATCGCTACTACCAGATCGCGCGCTGCTTCCGCGACGAGGCGCTGCGTGCCGACCGCCAGCTCGAATTCACCCAGCTCGACATGGAATTCGCCTTCGTGCGCGAGCGCGACGTGCAGGATTTCGTCGAAGACATGATCCGCGCCATCTTCGCCGAAGTGGTGGACGTCGAACTGGCCGCGCAATTCCCGCGCATGACCTGGGCCGAGGCGATGCGCCGCTATGGCTCGGACAAGCCGGACCTGCGCATCGCGCTGGAACTGGTCGACGTGGCCGAACTGGTCAAGAGCAGCGAGTTCCCGGTGTTCACCGCCGCCGCCAACGATGCCGACGGCCGCGTGGCCGCGCTGCGCATCCCCGGTGGCGCCACGCTGTCGCGCAAGCAGATCGACGAATACGCCGCCCACGCCGCCAAGTACGGCGCCAAGGGCCTGGCCTACGTCAAGCTGTCGGAGACCGGCGAAGTCAGCTCGCCGATCACCAAGTTCTTCGGCGAGCAGGCCTTCGCTGCGCTGCTCAGGCACGTCGGGGCCGGCAACGGCGACATCGTGTTCTTCGGTGCCGGCGGCTACAACAAGGTGTCCGACTTCATGGGCGCGCTGCGCCTGAAGGCCGGCAAGGATTTCAACCTGGTGGCCGATGGCTGGGCGCCGCTGTGGGTCACCGATTTCCCGATGTTCGAGTGGGACGAGGAGGCGCAGCGCTACGTGGCCCTGCATCACCCCTTCACCGCGCCGGCGGTGGACGATATCGCCGACCTGCGCACCAACGCCCGCACCGCGGTGTCGCGCGGTTATGACATGGTGCTCAACGGCAACGAAATCGGCGGCGGCTCGATCCGTATCCACCGCCCGGACATGCAGAGTGCGGTGTTCGAGCTGCTCGGCATCGGTGCCGAGGAAGCGCGTGCCAAGTTCGGCTTCCTGCTGGATGCGCTCAACTACGGCGCACCGCCGCACGGCGGTATCGCCTTCGGCATCGACCGCATCGCCGCGCTGATGGCCGGTACCGACTCCATCCGCGACGTCATCCCGTTCCCCAAGACCACCGGCGCGCAGGACCTGATGACCGACGCCCCGTCGCCGATCGCCGCCGACCAGTTGGCCGAGGTGCACGTGCAGGTACGCCCCAAGCAGGTCTGACCTGCCACCCACACGGCCACGCCAGCGTGGCCGTGCAGCCGACACGCTGCGCAGCGTGTCGGCTGCAGGGATGCCGCGGCGCGTCGCGCCCGGCCCAACGATCGATGCCCACACCGGCGGCGGTGCCTGCCGCAGCCGCGACGCAGGGCCGCGCCCCGCGCTCGCCCTCAACAACGCACTGCGCGCAGTCCAAACCTGCGCCCACCCGCAAACGCGGATCGGATCGCAGATGCTTTCCCGATTCCCGATTCCCCGCTTGCGACCCCACCACCGCATGCGCGAAGCTGCCACGTCACCCCCGGCACGAGACGCCCGCATGACCCGCATCCGCCGCGCCACACCGGACGATGCCCAAGCCTTGTCGTTGCTGGCTGCGCAGACCTTCACCGAAACCTTCGGGCACCTGTATCCGCAGGAGGAACTGCACGGCTTTCTGCAGGAGACCTATGCGGTCGAGCGCGCACGCATCGTGCTGGCGCATCCGGACTATGCGATCTGGCTGCTGGAGATGGACAACCTGCTGGTCGGCCACGCCGCCGCCGGCCCCTGCGGGCTGCCGCACCAGGACGTGCGTCCCGGCGACGGTGAGCTCAAGCGGCTGTATCTGTTGAAGGACTACCAGAACAGCGGCTGGGGCAGTCGCCTATTCGAGACCGCGCTGGAGTGGCTGGAACGAGACGGCCCGCGCACGCTGTGGATCGGCGTGTGGTCGGAAAATTTCGGTGCGCAGCGCTTCTACGCCCGCTACGGGTTCGAGAAGGTCGGCGAGTACGACTTCCCGGTCGGCAAGATCCTCGACCGCGAATTCATCCTGCGCCGCACCCCGCGCATTGCGGCCGATTGAACGGCGCGCCGATGCCCGGCTTATGCGGCGTGCGACCACGACCGCCGGCGCCCATCGTTTGCCGGCCTGCCGGCCCGGCGCGGGTGGCGTTGACTGGCGCGCGAGCGCCCCACGTCAGCTCCGGCACGTCGTCGCGCTCACCTGAAGCCGGCGCCCTGTCGCGGTCATGACGTCCGCGTCCGGCGCATCCTCGATCCTTCCGGGTCGCCGCCAACGCATCCTGCGCGAGCGGGACACGGCCGCGACCGCCGACGTGCTGCTGGTGCACGGCATCTGGAACACCGCGCACTGGCTGTTGCCGCTCGCGCGCCGGCTGCGTGCCGAGGGCCTGGCGCCGGCGCTGTTCGGCTACGCCAGTGTGCTCGGCGGACCCGCGCAGGCGGTGCCACGGCTGATCGAACGCCTGCAGGCGACCGGCGCGCAGTTGCTGGTCTGTCACAGCCTGGGCGGGCTGGTCGCGCTGCAGGCGCTGCGCGCCGCGCCCGAATTGCCGGTGCGTCGCGTGGTCTGTCTGGGCTCGCCGTTGTGCGGCAGCGCCGCCGCACGCGGCCTGGCCCGCCGCGGCGGGCGCTGGGCGCTGGGGCGTAGCGCGGCCTTGCTGCAGCACGGTGTCGTGCAATGGGAGGGCGAGGCGGAGATCGGCCAGATCGCCGGCACTGTCGCGCGCGGGGTGGGGCACTGGCTGGCGCCGCTGGACGGCGGCTCGGACGGCACCGTGGCGCTGGCCGAAACCCGCCTGCCCGGGCTGCGCGACCATTGTGTGGTGCAGGCCAGCCACAGCGGTCTGTTGCGCTCGCCCGAGGCCGCGCAGCAGGCGCTGCGCTTCCTGCGTCAGGGCCGGTTCCGCCACTGAACGTCGCCGCCCCGGTGCGGGCGAGCAATCAGGTAAAATCCGCGCCCTGTCATCCAAGCCAGTCTGGAACCACCCATGGGTAGAGGCCCCTCCATCGAAGGCCGCAAGAACGCCTCCGACGCCAAGCGCGGCAAGATGTTCACCAAGATCATTCGTGAGATCAGCGTCGCCGCGCGCGGCGGCGGTGGCGATCCGTCCAACAACCCGCGCCTGCGCGTGGCAGTGGACAAGGGCCTGTCGGCGAACATGTCCAAGGACGTGATCGAGCGCGCCATCAAGAAAGCCACCGGCGAGCTGGAAGGCGTGGAATACGAAGAAGTGCGCTACGAGGGCTACGCCCCCGGCGGTGTGGCGGTGATCGTGGACTGCCTGACCGACAACCGTGTGCGCGCGGTGGCCGACGTGCGCCATGCCTTCAGCAAGTGCGGCGGCAACATGGGCACCGACGGCTCGGTGGCCTTCATGTTCAAGCGCCTGGGCGTGCTGAGCTTTGCCGCCGGCACCGACGAAGACACCCTCACCGACGCGGCGATCGAAGCCGGCGCAGACGATGTGGTGGTCTACCCGGAAGACGGCGCCATCGACGTGCTGACCGCCCCGGACGCCTTCGCCCAGGTCAAGCAGGCGCTGACCGCCGCCGGCCTGGAACCGGCGCACGCCGAAATCACCTTCCGCGCCGAAAACGACATCGCCGTGGACGGCGACACCGCCGTGCAGGTCCGCAAGCTGCTCGACATGCTCGAAGACCTGGACGACGTCCAGGACGTCTATTCGAACGTCGATCAAGCGGCGCTCGGCGCGTAAGCGCCGGGAATTGGGAATGGAGAATCGGGAATCGAAACAGCCGCATCCTGCATTGCTCGGCAGCGTCGAGCACGCCAGGAGGCTGCGTTACCCATTCCCGATTCCCGACTCCCAATTCCCGGCCGCTCGATGACCCGCATCCTGGGCATCGATCCCGGCTCCCAACGCACCGGGCTCGGCATCATCGACGTCGACGAGAGCGGTCGCAGCCGGCATGTCTATCACGCGCCGCTGGTGCTGCTGGGCGAGGGCGACTTTGCGCAGCGGCTCAAGCGCCTGCTGCACGGGCTGGGCGAGGTGATCGAGACCTACCGGCCGCAGGAAGTGGCGATCGAGAAGGTGTTCATGGGCAAGAGCGCCGATTCCGCGCTCAAGCTGGGCCACGCGCGCGGTGCGGCGATCTGCGCGGTGGTGCTGCGCGATCTGCCGGTGCACGAGTACGCTGCCACCGAGATCAAGCTGGCACTGGTCGGCAAGGGCGGGGCGGACAAGGTGCAGGTCCAGCACATGGTCGGCATCATGCTCAACCTGAAAGGCAAGCTGCAGGCCGACGCCGCCGACGCGCTGGCGGTCGCCATCACCCACGCCCACGTACGCGCCACCGCGCAACGCCTGGGCGTCAATACCCAACAGGCCTGGAGCCGCAAGAAATGAGAATCGGGAATCGGGAGTCGGGAATCGGGAATTGCAAACGCAGAGTCCACAGCAGCGCGCGCTGTTGCGATTCCCCATTCCCGATTCCCCATTCCCGGCACCGCCAAGGCGGTGCCCAATGATCGGCCGCCTGCGTGGGCTGCTGGCCTACAAGCAGCCGCCGTGGCTGGTGATCGATGTCGGTGGGGTGGGGTATGAGCTGGAGGCGCCGATGAGCACCTTCTACGACCTGCCCGATGTCGGCCGCGACGTGATCCTGTTCACCCACTACGCACAGAAGGAAGACAGCGTGTCGCTGTACGGATTCCTGCGCGAAGGCGAGCGCAGGCTGTTCCGCGACGTGCAGAAGGTCACCGGCATCGGCGCCAAGATTGCGCTGGCGGTGCTGTCCGGGGTCAGCGTGGACGAGTTCGCCCGCCTGATCACTAGCGGCGACATCACCGCGCTGACGCGCATCCCCGGCATCGGCAAGAAGACCGCCGAGCGTATGGTGGTGGAGCTGCGCGACCGCGCCGCCGACTTCAGCAGTGGCGCGCCGATCACCGGCCAGCTCGGCCCGGATGCGGTGTCCGAGGCCACGGTGGCCTTGCAGCAACTGGGTTACAAGCCGGCCGAGGCCGCACGCATGGCACGCGAGGCCGGGGCAGAAGGCGACGAAGTCGCCACGGTCATTCGCAAGGCCCTCCAGGCCGCGCTGCGTTAAGGGCGACTGGCAAAACGACTGTGCGCCCGCCAGGCGGGCGCGGCCGGTGCTCGGAATCCGCAGGGACCACTCGTACACTGCGGCTCCCTGCGCGCCGCCCGCACCCAGCTGACCACCGCTCGCTACGTTTTTAGTCACTCAACGCCGCGCCGTCTTCCCCTCCTTCACGCCACTTGGCGATACCCTGCCCACTTCATGTCCCAGACCCCCACTTCCGCAGCTGGCCACGGCCATGCGCCTGCCAATAGCCATATGGCCTTGGTCATCGGCGCCATTGGCGTCGTCTTCGGCGATATCGGTACCAGTCCGCTGTACACCCTCAAGGAGGCGTTCTCGCCGCACTACGGGCTGACCAGCGACCACGACACCGTGCTGGGCGTGCTGTCGCTGGCGTTCTGGGCGCTGATGGTCACGGTGACGCTCAAGTACGTCACCATCATCATGCGTGCCGACAACGAGGGCGAGGGCGGCATCATGGCCTTGATGGCGTTGACCCAGCGCACCCTGCGCAGCGGGTCGCGCTCGGCGTACGTGGTCGGCATCCTCGGCATCTTCGGCGCCTCGCTGTTCTTCGGTGATGGCGTGATCACCCCGGCCATCTCGGTGATGGGCGCGGTCGAAGGCCTGGAAATCGCCGCGCCCAGCCTGCATCCCTTCATCGTGCCGATCACCGTGATCGTGCTGCTGGTGGTATTCATGGTGCAGCGCTTCGGCACCGAAAAGGTCGGCAAGGTGTTCGGCCCGATCACCTGCCTGTGGTTCCTGTCGCTGGGGGCAATCGGCGCCTGGAACATCGTTGACGCGCCGGAAGTGATGAAGGCCTTCAACCCCTGGTGGGCGATCCGCTTCTTCATGGAGCATGGCTGGCACGGGGTGTTCATCCTCGGCGCGGTGGTGCTGGCGGTGACCGGCGGCGAGGCGCTGTATGCGGACATGGGCCACTTCGGCGCCAAGCCGATCCGCCATGGCTGGTATTTCTTCGTGTTGCCGATGCTGCTGCTCAACTACCTGGGGCAGGGCGCGCTGGTGCTCAATCACCCCTCCGCACTGAAGAACCCGTTCTTCGAAGCGGTGCCGGGCTGGGCGCTGTATCCGATGATCATCCTGGCCACGCTGGCGGCCGTGATCGCGTCGCAGGCGGTCATCACCGGCGCCTATTCGGTGGCCCGCCAGGCGATGCAGCTGGGCTACATCCCGCGAATGCTCATCAAGCACACCTCGCGCACCACCATCGGCCAGATCTACGTGCCCGGCATCAACTGGCTGTTGATGGTGATGGTGATTGCGCTGGTGCTGATCTTCCGCAGTTCCACCAATCTGGCGGTGGCCTACGGCATCTCGGTGTCGATGACCATGCTGATCGATACCCTGCTGCTGGCGCTGGTGGCGCGCTCGTTGTGGCCGCGCTGGCGCAACTGGGTGCTGCCGCTGTGCGTGGTGTTCTTCTTCATCGAGCTGGCCTTCGTCATCGCCAACGGCGCCAAGCTGTTGCAGGGCGCCTGGTTCCCGCTGGCGCTGGGCATCGTGGTGTTCACCCTGATGCGCACCTGGCGCCGCGGCCGTGCGCTGCTGCGCGAGGAAATCCGCAAGGACGGTATCCGCATCGACAGCTTCCTGCCGGGCCTGATGCTGGCCCCGCCGGCGCGCGTGCCGGGCATGGCGGTGTTTCTCACCGCCGACCCGATGGTCGTGCCGCATGCGCTGATGCACAACCTCAAGCACAACAAGGTGCTGCACGAGCGCAACATCTTCCTCAACGTCGACACCTTGCCGATCCCGTATGCGCCGGCGGACAAGCGGCTGCAGATCGAATCGATCGGCGACGAGTTCTACCGCGTCTATGTGCGCTTCGGCTTCATGGAAACGCCGGACGTGCCGCTGGCGCTGATGCGTTCCTGCGACCAGGGCGGCATCCATTTCGACCCGATGGACACCACCTTCTTCGCCAGCCGCGAGACCATCGTGGCCAGCGCCAACCGCGGCATGCCGATCTGGCGCGACAAGCTGTTCGCGCTGATGCATCGCAACGCCGCCCCGGCCACAGGCTTCTTCCGCATCCCCGGCAACCGCCTGGTCGAGCTGGGCGCCCAGGTGGAGATCTGAGGCCGCGACAGCGTCGCGGCCTTGGGATTCGGGAGACGGGAATGGGGAATAGGAAGAGCAACGGCCTGCGCCAGCCCGAGACACTCGGCGGCGGCTGAAAAGGGCACCAGCCGTGCCGGTAACCGCTACTATTGTCCGCTCGATTCCCCATTCTCGATTCCCCATTCCCGGCTTTTCAATGGACCGCATCATCGCCAGCAGTGCTACCCGCGAAGACGATGCCGCCGATGCGAGCATCCGGCCCAAGCGCCTGGCCGATTACCTGGGCCAGCAGCCGGTGCGCGAGCAGATGGAGATCTACATCGAAGCGGCCAAGGCGCGCGGCGAGGCGATGGATCACGTGCTCATCTTCGGCCCGCCGGGTCTGGGCAAGACCACGCTCAGCCACGTCATCGCCAACGAGCTGGGCGTGAACCTGCGCTCGACCTCCGGCCCGGTGATCGAGAAGGCCGGTGATCTGGCTGCGCTGCTGACCAATCTGCAGCCGCACGATGTGCTGTTCATCGACGAGATCCATCGCCTCTCGCCGGTGGTGGAAGAAGTGCTGTATCCGGCGATGGAAGATTTCCAGATCGACATCATGATCGGCGACGGCCCGGCCGCGCGTTCGATCAAGATCGACCTGCCGCCGTTCACCCTGATCGGCGCCACCACCCGTGCCGGCCTGCTGACCGCACCCCTGCGCGACCGCTTCGGCATCGTACAGCGGTTGGAGTTCTACTCGCCGCAGGAACTGACCCGCATCGTGATCCGCTCGGCGGCGATCCTGGGCATCGACTGCACGCCCGAGGGCGCGGCCGAGATCGCCCGTCGCGCGCGCGGCACCCCGCGTATCGCCAACCGGCTGCTGCGGCGGGTGCGCGACTTCGCCCAGGTCAAGGCGGCAGGGCATATCGACCTGCCGGTGGCGCAGGCGGCGATGCAGATGCTCAAGGTCGACCCGGAAGGCTTCGACGAGCTTGACCGCCGCATGCTGCGCACCATCGTCGACCACTTCGACGGCGGCCCGGTCGGGGTGGAGTCGCTGGCCGCCTCGCTGTCGGAAGAGCGCGGCACGCTGGAAGACGTGATCGAGCCCTACCTGATCCAGCAGGGCTTTTTGATCCGCACCGCGCGCGGGCGCATGGTCACCACCAAGGCCTATCTGCACCTGGGCCTGAAACCGCCGCGGGACCGCGCCCCTGCAATCGGCGAACCGGGAGACCTGTTCTGATGACGCTCCGTTCGTCGCGCGCCCGGGCCGTTTCGACCAACACTCCGTGCCCATGACCGCCGATTCCCGACTCCCGATTCCCCAATCCCCGGCTGTATTCAGTTGGCCGACACGCGTGTACTGGGAAGATACCGACGCCGGGGGCGTGGTCTACCACGCGCGTTACGTTGCTTTCATGGAGCGGGCGCGCACGGAGTGGATGCGCGCACTCGGCTACGGGCAGGAACGCATGCGCCAGCAGCACGACCTGGTGTTCGCGGTCCGCTCGATGCAACTGGATTTCCTCAAGCCGGCCCGGCTCGACGACGCGCTGTCAGTGTCGGCGGTACTGCTGCGATGCAAACGGGCCAGCCTGCTGTTTGCGCAGTCGGTACGTCGCGAGGGCGAAGTGCTGCTGACCGCCGAGGTGCGCATTGCCGCACTCGGTACCAGCGACTTCCGCCCGCGCGGGATGGACGATGCGCTGTATGACGTATTGAAAGCTCTAGAAACCCCAGAATCCGATTACTGAGGAACAAACGGATGTCGATTGCATTGCTCCTGGCCCTGCAGGACACGGTAGTGGAAGCACTACCGCAGGACGTTGCCGCCGCTGCGGCACAGACCGCCAGCGTGGCGCACAACAGCAGCATCAACTATGTCGATCTGATCCTGCGAGCGAGTATCCCGGTCAAGATCATCGTATTGCTGCTGCTGATCGGCTCGTTCATCAGCTGGGTGATCATTTTCCGCAAGGCGCGCGCCTTCAAGCAGGCCAACCGCGAGGCGGACGAGTTCGAAAACCGCTTCTGGTCCGGCGCCGATCTGGCCAAGCTCTACGCGTCGGCCACCGACCGTAACCGCACCGTCGGCGGCCTGGAGTCGATGTTCGAGAGCGGCTTCCGCGAGTTCTCTCGCCTGCGCGACCGCCGCCGGCTGGACGGGCGGGTGCAACTGGAAGGCGCACAGCGCGCCATGCGCACTGCCTTCACCCGCGAAGTCGACCAGCTCGAGCGCAATCTCGAATTGCTGGCCAACATCGGTTCCACCGCGCCGTACGTCGGCCTGGTCGGTACCGTGTTCGGCATCATGGTGACCATGCACGACATGGTCAGCAGCGGCGAGCAGGCCGGTATCGCCGCGGTCGCACCGGGTATTTCCGAAGCGCTGTTCGCCACCGCCATCGGCCTGTTCGTGGCGATTCCCGCGGTGTGGGCCTACAACCGATTCACCACCCGCGTGGAACGGCTGTCGGTGCGCTACGAGACCTTCGCCGACGAGTTCAGCTCGATCCTGCAGCGCCAGGCTGGCGCGGACGAGTAATGCGCATGCCCTGCGCCAGCCGGCAGCCGGGCGAATGCCCCGTCACGGCACGCACATTCCGGTGCGTGGACGTGGCAGGCGGGGCGTTCGCACACGCGCGTCTGGCGCGGCGCAGGGATTGGACAGGCAAGCCTCTCGCGACAGCTCGCACACACGTATGCGAGGGATTGGATGGGCGAGTCCCTCGCACGAGCCCGCACATCCATGTGCGGGGGATCAATAGGAACGTTCCGCGATGATTTCCGGTATTTCCCGCCGTAAGAAGCGCAAGCTCAAATCCGACATCAACGTCGTGCCGTATATCGACGTGATGCTGGTGCTGCTGATCATCTTCATGGTGACCGCGCCGCTGCTGACCCTGAGCACCGATGTCAACCTGCCCAGCTCACGCGCCAAGGCGCTGGAGAGCAAGCAGGATCCGGTCGTGGTGGTGGTCGCCGCCGACGGCCAGCTCGCATTGCAGCTGCCCAAGGGCAAGCCGCAGGCGATGGACGTGGCGGCGCTGCAGGCGCAACTGGCCGCCATCGTGGCGCAGGACAAGGACGCGCGCGTGGTCGTGGCCGGCGACCGTGCCGCGCCGTATCAAAAGATCATGGACGCCATCGACGTGCTCAAGCAGGCCAAGGTCGAGAAGGTCGGCCTGATTTCCGACTCCGGCGGCACTGCAGGCAGCGATGCACGCTGACGCATTCCCCACTCAGACGGCGCGCGAGGATGGCTGGTTGCGGCCGGTCGTGCTGGCCCTGGTCGTGCACGTGCTGGTCGCACTGGTGTTCATCGCCGGCTGGTTGTGGTCGCCCGAACGCTCGGTCGAGCCGGCAGCGGGCGACCCCAGCATGGAAGCCTCGCTGGACGTGTCCGCGGCCGAAGCGCGGGTTGCGCGCCAGGCGCTGAAGGCCACGCCGGTGGAGGCGCCGCCACCGCCGGCGCCGCTGCCCGAACCGGCACCCGAAGATACCGTGCCGCCGCCGCAGCCGATTCCTGAGCCGCGTCCGCAGGATGCGCCCACCCCGCAACAGGCGCAGGCACAGGAGCGCGTCGCGCAGCCGGACAAGGTCGACCAGGACCGCGTCGACGCACTGGCGCTGTCGGCGGAAAAGGCCAAGCAGGAACAGGAGGCCAAGCGCCGTCAGGAGCAGATCGACCTGACCGAGCGCAAACGCCAGGAAGAGGCCGAGCAGAAACTGCGCCTGGCCAAGCAGCAGGAAGAAGCCGACGCCAAGAAGAAGCAGGCCGCAGCGCAGCAGGCCGCTGCCGATGCCGAGCGCGAGAAGAAGATCGCAGACATCCGCCGCCAGCGCGAACAGGCCACCAAGGAAGCCGCACTGGCCGAGCAGAAGTTGCGGCAGGTCGCCGCCGCGCGTGCGCAGCAGGCTTCGTCGGCTGCCGCCGCCACTGCGCAACCGACGGCAGGGCAGGGCGGAACCAATACCGATCTGTCGGCCAAGTACGCCGCGGCGATCCAGCAGAAGGTGCTGGCGCAGTGGGTGCGCCCGCCGTCGGTGCCGCCGGGCCAGAAGTGCAGCATCAACATCCGTCAGTTGCCGGGTGGCACGGTGATGGAGGCCAAGGTGGCGCCGGGTTGCCCTTACGACGAGGCCGGCCAGCGCTCGATCGAAGCCGCGGTGCTGAGTGCCCAGCCATTGCCGTATCGTGGGTTCGAATCGGTGTTCCAGCGCAACCTGACGTTTGTGTTCACCCCGCAGGATTAGTAGCCCCAGGTCAGGGGCGCGGCCGCATGACCTGCGCTGCGCCCCGGCTGGGATATAGATTCGCGGGGTGTGGTCGACTGAGTGGCGCTCTGCCGGGTGGATATTGCTGCGCCACCGCACGCATGCCCACGCATCTGGCCGACGGAATGCCCGGTGCTTGACCACTCGCTCCACTTTCACGCTGTTTCGTTCACGATTGCGAGTATGTTCACTCGCTGATTGGTATCCCTTGCACACTTTTCCTGCCCGATCCGAGCCGTCCATGAAAAAACCGCTGCGTTGGCTAGCTGCCTTGACCGCCCTGTTGTTGCCGCTGAGCGCATTCGCGCAGCAGCAAGGGCTCACCATCGATATCGTCGGCGGTAGCGCTTCGGCGACGCCGATCACCGTCGTGCCCATGCCGTACCAGGGCTCCGGCACGGCGCCGCAGACCGATGTATCTGCCGTCGTCGGCGCCGACCTGGACCGTTCCGGCCAGTTCCGCACGCTGCCGGTCGCGCAGATCGTCGAAAAGCCGACCCGCGGCACCGAGGTGCAGTTCCAGACCTGGCGCACCCTCAAGCAGAACTACATCGTGGTCGGTCGCGTCATGGATGCCGGCGAAGGCGCCTACCGCGTCGAGTACGAACTGTTCGACGTGGCCAAGGGCGAGCGCCTGCTCGGTCTGGCGATGACCGCACGTGCCAATGCGATGCGCGATGTCTCGCACCAGATGGCCGACGCGATCTACGAAAAGATCACCGGCGTGCGTGGCGCGTTCTGGACCCGGATCGCCTATGTGACCGCCAGCGGCAAGGGCGGCGCGATGCGCTATGCGCTGATGGTGGCCGACTCGGACGGCTACAACCCGCAGACCATCGTGCGTTCGGCCGAGCCGCTGCTGTCGCCGAACTGGAGCCCGGACGGCAAGAAGCTGGCCTACGTGAGCTTCGAGCGCGGCAATTCGTCGATCTACCTGCAGGACATCGCCACCGGTGCGCGTGAGCTGGTGTCCAGCTTCCGCGGCATCAACGGTGCACCGTCGTTCTCGCCGGACGGCCGCCGCCTGGCGCTGGCACTGTCGCGCAGCGGCAACCCGGAAATCTACGTCATGGATCTGGGCAGCAAGCAGTTGACCCAGCTGACCAATCACTTCGGCATCGACACCGAGCCGACCTGGGCGCCGGACGGCGGCAGCATCTACTTCACCTCCGATCGCGGCGGTCGCCCGCAGATCTACCAAGTGGCCGCGAGTGGCGGCAGCGCCAACCGCGTGACCTTCCAGGGCAACTACAACGCCACCGCCAGCGTCTCGTTCGACGGCAAGAAGATTGCCGTGGCACAGGGCAGCGGCAATAGCTACCGCATCGCCATGATGGATCGCAGCCTGGGTTCGCCGAGCTGGAGCACGCTCTCGCCGGGGTCGCTGGACGAGTCGCCGAGCTTCGCACCGAACGCCAGCATGGTGCTGTACGCCGCACGTGAGGGTGGTCGCGGGGTGCTCTATGCGGTATCCGCCGACGCTCGCGTCCGCCAGCGTCTGGTACTGGCCGATGGAGATGTGAGAGAACCTGCATGGGGGCCTTACCGAACCGCGCATTAATGTTAATATTTCGCTGCGTTAAACCACTCATTGGCCCAGAGCCTCCATAGGTATCCCATGAACAAGTCCACCCGCGTCTTGCTTGTCTCCCTGTTGTCCGTTGCCGTGCTGGCCGGTTGTTCGAAGAAGGTGAAGGAAACTCCGCCTCCCGCGACTGACACCACCGCTGGTTCCTCCGTTCCCACCGGCCCGTCCACCTCTGGCCTGTACGGCCCGGGCGACCTGGATACCGATGCCTGCCTGCGCCAGCGCGTTGTCTACTTCGATCTGGATCAGGACTCCCTGAAGCCGGAATTCCAGGCCATCATGGCGTGCCACGCCAAGTACCTGCGTGACCGTCCTTCCTCGCGCATCACCCTGCAGGGCAATGCCGACGAGCGCGGTTCGCGTGAGTACAACATGGGTCTGGGCGAGCGTCGCGGCAATGCCGTGTCGTCCTCGTTGCAGGCTGCCGGCGGTTCCGCCAGCCAGCTGACCGTCGTCAGCTACGGCGAAGAGCGTCCGGTCTGCACCGAAACCAGCGAAAGCTGCTGGTCGCAGAACCGTCGCGTCGAAATCGTGTACACGGCTCAGTAAGAAGCGATGCGCTTTCGAGTGACATCCCTGTTCGTCGCGGCGGCCCTTGTGGTCGCCGCGCCGGCGCACGCGCAGCGAGCCAGTCTCGCTGATCGTGTTGCCGTTCTCGAGCAGCAGCAGGCCAACAGCCAGGCCAACAACGATCTCCTCAATCAGCTGCAGCAGGCGCGTTCTGACCTGCAGGGCTTGCGAGCGACCGTGGAGCAACTGCAGCACGACAACGAACAACTCAAGCAGCAGTCCAAGGATCAGTATCTCGATCTGGACGGACGCCTGAATCGGCTGGAAGGTGCAGGTGGCGCAACCCCGCCATTGCCATCGCCCACCGGCAGCGTCACACCCGCCCCGGCTCCGGCCGCGCGGCCTGCAGCGGCGGCAACTTCCGAGAAGCCGCCCAGCGTGCATGGCGATCCAGGCACCCTGGCCGTTAGCAACGAGGAGCGCACTGCCTACAATGTCGCCTTCGATGCTTTGAAGAACGGCAAGTACGACGATGCCTCGCAGTTGTTCCTGAGTTTTCTGGAGCTGTATCCAAATGGCGTCTACACCCCCAATGCCTTGTACTGGCTGGGCGAGAGTTATTACGCCACCCGAAATTTCCAGCTTGCCGAGGCGCAGTTCCGCGATCTCGTCAGCCGCTATCCCACGCATGACAAGGCCGCTGGCGGCCTGTTGAAGCTTGGCCTGTCGCAGTATGGCGAAGGCAAGAACGACCAGGCCCAGCAGACCTTGCAGCAGGTCGCATCGCAGTATCCCGGCTCCGACGCAGCGCGCGTGGCCCAGGAGCGTCTGCAGTCCATCCGTCTGGGCCAGCAACTGCGCTGAGCCCGCGCGTGCGCGCCTTCGGGCGTGACGCATACTTTGCCCATGAACGCCGCCGCCGTCCCCAGCGAGATCGTCCAGTCGCAGTTGCCGCGATTGAAGATCACCGAAATCTTTCTGTCCCTGCAGGGCGAAGCCGAGGCCGCCGGTTGGCCGACCGTGTTCGTGCGGCTGACCGGTTGCCCGCTGCGCTGCCACTACTGCGACACCGCCTACGCCTTCCACGGCGGTGAATGGCACGACATCGATGCGATCGTCGCCGAGGTGGCCAGCCACCGCGTGCGCCATGTCTGCGTGACCGGCGGCGAACCGCTGGCGCAGAAGCGCTGTCTGGTGCTGCTGCAGAAACTCTGCGATGCCGGTTTCGATGTCTCGCTGGAGACGTCCGGTGCATTGGATGTGTCGGCTGTCGATCCGCGCGTGGCGCGCGTGGTCGACATCAAGACGCCCGCATCCGGCGAGGAACTGCGCAACCGCTGGGAGAATCTGCCGCTGCTGACCGCACGCGACCAGATCAAGTTTGTGATCTGCAGCCGCGCCGATTACGACTGGTCGCGCGAGATTGTCGCCGCGCATGCGCTGGACCGCCGCTGCACGGTGTGGTTTTCGCCCAGCAAGAGCGAAGTGACGCCGCGGCAGCTGGCCGACTGGATCGTGGCCGATCGTCTGCCGGTACGCTTCCAGATGCAGCTGCACAAGCTGCTGTGGAACGACGAGCCGGGGCGCTAAACCCGACCGATAGAACGCCTGCGCTCCCCGCAGGCGGGCGCAGCCGGTCGCCCGCAATCGGCATGTGCCACATATCCGCTGCGGTTGCTGGCATGCCGTCCGTACCCGCCTGACGATCACCGCGTTGGTTGGTCGCACTAGTCCCGAGCGCAGAAGGCGCAGGCTGCCAGGAGGCAGTCGCCCGCGTTCACGCCGCGATCCTGTTCGATGCGTCGATGGCACCGGATTGCGGGTTGCGCGGATTGTCGTACGCCGCCTCGACCAGCTGCTGTGGAGAGCAGGTCGATAGCCAGGATCCATCCTTGGCGCGGGGCGCCGCTCTTGGCGACGATGGCCAGATCCTGTGGGCAGGGATGCAATGCCTCACGATCAGCTGATTGGTGATGGCGTCGCGCTGGCGCGTCGTCGCGCTATCAACGATAGGAAACATGGCGCGGTATGAGAGTTCGCATTTGACGAGGCGCCAGTTCATTCCCGCCAAGGCCTGTGACATAGGGCGCAGACGCATCGGCCCCGCCGATCGCCCAGCGCGACATGCGGGAGTTTCAGGTTTTGCTGGCTCCGCGTGCAGTGCTTTCATCCGTGTTTCTTCGCAATCCTCGTTGCAGCGTTGCGTCTTTTGCGTTGACAGGCTCCAAGGAGCGGAGCGAATATTCGGACGTCGCCGCACAATCGGCGACCGGGATTGGCGTCCCGAACCAAAAGGCGCACCAGCGCCCATCGACCGATGCACGGCGCTTTTTTATCGCCCGCATCGTCGCGGGCGCATGCCGGCCAGTTTTATGGCGGGCGGTGCGCGGGGGCCGCAAGGCTCACCGGTTCCTTTTGGCCGGCACGCCAACCGCGTACCGTCCGCCACCCCGATTGGCGTCTGGGTGGCGGATTCCAAAACACAAAAGGAATCCAGCATGTCTCACGACACCTATGAAGCACCCACGTCTGTGGCGTACCAGGCCGTCCATGATGTGGTTCCGATCCCCAACGCCCTCGAAGGGACGCGTGCCGCCGTGCGAAGCCCGAAGGCCCACCCCGACGTCACAGGCAAGGCTGTCCATGCGCTCACGCCTGCCGACGCAGATGTAATCGCTACCGTCGCTAGCGCGGTGACGGGGCCGCAGCGATGAGCATGGGCAAACAGTTTCGCGTTTGCACGGGCGTCACCCTCAGCTTCGAGATGATGCAGGGCTATGTGCTGGCCATGCTGCATTCCGACGCGCAGCCCGATGCGTCGCCTGTCCTGATCGCCTGCGAAGTCACCGGTCTTGATGAGATCTTGCCGGGCAGCGATGCGCAGAGCGTCGTGCTGGGCCGCCTGCATGTCTGCATGCGCGTGGACGCTGCGGTGGACGTCCTCACGTGGCTGCGCAAGCAGGCACGCGCCGCTGGAACTGCACGACCAACGCGGCGCGTGCAATCGCTTATCCAGAAGACGGGAGCCATGTGATCAGCGAAAACGCCACGGCCGCCTGCGCCGGGCTCACGACCCGCAAGATGACGCACATGATCAGCAAGGAAGTGCCGGCTTTGACGGCAGCGCGCCAGCTGCGGCAGATGGTGCATGCCATCCGACTTCACGGCTGTGAAGCATGGTCCCCGGCTACGCATTTGCCGGCACACTTTCCGGGGCACAAAAAAAGCGCCTTCGGCGCTCTTCAAGTTGCTGATGTGATTGGTGGGCCGTGATGGATTCGAACCATCGACCAAAAGATTAAAAGTCTTCTGCTCTACCGACTGAGCTAACGGCCCACTGTCCCGGCAGTGCGCCGGGGTGCGCATTCTACCCTACACCGGCGTCAAGGCGAAATGGCGTAGTGGGTGGGGTCCGGGACGCCGGCGTCGGCGAAACCGGCGGCACGCAGGCGGCAGGCGTCGCAGTGGCCGCAGGCGCGCCCGTCGGCGTCGGCGCGGTAGCAGGACACGGTCAGGCCGAAGTCCACGCCCAGGCGCACGCCTTCACGCACGATGTCGGCCTTGCTGAGGAACTGCAGCGGTGCATGCACGCGCAGGCCGGCGCCTTCCACGCCGGCCTTGGTGGCCAGGTTGGCCAGCACTTCGAAGGCGCGCACGAATTCGGGCCGGCAGTCGGGGTAACCCGAATAATCGACCGCATTGACGCCGCAGAACAGGTCGTTGGCGCCGATCACCTCGGCCCAGCCCAGTGCCAGCGACAGCATGATGGTGTTGCGCGCTGGCACGTAGGTGACCGGGATGCCGTCGCCACCGGCATCGGGCACGTCGATGTCGTCGGTGAGCGCCGAGCCGCCGATGCTGCGCAGGTCCACGTCCACCACCTTGTGCGCGATGACGCCTTGCGCCGTCGCCACGCGCGCGGCGGCGTCTAGCTCGGAGGTATGGCGCTGGCCATAGCGCACGCTCAAGGCATGCACGGCAAAGCCCTGCTCCTGCGCAAGCGCGATGACGGCAGCGGAATCCATGCCCCCGGACAACAGAACAACGGCTTTTTTCATGACGGATCGGCAATCACAACGGAATAGGCGGAAAGGCTAGCAGGCTCGGCGTGGCACGGCGACCCGGCTGTCGCCGCGGCGGTAGCAGGATGCCAGGCGAAGCGGCTGTGCCAAGCGCGCACGGGCAGGGCAGCGACCGCATCTGCACGCCAATCGGGTGCGACGTCCTGCCGGCAGTTGGTTGTCTCAGGCTCCGGTGTTGCCTGCCCGCTTCGCGTGCGCACGGCTGATCTCAGCGCAGGCTCGCAGCCGCTGTTTTGCGCAGGGCCTGGCCAAGCTGCTGCAAGGCGTTCGAGCGCACCGCAGCGCATTGCCAATACAGCGGCACATCGCGCCAGCGTGTCGGGTCGATGATGGCCACCTGCCTGTCGCGCACGGCAGGCACGACCATCGATTCCGGCGCCAGGCACCATCCGAGTCCGCGTGCGGCCGCTTCGACAAAGCCGGTCGAGATCGGCAGGTAGTGGATCGGCGGCGCTACCTGCGTGCGGGTGATGCGGCGGACAACGCGGGTTTGCAGCGTGTCCTTTCGGTTGAACACCAGCATCGGCGCGTGGTCCAGGGCCGTTGCGCTGAAGCCCTGCTTGAAATGCGTCGCAACGAATGCGGCCGATGCGATGGCGTGGTAACGCATCACTTCCAGCGCTTGCACGTTGCAGCCCTGTAACGGTTTGCGCTCGGCGGTGACGGCACCGAGCACCGCCCCGGAGCGCAACAGCTCCAGGGTGTGGTCCTGGTCGTCCATCTGCGCGTTCGGCGATATCGCGCTGATCGTGCTGGGCGCGTGGCTGGCATCGGCGTACTGGTGACGCGATGGCCGCAGCTGCTGCAGGGACTTCGCTATGCGGGAGCTGCATTTCTCGCGGCGTATGGCGCGCTGGCTGCGCGCAGGGCCTGGCGTGGCACCAGCGGGTGCGCCGTCGCAGGCCGGTGCGCAACGCTGGCAGCGCGCCATGCTGGCGTGCCTGGCATTTACCTTTCTCAACCCGCATGTCTATCTGGACACAATGCTGTTGCTGGGCAGTCTGGCCGCGCGCTACCCGGGCCAGCTGCGCTGGGCATTCGCATCGGGTGCGTGCCTGGCCAGCATCCCCTGGTTTCCCGGTCTGGGCTATGGCGCGTGTTTGCTGCAGCCGGCCTCCCGCGATCCGCGCGCATGGCGTGTGCTGGATGCGGCCATCGCAGGATTCATGCTGGTGCTGTGCGCACTGTTGCTGCTGCCTTCGCAGGCGCTAACCTGAGGCCCACTGTTGCCGGAGTTGTTGTCATGTCGCCGCTGCGCGTTTCCACCGATCAATCCGAGCTCGATGTTGCGCTGATCCATCGCTACCTGGCGCAGCACAGCAATTGGGCCAGGGACATCCCGCTTGCTCTGGTACAGCGCTCCATCGCCAACTCGCTGTGCTTCGGCGGGTTTCTGGAGGGGGGCAGGTGGCGTTTGCGCGGGTGGTTTCCGACTACGCAACCGTCGCCTATCTGGGCGATGTGTTCGTGTTGCCCGAGCACCAGGGCAAGGGCTATAGCAAGGTAATGATGGATGCGGTCATGGCGCACCCCGATCTGCAGGGGCTGCGCCGTTTCAGCCTGGCCACCAGCGATGCGCATGGTCTCTATGCGCGCTACGGCTTCACGCCGCCGCTGGCTCCGCAGTCGCTGATGGAACGCTATCGTCCCGGCCTCTACACGCGCTAGCCGCGATGGGAAGGCTGTTGCGCGGCCGCACCGGCATGGGGCTGCGTCGGGGCAGAAAGACGGTTCAACGCGCTGTCGGGCTGCGTGGTGTTAGGCAAGCACTGCGACCTCGTCACGGCACAGCGCCGGTCAGGCATCGGCAGCGCGCATTGCCGCCAGCGACCAATCGCAGTTGCCGCCGGACAGCTGCCGATCCTGCGGCAGGTCGACGGCCTCCCACTCCCAGCGCAGCGAATGCGGCATCTGCCAGGCTTCCACCAGCACCGGCATGCCGTCCTGGAGCGTGAGCTGCCGCCGCCAGATCACGCGTGCGTTGAGATGGGCTCGTCGCCAGTGCGATAAGGCATCGTCGTGCCGGTCACCGCCTGCGTCCCTTGCGAAAGCGAGAGCATGCAGGCTGGCGTGCTCGTCGTTGATTGGGTGATGCAGAACGTGACTGTCGATGCTGGTGTTCAGGGGCGATCCTTCTGCGATTGAGAAGGCGTGCCGAGCGGTGATGAGGGCATGCGCGGACACACCTGCAGTGCCGGCATCACCGGCTGCGCATGTCGTGGGTACCGATGGCTAAGATGCCACCTGCGCTGCAGACGGTGGCCGGGCTACCCTCCGGCGTGCTCTCTTTCGACCGGCGCAGCGTAGCCAGGCATGGCGCTGGAAACCAGCGCTTTTGAGTGGCTCGAGTGTTTGGTTTCCAGGTTGCTTTGTGTGCACTGAGCGCGCTACGGGTGTCTGAGATGTCTGCGTCGGATGCCGGTGGAGCTTGCGGGATAAAACGAAGAAAGCGCCCTGACGGGCGCTTCTTCTTGTGCGATAGCGTCAATGGCTGCGGGCACATCCGCACCGTCGCATCAGCGTGTCTGCACCGACGATCCAATCGATGGCGCAGTGCCGGCCGCTCGCTCAGGCATTGCGGACCTTGCTCAGCAGCTGTGCGACCGGCTCCGCTGCGCGCGTGGCGGACTGCCGTGCCTGGCGTGCGTCGATCTTGAAGATCGCCACCGCATCGGTGAGCTGCACCGCCTGCTCTTCCATTGCGCGTGCGGCGGCAGTGGCTTCTTCCACCAGCGCGGCGTTCTGCTGGGTGGTTTCGTCCATATGCGTGATGGTCTGGTTGACCTGCTCGATGCCGGCCGACTGCTCCTGCGAGGCAGCGGAAATCTCGCCCATGATGTCGGTGACGCGTTGCACGCTCGCCACCACCTCGCCCATGGTCTTGCCGGCGCTGTGCACCAGTACCGAGCCCTCGGCCACGCGTTGCACCGAGTCGTCGATGAGGTCCTTGATCTCCTTGGCGGCGCCGGAGGAGCGCTGCGCGAGCGTGCGCACCTCGGAGGCCACTACGGCAAAGCCGCGACCCTGCTCGCCGGCACGCGCCGCTTCCACTGCCGCGTTCAGGGCCAGGATATTGGTCTGGAAGGCGATGCCGTCGATGACGCTGATGATGTCGGCGATCTTCCTGGACGAGGCCTCGATACCGGTCATCGTGTCCACGACCTTGCCGACCACCTCGCCACCTTGCGAGGCAACGCGTGCGGCGCCGATCGCCAGCTGATTGGCCTCGCGTGCGCTTTCGGCATTCTGCTTGACGGTGGAGGTCAGCTCTTCCATCGATGCTGCGGTTTCTTCGAGGTTGGCCGCCTGCTGCTCTGTGCGTTGCGACAGATCCTGGTTGCCGGCGGCGATTTCGCTGGCCGCAGAGTTGATCGACACGGCCGATTCCTGGATGTTGCCGACGATCTGCGCCAGCTGACTGGCCGTGGTATTGGCGTCATCGCGCATCTGTGCGAATACACCGCGGAATTCGCCGCTCATGCGTGCGGTCAAGTCGCCAGCGGCGATGGACTGCAGCAACGACGACAGCGACTGCAGATTGCCGTCGGCCGTGGACATCAGGTGGTTGAGGCTTTCGACCATGATGCGGAAATCGAACTGGAAGCGCTCGGCATCGCCGCGCGCGCTGAAGTCGCCGTTGGCGGCCGCCTGGGCGAGATGCTTGATCTCGTGATTCATCGCCGACAGGTTGAGCTTGACCTGCGACATGGTGTCGCTGAAGACGGCCTTTTCGCCGGGTAGCGGCTGCATGTCTTCCGACAGTTCGCCAACGGCATACCGGCCCATGATGCGTGCCAGATCGGTCTGCACTGCCACGTGCGAGGCGACCAGCAGATTGGTGTCGTTGGCCATGCGGCCGTAGTCGCCGGGGAATGCCGCCGCATCGATGCGGAAGCTGATCTGGCCGTTGTCGTGATGCCTGGCCATGTCGGTTTGCGCGGCGATCAGATTGCGCAGCTGCAGCTGCATGTTGTCCATGGCCTTGAGCAGACGGCCGGTTTCGTCGGTGGCGCTGGTGTGCACATCGTTGTGCAGGTTGCCGGCTGCGATGGCTTCCGCAGTGCGTGTGGCCTGGCTGAGCGGTTGGGTCAGGCTGCGTGTAATCAACCATGCGAGCAGGCCGCTGATGACCAGTGCCGCAATACCGCCAGTGATCAGGGTGACTTTAGCTTTATGCATCGATGCAACCGCGGCCGCATAGGCATCTTTGCTGAGGCGGCGTTCCAGTGCAGCGTTATCGCGGATCGCGGTCTGCTGCGCGTCCATGGCTGTTGCGGCGTCGCCTTGCAGCAACGCCTGTGCTTCCTGATTCTGATCGCGAAGGCCGTACTCGAGAACCTGGTTATTGAGCTTGACCGAGATGTCGCGCTTGTCCTTTAACAGCTTGAGCGCCTGCTTTTCAGGCTCACTGCTGGGCATTGCGGCCAAAGCGTCGTGTGCCTGCTTGTAGCGTGCGCGGTTCTTTTCGATCGTGTCCATCGCGCGGCGATTGGCGGCTTCGCCAGCGACCATGACGATATCGCGCAGACCGATCGCCACATTGGTATTGGCGTCGAGCATTTCCGAGGATAGCTGGATCCTCTCCATGTTGCTGTTGACGATGGTATCCAGCTCGAGACGAGCGTTGGACATGGTGACCATGCCGATCGCAACAAGCAGGCCCGACAATAGGATCAGGATGCCGAAGGCCATGCCCAGGCGACGACCGACATTGAGGCGTTGCAGATATGTGTTCATTACCGCATCCAGGTAGGGCAACTGAGGGGCTCGGTGGATGAGGTCATCCACCCAAACGTCTTGCTCAGCTAGCGGCCGGGTCGCGACGAGCTAAAGGCGCGTATTTAAAAATACTTACATTGAATTCATCGTGTGGAAGAAATTTCCCGACAGCTGTCAGTAGCGACCTGACGCGCGCGCAGAAACTGTGTCTTCATTGCGTTACTGCTGGATCGACGCATGCCAGCAGCGGAACCCTTTTCCGACGTTCTGCCGAAACGCACCTGGAGCAAGTCAGATCTCGGGACAGGAGCGAATGCGTCATGTGTCGAGGTACCGTTAATACGCTGTCTTCAGGCAGCGCCGATGCCGGTGCTGCGGAGTGGTCACGCGATTCGATCGGCTGTGATGCGGTGCGACAAGGCCGACTGCCCCGAGCGATTTGCGGGGGGGGGGTATGCACTGACTGCTCTGCCGGCAACGCGCACGGCGCTTGAGGCATCACGCGTGTGGCGGCACTGTGGGTGTTGCGCTCAACTTTCCAGCGCAGCAAGCACCTCTGCATGTAACTGCTCGGCGCCGCTTTCGGTATTGAAGCGTGCAAAGATTTCCTCGCCGGAGAGCAGGCCGACCCGGACCGAATGGCAATACGACCCGAAGTTTTCGCCTGCATTGAAGGGATCGCTGATGACGGAGATATGGTTGAGGCGGACCCGGGTGGTGCCGAACTTGATGAACATCTGCGATCTCCTGTGTGAGCGCCCAGTTTCCCACGTCGTCGGACAGTGCAGAAGCCGCCTCACGCATCCGTCGACCCAGCACGTACACTGCCGTCCCCTGAAGCCGAGCTCGCCCGATGTCCGATCCGATCCGTCTCGATAAATGCGTGGCCGCGCTGTTGGGCTGCTCGCGTGGAGAGGCGCAGCAATACATCGAAGGCGGCTGGGTCAGCGTGGACGGGGACGTGGTCGAAGAGCCGCAAGCCTTGGCGACTGCAGCGCAGGTGACGCTGGCGGAAAACGCCGTGCTCGAACCTGCCGAGCCCGCCACGCTGCTGCTGCACAAGCCGGCAGGGATGAGCGCTGCAGCGGCGCTGGCATTGGCTACTCCGGCAACGCGCAGCGGACTCGACCAGCTCGAGATGCGTGTGCTGAAGCGGCACTTCCTGCGCCTGCACGCGCCGTTGCCGTTGGAGGACGAGGCGAGCGGTTTGCTGGTGCTGAGCCAGGACGGCCGCGTCCTGCGCAGGCTCAACGGCGACGCGACGTCCATTGAACAGGAATTCCTGGTGGAGGTACGCGGCGAGCTGCGTCCCTATGGCATGGCGCGTCTTGCGCATGGTCTGGTGTATCACCAGCGCAGTCTGTCGCCGTGCAAGGTCAGCTGGCAAAACGAGGAACGCTTGCGGTTTGCGATCAAGCACGTGCAACCCGGCCAGCTGCGCTACATGTGCGGTGAGGTGGGGCTGGAGGTGGTCAGCATCCGGCGCCTGCGCGCGGGCCGCGTGTCGCTGGGCAAGCTGGCCATCGGCCAATGGCGCTACCTGCCGACAGGCGAGCGTTTTTGATTGGCATCCGGCTGTCCAACACGCGTGATTGCAGTGCGGTCGCACACCGATGCTGCTGATGCGTTATCTGCATCAAGCGCCATGCGGCCTCAACATGGCGATATGGCTACGGTGCATCGCTGTTCAGGCCGCTACAGCACTGGTGCGCTTTTGCGGAAAGCAGGCGTAAGCCGCACCAGGCGAAGGCCGTCCTGGTTTAAACCGGCGCCCGGCATCAGCACTTCAGGGCAACCGCGTATCGAGCGCGAACTGCGTTGCGTATGCCGGTGCCAGACCCGCTTGCTTCATCGCTTATTTCTTGTTGCGTTTCTTCTTGGCGCGCGTCACCAACCAGAACACTACGGCAATCACACCGACGACCAGAATGATGAAGGCCGGTGACAGAAACGAATTGTCGCCCATGAGAATTTCCTGAAGTCTTCGCAGCCAAGTGCTGCACCGACATCAGCCTAGCGAGCGGCTTGCTTGATGGCGTGAAATACACTGTATTCGTGACTCGCAGCGGCGATACATCGCCAATCCCGCAAGAACACCCTATGGCTGCGAGCGCGGTTGTTCGGCATCTGCCTGACCACGCTGTCGTTGCCATACAGGCACGACTGACGCTGTGCTTGCGTGTGTTGCAACGGCAAGCCGGTAAGTCTCCAGTCGCAGGGGCAGAAGCAGCAGCGTCAGGACATCGGCTATGGAGGCTATCGATTCGATGCCCACGCAATGACGGCGCGTGAGCTAAGCCGCTGCGAGCATCGGCACGGATCGCGCTGCAGGTTGGAGAGCCACGTCACGTCCGCTGGAGCGCAGGCACCGTGGTCGTGCAGGTACCAAGCGGTTCGACTGCAAACTCAAGTCGCCTGCGCTTGCGCGCGAATGACTTCATCTTCTGAGATAGCGCGCGCAACCAGGCTGGTGGACGAACAACCAACTACGACGTGGTGCGTCTCACCCGATGCCGACAATGTCCCGACATGGGCGTGCTCAGCGCCTCGCGAGTTGAGCGGCCCAACAGGCCTCGCGTCCGGTGGCTGCAGTCTAAACGAGCAAGGCATCGGGTAAATCGGGGCTGCGCCGACAGCGTGTCGGGCCAGTCCCCACATTCGTTGTGCCATGAGAGCTGCGCGGTCCCCGGCCGTGGCCTCCCCGTTGCCGACGCGTCGCGCGACCAGTGCCACTTCATGCCGAGAGCGTGGGCGGCCATCCGGCTGCGGCTGCCCGTGTCATGCGACCGGCGTAGAGGGCACCCGGTGCTTGGCCATCACACTACGGATCGCGCCCAGCAACTGCTCGGGGGTATAGGGCTTTTCGAGGAAGGCCACGCCGTCCGGCAGGATCTCTTCCACATATTCAACCGCCAGGCCGGAGGTCAGCAGCACCGGCAGGTTGTAGGGCGCGTGCGCCGTCTTGAGCGCCAGGTCCACGCCGGTCAGGCCGCCCGGGAAATGGATGTCGGAAAACAGCACATCCACGCGTGGGTCGCTTTCGATTAGGGTCAGCGCCTCTTCGACCGAGCCTGCACTACGGCAGGTAAAACCATAGCTTTCCAGCACAAGGCAGCTGAGTTGTCGGGTGCCATCGCCATCTTCGACGACAAATACAACTGGCCGTTCCTTGTTCTGTGACATGAGCACGTCTCGTAAGGCAGGCCACATTCTCAGCGATGCGGCAGTGAACCCTCTGTCAACGCAGACGGAGCCGTACGGTTACCAGCCGAACGGGCCGGGGCCGTAGCCGCCGGGGCCGTAGCGCGGGCCGAACAGCGCGCCTTCGCCGCGTCCGACGCTGATGCTGACGCCGATCTGGTGCGCCTTGCCGTCGTCGTCGTAATAGGTCTTGCAGGAATTCAGGTTGACGGCCTGCCAGTTGCTGTTGCCGCCGCGGTTGGAATAGCCCATGCCGGTTTCGACCGCGCCATGCAGCTTGCCCTGGCATTGCTCGGCGCGTTCGGCGGCAAGCGAGGCGGCGCTGGGGCGGGTCAGCGCAGGCTTGGGGCCGCTCTTGTCGCCGTAGAAGGTGCCCGGCGGGTCGGTGCTGTACTCGGGGTCGGAGCGGTACTGCACCGGGGCTTGGGGGACGCTCAGGTCCAGCGATCGCGCCGACGCCGGCTCGGCGCTGCTCTCGCCGGCCTGGGCGAGGGCGCTGCCGGCGGCAAACAGGGTGGCCAGGAGAAGCAGGCTGCGTTTCATCGGGTGGACTCTATTGAGAGTGACTGACAGCGCGTGCCAGATCGCCTGGTGAAACTAGCAACGGCTGATTGAATGCGCGCTGTCGATTCTGCGGATTTTTGTGCCGGCGCCGCCACCGCGATGACACATGTTGCTGCATCAGCCCTGCTCGCGCACGATCTCGATCAGCTGCGCTCCATACCGGGCCAGTTTGCCGCCACCGATACCGCCGACACGCGACAGTGCGTCGATGCTGGTCGGCCGCTGTTCGGCGATATTGCGCAGCGTGCTGTCGTGGAAGATCACGAAGGCCGGCACGTTCTGCTCCTTGGCCAGCTCCGCGCGCAGGCCGCGCAAGGCATTGAACAGCACCAGATCCTGCGGCTGCACCGACAGGCCGGTCCGTTGCGCGCTGCGCTCGCGTCCGGCAGCCGGGTTCTCGCGCCGCATCATCACCTGGCGCTCGCCCTTGAGCACCTGGCGGCTGGCATCGGTCAGGCGCAACCCGCCATGGCCTTCGCTATCCACCTCCAGCAGGCTGGCGGCCACCAGCTGGCGGAACACCCCGCGCCAGGTGCGCTCGTCCAGGTCGCGGCCGATGCCATAGGTGCTCAGCTGGTCGTGGCCGAGCTGTTTGATGCGTTCGTTCTCGCTGCCGCGCAGGATGTCGATCAGATGGCCGACCCCGAAGCGCTGCCCGCTGCGGTACACGCAACTGAGCGCCTTCTGCGAGGCCACGGTGGCGTCCCACGCGGCGGCGGGCGTCAGGCAGTTGTCGCAGTTGCCGCAGGGCTTGGGATAGGTCTCGCCGAAGCCGGCCAGCAACACCTGACGGCGGCATTGCATCGATTCGCAGTAGCCGAGCAGGTGATCGAGCTTGGCGCGCTCCAGCCGCTTGCGCTCCTCGGCCGCTTCGCCCTGTTCGATCATCTGCTTGAGCAGCACCACATCGCCCAGGCCATAGCAGAGCCAGGCCTCGGCCGGGTCGCCATCGCGGCCGGCACGGCCGGTTTCCTGGTAGTAGCCTTCCAGCGATTTGGGCAGATCCACATGCGCCACGAAGCGCACGTCCGGCTTGTCGATGCCCATGCCGAAGGCGATCGTGGCGGCCATGATGATGCCGTCCTCGCGCAGGAAGCGGCGCTGGTTTTCCGCGCGCACCTCCGCTGGCAGGCCGGCGTGGTAGGGCAGGGCATTGAAGCCCTGCGAGCACAGATGCTGCGCGGTCTCTTCGACCTTGCGCCGCGACATCGCATAGACGATCCCGGCCGAGCCGCGGTGGCGGCCCAGGAACTCCTGCAGCTGCTTGCGCGCGTTGTCCTTCTGCACCACGGTGTAGCGGATGTTGGGGCGGTCGAAGGAGCTGACGAAGTGGCGCGCCTCGACCAGATCCAGGCGTTCGGCGATCTCGCGCTGGGTCGGCGGATCGGCGGTGGCGGTCAGCGCCATGCGCGGGATCTGCGGCCAGCGTTCGTGCAACACGGTGAGCTGGCGGTACTCGGGGCGGAAATCGTGGCCCCATTGCGACACGCAATGCGCCTCGTCGATGGCGAACAGCGCGATGCGGCTACGTTCCAGCAACGACAGGAAGCGCTGGGTCAGCAGGCGTTCCGGCGCGACGTAGAGCAGGTCCAGATCGCCCGACAGCAGGGCGCGTTCGACCCGCTGGGCGTTCTCCGCGTCCAGCGTGGAGTTGAGGAATTCGGCGCGCACGCCAAGCTGGCGCAGGGCCTCGACCTGATCCTGCATCAGCGCGATCAGCGGCGAGACCACAATGCCGATGCCGTCGCGCAACAGCGCCGGCACTTGATAGCACAGCGACTTGCCGCCACCGGTGGGCATCAGCACCAGGGCATCGTTACCGGCAGCGACGTGTTCGACAATGGCTTGCTGTGGGCCGCGGAAGTCGTCGTAACCGAAGACGCGGCTGAGCAGTTCGTGTGCGGGGGAAGACATCCGCTAAGGATACCGCGCGGGTCAAGCCCTGGCCGGTGTCATGCCGGCGGTGCTGCGCGATGGCGGGTCGGGGATTGCCGTGATTTGTTGGGCGTGGCGGGAAAATGCATACGTAAGCATGTGCCGGGGCAGGACCGACGGCGCAGCAAACGGGCAGTGGCCGCGCGTTGGGTGGGGCACGTGAGCTTCGTTCCGTACCCTCACTCCAACCCCCGCTCCGCGCCCCGGCCCGCGCTTGCGGCGCGGGCGCTCCAAGGCACGCGCGCCGCAAGCGCCAGCTGTGCCTCCTCGCCCCGAGGGGAGAGGGCTCAGTGTCTAACTTATGGAGCAGGGGCCCAAGGTTTCGGCGCAGCGAAACCTTGGGCAACCCGCAGGGCGAAGCCCAGGGGGTTACTGCAGCAGCGAACGCAGCATCCAGGCGTACTTTTCGTGGGTCTGCAGGCGCTGGGTCAGCAGGTCCACGGTCGGGTCGTCGCCGGCGTCGTCGGCGGTACCCAGCACCTTGCGCGCGGTACGGCAGACCGCTTCGTTGCCGCTGACCAGCTGGCGCACCATTTCACGCCAGTCGGCGCTGTCGCTCAGCCCCTGTTCTTCCGGGATCGAGGTCAGGGCGACGAACTCGCTGTAGGAGCCCGGTGCGTTGTAGCCCAGGGCACGGATGCGCTCGGCGACTTCGTCCAGCGCGGCCCACTGTTCGGTGTACTGGGTCTCGAACATGGTGTGCAGCGAGTTGAACATCGACCCGGTGACATTCCAGTGGAAGTTGTGGGTCTTCAGATACAAGGTGAAGGCGTCAGCCATGTAGCGGGCCAGACCGTCGGAGATCTGCTTGCGATCGCTGTCCTTGATCCCGATATCGATGTGTGGTGCCGATGCTGCGGCGACCGGAAGTGCACCCAGTGCTTCATTGATGACGACGGGCTTGTTGGCGTTCTTTTTCTTGGACATGGGAATGGTCCTCCTGAGGGAACTGATATCGGGTCACAATAGACAGGCTAAAGGATCTTCTGTCATTCAATCTTTCACATTTTTCCATCAATGAGCGCTATCGACACCGACCTTGCCACCACCTTGCGTGAGCGCCGCCGCGCCGTCGATGGCGCGATGAGCCGCGACCGTGGCCGGCTGCTCGGTCTATGGTCGCGCTGGCAAGGCAAGCCCGGCAACGCGCAGGTGCGGGAGGCGTTCGAGCAGGCGCTGGCGGCATCGCAGGCGCAACGCCAGGCGCGCGCCGAGCAGCAGCCGGCCATCACGCTGGACGAGCAACTGCCGATCGCGCGCGAGGCCGAGCGCATCGTCGCGCTGATCCGTGACCATCAGGTTGTCGTCATCGCCGGCGAAACCGGCTCTGGCAAGACCACCCAGCTGCCCAAGCTGTGTCTGGCGGCCGGGCGCGGTGCGGCCGGCATGATCGGCTGCACCCAGCCACGCCGGATCGCCGCGCGCGCGGTGGCGGCGCGCGTAGCCGAGGAGCTGAAGACGCCGTTGGGCACCACGGTGGGCTTCCAGGTGCGCTTCACCGACCGGGTCGGCGAGCAATCGCGGATCAAGTTCATGACCGACGGCATCCTGCTGGCCGAGATCGCCAGCGACCGCTGGTTGTCGGCCTACGACACCATCATCGTGGACGAGGCGCACGAACGCAGCCTCAACATCGATTTCTTGCTCGGCTATCTCAAGCAGTTGCTGCACAAGCGCTCCGATCTCAAGTTGATCGTCACCTCGGCCACCATCGATACTGGGCGCTTCGCCCAGCATTTCGACAATGCGCCGGTGATCGATGTGGAAGGCCGTACCTTTCCGGTCGAGGTGCGCTACCGGCCGCTCGAAGGCGAGGCCGGCGACAGCGGCGACAGCGAGCGTGGCAATGGCCGCGATGGCGAACGCACCGTCAACGATGCGATCGTGGCGGCGATCGACGAGATCACCCGCCTCGATCCGCGTGGCGACGTGCTGATGTTCCTGCCGGGCGAGCGCGAGATCCGCGATGCGCACCAGTCGCTGGAACGGCGCAAGTACCGCGAAACCGAAGTGGTGCCGCTGTATGCGCGGCTGTCGGCGGCCGACCAGGACCGGGTGTTCAACCCGGGGCCGCGTCGGCGCCTGGTGCTGGCCACCAATGTGGCCGAAACTTCGCTGACGGTGCCGCGCATCCGTTACGTGGTGGACCCGGGTTTTGCGCGGATCAAGCGCTACAGCCCGCGCCAGAAGCTGGACCGGCTGCATATCGAACCGATCTCGCAGGCCAGCGCCAATCAGCGCATGGGCCGCTGCGGGCGCATCGCCGAAGGCATCTGCTACCGCCTGTATGCCGAAGCGGATTTTGCCGCGCGGCCTGCATTCACCGATCCGGAAATCCGCCGCTCGTCGTTGTCGGGCGTGATCCTGCGCATGCTGCAACTGGGCCTGGGGCGGATCGAGGATTTCCCGTTCCTGGAAGCGCCGGACGAGCGTGCGGTCGCCGACGGCTGGCAGCAGTTGCTGGAGCTGGGCGCGATCGATGCCGAACGGCGCTTGACCGCGACCGGCCGCCAGATGGCGCGCCTGCCGGTGGACGTCAAGCTGGCGCGCATGCTGGTGGCTGCGCAACAGCACGGCTGCCTGCGCGAGATGATCATCATCGCCGCCTTCCTGGGCATCCAGGATCCGCGCGAGCGCCCGCCCGAAGCACGCGAAGCGGCCGACAACGCGCATGCGCTGTTTGCCGATGCACGCTCGGAATTCGTTGGCATCCTGCGGCTGTGGGAGGCGTACCGACAGGTGCACGAAGATCTCACCCAGTCCAAGCTGCGCGACTGGTGCAACCGGCATTTTCTCGGCTTCCTGCGCATGCGCGAGTGGCGCGAGCTGCATCGGCAGCTGCGCCTGTTGTGCGAAGAGCTGGGTTGGAGCGAAGCGCCGGCCACCGCGATGCTGGCGCCATTGCTGGCCGGTGCCAGCGCACCTGCGCGCGAGGATGGGCACAACGCCAACCGGCCCACACGCGGGCAGCTGCATCGCGCTGCGCGGCTGGCGCGCGAAGGCAAGCCGGATCCGAACGCGCCACCTGCACACCACACCGCTGCCGCTGCCTGCAAGCAGGCCGACGCTGCCGAAGCGGCGGCACGCACCAGCGAGCGCGAACGTGCGGCGGCGTATCAGGCCTTGCATCGCGCGCTGTTGGCGGGCCTGCCGACGCAGATCGGCCATCGCACCGAAAAAGGCGACTTTCTCGCCGCGCGGCAACGCCGGTTCGTGCCGTTTCCCGGCTCGGCATTGGCACGCAAGCCGCCGCCGTGGATTCTGGCGGCCACGCTGCTGGATACGCAAAAGATCTGGGGCATGACTAATGCCGCGATCGAGCCGGACTGGGCGATCGCCGAGCTGGGACATCTGCTGGCGCGCAAGCATTTCGACCCGCATTGGTCGCGTGCGCAGGGGCAGGTGGTAGCGTCCGAACAGATCAGCCTGTTCGGCCTGGTGCTGGCGCCGAAGAAGCCGGTCCATTTCGGCAAGATCGACCCCGCCGGCGCGCATGACCTGTTCGTGCGCCAGGGCCTGGTCACGGGCGAAATCAATACGCGTGCGGCGTTTATCGCCGACAACCTCAAGGTGCTCGAGCAGGCGCGCGAAGAAGAAGCCAAGCTGCGTCGCGCCGGCATCGTTGCCGACGAAGACTGGCAGGCGCGCTGGTATCTGGACCGCATTCCGGCCGAACTGCATTCGGCCAGCGGGCTGGATGCATGGTGGAAAGGCCTGCCGCCGGACAAGCGCCGCAGCCTGCACTGGACATTGAACGACCTGCTGCCGGGCGAAGGCAGCGAGGCCGATCGTTTTCCGAAGTATTTCCCGCTGGGCGATGCGCGGCTGCCGCTGCATTACCGCTTCGAGCCGGGCGCCATCGATGACGGCGTGACGCTGGATGTGCCGTTGCACCTGCTCAACGCGCTGGATCCGGCGCGGCTGTCGTGGCTGGCGCCGGGCTTCGTTGCCGACAAGGCATCGGCCCTGATTCGCAGCCTGCCCAAGGTGCAGCGGCGCAATTATGTGCCGGCGCCGGATTTCGGACGCGCGTTCTACGAGGCCTACAGCATCGCCTCGGCCGACGACATCCGCGGCGAGCTGGCGCGCTTCCTGACCAAGGCCACCGGCACCCAGGTGGCGGCGCTGGATTTCGACGAAGAGTCGCTGGACACGCATCTGCTGATGAACCTGCGCCTGCGCGATGACGGCGGCAAGGTGCTGGCCGAGTCGCGCGATCTGGATGGATTGCGCGCACGCTTTGGCGAGCGTGCCGGCCAGGCCTTTGCCGCGCGTGCAGGGCGCGCGCTGGCTGCCGAGGGCTTGCGCGATTTTCCGTCCACGCCGATTCCCGAACAGGTTGCCGGCGAAGCCGGCGTGCCGGCCTATCCGGCGCTGGTGGATCGGGGCGACGACGCGGCGCTACGCATCTTTGCCGACCGCAACGAGGCGGCGCAGGCGCATCCGCGCGGCGTGCGCCGGCTGCTGGAAATCGCGCTGGCCGACAAGATCAAGCAGGCGCGCAAGCAGTTGCCGGTGTCGCCCAAGACCGGCCTGCTGTACGCGGCGATCGAATCGCAGGAACGCCTGCGCGGCGATCTGGTCGATGCCGCGCTCAACGCGGTGCTGGCCGATGGTCTGGGCGCGATCCGCGATCCCGGTGCCTTTGCGCAGCGCCGCGACGAGGCGATCAAGCGCCTGTTCGGCGAGGCGATGGAACGGCTGAAGCTGGCCGAAAGCATTCTCGCCGCGGTGGCCGAGCTCAAGCCCCTGCTGGAAGCGCCGTTGATGGGCTGGGCGCGCGGCAACCTGGACGATATGGAGCAGCAGCTGCGTGCGCTGGTGCACGCCGGCTTCCTGCGCGAAACACCGGCCGAGGCGCTGGCCAATTACCCGCGCTATCTCAAGGCGATGATCCTGCGGACCGAGCGCGCCAAACGCGATCCGGCCCGCGACCAGGCACGCATGCTCGAACTCAAGCCGTTCGTGGATGCATTGGAGCAGGCGGCTGCGCGTGGTCTGCAGCAACGTGATGAATGGCAATCGCTACGCTGGGACCTGGAGGAATTGCGCGTGTCGGTGTTCGCGCAGGAGCTGGGTGCCAGGTCGGGCGTGTCGGCGAAGAAGCTGTCGCAGCGGGTGGCTGCGTTGCGCAACTGAATGGTGATCGATGCGCTGGCGATGACGGCTTGCCGTCATCGCCAGCGCGCTGTGTCCGCGCAGGTTCTGTCATCGACTGGCGGCCCAGGCCGAGCGCTGCGCTTGGAACGGCCAACGAAACTCAGCGAGCAGTCGTCAGCAGGGCGTGGAAGGCGCGCTCTGAACCGGCATCTGCGGGTGGTGCATGCCGATTCCGAGTGCCGGCCGCGCCCGCCTGGCGGTGAGCGCCGTGCTTTTGCCAGCCGCGCTTAGAACTTCATGTGCAGGCTCGCCATGTAGCGGCGCCCGCTCCTGTAGCGACCGGCCAGATGGTCGGTGTCGCCGAGGTACTGCAGGTATTGCTCGTCCAGCAGGTTCTGCGCGTCGATCTGCAGCGACCAGTTCGGGCTGAACGCATAGCCGATGCTTGCGCCGAGTTCGGCGTAGTCATCCACGCTTGCCGGCGCGGCACCGGCCACGTAACCGCCGGCCAGATAGCTGTCGCGCCAGTTGTAGGTCAGCCGTGCATTGAGCGGGCCTTTTTCGTAGTACGGGCTGACTGCCACGCTGTTGCGCGACTGGTAGGGCAGGGCATCGCCGGTGTTGTTTTCGCCATTGGCGTAGGTGTAATTGGCGGTCAGGCCGAAACCGCTGTCGCCGAATGGCTGCTGGAACGCGATGTTGAAGCCCTTGACCTTGCCATCGCCGGCATTGCGTGGCCGCTGGATGCTGTAATCGCAATAGCCATCGGCGGTGCAGCCGTTGCTGCCGAGCAACTGCGCCCAGCTCTGCGGCGCGGTATCGCGCAGCGCGTTGTACTGGCGCTCCACGCTGGCGCTGGTGTCGATGTAGTTGTCGATCTTCTTGTAGAACAGCGACCACGCCACCACCGACTGCTGCGCAAAGTAATACTCGGCCGACAGGTTGAAGTTCCAGGATTCGTACGGCGACAGCTCGGCATTGCCGCCGCTGCCGGTCAGCGTGGTGTCGTTGAGGAAGGTGTTGTTGACCATCTGGTTGTACGGCGCCCAGGCGATCACCTTGGCTGCGGCAAGACGGAACACCCAATCGTCGGCGGCCTCGTAGGACAACGTGAGCGAGGGCAGCAGGAAATCCTCCTTGCGCGTGCGGGTCTGCCACAGGTCCCCGGCGTTCTGCAGTGTGGGCGTGCCGCTGTAGACGAAGCCGCTGCCCTCGGTTTTCGAATCGACATACCGCAGCCCGAGATTGCCGCGCAAACCGCCGCCGGAGAAGTTCAACTGGGCGTAGGCGGCGTTATTGCTCTGCTGCAGCGCCCAGGTGTTGTTGAGATAGCTGGCCGGATCCGGCGCGGCGTAATCGACCGGGCTGTTGCGGATCCAGTTCAGCACGTTGTTGCGGCCTGCCTGCACATGCCGGCCGTGATCCGGATAGAAATCCTGCAGATCGGTCAGCCCGATCGTGCCCACGTCGGCCAGCGTGCCCGGCGTCACGCCGCCATAGACGTTGAGCTCGAAGCGTTCCTCATGCTTGCCATGACGTACGCCCAGCAGCAGTTGGTTGAACACGCTGTCGAACTGCAGATTCAGATCGAGTTGTCCGTAGGTGTCCTTGCTTTCGGTGGAAAAGATGCCGTTATTGCCGAACCAGCCGCCGGCAGACCCCCAGCTGGCCGGATCGCGCGCACGCGCCGGATCGTCGAAACGGATGCCGCGCCGCGTATCCCAGCTGAAGCCGCCGTTGTAGAACGGCTCGATGAAATACTGCGATAGATCCTTGTTCTCGGATCTGCTTTGGCCCACCTGCCCATTCAATCCCCAGCCGTCGCCGCGAAATGCACCGCGCAGGTCCAGGCCCTTGGTGGTCACTTCCGATTCACGCACGTTGTTGTCGTAGATCACGGTGCCGCCGAGCGGGTCGGCATTGGCAGCGGAATGCCCGCTGGTCACCACGCCATTGCGCAGGCCGCCGAGTTGATCCACTGCCGCGACCGTGCCGGCATTCCAGGTCAGGAAGCTGTACATCGACTGGTTGTAGTTGTCGAAGTTTTCGTTGATGTACAGGCCGCTGAGGTTGAATTCCAGCGCCTGGCTGGGCTTGAGTTGCAGGTTGACCACGGCGCTGTTGCGCTCGCGATCCTGCTGGAACCAGGCTGCGTTGATCGAATTGGGCACGTCCGCATCGGCGGGCACGCCGCCTGCGGCATTGGCGAACGTGCCGGCCGGCGCGTAGCCGAACACTTCCATGCCGCGGCGATCGACGCGTTCTTCGTAATGCTGCGCCGACACGGCGACGCCGAAGGTGTCGGCCGCGTTCTTCCAGCTATACAGCAGCGCCGCGTTCGGTTTGCCTTCGCTGGCCTGCGCGCTGTAGCTGTAGCCGATGGAGGCGGCCACCTCGTTGACGTCCAGGTCCAGCGGCTGCCGGGTGTGCATCAACACGGTGCCGCCCAGGCTGCCTTCGGTCAGGCGCGCTTCGGAGGATTTGAGGATTTCCGCACGGCCCAGGATCTGCGGCGCCAGCAAGGTGTAATCGAATCCGCGGCTGGGTTGCTCGCCATAGAGCCAGATTGCCTGGGCCACCGGGTGGCCGTCCAGGAACGACAGGTTGAGGCTGGGGTCGGTGCCGTCGATGCTGACGCGCTCGCCCTGGCCGAAGCGCCGGTCCAGGGTGACGCCGGGAATCTGCGACAGCGCCTCGGCTACGTTGGTGCTTGGAAACTTGCCGATATCTTCGGCGGTGATCGCTTCGGAAATGCCGGCGTTGTTGCGTTTGGTGTCGAGCGATCTTTCCAGGCTGGCACGGATGCCGACCACCTGCACGGCATCCAGATCGGTGGCCTGTCGGTCGACCGCGTCCTGGGCTTGCGCAGCGAATGCCAGCGACAACGCGATCGCGCTGGACAGCAGGGTGGTGCTGTATTTCATGATGTCTCTCCTCATCACGCACAGGGATGGACGGCGGGCTGCTGCACGCCGGATGCGGGTCTTGCAGACGCGCGCTCGGGGCCGAGCGCGTGGTGGATCGCTTACGACAGGTCAGCGGGGTGTTGCAGATACCAGTTGGCCGCGCCGAGCACGCCCAGTTGCCCGTGCTCGACCAACTTGACCGGAATGCGTTCGAGCACCGCGCGCATGCGTCCCTTGTCCAGAAAACGCTCGCGAAAGCGGCTGCTCTGCAGAAACGGCCCGATCGCCGGCAAAAAGCCGCCGGCCAGATAGATGCCGCCGGCCGCGCCGTAGGCCAGCGCCATGTCGCCGACCGCGCTGCCCAGCACCGCGCAGAAGATCTGCAGGCAGTCGCGTGCCAGCGCATCGTCGTCGCGCAGCGCGGCATGCGTGATCGCGGCCGGCAGCCGGTGGCGTGGCGTGGCGCCGTGCAATTCGCACAGGGCGTTGTAGAGATGCAGCAGGCCGGGTCCGGACAGCACATGTTCGAGCGGTAGATAGCGCTCGCCACGCAGCAGGATCCGCAGCAGCTGCAGCTCCACCCCGTCGTTGCTGGCCAGGGCGACCTGGCCGGCTTCGGTGGCGAGTACGATCGGCCGCGGCTTGGCATCGATCCAGACCGCCGCACCCAGCCCGGTGCCGGGGCCGACCACCAGGATCGGGCCGGTGGTGCGCGCATGCCGGGGTGTCGGTCCGCTCAGTTGCAGCACGGCGCGTTGTTCCATCAGCGGTGCGGCGTAGGCCACCGCTTCGAAATCGTTGACCAGGCGCACGCTGGGCACGGCGAGCGCTGCGCGAATGCGGCCCGGCGAAATCGTCCATGGCAGGTTGTTGCTGATGAAGCTGCCATCGTCCAGCGCGACCCCGGCACTGGCGATCACCACGGCCTCGACGTCGCACCGTTTCTGCAGGACGTCGGCAAGAATGGCCTCCAGACTGGCGTGTTCGGCGCAGCGGTAGGTGCGGTAATGCGACAGCTCGCTCGCAGCAGTGCCTGCCCGCGCGATGTGGCCGACCCGCACATGCGTGCCACCCACGTCGGCCGCGATGAAGCCGGTGGCGACCGGTGCGGTGGGCAGGTCAGAAGCGAGAGCAGAACGCGAAGTCGCAGCCACGTGCAGTCCTTTGGATTCGTCCGACCGGCCAATGCGATCGGCGAGTAGCAGCCTGTGTAGAAGTTGGTGACAACGATGTCAATGGTTCAGTCGGGTTGGATCGATCTTGTCGGCGGACTCAAGTGCAAAATAGCCGCGTTCGACATCGTTTATGCGGACTTGATTGCGCAAGGCGGGCAAAAGTGTCCACTCAAGTCCTGGCTTATTTTGACCGCTGGCACCGTTGTCGGTCCCAGGACGCTGGCGCAGCGTCGACATCGACCCTCGATATCGAGACGGCCGGCCTGGTTGGGTAGCGATCTGCGGAGCCGCCGACTCAGCGTGCAGGCGCCGCAGCGGCAGTGCCCGGCAAGGTGCTGCAGGCCGCGCCGTCGGTGGGTGGCGCCTGCGTCGGGTACTGCTGCTTGCCGAGCACGTAGGTCTGACTGGTGGCGACGAAGCCGTCCGCGTAGGTGGCCTCGACGAAGTACGCGCTCCAGCCGGCATCGGGAGTCTGCACCGGTACCGACACCGTGTTGCCGCGCGTAGGCGCGATCGGCGTGGCGCTGTAACGAATGCCGCAGGCATAGCGAAAATCGCGTGCCGCCGGGTTGTTCGCCTGCCACAGACGCAATTGCGCAGGGCGCTCTGAGGAGCGGAAGCGGATCTGCGAATGTTCGCCTGCGTGTAGGGAATCGCGCACCGTCGGCAATGCACGCTGCTGCTGCAGCCGGTTCACGAAAGGCACCAGGCTGTCGACGATCGAGGCGCGGATGCCGCTGTGCGCGCTGTTGGGCACCATGCGCAGCGCCTTGCTGCCGGGCAGCGCGTTGTAGAAGAACTGCGTGTTGTCCGGCAGGAAGAAATCGTCGCCGCTGGCATTGACGATGTACTTGGGCACGGCCAGGCGTTTGCGCTGCGGCGTGTGCAGATAACTCAGCGGGTCCTGCAGTTGCACCAGTTGCGCAAATGCCGGCGTGTGCAGCTGCGCGGTGATTCCCTGCCTGGCATAGGCGCCGAATGCGATCGGCCAGTTGCCGCCATAGGCCCGAGACATGTGCTCGAGCACGGCCGGCATATTGAGGATGTCGATCACGAACGGCACCACGGCCTCCACGCGCGCATCGGCAATGGTGGCGTGCCAGCTGGCCCAGCCGCGCTTGGAGGCGCCGGCGAGGATGAAGCGATGAATCTGCAACGGCGCCAATTCGCGTTCGGCCAGGCTCATGGTGCGCGCGATCGCCGCGGCCATCGGCACATGCAGCGGCATGGTCTTGCGTCGTTGCGGCGATGCCAGAAACAGCGACCAGCTGTAGGCGACGCTGTCGTCTTCGCGGCGCGGCCTGCCATCGTTGCGGTAGGTCAGTGCCTGGCTGGGCAGATCGCCGAGCGCGATCACCACGGTGCGGCTGCGTTGCGCCAGTGCGGCCAGGGCCTCGGGCGGCAATTCGCTGGACGGTTGCGGCGCGCCGCCATCGGCCGGTTGGCGGGTGCCATTGGTGGAGATCAGCAGCGCACGCGTCGGCAACGCATCCGCCGGCACGTAGATGGCCAAATCGTGCTGCCAGCTGGCCGGCTGCACCAGGTCCTCCGGCGACCACTGCTGCGAGGTCAGCAGGTAATCGCGCCGCTCGACACCGTCCACCGTGCTGGTGGCCACACGCCGGTAGACCAGCGGTTGGCGCTCGATGGCGTCGCGATAGCACACCAGCGCCTGGTCGATGCCGACCTCGGGCGCTGCGGCGCACTGCTGCGCTGACAGCGGGGGCGCCGTGGCCGCATCTGCAGGCGCAATGCCTGCGAACCAGGCCAGTGACGCCAGCAACGCCAGGCTGCAACGTGTCATCCAACGCATGCGTGTTCTCCGGGTGGCCTGCCGCAGTCTGCGGTGACGGGCCGGCAGTGTTCCGGCGCGCTTACTTGACCCGGCGCACCTTGGCCTGCGTGTTGTAACCCTCGATCTGCAGATACCACACGCCGACCAGACCCGGCTTGATCTTGACCTTGGGCGCCTCATTGCGCACGCCCGACAACGTCGCAGCGTCGGTCTGCTCCCAGTCCTGGCCATTGGCGAGCGTGTACACGCGCCCCTTCGAAAAACCCTTGAACTCGCCGACGATGTTGCTCTGGATCGGCTCGTTGCTGCCGAAATCGAAGAAGCCGCGGTTCTTGACGATCACTTCCTGGCGGCCGGCCTCCTTGGCTTGTTCGACCACGACCGCAGCTTCCTTGGCGACCTTGCCCTGCAGCCAGTCGTTGAGCGCGGCCAGTTCGCCGGCATCGAGCTTGTCCAGACCGGCGGCCTTGAACTGCTCGGCGCTCATCTGCGACTGCAGGTCGCCCTGCACCGCGCGCTGCGCGAGGGCCGGGCTGGCGTTCAGGGCGAGGGTCAGGCAGACCAGCAGGGGAATGCGGCGCGCGAGCGACATGGAGACCATCCGATCAGAGGAGGCGGCTAGTGTAGACGCTAGCCCGCGCCTGCCGCAGCCGGCTACGGCGCGTCGGCGGTGCGTGCGTCTGCGCTGGCCGATGCCGCGCGTTCGGGGCGGCCGGGGCGGCGGTAGACGAATTCCGGCGGCGGTGTGGCGGCCTCGCGTTCGGCGGTGGCGCGCACCTGGGCATGCCGCGGCGAGCGTTCGCAGACCGGGTCCAACGTGGCGGCATCGCCACTGAGCGCCAGCGCCTGGCAGCGGCAACCGCCCCAGTCGATCTCGCGCTTGGGGCAACCCTGGCAGACCTCCGGCATCCATGCGGTGCCGCGGAAGCGCACGAAGGCCTCGCCGTTGTTCCAGATGTCGGCCAGCGACCGCTCGCGCAGGTTGTCAAAGCGCATGCCGTCGATAGTCTCTGCCGCGTGGCAGGGCAACACATCGCCGCGCGGGGAGATGTTGACGAAGCGCTGGCCCCAGCCGCCCATGCACGGCTTGGGCTGGCGGGCGTAGTAATCGGGGGTGACGAAGTCGATCGCCAGGCGGTCGCCGAGCTCGCGGCGGGCGGTTTCCACCGCATCAATCGTGGCCATCAGCTGCTCGCGGCTGGGCATCAGCGCGGCGCGATTGCGCAGGCCCCAGCCGTAGTACTGGGTATGCGCCACTTCAATGCGTTCGGCCTGCCATTCCAGCGCCAGCGCGATCATGCCGGGCACGCGCCCGGCGTTATGGCGATGCAGCACCGCATTGAGCGTCAGCGGCAGGCCGCGCGCACGCGCGGCCGCGGCGAACTCGCGCTTCTTCGCCAGGCTGTTGCGATAGCCGGCAATACGGTCGGCACCGGCCGGGTCGACGTCCTGCACGCTCAGCTGCACATGCTCCAGTCCGGCTGCCTGCAACTGGTCCAGCATCGGCTCGCCCCCGGCCACGCCGGAGGTGATCAGGTTGCTGTACAGCCCGAGCGCGCGTGCATGCGCCACCAACTCGGGCAGGTCCTTGCGCAGCATCGGTTCGCCGCCGGAAAAATGTGCCTGCAGCACGCCCATGTCGGCGGCCTGCTGCAGCAGCGAGCGCCAGCCGGCGGTGTCCATTTCCTCGCGCAGCGCCGCCAACGCGATCGGGTTGGAGCAATACGGGCAGGCCAACGGGCAGCGATGGGTCAGTTCCAGCAACACCGACAGTGGCGGCGGGGCGATGGTCATAGCCGCAGCAGGCGCTTCTGATGCAGCGTATTGGTGAGTTCGATCACATCAATCTCGATATCGGCCGCGTCGGCAGCGAATTCGCCCGCCAGTTCCTGCGCGATCTGCGCCAGCGAGCGCGTGCCGTCGTAGCGCTGCGCCACCACCAGTGCGATCTCGTCCAGCTCCACCACCCGTTCCGGCGCCAGCAGCACCCATTGGTCGCGCGCGCGGTCGTGCTGCAGGCGCACGCCTGCGCGCAGGGCCGGCTGGCTGTCGCGGGTGATGTTGCTCACGCCGCGGCCCGGCTGGCGTCGCGGTCGGGCACGAACGCATCCGGCCACATGATGCCTGGGGCGACATAGGCCAGGTGCAATGCATCCAGCTGCGCCCACAGCACCGAACACTTGAAGTGCAGTGCGGCCTTGACCAGATCCTGTTTCTCGACGGTATCGGCGTGCTGCTTGACGTAGTCCAGCGCAAAATCCGAATCGCGTGGCGCTTCGGTCAGGCGATGCTCGAAGTAGGCCAGCGCTTCGGGCGAGACGAAGTCGTAATGCTGGAGCATGCCGGCCACACGCCGGCCGATGATGTTGGGGGCGAACAACTCGGTCAGCGAGGACGCGATCGCTTCGAGCAGGCTTTTTTCGCGCACGAAGTGCAGATAGGCCTGCACGGCAAACCGGGTGCCGGGCAGCAGCGCACGGCCGGATTCCACCAGCGTGCGATCCAGGCCGAGCGCGTCGGTCAGGTGCAGCCAGCGCGCGATACCGCCATCGCCGGGGCTGTTGCCGTCGTGATCGAGGATGCGTTGCCGCCAGATCCGCCGCAACGCCGGGTCTTCCATGCGCGCCAGGATCGCGGCGTCCTTCAATGGAATGCAGCGCTGGTACTCGAAGCGGTTCAGGGCCCAGGCCTGGACCTGGCCGCGATCGAGCTTGCCCTCGTGCAGCAGCGCGTGGAAGGGATGCTGGTCGTGATACAGGCGCGCGCCGATGGCGCGCAGATCCGCTTCCAGCTGGTCCGGGGTGAGCAGGGTGGTCACAGAGTGATCTCCAGGCCGTCGTGGGCGACGTCCCAGCCGCTGGCACGCGCGCTGGCGTACTCCGGCGAGTGGATGTCGAGCACGGGGTTGGTGGTGTTGAGATGGATGAAGATCTTGCGCGCCACATCCAGCGGGGCGAACGCGGCAATCGTGCCGTCGGGGCCGTCGATGCTCATGTGGCCCATGCGCTGGCCGGTCTTCTGGCTGATGCCCAGTTGCACCATTTCGTCGTCGCGCCACAGCGTGCCGTCGAAGAACACCAGTTCGGCGCCTTGCAGGCGCGCGCGCAAGGCGTCGGTCATCGCCGCGCAGCCGGGAATGTAATGCACGCGGTGCCGGCCATCGTCGATGGTCAGCCCGAGGGTTTCTTCGTTGGAGCCGGCCAGGTCGCCGCCGCTGCGCGATTCCATGAACAGCGGCACCTTGCCGGGCACCGAGAACGGCGTGAGTTGCAGGCCCAACAGCGACACCGGCGTGTCCAGCGCAAACGGCTGGCGCTCCACGTAGGCGGGATTGACCGCGTCGAAGATGGGGTTTTGCGACAGCAGATCCAGCACGCGGCTGCTGGCATGCAGCGAGAATGCCTGGCTTTCGCGCATCGACAGCAATCCGGCGATATGGTCGATCTCGCCGCTGGTCAGCAGCACCGCTTCGATCGGCGAATGCCGCAAGTCGCGCTGCGGCCAGAGTGCGGGCGTTGCAAGAATTTGTTGACGGAAATCGGGTGAGGCGTTGATCAGGACCCAGCGCTGGCCATCGGCACTGACGGCGATGCTGGCCTGGGTACGACGTTGGGCACCGTCGGCTTGTTGCCACGCTCGCCGACTGGCGGGTGTGTGGCAATTCCACTGCGGGTGCCCACCGCCGGCCGCCGATCCCAGAACGATGATGCGCATGGAGAACTGTTACCTGTCTGCCGGCGATTGCCGGTCATGCATCGGGAGGAAGGGCGGCAGGTGAGCTCAGAATTCGCCGGAGACGTAGCAGTTGATCTCGGCGCCACAGTTGACTTCACGAACGACAGGCTTCTTCCAGGTCTTCATCGGCTACCTCGCAGTTGGTTGGAATAACGTCGCCGCGGCAGGACGCAGCGACGACGCCACTGGAGGATAGGCAGGCGGTTTGGGCGAGTTGTAAAAAGCACGTAAAAAGCCGATTGCGCGTGCCGCTTGGTTTCTAACACTGCACCGATTGCGGCGCACAGCGGTTGCGAATCAAGACGTTGGCGGGTGAACCGACCATAAGCGCAAGCGTGCGGCATTGCGCCAGCGACAGCGTAATTGCGCGTTGTGGAGAAGGTGACGCGCACGTTACCGTAGCTGTCATCCCCGTGTCGTTGCCGATCGCCGTGTCCACCGCTGTGACCAGTTCCTCCTTCGAGCGTCTGCATGCCTTGCTGCAGCGTCCCGCCATCGCGTCGATCGCGCCAGATCTGCGTGACGCCCTGGCGCAGGCCTGGCAGCAGCTGCCGGCGCAGAGCGAGGACGTGGCCTGGGCGCTGATCGCCGACACGCTGGACGCGTTGGCGCTGCTGGCGGCCGACGAGGCCACCTTGATTGCGGCCTTGCTGTTCGACCTGCCGGCGCTGCGCGCCAAGATCGCCGGCCTGCCGTGGCAGCCGGCCGAGCGGCGAGTGGCGGTGGAAGGCCTGCTGGACGGACTGGATGCGGCCGACCAGGTCTGGGCCCTGCATGCCGGGCGCGAGGCCGGGCGCAACAGCGAAGGCCTGCGGCGGCTGTTGCTGTCCATCATCCACGACCTGCGGGTGGTGCCGATCCTGCTGGCGCGGCAGTTGGCGCGCATGCGCGTGGCCGACCGCCTGAGCGAAGAGCAGCGCCGCGCACTGGCCCAGCTCACCCGCGACATCCATGCGCCGCTGGCCAACCGGCTGGGCATCTGGCAGGTGAAGTGGGAGCTGGAGGACCTGGCGTTCCGGCATCTGGAGCCGGAGACCTACCGCCGCATCGCCCGCGAGGTGGACGAAACCCGCGTGGCGCGCGAGCGCTATCTGGATGCGGTCAAGCGCACCCTGTCGACGACGCTGGCCCAGCAGGGCCTGCGCGCGGAGGTGAGCGGGCGGCCGAAGCACATCTACAGTATCTGGCGGAAGATGCAGAAAAAGCGCCTGTCCTTCGACCAGCTGTACGACATCCGCGCGGTGCGAGTGATGGTCGACGACGTGGCCGCCTGCTACGCCGCCCTGGGGGCGGTGCACTCGCTGTGGGCGCCGGTGCCGAGCGAGTTCGACGACTATATCGCCCGGCCCAAGGCCAACGACTACCGATCGCTGCATACCGCGGTGGTCGGCCCGGAAGGGCGCACGATCGAAATCCAGATCCGCACCCACGAGATGCACGCGCAGGCCGAGCTCGGCGTGGCCGCGCACTGGAAGTACAAGGAAGGCGGCAAGGGCGGCGAGAAGGCCTTCGACCGCAAGATCCTGTGGATGCGCCAGTTGCTGGAGCAGGTGCAGGAAGGCGACCACGGCGAACTGGCCGGCGCGCTGGATGCCGAGCTGATCGAGGACCGCGTGTATGCGCTGACCCCCAAGGGCGAGGTCATCGATCTGCCGCAAGGCGCCACGCCGCTGGATTTCGCCTATCACGTGCACACCATGGTCGGGCATCGCTGCCGTGGCGCGCGCGTCAACGACCGCATCGTGCCGCTGACCTACCGGCTGCGCAGCGGCGACCGGGTCGAGATCATGACCGCCAAGGAGGCCGACCCGCGCCGCGACTGGCTGCTGGCGTCCAACGGGTTCTTGGCCAGCGGGCGATCGCGCGACAAGGTGCGCGCGTGGTTCCACAAGCTCGACCGCGCGCGCAATGTGCAGGCCGGCAAGGACCTGCTCGATCGCGAGCTCAAGCGGCTGGGCCTGCAGCATGCCGACCTGAGCGTGGCCACGCGCAAGTTCCACGCCGAGAATGTCGACGATCTGTACATCCAGGTGGCGCTGGGCGATACCGGGCCCAACCAGGTCAGCCGTGCCCTGCTGGAGGCCGAGCGGGCGGCCTCGCAGCCGGCGGTGCCGGCGCCGCCACGGCCCACCGCGCGCCGCGACGGCCTGGGCAAGTCCAAGTTCACCGTGCAGGGCGTGGGCAACCTGCTGGTGCAGCTGGCGCGCTGCTGCCAACCGGTGGCGGGCGAGCCGATCGCCGGCTATCTGACCCGCGGCCGCGGCATCACCGTGCATCGTACCGATTGCGCGGCACTGGCGCGTCTGGCCGCGACGCATCCGCAGCGGGTATTGCCGGTGGAGTGGGGCCAGGCCGGCAGCGGCTACGAGGTGGATGTGCAGGTGCGCGCGGTCGACCGCCGCTGGCTGCTCAAGGACATCACCAACCTGATCGCGCAGGAGGACGCGCATGTGCTGGAGATCAACAGCGACAACGTGCGCGACACCGGCAGGGCGCAACTGCGCCTGCGCCTGAAGGTCAGCGACTACGACCAGCTGTCCAGCCTGCTGGGCAAGCTGGATGCCTTGCCCGGCGTGAACGAGGTGCGGCGACTCGGTTGAGTGCGCCGCAGCCCGCCAGCGCCAATCGCCTGGAAATAGGCAGCACCCACAGCAAACAAGGTGTGCTCGCTTCCCGAATCCCGAATCCCGAATCCCGATTCCCGATTCCCGATTCCCCCAAGCCCACATCGTCTTCGCAGCAGACCGCTACCATGACGGGGTGAACGCGTCTCCCTCAGGTCGCGCCAAGGACGGACGCCACCGCATGCTCCCGCTTCCGCGCTGGGCCCGGTCGCCTCGTCTCTGGGCGCCATTGCGCAGCCGCGCGCTATGGCGCGTGGTGCTGGCGTCGTGCGCCTGTCTTTTGCTGGCCGCGGTCGTGCTGCGCAAGCCGCTGGCTGATTGGCTATGGCCGGACACGCGCATCCAGCAATTGCTGCAACGGGGCGATGCGGCGCTGTCGCGCGACCACCTCAGTGCAGCCGACGGCAACGGCGCGCGCGAACTGTTCGCTGCTGCGCTTGCCCTGGACAGCGATCGTGATGAGGCCCGTGCCGGCCTGGCGCGCACCGGCGCCGCCGCCGTGGTGCAGGCGCGCGCGGCGATTGCGGCCGGGGATGCCGCTGCTGCACAGCGCGCGCTGACGCTGGCGAGCGCGCTGGAGGTGCCGCAGGCGCAGATCGCACCGGTGGCACTGCGCCTGCGCCAGTTGCAGGCGCGTCGGGCCGGCCTGGACGCCTTGTTCGCACAGGCGGTGTCCGCGCAACAGCAAGGGCGCCTGGATGGCAGCCCGGACAGCGCGCTGCCGTTGTATCAGCGCATCCTGACCCTGGCACCTGAGCGCACCGATGCGCTGGAAGGGCGCGAGGACGCCCTGACCGATCTGCTGGCGCAGGCGCGCCAGGCCCTGGCGCGCGATGCGCTGGCCGATGCGGCGATGCTGCTGGCCGCTGCCAGGCACTACGACGCCGGGCATGCCGATGTGCCGCTGACCGAAGGCCACTATCACCGTGCGCTGGAGCAGCGCCGTCAGCGCGCGCAGGGCCTGTTGCGGCGTGGCCGGCTGGCACCGGCCGCACGCGATTTCACCGCCGTGCTGGCAGCCGAGCCGGCGGATGTGGCCGCCCAGCGTGGGCTGGAGCAGGTGGCAGGCGAATATGCCGCGCAAGCCGGCAGGCAGGCGGCAGATTTCCAGTTCGACGCCGCGCTGCAGTCGCTGCAGGAAGCCAAGACCTTGCTGCCCGGCGCCGCCGCGATTGCGCAGGCCGAGCAGGCGATTGCGCGTGCCCGCGATGCCCAACGCAGCCCCGAGACCGGGCTGTCGCGCAGTGCGCGCGAGCGTCGCCTGCGTGCGCTGCTGCAACGGGTGGCAGCTGCCGAAGCGCAGCAGCAGTGGATGACGCCGCCCGGCGCCAGTGCCTACGACGCGGTGCGTGCCGCGCAGGCGCTGGCGCCGGGCGATCCACGCGTGCTGCAGGCCGCCGCACGTGTGGTGCCGGCCAGTCAGCGCTGCTTCGAGGACGAGCTGCGCAACAACCGCCTGCGTGCCGCGCGCGGCTGTCTGGATGCCTGGCAGGCGCTGACGCCCAACGGCGATGCACTGGCCGGCGCGCGTCGACGGCTGGCGCAACGCTGGGTTGCGGTGGGCAGCGAACGCCTGGGACAGGAAGACGCCGCCTTTGCACGACGCGCGCAGGACGAGGCGCACCAGCTGGATCCGGGGCTGCCGGAATTGGCCGAGTTCACGCGCCGGGTCAAGGCCGTGACCGAGCAGCGTTGACGCAGCGGCTGTCTTCGACGGCGCTACCCGCAGCGCCATCCCCGAGCGCCCGGCGCGCACTCACTCCGCGATAAATAGCGCGCGCACCGTGCCACGCGCCGCATCCAGCGAAAAATGCCGGGCCACGTTCTGCAACCCGTTGTCGGCCAGACGCTGCCACAGCGCCGCATCGCGATACAGGCGCACGATCGCCTCGGCGAAGTCAGCGGCATCATCGGCCACGCAGACGTCCTCGCCGTCGCGCAGATGCATGCCTTCCACCGCGCAGGTGGTGCCGACCACCGGCTGCCCATGCGCCATGCTCAGGTTGATCTTGCCTTTGACGCCGGCGCCGAAGCGCAGCGGCGCCACCGCGATGCGTGCGTTTTCCATGAATGGCAGCAGATCCGGCACATGCCCGTGCAATCGCACGCCGGGGCATTCGTCGGCCAGCAGTGTCAGCGCCTCCGGCATGTCCGCGCCGATGCAGTGGAAGATCACCTCCGGCAATTGCGCGCGCACCTGCGGAAAGATCGCGCTGATGAACCACTGCACCGCATCCACATTGGGTGGATGCCGAAAGCCGCCGACGAACACCAGGTCGTGGCGTTGCTCGAAGCCGCAGCCGCTGCCGGCCACCTCATGCAGATTGGAGAGCAGGGCGGTGCGGATCTGCGGTGCGTCCGCCTGCAGCTGCGCCTGTTCGGCTGCCGAGACCAGCAGCGTGACATCGGTGGCGGCCATGATCTCCAGCTCGCGCAGGCGGGTGCGTTCGGCCGCGCGCAACAGGTTGGCATCGCCGGCCAGCTCGGCGCCGCGGCGCTCGCGCAGGTAATGCAGATCGACGGTGTCGAACAGGGTGCGGGCCTGCGGGGCGTATCGTCTGAGCAGCGGCAGGCAGGCATGCGCAACGTGGTGACGCACCAGCAGCACCACGGCAAACCGCGGGCCGTGCGTGCGCAGCCAGCTGCCGATGCCGTCCAGGAACGGCGCGTACCAGACTTCCACGCCCAGTTGCTGCAGCGCCTGCGTGTGCCGTCCGGCGTGTTCGCGACGGGTCGGCACGAACACCACGTGCGCGCCTTCTTCGCATAGCAGGCGGATCAGATTGAACTGCCGCAACGAACCCGAGTCGCGATCCGGTTGCGGCACGCATTCGTCCAGGATCAGCACCTGGCGTTGGCCGCGATGCAGCAGCGCAGGTCCGGGGACCGTGCCGGCCGGTAGCTGCGTTGCCAGGGCCTGCTGCCACTTGTCGGCGAACACGCCTTGGTTGCGCACCTGATACGCCTTCACCGCGGTGCGGGTGTCGGTGCCATTGCTGGTGCCCTCGTCGTGCACCACCACGCTGGTCGGCTGCACCAGCACCCGGTAGCCGGCCGCACGTACCGCAAACGCCAGATCGGTGTCTTCGTAGTACGCCGGCATGTAGCGGCGATCCAGCCCGCCCAGCGTCTGCAACAACGCGCGTGGCAGCGCGATGGCCGCGCCGGAGCAATAGTCCATCGCGCGCACATAGGCATGGCGCGGGTCGTCGGCCGATTCGAAGCGACCGTAACTCCAGGCGCTGCCATCGGCGAACACCACGCCGCCGGATTCCTGCAGGCGTCCGTCCGGGTACACCAGTTGCGCGCCGACCAGCCCGGCACTGGGGTGCTGGGCAAACGTGTCGATCAGCCGATCCAGCCAGCCGGGCTGCGGGATGGTGTCGTTGTTGAGCAGCACCACGTAGTCGCCGCGCGCCAGTGCGATGCCGTCGTTGCAGGCGGCGATGAAGCCGCCATTGCTGGCGCGCCGGTGGTAGTGCAGCCCCTGCACCTGCGGCAGCTGCGCCTGCGTGGCGTCGCTGCTGCCGTCGTCCACGACGATGATCTTCACCTCCAGCAGCGGCGGATGTGCGGCCAGTGAGCGCAGGCACGCCAACGTGTGCGCGATGTGGTTGTAGACCGGAATCACCACCGTCACGCGCGGGGTGTCGCTGTACGGAACCGCGAACGCGGCAAACGGCGCCGCCTCCGGCAACCACAGCGGCGTGCCGAGCGCCACCGGCGGTGCCTGCGTATGTACGCGAATGCGCTGCCAGGTGGCGCGCCAGCCGCGTGTGCGCATGCTTGCCACGCTGCGGTGAATCAGCCCAAGCACGCGATTGAACAGATAGCGTGCATCGGCCAGGGACATCGACATTCCGTTGGACCTCCAGATGTGGCGTGGCGAAGAACACCCGGCGAGCAGTCGACAGGCGGCGAGGACGGCACAAGGCAACCGCAGGGTACGCAGGGTACCCGCAGATGCCGAAGACGGTCCGTGCCCGCTGACGGCGAGCGTTGCCGCTTTGTTAGCCGCTCTTAAGTCAGCGGGGCCGGCCGACCACAACCACGACAGCGCTGCGCTAGACTCGCCGGACTCTACATTCTCGCATCCCTGTGCCCCGACGCCACGACAACGACGCTCCCGACGATTTCGAGGACGACTCCACCGAGCAAGGCTCCCGCTGGCAACGCAGGCTGATTGTCTGGGCCTTTGCGGCATTCGCGCTGGCGCTCGGTTTTCTGATTCCCTACACGGTGTATCTGAACAAGCAGGTCACCCAGCGGTTTGGCGAGCTGCGTTGGCAGATCCCGACCCGCGTGTACGGGCGGCCGTTGGTGCTGGCGCCGGGCAATGCGCTGGATGCGGCGACGTTGAAGACCGAGCTGGACGCCGCCTCGTACCGTGACGACGGACAAGCCAAGCTGGCCGGCACCTACCAGCAGGACGGCAGCCGCTTCACCATCGCCAGCCGCGGCTATATCGATGTGGATGGGCGCGTGCCCGCGCGGCGGGTGGAGGTCGGCCTCTCCGACGGGCGGATTGCCAGCCTGCGCGACGCCGGCGACCGCAAGGCGCTGAAGGGTGCGCGGCTGGACCCGGCGCGCATCGCCACGCTGTATGGGCAGAAGCAGGAAGAACGGCGTCTGGTGCGCATGGAGGAAGTGCCCGAGCTGCTGGTCACCGGCCTGCAGGCGGTCGAGGACCGCGACTTCAACAGCCACCACGGCATCGATCTCAGCGGCATGGTGCGCGCGGCCTGGATCATGGCGCGCTCCGGCGGCCAGGTCCGCCAGGGCGCCAGCACACTGACCCAGCAGCTGGCGCGCAGCGGCTTGCTCGGCATCGGCAAGGAACAGACCCTCACCCGCAAGTTCAACGAAATTCTCTACGCGGTGATCATGGAGGCGCGTTACGACAAGCGCACCATCCTGGAGGCCTATCTCAACCAGGTCTACCTGGGCCAGCGCGGCGGGCAGGCGATCCACGGCGTGTCCTCGGGTGCGGAGCTGTGGTTCGGCCGCGAGCTCAATTCGATGACCACCGAGCAGATCGCCTTGCTGATCGGCCTGGTCAAGGGGCCGTCCTACTACGACCCGCGACGCAACCCGGAGCGCGCGCTGGATCGGCGCAATTTCGTGCTGGGCAAGCTGCACGAAAACGACCTGATCGACGCGGCCGAATACAAGCGCGCGCTGGCCGCATCGCTGGGCGTGCCCGCCGAGCCGGGCCTGGTGGCGGCCAACCGCTTCCCGGCCTATGTGGATCTGGTGCGGCGCCAGCTGGCGCACGACTACCCGGAAGGCGTGCTGCAGGGCGCCGGCATGAGCGTGCTCACCGGCATGTCGCCGTCCGCGCAGGCCTATGCCGAAGGCGCGGTCACCGGCACCATCAAGCGGCTGGATAACAAGAAGCGCCCCCCGCTGCAGGCCGGCCTGGTGCTGACCGACGTGCATAACGGCGACGTGCTGGCGGTGGTCGGCAGCCGCGACGTGGCCAAGCCGGGCTTCAACCGCGCGGTCGAAGCGCAGCGGCAGGTCGGCTCGTTGCTCAAGCCGTTCGTGTACCTGCTGGCGCTGGCCTCGCCGGACCGCTGGGCGCTGTCCAGCTGGGTCGACGATGCACCGGTGACGGTGCAGCTCAGCCGCGGCAAGACCTGGTCGCCGGGCAATTCCGACAACCGCAGTCACGGCACGGTGCGGCTGATCGATGCGCTGGCGCATTCCTACAACCAGGCCACGGTGCGCGTGGGCATGCAGGTTGGCGCGGAGCGCATCGCGCAGCTGATCCAGGTACTGGCCGGCATCAAGGCCGACACCAATCCCTCGCTGATCCTCGGTGCCACCGATCAGAGCCCGTACGGCATGGCGCAGCTGTACCAGTTCCTGGCCGCCGGTGGCGAGATCCAGCCGCTGCATGCGGTGCGCGGCGTGCTCGATCCGCAGGGCAAGCTGCTCAAGCGCTACGACAAGACCCCGGCACCGGCGCAGGAGGGCGATTCGGTGGCGGCCAACCTGATCAGCATCGCCCTGCAGCAGGTGGTCAGCGGCGGTACCGCGCGGCAGTTGCTGGGCGATGGCCTGGGCCGGCTGTCGCCGGCCGGCAAGACCGGCACCTCCAACGACGGCCGCGACAGCTGGTACGCCGGCTACACGGGCGACCATCTGGCGGTGATCTGGATGGGCAACGACCAGAACGCGCAGACCGGCCTGTACGGCGCCACCGGCGCGATGCGGGTGTGGTCGAGCATCTTCGCGCGGCTGCCGAGTGCGCCGTTGAAGGTCAGCGGCAAGGGCCTGGACTGGCAGTGGGTGGACGCGGCCGGTACCGGCGTGACCGATGCCGGTTGCCCTGGCGCGCGTCAGTTCCCGTTCGTGGTCGGTTTCACGCCGGCCTACGCCCCCTGTGCCGGCAATGCACCGTCGATCGAAGGCGTGCCCGGCGATGCATCCGCGCCGGCCGAGCAATCCAGCGGTGGTGGCTGGCGTCGCTTCTTCGGTCTGGAAAAGAAGCCGGAAGACCCTGCGCCGGCACCCGCCGCGGCTGCACCTGCACGTTGACTGGAGTGACCTGATGAACCGACTGCACCGTTTGCTTGCCCTGGCTGGCGTGTCTGCCGCACTCACCGCCTGCGTCAGCGCGCCACCTGTGCCGCCGCCGACCCCGGTGGACCCGACGACGCCGACACAGCGGCTGCTGCTGATCGAACGCGAGGCCGGTGTCGACGACACCGAGCTGTCGGTGCAGCCATTGCGCGACCCGCAGGTGGACGACCTGCGCGAGGCCGCCAAGAGCAAGCGCCAGGCCGGCGATCTGGCCGGCGCGGCGGCGGCGCTGGATCAGGCCGTGGGTCTGGTCTCCGGCGATCCCGCCATCCTGCAGGAACGTGCCGAAGTGGCGGTGCTGCAGGCCGACTGGCCTGCCGCCGAGCGTTTCGCCAGGCAGGCCATCGAGCTGGGCTCCAAGACTGGGCCGCTGTGCCGTCGGCATTGGGCCACCATCGAACAATCGCGTCTGGCGCGCGGCGAGAAGGAAAACGCCGCCTCGGCCAAGTCGCAGATTGCCGGGTGCACGGTGCCCGGCGTGAAGCGCTACTGAGCACGGCGACGCCGCCGGCTGCGCCTGCAACAAGGCAGGAGCAGCCGGCGTGCGGTGCGGTCTGTATCGCCCGCAAGCACTTGCTCGACGCGCGCCGTTGCTGCCCGCGCACGACTGCCAGCGTTGCCTCGCGGTCCTCCGTGAGGCGTAAGGGCCGGCCGCGCGGCCATTGCCACCTCCGCCGCGCACCCCACACAGCATCACCGCGCACGCGCTAGGCTGTCGCGCTTCCTGCCCCAGCATCCGGTCCCATGTCCCAACTTGCCACTGCCAGCATCGAGGCGCTCAGCGAGGGCGGGGCGCTTGCGCGTCAGCTCGATGCATTCGCGCCGCGTGCCGCGCAGTTGCGCCTGACCGGCGCCATCGCCGAGGCGTTCGAGGCACGCGAGGTGCTGCTGGCCGAAGCCGGCACCGGCACCGGCAAGACCTACGCCTATCTGGTGCCGGCACTGCTGTCGGGGCTGAAGACCATCGTCTCGACCGGCACGCGCGCGCTGCAGGACCAGTTGTTCCATCGCGACCTGCCGCGCGTGCGCGCCGCGCTCGGCATCGGCCTGCGCAGCGCACTGCTGAAGGGCCGCGCGAACTATCTGTGCAAGTACCGCACCCAGCAGGCGCGCGGCGAGCCGCGCCTTGCCACGCCCGAGCAGGTCTCGCAGTTCCAGCGCATCGTGGCCTGGAGCGGGCGTACCCAGTTCGGCGACATGGCCGAGCTGGAGGCCCTGCCGGACGATTCGCCGCTGCTGCCGCTGGTGACCTCCACCGTCGACAACTGCCTGGGCACCGAATGCCCGTTCTACAGCGAATGCTTCGTGGTGCAGGCGCGCCAGCGCGCGCAGGCGGCCGATCTGGTGGTGGTCAACCACCATCTGCTGCTGGCCGATCTGGCGCTCAAGCAGGAAGGCTTCGGCGAGATCCTGCCCGGCGCGCAGGCCTTCGTCATCGACGAGGCGCATCAGCTGCCGGAACTGGCGGCGAACTTCTTCGGCGAGAGTTTCGGCATGCGGCCGTGGCAGGAACTGGCGCGCGACTGCATGGTCGAAGCGCGCCTGGTCGCCGGTGCGCAGGCCAGCCTGCAGGAACCGATCCTGGCCCTGGACCAGGCCCTGCGCGGCCTGCGTGCCGGCATGGAAGGCCTGCCGTCACGCGGCACCCAATGGCGCGCGCTGGCCAGGCCGCAGGTGCGCGAAGGATTCGATGCGGTGCTGTCGTCGCTGGCGCGGCTGGGCGAGGCCTTGCTGCCGTTGCGCGAGGCCTCGCCCGGGTTCGACGGCTGTTGTGCACGTGCGCAGGAAGCGCTGGCGCGGCTGTCGCGGTGGCTGGGCGAGGACGCGCCGGTGCCGGATTTCGACCAGGAGCTGCCGAAGACCGTCGACAACGATGTGCTGTGGTACGAGCTCAGCCCGCGCGGATTCCGCTGCCAGCGCACGCCGCTGGATGTGTCCGGCCCGCTGCGCGAGCATCGCGAAAAATCGCATGCGGCCTGGGTGTTCACCTCGGCCACGCTGGCGGTGGGCGGCGAGTTCGACCATATCGCGCAGCGCCTGGGCCTGAGCGATCCGGTGACCTTGCTGCAGCCCAGTCCCTTCGACTGGGCGCGCCAGGCGCTGTGCTATCTACCGCCGCATCTGCCCGATCCCGCAGCGCGCGGGTTCGGCACGGCGCTGATCGCGGCGCTGACACCGGTGCTGGACGCCTCCAACGGCCGCGCATTCCTGTTGTTCGCTTCGCACCGCGCGCTGCGCGAGGCGGCCGACGCATTGCGCGGCGCACCGTGGCCCTTGTTCGTGCAGGGCGAGGCGCCGCGTGCCACCTTGCTGCAGCGGTTCCGCACTTCCGGCAACGGCGTGCTGCTGGGGTCGGCCAGCTTCCGCGAGGGCGTGGATGTGGTGGGCGATGCCTTGAGCGTGGTGGTGATCGACAAGCTGCCGTTCGCCGCGCCCGACGACCCGGTGTTCGAAGCGCGCCTGGATGCGATCCGCCGCGACGGCGGCAACCCATTCCGCGACGAGCAGTTGCCGCAGGCGGTGATCGCGCTCAAGCAGGGCGTGGGCCGGCTGATCCGCAGCGAAACCGATCGCGGCGTGCTGGTGCTGTGCGACCCGCGGCTGGTGAACAAGGGCTACGGCCGCACCTTCATGAATTCGCTGCCGCCGTTTGCGCGCACCCGCGAGATCGGCGACGTGCGCGCGTTCTTTGGCGTCGCCGCGCCGGTGGGCGACAATGGCGTGCTCGCGTTGCCGTTCGGCGACGCGTGAGCGTCCCCTTCCTGCCTGCGGTCCTGCCATGAAAGTGCTTGCGTTCGAGACCTCCACCGAAGCCTGTTCCGTCGCGCTGCACGTGGATGGCCGCGTGCTGGAGCGCTTCGAACTGGCGCCGCGTCGCCATGCCGAACTGGCGCTGCCATGGGCCGAGCAACTGCTGGCCGACGCCGGCATCGCGCGCCGCCAGCTCGATGCGATTGCAGTCGGTCGTGGCCCGGGCGCCTTCACCGGCGTGCGTCTGGCGATCGGCATCGCGCAGGGCATCGCGCTGGGTCTGGACGTGCCGGTGCTGGCGGTGTCCACACTGCAGGTGCTGGCGCTGCGCGCGCCCGCCGAGGCGGCGCAGGTGCTGGCCTGCATCGATGCGCGCATGGGCGAGGTGTATGCCGGCGTCTTCGCGCGCGACGGCGACACGCTGCGGGAGCTGATGTCGGAAGTGGTCTGCGCACCGCAGCAATGCGTCGTGCCGGACACGCTGCACCGCTTTGCCGGTGTCGGCAGCGGATTCGCCGCTGCCGAGGCGTTGCTGCAACAGCGCTTTGCGACCCGGCTGAGCAGCATCGATGCCGCCGCACTGCCGCATGCCGCCGATCTGCTCACGCTGGCCGTGCCGGCGCTGCTGCGCGGCGAAGGCGTGGCGCCGGAGCGGGTGGAGCCGGCGTATCTGCGCGACAACGTGGCGCTGACCCTGCTCGAGCAACAGGCCGCACGCGCAGCCAAGGCCGCTGGCGCCGCGCCATGACCGACGACCTGCAGCGCGCGCGTTTTCGCGGCTGCCTGCTGGGCCTGGCGGTGGGCGATGCGCTGGGCACCACGCTGGAATTCTGCGCGCCGGGCAGCTTCACGCCGATCGACGACATGCGCGGCGGCGGCCCGTTCGCGCTGCGCGCCGGGCAGTGGACCGACGACACCTCGATGGCCTTGTGCCTGGCGCACAGCCTGCTGCATCGGCAGGGCTTCGACGCCGCCGACCAGATGAACCGCTATTGCAACTGGTACCAGCACGGCTACCTCAGCAGCACCGGCACCTGCTTCGACATCGGCGCGACCGTGCGGCAGGCACTGGAGCGCTATCTGGATGGCGGCCCGGCCTTCAGCGGCAGCACCGATCCACGCTCGGCCGGCAATGGCTCGCTGATGCGGCTGGCGCCGGTGGCGATGTATTACGCGCACCGCCCCGACCAGCTGGGCGAGCGCGCCGCCGACAGCTCGCGCACCACGCATGCCGCCGACGAAGCGCTGGATGCCTGCCGGCTGTTCGCCTTCCAGTTGCGTGCCGCGTTGCTCGGCGGCCAGCGCCAGCAGGTGTTGCAGACCCGCTGCGAAGGGCTGTCGACACCGGCGCTGCGTGCGTTGTCGGCGCGCGACCATCGTGCGGTTCCCGCCGCACGGATCCGCGGCACCGGCTACGTGGTGGATGCGTTGTCGGCGGCGCTCTGGTGCTTCGCCACCACCGACACGTTCGCCGATGCGGTGCTGCGTGCGGCCAACCTGGGCGACGATGCCGACACCACCGCGGCCATCTGCGGTCAGCTGGCCGGTGCGTTCCATGGCATCGACGGGATTCCTGCCGCCTGGCGCGCGCGCGTGCAGGATGCGGATGCGATCGTCGAGCTGGCCGATCGGCTATACGCAGCTGCGCAGCTCGCATAACGCCGCGTCGCGCATCGGCCAATACAGTCTGCCGGAAAGGCATGCCGCAGAAAGACGCGTCCTTGTCGGCACGCGCGACGGCTCAACGGTCGTCGTGCAGTTCGCCGCCGGGCAGGAACAGCCAGGTGCGTGTGACCTGCAGGATATCCACGTCGTCCTTGGTCCTGGGCAGCGGCGGGAACGGCTGCGCCAGCTGCACCACCCGTAGCGCTGCCGCATCCAGGGTCGGGGTGCCGCTGGAGACCAGCACGCGGCTGCTTTCGACGCTGCCGTCGCGGCGCACGCCCACGCTGATCACCACTTTGCCGCCGAGTCGGCGCCGGCGCGCTTCGTCCGGGTAATTGAGATTGCCGACGCGCTCGGCGCGGTCCACCCAGGCACGCAGGTAGTTGGCGTAGGCGTACTCGCGGGTGCTGGCCGAGACGAACTTGCGATTGGGACGCTTGGCATATTGTTCCGAGCGCAGATGCACCTCGGCAGCGAGTCGCGCCATTTCCGCGTCGCGCTGCACGCGTTGCGCATCGGTGGGCGAGAGCGGGTCGGTCTGCGGGTTCGGCTGCGGTGTGGGCACGGTCTGCTCGCCGCGGCGACTGGCCACCACTCGGGTCTGGGTCGGTTCCGGCACCTGCACCATGGTTGCCCGCTGCGCCTGCGGTGCCAGCCCGCTGCGGTCCTGCGGCACCACCCCGGGTTGGCTGTCGCGCGGACGTTGCGCGGTGGCGTGATCGCCGCCGCCCTGCTGGTTGGCCTGGGCCAGGAAATCGGCCTGCCTGGGCGTCAGCGGGGTGCTGGTCTGGCTGAAGATCACATCCAGCGTCGGCACCAGCGGAGCGTCCTCGCTGACCGCAAACCCCACGCCCAGGATCAGCGCGCCGTGCAGCAGCAGCGAGATCACCAGCGTCGCGGTCAACCGTCGCCGCTCGTCCATGGGAGCCGGTGCCGCGGCCACGCTCATTGCGCCGCGCCGGCCTCGATCGCGTCGAACAGCAGCCCGGCGATGTTGAGGCCGAACTGCGCATCCAGCTCGCGCACGCAAGTGGGGCTGGTGACGTTGACCTCGGTCAGGTAATCGCCGATCACATCCAGGCCGACGAAGCGCATGCCGCGGCGGCGCATTTCCGGGCCTACCTGCGCGGCGATCCAGCGGTCGCGCTCTGACAGCGGCCGACCTTCGCCACGCCCGCCGGCGGCCAGGTTGCCGCGGAATTCGTCGCCCTGCGGAATCCGTGCCAGGCAGTAGTCCACCGGCTGGCCATCGACCAGCAGGATGCGCTTGTCGCCGGTGGTGATGTCGGGGATGAAGCGCTGCGCCAGGGTCAGCTTGCGATTGCCGTCGGTCAGCGTTTCCAGGATCACGTTGAGGTTGGGGTCGCCGGTGCCGCTGCGGAAGATCGAACGCCCGCCCATGCCGTCCAGCGGCTTGAGCACGGCCTGGCCATGTTCGAGCACGAAGGCCTTCAGCGCCGCCGCATCGCGGCTGACCAGGGTCGGCGGGCAGCATTGCGGAAACAGCAGCGCGGCCAGTTTTTCGTTGTAGTCGCGCAGGCCCTGCGGGTCGTTGACCACCTGCGCGCCGGCGCGCTGGGCCACGCTCAGCACCTGGGTGTCGTAGACGAACTCCGCATCCACCGGTGGGTCCTTGCGCATCAGCACCACCTGGCCGGGGCCGAATGCCAGTTCGGCGAACTCGCCCAGGGTGAACCAGCCGGTCTTGTCCTCGCGCACGCTCAAGGGCGCAACCTGTGCCACCGCGCGCCCCTCGCGCAGGCTGAGTCCGCCCGGACGCACATACTGCAGGCGGTGACCGCGCCGCTGCGCTTCCAGCAACATGGCGAAGGTGGTGTCTTTGGCGATCTTGATGGAGGCGATGGGATCCATCACCACAACGACGTCGAGCGACATGGGGAGCTAAACCTCTAGAACAGGCTGCCGATGGTAACTTCAAGCGGTGGGCGATGGCGCGCCCGGCCGGTCGTGAGTGCGCGACTTGCCGGTCGCCCCCGCAGCTGCACACGGTCGGAACGTCCGCCTGGCGGGCCCCCGGCAACGTACCCTTGACAGTCGATGCGGGTCTTGGGATATACATGTAGTTTCGTAGCGACGCCGGAAGGGAAGAAGCGTCGCGCGTCCGGGGATATTTGCATGACTGAAAACATTGCTGCGGGTGGGGAACTCGCAGGACTGAAGGTGATGGTGATCGATGATTCGAAGACCATTCGCCGCACCGCCGAAACGCTGCTGAAGCGGGAAGGCTGTGAAGTAGTGACAGCGACCGATGGTTTCGAGGCACTGGCCAAGATTGCCGACCAGCAACCTCAGATCATTTTCGTCGACATCATGATGCCGCGTCTGGATGGGTACCAGACGTGCGCGTTGATCAAGGGCAACCAGCTCTTCAAGTCGACGCCGGTGATCATGCTGTCGTCCAAGGACGGCCTGTTCGACAAGGCACGCGGCCGCATCGTCGGCTCCGAGCAATATCTGACCAAGCCGTTCACACGTGAAGAACTACTGAGCGCGATTCGCACGTACGTCCACGCCTGACCAGGGGGAAAGGCAACATGGCTCGAATTATATTGATCGAGGACTCGCCCACCGATAGGGCAGTCTTCAGTCAATGGCTGGAAAAAGCAGGCCATACGGTCGTCGCCACCGACAATGCCGAGGAGGGACTTGCGCTGATTCGCAGCCAGGCGCCCGATCTGGTGCTGATGGACGTGGTGCTGCCCGGCATGAGCGGCTTCCAGGCAACGCGCGCATTGGCGCGCGACCAGGCCACCAAGGACATCCCCGTGCTGCTGGTCAGCACCAAGGGCATGGAGACCGACAAGGCCTGGGGTCTGCGACAGGGTGCCAGCGACTACATCGTCAAGCCGCCGCGCGAAGACGATCTGATCGCCCGCATCGAACAACTGGTGCGTTGATGCGTTCTCCATTCGACATTCTCGAAGACTACGAGCGTCGTAGTCTTGCGCACGCCACGCCGCTGCCGGAACGCCAGTTCTCGGCCGACATCTGGCGCGGCGTCGGTTATCGCGTCGGTACCCGGCGCCTGGTCTCGGATTTCCGCGAAGTCGCGGAAATCGTGCCGATGCCGCCGGTCACGCCGGTGCCGGGCGCACAGCCCTGGCTGTTGGGCGTGGGCAACCTGCGCGGCAACCTGTTCCCGGTGATCGATCTGAAGCAGTTCCTGGAGGGCCGACGGACGGTGCTGCAGGAAGGCCAGCGCGTGCTGATCATGCGCCAGAGCGGCGGCGACGTCGCGCTGACCATCGATGAGCTGTACGGCCAGCGCAGCTTCGAGCAGGTCCAGGCGGTCGAACCCGGCGAGTTGGCGCAAGGCCGCTACGCCCACTTCATCGACCGTGCCTTCCGCAACGAGACGCAGGACTGGGGTGTGTTCTCCCTGGCGTTGCTGTCGCGCACTCCTGAATTCCGGCAGGCCGCGGCCTAAGCCGCGACCCCGCCACGTCATACAGATCGAGGTCGAACCATGAGTACCGCCCCGGACGCCCGCAAGACCAACAAGCTCGGCAGCGTCAGCACCAGCTTCTGGCTTGGTTTGCTGGTGTTGTCGATGATCGTGTTCGGCGCCAATACCGGCGTCGCCACCTGGCAGGGCAGTCGCTTGGCCGGTGCCGGCACCGGCGCGGCCGATCTGCAGGTGCTGTCGCAGCAGCTGGCCAACCAGGGCCGCGAAGCGGTCTCCGGTGACCCCAAGGCGTTCGCCGCGTTCAAGGAGACCAAGGGCCGCATCGACAGCACGGTCAGCGAACTGGATGGCCGCTACGGCCAGGAAGGTTCGGTCGCCGGTGCGATGGCCCAGCTCAAGGCGACCTGGGTGCCGCTGAGCAAGAACGCCGATCAGGTCATTGCCAGCGAACCGGCGGTGCTCGGGCTGGCCGGCAACGCCGAACGCTTCTCCGGCAGCGTGCCGCAGTTGCAGGCGCAGTTGAACGAAGTGGTGCGCGCGATGACGGTCAGCGGCGCGCCCGCGTCGCAGATCTACAACACGCTGCAGCAGGTCGTGGTTGCCGGCACCATGGCGCGCCGGGTGACCGAAATGCGCGCCGGTGGCGCCAATGCCGCCGCCTCCGGCGATGCGCTGGCGCGCGACTCGGTGGTGTTCACGCAGATGCTCGAGGGCCTGCGCGCAGGCAACGACGAACTCGGGATCGCCGCGGTGCGCAATCCGGCCGCGTTGTCGGCGCTGGAGCAGTCGCAGGCCCAGTGGGTGACGATGAAAAAGGACGTCGACGCCATCCTGGCCAGCTCGCGCAACCTGTTCGCCGCGCAATCCTCGGCCGCCGCACTGACCGCCGGTTCGAACAAGATGCTGGACGACAGCAAGAAGCTGTTCGATGCGTTCTCGGCGTTCGGCTCGGTGCGCGACACGCGCCTGTTTCCGAACTTCTGGCTGGGCGTGGTGTCCGGCCTGCTGGCGCTGCTGGCGATCATTGGTTTCGTCTGGAGCTCGGTGCGGATGCGCTCGCGCGAGCAGGACGTGCGTTATCAGGCGCAGGTGGAATTCAACAGCCGCAACCAGCAGGCGATCATGCGCTTGCTGGACGAAATCAGCTCGCTCGGCGAGGGCGACCTGACCGTCAAGGCCTCGGTGACCGAGGACATGACCGGCGCGATTGCAGACGCCATCAACTACGCGGTGGACGAGTTGCGCCACCTGGTGACCACGATCAACGACACCTCGGCCAAGGTCGCCGTGTCGACCCAGGAAACCCAGGCCACCGCGATGCAGCTGGCCGACGCAGCCGGGCAGCAGGCCAACCAGATCACCACCGCTTCCGAGCGCATCAGCGAAATCGCTGCCAGCATCGAACAGGTGTCGCGCAATTCCACCGAATCGGCCGAGGTGGCACAGCGCTCGGTGGTGATCGCCGCCGAAGGTGCCGGCGTGGTGCGCGAGACGATCCAGGGCATGGACCAGATCCGCGACCAGATCCAGGAAACCTCCAAGCGCATCAAACGCCTGGGCGAGTCCTCGCAGGAGATCGGCTCGATCGTGGAACTGATCAACGACATTTCCGAGCAGACCAACATCCTGGCGCTCAACGCTGCGGTGCAGGCCGCCTCGGCGGGCGAGGCCGGTCGCGGTTTCGCGGTGGTGGCCGACGAAGTGCAGCGCCTGGCCGAACGCACCTCCAGTGCGACCCGGCGTATCGAAGGCCTGGTGCAGACCATTCAGGCCGATACCAACGAAGCGGTCAGCTCGATGGAGCAGACCACCTCCGAAGTGGTGTCCGGTGCACGCCTGGCCGAAGACGCCGGTACCGCGCTGACCGAAATCGAGCGCGTGTCCAACGCCTTGAACAACCTGATCAAGAACATCTCCATCGCCGCGCACCAGCAGTCGGCCGCAGCGACGGACATCACACAGACCATGGGCGTGATCCGTCAGATCACCAGCCAGACATCGCAGGGTGCGGAGCAGACGGCCGAGTCGATCGGCAACCTGGCTCAGCTCGCGGCCGATCTGCGCCGTTCGGTCGCCGACTTCAAGCTGCCGGCGTGAGCACGACGCGGAACGGGAAAGGATCAGCAGATGGCGCGTAGTAGCGTTACGTCGATGCAGGAACAGACCGGTGGCCGCCCTGGCGGTACGCCGGCCGTAGGCAGGGGGCTGCAATGAGTGCGCTTCGCGATGCGATGAGTCACGCCGCGCTGGGCTGGGTCAAGCCGGAGCTGGACGAGACGTTGCGCCAGGCGCGCAACGAGATCGAGTATTTTGCCGAAGAACCGTCCGACACCAGTCGGATGCGTTTCTGCGCCGGCTATCTGCACCAGGTGCAGGGCACCTTGCGCATGGTCGAGCTATACGCCCCGGCGATGGTGGCCGAAGAACTCGAACTGCTGGCCCAGGCGGTGCAGGCCGGCGACGTGGCCGACCGCAACGAAGCCTGCGCCATGCTGATGCGTGGCACCGTGCTGTTGCCCGATTACCTGGAGCGCCTGCAGAACGGTCACCGCGACATTCCGATCGTGCTGCTGCCGCTGCTCAATGAAATCCGTGCCACGCGTGGTCAGCCGGGTCTGAACGAAAGCGTGCTGTTCGCGTTCGATCCGCAGGCCGGTGCCGCCACCGAGGCCGAGCTGGATCATGCCCGCGGCAGTCTGAGCGGGCGCAATCGCGAGTTGCTCGACACCGTCGGCAACGCGGTCAAGGAAGAATTGCTGCGCGTCAAGGATGCGCTGGACCTGCACCTGCGCACCGGCGGCGAGATCGCCGACCTGCAGAGCCAGGTCAATGATCTCGGCAGCGTTGCCGACACCCTGGGCATGATGGGCCTGGGCGTGGCGCGCAACGTGGTCGTGCAGCAGCGCGATGCGCTGGCGCGCGTGGTCGACGGCCAGGTGCAGATGGACGAAGGCGTGCTGCTGGATATCGCCGGCGCGCTGCTCTATGTCGATGCCTCGCTGGATGATCAGGTCGCCAGCCTGGGCGCCGATGTCGGCGACGGCAACGAAGCCAGCAACAGCGCCACCTCCTCGGAAGTGCGGCGCACGGTGGACGTGCTGGCGCAGGAAGCGATCGCCAATTTCGGTGCGGCGCGCGAGCATTTCGTCGCCTTCATCGAGACCAACTGGGACCACGCCCGTCTGACCGATGTTCCGCATCTGCTCGGCGAAGTGGGCGGTGCCTTGCGTATCCTCGAGCTGCCGCAGGCAGCCGATTATCTGGAAGGCGTGCGCCGCTACGTCGATCTGGAACTGATCGGCAAGCAGCGCGTGCCCAGCGGTCGCCAGCTGGACACCCTGGCCGACGCGATGGCCAGCCTGGAGTACTACCTGGAAGCCCTGCGCGAGCGCCGCCCCGGCCGCGAGGAGATCCTGGACATCACCCGCAACAGCCTGGAGACCCTGCGCTACTGGCCGCTGCCCTCGGGCCAGCCGTCCGACCTGCCGGTCGGTGCCGACCAGCCGGGCAGCGTGGCCGAGCCGCAGCCGTCCGCCGCATCGCTCGCTCGGCAAACCGGTGCCCCGGCGCTGGCGGCCAACGACGCTGCGCCGACGCCGTCGCTGGAATGGGCCAACGAAACCGTGGTCGAGGCGCCGTTCGCCGCCAGCGTGGTGCACGACACCGGCGCCGCCGCCACCGATACGGCGTTCTCCTTCGACCCGGTCGCCGCCGAAGAAACCGTCTCCGGCCAGGCGCACGTGCCGTTCACGGTCGCGCCGCTGGACCTGTCCGACGATGGCGCGCAGGCGCCAGGCGACTGGCAGCTGGAAACCAGCGAGCACGCCGCACCGATCGCCACCTCCGTGTTCGACCCGGTGTCGGCCGAGCAGGACGGCAGCGTGTCTGCCGATGCCGCGCAGGTCAGCTACACCGTGGATCTGAGTGCGCTGGAGCAGGACGACAGCGCCACGCCCGCGGTTGCCGAACCGGCGCCGCTGCAGATTGAGCAGATCGAGTTGCCGGGCGATGCCGACCAGACCGAGGCACCGCTGGACTTCATCGCGCAGGCCGAAACCAACCGCGCGCAGACCAGCATCGACGATGCGTTCTCGCCGCCGCCGTTGCCGCCTGTCGCGCCGCAGGAGCTGGACGACCCGTTCGTCGAATCCGTGCCCGAACCGCAGCCAGCCCCGGCCGATGAAGCCTCCGGGCAGAGCGCGCCGCGCGTGCAGCAGGCGGTGGTCAGCGAATTCGAACTGGACGCCGCATCGACGGCGTTCCTGGCCCAGCTCGACGCGGCCGCCGCGCAGTTCGATGTGCAGCATCCGCAGACGACCGATGCCCATGCCCAGGCAGCGAAGGCAGCGCCCGAGCCAGCAGTGAGCGAGCCGGTCCAGGCGAGTGCGGATGTTGGCATCTTCGGCGGCTTTGGCGACAGCGATATCGACGACGATATCCGCGACGTGTTCCTGGAGGAATTCGACGAGGAACTGGTCAATCTGGGCCAGCTGCTGCCGGTATGGCGTGCCGCGCCGCATAGCCAGGACAACCTGCGCCCGATCCGCCGCGTCTTCCACACCTTGAAGGGCAGCGGTCGTCTGGTCGGCGCGCAGGTGCTCGGCGAGTTCAGCTGGAAGATCGAGAGCATGCTCAATCGCGTGCTCGACAATTCACGGCCGGCCAGCCCGGCGGTGGTGGCGATGGTCGAGCTGGCCTACCAGGTGCTGCCGCAGTTCAACGCCGCACTGCGCGACCAGGGCCGCATCAGTGCCGACCTGCCGGACATCCAGGCAGTTGCCGAGCGTGTGGCCGCAGGCGAAGAAGTCTATTACGTGGCCGCGCCGGCGACGCCGGCGGCTGCGGATGTCGGTTTCATTCCGGCAGCTGCAGGTGTGTTCGCGGCGACCGGTGGCACACCGGCGTCGGTGGACAGCGTGCTGCGCGAGATCCTGGAAGCCGAAGTCGCCACCCATCTGGAAACCGTCAACGCATGGCTGCACGCCAGCCAGGCCGAGCCGCAGTTGGCGAGCGAGGAATTGCTGCGCGCCGTGCACACCATGAGCGGCGCATTCGCGATGACCGATGTGCCGGAAATCACGTTGGTGACCACGCCGGCCGAAAGCTACGTCAAGCGGCTGCTCGCCGCGTCGCTGGTCCCATCGCAGGAGGGCATCGACGCCATCGCCGCAACGGCCGCCGCAATCGCCGTCACCGTGACCGCCTTGCGCGCCGATGCGCCGTTGATCCCCTCGTTTGCGCCATTGACCGAGCGCCTGCGCGCGCTGGTGGAGACCCTGCCGGAAGTGCAATGGCCACCGCATGCGTTCCTGGACGAACTGGACGACCTGGATGCGCCGAGCGAGTCGGGGGTCGACAGCGAGTCGGCGGTCGAGCTGACCGGCGCGCAGGATCTGTCACAGTATCTGGACGCCAACGTGCTGCCGCCGGATGCGGCCGATCACCGCGCGCCCGCGCATGTCGCCGATGACGCCGCGCCGGATGCCGATGCGCACGCCGACGCCCCGATCGCGGTGGACGAGCTGGCCGAGGCCGAGGCCGACGACACGTCGGCGCTTGCGCTGGAAGCGCCGGCACCGCACGAACAGGCACAGGCAGCTGACATTGCTGCACAGGAGCTAGAGCCGGGTGTCGAATCGGTCGAGACCGCGCAGGCAGCACCTGGGGATGCACTCGCATCCGAGGCCGGTACGGAGCAGGTCGCCGACGCGGTGCATGGCGATGCTGTCCAGCACCAGCACCAGCACCAGCACCAGCACGAAGCCGAAGCCGAAGCCGAAGCCGAATCGCTTGGCGTCGGTGCGCACGACACGCCGGCCGATGAGCCGGTGGTCGACGCCGCTGCCTGGGACGCGACCGGATTGCAGCAGGCCGGCAGTGGCGATGCGGCCTCGCATGAGCAATCAAGCCAGGTGCCGGACGCTGGCGAGCACGTGGCGGTGGACGAGTTGTCCGACGCGGAAGCTACGTTGGGCGACGCGCAGACGCTCGCCGCGCCGGAAGCCGGGGATGTCGATGCCGACCGTGCAGACCCCGAGCAGCAGTCGCTGGGCGAGCACGCGGCCGTGCACGACCAACACGATGGCGCCGCGATCGCGCAGGATGCCGACGCGGCGTCGAGCGATGGCGCCGCGTCCACGGACGATGCGCCTGTCGAGACCATCGAGGCATTGGAAGCGGTGCACGCGCAGGCCCTGCTTGCCGACCAGACCTACGCGGCGACCAGCGAAGACTGGACGCCGGGCACCGCGGCGCTGGACAGTGGTGCGACTGAGCAGGGCGACCACGTCCCCACGCCGCACGAAGGGACGACCGCCGGGCAGGCACAGCACGCGCAGCTGCCTGCCGACGAAGCAGCCCAGCACGGCGATGCCGCGTTGCCGCACGATGCCGACGCGCAGGTTGGCGACCGGTTGCACATGGAAGACACGGCGCAGTTTGGCGAGCAGCCGGCTTCCGAAGAGCATGCTCTGTCGGGCGAGCAGGTGCACCCGCAGCAACCTGCGCATGCGGACGAGCCTGCGCAATCGGACGCGCACGTCGAGTCGAGCGAGCAGGAACGCGCGGACGCGCACGCGCATGCCGACCAAGTCGAGCACATTGCAGAGGCAGAGCACGCTGCACAAGCGCAGCAGACTGACGAAGCACAGCAGGCTGCCGAAGCGCTACCCGAACGCACCATCGAGTCGGTGCAAGCCTTCGAGATGGCGCAGGTGGCCGATCGGGTCGAAGAAACCGGCGATCCGCAGTCGGAAATTGCGCCGGAGCTGCATTCGGACGTCGTTGCCGACGCCGAGGCGGATTCTCGTGCCGATGCCGGGGTCCACGCGCAGCATCCAGACGCAGACGAGACGCTCGAGGCTACCAACGCAACGGATCCTGTCGAGCATCCCGAACAAGTCGGACACGCCGAACCCGCAAGCGAACACGAAGACGCTGCAGCCGTGCCCTTCAGTGCGCCGGTGGAAGACGCCGCAGCGGCCGATGGCACCGCCAACGATGTGGGCGCAGACTTCGATGCCGGCCCGCTCAACTTCGACCAGCTCGATGGCGAGTTGGTCGACATCTTCGTCGAGGAAGGCCGCGACCTGCTGGATCATTGCGATGGTCTGATCGCCCGCATGCGCGAGGTGCCGGAAGACCGCGAGGTCCTCAACGGACTGCAGCGCGACCTGCACACGCTCAAGGGCGGCGCGCGCATGGCCGGCATCAACGCCATTGGCGATCTCGGCCATGCGATCGAATCGCTGCTCGAGGCGGTGGCGGCCAACCGTACCGACATCGACCGCGACGACGTGCGCCTGTTCGAGCGCGGCTTCGACCGCCTGCATCAGCTGCTGACCCGCACCGGCATGCACCGCGCCGTGGCGATGCCGACCGACCTGGTGGAAGCCTTCGAAACCCGTACCCGTGGCCGCAATGCCGCAGAGCCGAGCGACGCCGATGTGCGTGCGATCGCCAAGGCGTCGGTGGAACCGGCACCGCTGTCGGCGCCGGTGCCGGTCGAAGGCCAAGTCGAGGAAGAACTGATGCCGCGCGCGCAGCAGGAACAGGTGCGCGTGCGTGCCGACCTGCTCGATCGCCTGGTCAATCACGCCGGCGAAGTGGCGATCTACCGCTCGCGCCTGGAACAGCAGATGGGCGCCTTCCGCGGTGCCATGGGCGAACTGGATCGCACCAACGCCCGTCTTCGCGACCAGTTGCGGCGTCTGGATCTGGAAACCGAAGCGCAGATCGTGGCGCGGTATCAGCGCGAGCAGGACCAGGGCGATCGCACCTTCGATCCGCTGGAACTGGACCGCTTCTCCACCCTGCAGCAGCTCAGCCGCGCGCTGAACGAATCGGCCGCCGACTTGGGCGGTCTGCAAGGGGTATTGGAGGACCTGTCGCGTCAATACGATGGTCTGCTGCAACAGCAGTCGCGCGTCAGCTCCGAGTTGCAGGACGGCCTGATGCGCGCGCGCATGGTGCCGTTCGACGGCCTGGTGCCGCGTCTGCGTCGGGTGGTCCGCCAGGCGGCCAGCGACACCGGCAAGCAGGTGCATCTGCTGTTGGAGGGCACCCAGGGCGAACTCGACCGCAACGTGCTCGATCGCATGGTCGCGCCGCTGGAACACATGCTGCGCAACTCGGTGGCGCACGGCCTGGAGACGCCGGAGCAACGGCGCGACGCGGGCAAGCCGGAAGAGGGCAGCATCGCGATCCGTCTGCGCCGCGAAGGTTCGGAAATCGTGCTGGAAGTGGCCGACGATGGCGCCGGGCTGGACCGCGAGGCGATCCGTCGCCGTGGCGAGCAGCGCGGCCTGATCGAACCTGGCCAGGAGCTCAGCGAGGCCGAGCTGGATGGGCTGATCTTCGCCTCCGGTTTCAGTACCTCCGAGCAGGTCAGCCAGCTGGCCGGCCGTGGCGTGGGCATGGACGTGGTCCGCAACGAAGTGCGCCAGCTGGGCGGCTCGGTGGACATCCACTCGGTGCGCGGCCAGGGCGTCACCTTCACCCTGCGCCTGCCGCAGACGCTGGCGGTCACCCAGGCGGTGTTCGTGCGCATCGGCGACACCACCTTCGCGGTGCCGGTGGCGTCGGTCAGCGGTATCGGCCGCATCTCGCGCAGCCGCTACGCGTCTGGCGAGGGCGGCTACCACTACGCTGGCGAAGAGTACGTCCTGCACGATCTCGGCTCGCTGGTCGGCCAGGCCGCCGCGCGTGCCGATGGTCAGGCGCAGGTGCCGTTGCTGCTGGTGCGTGCGGGCGACCTGCGCGCGGCGGTGGCGATCGACCAGGTGCTGGGCAACCGCGAAATCGTGGTCAAGCCGGTGGGCCTGCAGATCGCCTCGGTGCCGGGCATCTACGGCGCCACCATCACCGGCGATGGCCGTGTGGTGGTGATCCTGGACGTGGCCCCGCTGGTGCGTCGCTATCTGAGCCAGCCGGCGCGGCCGGCGCTGGAAACCCCGGCCGAATCGCAGCGCCAGGTGCCGTTGGTGATGGTGGTGGACGATTCGCTGACCATGCGCAAGGTCACCAGCCGCGTACTGGAACGCCACAACCTGGACGTCACCACCGCACGCGATGGTGTCGAGGCATTGGAACTGCTGCAGGAGCGCGTGCCCGACCTGATGCTGCTGGACATCGAAATGCCGCGCATGGACGGCTACGAGCTGGCGACCGCGATGCGTGCCGACCCACGCTTCAAGGCGGTGCCGATCGTGATGATCACCTCGCGCAGCGGCGAGAAGCATCGCCAGCGCGCCTTCGAGATCGGCGTGCAGCGTTACCTGGGCAAGCCCTACCAAGAGTTGGATCTGATGCGAAACGTGTATGACCTGCTGGGGATCGCCCGTGTCCGAGAATAATGGCGCAATGGGAACTCCGGTCGCCCTGCTGGGCCGGCCCGGGCAGGCGCGCGAGCGCCTGCGTGAAGCGCTCGGCCTGGCCGGCGCGCACGTGGTGCTGGAAGACGAACCGGCGGCGGTGGACGTGCAGATGCTGCGCGATGCCGAACCGGTGGCAGTGCTGGTTGCGCTGGAGCCGTCGATCGAAGACGCGCTCGAAGCGCTGGAGCCGGCCTTCAACATGCCCGGTGTCACGGTGATCTTCGACGAAGCCGAGCTGACCGTGCGCCGCGAGGGCTGGGAAGCGCAGCGCTGGGTGCGCCATCTGGCGGCCAAGCTGCATGGCCACGCCGACGTGTTGCCGCCAGGCACCGAGAGCGAGCCGTCGCTGCAGCCCGAGCCGGGCCTGGAGTTGGCACCGCGGCAGCATTCGGATCTGCAGCTGGACCAGCATCTGCAGGCAGCTGCGCATGCGTTCGACAGCGTGCCCAGCGACACCTTGTTCGCACGTGGCGCCGACGCGTCCGAGACCGCAGCGGCGGCAGAGGCGCCAGTCCTGACGCTGGGCGATTCCAGTACCTGGGGCCTGGTCGACGAGGTGGCCGTGGTGGTGCGCCCGCGTGCCGAAGTGAACATGGATACGTTGTCGACCGGCGGGCTGTCGCTGGTCGAGCTGGATCAGGCCGGTGCGACCACCGGTGCAGTGCTGGTGCTGGCCGGCATCGGCGGCCCGGATGCGATCCGTCGCCTGCTGTCCGCGCTACCGCCGGCGTTTCCGCGCGCCGTGCTGGTGCGCATGACCCTGGATGGCGGCCAGTACGGCAACCTGGTGCGGCAGATGGGACGCGTGTCGGCGTTGCCGGTCGAACTGGGCGAGGCCGGCCAGGTGATTACGTCGGGCAAGGTTTACGTGCTGTCCGACGACATCGGCGTGCAGCAACATGCCGGCGCGCTGGCGTTTGTCGCGCAGGCCGATCCTGCCGGGCTGGTGGCCGCGTTGCCGCCGACCGACAGCGCGGTGCTGATGCTCAGCGGCGCCAATGAGGCGCTGGTCGAGTCAGCGCTGGCGCTGGCCGAGCAGGGCGGCTGGCTGGCGGGTCAATCCGCCGATGGCTGCTACGACCCGGCCGCGGCGGCGCGTCTGGCACGCCAAGGCATCCTGACCGGCGACCCCGTGCAGTTGGCGCAGGCATTGGCACAGCGCTGGCCGGCATAAGCCGGGCGCTTCCTCTCAAGATCGGAATAGGTGCGATGAGCTACGCCAACAATGACGAAATCCGCGGCGTTTTGATCCAGGCCGGCCACGAGCGCGTGCTGCTGCCGAACGCCACGGTGGCCGAGGTGATGTCGCGGGTGGCGGTCGAGCCGATGGCCGAGATGCCGCGCTGGGTGGTCGGGCGCATCGACTGGTACGGCTGGAAGGTGCCGCTGCTGTCGTTCGCGCGCTTGAGCGGGATGGGCGAGGAGCCGACGGCGGTCAACAACAAGGTGATCGTGCTCAAGGCGCTGGGTGGCAATCCGGCGCTGCCGTATTTCGCCTTGCTCACCGCTTCGTTCCCGCAGCTGATCTCGGTGCCGCGCGATGGCCTGCTGGCCGACGCCTCCGAAGATGCGCTGCCCGACGGCGTGCACATGCGCGTGCTGTTGGGCGAGCAGAGCGCATTGCTGCCGAACCTGGATGCGATCGAAGCGCAGGTTGCGCAGGCGCTCGCGGCGGTCGCCGCCTAAGGCGCCGCTGCTGGACGCCGCCGCTGCCGGCGTGCGGGTAGTGTCGGGATGGGGATCGGGACAGAGCTGCACCGGCCAGTCGGGCGTGCCCCTGCTGCGTGCAGTCCATGATGACACGGCAGATGCCCGAGCCTTCTTGCTGCCGTTGGGCAACCGTTTGCGGGGGCGTGATCTGTATGCATCAGCCTGATCCACGCAACACGCACGACGCGCGCAAGGCGCGGTCGTGGTTGTCATGAGTCTGCCCGTCTTTGCCCGCGTCGAGCACGCCGAGGGTGTGGTGCTGTGTGATCTGGCCATCGTCGATCCGGCGGCGATGGCCGACTACCACAGCCGTAATCGCGCGCATCTGGCCGCTGCGATGCCGCTGCGGCCGCCGGCGTTCTACAGCACCGACGGCTGGCGCCGCCTGAGCATCGCCTACCGCACCGCAGTGCCCGGCGAACGCGAGTTGCAACTGGTATTGCTGCGCGATGCGCAGGTGATCGGCACGGTCGGCTTCACCCAGATCCAGCGCGGTGCCTTCCAGGGCTGTCATCTGGGTTACGGCCTGGATGCGCAGCAGCAGGGACGCGGTTTGATGCAGTGGGCCGCCATGCAGGGCATCGCGTTTGCGTTCGGCCCGCTTGGCCTGCATCGGGTGATGGCGCAATACGTCCCCGACAACCTGCGCAGTGCGCGTGTCCTGCAGCGGCTGGGCTTTCAGATCGAAGGCTATGCGCGCCGGTATCTGCAATTGAACGGCGTCTGGCGCGACCATGTGTTGACCAGCAAATTGCGCGACGACGCTGACACCTGTGGCGGGTGAGTCTGTCTGCCCTCGTCGTGGGGCGGGCAGGCTACCGCGCGCGCAACGGGCCGGATGCAGCGGTAGTTGTGCGCGGATCCGCAGCCGACAGCGCCGCAAGGCGGTTTATCCGCGCGCGGCGCTGCCGCATGATGGAAGACTGTCGCCGCGCAGTGCGGCTGGCTGTCTTCTTCCCGCATGGAGTTCGCCCGGATGATCCAACGTCGTCACTTCCTCAAGAGCGCCACGCTTGGTGCGATCGCTTCCGGCCTGGCCGGGTGGGGCGCACGCGCGCAGGCGGCGGTCGGTGCCGGCACGGCCGGACGCGTTACCGCGCTGCCGCACGGCGCGGCGCGGGTGATTTCCACCTGGGATTTCGGCATTGCCGCCAATCAGGCGGCCTGGAAAATCCTCGGCAGTGGCGGTAGCGCACTGGATGCGGTGGAAGCCGGCGTGCGGGTGCCCGAAGCGGACCCGAGCAATCCCACCGTGGGGCTGGGCGGCTACCCGGATCGCGACGGCCGGGTGACGCTGGACGCCTGCATCATGGATCACCGGGGCAATTGCGGCTCGGTGGCGGCGCTGGAAGATGTGGTGCATGCGATTTCGGTGGCGCGCGCGGTGATGGAAAAAACCCCGCATGTGATGCTGGTCGGCGACGGCGCGCGACAGTTCGCGCTGGCGCAGGGATTTGCGCAGACCAGGCTGCTCACGCCCAGCTCGGAAGCGGCGTGGAAAGAGTGGCTGAAGACCTCGAAGTACTCGCCGGAAGCCAATATCGAAAACCGTGCCTGGCGCGATGCGAAGCTGCCGGGCGGCAAGGACAATCACGACACCATCGGCATGCTGGCGCTGGATGCGCACGGCAACCTGTCCGGCGCGTGCACCACCAGCGGCATGGCGTGGAAGATGCACGGGCGGGTCGGCGACAGCCCGATCATCGGGGCGGGCCTGTATGTGGACAACGAGGTCGGCGGTGCGACCTCGACCGGCGTCGGCGAAGAGGTGATCCGCAATGTCGGCAGTTTTGCGGTGGTGGAAATGATGCGCCAGGGCAAGTCGCCTGCCGATGCCTGCCGCGAGGTGGTGATGCGGCTGATTCGCCGCAAGCCCGAACTCACCCGCACCTTGCAGGTGGGGTTTCTGGCAATGAACAAGCGCGGCGAGGTGGGGGCGTTCGCGATCCAGAAGGGTTTCAGTTACGCGGTCTGCGATGCGCAGCGGCAGGATCTGCTGGTGCCCGGCGAAAGCCACTACACCGCTGCGCCTGCAGCATGAGTGCGTTGGGGCTGGAAGTGGCCGCCGATTCGGTGGGGTCGGCATTGGCGGCGCAGGAAGGCGGTGCGATGCGTGTCGAGCTCTGCGGGGGCCTGGATGGCGGCGGGCTGACGCCATCATTCGGCACGCTGGCGGTGGTGCGTGAGCGATTGCAGATTCCGCTGTACGTACTGATCCGTCCGCGCGCGGGCGATTTCGTCTTCGATGCGGCGGAGGTCGAGGTGATGCGGCGCGATGTGGAGCAATGCGTGCAGTTGGGCTGCGATGGCGTGGTGCTGGGCGCGCTGGATCCGCATGGGCAGGTCGACATGGACACGATGCGGGTGTTGATCGCCGCAGCCGGTTCGCTGGGTGTGACCTTTCATCGTGCGATCGATGTCAGTGCCGATCCGTCGCGCGCGCTGGAAGATGCGGTGACGCTGGGGTGCGAGCGCGTGCTGACCTCCGGTGCACGTGCGAGCGCGCTTGACGGTATCGACACCATTGCCGCATTGGTGCGGCAGGCGGGTGATCGCATCAGCATCATGCCCGGTGCAGGCGTGTCCGAAAGCAATGTACGTGCGCTGCGTGCCAACACCGGTGCGCGCGAGTTCCATGCCTCCTCACGTGGGCCGGTTGCGGCGCAGGTGCATGCGCCGCATGCGCACATCTCCGACCTGGGCGGCGATTACCAGCGTACCGATGTGGGGCGGGTGCGGCGGATCGTGGGGTTGTTGCAGGAGCTGTGAGGCGCTGCGTGCCGATTGTGGAGCAGGTGAGCTGGGACCTTTTTGCATGCTGGGCTGGGCAATCCAGGTGAAGCGAGCGCAAAGCATCTGATCTTGTGCTTCGTTGCAGGGCCCTTGCCCGCCCACCATCTTGGGATACGCCGCAAGTACGTCCTTGTAGGCTCTGGCGCGGCATCCATGCCGCGCAAGGTCCCGCGACGGTGGACGGACAAGGACCTGTCGAGATGGTTGGTATGCGTGGACAAAAGCAGGAGCGACGGTCGACGAGTCGCTTGTGCAGTTCCATCAGTGCACAACCAACTTAGCAGCGTGGTGCCCTTACCGGTTGCGGGACCCTTGGCGGCATGGATGCCGCCAGGGAGCCTCCAAAGACGGATTTACGGCATGTCCCGCAAGAGGTGAGGGCACCGCGCCCTCAATCTCTCGATCTATTGCGCACTTCCGGGCAGTGATTGGGGCGATCTCGTGTCCTCTGCCTCGCTGCCGAGACGTGTCGGATCCAGGACGACATGCCTGATACGTTGGCGCTTCCAGGTGTAGCTGATATGGACCAGGCCATCGCGGGTCTGGATCACCGCCGGATAGGAGAACTCGTCTTTTGCGCTGTTTTCCAGCGTGATGGCGCGTTGCCAATGCACGCCCTCGCTCGAGAGCGCCACCGCAAGCGTGCCGCGACCGTCCCACCAGTCCTTGCCGGCGATACCGGGGTTGTAGACCAGCAGGGCGCGGCCGTCGCGCAGCATCACCGCGTCGGTGCCGGAGTTAGGGTTCTCCACGTCCAGCAACTGCATGGGGTGCCAATGCAGGCCGCCATCCTGCGAGAACGTACTGAACACCCTGTTCTGCTGGCTGCGCCCGAGTAGCTGCACGCGCCCGTCCGCATGCAGCAGGACGCTGGGCTGGATCGCGCCGATCACCGCCGGGTCGTTGAGCGGCATGCCGCGTTGCCAGTGCGCGCCATCGTCGTCGCTCCATTCCAGATGCGCGCGCCAGCCGCGGTCTTCGCTGCTGCTGGGCGCGAGGATGCGCCCATTCGGCAATTGCACCGGCTTGTTCTTGATCGGGCCGAGAATGCCGTCGGGCAGGCGCTGCGGTGGCGACCAATGCGCACCGTCATCATCCGAGGTGATACGCAGGCCCCACCACTGCCGCGGATTGGGGCCGAGCTTGTAGTACAGCTGCGCCGGGCCGGCGCCGGACTGGAGCAGCACCGGATTCCAGGCCGGCAGCGCCGCGCCATCCGTGCCGGCATGCGCGCCGTCGGCGATGCGTCGCGGCGGCTGCCATTGCTGCGCGCTGCGCTGCGCGAGCCAGATACCGACATCGGCCGCTCCCTCGTGCGCGCCGCCGAACCAGGCCGCCAGCAGCGTGCCGTCGCGGGTTTCCAGCAGCGTGGAGGCGTGCGCCTGCGGCGTCGGTGCCGGGTCGGCGATGAACTCGCTGAGCACGATGGGCGAGCACGGCGGCGTGCGCGATTCGGCCTGGACTGCGAAGACGGCAAGGCTTGCGGCAAGGCAGCTCAGCAGGCGTGACGGATGCATCGTGGTCCAGTCCTGTGCAGATTTTAAAGATACCTATTTATCATCTATTAAATACCATATGCTCTGGCCATCCAGGCGGCCGTGGTCGCCCACCACTGCGAGGACCCGCGATGTCATCACACCCGCTCTCCCCGTTGCGCTGGCTGGCCGCGCTCGGCCTGACCGCGCTGACCCTGCCCACCGCCATCGCGCAGAACTTTGCCGAGGTGAAGCCCTCGCCGCAGCAGGTGGCGTGGCAGGACCTGGAATTCGGCGTGATCGTGCACTTCAATCCCAATACCTGGCTGGACCAGGAGTGGGGCGACGGGACCGCCAGCGCCAAGACCTTCAACCCGACCAATGTGGACCCGGGCCAGTGGGCGCGCGCGGCCAAGTCGGCCGGTGCGAAGTACGTGATCCTGGTGGCCAAGCATCACGACGGATTTGCGCTGTGGCCGACCGCCGAGAGCAATTATTCGGTCAAGAGCAGCCCGTGGATGGGCGGCAAGGGCGACCTGGTCAGGCTCACCAGCGATGCGGTGCGCGAGGAGGGCATGGGCTTTGGCGTGTACCTGTCGCCGTGGGATCGCCACGAGCCCAAATATGCCGATTCCAAGGCATACGACAAGTTCTACGCTGCGCAGTTGGTGGAGCTGGCCTCGCATTACGGCCCGATCACCGAGTGGTGGCTGGACGGCGCCGGCAGCGCCGGTCACGTGTACAACTTCGACAAGTACATGGAAGAGCTGCGCACCTACCAGGCCAACGCGATGGTGTTCGCCGACACCGCCTTGTTCGAGTACGGCGACGTGCGTTGGGTGGGCAACGAGGCCGGCTTCATCGAGGGCGAAAACTGGAACGTGATCGATCGCCACGGCTACCTGCGCTGGCGCCCGGTGGAAGTGGATACGCCGTTGCACAAGCTGCAGTGGTTCTGGCATCCCAACAGCGATCAGACGCTCAAGAGCGTCGATGAGCTGGTGGAAATCTGGGAAAAGAGCGTCGGTCTGGGCGGTCAGCTGGTGCTGGGGCTCGCGCCGGACAGGCGCGGCCTGCTGCCGGAGGCCGACGTTGCACGCTTGCAGGAACTCGGCCAGGCGATCCAGGCGCGCTACGGTGCGGACAAGAATCTGGTGGCCGGCAACATCAAGAAGACCGACGGCATCGACGCGGCAGTGGACGGCGATCGCGAAACATTCTGGAGTGCGCCGGCCGGTTCGCATAGCGCGGTGCTGGAGCTGCAGTTCAAGCAGCCGGTGACCTTCGACAGCGCGCTGAGCATGGAGTGGATCAACGACGGCCAGCTGGTGCAGAAGTATGCGGTGGAAGCCTGGCAGGACGGAAAGTGGGTGCCGCTGGCCAAGGCGCAGGCGATCGGCCGGATGAAGATCGATCACTTCGCGCCGGTGACCGCGTCGCGGGTGCGCCTGAACATCCAGTCCAGTGCGGATGCGGTGCATCTCCGCGAGTTCCAGTTGTTCAACACCGGCCAGGGTGCGGCGACGCGCTGAGCGCTCCGCAAATCGGTCGCGGGTGGTCGCAGCGGTGCCGCAACGCGCATTGCGCGGTGCCACTGCGAGCATTCAGCGGCACGCGGACATAGCGCTATCAGGATGACACGGTGTGCAGTGGGCCTGACGCGTGACCTGCGATCAGGCGGCGCTGTCGTCGCGTTCCTGCGGTGGCAGCAGGATCTGCGGCTGCTTGGCCGAGTGGGTCTGGCACAGGAAGGTCATCAGGTGCGCCGCTTCGGTGCTGCCGATGGGCTGGCTGGGCGCGGGCTTGCTGTGGACGTGTTCGGCGAAGGCGTGCTGGGTCTGCTCCGGAACCGCGGAGACAGGGTCTTGCGTAACGGTGGACGAGGACATGAAACGCTCCTGGAACTCACGATCTGACCGTCGCCCGAGGGGGCGACGGGAATGCGCCACTGCCTTTGCACAACGGCGTGAGCCGGTGATCTTGCCTGGAATGCGATCGGTCCGATACCGCACAGGTAGCAGACGCTGCGCGGGCAGCGGACCTCCAGATAGCGGCACGCACGCGGCAGTCTGAAGGGGCGCCAGTCCGGGAGCGCCCGGCGGGTTGCCGGGCGGTTGGTTTGGGCGTCGGCGGGCATGGGCATGCGGCTTGCGATCGCCATCCCGGACCGGTGCGCGATCGTCACCGGCCCGCCATCCGCGTGCCCGTTACTCCTTCGGCGTGATCCATACCTGCTGCTGCAGGCCGCGCACGCCGGGCTTGGCGGTGCTGTCCAGGTCGAACACCACCACGGCGTTGTCGCCCTTGCGCTGGAACGGCGCCGGGAAATACAACGCCCGCTGCGGGCCGATGGCCCAGTGGCGGCCCAGGTTGACGCCATTGGCCCAGGTCACGCCCTTGCCGAAGGCGCGCATGTCCAGATAGGTGTCGGTCGGTGTGCCGATGCGCAGCGTGCCGCGGTGGAAGGCCGGGCCTGCGACGGGAGTGCGGGTCCAGCCGCGGATGCTGTCGGGCGAGCGCATCGGCAGCGGGAAGGCCTGCCAGCCGGTGAGCTGCTGGTTGTCCAGCAGCACCGGGTCGACCAGCCCGGCGCGGCCGTCGGCCATGCGTGGGCCGTAGTTGATGCGGCCGCTGTTTTCGACCAAGACATCCAGCGTGTGTTGGCCTGCCGGAATATCCACATCGGTGGAAACCTGCTGCAGCCGGCGCTCGACACTGCCGACCGGCTTCTGGTCGACATACACCCGCGCCACATCGCGCACCTCGCCTAGATACAGCGGCCCCTTGCGCGGGCCGGTGACGGTGGTGCGGTAGAGGATGTAGCCGTAGTCCTGGCCGAAGTGTTCCATCGGCTGCGGCGTGTCGATGGCGATCGGGGCGGGCAGGTTGTCCCACAGCGAGGCGGATTCGCGCAGTTGGGTGTCTGGCAGCGCCGTGATCGCGATCGGCTTCGGCAGCGCGGGCGGTTGCACGCCGGTGACGCGGGCGATGGCGTCGCGCATCAGCGCGAACTTGGGGGTGGGGCGGCCGGCTTCGTCCAGGATGGCGTCGTAGTCGTAGCTGGTGGTCTGCGGGGCGTAATGGTCGCTGGGATTGCCCTGGAAGTTGGCACCATTCATGAAGCCGAAACTGGTGCCGCCGATGAACATGTAGAGGTTGGCCGAATGCCCCTGGCGCAGGATCCACTCCAGCTCTTCGGCCTGTTGTTTGGCGTCGGTGCTGGCGTGCGGCTTGCCCCAGTGGTCGAACCAGCCGGCCCAGTATTCGCCGACCATGCGCGGTTGCCCGGGGCGGAACTTGATCAGTTTGTCGAACGCGCTCTTGGCCTCGCCGGGGGCGAAGTTCACCACCGCCAGGGTGTCCGGCAAGGTGCCGTTGGCGAGCATGTCGGCGCCGTCGGAGGTGAACAGCAAGGCGTCGTCGAAGCCGGCCTTGACGTACATGGCGCGGTTGTCGGCCATGTAGGCGTGGTCGTCGTCGTAGGAGCCGTATTCGTTCTCGACCTGCACGGCGATGATCGGCCCGCCGTTGTGGTTGAGCAGCGGACGCACCTGTCGGGACACGGCATCCAGATAGGCCTGGCTGGCGGCGAGAAAGCGCGGGTCGCGGCTGCGCACGCGGATGTTGTCCTTGCCGAACAACCAGGCGGGGTAGCCGCCGGCTTCCCACTCGGCGCAGGTGTAGGGGCCCGGCCGCAGGATCACGTTGAGGCCTTGCGCGGCGGCTTCGCGTACGAATGCGGCCACATCGTTGTTGCCGGTGAAGTCGAACCGGCCCTGCTGCGGTTCGACCAGGTTCCAGAACACGTAGGTCTCCACCGTGTTCAGGCCCAGTGCGCGCGCCTTCTGCAGGCGGTCTTTCCAGTAGTCACGCGGAATGCGCTGGAAATGGATGGCGCCGGAGAGCAGTTGATACGGCTTGCCGTCGCGCACGAACTGCGTGCCCTGGGTGCCGAAGCTGGGCCAGGTGTCGGTGTCGGCGGCACGGGCGGCGACGGGAAGCGCCAGCGCGAGGGCCAGGACGAGGGGGCTGAGGGTGCTGCGCAACATGGGCGATTCCCGGCGGTAACGAGTGACGAGTGACGAGCAAGAACAAACATCAAGCAAACGAAGGCGGCAGATCCTCCTTGTTCGCGCCGAAGGCCGGATTCGGTTTGGCGCCCATGGTGAATTCCAGCGTGCCGCCAGCGGCCAGGTCGGCATGCCGCATCCAGCTGCGGTTGGTCGGTTTGCCGTTCCAGCTCAGCGACTGCACATACACGTTCTGCGCGCTGCTGTTATTGGCGACGATGCGCAGCGTACGGCCGTTGCCGACATCGAGTTCTGCGCGCTTGAACAGCGGGCTGCCAAGGACGTAGTTGCCGCTGACCGGGTCCACCGCATACAGCCCGAGCGCGCTGAGCACGAACCAGGCACTCATCTGCCCGCAATCCTCGTTGCCGGACAGGCCATTGCGCGCGTCGTGGTACTGCTCGCGCAGCAGCCGGCGCACCATCGCCTGGGTCTTGTATGGTTGGCCGGCGTAGGCAAACAGATAGGCCACGTGATGGCTGGGCTCGTTACCGTGCGCGTACTGGCCGACCAGGCCGTCGATATCCGGTGGCGCATCGGCGGGCAGTTCGGAGCTGGTGGAAAACAGCTCGTCGAGCTTGGCGACGAAGCCGTCGCGGCCGCCGTACAGGTCCATGTAGCCGTACAGGTCGTGCTGGTTGAGGAAGGTGGCCTGCCAGGCGTTGGATTCGGTGAAGTCGCGCCACTTGCCGATGTGGCCCATGCCGCGCGGATCGAACGGTTTAGCCCAGCTGCCGTCTTCCAGGCGCGCCTGCACGAAGCCGCTGTCGCGATTGAACACGTTGCGGTAGTTGCGCGAGCGTTCGCGCAGTGCGCGTGCATCGTCGGTGGCACCGGCGGCCTGCGCCAGATGCGCGCAGGCCCAGTCGTCGTAGGCGTATTCCAGCGTGCGGCTGACCGCTTCGTCCACCTTGTCGGCGGGGATGTAGCCGAGCGTGCGGTAGTCCGCCAGGCCGTGGGTGGTGTCGTCCATGGCGCGCTTGCGGTAGGCCGGCCAGGCGGCTTTGTAGTCGATGCCGGTGAAGCCCTTGGCATGCGCTTCGGCCAGCACCACGGCCGAGTGGTAGCCGATCATGCAGCCGGTCTCCACGCCTTGCAGCGGCCAGATGCCCACGCCATCCGGGCATTCGTTGGCGCCGCGCACCAGGCATTGCACCAGGTCCGGCACGCGCTCGGGCTGCACCAGGGTGAGCAGCGGATGCGCGGCGCGGTAGGTGTCCCACAGCGAGTAGGTGCTGTAGTTGTGATAGCCCTTGGGGGCGGTGTGGATCTGCAGGTCCATGCCGCGGTAACGGCCATCCACGTCGCTGAACAGGGTGGGCGCGAGCAGGCTGTGATACAGGCCGGTGTAGAAGATGCGGCGTTGCGCGTCGTCGTCGCTGTCGATGCGTACGCGTGCCAGTTCCTTTTCCCAGGCGGCCACGGCTTGCGCATGCACGCGGGCGAAGTCGAAGTCGGGCAGTTCCGCATCCAGGTTGGCCAGCGCATTGTCGGCGCTGACCGCCGAGATGCCGACCTTGATCAGCAGCGGCGCGTCGGCTGCGTCGGCGTAGTGCAGTGCGGCCTTGAGGTGCACGCCGTCCACGCTGCGCGTGCCTGCGGCCAGCGGTTGGTCTTCGTTGTACAGCTGCACCTGTTTGAACGGTCGCGACAGCCGCATGGCGAAATAGATGTAGCGCCCCTGCGCCCATTGATGGACGCGCCGGCCGCCGGTGAGGGTGCGGTCGTCGACCACGCGCAGTTGCGCGTCGGTGATGCGGGTGGGGATGCCGGGTTTGTCCTGCATGCCGTGGCACAGGTCCAGCAGCACATGCGCCGGCCTGCCCTTGGGGAAGTGGTAGCGGTGCAGGCCGGCGCGCGCGGTGGCGGTGAGTTCGGCATGCACGCCGCTGTCCTTGAGCCGCACGCGGTAGTAACCGGGCGAGGCGGCTTCGTCGGCATGGTCGTAGCGCGAGCGGTAACCGCTGTCCGGTGCGTCGAGTGCGCCAGGCACCAGCTTCACTTCGCCGGTGGCGGGCACCAGCAGGAAGTCCAGCATGTCGCCGATGCCGGTCCCGGACAGGTGCGTGTGCGAGAAGCCCATGATCGAGCCGTTGGACGCGTGATAGCCGGAGCACGCATCCCACACCGCGTTGTAGGTGTCCGGGCTCAGCTGCACCATGCCGAACGGCAGGGTCGCACCGGGGAAGGTGTGGCCATGGCCGCCGGTGCCGATGAACACATCGACATGGCGGGTGAGCTCGGCGCGGGTGCGCGCATCGGCCGGCAGTGCGTAGTTGCCGGCGCGCGCGCGCACACGCCCGGAGAGGCCTGCGCCGCCGAACAGTGCCGCTGCGATGGCGCCTTGGAGAAAACCGCGTCGTGTTGCCATGGTGATGTGCTCTTGGATGTCACGAAATGGGGCGGGCCGTACCCTCATCCGCCCTTCGGGCACCTTCTCCCGGCGGGAGAAGGGAAGATCAAGCGCTCTGCAGTTCCGCGTTGGAAGGGCGGGGCCCTTCGCAAAATCAGGCGTTGCGCAGCAGCTGGGGTTTGCGTTGGTGCAGGTCGATGATCAGTTCGCCGAACAAGGTGTTGGCCCAGGCGAACCAGTCGCGGGTGAAGGTGCTCGGGTTGTCCTTGTCGAAGGCCTCGTGCATGAAGCCGGTGCCGGCATGGGTGGTCTTGAGCCACTGCAGGCATTGGCGCAGGTGTGCGTCGTCGTCGCTGACCAGGGCGTACTGGATGATCGACATCGGCCAGATCGTGCCCATGCCGCTGTGCGGGCTGCCGACGCCTTCGGCCGCACTGCCGCGCGAGAAATACGGGTTGCGTTCGCTCCAGGCCAGCTGGCGCGTGCGCAGGAACACCGGGTCGGCGCGGTCGCAGCAGCCCAGGTAGGCCAGGCTGAGCAGGCCGGGGGCGTTGGCGTCGTCGATGAACAACTGGTTGCCGTAACCGTCCACTTCGAATGCCCAGTACGCCTGCCCATCGGCGTCGCGTTGCTGGCCAAACTTGCGCGTGGCGGCTTCCACTTCGTCGGCCAGCGCGGTGCAGTCGGCGGCGAACGCGGCATCGCGATGCAGGGCCGTGCTCATCGTTGCCAGCTGGCGCAGCGAAGCCACCGCGAACAGGTTGGCCGGCACGAACAACGGATACACGCAGGCATCGTCGGAGGGGCGGAACATCGAGTGGATCATGCCGTTGGGCCGGGTCGGCTGGCCGTAGCCTTCCAGCACCAGGGTCTCGGTCGCCAGCGGCGAGGGCCGCTGGAACACGTAGGGGCCGCGGTCGTCCTTGCGCTGCTGTTCGCGAAAGGTCTTGACCACCACGTGCATCGCCGCGCGCCAGTCGTCGTCGAACGGGGCGCTGTCGCCGGTGGCGCGCCAGTATGCGTGCGCGATGCGGATCGGGTAGCACAGCGAATCGATCTCCCACTTGCGCTCGCCCACGCCGGGCTTCATCTCGGTGATGTCGTTGAGCGACCACTTCAGGCGCTGGGTCTGGCCATCGGGCAGGAAGGCGTTGGCATAGGGATCCAGCCGGATACAGGCGGCCTGGCGCTGGATCAGGCCATGGAACATGCGCCGCAAGGCGGGGTCGCGCCTGGCCAGCGGCACGTACGGGTGCACCTGGGCGGAGGAGTCGCGCAGCCACATCGCATGGATGTCGCCGGTGATGACGAAGGTGTCCGGCTTGCCGTTGCGGGTGCCGGTTTGCACCGTGGTGTCCAGCGTGTTGGGGTAGCAGTTCTCGAACAGCCAGGCCAGCTCGGGGTCGGCGATGCGCGACTTGATCTGCACGATCTGCTGCTCGACCGCCTTGCTGACGAAGCGGCGCTGCGCCTTGGGCGGGCGCTTGCTGACGAAGTTGCCGGCAGCCGTGGAGGTGCCGGCAACGGGGGCGGCGAAGGCGGGCAGTGCGCCGGCGAGCAGGCCGGCGCCCGCGCTGGCGCCCAGCAACTGGAGGATGTCGCGGCGGGTGTGCATGACCTGGAGCTCCCTGGGACTTCAGCAAGCGGTCGACGCAGCGGACATCCTTGCAGCGGCGGCATCACGTGCCGGGCCGAGGATCAGACCTATGCATGACCAATTCCCGATGACCATACAACGTGTGCGCCGAATGTGCATAGTGCACCCGCACAATTCGGCGCCGTACGCGTGGCCGGCGTACGCGGATGCGACGGAGCGGCTGCAATGCCGCCGCCGGGCCGGTGGTTTGCCGGCTGAAATGGCCGTCGCCGTTCGGCGGTCATCATTGACGAGGTCCGCTGATGGCTGACGGCCGGGTTGGTTACTTCGGCAATGGCGAATGCCCCTGGATTGTCAGCGCTGCCGCTGCGCCGGGCGCGCTGGTGCCTGGCTGCCCGCCACCGACAAACAGCTGGTAATCGCCAGCTTCCACCGCACGCTGCCCGGTGCGATCTACATCGCTCAGGGCGCGCGCATCCAGGGTGAAGCGCAGCGTGCGCTGCTCACCCGGTTGCAGATGCACGCGCTGAAAGCCGACCAGGCTGCGCAACGGAGACTGCGGGCGCTGCGGATACTGCAGATACACCTGCGCCACTTCGTCGCCGGCACGCGTGCCGGTATTGCGCACGGTGGCGGTCACCTGCAGGGTGCTGCCGGCTTGCAGGGTTGCAGTGGACAGCTGCGGCGCGCCGTAGGCAAAGCGGGTGTAGCTCAAGCCGTAGCCGAACGGAAACAGCGGCTCGCCCTTGAAGTAGCGATAGGTGCGGCCCTTCATGTCGTAGCTGACGTAGGGCGGCAGGTCCTTGGTGGAGCGATAGAACGTCACCGGCAGGCGCCCGCCGGGGTTGTCGTCGCCGGCCAGCATGCGCGCGATCGCGGTGCCGCCGGACTGGCCCGGATACCACGCCGCCACGATCGCATCGGCGTGCGTGCTGGCCCAGTTCAAGGCCACCGCGCTGCCGCTCATCAGCACCACCACCAGCGGCTTGCCGGAGGCCTTGGCGCGTTCGAGCAGCGCTTGCTGCGGGGCGGGCAGGGCGATGTCGGTGCGGTCGCCGCCGTCGAAGCCGGGCACGTCGATGCGCAGCTCCTCGCCTTCCACATCCGGCGACAGGCCGACGAAGGCCACCACCGCATCGGCCTGCGCCACCGCCTGCTCGGCCTCGGCCAGTTGCGCGGCTGCCGGTGGCAGCCACTCCAGGCGCACGCCCTGGTCCTGGCCGCGGTGTTCCATCTCCAGGCGGATCCTGCGCGGGCGGGTGTCGTCGAAGTGCAGCACGGTCTCCACGCTGCGGCCGTCGGCGTTGTGCATGCCGGCCGGCACGTGCTTGTCTTCGGCATTGCCGGCGACCACCAGCTTGTCGTCGACGTACAGCCGCACCGGGTCATGGCCGGCGCAATCGAAGCAGCGCGCCACCCGCACCGCCAGCGTGTAGTCGCCCGCGCTCGGCGGCAGCAGCTCGCCGCTCCAGCGCACCGCGTAGCGATCGGCCGGCACGCCCTTTGCGGGGGCGACCTGGTCCCAGTTGAAACTCACCGTGCGATCCTGCCGCACCACGCGCGGCGCGCCGTCCAGATCGACAGTGTCGAAATATTCGCCATGCAAGCCCGGCTTGCCGTCGCTGCGCAGCGCGGTTTCCGGAATCATGCCGGGCACGCCTGCGGCCAGCGGCGCGCCTTGCGCATAGCTGACCTGCTGCGCGCCGAAGCGCTGGCGCAGGCCGAGCAGGGGCGTCACCGGGTCGGACGAGGTGCCTTGATAATTGGCTTCCAGCGCCGCCAGGGCATCGGCATTGGGGCCGATCACCGCCAGCCGCGTGCCGGCCTTCAGCGGCAAGGTATTGGCCTGGTTCTTGAGCAACACGATCGACTCGGCGGCCGCGGTCAGTGCCAAGGCACGATTGGCGGCGTTGTCGATGTCCTTGGCGCCGAGCCTGGCATACGGATCCTTGCGCGGCGCTTCCAGTTCGCCCAGGCGATAACGCGCGGCGAACAGGCGCACCAGCGACTGGTCGAGCAGGGCTTCGTCCACTTCGCCGCGTTCGATGGCAGTGCCCAGGGCGCGGTACGCGTAACCGCAGTTGAGATCGTGCCCGGCTTTGAGCGCGGCGGCCGAGGAGCCGGCGTTGTCTGGGCGGAAATAATGGAACTGGGTCATGTCGTCCACCGCATCGCAGTCGGACACCACAAAACCCTTGAAGCCCCAGTCGCCACGCACGCGGCCGTTGAGCAACCAGTCGGCCGCGCAGGCCGGGGTGCCGTGCAGCGCGTTGTACGCACACATCACCGAGCCGGCCTGGCCGTCGATCAGGGCGGCGCGGAAGGCGGGCGTATAGGTCGCCTCCACGTCGCGCGGCGACACGTCCACATCGAAGCCGTGCCGGCCCGGCTCCGGTCCGCTATGGACGGCGATGTGCTTGGGCGTGGCGATGGTGCGCGGGTGATCCAGATCGTCGCCCTGCAAGCCGCGAATGAAGCCCACCGCCAATTGCCCGGTGAGGAAGGGATCCTCGCCGTAGGTTTCCATGCCACGGCCCCAGCGCGGGTCACGGAAGATATTGATGTTGGGCGACCAGATGGTCAGGCCCGCGTAGCGCTTGTGATCCTTGCCCGGGCCGCCGGCCTGATTGAACTTGGCGCGCGCCTCGGTCGACACCACCGTGCCCACCTGCTGCATCAACGCAGTATTCCAGCTGGCCGCCAGTCCGATCGATTGCGGAAACACCGTGGCGTAGCCATTGCGTGCGATGCCGTGCAGGCCTTCGCTCCACCATTCGTAGGCGGGGACGCCCAGGCGCGGAATCGCCGGCGCATCGTTCATCGCCTGCGCGACTTTTTCCTCCCGGCTCATCTGCGCGACCAGGGCGGCGGCGCGTTGCTCCGGCGTCGCATCGGGTCTTGTTGCGGCCAATGCCGGCGCGCAGATCAGCGGCAGGCCCACGCCCAGACTCAGCGCGACCGCCAGGCGGCATGGAAACACGGACAACGACATCTGCTCACTCCTGCGGGGCGGCGACGGGCCGTCACGCGTTGTTCTTGGATTGCCCGCAGCGACACCGCGGGCGGCGGTTGATGACACGCGGGGCGGTGGTGGTTGCCGATCAGGCGCCGGATCGGGCGCGACCTGCGCCTGCCACTGCAGCCGCTGCGCCACGCGCCGTCTTGGCTGACGGCGCAGCGCCCTGATGCGAGCGCTGCGCCATCGTCCGACGCGTGTTCCCGGCGCGGCTTACTTCGGCTCCGCCGGCTCCGGCGGCGCGCCGGCCAGCGTGCCGGCCAGATTGCGGACCTGCAGCGTGGACTGCAACTGCGCCAGCGCGGCCTTGCTGCTCACGTGCACGGTCAACGGCTCGCCCGGCAGCAGATCGAACGCGTTGTCCGACAGCGTGGCATCCACATCGCCGAACGATAGCCAGACCTCGCGTGCCAGCGTGTTGCTGGACAGCGTCAGCGCGTAGCCATCGCCATCGGCGCGCCACTGGCTGTCGATCTTCACGGCCGGCAACGCCAGCTGCTTGGCCGGCGCAAAGAACACCACCTCGCGCGACAGCAGCTTCTCGCCGTCGAACAACTCGAACACCGCATAGCTGCGCTTGGGATCGGCGCTGCCCAGCAATTGCTTGTCGCTGAAGTTGCCCACCTGCAGGCTGCCAAGCGGTTTGACGGTGACCTTTTCCTCGCGCTTGCTCAGCAGCTTGCCGTCCATGTTCATCACCCGCATGCGCCAGCGGGCCGCCAGCGGGGTAGTGCGGTCAGAGACCAGCGACACCTCGGTCTGGCCCTTGTCGTTACGCAGCGCGGCGATCAGCTCCGGCGCGTAGAACCGGCGGGCGTGGTAATGCAGCGCCTTCCAGCGGCCGTAGTAGTCCACGCTGGACCACGACGCACCCGGCCACACATCGTTGAGCTGCCAGTACAACGAGCCCATCGATTGCGGGCGCGAGGCGCGCAGATGCGAGGCGGCCAGGTTGATGCCCTCGGCCTGCATCAGCTGGCTCAGGTAGACGAAGCTCTCGAAATCCTTGGGCTCGCCGAACTCGCGCCGGATGTACAGCATCAGCCGCTTGTTGCCGTTGCCCTTGTCGAACTTCTGATGCACACGCATCACCGGCGATTCCGGGTCCATGTCGCCGGGTTCGGCGAAGGCACGCACGGTACGCATGTCCGGGAACGACTGCAGGCCGTACTCGGACATGAAGCGCGGAGTGACGTTGAGGTATTCGGTCACCGGCAGCGCAGGGCCGCCCCAGATCTTCCAGTAGTGCAAGTCGCCATCGTTGGCCTGGTCGGCGGCGCCGTCGAAGTTGGTGCCCGGCGAGGTGGACCAGTACGGCACGTCGCTGTCGTAGGTGGCCACCACTTCGCGGAACACGGTGCCGAACAAGGTGGTCATGCCGCGCTCGATGCGGCTGCGTTCTTCCGGGTCCACCGACTGCTTGAACTTGACCCGGTCGCCCCAGTTTTCCCAGCCGGTCTGCACTTCGTTGTTGCCGCACCACAGCACGATGCTGGGATGGTCGCGCAGGCGCTTGACCTGGTCGATCGCTTCCTGTCGGGTGTTCTCGCGGAATTCCACGTCGTACGGCGGCACCGCGCCGCCGAACATGAAGTCCTGCCAGATCATGATGCCCAGCTCGTCGGCCACCTCGTAGAAGCGATCGTCCTGATAATGTCCGCCGCCCCACATGCGCAGCATGTTCATGTTGGCATCGCGCGCATCCTGCAAGGTGCTGCGCATGCGCTCGGGACTCACGCGCGCGGGAAACGCATCCAGCGGAATCAGGTTGGCCCCCTTGGCGAAGATCGGGATGCCGTTGATCACGATCTCCATGCTCTTGCCGTACTTATCCTTCTCGCGCCGCAGCTCCACCGAGCGCAGGCCGGTCACCCGCTTGATCTGCTGGTTGTCGCCATCGGCGTCGCGCACGCTGGCCACGAAGGTGTAGCGGTCCTGCGCGCCGTAGCCGGCCGGGAACCAGCGCTTGGGCTTGGCGATGCGCACCGGCACATCGATACGGTTCTGCCCCGGGTCGACCACCGCCTGCTGGGTGAATTGCCCAACCGACTGCCCATCCGGGCCGAGCACGTCCAGCGTCACCTGCACCGGCCCGCTGCGGCCGGCCTGCAGTTCCAGCTGCGCCTGCAACTGCGCGCTGTCGGCATCCACGCGTTGCTGGGCGATATGCAGCCCGTCCACGCGCACCGCATCCCAGGCTTCCACGCGCACGTCTTTCCAGATGCCGGCATTGACCATGCGCGGGCCCCAGTCCCAACCGAAGTTGTACGGCGCCTTGCGCACATAGGTGGAGCTGTGGCGCGACTCGGGCTCGTCGCCGAAGGCGGAATCGTAGGCGCCCGGCAGCGCGTACGGCTGCTTGGCCAGCCAGGGCTGGATCTTCTTGATCGGCGAGAACAGCTTGACCTCGAGTACGTTGTCGCCGCGCTTGAGCAGGGGTTTGGCATCCACGCGCCACTGCCGGAACATGTTGTCGGCGCTGAGCAGCGGCTTGCCATTGAGGGTGACCTCGGCAAACGTATCCAGGCCGTCGAACACCAGCTCGACATGCTCGCGCTTGAGCGTGGCTGCGTCCACGTTGAAGCGGGTCTGGTACTGCCAGTCGCTCAGGCCCGCCCACTGGATCTTGCCTTCGTTGTCGCGATAGAACGGGTCCGGCACGATCTTGGCGGCGATCAGATCGGTCTGCACCGCGCCCGGTACCTGCGTCGGCAACCAGGCCGCCGCCTTCGGATAGGTCCTGGCCTGTTCCTGGCCCGGCACCAGCCGCACCTGCCAGCCGCTGTCCAGGGGTGTTGCCGTGGGCGGCGCGGCCCAGGCCTGCGAGATGGCAACGGCCAGGGCAAGCCCGAGGCGGGCGGGGGCGGGAACGCAACGATGACGGGGCAGGGGCATGGATGACTCTCCTTGGATGGATCAGCGCGTGGCGGCGGGGGGCGCCTGCGCGGTGGTTTCAATCAACTGGACGGCGCCGATGGCATACAACGGGCCGCGAATCGGCGCGGTGAAGCGCAGGCACAGATCGTGGATGCCGGTGCGTGCAGGCAGTACGGTTTCCAGCGTGAATTGTTCGCCCACGATGGCGCTGTCGGGCAGCTGCACGCTGGCGATCAGTTCGCCCTCGCAGCCCAGGCGCACTTCCAGCTCGCCGAGACGCGTCCTGGCGGAGTACTGCACCACCTTGGATTGTTCGTGGGCCAGGCCGAAGTTGTTCGGCAGGCGTGCGGCCTCGATCCGGATCGCGCCGACGCCGTCCAGGCGCGCCTGCGGATAGAGGCGGCAGGCATGGAACAGGTCGACGTTGTAGACCGGCGTGTCGGCGCCGGTCAGCTCCGGCAACAACGGCAGACGCAGGCCGAGCGCACCGGTGTCCACGCAATCGCGCAGGCCCTGGGTGTCCACGCGCAGCAGACCGGCACGATCGAAGGTGCGGCTGCGCGGGGCCGCCAACGCGGTGCCACCGGCATCGAAGGCGGTGGCCTTGACCGTGGTCGGCAGCTGGATCGTGAACGGCACCGCATAGCGTGGCGATGCCGGCGTGGGATCGCTGCCGTCGGTGGTGTAGTGCAGGGTGCCTGTACCGGCCTGGGTGCCGAGTGCCACCTTGGCCGGGCCACCGGCCAGCACCGGGTTGGGGCCGCTTTCCAGTGCGATATCGGCAGCGAAGGCGCCGTCGCTGTAGTCGATGCCCAGCGCCTTGTAGCGCTGCAGCTGCGCCGGCAGGCGCGCCAGGAAATCCTTCCAGCTGCGTGCAGCCACCGGCGACCAGGTCACTTCGGCGATGGCGGACAGACGCGGGAACAGCGCGTGATCCACATGCCAGCGCGAGGGAATGTATTCGGACCACAACGCGCCTTGCGCGCCGAGTACATGCGTGGACTGCTCGGCGCTGAGTCCACCAGGTACCGGGTCGAAGGCATAGACCTTGGACAACGGCAGTACGGTCAGGCGGCCGTTGGGTTCGTCGCTGCGCGTGGTCTGCAGGTTGTCCAGGTACAGCCAGTCGCCTGGCGCAAGCACCACATCGTGGCCTTGCCGGGCTGCGGTCACCGCACCGTCGATGCCGCGCCACGACATCACCGAGGCACTGGCAGGCACGCCGCCTTCGAGGATTTCGTCCCAGCCGATCATGCGCCGGCCGTGATTGCTGAGATAGGCCGCCAGCTGCGCGTTGAACCAGCCCTGCATCGCATGCGCGTCCTTGACCCCGAGCTTGCGCATCTGCGCGCGCACCGCGGGCGAGGCTTCCCATTGATCCTTGACCGCCTCATCGCCACCGATATGGATATACGCCGACGGGAACAAGGTCAGCACCTCGTCCAGCACGTTGGTGATGAAGCTCAGGCTGCGTTCGCTAGTGTTGAACAGGTACGGGTTGACGCCCCAGTCCACACCCACCTGCGTGCGCTGGCCGGGCACGCCGACTTCTTCCGGATATGCCGCCACCGCGGCCTGCGCATGCCCGGGCATGTCCAGCTCGGGCAGCACCGTGATATGCAGGCGCGCCGCATAGGCGACGATCTCGCTGATCTGCTGCTGCGTGTAGAAACCGCCATAGCGCTCGGGCGTGCCGTGCTGGCCGGCGCCGGGCGGGGTGCGCCAGGCACCGACCTCGGTGAGCTTGGGGTAGCGCTTGATCTCGATGCGCCAGCCCTGGTCGTCGGTGAGATGCCAATGCAGCACATTGAGCTTGTGCGCGGCCATCGCATCGAGCACATGCTTGACGGTGGCCACGTCGTGGAAGTGGCGGGCCACATCCAGATGCTGGCCGCGCCAGCCAAAGCGCGGCCAGTCGCGGATCGCCACCGCTGGTACGGCGACATCGCCCTTGCGCGCGTCCGGCGTCATCAATTGCCAGGCGCTGATCGCGCCATAGAACAGGCCGGCGCCATCGCGCGCGGTGATGCGGATGCCATTGCCGTCCACATCCAGGCTATAGCCTTCCTTGTGTGCCACCGGCGCCTGCGGTGTGCGCTCCAGGCGGATGCTGCGCGGCGAGGCGCTGGCTTCGGTGCGCACTTCCAGGGCCAGGCCGCGGGTGCGTTGCAACAGGCTGGCCAGCGACTCGGCGCTGCGGCGCACCTCGGCGTTGCCGGTGGGGATGGAGATCACCGTGCCGGTGCCGACGCGAAAGCTGCCGGTGCCGCGCCTGGCTTCGGCCGGGGCGGGAATCAGGGGCAGCGGTGCGGTGGTCGCAGGCAGTGTTGCGGTGTTGCCGGGATTGGCCGCAGGTGCGGTCGCTGCATCGCGTTGGCCGCAGCCAGCCAGCATCATCGTCGCAAACGCCATCCCAAGCAGGCACGAGGAACGTCCGTGCGATGACAGCAGGCGCGACGACAGGCTGCGCGGCAACGGCTGCCTGGATAACGGTGAGCGCAGGCTCGGTGCGGAGTTGGACATCATGCAATCACATCCCGGTGTGGCGGGGGAAACACGGCAGCCACGCACAGTAGCAAAGCCGTGCCGCATGGCGCAGGGACTGGCGCACGCTTCGTCGGGGTGCGCGGCGTGTGGGGTCGCGCAGCAACCGCGCTCCGCATCGTTGTTGCAGAGCGGGCGCGGGCAATGCGCGCATCGGCTTGCAGTGGATGCATTCCGATGCGAACACCGACCGCGCCCGTCATGTTGTGCAGCAGTGCGATGACGCGTTCAGCGCTGCGCGGTCGGCAACTCGTCCCACACCTTCGGGTCTTCGGCGCCCAGCACCCAGCAGCTGAAACCTTCCAGGCCGTACTGCTTCACCAGGTCGTAGCGTGCCTTGAAGCTGCGCGCATCCGGGCGGAACACCCACTCGCGCATGTCGTCGCGGTAGAAGTAGAACCACGATTCCTGCTCGACCGGATCCCATTGCACGGTGGCGTTCTGCTCGATCGCCAGCGGGAACGATTCGTCGGCATCGATGTACGTGGCGGAGATGTTCGACGCTTCGGTGCCGTCTTCCTTGACCGGATTGCCGGTGTACCAGCGGTAGCCGTAGGTGGCGATGCCGAGCGAGAGTTTTTCCTTCGGCACCTGGGTGATCGCGTAGTCCAGGTGCTTTTTCATCCACACCATGCCGTCGACCGGGCCTGGCGTGGTCCAGCGGGTGTGCTGGTCGTAGGTCATGATGCTGACCAGATCCGCGGCCTGGCCCAGCGCCTTGAGGTCGTATGCACCGCGCCAGTACTCCCACATCCACTTGGAGAACTGGCCGCCTTCGGCATGGCCCGGCGCATTGGGCACCACCGCCACCGACAGCTTGAAGCCGGCCTTGTGCAGCGCATCGGCGGTCTGCTTGACCATCAGCGTGTAGGCATCGCGGTCGGTCCAGGCGATGTTCTCGAAATCGAACTGGAAGCCATAGTACTTGTGCTGCTTGCCGTGGATCAGCAGCGATTCGATCATGCGCTTCTTGGCGGCTTCGTCGTGCATCAGCTTGTGGAAGCCGTCGCGCCCGGTGGTCATCGACAGGATCGGCATCACCCGCAGGTTCTTCTGCTTGGCGATGTCGTACAGGTAGGTGTTGGGTGTGCCGTTGACCAGGCCGTTCTGGTCGACGCCGTACCAGGTCGGCACCACCACGTCGATCTTGTCGACATTGGCCAGGAACGCGTTGGTCGATTTCTGCGTGTTCATCAGATAGAACAACGCGGTGGGGTTCTTGGCCAGGGCCGGGGCGCAGGCAAACGCCAGCGCAAGCAACATCCAGGTCAATCGCTTGCTCATGAAAACAGCATCCGTCAGGGAGTGGAAGAAGAAAGATCGATGCGCAGCACGTAGGCGTGCTCGCCCACTGGCTTGGCAGGCAGGCTCAGATGCAGGCCGTCGGCCTGCTGCTCGAACGGCACTTTCCTGCCGTTGGCCAGCAGCGTCACGCCGCGCACGCCGTCGGCCGGCGTGAGCGAACGGATCACCGCCTTGCCACCGGCCGGCCAGCCGAGTTCGATCGCATACAGCGCGCCATCGCGCGTGGTGAAGCGAAAATCCTCGGCGGTGTACGGCTTGGTCTTGACGTCCTGGAAGGTGCCGCCGACCACCTCGGTCGGGCCTTCGCCATACACGCGCCACGGCTTGCTGTCGTAGATCGCGCCGCCGTTGGTCTTGAGCCACTTGCCGATCGCCAGCAGGATGCCGCGCTCGGTATCCGGGATCGAGCCATCGGCACGCGGGCCGATGTTGAGCATCAGGTTGCCGTTCTTGGCCACCACGTCGGCCAGCATGTGGATGATGAAGGTCGGCGACTTGTAGGTGTCGTTTTCGATGTAGCCCCACGAGGCATTGCTGACCGAGGTATCGGTCTGCCAATGGGTGGGATGGATGCCGGTGAGCTGGCCGCGCTCGATGTCCAATGTGCCGGCACCTTCCGGAAACGCGCCCAGCTTGTAGTTCACCACCACGCCGCGATCGGCTTCGGTGCGCGCCGCGCCCTGGTTGTAGTAGTAGGCCAGCATGGTCGGCAGACTGCTGCGGAAGGTGGGGTGGGCAATCCACCAGTCGAAATAGATCAGGTCCGGCTGATAGGTGTCGATCAGCTCGGTGGTACGCGCCAGCCAGTCGTCCAGCCACGCCTGCGACACCGGCGTCCAGTCGTTGGCCACATCGGCATCGTCCTTGCCCGGCAGACGCACCTGCGCCGGGCCGTACAGCGCGGCATAGCGCGGGTCGTTGACGTCCGAATCGAAGGTGCGTCCACCATCGAAGAACCAGTTGTGCTCGGCGCGGTGCGAAGACAGCCCGAAGTGCAATCCCTGCGCGCGGATCGACTTGGACAATTCGCCCAGCAGATCGCGTTTGGGACCCATCTTGACCGCGGTCCAGTCCGACAACCTGGAGTCGTACAGCGCAAAGCCGTCATGGTGCTCGGCCACCGGCACCACATAGCGTGCGCCGGATTGCCGGAACAGCTTGGCCCAGCCATTGGGATCGAACTTGGGTGCGGTGAATTTGGGGATCAGATCCTTGTAGCCGGAGCGCGCCTGCGGCCCGTAGGTCGCCACGTGATGGGCGAATTCCTTGGAGCCTTCCAGGTACATGTTGCGCGAGTACCACTCGCTGCCGAACGCCGGCACCGAGAACACGCCCCAGTGGATGAAGATGCCGAACTTGGCGTTGTCGTACCACGCCGGCGATTGATAGGCCTTGAGCGCAGCCCAATCGGGGCGGAACGGCCCCTTGCGCGCGCCTTGTTCGGCTTCGCGCACCAGCCGCTCGCGCTCGGGTGCGTACTTGGCGGTGGCGCTGAGCCACTGCTGGTCGATCTGTGCCGGGCTGAGCGTGGTGGCGGTGGGCGCGGTGGGCGATTGCGCGCTGAGCGTGGCAGCAGGCAACGCGAGCAGCAGACCGAGCGCGGGCATTCGCGTTCTGGGTGCAGCTCCGGCGTGGCGGCGGGATGGAGCCGCAGGGCGGCTATCGGTCGTCATGGGAACTGCACTCCTTCAAGCGAGACATGGCGGTTGCAGCGCAGCCGGCACGTGGATGGCAAAAGCGGGCCTGGCCATGCGCCCTCAACCGCGAAGGGGCGTGGCCAGTACCACTCCTTGGTACAACATCGAGCTGTGCGCTGCATGCAACGCACAGCTCAAAAAAAAGCGCGCCACCGTGGAGGGTCGGTGGCGCGCCGGTGCTACATCAGAACTTGAAGTTCAACTGGGCCTGATAACCGCGGCCGTTCTTGTAGAACGCCGTGGGGGTATCACGGGTGTTGCTGAAGACCCGATAGGTGGAATCGAGCAGGTTGGTCGCGCCGAAGGTGATGCCCATGTAATCGGTGATCTGGTACGAGGCGGTCAGGTCGAGCTGCTTGTAGCTGTCTGCAAAATCTTCCGACGACAACCGGCCGATCTGGGTGAAGTACTTCGAGCGGTAGCTGTAGTTCACACGCACCGTCCAGTCGCCGTGCTCCCAGTACGGGATCACGTTGTAGGTATCACGCGACAGGTACGGCAGGTTCAGACCGGAACTGGAATCGGATTCGGCAAACGTGTAGTTGGCCTGCAAGCCAAAGCCCAGACCGAAGGTCTGCTGGTAGTTGACCGCTACACCCTTGACCTTGGCATCGGAAACGTTGATCGGCGAGGTTACCGTGTAGATACCGGAATTGCCGCTGATCGGATCGGTCAGCTGTTGCTGACTGGTGGTGTTGACGATGTAGGAGCTGATGTCGCGATAGAACACTTCACCGGACAGCATGCTGGACGGCGCGAAATACCATTCCGCAGCAAGGTCGTAGTTGGTGGACTCGTACGGCTTCAAATCCGGGTTACCGCCACCGGCGGTCAGGTTGCCGTTGGCGCTACTGATGCTGAATGTGCCGGCCAGATCGCCATAGCGTGGACGTGCGATCACCTTGGCAGCCGAGAAGCGCAGCACGGCATCGTCGGTGATGTCGTAGGCGATGTTGAAGCTCGGCAGCGCCTTGCGATAGTCGTTGTTCTCGGCCACGCGCGAGTAGTTGGTGCCGCCATCGGCGGTCTGCCAGTACAGCGACTTGTCTGTGGTGTCGACCAGACGCACGCCGACGTTGCCGCGCCACTTGCCGGTCTCGTAGTTCAACTGGGTGTAGAAGTTCTGCGTGATCTCCTTCACCTCGAACGAGGAGCCGTAATCGGGACGGTACGGACCCTGCGGCTGCGACAGCAGATAGTTGCGGATCGAGTTCAGGCTGGCGGTCGGCCAGGTGGTCAGGTCGCCACTTGCGCCCAGACCGTCGTACAGACCGCTCGGGGTGGTACCGGGATTGAACTGGGTCAGCGAGATCGCATCGGTGGTATTGATACGGTTGCCGCGCGCGTCCACGCCGTTGTTGTGGTTGATGTACTTGTAGCCGAACATCAGTTTGGTGAACGGGCCCAGCTCCAGATCGCGTGCCGCATCCCACTGGAAGTATTTCTCTTCGTCGGTGCTCTTCTGATAGAAGATGCCGCCGGCCTGCATCGCGCTGGAGTCCTGCGAACCCGCAGGCAGGCCGGCCGGCGAACCGGGCAGCGTCCAGTTCGAGGCGCCGCCGTTGTCGTAGTTCACCGCGGTGTTCTGGCCGTCGAAGGCGTAGTTGTAGCCGCCGTCGGTCATCAGGAACTTCATCAGGTACTCGGGGTTCTTGCCGCCGGTGGCCTTGGTGTCGCCGACCTGGGTGGTGAACACCCACTTCTCGCCCGACCAGTCGTGACGCAGGTTCAGGCTCTTGGTGGTGACGGTGCTCTCGCGATAGTTCGCGTCCAGCTGTGCGTACGGCTGCCCCGCGGCGCCATCGCCGAAGGTCGCCGAAGTGACCACGCCGTTCTGCACATTGGCGCTGGTGACCTTCTGCAGGTCGTTGTTGCACGCCGGGCAGACGTAACGCGATTCGCTGAAGTTGTTGTACTTGCCCTTGATGTACAGGCCGGTCAGGTTGAACTCGTTCTGCTCGTTCGGCTTCCACTGCAACGCGCCCTGCACGCCACTGCGTTCGCGGGTCTGCTGGAAGAACGCGCTGTTGATACCGGCCGGCACACGGGCGGTGGCTACATCGCTGCCGTCGCCGGTGATGGTGGCGCTGGCGGGAATGTTGGCGCCGGTGGTGTAGCCGAAGTATTCGATACCGGCGCGTGCCAGATCCTGCTTGTCATGCGTGGCGGAGATCAACGCGCCGAAGGTCTCGTCGTCGTTCTTCCAGCTCCACAGCGCCGAGCCGCGCGGATTGCCTTCTTCCGAACGGTCGTTGTAGTTGTAACCGACCGAGCCGCGGATGGTGTTCTTGGGCAGGTCCAATGGCTTGCGGGTGTGCACGATCACCGTGCCGCCGATCGAGCCTTCGTCGATGCGCGCTTCCGGGGTCTTGTAGACCTCCATCAGGCCGATGATTTCCGGCGACAGCAGGGTGTAGTTGAAGGTACGGCCGCTGGTGTCGGTCGGGTTGCCGCCCCAGTCGCCCGAGGCGATGGTCTGGCCGTTGAGCAGCACGCGGTTCAAGGCCGGGTCGGTGCCGTTGATGCTGACCTTTTCGCCTTCGCCGAACTGGCGATCGACGCTGATGCCCGGCAGGTGCGACAGCGATTCGGCGGCGTTGACGTCCGGGAACTTGCCGATGTCTTCGGCGCTGATCGCATCGACGATCGAGTTGGCCGAGCGCTTGACCGCCTGGCTCTTCTCCAGCGACGCGCGATAACCGGTGACGGTGACGGTATCCAGCTCGGTGGTCGTCGACGGTGTGGCAGCAGCAGCCTGTTGTTCTTGTCCGGCAGCCATTGCAGAGCCGGAGCAGTACAGAGCGGCGGTGATACAGAGTGCTAACGTCGTGGTGCGGCTGTGCATGGCTAAACCTCGTTGGTTAGTGCTGTGAGCGCGCCGCCTCGGAAAGGCGTCACGCGCTCGGCGTGGCCGGCAAAACAACACGCCCTGACCGATCGCGGTGATCGCACTGGCACGCGTCGCAAGCGGCGGGTCCAGGTGATTCGCGTGGTAGAGGAGGTGTCCCCCGTGTGGTGAAGCGATAGAGCGACTGCGACTTCAGCGAGTCGGACATCAGGCGATGTCCCGCTCACGAACCTGGAATGCGCCGGCGAGGGAGGGCCCGTTCCTGAGTGGCGAACAGTCCATGGCCCCGCCTGCCATAACTCCGATTTAGATCGAGTCTCGCGTAGCGTTGACAGCGTTGTCAACACATCGTCACAGATCTCTGAAGCGACTGCGATTGCGCTGCATTGCAGCATTTCCGGTTGACGCCATGCACCTCGTCATGACTGTCGTGCAGCGTGCCAATAGCGCGTCTGTGTTGTGATCGGCCGCTTCTATGGGGAATCGCGTATGTGCGGATGAGAGGCCATGGTCTGTGCTGAAATCGTTGCCGCAGGTGCGGATTTTCAGTGGATGATGAAATTTGCGGCATCCTGTTTAAATCGTAACCGTCACGGTTGCGTTGCAAGGCAATTGCTGACAACGTTGTCTGCCGTCACCGTTCGTCTGACGACGGGCGTGACGTCGGCCCGCGGCCACTTATCAGGAGAATGCGTGAGCGCAAGCAGTCCAATGGAAGCGGTGGCCTTTCCGCGCCCCGACACCTTCGTTGCCGCAGACGTAGGAGGGACGCATGTGCGTCTGGCGCTGGTGTGCGAAAGCGTCGATCCACGCCAACCGGTCGTAGTGCTGGACTATCGCAAGTACCGGTGCGCCGATTACCCGGGCCTGGCCGAGATCATGGCCGCGTTCTTTGCGGAGCTGGGCTGCGCACCGGTGCAGCGCGGCGTCATCGCCAGCGCCGGGTATGCGCTGGAGGACGGCAGCGTGATCACCGCCAACCTGCCGTGGGTACTGGCGCCCGAGCAGATCCGCCGCCAGCTCGGCATGCAGGCGCTGCATCTGGTCAACGATTTCGAAGCGGTGGCGCATGCGGCCAATTACATGGCCGGCAATCAGGTCATGCAGTTGTCCGGCCCGCCGCAGGGCGCACCGGGTCCGGCGCTGATACTGGGTCCCGGCACCGGCCTGGGCGCGGCGTTGTGGATTCCCAACGGTGCCAGCCCGGTGGTGTTGCCGACCGAGGCCGGCCACGCCGCGCTTGCCGCAGCCAGCGATCTGGAGGTGGCCTTGCTGCAGGAGCTACGCCGCACGCGCACGCACGTGGCCACCGAGCACCTGCTCTCCGGCCCGGGTCTGTTGAATCTCTACACCGCGCTGGCCGCGCTGCGTGGCGCGCCGGTGCTGCATGCCAGCCCGGCCGATGTCACTACTGCCGCACTGGCTGGGGATGACGGACTGGCGCGCGATGCGCTACAGGCGTTCTGCGGTTTCATGGGCAGCGTGGTCGGCGACATGATGCTGCTCTACGGCGTGCGCAGCGGCGTCTATCTGGCGGGTGGGTTCCTGCCGCAGATTGCCGCATTCGTGGCCGCAAGTGATTTCGTCGCACGTCTGCTCGACAAGGGCGCATTGCGTCCGGCGCTGGAACAGGTGCCGGTCAGTATCGTCGAGCACGGCCAGCTCGGTGTGATCGGCGCGGCCAGCTGGTTCCTGCAGCACGGCCGCTGAGCGCGTGCGCATCGCCCGGTGCAGCTGTCTGCACCCACCGATCAACTCCGCATCCCCGTAGGAGCGCACCAGGGCGCGACGAGGCATTACCGATAATGCCCAATCGCGCCCAGGTGCGCTCCTACGAGCCAGCGTGGGTGTCAGGCCGGGATGCAGTGGACGGTGCAGTCAATGCAACACGCAACGGCCGCATTTCCCCGTAGGAGCGCACCCGGGCGCGACGAAGCGTTACCGATAAACGCCCGGTCGCGCCCAGGTGCGCTCCTACGACGACATGGCGCTATAGATCCCCGAGCCGCGACTGCAGCGCCGCAATCGCGGCCAGCCCCGCGGTTTCGGTGCGCAAAATGCGCGGCCCCAGTTGCAGGCCGCTGAAGCCTGCCTCGGCGAGGGTGGCGCGATCGCGTGGCGACCAGCCGCCTTCCGGGCCGATCGCCACGACCACATGCGGTTGTGCGCCCAGCGCAAGGGTGCCCAGGCGATGCTCGCCGTACGGGTCCAGCGTCAGCCGTAGCGCCTGCCGGTCGCTGGCCTGCGCTGCGTCCTGCAGGCCGTGCGGCGCAGCGACCGTGGGAATGCGCGCACGCCCGGACTGCTCGCAGGCCGACACCACCACGCTGCGCCAATGCGCCAGGCGTCTTTCCAGGCGCGCCGGATCCAGCTTGACCTCGGTGCGCTCGGCGTTGACCGGCACGACCGCCGTCACCCCCAGCTCGGTGGCCTTCTGCAGGATCAGATCCATCTTCTCGCCGCGCGCGATGCCCTGGATCAGGGTGATCGACAACGGTGATTCGTTGCCCAGCGGCTCGGCACGTTCCACCAGTGCGCGTGCCTCGCGCTTGCCGGCCAGGGTGATGCGCGCGTGGTAGTCGCTGCCGTCGCCATTGAACAGCACGCAGGCATCGCCCTCGCGCAGTCGTAGCACACGCAGCAGGTGATTGGCCGACTCTTCCGGCAGCGTCACCTCCTGGTCGCAGTGCAGCGGCAGTGCGACATGGGAGCGGGTCAGGCGCATGCGACGGCCTCCCCGATAGCGTGGCGGGTGGTCGCAGCCAGCAGCGCAAGTTGCGCGTCGTCCACGCAATACGGCGGCATCCAGTACAGCACGTCGCCGAGCGGGCGCAGCACCACGCCCTTGTCCAGTGCGGCGCGATAGGCCTTCAGGCCCACCCGCGCCGCAGCCGGGAATGGCGTGCGTTTGTCGCCGCCCTGCGTGAGTTCGAACGCCACGATCATGCCGGCCTGGCGCACGTCCGCCACCGCGGGGTGTTCGCCGATCTGCGCAGCCAGCGTGGTCATGTGCGCGGCGGTGCGCTGGTTGCGCGCAATGACATCGTCATCCGCAAAGATCTGCAGGGTTGCCAGCGCGGCGGCGCATGCCAGCGGATTGCCGGTATAGCTATGCGAATGCAGAAACGCACGTTCGCGCGCGTCGTCCAGGAACGCGTCGTACAACTGCTGCGTGGCCAGCACTGCCGACAACGGCAGGAATCCGCCGGTCAGCCCCTTGGACAGGCACAACAGGTCGGGCATGATCCCGGCCTGCTCGCAGGCGAACAGGCTACCGGTGCGACCGAAGCCGGTGGCGATCTCGTCGGCGATCAGGAACACGCCATGCGCGTCGCACAATTCGCGTGCGCGGCGCAGATAGGCCGGGTGATACATGCGCATGCCGCCTGCGCACTGTACGCGCGGCTCAAGGATCAGTGCGCAGATTTCGCCAGGGGATTGTTCGAACACCGCCTGTAGCGCATCGGCCGCCTGCAGTGCGTAGTCTTCCGCGCTCTGTCCAGGCTCGGCCAGGTAGGCATCGGGCGAGGGCGCAAAGATCGACTCCAGCAGCAACGGCGCATATACGCGCCGATACAACGGAATGTCGCCGACCGACAGTGCGCCGATGGTCTCGCCGTGGTAGCCGTTCTCCAGCGCCACGAAACGCGTGCGGCGGTGCTCGCCGCGGTTGTGGAAATAATGGAAGGCCATCTTCAAGGCCACTTCCACGCCGGCCGAGCCATTGTCGGCATAGAACACCTTGGACAACGGCGCGCGGCCGGCCTGGCGCGGCGCGATCGCCAGCAGACGCTCGGCCAGCTGCACGGCGGGCGCATGGGTGAAGCCGGCCAGCATCACCTGCTCCAGTTCGCCAGCCTGGCGCGCGATGGCCGCGCCGATGCGCGGTTCGCTATGGCCGAACAGGTTGGTCCACCAACTGCTGACCGCGTCCAGATAGTGGCGGCCGTCGTGGCCGATCAGCCACGCGCCATCGCCACGGGCGATCGGCACCAGCGGAAGTGTGTGCGGGTGCTCGCGCATCTGCGTGCAGGGGTGCCACAGCACCTCAAGATCGCGTTGCCGCCAATGTTCGTCAGCTTGAGAGGCTGCCGGGTCTGCTAGGATTTCGGGCTCATGAACATGTCGATGCATACGCCTATTCTATCGGTCGGCTTCGCCGCTGCGTGCTGCGCATGAGCCCGCGCCTGCCGACCATCCACAAGATCACCGATCTGGGCGACGGGCCGTTCCGTCGCCAGCAGCTGGATCTGGAGTTTTCCAATGGCGAGCGTCGCCTTTACGAACGCCAGCTCAGCCAGGGTCATGGCGCGGTGGTGGTGGTGCCGATGCTCGACGCGCAGACGGTGTTGCTGGTGCGCGAATACGCCGCCGGCGTGCATCGCTACGAGCTGGGTCTGGTCAAGGGCCGCATCGATGCCGGCGAGACACCGGAGCAGGCCGCCGACCGCGAGCTCAAGGAAGAAGCCGGTTACGGCGCGCGCCAGGTGCAGGTGCTGCGTGCGATGACGCTCGCTCCTACTTATATGAGTCACCAATCCTGGTTGGTGCTGGCACGCGACCTCTATCCCGAGCGCCTGGTGGGCGACGAGCCGGAAGAGATGGAGGTGGTGCCCTGGCCGATCGCCCGTCTGGACGAATTGATGCTGCGCGAAGATTTTTCCGAAGGCCGTTCGCTGGCCGCCTTGTTCATCGCGCGCGAGTGGCTGGAGCGCAACCCATGATCCGCATCCCGATGGAACTGCGCGAAACCGTGATCGCCATCGCCCGCGAGGCGGGGGCGGCGATCATGGATGTCTATGCGCAGGATTTCGCGGTGCAGATCAAGGACGACGCCAGCCCGCTGACCCAGGCCGACCTTGCCGCCAATCGTGTCATCGTCGAAGGCTTGCGCCGGGTCACCCCGGACGTGCCGGTGCTGTCGGAAGAATCCGCGCACGTGGCCTGGGAAGACCGTCAGTTCTGGACCAGCTACTGGCTGGTCGACCCGCTCGACGGCACCCGCGAGTTCGTCAAGCGCAACGGCGAGTTCAGCGTCAACATCGCACTGATCCATATGGGTGCACCGGTGCTCGGCGTGGTGCAGGCGCCGGTCGATGGCCGGGTCTGGTATGCCGCGCGCGGCGAGAACGCCTACCGCCGCGATGGCGACCGCGACGAGATGTTGCACACGCGTACGCCGGCGGCCACGCCGCTGCGGGTTGCCGCCAGTCGCTCGCACCGCGACGCCCGCACCGCTGCCGCGCTGGAGCGCATGGGCGAGATCGATGTGGTCGCGCAAGGGTCGTCGTTGAAGTTCTGCCGCATCGCCGAAGGCGACCTGGACGTGTATCCGCGCTTCGGCCCTACCTCCGAGTGGGACACCGCGGCCGGCCAGTGCGTGCTGCACGCCGCCGGCGGTGTGCTGCTGGCCGGCGGCACCGGCAAACCGTTCCGTTACAACCGCCGCGACACCTTGCTCAATGGCGATTTCATCGCGCTGGGCGATCCCAATCTGCCATGGCGCAGCTGGCTGGTGTGAGCATCGCCGACAGCTGCCTGCGCGCCCGCCGGAAGGCTCCGACGGCTGCGTGCAATCCCGATGCAGTCATGTCCAACGCGGTCCTTACGCATCGCCTGCCGCCAGGTGACGCGGTACTTGCTAACGGCATCGCTTGGCCACGCCGCTCAACTGCACCACATCTGCCAGGAACCCACCATGTCTCAGTCCCCGCCGACCGGCGACCTCCAGCGCCTGCTGCAGCTGATGGCGCGCCTGCGCGACCGTGAGCACGGTTGTCCGTGGGATGTGGAGCAGACCTTCGCCAGCATCGCGCCGTACACCATCGAAGAAGCCTACGAAGTCGCCGACGCCATCGATCGCAACGACCTGCCGGCTCTACGCGACGAGCTGGGCGACCTTCTCTTGCAAGTGGTCTTCCATGCGCAGATGGCCGCCGAGCAGGGCGCGTTCGGATTCGCCGACGTGGTCGCCACGCTCAGCGACAAGCTGGTGCGCCGCCACCCGCATGTCTTCGCCGAGCAACGCGCCGACGATGCGCAGGCGGTGAGCGCCAACTGGGAGCAGATCAAGCGCGACGAACGTCGCGCGGCGGGCCATCAGGACGACTCCGCGCTCGCCGGCATCGCACGCGGCCTGCCGGAATGGCAGCGCTCCACCAAACTGCAGGCGCGTGCGGCGCGGGTCGGTTTCGATTGGCCCGGCCCGGCCCCGGTGCTGGAAAAGCTGCAGGAAGAAATCGAGGAGCTGCGCGTGGAGTTCGGCCGTGGCCCGGTCGCCGACAACCAGGCCCGGCTGGAGGACGAGCTCGGCGATGTGTTGTTTGTCTGCGCCAACCTGGCGCGCCATGCCAGGGTCGACGTGGGTGCGGCGCTGCGCCACGCCAACCTCAAGTTCGAGCGTCGCTTTCGCGCAATGGAAGCGCAGGCGCAGGCGAATGGCACCTCCTTGGTCGCACTCTCGCTGCAGCAACAGGAGGCGCTGTGGCAACAGGTCAAGCGCGGCGAACGCGGCGGTGATCCGTCTGCTTTCGGTCACCTGGCTGCCGCAACGCCTGTCACTGACGCGCCGGCGGTCGGCGATCAGGCGCGCGACACCTCCGAGCTGCAGCAAGCTGATGCCGGCAAGCAGGGCGTCGGCAAGCCAGGCCGTGCATGAATGTCGCACCGACCACGCTGTTGTTGTTCGCGGCCACCGCCATCGCCGAGCTGGTCGGTTGCTACCTGCCTTATCTCTGGCTACGTAAAGGCGGCAGCATCTGGTTGCTGCTGCCGACGGCGTTGAGCCTGGCCATCTTCGTATGGTTGTTGAGCCTGCATCCCGATGCCAGCGGGCGCGTGTATGCCGCCTATGGCGGGGTCTACATCGCCAGTGCACTGGTGTGGCTGTGGTGGGTGGACGGGGTGACGCCGACGCGTTGGGATCTGCTTGGCGCAGCGTGCTGCCTGCTCGGCATGGCGATCATCATGTTCTCGCCGCGCGGCGTCTGAGCGCGCCTTCGCAGCAACGTCGGCGTTTCGCAACGCGCGGCTGCCTGCTCCGTTGCGGCGAGATGCGCAACGCCGACACCTTGCAGGTGCAGGCGTCCGGTTGATCGGGCCAGGCACGCGCGTCGCGCCGAGGCAGCGATGCTGCAGTGCGGCGCGATATGGCGCGGCCAGGTCCGGCTGGCGCAGCGCGCTGCTGCGTGGCCTGCGCCGTTCCCCCAAGCGCGGCCGGGCGGCGATAATGGTCCTCTTTCCCTTGGACCGGCGCGCATGACCCAGAAGACCATCCTCAACGACACCCATCGTGCGCTTGGCGCCAAGATGGTCGACTTCGGCGGTTGGGACATGCCGATCCATTACGGCTCGCAGCTGGACGAGCACCATCAGGTGCGTCGCGACGCCGGCATGTTCGATGTCAGCCACATGACCGTGGTCGACCTGCACGGTCCACGCGTGCGCGAGTTCCTGCGCTACCTGCTCGCCAACTCGGTGGACAAGCTCAAGGTCTCCGGCAAGGCGTTGTACACCTGCATGCTCAATCCGCAGGGCGGGGTGATCGACGATTTGATCGTCTACTTCCTGCGCGAGGACTTCTTCCGCCTGGTGGTCAACGCCGCCACCCGCAAAAAGGACCTGCAGTGGATCGGCGAACAGGCCGCAGCTTTCCAGGTGCGCGTGGAAGAGCGCGGCGACTTTGCGATGATCGCCGTGCAAGGCCCCAACGCGCGCGCCAAGGTCATTGAACTGGTGGATCCGGCCGATACCGCAGCGGCGAGCAAGCTCGGCCGTTTCGCTGCGCTGCAGACGCGCTCGCGCGATGGGGTGGAGCTGTTCCTTGCGCGTACCGGTTACACCGGCGAAGACGGTTTTGAAATCGTGTTGCCGCAGGAGGCAGCGGTGGCGTTCTGGAACGCACTTCTCGCGCAAGGCGTCAAGCCGGCCGGTCTGGGCGCCCGCGACACCTTGCGTCTGGAGGCCGGCATGAATCTCTACGGCCAGGACATGGACGACACGGTCAGTCCGTACGAGGCTGCGCTGGCCTGGACGATCGCCCTGGACGACGGCCGCGACTTCATCGGTCGCGCCGTACTCGAGTCGCAGAAAGCGCAGGGCGCACCGCGTCAGCTGATCGGTGTGGTGATGGATGAGAAGGGCGTGCTGCGGCATGGCCAGACCGTGCTCAGCGCCAGCGGCGAAGGTGAGATCCTGTCCGGCACCTTTTCGCCCACGCTCGGCAAGGCGATCGCGTTCGCGCGTGTGCCGGCCGGCAGCATCGATGCGCTGCGCGTGGACATCCGTGGCAAGCAGGTGCCGTTGCGCGCGGTGAAGTTTCCGTTCGTGCGCGACGGCCAGGCGCAGCCCGGCGTCCTTGGCGAATGAGTCAAATGCTGCCGGACATGCAAACATCCGGCGGCGTGCAACATCCGTCGCCACCCGCCATCTGCCGACACGCGTGCACCTGTCTTGTCGTGCGGTCTAAACTAGCCACCTGTCCCCAACCCCTCAGTTTCCCCGGAGCACACCCATGAGCGAGATCCCTGGCGACCTCAAGTTCCTAAAGTCCCACGAGTGGGCCCGCGTCGAAAGCAGCGGCCGCGTGACTGTCGGCATCTCCGACCATGCGCAGGGCTTGCTGGGCGACTTGGTCTATGTCGAACTGCCCGGCGTCGGTGACACCGTGCAGGTTGGCAACGGCGCGGCGGTGGTGGAGTCAGTCAAGGCCGCCTCCGACGTCTACAGCCCGGTCAGCGGCACCGTCGTTGAGGTCAACAGCGCACTCAGCGACAAGCCGGAAACCATCAACGAAGACGCCTACGGCGAAGGCTGGATCTTCGTGGTCGAACTCGACGACAAGGAAGAGCTCAACGACCTGCTGACGCCGGACGACTACGCCGAGCTGCTGGAAGACGACGCGCACTGACTTCGCCTGGCCCGTCGCAGACCCGGATGGCCGCTCGTTGGAGCGGCCATTTTTTTTGCCTGCGCGGCGGTGGCCGCGTGCCGATCCTGCCCGACGACGGCGTGCATCTTGCCGATCTGCACGCGACCGATCAGTGCCGGCTGTCGATCGCGGCCCATGCCGTTGCCGATGTTCGACAAATCGCACTTGCCCGTGGTCTTCGCGCGCCACATCGTCCAACACGATGCCAGCATCGCGGTGCCGGATTTCTGACGTGAGCTAATCGTGAGGAGATGGCGTGCAGCCGGTGAAGAATGTCTGCAGCATCGCGTGCGTCCAACATCGGACACGGTGTGCAGTGCATGCCGTTGGCAGCGCATGCGGATGCACGCATGGGTCGAGAACCGCGCAATAAGTTTGCGCATTTTTGCTTGTGCGACGCCTCAGGCAAGCTTGGCGGATAAAAAATTTTCAGCTGGCGGACAGGCGGTGCGCACTGCGGCGAGAAGGTGTGCGCCGCTCCATCGGTGCAGCGGACAACGGCGCGCTTGTCTGCATCGCAAAAAAAAAACAGCACAAAAGAAGTGCTTTTTTGAAAACGCCGTTGCACGACCGCATGCGAAGGGCAGCTGTGCGCGGCATCGCGCAGCGTCTTTGGGGCATCTCGACGGGGCGCATGGCGACGAGGTGTTGAAAAAAAAATGCAAAAGACTGTTGACAGTAAAAAAAAGCGTGATTAGGTTTCGCCCAGCAGACGTTGCTGCGAAAGAGAGTGAGCAGGATCAACATCAAGCCGACACGCTTGTTTCAGATGTCCACCGAAGCGCTATCCACGGTGGAGCTGGGTCCGCTTCTCTCCAAAAAAGCAGTAGTCGCTCCGATCACGCACCCGCGTCGCAGTTCGATGCGGGTGTTTCTGTATCCGTCCCGTCGCGCATTACCTGCGGATGGTTCCCGACGACGGCGTGCCGTTGCGGGGTTTGCTTCAACTGGGCGTTTCACCTCCATAGTTCACTGACGAGGAGCCAATTACATGGCCACTGCAAAAGCTGCGAAAAAGAAACCCACCGCCAAAAAGGCAGTGAAGAAGACTGCCGCCAAGAAGGCCGTCAAGAAGGTCGCCAAGAAGGCGACCGCCAAGAAGGCAGTGAAGAAGACTGCTGCCAAGAAGGCCGTCAAGAAGACTGCAAAGAAGGCAACCGCCAAGAAGGCAGTGAAGAAGACTGCAAAGAAGGCAACCAAGAAGACTGCCGCCAAGAAGGCAGTGAAGAAGACTGCGAAGAAGGCGACCAAGAAGACCGCCGCCAAGAAGGCAGTCAAGAAGACCGCAAAGAAGGCAGTCAAGAAGACCGCCAAGAAGGCAGTCGCCAAGAAGGCGACCAAGAAGTCCGCCACCAAGAAGACTGCCGCCAAGAAGCCTGCTGTGAAGAAGGTCGCCAAGAAGAAACCGGCCGTTCGCAAGAAGAAGGCCGCTCCGGTCGCGCTGCCCGCAACCCCGGCGCCGCTGATCTGATCCGCACTACCCGATCGCCGTAAACATCGAGCTCTCTCCCCGACGCCCAGCGGGGAGGGAGCTTTTTTATTGGTCCAGAACGTCCATGATCGAGGACGTGGCGGTCGCACGCAGGCAGCCGAAGCTATGGCTACCGGATGCGCCGCGCTCTGCGTGACGGGATGTCAGGCCGAAGCGTTGTGGCTATCGCCGCCCTATTCGCCACTTGCGATTCGCCACCGCTTGCGCCGGTCCATCCCTTCTGGTGGGCTGGACCGCTGCGCCGCCCGCCCAGCTGACCATCGTCTGTCCCGATCGGTAGTGCCGCCATCGGTTGGCGTAGCGGTGCGATGGGTTGGTCGCGCCAAGCGAGGGAGATGCATTGGGCAGCATCATGTGGCGACGAACCACCGCCCGCTTTTCAGTCAGGCCTGACGCGCTTAGTCGAAAAGGTGAATCAGACGTGCGCCTGCCATGACCGTCATCGCATGGCCATGGAGCGATGCCCGGCTTCCGGCCACCGATGTCGACAGGCCCGATTCGATCCTGCTGGCCAGAAACGACACAGGCGGCCGAAGCCGCCTGTGTGCGAGGTCGCAGCAACGCCGACTCAGCGCGGCGATGCCACCGACTTGCCGGACGAAGCGCCTTTGCCGGCAGGGTCGGGACGCTCGGCCAGCATGTTCTCGCTGCCGAAGTCGCCATCCACATCGATATCCAGCCAACGCTTGGCGGGCAGGCCCAGCGCACGATCCAGAATGGTCGGCAGCATGCCGGAGGGCAAACCGCTCTCGCCGTTCCACATGATTGCGATGCCGAGATCGCGCTCGGGCAGCAGTGCGACCAAGCCGCGGTAGCCTTGCACTGCGCCGGCATGGAAGACGACTTGATGGCCGGCGTAGTCGAACACGCGCCAGCCCAGCGCGTAGCTGGCAGCGTCCACGCGCTCGTGGCGCCAACCCGAACGCATTTCCCCTGGTGTGGAGATCAGCGGCGCGTGCAACGTCGCCAGCAGCGGCGCAGGCAGCACGTCGGTACGGTGGCCGGTGTGCGCGAGCAACCACTGCGCCATGTCGCTGGCGCTGGCATTGACGCCGGCAGCGGGGGCGAGGCGGTAGTAGGTCGGCTTGGGCGTCAGCGACACCCAGCCATTGCGGCTGCGCACGTGTGGGCGCGCCCAGCGTGGACTGGCCTGGATACCGGCCAGACCCATGCTCGCATCGTTCATGCCCAGCGGCTTGAAGATGCGGCGTTCCACCGACTGCTCGTAGAAGCTGCCTGACGCAGCGAACACCACATCGCCAACCAGGCTGAAAGCAACGTTCTGGTACGCATAGCAATCGCCGGGCGCGCAGCGCAGCGGCGCGGCCGCAAGCTTGTGGCTGAGCGAGTAGTAGTCGACGTTGGACTCGATATCGTTGTCGTAGGCATTGCGGGTCAGCCCGACGCGGTGGCTGAGCACCTCGGCAACGGTGAGTTGCCGGGTGGCGACGTTATTGCTGAGCTGGAAGCCGGGCACGTAGTCCACCACCTTGCTGTCCCAACGCAGCACGCCGTCGTTGACCAGCAACCCGGCCATGGTGCCGGCAAAAGCCTTGGACAGCGATGCAAGACGGAACACGGTGTGGGCATCGACCGGCTGCGGGTGATTGACGTCGGTGACGCCGTAGCCGCGCGCGCTCAGGACCTTGCCGCCCTGCACGATCGCCATCGCCATGCCGGGCAGGCGATTGCCGTAGGTCAACTGATTGGCCATCGATTCGAACGCGGCCACATCGAACCCGGCAGCCGGGGCCAGCACCTGGCTGGCCGGGAGCGACGCACGATATTGCAGCGGAGCGGTAGGCGACTGCACGACGGTGGCCGGCTGCAGCGCAGAAGCAGCCGGCGCGGGTGTCTGCGCGGTGGAAGAGAGGGCCAAAGGCAATAACGCCCCGAGCAGCCCGATGGCCAACGGTCGGAACCGTCGGCGCCTGCGCATTTGAGTCATGATCATCCCGCCTGTTCCACTGCCTCCGGCGATTCTAGCGCCGCGCTTCGCAATAGCACAAACTGCCAGAAGATGAATGGGCATCATATTGATCCTATTGATGATTTTAGGTTCATAAATCGACTTGCTCGGCGCCTTTGCAGCGCAGCGCGGGGCCCGTACGGAGGCAGCTGCAAGCTGCGTGCCGTACTCGCACGCGATCGATATGGTCCGTGCCGCCCGCTGCCGCTGGTGATGCAGCGCGGCATCGGCTAACTTGCGCGCTTGTTTCGCGGGTGTTGCCGCTGCCATGTCCCTGCTGTCGCGCCCGTTGATGCGAGCGAGCCTTACCCGATGACCAGCCCATCTCCGCCGCGCTCGGCGGCTGGCCGTCTGAATGCGGCATTGCGCAGCTCGCCGCCGCTGGCGTGGTCGTTCCTGTACTTCTTCTGCCTGCTCAGCGGCTACTACGTGCTGCGTCCGGTGCGCGAGGCGATGAGCGCGTCGGCGGATGTTGAAGCGATCTTTCCCACCGGCATGATCGCCTTCTTCGCTGCGCGCGGCATGCCGCTCAAGGACTTCACCCTGCAGGTGCTGTTCACCTGCACCTTCCTGATCATGGTGTTGCTGCAGCCGGTCTACGGCGCGCTGGTCAGCCGCCATCCGCGCCGGGTGTTCCTGCCGGTGGTATATGGCTTCTTCATCGCGACCCTGTTGCTGTTCTACGTGTTGTTCGACAGCGGCGTGCCCGGGCGCGGCATGGCGTTCTTCTTGTGGGTGACGGTCTTCAACCTGTTTGCGGTGGCGGTGTTCTGGAGCTTCATGGCCGACGTCTTCAGCAATGCCGAAGCGCGCAATTACTACGGTTACATCGGCGCGGCCGGTACGCTGGGCGCGTTTCTCGGGCCGATCCTCACCCGCACGCTGGTCGAGCGCATCGGCATCGCACATCTGATGCTGGTGTCGGCCGGGTTCCTGACGGTGTGCGTGGTCTGCGTGCTGCGTCTGCGCTTGTGGGCGGTTGCGCGCGAGCAGGAGCGACAGCTGAGCTCCGGCGAGGTGCCGATGGGCGGCGATGTGCTGGGCGGGCTCAAGCTGATCGTGCGCGAGCCGTTGCTGCGCTGGCTGGCCTTTGTGGTGTTGTTCGGTGTGGGCGTCGGCACCTTGCTCTATAACGAGCAGGCAGCGCTGGTACGGCGGCTCTACACGGACGCAGCGGCCGCCACTGCCTATTACGCGAGCATCGACCTGGCGATCAACGCGCTTACCCTGGTCTTGCAGCTGCTGGTGACACGCGCGCTGTTGTCCCGCTTCGGCATCGCACCGGCGCTGCTGATCCCGGGCGTGGCGATCACGCTGGGCTACGCCGTGCTGACGGCCTCGCCGTTGCCGATGATGCTTGCGATCGTGCAGGTGATCACCCGCTCCAGCGAGTTCGCGCTGGCCAAGCCGGCGCGCGAGACCTTGTACACGCGGGTGGAGCGGGAATGGCGCTACAAGGCCGGCGCGGCGATCGACACCGTGATCTACCGCGGTGGCGATCTCACCTTTGTGTGGGTGCACAAACTGGTGTCCGCATTCGGCTCCAGCGCAGTGTTCGGCGTCGGTCTGCTGGTGGCATCGGGCATGACCCTGGGCGCGTTCGGCCTGCTGCGCGAGGCGCGCAAACTGCCCGCAGAACGCGATGCGGAAACGAGCAAGCACACCTCCGACTAGAAGCGGCCAACAAGACGACTTCGTGGGTATCAGGCGGGCGCGACCATTGCTTGGAGCAACATACTGTGGGGGTACCAGCCCGTGTGGATGGTTTTCGTAAAAGCCATCTGCAACTTCCTGGTGTTGAGGGCGTCGCGCATTCGATCGACCAAGGCGTCACCGGATGCGCTAAAAGACGCTGAGCCTTGGAGTTTTGGTTGTCTTGTTCGGGGTAGCTGGGCCAGTGCGGATAGATCGGTTTTACAGCGGATGATCTGCGGCCAGGTTGCAGGGTCCTTGCCCGCCCACCATCGCAGGACACGCCGCAAGTACGTCCGTGTAGGCTCTTACGCGGCATCCATGCCGCGTAAGAGCCCGCGACGGTGAGCGGGCAAGGACCAGTCGAGATGGTCGGTGTGCACAGGCAAGCAGGGCATGACAGGCATTGTTTGCAGCATGCCCAATCAGTTGCCAAGACAAGCCGAGCAGTAAGCAGCAGGATTTCAATGAAGCAACTTAGGGCACCGCGCGCTCGACTCACTGAGCTTTTGACCTTGGCATTGGGCTGCACCTAAGCGATGCCGCTGTTTGAGAACTAGCCGCGTTTGCCTTCGGGCGAGCGTGGCGAGCAAATAGATCAGTTGTAGAGCGCTTGATCTGCAACTCGGCTGCAGCATCTGTGCCCGCCCACCAACCACCGCGGGACACGTCCGCGGGAGACGCCGCCGATTCCGGCAATCGCGACGCTCCGATCGTGCAGGTCCCGTACATCGCCATGCACCGCTGGCGCGATGGGTTCCATCGCCTGCTCTGAACAACAGGACCGCAATCGCAGCTATGCTGACCGTTACATCCACCACGCCGATCCGCCATGTCCCTGTTTGCCATCGCCGCCGGTCTGTGCGTCGCTCTGCTGCACGTCTACATCCTGGTGTTGGAGATGGTGCTGTGGACGCGGCCGCTGGGCTTGAAGACCTTCCGCAATACCCTCGAGAAGGCGCAGGCCACACGCGTGCTGGCGGCCAACCAGGGCCTGTACAACGGTTTCCTGGCCGCGGGCCTGTTCTGGGGCGCGCTCCAGGCCCGCACCGATGTGCTCAGCTTCTTTCTGGGCTGTGTCGTCGTGGCAGGCGGCTACGGCGCCTACAGCGTCAACCGCCGCATCTTTTTCGTACAGGCCTTGCCCGCGCTGATTGCCCTGGCGTTGCTGTGGTTGCCGCGCTGAGGCGGCTTGCTCGCTGTCTGTAGGAGCGGGCCTGCCCGCGATGAGGCGTTACCGGTGGAGCTTCATCGCGGGCAAGCCCGCTCTTACCAGACAGCCCACCGGGATTGCAGTTGCTGGGAACTGGTCGAAGACGCTGACGGCAGGCAGTGCAGTTGCGAAATGCTCGGCCTCCACCACAGCCAGTCTCCACAAACGACAACGGCGGGCCGAAGCCCGCCGTTATCTGCTGTTACCTCGCCCTGAGCCTTACGCCGCTTCGCGCGGTTGCTGGGCCTGCGGCTTGTCGTAGTAGCTGGCCGCGCGCAGCTCGTGCGGATCGAAGTCGTCAACGGTGATGGTGTCCATCATCATCTCGCGCAACTCCTCCAGCTGCCTGCGCTCGTCGCCGGTGATCACGCCTTCGGCCACGGCCTCGTCCAACTGCGCGGTGAAGCCCAGCGCTTCGATGCCCTTGGTCTTGAGCGCCTTGAGGAACTTGCGCTCCACCGGCTCGGCCAGCACGGCCTTGGCCAGATAGCTGGCGATACGTCCGCCCGGATTGTTGGCGCACGGGGTCAGGAACACACCCTGGCCCAGACGGTCGCGCGCTTCGTTCGGCGTCATCAGGATCGATGCCACACGATGTCCCAGGCGGTCACCCGGTGCTTCGGCACGACGGCCCAGCGGGAAGATCAACACCCACATCAACCAACCCACCGGACGGATCGGGAAGTTGCGCAACGCCGCGGACAGCGCGGTTTCGATCTTATGCACGCTGTCATGAAAAGCCCAGGCCAGCAGCGGCTGGTCGGTCGCCGGCGCGCCCTCGTCGTGATAGCGCTTGAGCATCGCGCTGGTCAGGTAGATATGGCTCAGCACGTCGCCCAGACGGCCGGACAGCGATTCCTTGAACTTGAGCTTGCCGCCGAGCATCAGCATCGATACGTCGGCCATCAGCGCCAGGTTGGCGGAATAACGGTCCAGCTTGCGGAAGAAACGCCGCGTGTACGCGTCGCCCGGCGCTGCACCGATGCGCGCACCGGTCAGCCCGAACCAGAACGAACGCACTGCGTTGGAGATACCGAAACGGATATGCCCGAACAGGCTCTGGTCGAACTCTTCCAGGCCACGCCGCGTATCCGGATCCTGCGCCGCCTGCATCTCCTTCATCACCCACGGATGGCACAGGATCGCGCCCTGGCCGAAGATCAGCAGGCTGCGGGTCATGATGTTGGCGCCTTCCACGGTCACGCCGATCGGCGCCGCCTGCCAGGCGCGGCCGGCGAAGTTGCGCGGCCCCAGGATGATGCCCTTGCCGCCGATCACATCCATCATGTCGCTGACCACTTCGCGGCCCATGGTGGTGCAGTGATACTTGGCGATCGCCGATGGCACCGACGGCACGTCGCCACGGTCCACCGCCGCAGCGGTGGCCTGCGACAACGCGCTGATCGCATATGCCTTGCCGCCGATCCGCGCGAGCGCTTCTTCCACGCCCTCGAAGCGGCCGATCGACAGGCCGAATTGCTTGCGGATGCGCGCATACGCGCCGGTCACCACTGCGGCGTACTTGCCGCCGCCGCTGGCCGTGGAGGGCAGGGTGATCGAGCGGCCCACCGCCAGACACTCGTTGAGCATGTTCCAGCCCTTGCCGACCATCTCCACGCCGCCGATCAGCTGGCTCAGCGGGATGAACACTTCCTCGCCATGGATCGGGCCGTTCTGGAACGGCGAATTGAGCGGGAAATGGCGACGACCGATTTCCACGCCGGGGGTCTCGCGCGGCAGCAGTGCCAGGGTGATGCCGATGTCCTTCTTGTCGCCGATCAGGCCATCCGGGTCGTAGGCGCGGAACGCCAGGCCGATCAACGAGGCCACCGGCGCCAGGGTGATGTAGCGTTTGTCGAAGGTGAGTTTGACGCCGAGGACGTTGGCGCCATTCCACTCGCCCTTGCAGACGATGCCGTAGTCGGGGATCGAGGTCGCATCGGAGCCGGCGAACGGGCCGGTCAGACCGAAACACGGCACCTCGGCGCCGACCGCCAGACGCGGCAGGTAATAGTCTTTCTGTTCCGGCGTGCCGTAATGCAGCAGCAGCTCACCCGGCCCGAGCGAGTTGGGCACGCCGACGGTGGAGCTGACCACGCTGGAGATCGAGGACAGCTTCTGGATCACCTTGTGATGCGCCAGCGCACTGAAGCCCAGGCCGCCGTACTGCTTGGGAATGATCATGCCGAAGAACTTGTTCTTCTTGATGTACTCCCACAGCCCCGGTGGCAGGTCGGCGTGGACGTGGGTGATCTCCCAATCGTTGACCATCTTGCACAGCTCTTCGACCGGGCCGTCGAGAAAGGCCTGCTCTTCGGCGCTCAGTTGGGGCTTGGGGTAGTTGAGCAACTTCTGCCAATCCGGGTCGCCGGTGAACAGCTCGCCTTCAAAGCCCACCGAACCGGTTTCCAGCGCGATGCGTTCGGTCTGCGACAGCGGCGGCAGCACCTTGCGGAAGAAGCCCATCAGCGGCGTGGTCAGCAGTGGCTTGCGCAGGAACGGCAACAGTACCGGCGCCGAGATCAGTACCACCAGCACGGCAGCGACGATGGTTGCGGTGAGATTGGCACCCAGCAACCAGCAGGCCACCAGCACACAGGCGCTCAGCGCAACCCAGGTGGCAAGACGCATGCGGTGATAGGCAGCGATGCCCGCCGCCAGGATGACGAGGAGGAACGGTGCAACGATGCTCATGGTCTTGCTCCAGTGACATGCTCGGTAATGTTGGACGCTGCGATGGTGCCAACCGGGGGCAGTGCGTCCAGATAATGCAACACGGTTGCGGTAAACGTGGTGTTGTCGTCGCCGGCCAGCATGTGCGTGGCATCGGGCAAATGCACGTGCTGCGCATGCGGCGCGATCGACAGGAATTCGTTGATATTGTCCGGCGTGACCAGGTCGCTGCGCCCGCCGCTGATCAGCAGCATCGGGCAACGCACCTGCGCGGCGGCGTGCAGCAAGGTCTGCTGCTGTGCGTGCGGATCCTGTCCCGCCAGTTCGTCGACCAGCCGCGGATCCCAATGCCAGTGCCAGCGACCGTCTGCGCGCCGCCTCAACAAGGCCTGCAACTGCTCGGCCGTCTTGCGCGGGCGCTGCGGCATATACGCGGCAATTGCGTCGGCAGCGGCATCCAGCGATGCAAAGCCATCCGGATGCGCGGTCATGAAACGCAGGATGCGCTCCACGCCGGCAGTATCCCAGCGGGGCGTGATGTCGACCAGCACGATCGCGCGAAACAGACCTGGCCAGCGCGCCTCCGCAAGCAGGCCGAACAAGCCACCCATCGATGCGGCGACCAACACCGGCGGCTCGGCCTGCTCGCCTGCCAGCACAATCAAGTCATCAGTGAATTGGGTGGACGAGTAGGGCAGGCCTGGGTCGTTGAAACCGGAATCGCCATGACCGCGCGCATCGTAGGCCAACGCTCGGTAGCCGGCATCGGCCAATCGAGCCGCGGTGCTTCCCCACGCATGCCGGTTCTGTCCGAACCCGTGTGCCAGCAGCACCGTCGCCGCTTGGTCAGCACCTCGCACCGACACGGCAAGCGATGTCTCGCCAGCGTCGATGCGACTGGCAGACGCACTGTGGGCGAGGCTAGGAGAGGATGTGACCATACCTCATGGTATGGACCTGCCCTGGCTGCTGTCAATACTGCCTGGTATGGACGGTTAAGCCATTGAATCGTGGCATTTGTATGTCCTTTTTGTGATGCATACTGCAACTGACTCAAGCGTATGGTTAAATCGCGTCAATGAATGACATTACCGACCCAAGCCTCACCACACCCCGCGCCACGTCCGGTCGCGGCAATCGCCTCAGCGCGGACGATTGGGCACAGGCCGCACTGGACCTGATCGCAGAACAAGGGGTGGGCGCCGTCGCGGTCGAGCCACTGGCACGCCGTCTCGGCGTGACCAAGGGCAGCTTCTACTGGCATTTCCCCTCGCGCGATGCGTTGTTGCAGGCAGCCCTCGAACGTTGGGAGATCTTCGAACAGAAGGAAGTGTTCGGCAGCCTGGAAGACGTCCCGGACCCTAGCGCACGCTTGCGCGCGCTGTTCCAACTGGTCGCGCACGAAGTCAAACCGCATGTGATCTACAGCGAATTGCTCAAGGCACTGGACCACCCGGCCGTGCGCCCGGTCATCGACCGTGTCTCGCAGCGCCGTCTCGACTACCTGATCGCTTCGTTCCGCCAGGCCGGCCTGAGCCGCACCGACGCCCAGCACCGCGCGCGCCTGGCCTATGCCGCCTACGTCGGCTTCCTGCAGCTCTCGCTGCAACTGCAGCAACCCAAGCAAGCCCGCGAAGATTTCGAAGCCTACGTCGAGCATGTGATCCAGACCTTGATTCCGGGGTAGGGTCTCAGGCGCCCGGCATGGATTGATTCCTGATCGTCAGGTAAAGAAAAACCGCGACTCCTTCGAGTCGCGGTTTTTTGGTTACGTATTACATGAGCAGCCGATATCAGAACTTCTGGGTGTAACGCATGTAGTAGAAGCGACCCGGAATTTCGTACTGCGAGTCAAAGCTGTTCGCAAAGGCAGTCGCTGCCTGCGGCGGATCACGGTCAAACGCATTGTTCACGCCAACGGTAACCCGTGCGTTCCACGGCGCCTTCCAGTACGCCGCCAGATCGGTGTAGGTCACGCTGGGAACGTGGTTGCGCGGCGCTGCACCAGCAGCAGTCACACGATCCGGATCCGAGCACAGCAGTGCCACGTTTGCCGGAGTCGCCACATTGGCGCCCGTGCAGTTTTCGACCTGCGAGCTGTAGTAGCGCATGGATGCCGAGCCACCGACGTCGCCCAATTCCCAATTGAGCATCAGGTTGGAGCGGATGCGCCAGTTGTTGTCACGGGCCGAGCCGCCACGGTACAAGCCAACGCGGGTTTCCGGGTCCTGCAGCGGCTTCTCGACCACGAACTTGCTCATGTAGGTCGAGTCCCACACCACGCTGAAGCTGCCCCATGCGGTGTCCGGCAGGCGATAGCCCACGGTCAGGTCGTAACCTTCAGCCTCGATTTTCGCAATGTTGTTCGGCACTGCCAGCAGATTCGACACTTCGCCAGTAGGTTCGCGCTGAATCAGCGAGCAAGCATTGGCGATACCTGCCAAATAGCAGCTGTCTAGAGTCTCCTGCACGGTCTGCGTGTCGATTGCATCTTCGATCTCGATGTTCCACCAGTCCAGCGAGATATCCAGGCCAGTGACCCAGCTCGGGCTGAACACAAAGCCCAAAGTCTTGGACGTCGACGTTTCCGGCTGCAGGTTCGGGTTGCCGCCAGTGGCGGTACGCACCTGCGGGTTGGCCTGAGCGTAGGCCGGCACCGCGCCGCACGAACCCGGACGCGTTCCGTTGACAGAGCCATCGCTGAAGGAGCCAGCGCACGGATCACGCACGTCTTCGAAGGTATCGCTTACGCCCTGGAACAGCTCGTTGATCGACGGTGCGCGAAAACCCTGCGACCAGTTACCACGGATCATCAAGTCGGTGATCGGCTTCCAGCGGAAACCAAACTTGCTGTTGGTGGTGTCGCCGAAGTTGCTGTAGTCCGAATACCGCGTGGCCAGACTGAAGTCCAGCAACTGTGCGCCCGGCAGGTCAGCCAGCAGAGGTACGGCAAGTTCGAGGTAGGCTTCGTCCAGCTTGTAGCCGCCGTTTGTCGCAGTACGTGCGTTGCCAGTGGTGTCACCGGAGTTGATCAGCGCGTCCGGATCGTCAAAGCCCGACTCTTCGCGGTGTTCAGCACCAAAGGAGAATGCAAATGCACCTCCCTGCAGGTCAAACAGCTCGCCGCCGATGTTGCCGAAATAGGTCTTCTGCTCGTACCCATAGAGGTCATGTGCATTGAAGCCAGCGTAACCGAGCATTTCCGGGGTCAACGAGCCCGGGCCGCTCAACATATTCATCGGCACGCAGCCGTCGATCGTGCTGGCTGCGGTACCGCAGCGTGCCACGCCGCCAGCGTCGACGAACGACGGGCCAAGCGCGTTACGCAGGGCAGAAATATTGAACAGGCCGGTAGTGCGATCTGTCTGGTCATTCTTGCCGTAGAACATACCGGCTTCCCAGTTGAAGAAGCGCTGGCCGACTTCGAAATCACCCTCGAATGCACCGCTGAACCCGAACGTCTTGACGTTCTGGGTGAAGATGCGACCGCCGGTCTCTTCGGCACGGTACTGGATGTAGTCGATATCGCGGCCGGTATTGTTGTAGATGTTATTTGCCGAAATAACGATATCTGCGCCGTTGGTGCCGGGCGCGGAGCGACCAAGAACGACCGGCATCGGTGCCAGGATCTGGCTCGACTCGCGCTCGTTGTAGGTCACCGTGGTCTTGAAGCGCACATTGTCCGTGATCGACAGGCCAGCGTCGGCGAATACCGACTTGCGCTCCTGCGGGGTCACCAGATAGTTGGCCGGCGCAAAGTTGTAGCTGTCGGCTGCAGTGTAGTTGCGCGAGGTCGTACCGCCGTCGTTGGTGATGGAGAACCCAGGCGTTCCATTGAAGCGCGTTGCGCCAAAGGTGGGTGTGCCGGTGGCGCTGGTGCCGGTCGGTCCGAAGATGCCGAAGCGACCGCCAGGAATCGTTGTGCTGTTGCCGGTACCGGCGACGGCGCCGAACACCGGGACCGACGAGATTTCGCGATCGCCTGCCCAGACTGGCTCTTCCTTGACATAGCCGACGCCCAACGTGGCGTGCCAACGATCGCCAGTGGAGCCGATCGTGAAGTCGTAGGACTCACGGCTGCCGTCGCCCTTGTCGTACTGGCCGAAATACGCATTCGCTTCGGCGCCATCGAAGTTCTGACGCAAAATGATGTTGACCACGCCGGAAATGGCGTCGGAGCCGTAGATCGTGGAGGCGCCATCCTTCAGGACTTCGATGCGCTCGACGGCAGCAGTCGGAATCGTGTTGAGGTCGACTGCGCCGCCCAGGCCGGTGCCGCCGACCCATCGGCGGCCATTGACCAGCACCAGGGTGCGGTTGGAGCCGAGGTTACGCAGGTTGACGCGGGTTTCGCCGTTGCCGCCGTTGTTGACATTGCTATTGAGCGCCGAACCGCCGGAGCTGATGTTCTGGATCACGTCGCCAATCGAGGTCAGGCCCTGCGATTCGATCTGCTGACGGCTCATGCTGAAAACCGGCTGCGACGTTTCAACGTCCGCGCGCTTGATGCGCGAACCGGTCACTTCGATCTTGTCGAGGTTGGTGGTGCCGGCTTCCTGAGCGATGGCGGTACCGGTACCGCCGACGCCCACGACAAGCGCGAGGACGACTGCATCGCGCAGCTTGTTGGACTTGCAATTCATTAGCTCTCTCTCCAAGTGATCTTGGGTACTGCCAAGGGTTGTTTGCCTGTCGGGGGGTCCGAAAAAAGCGGATCCAAAACGTCAGGGTGAACCGATGGTATATGCGTTATGCGAGAAATTAAAGTCCCGTTAACAAAAAAGAAGAAAGCCGTGAAAGGCGGCCACAGGCATAGGCTCAAAACGCGAAACGCCACCGGCTACGAACCGATGGCGTCAGATAAAATCATTTAAAACCAATGATTTAGAGGTCTTGCTCGTATCGGACGTACGGGATCGTACCGTCGCTGTTGCTCTCGTTGCTCGGCGCAAACGGGTTCTTGCCACGGGAAATGACGTTCTCTGCCCCGACCGTCAACTGGCCGCTCCAGGGGGTGCGCCAGGTCAGACCCAGGCCCAGGCCTTCCCACTTTTCCGGTTGACCTGGGACGTCGACGACGCGGCCGATGACGTTGGCGCTGAAGGCGCCGTAGCCGCCGCCGACGCTCAAGGTCTTGCTGTCCCACTGGTCGGCGATCGCCGGCGAAACGTCGGCCAGCGGCACCAAGCGCGCGCGCGCATAGGTGCCGCCGATCGAGACGAAGCCTTCGCGACCGATGTTCTTCTGCCCGAACACGGTCAGGTCGTTCTGTTCGACGCGGGTCAGCGGCGCCTTGCCGGCGCCGATCAACCAGGCCGGCAGGGTGTCGCGGCCGGTGCCAGCGGTGACGCCGGCGCGGGCGCCAGCGCGGTTGAAGCCCAGGGTCGCCGAGACACGGCGCGATGCAGTGGCGCTGTCTTCTTCGTCATCGCCGATGCCTGCGAGCAGACAGTGGCTGGCGAGCCCGTTGATGTTGGTCCCGCGGCTGCTGTTGCAGATCAGCCCCAGCGAATCGCCGGAGGTCAGGCCGAAGGCTGCATCCAGCGAGTTGCGGCCGAAGTGCCAGCGTGCGCCCGCCTTCTGCTCGCCGGTGGGTTCCAGGTAGAGGAAGGCTTCCACCTTGCCGCTGCCCTTGTTCCAAACCGGCAGGATGGTGCTCTCACGCGACTGCTGGGATGCCGACTGCGCGTGCACGCCCGTGGTTGCCGCGAGAGCAACCAGCAAAGCAAGCGGGAGGCGAAGAAGGTGGCGCATACCAGAGTTCAGACCCAGGGGCAGTTGTTAAGTTCCCGAGAGCGGGCAACGAGAATGCTAGGGCGTTTATGATTATTTAACAAGTAGCCGCGTTCCCCGGAATGCGGCGCGGACGCTATCTATTGCAACCTTTCCGGCGCGTCCAGCGACGGCGGCGCCTCGTTGAAAAGTACGTCCAGCGCGGTCAACGGAAAGTGATACTCACGCCCGCAGAACTCGCAGCGAACCTCGACCTCGCCGGTCGCCTCGGCAGCGGCGCGCGCCTCGTCTTCGCCCAGGGAGTGCAGCATCGAGGCGACCCGCTCGCGCGAGCAGGAACAACCGAAGCTGAGCGGCTTGCTGCCCAGCAATTGGGTGTCTTCATCGTGGAACAACCGGTGCAGCAGGTCCTCGCTGGCGACCGAGAGCAATTCCGGGGCGCCCAGGGTGTCGAACAGCGCGCCGATGCGGGTCCAGCCATCGTTGTCGCCTTCGTCGCCGGGCAGCTTTTGCAACAGCAGGCCGGCGGCCTGGTCCGGACCCGCGGCCAGCAGCAGCCGGGTTGGCAACTGCTCGGACTGCTGGAAATAGGTTTCGAAGGCTTCGGCCAGATCCGGCGCCTGCATGCCGACCAGGCTCTGGTAGCGCTGCGGTTCGCGTGGGTCCAGGCCGGGGTTTTCGATGGTGATCGCCAGCAGCGCGGCCTCGCCCAGTTCGCGCAGGTCGGTGGGGGCATCGGCGCCGTCGGCCAGCTGCACGATGCCGCGCAAGGTGCCGGCCGCGGTGCATTCGGCAAACAGGGTGCGTAGCGTCTGATTGCCGCGCAGTTGCACCGACAAACGCCCATCGACCTTGGTGTGTCCGGTGAACAAGGCGGCGGCCACGGCGGCCTCGCCAAGCAACTGGCGGGCGGCGGGCGGGTAGTCGGCGGCGCCCTGGATGTCATGCCAGGCCTGGGTCAGGCGGACATGGACGCCGCGCACGCCGGCAGCAGGCAGCAGGAAACGGGAAAGCTGATCGTGATCGGTCATGGGTACATCGAACGTAAGGGACGCCGGTTGCCGGATAATGCAACGAGCATCGGGATGAAAGGTCGTAGCGAACAATGGGGACGGATGCATTGGATGGCAAGCAGGGGGCGCCACCGCGGCGCGCGCGGCGCTGGCTACGTTGGCTGTTGGCAGCACCGCTGCTGTTTGCCGCCGCGAGCGTGCTGCAGGTGCTGGTGCTGCGGGTGATCGATCCGCCGATCAGCAGCATGATGGTCGGGCGCTATCTGGAAGCCTGGGGCGAGCGCGATTGGGATTTTTCGCTGCACCAGCAATGGCGCGACTACGACAGGATCGCCGCCAGCCTGCCGATTTCGGTGGTGGCTGCGGAGGATCAGCAGTTTCCGGTGCATCACGGCTTCGACCTGCGGGCGATTGAAAAGGCGCGCGATCACAATGCGCGCGGTGGGCGCGTGCGCGGGGCCAGCACGATCAGTCAGCAGGTCGCCAAGAACGTGTTCCTGTGGCAAGGCCGCAGTTGGGTGCGCAAGGGCCTGGAGGCCTGGTACACGGTGCTGATCGAGCTGCTGTGGCCGAAGCAGCGCATTCTGGAGATGTATCTCAACGTGGCCGAGTTCGGCGACGGGGTGTACGGCGCGCAGGCGGCTGCCCGGCAGTTCTGGGGCAAGGACGCGGCCGGGTTGTCGCCGACCGAGGCGGCGCGTCTGGCGGCGGTGCTGCCCTCGCCACGCCGTTATGACGCCCGTCGCCCCGGCGCCTTTGTGCAACGGCGGACGGCATGGATCCAGCGGCAGGCGCGCCAGCTAGGCGGCCCCGCGTATCTGCAGGCGCCGTGAGCATGCGCACGTCCGGCCCCGCGCAGCTGCCGGTGGTCGCAGACCGCCTGACGGTGGTGATTGCAGCCTATAACGAGGAGACCAGCATTCCGCTGCTGCATCCGCGCCTGTGCGCAGTGCTGGCGGGCCTGAGTGGAGTGCAGACGCATGTGCTGTATGTCGACGATGGCAGCAGCGATGGCACCTGGAGCGTGTTGCAGGCACTTGCCGATGCCGATGTGCAGGTGAGTGCGGTGCGGCTGTCGCGTAACTTCGGCAAGGAAGTGGCCATTTCTGCCGGCCTGGACCATGTGCTGTCCGGTGCGGTGGTGCTGCTCGATGCCGATGGACAGGACCCGCCGGAGTTGATCCCCGAGTTCGTCGCGCTGTGGCGTGCCGGTTACGACAACGTCTTCGGCACGCGGATCTTTCGCGAGGGCGAGAGCTGGTTGAAGCGCAGTGCGGCGCATGCGTTCTATCGGGTCATCCGGCAGTTGTCGCGTACGCCGATTCCGGCCGATACCGGGGATTTCAGGCTGTTGTCGCCGCGGGTGGTGGAAGCCTTGCAGCAGCTGCGCGAGCGCCACCGTTTCATGAAGGGGCTGTTCGGCTGGGTCGGGTTTCGTCAGGTAGCGCTGCCGTACCGGCGTGCGCCGCGGTTGTCGGGGCGCAGCAAATTCACGGTGTGGCGGCTGTGGAACTTCGCGCTGGATGGCATCACCAGTTTTTCCACCGTGCCGCTGCGCGTGGCGACCTATCTGGGCTTGCTCACCGCGCTGGTGGCATTCCTGTTCGGTGGCTGGGTGGTGGTCAAGGCGGCGCTGATGGGCGACCCGGTGGCCGGCTGGCCGACCATGATGTCGGTGATCCTGTTCCTGGGCGGCATCCAGCTGATCGCCCTGGGCCTGATTGGCGAGTACCTGGGCCGCTTGTATGACGAAGCCAAGCAGCGTCCGCTGTACCTGGTCGATACCCACCGTGGCGCGGTGGGAGTAGTCTGCGACCACCAGACCAAGCGCGGAGCGGGCCATGCAGACCGTACGACAGCTGTTGGGGACCAAACAGGTTGAGGTATTCGCGGTCGCGGCAGATGCCGCAGTGATCGAGGCGATCCGCCTGATGGCCGAGAAAGGCATCGGCGCGGTGCTGGTGATGGACGGGCCACGCCTGGTCGGCATCGTGTCCGAGCGCGATTACGCGCGCAAGGTGGTGCTGCGCGATCGCGCCTCATCGACCACCAGCGTTGCCGAAATCATGAGTGCCCAGGTGGTGACCGTGTCGCCGTCGGACACGCTGGAGCGCTGCATGCAGTTGATGACCGACGGACGCTTCCGGCATCTGCCGGTGGTCGACAGCGGCCGCGTGCAGGGCGTGGTGTCCATCGGCGATCTGGTCAAGGCGGTGATCGAGAACCAGCAGCGCGATATCGATCAACTGCAGCGGTACATCGCCAGCTAGAGCAGCGCTGGCTAATTTCCGTGCATCTTGTTTTGAACCGCGCTCCTGGTCGGAATAACTTGAGGAGTCTGGCGGGCAGATAGATCATTTTTGAAGCGTTTGATCTGCGGCCTGGTCGCACGGCCCTTGGCCGCCCACCATCGCGGGACATGCCGCAAGTACATCCTTGTAGGCGCTTACGCGGCATCCATGCCGCGTAAGGGCCCGCGACGGTGGGCGGCCAAGGACCAGTCGAGAGGGTCTGTTTGCATGGTGCAAGCAGTGCATGCCGTGCGGTCTTCGGAGGACTGCGGTCTGATCAGCTGCTTTTGATCCCGGCCATCACTGCAGGTTTCGGGATCACTGCACCAGTCAGAGAAAGTGCATGCGGTTACCGCCTTGCCATTATCGCTACAGCGTTCGACAGGTTTACCGGCCGCCCAAAGTGATGTAGTGCACTTACTTCGCGAACTTGCCGCCGCAGTCGCTGTCCTTGCCGGGACCCGGTTCGAAGGTTGCGAGCAAGGCGGCAGGTGGGGCGATCATGCCCAGGCCAACCGCAAGCGCGCCGCGCAGGCCCAATGCCTTGAAGTCGGGACGGAAGGTCGGGTCCTTGAAGCTGCCGCCAATCCGCAACGGCGAGCGCAGGCTCAGGATGCTGCGGTCTTTCGGACGTGGGCGCAGCAGCAGGTCCAGCGTCTCGTCCTTCAGGCTGATGCTGCCTTCGCCAATGATGATGGTGTCGGTGCTGTCGAAGGCCAACGCGCGCGATTGCATCAGCCCGTCCTGCACACCGAAGTCGCCGAAGATGCAGCGCACCGGAATTTGACGGTCCTTGGTGAACAGATATTTCAGCGACTCGGCGATGTCCAGTCCGGCCAGTTCCATGATCAGATTGCCGACATGACCGCGACCCATGCCGACGCCGATCGTGCCGTCGGCGGTGCCGAGCATCGCGCCGATCGAGTTGCCGCGGCCACGCAGGTCGAATTCGCCACCAATGGCGCCCGAGGCCTGCTTTGCGAGTGCGGTATCGGGGAAGAGCTGATCCAGCCGAATGCCGCGAAGGCCTGCCTTGAGCTGCGTGGTGATCACCTCCTTGCGCGCGTCCATGCGGATGGTGGAGCGAATATCGCCACCGGCAACGCCGAAGTTCAGCGGGTCCAGCTGCAGCAGGCCGTCCTTCAATGTCAGCGAGGCATCCATGTCATCCAGCGGCCACGATGGCGCATTGATGCGTTGCGCACGCCAGCGTACCTGCGCATCCATCGCGCGCAGCTTTGACAAGTCGTAAGGGGTGTGTGGCAGTACGCGCGCACTGGCTGCGAGCTGCGCCGCCTGTTTTTTCTGTTCGGCGTTTGCCGACTCGTTCGCGCCGGTTTTCGGTGGCGCGCCGACGAATCCTGCCAGATCGTCGAAATCCAGGCGTTTGGATGCCAGATCGGCACGCAGGAACGGACGCTTGTTGCGCAGGTCCACTTCTGCAGTGCCAGACAGATCGCTGTCGCCGGCGGTACCGGTGAACTTCTCGTAGCGCCAGAGCTGGCCGTTGCGGCGCAGGTGACCATCGAGCTTGTAGGGCGGTGTCGACGGCATGGCCACACCGGTCAGCGGGTACAGGTCCTGCATATCCTGGCCACTGAGCGCCATTTGCAGCTCGAACACCTGAAACTGGAACGGGTTGGTCAAGGTGCCGCGCACGTGCGTGCGGGTAGCGCCGGCGCTGCCGCGCAGATCGATACGGAACGGGTGCTCGCTCTGGCTCAGCTCCAGCGGCGAGGCGGTGTTGCCCTTGAGCGTAAAGGGATAGCCCTTCCAGCGGCCCTTGCCGTCGATGCCGATCGGCGCTGCACGTTGGTCGCTGCTCGGTGGTGCAAGGCTGTTGATCGCCACATCCACGTTAGAGCGATTGGCTGCATCGATGTATTGCAGGCGCCCGTCGTTCACCAGCAGGCGGCCGAGGCGGGGCATCTTGCCATCGCCATCGTCCTGATCGAATACCCAGTTGCCCGGATGGGTATCGTCGCCGGCTTCCAGCAGGACGGTCGGCTGATCCAGGCGGATTTCCGGCAGACGCACCTTGCCGCGCAGCAGCGGCCACAACTCGACATCGATCTCCGCCGAGTTGAGCTCGGCCATCGGCCCGCGCTTGGACCATGCTGCATTCGCCAGGCTCAGCCGATTGCCGCGCACGGTGGTCGTGCGGCCCAGCTTCACATCCAGATAACCGAGATGGAATTCGCGGCCGGTCTTGGCGCTGACCACGCGCTCGACCGGGCCGCGTAGCCAGTTCCACTGGAATAGCAGCACGAAGATCACCACGATAGCGGCGACGATGGCAAGCCCGACCAGCCAGCGTCGGCGACGTGGCGTGGGGGAAGGTGGTGCAGCTGAGGTGTCGGTCACGATGTTCACGCCGGCCATGGTTGGCGATGGCTCGTGCACGGCGCGCGAACGCGCTGCAGATCGCGCTTCACATCACTTGCGCAATCACCGCAACGAAGTGGCAAGCGCTGCCGGCCAGCACGAACAAATGCCAGATCGCGTGGAAATAGCGCTGGGTGTCGCGCTGGTAGAAGTACGTGCCCAGCGTATAGAAGAGTCCGCCGGCCAACAGCCAGCACAGAGACCAGGTATCGACCGAGCGCAGCAACGGCTGGATCGCTACGACGATCAGCCAGCCCATCGCCAGATACAGCACTGTCGACAGCAGCCGGAAACGACCGGTGAAGAACAACTTGAAGACCACGCCGGCAGCGGCGATCGTCCAGATGGCGGCAAACAGGCCCCAGCCCCAGGAGTCGCGCAGATTGATCAGCGTAAACGGGGTATAGGTACCGGCGATCAACAGATAGATCGCGCAGTGATCGAGTATCTGCAGGCGCGCCTTGGCGCCGGGATGCGGGATGGCATGAAACAGCGTGGAGGCGACGTACAGCAAGACCAGGGTGGCGCTGAAGACGATGGAGGTGGCCAGTTGCCAGCCGTCGCCATAGACGGCGGCCAGCGTGATCAGCACCGAGCCACCGGCCAATGCAGCAATGGCACCCAGGCCGTGGGTGACGGCGCTGGCTATCTCGTCGCACAGGTCGGTCGAGGGAGAGGCGTCTGCGTTCATGCCAAAAAGGTACCGCAATTGCGAGCAATTCGCATTGCCGGCGGGTGCGGTTGCATGCATCGGTTCAAGCCGCGGTCAATCGATCGCCTTGGCATGCGCGTGTTCGCGCGTTGCCGAGAAGCGCACGTCCGGCGCGCGTTCCTGCGCCAGCTGCAGATTCACGCGTGTCGGAGCGAGATAGACCAGCTGGCCGGCCGCGTCGATGCCCAGATTGCCGGCGTTCTTCTCGCGGAACTCCTCCAGCTTCTTGGCGTTGTCGCAATGCACCCAGCGTGCGGTGGTGACGCTGACCGGCTCGAAGATCGCGTCCACGCCGTATTCGTCCTTGAGCCGGTAAGCCACCACGTCGAACTGCAGCACGCCCACCGCACCCAAAATGAGATCGTTGCTCATCAACGGGCGGAAGAACTGCGTGGCGCCTTCTTCGGAGAGCTGTGCCAGGCCCTTTTGCAGCTGCTTGAGCTTGAGCGGGTCGCGCAGGCGCGCACGACGGAACAACTCCGGCGCGAAGTTGGGAATGCCGGTGAACGACAGCGCTTCGCCTTCGGTGAAGGTGTCGCCGATGGAGATGGTGCCGTGGTTGTGGATACCGATCACGTCACCCGGCCAGGCTTCGGCGGCGATCTCGCGGTCGGAGGCCATGAAGGTCAGCGCGTTGGCCAGCTTGACGTCCTTGCCGCTGCGCACGTGCAGTGCCTTCATGCCGGCAGTGAACTTGCCCGAGCACACGCGCATGAAGGCCACGCGGTCACGATGCTGCGGGTCCATGTTGGCTTGGATCTTGAAGACGAAGCCGCTGAGCTTGGCTTCGGTCGCCTCGACCCGGCGGCCGGTGGTGTCGCGTGCCTGCGGCGGCGGTGCGTGCTCGATGAAGAAATCCAGCAGCGGTTGCACGCCGAAGTTGTTGACGCCAGAGCCAAAGAACACCGGGGTCTGCTGGCCGGCGCGGTAGGCCTGCAGGTCGAACGGATTGCTGGCGCCTTGCACCAGTTCCAGCTCGTCGCGCAGCTCGGCCAGCATCTGCGCGCCGATCTTTTCGGCCAGTCCAGGCGCATCCAGCGACGGGAAGATGGTCGAATCCTGACGGGTGAAGTTACGCCCCTGTTCGTACAGATGCACCTCGCCGGTGATCAGGTGCACCACGCCCTTCAGGCGCTGGCCCATGCCGATGGGCCAGGTCACCGGCGCGCACTGGATGCCCAGCACGGTTTCGACTTCATCCAGCAGATCGATCGGGTTCTTGCCCTCGCGATCGAGCTTGTTGATGAAGGTCATGATGGGGGTGTCGCGCAGGCGGCAGACTTCCATCAGCTTGATGGTGCGTTCTTCCACGCCCTTGGCGACGTCGATGACCATCAGCGCCGAGTCCACCGCGGTCAGCACCCGATAGGTGTCCTCGCCGAAGTCGGCGTGGCCGGGGGTGTCGAGCAGATTGACGATCTTGCCCTCGTACGGGAACTGCATCACCGAGGAGGTGACCGAGATGCCGCGTTCCTTTTCCAGCGCCATCCAGTCCGAGGTGGCGTGACGGGCGGCCTTGCGGCCCTTCACCGAGCCGGCCATCTGGATCGCACCGCCGAACAGCAGCAGCTTTTCGGTCAGCGTGGTCTTGCCCGCATCGGGGTGGGAAATGATGGCGAAGGTGCGGCGGCGCGCGGCTTCGTTGGAGACGTCGGACATGGGTTGAGCGCGCCCGGTCGGGCGCCCGCGGAAACTGAGGAAGCCGGCGATTATAGCGGCTTCGCCGCGGCGGGCCTTTGTGGCGCTGGCCGGGTGGCCCGATGTCGGCAGCTGGGCGCTTCCGGGCGCCGTCACTTACGGTGCCGGCGAGGGGAACTGCAACTCGCCCTGCGGGCCCAGCATCCGGAACGGCAATGAGATCAGGCGCATGTCCGCATTGCGCTGGAGCGAAAAATGCAGGTGCGGGGCGGTGCTGAAGCCGGTGCTGCCCGAAGCACCCAGGCGCTCGCCGATGCGCATCACCTGGCCGGGGCGTACCGCCACGCCATCGGGCGCCAGGTGGGCATAAATGGCCATGCTCCCGTCGGCGTGCAGCACCCGCACCAGGTTGCCGCCGCCGGCCGCCTGGTCGTGCGGGCCGCCTTCGATGACGTCGCGCCGTACCTCCATCACCACGCCCTCGCGCGCCGCCAGCACCGGGGTGCCTTGCGGCAGCGCGAAGTCCACCGCGTACCAGTTGGGCGCATCGGTATGGCTGAAGGCCCCGCCAAAACCCTGGTCCACTTGTATCGGCGCATCGCGAAACGGGAGCTGGTAGCGCACTTGCTGCTGCGGGCGGGCCTGCGGATCGCCGGGCACCACGTCGAGCTTGAGTCCAAGCCCGCCCAGGCTGCGCTGGTTGCTGGCCGGATACAGCCGGGCGAGCAGGCGGCGCTGGTGCGCAGCCAGTTGCACCGTCAGCGGCAACTGCGGCACGGCGCGGTAATCCTCGCTGGGCGGTGCGCTCAGCTGCACCTGTGCGGGTCCGGCTAGCGGGTTGTTCACCCATGCCAGATAGGCCGGGGCCTGCCACTCCAGCTGCAGCGCCGGGCCGGTGCCGGGCGATGCGGGCGCCGTCTGCGCAACTGCGCCTGCTGGCGAGCGCGCAGGCGTGTCTGCGGCACCTGGCCAATGCCAGCGTTGCTGCGCGTTGGCGGGTGCGATGCACGCCAGGAACGCAATGAAAAAATGCCAGGCGAGGGCGGGCAGGGCGCCGCGAGACACGTGGTGGGGCACGCGATCGGCTCGAACGGAGGGACATCAAGTATGCGGTCCATCGCAGGCAGGGGTGGTATCGGATGAAAATATATCTTTCCATCCGCATGAAGAGATTGACATCGCAGAAAAGCGGTGGCATCTTAGCCTCACCATCGAGACCGGCGGAGGGACAGGCCCTTTGATGCCGGGGCAGCCAGCGGAGCGCGCAAGCGCCCGCGTTTGGTGCCAAATCCTGCGGGGACGTCGTGTCCGCCGAAAGATGGTTCGAATCGTGCCTTGTGCACGTCGAACGCGAGCTCCCGCGAAGCTCGATGGCCGATCCACCCCGGATATCGCCATGAGCCTCGTGAATACAGCATCGCCATCACCGACCGAATACGCCGATACGCCCGCCGCCACCGACGACGGCTTGATCGCCGTGCGCGGTGAGCTTGTCATTGCCCTGCCGATGCGCCATGCCGGCATGCGCGAGCTGCGGCTGCGCTATGAACTGATCGGCGCCGCCAATGCGCCGGTGGTGTTCGTGGCCGGCGGGATTTCCGCACATCGCCATCTGGCCGCCAGCGACCTGTTCCCCGAGAAGGGCTGGGTGGATGGTCTGGTCGGTGCCGGCCGCGCGCTGGATCCGGCATCGCGTCGTCTGTTGGCATTCGATTTCCTCGGCGCCGACGGCACGCTGGATGCGCCGATCGATACCGCCGACCAGGCCGATGCGATTGCCGCATTGCTGGATGCGCTGGGGATCGCGCGTCTGCACGGCTTTGTCGGCTACTCGTACGGTGCGCTGGTCGGCTTGCAGTTCGCGACCCGCCATGCCACCCGCGTCGGCACCTTGATTGCGGTCAGCGGCGCGCATCGCGCGCATCCGTATGCCGCCGCCTGGCGTGCACTGCAGCGCCGCGCGGTGGCGCTGGGTCAGCTGCAATGCGCCGAAAACCATGGGCTGGCGCTGGCACGACAGTTCGCCATGCTCAGCTACCGCACCCCGGAAGAATTCAGCGAGCGCTTCGACGCGCCGCCGGAAGTGATCAATGGCCGCGTGCGCGTGGCCGCCGAAGACTATCTGGATGCCGCGGGCGCGCAGTATGTCGCGCGCACCCCGGTGACCGCCTACTTGCGGCTGTCCGAATCCATCGACCTGCACCGCATCGACCCGGCGCAGGTACGCGTGCCCACCGTCGTCGTTGCGGTGGAGGGCGACCGCCTGGTGCCGCTGGCCGACCTGGTCAGCCTGGTCGAAGGCCTGGGGCCGCGCGGCAGTCTGCGCGTGCTGCGCTCGCCCTATGGCCACGACGCCTTCCTGAAAGAAATCGATCGCATCGACGCGATCCTCGCCACTGCCCTTCGCATCACCGGAGAAACCGCATGAGCTTTCGTGACCCTGCCGACGCCCCCTGTACTGCCGCCACCGCCGCCGTCCGCGCCGGCATCGATCGCGACACTGCCTATGGCGCGGTGACGCCGCCGATCGTGCTGTCGTCGAACTTCTCCTTCGATGGTTTCGGCAACAAGCGCCAGTACGACTACACCCGCAGCGGCAACCCGACCCGCGATCTGCTTGGTGAAGCGCTGGCCGAGCTGGAAGGCGGCGCCGGCGGGGTGATCACCTCCACCGGCATGGGCGCGATCAACCTGGTGCTCAATGCGCTGCTGCAGCCGGGCGACACCCTGGTGGTGCCACACGATGCCTACGGCGGCAGCTGGCGCCTGTTCAACGCGCTGGCCAAGAAAGGCCACTTCGCGCTGATCACCGCCGACCTCACCGACCCGCGTTCGCTGGCCGATGCGTTGTCACAGTCGCCCAAGCTGGTGCTGATCGAAACCCCGTCCAATCCGTTGCTGCGCATCACCGATCTGCGCTTCGTCATCGAGGCGGCGAAGAAGGTCGGCGCGTTGACCGTGGTGGACAACACCTTCCTGTCGCCGGCGCTGCAGAAGCCGCTGGAGTTCGGTGCGGATCTTGTGCTGCATTCCACCACCAAGTACATCAACGGCCACAGCGATGTGGTGGGCGGTGCGGTGGTCGCGCGCGATGCCGAACTGCATCAACAGCTGGTGTGGTGGGCCAACGCACTGGGCCTGACCGGTTCGCCGTTCGATGCCTTCCTCACTTTGCGTGGTCTGCGCACGCTGGATGCGCGCCTGCGCGTGCATCAGGAAAACGCCGATACGATCGCCGAATTGCTGGACGGGCATGCGGTGGTCAATCAAGTGTATTTCCCGGGCCTGGCCGCGCATCCGGGTCATGCGCTGGCGGCGCGCCAGCAGAAGGGTTTCGGCGCGATGATGAGTTTCGAGCTCGATGGTGGCGAAGCCGCAGTGCGCGCCTTTGTCGATGGTCTGCGTTACTTCACCCTGGCCGAGTCGCTGGGTGGTGTGGAAAGCCTGATCGCGCATCCGGCCTCGATGACGCATGCGGCGATGACTGCCGAAGCACGCGCTGCCGCCGGCATTTCCGATGGCTTGCTGCGGCTGTCGATCGGTATCGAATCGGCAGAGGATCTGTTGATCGATCTGCGCGCCGGTCTGGCGCGTGCGGAGGCGACACTGACCAGCGCAAGCCGCAAACAGGTCGACGCGTGAGCACTGTGCTGCCTGTTTCGCGCCGCGCTTCGGCGGTAGCGGTGGCGCCGACACCGCGGCTGGCCTTGCTGGGCACCGGAACGGTGGGACGCGCGTTCGTGGCGCGCTACACCGCGCTGCAGGAGCGCCAGCTGCAGTTGCCGCGCTTCGACTGGTTGGCCAATTCGCGCATTGCCCACGATTGCGGCACCAGCGCCGCCCAGGCCCTGCAACAGGCCAATGCTGCGCCGCGCGGCCAGACCGTGCTGCAACCCTGGGCGGAGACCACCGCCTTGCGTGTCGGGGATGTGCTGGTGGATGCGACCGCCAGCGATGTCGTCGCCGATTGGCATGTGGAATGGCTACTGCGCGGCGTGCATGTGGTGACTGCCAACAAGCTGGGCCAGGGCACCGCGTTGTCGCGGGCGCAGGCCTTGCACGCGGCGCGTCACGCCAGCGGTGCGCATTACGGCGATAGCGCCACCGTCGGGGCGGGGCTGCCGGTACTGAGCAGCGTGCGCGCGCTGGTGGCAGGCGGCGACCATATCCATTCGATCGAAGGCGTGTTGTCCGGATCGCTGGCATGGCTGTTTCATCGCTACGACGGCAATGGCGCGTTTTCAGATTGCGTGCGTGAGGCGATGGCGGCCGGCTATACCGAGCCGGATCCGCGTATCGATCTGTCGGGCGAGGACGTGCGGCGCAAACTGCTGATCCTGGCGCGTACGGCTGGGTGGCAACTGGAAGCCGAACAGGTGCATGTGGAATCGCTGGTGCCCGCGAGCATTGCGCGGGTGCCGCTCGATACCCTGGATGCGCAGCTGGGCGTGCTGGATGCGGTGGTCGGCGCGCGCTGGCAGCAGGCACGTGCCGCAGGGCGTTGCCTGCGCTTTGTCGGCCGCGTGGATGCGCATGGTGCCAGCGTCGGCTTGCGCGAGTTGGCGCTGGATCACCCGCTGGCCGGCGGCGCCGGCACCGATAACCGTGTCGCCATCAGCAGCGATCGCTATCGCCAGCAGCCATTGCTGATACAGGGACCGGGCGCGGGTGCCGAGGTGACGGCGGCGGCGTTGCTGGATGACGTGTTGCGGATTGTGGCTGGGTAGCGGGTTGGGGAAGTGGAGAGGACCGGCTCTGCTTACTGCGCAAGCGCCTTCAATAACGCGGCATTGAAACGTGTCGGGTCCTGCACCTGCGGCGAATGTCCGAGGTCGGCGAATTCGACGAGCTTGGCGTTCGGAATCGCCTCGGCCGCACGCTTGCCTAGCGTGGTGTAATCGCCGACACGTGCCTTGACCTCGGGCGGTGCGGTGTCCTTGCCGATCGCGGTGCGGTCCTTGAGGCCGATGAACAATGTGGTCGGCACGGCAAGTTTGGGCAGTTCGTAGACCACTGGCTGGTTGAACACCATGTCGTAGGTCAGCGCCTGGTTCCAGGCAACTGCCTGCCTACCTCTGCCCAGCGACATGCCGGCCTGCATGCGCGCCCAGCGTTCGAACTCGGGCTTCCATTGGCCGGCGTAGTAGACCTCCATCTGATACTTCTTGATGCGCTCGAAACTGATCTTCAGTTCATTGTCGTACCAGGCGTCGACGCTGCGCCAAGGGATGCCTTCGGCCTTCCAGTCTTCCAGGCCGATTGGGTCCACCAAGGCCAGGTGATCGGTGGACTGCGGATACATCAGCGCGTAACGGATGGCGAGCATGCCCCCCATCGAATGGCCGACCACCACCGCACGTTCGATGCCCAATTTTTTCAGCAGTGCCTGCGTGTTGTTGGCCAGCTGCGCGAAGGAAAACTGATAGGCGGCCGGCTTGCTGGACTTGCAGAAGCCCACCTGGTCAGGCGCGATGACGCGATAGCCGGCGGTGCTCAAGGCCGCGATGGTCTGCTCCCAGGTAGCAGCGCAGAAGTTCTTGCCATGCAACAGCACGGCAGTGCGCCCGTTGGGTTTGCCGGTGGGCGCGACATCCAGGTAGGCCATTTCCAGCGTCTGCCGTTGCGAGGTGAACGCAAAGGTCTTGACCGGATACGGGTAGTCGAAGCCTTCCAGGCGCGGGCCGTAGCTGGTTTCCTGCGCCAACAGGGGGCCGCAGGCCAGGGCCAGGGCGAGAGTGCAGGCAAGCTGTCGCATCGCGATCTCCGTCGGAACCAGCGTCAAACGGTACATGGCGGCATGTGGTGGGGACGTACAGCGCTGTCATGCGACTGCATCGGCGGGCGCGGCCGTTGGACGTATCGCCCTGTTTGGCGATCTGCAGACAGTGACTGCAATCACACCATGGCAGGGCATCTTGCATGGCTGCGCCGCGCGCCGGCTTCCGGCGAGCGATAACGATCGCAATGGCCCCATCCGCACTTCGGAGCCCGTGCCCCGCAGGCGGCAGAAGGGTGTCTGCGGGGGCACTTGTTGCAGGGCAAGACGTTCGCGGCCTGCTCGATCTGCGCCGCTTTCTGCTCTTGCCAGAGGGGAGGGGCGGGGCGTCTTCTTCCGCGTGCGCGACGGGTGCGCAGCGCGCTGCCGCGCTCGGTGGCGATACAGGGCGCGGCCCGGGGCCGCGCCCGGCTCAGCATTCGATGACGTTGACCGCCAGGCCACCGCGGCTGGTTTCCTTGTACTTGTCCTGCATGTCGCGGCCGGTGTCGCGCATGGTCTTGATGACCTTGTCCAGCGACACCTTGTGCTTGCCGTCGCCGCGCATGGCCATGCGGCTGGCGTTGATCGCCTTCACCGCGCCCATTGCATTGCGTTCGATGCACGGGATCTGCACCAGGCCGCCGATCGGGTCGCAGGTCAGGCCCAGGTTGTGCTCCATGCCGATTTCCGCGGCGTTTTCGATCTGCCCCGGGTTGCCGCCCAGCGCGGCGACCAGGCCGCCGGCGGCCATCGAGCAGGCCACGCCCACTTCGCCCTGGCAGCCGACCTCGGCGCCGGAAATGGAGGCATTTTCCTTGTAGAGGATGCCGATGGCTGCAGCGGTGAGCAGGAAGTCGAAGATGCGCTGCTCGGATGCACCGGGGCAGAAGCGGTCGAAGTAATGCAGCACCGCCGGGATGATGCCGGCTGCGCCATTGGTGGGTGCAGTGACCACGCGGCCACCGGCCGCGTTTTCCTCGTTGACGGCCAGTGCGTAGAGATTGACCCAGTCCAGTGTGGTCAGCGGATCGCGCATTGCCGCTTCCGGTTTGGACGACAGCTCGCGGTACAACGCCGGTGCGCGCCGCGAGACGTTCAGGCCGCCCGGCAGCGTCCCTTCCTGGCGGATGCCGCGCTCCACGCAGGACTGCATTGCCGCCCACAGCTCGCGCAGACCAGCGCGAATCTCCTCCTCGCTGCGCCAGCTCTTTTCGTTCTCGAACATCAGCGCGGCGATGCTCAGGCCGCTGCGTGCGCATTGCGCGAGCAATTCGTCGCCGCTGAGGAAGGGGTAGGGCAGCGGCGTTTCGTCGGCCACGATGCGGTCGTCGGCGGCATCGTCCTGGTTGACCACGAAACCGCCGCCGACCGAGTAGTAATCGCGCGTGGCGATCACCGCTTCATCGGCATCGTAGGCGGTGAAGCGCATGCCATTGGTGTGGTAGGGCAGCTTCTGCCGCTTGTTCATCGGCAGGTCGCGCTTTTCGTCGAAGGCGATGACGTGCTGGCCCATCAGGCTGATGCGCTTGCTGGCGCGGATGCGCTCCAGCGTGGCCGGGATGATGTCCGGGTCGATCAGGTTGGGGCGGTGGCCTTCCAGGCCGAGCAGCACGGCCTTGTCGGTGCCATGGCCACGGCCGGTCAGGGCCAGCGAGCCGAAGACTTCGGCGCGGATGCGCACCACATCCTGCAGGCGGCCGGCGTCGAGCAGCCAGCGATGCACGAAGCGCTCGGCCGCGCGCATCGGCCCCACGGTGTGGGAGGAACTCGGACCGATGCCGATCTTGAACAGGTCGAACGTGCTGACAGCCATGCTTGCCGGAGAGGTGAGCGTAAAGGCGGCTATTCTAGTCGCTCGGCGCTTGCGGCACGGCTGCAGCGCAGCATGAGAGTTCCGGATGGCCTTGGTCCTGTACCAGCGCGACGATTGCCACCTGTGCGACCAGGCCGTGGAAGTACTGGCGCAGGCACGCGCAGGCGAGTTCAGTAGCGTCTTCATCGACGGCGATGCGGCGCTCGAGTCCGCTTATGGTGAGCGCGTGCCGGTGGTGTGCGATGCGGATGGGCGTGAGTTGGGTTGGCCGTTCGATCGCCGGCGTTTGCGCGAGTGGCTGGATGCCGGCGTGCGCTGATGCAACAGGCGACAACTGTGCGGCGGCGATGCGTTTGGCACAGGCGTAAAGGACGGCGGCCCGACGAGGTCGGCCGCCGTTCAATGGCCGCGTCCGGTTGCGGCCGGTGGCGTTACTTCGCCTTGAATACCACCTTGGTGCTGATCGCGGTCTCGTTGGGAATGGTCTTGGTATCGGCCCAGTCGCCGCCGCCGACGCCGAAGTCCAGGCGCTTGACCAGCGCCTTGCCGGCCAGCACCGGCTGCGCGCCGGGTGTCCAGGTGAAGGTCAGCGTGACCGGCTTGCTGACGCCGCGCAATTCCAGCGTGCCATCGGCCGCGTACTGATTGCCGCCGAGTGCGCGGACCTTGTCGGCGCGGTAGCGCGCGGTGGCGAACTTGGCCACGTTGAAGAAGTCCGGCCCTTGCAGGGTCGAATCACGATCGTTGTTTCCGCTGATGGCACTGGCCAGGGGAATGCGCACATCGAGCTTGGCGCCGACAAGATTGGCCGGGTCGAAACTCAGTGTGGTGTCGAAACCGGGAAACTTGCCGGTAAACACTTCGCCGTCGTACTTGCTGGCAAATACCAGCGACGAGCCGGGCGCCTGCACGTAATCGGCAGCGAGAAGCGGGGCGGCAGCGAATGTGGCCACCAGGGCGGCGGCGACCAGCAGGGGAGAGGCGAGCAATCTGGACGACATGGGGAAATCCTTCAGGGTTTGGAAGAGAGCCAACCGCGCGGCAACATCCGCACCAAGGTGGCGTCACGCTGGAACAGGTGGTGGTAGAGCGCAGCGCCGGCATGCGCCAGCACCACGGCTATCAACAACCAGAAGCCCCACTCGTGGACGAAGTGCGCAACCGCACGCAATTGTTCGTCCGGCGGGCTGAGCTTGGGCACGGCAAACAGGCCAAACCAGCGGAACGGGCGCAGGCCGCTGGTGGAGTCGTACAACCAGCCCGACAGCGGCATCGCAAAGATCATCGCGTACAGCAGCCAGTGGGTCAGCCCGGCGATGCGTTCCTGCCAGCGTGGGGTGCCGGCCACCGGCGGCGGCGCGCCCGCATACAGGCGCCAGCCCAGCCGCACGATCACCAGTGCCAACACGCTCAGGCCCACCGACTTGTGCGCGGTGTAGACCCAGAAGTATTTCGGTGTCTTGGGCAATTCGCCCATGGTCAGGCCGACGATGCCCAGCACCAGGATCAGCAGTGCGATCAGCCAGTGCAGGGTCTGGCTGACACCGCCCCAGCGTTCGATGTTCTTCAGGGTCATGCTCAGGATTCCGGGCTGGGCGCAGCGTCAGGGGCGGCGGGTGCGTTTTGAGGTTGCGGTTGCGGCGTGTCGTCGTCGGCGCGGCCTTCGCGCACGGCTTCGGCTTCGATACGCAGTTCCACCGTATCGCCGATCATCGATTTCCACGCGTCGATGCCGAACTCCGCACGGCTCAGCGTGGCCGTGGCGGAAAATCCGGCAGTGCGGCGGAACGGCGGCAGTGGATGGCGTTTGAGCGCATTGAGGGTGACGTCCAGGGTGACCGGGCGGGTGACCCCGTGCAGGGTCAGATTGCCGGTGACCTTGGCGTGGTTCTCGCCGCTGGCTTCCACCTGCGTGGAGACGAAATGCGCGTCGGGAAACCGCTCGGCGTTCAGTAGGTTGCGTGCCAGGGTGGCCTGGTTCCACTTGGCATCGCCCAGGTCGGCGCGGTGCAGCGGCACGGTCACTTCCAGCCGTGCCGAGGCCCAGTCGTCCGGGTCGAACACCAGCGTGCCGCTGGTTCCGGAAACGGTGCCCAACGCCTTGGAAAAGCCGGCATGTTCGACTGCGAACAGGACCCGCGTGTGCACCGGATCCAGCGCGTACCGCGCCGGCGCAGCGGTTGCGGCGAGGCTGGTCACGACCAGGGCGGGAAGCAGCAACAGGCGGGCAAGGGTTGTCATGGGCGGATTCTAGACATATCCCGCTGCACCGCGCTTGGCTTGCGCTCGCAACGATCCGTTGCGAGCATGCGGGCTGGACGTGGAAAGGATGCCCACATGCGTGCGTTTGCCGTTTTGCTCGTCTTGCTGCTGGGCGCATTGCCCTGTGCGGCGAAGATTCCGGAGATCCCGCGTTTCCGGATCGTGGGTCCCAGCGACGGACTCCCATCGACCATGGTGGTTGCGATCCACCAGGATCGTGCCGGCTATCTGTGGCTTGGCACCCTGGATGGTTTGGTGCGATACGACGGCGCAGGATTCAGGACCTGGCGACACGATCCTTCCGACCCGGCATCGTTGCCCTGCAACGCGATCCAGGCGCTGCACATCGACGCGCTGGACAGGATATGGATCGGCTGCGGCAAGACGCTGAGCGTCATGGATGCAGGACGAAGCCACTTTCGGCACTACCGCGCGGTTGACTATCCGTCGATGAAGGACGGCGAGATTTACAGCATCGCTGCGTTCGACGGCGATATCTGGGCCGGAACCACGACCGGCGCGCTGGTTCGCATTGATGCTTCCGGCGCGATGTCGTCGGTGGATCTGGGGATGGTCGATGGCAACCTTGACCAGGCCATGGTCATGAATCTTGCGGCGGACAACCGGCGGCGGCTGTGGATCGGAACCAGTAGCGGCCTGGCCTATTACGACGGAAAACGTCTGCATCGCGTACATGTCCCGGACGAACCGAACCGGCAGTCCGCCATCTTCGGTCTGCAATGGGCGGGGGACCGTCTGTGGCTGGGCAGCGAGTCGGGATTGCATGTCATGGGATCCGACGATCAATGGCTGCCGCTTCCCTGGGGGACGATGTTCGGCACCGGCAACGAATTCTGGGGTGCAGTGGCTGCCCCGGACGGCGAATTCTGGCTGGGAAGCGGACGCGGTCTGTGGCGGACCCGTGGCGAGCGTCCACCGGTCCCTGCCTTCAGCGGTGAAGGGCCGTTGTCACGCCGTAATGTCATTGGCCTGCTGGGAGCAGCCGATGGAGGGCTTTGGGTTCCGATGCATGGTACCGGCCTTGGGTATTTGCCGGCAGACTGGAAGCGCACCGCCGTGCTCAAACCACCGGTGCCGACGGGCGATGCCATCTATTGCAACCTGGCCCCTGCCACCCGTTCTGGTGGCCTGTGGCAAGTCGATGCAGAAGGGCGCTTGTTGCGTGTCGATCCAGGCACCGGCGACACGTTTCAGACAGGTCTGCAGTCGCCGCATCTCAAGGACATGGAGTTGGTATCGGCGCTGGAGGATCGCCTGCAACGTGTGTGGCTGGGCAACTTGAGCTTTGGTCTTTCTCGCATGGATCTGCGTACGGGTGAATTCATCCACTGGCCGTCCCATGGCCCTGAACCGGCGTCGGCGCTATCGGCGCCTGACTGGATCATCGAGCATGGTGACACGGTATGGATGGCCTTCATCGACATGCTGCAGCAGCGCGATTTGCGTAGCGGTCGTGTCCTGCAGCGCATTACGCAGCAAGACTTGCACGGCCTGCGCGATATCGCCGTACAGCAGCTGGAACAGGGCCCGGACGGGCGTGTCTGGGTTGCAGGCGAGGGCGGCATGTTTGCCTGGGACGACGCGTCACGCCGGTTCGTGCCGGTCGCAGGCCTGGAAGGAACGCAGGTCCAGGCATTTGCCAGCCAATCGCCGGACATGGTCTGGGTGTATCGGGCCATCGGTGCAGAACAATGGAAAAAAACCGCGACACGTTGGGTGCGCGTGCGCCAAGTGGGCCAGGCTGATGGCCTGACCGGGTTCGACGCGTCCGCAATGCGGATCGACGCGCGTGGCAGGGTCTGGATTTCCAGCTTGCGCGGGCTATGGCGGATCGACCCTTCGGTAACGCCGGCACGGCTGCGCAATATCGGCACGCGCGATGGATTGACCAGCCAGGAGTTCACCCAGCATTGCCTGCTGATGGCAGGCGATATCCTGATCGGTGCGACCAGCGATGGCTCTACCGTGCTGCTGGATACAGCAATGCCCGATATCGCACCGTTCGTACCTGCATTGCAGCTGGAGCATGTCAGCGTGCTACGCAATGGCGCACGCATCGCGTTACCCATGGATCGCCCGTTTCAGCTGGGTCCTGGAGATCGCCAGTTGCAGATCGTCAGCCGTCTGCTGTCGTACAGTGATCCGCTTTCCAATCGTTATCGCAGTTTCCTGAAAGGCTTCGACACCGACTGGCAGACGTCGGGCAATGCGGGAATCCGAGAATTTGCCAGTTTGCCTGCCGGTAGCTACGAACTCGCGCTGCAAGGCGTGGATCCGCTGGGCAATCGCTCACAGATGCGCTCGCTGCGGTTCTCGGTCAATCCACCATGGTGGCGCAGTGACGCAGGCATCGCGCTCATCTGCCTGCTTGGGTTGCTGCTGAGCGCATTTCTTGCGGCCGCCTATCGTCGCCGTGTGCGCATGCGCGCGCAGTGGCAGCTGGCCCAGCACAAACGCGAGCTGGCCGAACAGGCATCGTTGGCCAAGACGCGCTTTCTTGCGACGCTCGGGCATGAAGTGCGCACGCCGATGACCGGTGTGCTGGGCATGAGCGAGTTGCTGCTGCAGACGCCGCTGGATGGACGTCAGCAGGGTTATGCCAGTGCGATCCAGCTGGCAGGCAAGCATCTGCTGCGGCTGGTCAATGATGCGTTGGATCTGGCGCGGATCGAGGCCGGCAAGCTGCCGTTGGATTACCGCGACTTCGATCTGCGTCAGCTGATCGGGCAGGTGGCCGAGCTGGTGCGCCCGAGCGCCGAGCACAAGCAGTTGGCCTTTGCGTGCGAGCTGGACGACGCGCTGCCGCCGGCATTGCATGGCGATGCCAGCCGGGTGCAACAGATCCTGCTCAACCTGTTGTTCAATGCGGTCAAATTCACCGAGCACGGCAGCGTCAGCCTGCGTGTTGCGGTGGTGCCGCAAAGCCACAGGCACGGCATCCGGATCGACGTGTGCGATACCGGCCCGGGCATGAGCGCAGAACAGCGCGGGCGCCTGTTCCAGCGCTTCGAGCAGGCCGAAGGCGCCGTGACGCTTGCCCGGCATGGCGGCAGTGGCCTGGGCCTGGCGATCTGCCGCGAACTGGCGGCGGCGATGGGCGGTACGGTGACGGTCAGCAGCGAACTGGGGCAAGGGGCATGTTTTGCGGTCGAGCTGCCGCTGCGCTGGGTGAGTGTGCTCCCCGCGGTGCCTGCGCCTGCACGCGCAACCTCGCCGCAGGCACAGGCACCCTTGCAGCTGCTGCTGGTCGAAGACGACCCGACCGTGGCGCAGGTGATCGTTGGCCTGTTGCAGACGCGTGGCCATCAGGTCACCCATGTCCTGCATGGCCTGGCGGCGTTGGCCGAGATAAGTACGCGCAGCTTCGACGCGGGTCTGTGCGATCTGGATCTGCCGGGCATCGACGGTGCGTCGTTGGTGGCGCAGTTGCGCGCGCGCGGCGTGCGCTTTCCGATCGTCGCGGTTACCGCACGTGCCGATGCCGACGCAGAACCGCAGGCGATGGCCGCCGGCTGCAATGGCTTCCTGCGCAAGCCGGTCACCGGCGAGCTGCTGGCGCAGGCACTGGCACGTGTGCTGGCCGACGCCGTCGATGCGCACGACGTGCCGGCCGCCGACTAGGAGCGGCCGACAAAAACGTAGTGCCGCCTGACGGCTGCGCCGTAGTTTTGTTGGCCGCTCTGAGCCCGGCTGCCATGAAGCGGGTCACGTGCAGTCCCGTCAGGGCGCGCGCGACCGCGCAGGTGCCGATGGGACAGGGATGCGTGCGCAAGCCGGTCACGGCCGAGATGCCGGCCGAAGCGATCGTGGCTGCACGGCAGGCGCGCGCGGCTCGGGCAGTGACGGTGGAGAAGCCACGTGACGCGGGAACGGATGCGCCGCGCGGCAAGCTCGCTCGGGCTTGCTCGCACCGCGTGCGGCCCGCACTATGCGGCGACTCGTCGTGAAACCTGTCCAGTGCGCCTTTTTTTGTGTTTTTCCTATTGGTTGATCGCAGCAGTGTCGCTGTGTCTGTGCGTCGCGGTGCCACCTACAGGGGCGACCACGCGCGCGCTGCTCACGCCGGTGCCCAGTCAGGTCACGGTCGCCGACGGGTTGCCCTCGGACACCGTCAGTGAGCTGGCCGAAGACCAGCAGGGCTATCTCTGGATCGCCAGCGATGACGGCTTGGCCAGATTCGATGGCCGCAATTACCGCGTCTGGCGGATGGAAGACGGGTTGACCAGCAACGCGATCTGGACCCTGTGCGTCGATCGCGACAATCGGGTGTGGATGGGGTTCGAAAACGGCGGGGCCGGTTTTCTGGAGCCCAAGACACGCACGTTCAGGCGGCTGGAGAACCCGCAGTTTCCGGAGTTGCGCGAAATCACGGTGTGGGCGCTGGCAAACACCCCGAACGGCGATGTCTGGCTTGGTACCGCGGCCCACGGGCTGTACCGGCGACGTCCCGACGGCAGCATGCAGCGATTTTCCAACGTGCCCGACGACCCCACCAGCCTGCCGTCCGACAGCGTGATCGGGTTCGAGGTCGCGCCCGACGGAACATTGTGGATCGGGACCCATGGCGGGCTTGCTCGCTGGGACGGTGCGCATTTTCAACGGGTTGCGCTGCCAGGAACTACGCAGGCGATCAATCGGCTGCACATGGAGCACAGTGGCGACACCTTATGGGTGTCGGATGTGGCCGGCGACGCGTTTCGTGTGGGCGCCGACGGCCAGGCGCGGCCCCAGCCATGGCAGAAAGCCGTGAGCAAACGGCGGGTCATGGGGGTGTTGCTGCACGATCGCAGCGGGCGCTATTGGCTGGACACCGACAGCGGCCTGGGCCTGTCCACTGCAGGAACCGAGATCGGCAGCGTGCCGGTCTACAGCCTGTCGGCGCACGGCCTGGTCAGACGCAACTGGATTACAGCCTACGAAGATCGGGAGGGCGGGCTGTGGTTTGCGGCGCTCGAAGGCGGCCTGTGGCACCTGCCCCCGCATTGGGACACCTTTGCGGTACTGGCCCACCACGGCGGTGATCCACAGTCGCTGACCAATCCGTCCGTGCTGGCAACGGCGTCTTCGGCTGCCGGCGGTGTCTGGCTGGCTGGCTCGCGGCATGTACTGGAGTATCTCGATGCGGCAACCGGCCAACTGCAGACGCATCTGGCTCAGATCGACGCGCGTCCGCCCGATTCCATGCTCGAAAGCCGGCGCGGCTTGGTCTGGATCGGCGTCGAAGGAAAATTGATGCGGTATGACCCGCAGACCCGGCAAGTCAAGCGTTGGCCGTTGCGTGAGGATATCGAACCCGATCCAGACGGCGCTGCGGACCGACCGGGCTGGATGGCAGAGGACGCGCAGGGCCGACTGTGGGTGACGGTACTGGAATACGGTCTGCAAATCCGCAACCAGGAGGGGCGATTGCTGCGGACCATCGTCAATGGCAGTCATGGACTGGAGGTGTTGACCATCCTGGACATACGCCTTGGCCCGGATGGCCAGATATGGCTGAGCAACAACGCCGGTCTGCGGCGCTGGGACCCCGTGGCCGACCGATTTGTCCCCGTCGACGGTGCGCCGGCCCTGCCGACGTATCTGTTCCGGCTGGGAGAGGAGGGCGTGGTCTGGATCGGGTTGGCCGGCGAGATCCGGCGGTATCTGTGGGACGGAACGCGGCTCAAGCACCTGGATACCGTCGGAAAGGAGCAGGAGTTTCCGCTGGTGGCGCCCAACGGGCTGGTGGTCGACGCCCGGGGAGTCGCCTGGGTGTCCAGTCAACGCGGCCTGATCCGGATCGATCCGGGCAGCAGACTGGTGCGTGTATATGGGGTGCACGATGGGCTCCCCAACCAGCAGTTGCAGATCAATACATTGGTGCAGGCCGGCAGCGGGCGGATCGTCGCCGCATCGCCCGACGGCGTGGTGGTATTCGATCCGGCCACGATGCGCCCCAGCACGCGCAGGCCGCCGTTGATCATCGAACGCGTGGGCTTGCGGCGCGGGGAGCGTGGTCTGGATATCACCGGACAGGAGCCGCTCACGATGCAGGACGGCGACCGCGATCTGCATATCGTCGCGCGCCTGCTCAGCCTGGCCGATTCCGAATCCAACAGTTACCGATTTCGTTTGAGTGGCTACGATCCGGACTGGATCGATGTCGGTCCCAGCGGCGAGCGGCAGTTTTCGCGGCTGCCCGCGGGGCATTACACGTTGGAAGTGCAGGGGCGCACCGCCGACGGGATCTGGTCGGCCAGCCAGACGTTACGTTTCCAGGTGCTGCCGCCCTGGTGGTTGTCGCCGTGGGGACTGGTTTTTTTGGGCCTGCTCGCGCTATGCGTCATCGCCGCGGCGGTGCTGTTGTACCGCCGCCGCCTGCGGCGTTTGAATGCCTGGCAACTGGCGGTGCACAAGCAGGAGCTGGCCGAGCAGGCGTCGTTGGCCAAGACGCGCTTTCTGGCCACGCTTGGCCACGAGGTGCGTACCCCGATGACCGGTGTGCTGGGCATGAGCGAGCTGTTGCTCAAGACCTCGCTGGACAACAAACAACGCAGCTATACCGAATCGATCCGTCGTGCCGGCGCACATCTGCTGCGGCTGGTCAACGATGCGCTGGACCTGGCGCGGATCGAATCCGGGCGCCTGGAACTGGATCTGGAGCCGTTCTCGGTACGCCAGCTCGTGGCCGAGGTGGAGGGCTTGATGGCGCCCCTGGCGCAGGAGCGCGGCCTGCGTTTCAGCCTGGAAGTAGGGCTGCTTGGCGACATCACCGCCAGCGGCGATGTCACCCGCATTCGCCAGATTCTGCTCAACCTGCTCAGCAATGCGATCAAGTTCACCGAGCGCGGCGTGGTCGGGCTCAAGCTGACCACGCTGGGCTCGTATCAGGGGCTGCGTTTCGAGGTGGCCGATACCGGCCCGGGCATCAACGCCGACCAGAAAGCGCGCCTGTTCCAGCGCTTCGAACAGGGCGATGGCGCCAAGACCACCTCGCGTTACGGCGGCAGCGGCCTGGGTCTGGCCATCTGTCAGGAATTGGCGATGGCGATGGGCGGGCATATCGAGGTGATCAGCCGGTTGGGCGCCGGCACGCGCTTCGTGGTCGATCTGCCGCTGCGCTGGGTCGCCTCCAACGCCACGCTAGGCAGCGAGGTGGCGCGCGCGGGACGCGCGGTCGCCCCGCAGCGCATCCTGCTGGTGGAAGACGACCCCACTATCGCCGAGGTCATCGTTGGCCTGCTGCGTTCGCAAGGGCACTCGGTGGTGCATGCGCCGCACGGGCTGGCCGCGCTGACCGAAGCGGCCGACAACGCCTTCGATCTGGCCTTGCTGGATCTGGATCTTCCGGGGTTGGATGGTTTCGCCCTGGCGCGGCAGCTGCGCGTATTCGGTTACGACATGCCGCTGATTGCAGTGACCGCACGCTCGGACGAAGAGGCCGAACCCACCGCGCAGGAAGCCGGGTTCGACAGCTTCCTGCGCAAGCCGCTTACCGGAGACATGCTGGCCGACACCATCGCAGAAGCACTGCAACGCGAACGCCCGCGCGACGAGATCTAGAACCGTATGCTGCGTTGAAATCGCGCACGGCCCTGCGTTTGCGTACGGCGCCGGTCGATGCCGCAAAGGTCGCGTCATTCGGCGACTTCTTCCACCTGCCTGGGATGCGGCCGCGTCTCGGCCAGCTGCCAGAAGATCAGCGTCGACGACAAGGTGATGCCACCGACGCACAAAAAGGTTGCATGCAATGCGGCTGTGGCGCCGTGGCTGTCGCCCAGATGCGTGTTGAAGGCAGCCAATAGACTGCCCGCCGCCGCCGCGCCGAAGCCGGTGGCCAGCATCATCACCATCGACAACAAGCTGTTGCCGGGGCTGGCCTGCTCGCGATCCAGGTCGCGCAAGGTCACGGTGTTCATGACGGTGAACTGCAGCGAGTTCACCGCGCCAAAGCAGCCCAGCTGCACCAGCCGCAGCCATAGCGGCTGGCCGACATCGATCAAGGCAAAGCTGGCCATCGCCAGGCCTACCAGCACGGTGTTGAGCATCAACACGCGGCGATAGCCGAAGCGACCGACCAGCTTCACCGCGGCACGTTTGGCCGCCATGCCGGCCAACGCCACCGGCACCATCATCAGTCCGGCGTTCATCGGGCTCATGCCCAGGCCGACCTGCAACAACAGCGGAATCAGGAACGGCATCGAGCCGCTGCCCACCCGCGCGAACAGGTTGCCCAGGATGCCGATGCGATAGCTGGCCACCTTGAACAAGGCCAGCGGAAACAACGCCGCCGGCGTGCTGGCCGCATGCAGCCAGTAACCGGCCAATGCGGCGAGCCCGCCGATGGCCAGTAGCATGACAAAAGCATGGCGCAAGCCGAGCTCGGAGATGCCGTCCAGCGCCAGCGACAGCGCCACCATGCCGAACGCCAGCATCAGATAGCCGATCAGATCGAAGCGCTGGCGCGCATCGCCATAGTGGTCGGGCATGATCTTCAACGCAGCGATGAAACCGATCACGCCGATCGGCAGATTGATCAGGAACACCCAGTGCCACGAGGCGACTTCCACCAGGTAGCCGCCCAGCGTGGGACCGATGAGCGGGCCGATCAGTGCGGGAATCGCGATGAAACTCATCGCGCGCAGGAAATCGGCGCGTGCCACGGTCTTGAGCACTGCCAGCCTGCCCACCGGCAGCAGCATCGCCCCGCCAATGCCCTGCACCACGCGCGCGGCCACCAGCTGCGGCAGCTGCTGCGCGGCTGCGCACAGCAGCGAGCCCAGCGTGAACACGATGATCGCCGCAAGGAAGGTGCGCCGGGTGCCGAAGCGGTCCGCAATCCAGCCCGACGCAGGGATGAACATCGCCACCGCCAAGGCATAACTGAAGACCACCGACTGCATCTGCAGCGGACTTTCGTGCAGGCTGCGCGCCATCGACGGCAGCGCCGTATTGACGATGGTCGCATCCAGCATCTGCATGAAGATCGCCAGCGACACCAGCCATAGCAAGGGCTTGATGGTGTCGTAGGCACGCAAGGCGGAAACAAGCTGAGGCATGAGCATCGCCATAGGGAAGACAGCGCATTATCCCCGCGCCGCTGTGCAGGACGTCGCAACGGCATGCGGCACGTCGTTGCTTGAGTCCGTCGCAGTAACGCACCGATGTGCCGGTAACGAATGAGACGCGCTTCAACCAATCGCATTCAAGGTCGGCCACCTGCCACGAATCGTCGGGAAAGGGGAATGGTGGCGTGCTAATGCCCGCCATGGCTTGCAACAAGCGTTTGATTCGCTGGCGAATCCTTCGCTCCTCCGACGGGTCCAGACAAGGCAGGCGAGGGTCACTCCACGTTGCGATGGATCGATCGAGCGGGAGGTGGGGGAGCGTTGAACCTAAAAGCGGAATTCATTTCTTGGAGCTTTGCCGACGGTCTGGTCAGGGATGGCGCGACTTGGGTATGGCCGCCTTCTGAGCGCGCCGTTGATCAGGTCGGACTAATAATGGAAAAGCAGGTCTTAGACGTATTGCAGCGCGCCTATCTCCCGGGCGATCCCTTGGCGGCAATGCTCGGCAAGATCGCTGCGGAACTATCGCAGAGCGAGATCTTGAACGGTGCGACATGCGCGTTCGTCGGGGTAGCGCAAAGCGATCCGCTTGCTCCGGATCAGGCGAACGATCAGGCAACGATTGTGCGGTGTCTTCCGGTCCAGCACGCCAGGCAAGTGCTCGGTACGCTGCACGTGACCCCGGCCCACGGCGGCATGGCCGCGCAGGCGATGACGCTGTGTCGGCAGATCGCAAAATGTTGTGCGTACCTGATCAAGCGCGATGCAGCGCGGACGTTGGCGGAAGACCGGCTCGCTCGATCTTTGATGATGACGGGGGTCTGCGAAGAAGTCTGGATGATCGATGCGTTCGTCGAGCAGGCCGCAGACAGTCGTTTGCCAGTCATCGTGCGCGGCGAGTTCGGCACCGAGAAAGAGGAGGTGGCCGTTTTGCTGCATGCAGCTGCACCCTGGCGAGAGGGTCCGTTCGTTGCGGTCGATTGCGCTGCTCCCGACGACATGCCGGCAACATGGTTCGAGCGCGCAATGGGAGGAACGCTGTTCCTGCAGGGCGTGGATGAGCTCGACGACGCGACACAGCATCAACTTGCAGTGCATCTTCGGGGCAGGTCCACACCGTGGGCTATCTCGGGCGGCGGGGCCTTGCCGCGGGTGATCGCCTCCACGACCGCTGATCTGTCGCGCCGCGTACGTGCGGGGCGCTTCTCACGCGCGCTGCTGTCGCAACTGGATGTCCTGGCAATCGGGATCGCGCCGTTGCGCACCCGGCGGGCAGACATCGGTTTTCACGTCGAGCGCGTGCTGGATCGGCATGGACTGGATCACGGTCAGGTGGTCACCGAGGTGCTGATGGACGCCCTGACGCACTACCCATGGCCGGAAAACCTCCAGGAGCTGGAGCGGGTGGTGCTGCGCCTGGCGGTCATGACTGCAGGCAGGCCGGTCGGCAGCGCCGACATCCAGCGCCACGCACCGCGTCTGCTGGAAGGCCGGGCGCAAGGAGCGCAGCACGATGCGCGCGCCACGGTGTCGCGACAGGCCGATCCTCCGGCAGAGCCCACGCCGCCGGAAACGCCGGTCGACTGGATCGACGGCCTTCCGCATCGCCCCGGGCAACGTCTCGCCACCCTGCACGACGCACTGCGGCGCGCATTGGTGCATCTGGGCGAGCACTATGCCGAGCCGCTGACCCTGGGCGATCTGGCCCGGCAGGCGCACGTTAGCCAGTCGCATCTGGGCTTTCTGTTCCGCGACGAACTCGGCACCCCGTTCAAACCGATGCTGCAGCAGCTACGCATCGAAAAGGCCAAGGAGCTTTTGCACCGGCAACCGAAGCTGCGCATCACCGAAGTAGCGCTGAAGGTCGGCTTCGGCGACCTGAGCCATTTCGAAAAGAGCTTCCGGCGGCTGGTTGGGGTAAGCCCGCGTGAGTTCCGTAGGGTCTATGGCCAGGATTGACCGTCAGATATGAGGCCCCAACTTCGTGCTGGGTTCATCGGCTGGGCCCAGCATGCGGTTGCTTACAAATGCGCCGCCTCTCAGAAAAAATTCTATTCAAGCACCGATTGGTTGGGGTGGCCGACTTGCGGCGCCCGAAAAGATCGCCCGCGCCGGGTCGTGCCCATCGGCTGTCTCTACCTCTACTACATGCGCGGCATCGATCGCGTGCGTCAGCAATCCGTCCAATCCCGCTTCACTCCTGCGCTGCCGACAACGAGCTGGCATCATTCGGCCACGGGTACGGCAGTGCAAGGATGGTCCCGGATTGCTAGCGATCAGGTCCAGCGTAGCGAAAAAGCGCAGTTGTGGCACGGTTGGGCTGCCTGTAACGCATTGGGGCGGTCGGGCGAGTGACGTCTTTCAGGGACGACTAATGAACCGCCCTGTGGTTACCGGGAACCACTGAGCCAGCAAGTCCCTTTCAATGGCCTCCGGCCTTCCTGTCAGATCGGCATAGTGCTTGATGTAAACACTGCGATGGTGCCAATTTACAAAGATCGGATCGGGGTGCAGCATCGGTAGCGATGTCAGGCCCGCAACAACCGCACCGGAACCCACGGCTGCCCATCGGTCTCCGCTTTCCGTTTCCACACATCCCATGCCGTAGCCCAGTTGCCGCATTGCGATGTAGCTTCTATCGTCCTTGAGAATTTGTTCGTAGAGTTCCAATAAGCCGGTATCCTTCAGATTCAGGCATGAGCCGAGCTGCGTCCCATTATCCCGCAGGAATGTCTCCGCAAGATGCCGCACCATTTGTCCTGGTTCCGGAAAGATCTGGTTGCCGCCGCCCTTGCCATTCTTGGATGCGTTTCCGACAAGGGTCGCATGGGCACCAGGCATGAGGATTAGTTCCTTCTTTACTTTTACGTCCGGGATGATCGGAGTAAAGCCGCGCGCCCTCTCATCGCGTGCGTATACGGCGCGGTATTCCAGCACGTTGGTATTCAGTGTTGTCCTGTTTAACTGGAAATTCAAAGGACCGGGTACCGGGTCTATCGCAAAAATGTTGACGCAGATGTGGCGGAGCTGCGGGTCGGCATACATTGCATTGGCCATCATGTGGCAGGTAACTGCGCCACGGCTCCAGCCAATGAGGTTGACGCGGTCAGGCAGTGGTGTTCGCAGGACTTTTGCTCGCGCCTTTTGTAAAGCTTGGGGAACGATTTTTCGGTGCCTATTGGCAGGGGTCCAGCCACCAAAAGTGTTCTGCGGCTCAAGTCCAGCTGCTTCGGCAACTGCCTTTTCCCTTTGTAGGATGCGTATTTCCGCATCTGTCATTAAGGTCCTCATATGGCTGGGGTCCTTCTTGATCACCGCAATCGCGTGCTTGACGTTCTCCTCCCAGCCCGAGCCAAAAGTGGTGCCCCGAGCATCAGTGTAGTTCCCCGGGAGTGTCCATTTATCGTTTTCTTGTTGATTCCCGCTGCCCGGTCCATCCGCTATGAGCCAATCATCGAACTCCACCCCGAGATGGTTGCGTGCCAATGTGGAGATAAGCTGTCCTTCGCTGTAGTTTGCACTGTCGTAATCCAGGCTGTTCGATCCTGTCCCGCAAAAAAATACTGTGAATGTTGACATTCTTGATGTCTCCATAATCTCGGGTGGTTGGGTCGTTGTATTAATCTATGTGTGGATTACGGGGCTCGTGCACTACGGTGGTATGAGGGTGAACTCTTGATGCATTCATGGGGTGAAACGTGGCTTTTTCTGCTAAACTTTCGCTGTAGTCGAGTTGCGTGATTATTCAATGCACTGCTGTTGACCGGGGTTGTGATTGCGGCGGGCGTGTCATGTGGTGGATTTATATAAATCCACCCATGATGTTTTGCATCAAATGGCCTTGAAGCGAGTCGCGTACTTTTGTCAGTTGGATGACATAGGAGGAATAGTCGTTCTCCGACTCGAGAAGGTAGTTGATGAGCAGCGTGAGAGAAGCTAGGACGCAATTGAAGCTATTGAATCCGTCACCATTCTTCAGTGCGAAGACATTTATTTCCGGAGCCACAGCACGGAACCATCGCGGGAAATTTCCGGCATCCTCCTCTGTTACAGGTATCTCGAAACTGACGCAGGTCGGGTCGTCAAGCATGGCGCTATCATCTTGCCAGTGGCCTCCACCGCCTTGGCCAAAGAACGCCCATGGATAACCCGACACATTCGGTACCAGTCCCCTGACGAACTGGACCCGCCCGCGAAGACGAGACAGAACGGCCGTATGACCTGTAAATTGCTGTAACAGGGGGGAGCGCGATAATCTTGAGGATCCGATTCCCATGTTTTGCTCGGTCCAAGCGATCAAGGTCGGGTCGGGGTCGACTTCATAGCGCATGTCTGGCCGGTGCCTCCAACGTCCTTGGTGTCGTGAGATGCCTGCGATGCCGACGGAATTGGTTTGTTCTGACATCAAATCAACTATTACTGTCATTTCACATCTCCTTTCGGGGCGGAAGGTGCAGGCCGGCATATGTCGTACCGAGATCGAGCGACCTGATGGCGGAGTTCTCTTGCCGCTGCGGTAATGCGTACTCGTGGGCTGGCTGCTGCAGGCGCTAGGTTTTATGCGGTTAGATCGGCATGATCCCGGTCTGCGGGGATACGCGTATGCACGCTCGATACAGACGTGGGCTCTTGGACAGGGGTGTCCGAGCGTTTAGTAATACCGCCGATTTCTCTATACTTTATTGGGGAAAGTCACAGTTATTATTCTTTCCGAGGGCGCTAGCCAATCGTTGCAGGGCCCTTTGGGCGAGGGTTGCTATGGAATATTGATGTGATTCCATGGAGGTAGGTCCGCACCAGGCGTTGATCCGGATTCGGCTTTGGCCTGGTTTCGACGAGTGCGTTGGCGGATTGATTGACGCAGGTGATGCGCTTATCCGGTCGTTTAATGCATTGAATCAGTGCGGGGGAAAGTGGGGTGATGCGTGGTGTCGTCTATCGATGCAGGGAGTGTCGGGTTGGTTGCAAGGGATCTTCATGCATTGCTGGAGTTTATGGGTTTCTGCTTTTTCCCGATGCAGGAAATACGCGCAATCACGCCGAGCTCGGATCGGCTAAACTCGAATAACTGAGGTCAACTTCCAGCCCATCGCACGGCGTACCAGGAAGCGACAGCACCGCATCCTGTTCGTATTGCCAGAGCATGGCCTGGGAATAGCCGCAGCCGGCCGGATCGGAGGGCTGGACGTGCCGGATGTCGCCGGCGTAGAGGTGACGCCCTGCCGTGGAGACCCGCCAGGCCCAGACGCGCGGGGAGGGGCGGGGGCCGATCCGCGACAGCAGTTCCACTGCGCGCGCGTGCGAGCAGTACAGGCCGGGCGAAAAACCATTGCCCAACAGCGCGGCGATCCACATACGGATGTAGTCGATGGCTGCCTGTGGCGGGCTGCCGCCATCTTCCCAGTCGAGATAGACCACCGCGCCATCGGGAAAGCCTTCGGCGCGTGCCAGCGCTGCGGCCTGTGCACCATCGAGGCTGCCCTGCCGGGCGGTGACGTCGTGCGAACCGGGGCCGACCGTCTGCTGACCAAGGTAGACGGGCGCCAGGCCCCAGCCTTGTGCGATCAACGCAGCGCGTTGGCCCATCCAGCCGGTGTCGGCATGGCTTGGCGCCGGTGCCAGGTAGTAGCCGCACCACACCAGGTCGGTCTGCGTTTTGAGCCACTGCAGCGCGGGAAGTCCTGGGAATTGATCGGTGTCGAAACCTGCATAGAACGTCATGTCGGAATTCCTTCGGATCGGACGTTGGCTGGGCCGGGGCTAGATGGCCGCGGCAAGTGGAGCTGCGCTGCTGGATCAACGTGGCGGCGGGGAGCCGGCAGACCGGCGCCAATGAGACCGGACGGGTTCATCGCGAGACCGGCTTCATCGCAACGCCGAAACGCATCGCTCCGTCAGCTGGCTATTCCGTCGTCGGCGTTCGGAGTGGCCGGCGACGTCGCCGCCATTGCCTGCTCGGTCTGCTGCTGCGCGGCGGTCACCGCCGCAGCGGCGGCCTGTTCGGCCTGCTGCAGTGCCTGGTTTGCGCTATCGATCGCCTGGTCATTGCCAGCTGCGGCGGTCGCGGCGGTTGCGGCCTGCATGGCCGCCCGTACTGCCCTATCGCTGGCCGCCATCGCCTGATCGATCTGGGCTTGCGCCGCTTTCAGCGCCGCTTCGATCTGCGAGGATCCTGACGATTGCGCAGTGGAGGCTGGTGTCTGGTCCGGGGGCGTGGGCTGAGTATCGTCGGACATGCTGGTATCTCCTGAAGTGGACGCGGAATGGAGCGGGGTGACGGCATCGGCACGCGATGGTCGCATCGGCGCGGCGAGTGGTGCGGTTTCGGTTGGGCGCTGCGCTGCAAGCGCGCGCAGCCTCTCACCCAGTGCGTTTTCGGCCTGCGCCATGCCCTGGCGTGCGGCCGCTAGGGCAGCGGCGCGACCTGCATGCACCGCTTCGCGCGCCGCGTCGGCGGCGCTGGTCGCAAGCGGGGCCTGGTCGCCGGCCGCAGCAGGCGGCGGCGGTGCGCTCACTGCGTGGCCTCCGCATCCGTGTCTTGCGAGGTGGTGGGTGATGCAGGTGCGGCACCGAAATCGCGCAGCGAGATGACGCCGTTGTTGACCTGCAGCAGCGCAGCCAGGGTGTCGTTGTGCATGGAGAACACGCAGCTGCTGCCGTCCTGGCCCAGCACCCCGCGGCTGGGCCGGTTGGCCGCCAGGAATGCCTGCGCCGACTGCAGGTAGAGGCGGATCGCGTCGCTCGCCGCCTGGTCGTCGCCTTCGCCTCGGTAGCGGGTGTGCTGGACGATCTGCTGGGCTGCTAGCGATAGCCGCGCGAAGCCGATCTGGCGACCGCGTGCCAGCCATTCGGCCACGCTGCGCTCGACCTCGTTGGGCGAAGGCAGCCCCTGGACCTGTGGGCAGTCCAGGGTGGTGAACAGCTGCGGCAACAGCGTCTGCAGCGCCGAAGCCGCCGCATGCGCGCGCTCGTCCGCAGCTGCGATGGTGGAGCTGCAGGCCAGGTAGAAGCGGTAGTAATCGCAGAATTCCATCGGCGTGCGCGCCTGCTCGACCGCGAAAGCCGCTGCCTCCTGTTGCAGTGCCGGCGTCACGTTGGCCGGCGGCGCGTCTGCAGCCAGTTGGCGTAGCGCCAGGCTTTCTTCCAGGTCCAGCGACTGGAGCACGCCGGCGCCATCGATCTTCAGCTGTGTCAGCAGGCTGCGGCCTGCGGCCAGGTCGCTTGCGGTGTACAGGGCGTTGTCACGGAAGATGCGCTGCAGCTGCGCCTTGACCACCGAGCCGGTGTCGCCGGCCTCTGCCTGCGCCAGCGTGGCCAGGTCGGTCGGGCTAAAGGTCATCAGCTTGACCGGGCTGACCTTCAGTTCCAGCTGCGGCAACAAGGCCAGGCGCGAGCCGTGCAGGCCTTGCTGCACCTCGTCGAGCAAGCTGCTCTCGTCGGGAAAGTCATAGCGCACACCGGGCGACTGGATCGCCCATGCCAGCCACTGCGTGCCTCCATCGATGAAGGCCAGGCACTGCCTGCCCAGCGTCGAGAGCATCGTCGGCATCGAGATCAGGCGGCCTGCGATCGAAACGGACATTGCATGACTCCTTGTGAGGTCAACCAGCGGGGAAATTCTTCAGCACCAGCCCGGCCGCCGAACCGATCCTGGCGAAGTCGTCGGTGGCGCCCTGCATCAGCGCCTGCGCCTGGGTGAGTGCGGTGACGTACTTGTCATCGCCGGTGGCCAGGTACTGCGCCATCGCCACACCAACGGCCGTGGTTGCGATCGTGGAGACATTGCGCAACGCGTCGGTGGCGTCCTGCACCGCAATGGCGGTGGACTGCGCCACCGATTGGTAGGCTTTGCCGGCTCCGCTGGTCAGCACGACCTGCGGGCTCATGGTCGCCAGCTGCACCTGGTTGATGACATCGATGACCTGCGCATTGACCTTTGTCGGTTCCATCTTGGTTCCCATGGAATGATCGGCCGCCTTTCAATGAGGCCTGGTGGTAGGGGTGGCTGACCTCATCTCTGCAGACGGCCTACGACTGAGCAGGCGGCGCAGGTGCAGGTGCAGAGCTAGATGCAGATGCAGGTGCAGCAGGAGCAGCAGGTGCAGATGCAGCAACAACAGGGGGTGTGCCAGCAGCTGCAGCTGCGGGTGAAGTTGCCGGTGCAGCAGCAGGAGCATCAGGAGTGGCAGCATGATCGGGGCCGGCGCCGGGGGCGGGGGGAGTGGCGGGCAGGGGCGGCGGGACGCTCAGCGCATGCACTTCCATGAGGTCGGCGGTGGCGGTCGCAGCATCTGCCGAGGCGCCTTGTGCTTGCGTCTTCAGCACGTCGACGGCCACCTTGGCTTCCGCCGCGGCGGCGGCGATGAGCGCTGCCGGCGGGGGCGGTACAGGGGGAGGGCCAGGCAACGGCGCAACCGTAGGTGGTGGTCCGGGTGGCGCAGGCGGTGGTAGTGGTGGCGGAACCGGGAACGGTGCCGAGATCATCTTGGCGCAGGCGGCGGTGATCGCTGCTGCATTGATCATGCCGGCGCCTTGCTGCCGGTTGACGGCGTTGTGCATCGCCATGCCCAGCGTCTCCAGCATCACGGCATCGAGCATGCCGAGCGCCTGTGCGGGTGCCTGACCGGTGGTCAGCGTGACGATGCTGCTCACCGCATCGACGATCTGGCTGTTCACGCTACTGTCGTCGATCATGACGAAGTCGCTCCCTTCTGGATGATTAAGGCAAGGATCTGGGTGAGAGCTGCATCGGCAAGCACCTGCCCGCGCTGCTGATTGGCAACCGCGTTTTCCATTGCCAGGGCGATGGAGTCCGACAGCGCCAGATAGGTCGCCGCCATCGCGAAGGCCGGCGCCTGCCCGATGGCCATCGCCGCGCCTGTAGCGGCAGTGCCGACCAGGCTGGCGACGCTTGCGGCCTGCGCGCTTGGCTCCATGACGGGGCACTGGCGTCGGCGTTCTAGGCCAACGACGGCCTGCGCTGTTCAACGCCAGCCGACGCCGAGAACAGCACGGTGTTCTGTGGTTCGTGTCTGCACGCGTACTGCAAGGCCACGCCATCGGGCACGCGTTCCAAGAATGCAAAGTTGCCTTGCGGCAGGTTGATAACGCTATCCAGCTTCTGGCGATAGACCAACGGTTGCGCGCCGGGAATCACCGGCAGGATGCCGTCGAACTCGACGTTGATCACTGCCTTTTGGTGCGGCGCGAACGTCGCCACAATGGTGCGGCCCCGGATCAGTCTGACGACGACGTCCAGGGTGTTGGACGTCGGGATATGACGTAGTTGCAGCATGAGGCGTCCTTTCTCGATTCGATCAACGAAACCGCGTGGGGTTGGCATCACATCGCTTAGTCAACCGGGCGCCGCTCGTGCGGCAGCAGCGGCGCCCGGTGGCCGATCAGGTCAGACCGAGGATTTGCCTGGTGGCGACGCCTTCGGATGCGGTATCGACCGAATACAGGGTGGACACGCCCTGGGTCGTCGATGCCTGCATCGTCACGTAGGACTGCTGCTGGTTGTTGGTGGCGTTGTGCGCGGCGTTGGACAGCGCCTGGCTGGTGGCAACGAACAGGTTGCCCATTGCAATCGCCGGCGCATCGCCGAGGACCTTGGTGTTGACCTGGGAAACGGAATCGGTGATCTGGCTGTTGACGGCGGTCGGAAAGGCCATGGTGATAGCTCCTTGAGGTAGTGAAGAAATGAAGACGCTGCGGCGTTAGCGGTTAGCCGAGAATCTTCTTGGTGGCGGCACCCGTGGCGCCGGTATCGAGCGAATACAGCAGCGAAACGCCCATCGTGGTTGCTGCCTGTGCGGTGACATACATCTGTTGTTGCGCGAGTGTTGCGTTGTGGGCCGCATTTGCCAGCGCCTGCGCGGTGGCCTGGTACAGATTGCCCATGGCTGCGGCTGGAGCGCTTCCCAATACCTGCAGATTGGCCTGGGTAACCGAGTCGGTGATCTGGTCGTTGACGGCGGTGGGAAATGCCATTGGCGCATGTCCTTGGCGTTAGCCGGGCCGTCAGACGCCCAGGATCTGCTTGGTGACGACGCCGCTGGTGGCGGTGTCGATGGAGTACAGGGTGGCCACACCCATGGTGGTGGCCGACTGCGCGGTGACATAGCTCTGCTGCTGCGCGTTGGTCGCGTTATGGGCAGCATTGGCCAACGCTTGTGCGGTTGCCTGATACAGATTGCCCATCGCGATGGCCGGTGCATCGCCCAGGACTTTGGTATTGACCTGGGTGACGGAATCGGTGATCTGATTATTGACTGCAGTCGGAAATGCCATTTTCTTCTCCTAAAGATTCGAGTTAGCGCGAGACGAGCCCAGGCACGCCGGTGCTCAGAACCTGCTTGGTCGCAACCCCGGTGGTGGCGGTGTCGATGGAATAGAGGGTGGCCACGCCCATGGTGGTGGCCGACTGCGCGGTGACATAACTCTGCTGCTGCGCATTGGTCGCGTTATGGGCGGCATTGGCCAGTGCCTGCGCGGTGGCCTGGTACAGATTGCCCATGGCGATGGCGGGGGCATCGCCCAGCACCTTGGTATTGGCTTGTGTGACGGAGTCGGTGATCTGGTCGTTGACGGCGGTTGGAAATGCCATGCGTTTCTCCTTGTTCTCGAATGAGTGGAGCGTTTGAACAAACGTGACGATGTCGAGGTTCGGCAGGCGGCCTGCCTGTCCGGAGATGTGTTGCAGTGGCACCGCATCACCGTGGAGAAACAGTAGATCTCCTTGCTCCGGAAATATTGGTTTAAACGACGGCAATGCCGGGCTTATCGACGTGAAGCCGATCCGCTTTAGAGCGGTATGCGAGGTAATGACGCGTTTTGGAACGGCGTGCGGGGAATGTCGCGGGGAATCGCGAAGGGAGTTACACAAAGACCATGCGGAACAGGCGAGCACAGGCTGCTCTTGACGCAAGGCAGGAAAGCTCGCGTTCGCTTGGCGATTCTTTGCGGCAAGTCAATGGCCAGCCGACACGCTGTCGGAGCCTTGCGAAACCGGAGCCCACGCGCATCGATGATTGACCTCAGTGCGGTTGAGCGCGGCGCGCATCACCTCGCAGTGACGTCGGCAGGGTGCTCACTGCCGCATATCACCGGGGTGGCGAAATAACGTTCAACGGAACGAGGCGGGCAGGCCGTGTTTGGAGCGGATGCAGACGCGATGCGGGTGAAGGCATGGAGGCTGGCCTTGCGATCGCTGAAGACTGCCTTCGTCGCTGTGCCGCGTGCCTGGGATGGCCTGGCAGCAGCAGAGACGTCCCGGCGGTGCTGCCGATCTATTGCTGATGCAGCCACCGCCCGTCATCACGCTCAGCGCGCGCTACTCGGGTGCGCGCGTTGAGCGGCGGTGGACAGCACAACGGTGCGCTGTCCACCCGTGCCTTGGCATTACCGCTTGCTCAGCGTCTGCACCGCTTCCACCAGCACACCCACATGTTCGGGATTCATATCCGGCGACATGCCGTGGCCGAGGTTGAAGACATGGCCTTCGCGCGAGCCGCCGTTGCCTTGTGCGTAGCTGTCCAGGGTCTTGCCGACCTCGGCGCGGATCGCCTCGGGCGAGCCGTACAGGGTGGCCGGGTCCAGGTTGCCTTGCAGGGCGACGCGGCCGCCGGCGCGCTGGGCGGCGTCGGCCAGGGAGATGGTCCAGTCCACGCCTACCGCTTCGGCGCCGCTGGCCGCCAGCTCGCTCACATAGGCGCCGTTGCCCTTGCCGAACAACACCAGCGGGGTGCGCTCGGCGCCGTCGCCGCGTTCCAGCTCGCGCGCGATGCGGGTGAGGTAGGGCAGCGAGAATTCGCGGTACATCGCCGGCGACAACACGCCGCCCCAGGTGTCGAACACCTGCAACGCCTGTGCACCGGCCGCGCGTTGCGCCGACAGATAGGCGATCACCGCATCGGTGACGGTGCCGAGCAGGTGATGCAGCACGTCCGGCGCGTTGAAGGCCATCGCCTTGATGCGCGCGTATTCCTTGCTGCCGCCGCCTTCGATCATGTAGCAGGCCAGCGTCCACGGGCTGCCGGAGAAGCCGATCAACGGCACCGCGCCGTCCAGCTCACGGCGGATCAGGCGCACCGCATCCATCACGTAACGCAGCTCGGTTTCCATGTCCGGCACGCCCAGCCGATGGATCGCGGCGGCATCGCGCACCGGGTGGCGGAACTTGGGGCCTTCGCCTTCGACGAAATACAGCTCCAGGCCCATCGCATCGGGAATGGTCAGGATGTCGGAGAACAGGATCGCCGCGTCCAGCGGGAAGCGTTGCAGCGGCTGCAGCGTCACTTCGCAGGCGATCTCGGGGTTCTTGGCCATGCCCAGGAAGCTGCCGGCGCGCGCGCGGGTTGCGCGGTATTCGGGCAGATAGCGGCCGGCCTGGCGCATCAGCCACACGGGGGTGCGGTCGACGGGCTGACGGTTCAGGGCACGCAACAGGCGATCGTTCTTGAGCATGGTGTTCCTCAGCGCGGCGCGTCGGCGCCGCCGGTGATGAGTTGGAAGCCGCGTTTGAGGTGGGTGTCGCGCGCCTTGTCGAAGGCCCGGTCCGCTTCGTCCTGCAGCAGGTATTGGTCGCGTCGCAACTGCGAGCGTCCACCGATCTCGCCGCTCTCGCGCAGCAGCTCCCAGCCGCCGAACAGATCCGGTTGCAGGGTCAGCTGGACGTAGCGGAGCGGCGCGTTGCCGCCAGGATCGTGTTGCAAGTGGATGCGCATGACGCCGATTGTAGCCGGGCGGTGCTGAAGGCTGGGAGCAGTGGGCGCGCCGGGTTGCTCCGCTTGCGAAGGGGGCGTTGGCAGGCAATGCGTAGGAGCGCACCTGGGCGCGATGGGGATCTACCGGCAAGGCCCTGTCGCGCCCGGAGGCGCTCCTACGAATGGGCCGGAGACTAGTGAGCGATGGCGTTGCTCAGCCTGTCAGGATTTCCAGCACTGCCGCCTCGTCGACATCGGGCACCACCTCGGCCTTGCCGATGCCGCGCCACAACACCAGCCGCAGGCGGCCGGCGATGTTCTTCTTGTCCAGCCGCATGCGCCCCAGCAGTGCCTGTGGCGACAGGCCGGGCGGAATGGCGGTCGGCAGATCGAACTCGTGCAGCAGGGTACGCAGCGCCTCGGTGTCCTGCGCATCGCTCATGCCCAGCGCGGCCGACAGCCGGGCGGCCAGCACCATGCCCACCGCGACCGCTTCGCCATGGTTGAGGTTGTCGTTGCCGGGTGCGCCGTAGCCCTGTTCGGTCTCGATCGCATGGCCGAAGGTGTGGCCCAGGTTGAGCAGGGCACGCTCGCCCTTTTCCAGCGGGTCGCGCGCGACGATGTCGGCCTTGTGCTCGCAGCTGCGCGCGATCGCCTGCGCCAGCGCGTCGGCATCGCCCTCCAGCAACGCGCGGCGTTCGGCATGCAGCCACTGGAAGAACAGCGGGTCGCGGATGGCGCCGTACTTGATCACCTCGGCCAGCCCGGCGCGCAGCTCGCGCGCGGGCAGGGTGTGCAAGGTGTCGGTATCGGCGATCACCGCGCGTGGCGGATGGAACGCGCCGACCAGGTTCTTGCCCTGCGGGATGTCCACCGCGGTCTTGCCGCCGACCGAGGAATCCACCATCGCCAGCAGGCTGGTGGGCAGTTGCACGCAGTCCACCCCGCGCATCCAGCAGGCCGCCGCAAACCCGGCCAGATCGCCGACCACGCCACCGCCGAGCGCGAATACGCAGGCATCGCGGGTGGCGCCCAGCTCGGCCAATGCCGCGATCGCGGCGCCGAAATTGTCCAGCGTCTTGGAAGCCTCGCCGGCGGCGATCACCAGCTCGCCCAGCTGCAGGTCCGGGCGCGCCTGCAGCAGCGCCTTGCGCAGGCCGGCAGCGTAATGCGGGGCCACCTGCGAGTCGCTGAGCAGCAATGCGTGGCGGCCACGCACATGGCTGGCCAGGCGCGCGCCGTCGGCCAGCAGGCCGGGCGCAATGGTAATGGTGTACGGCTGCGCACCGTCGACATCGACGCTGCGCGAGGAACGGGAAGGTGTCATGCGGGGGTACTCGACATACGCCATTGCGCGGCCAGGCGCAGCACCAGCTGCGCGGTGGCCTCGGCGGGGGAGAAGTGATCGGTTTCCAGGCTGAGGTCGGCGACCTCCTGGTACAGCGGGGTGCGCTGCGCGGCCATCGCGTGCAGCACCTGCTCGCGGTCGGCGCGCTGCAACAGCGGCCGGTTGCGGTCGCGCGCCAGCCGGGTGAGCTGTGCCGGCACGCTGACGTGCAGGTACACAACGAAGCCGCGCTCGCGGATGCGCTGGCGGTTGAGCGGATCCAGCACCGCGCCACCGCCGGTGGAAATCAGCTTGTTGTCCTGCTCCAGCAGCGTCTGCAGGGTCTGGCCCTCGTGCTGCCGGAACCGCGCTTCGCCATGCTGCTCGAAAATGGCCGGAATGCTGCTGCCGACCTGCTCGACGATGGCCTGGTCCACATCGACGAACTCCAGCCCGAAGCGCTCGGCCAGGCGGCGGCCGATACAGCTTTTTCCGGCGCCCATCGGGCCGACCATCACGAGATTGGGAGCGGGGTTCATGCGCAGGGATCGTAGCATTCGGGCCCGCGCATCGGGCCGATCGGCATGGACTGAAACCATTCCTGCGCGGCGCCCGTCGGCTGCACGCAGCAGCACCGACACCCGCCGCGGCGTGGAGAACGGCTGCAAGCGAACGTGGCGAGCGCTTGGCAGCCAGGCGTCGGCGACGCAAGGACGCCCAGGAGCACGCGCGCAACGTGGGAGAACACCACGGTGTCGCGCGGCGTGCCGTCGGGGTGGCGGGCGCGATTGCGCAGCACGCTTTCCGGGCGCCAGCCGCAGGTCCTGGCAGCGCGCGCGGACCTGTCAGCCGCCGCGCATAGGCGAAGCAGGCGCGATGCGCCCACAATAGGCGTCAATCTTGCTGCCCTCGCACCGCCATGACCGATCTGTACGCAGAAGCCCTTGCCACCTTTACCGCGCTGTATGCCGAGGCGCATGCCGGCGCCGAGCTCGAAGCCAGCGCAATGACCGTCGCCACCGCCAACGTGGACGGTCGGCCGAGCGCGCGCACCGTGCTGCTCAAGGCTTTCGATGCGCGCGGGTTCGTGTTCTACACCCATCTGGACAGCGCCAAGGGCCGCGACCTGCAGACCCATCCGCAGGCCGCCCTGCTGTTCCTGTGGCGCAGCCTGCGCGAGGCCGGCATCCAGGTGCGCATCGAAGGCGGGGTGCAACTGGTCGGCGCGGAGGAATCGGATGCCTACTTTGCCTCGCGCCCGCGCATGAGCCAGATCGGTGCCTGGGCCTCGCTGCAGTCGCAGACGCTGGGCTCGCGCGAGGAGTTCGACGCGGCCATCGCCAAGGTCGAAGCCACCTTCCAAGGCCGCGAGGTGCCGCGTCCGGATGGCTGGGGCGGGTTCCGGGTGGTGCCGCAGGCATTCGAGTTCTGGTACGGCGCCACGTTCCGCCTGCACGAGCGCTGGCGTTACGAGGCCGATGCGGCCAGCCACTGGAGCAAGCGGATGCTGTATCCGTGAGCGCGCAGGCCGGGTGGCGGGTGCGTGCGGCGGTCGGCGCCGATGCGCAGGCCTTGCTAGCCTTGCGCCTGGCCTTGTGGCCGGATGCCGACGATGGCGTCGCCGACGACAGCCTCGCCGAGCTGCAGGCCGCGCTGGCGCAGGCAGACGCCAGCCACCTGCTGGTGGTGGACGACGCGGATGCGGCGCTGGGGTTTGCCGAGGTCTCGGTGCGCCACGACTACGTCAACGGCACCGACAGCACGCCGGTGGGCTTTCTGGAAGGCTGGTATGTGAGTCCAGCCCGGCGCGGCCGCGGGCTGGGTCGCGCGCTGGTGGCCGCGGCAGTGGAGTGGACGCGGCAGCAGGGCTGCGCGGAGCTGGCCTCCGATGCGCGGCTGGAAGACAGCGGCGCCCAGGCGGCGCATGCGGCATGCGGCTTCGAGCCGACTGAACGGGTGGTCTACTACCGCCTGCCGCTGGCCTGACCGGCCGACGTCCGGCCCTTTCTGCCGGTCGCGGACAGTCTGTAGTATGTCCGCCCATTGCACGACCGTTGCCGCATCACTGCATCTGCATCACCACCGCTGCATGACCAAAGGACAGGACATCGTATGACGCAGTACACCACTGTCGAATTGCACGGCCTGCTGGCCGAGCGCTACCGCGACCAGCCGATCGAGGTCGAGCTGATCGACGGCCTGGAACCGGCCATCAACCTCACCCTGGCCGAGCATGGCGACATGCAGATCCAGGTCGCCGCCTCCGGCTCGCAGGTGTTCGTCTCCACGCTGCTGGCCAATGCCGACCAGGTCAGCGACCGCGCGGCGTTCAACGATGCCTGCCTGCGGCTCAACCCGCTCAACCCGTTGTCCAACCTGGGCCTGGTGCAGGTCGACGGCAAGGACAGCTATGTGGTCTTCGGCGAACTGTCGGCGTCGTCCACGCTCGACCAGATCGACGAGGAAATCCAGACCCTGGCGGCCAATACGCTGGATGCCGCCGAATCTCTCAAGCCGTTCTTTTCCTAAAGGCGTGTTGTCATGAGTATCTTTTCAAAGCTGATCACGCTGCTGCGTGGCACTGCACACGAAACCGGCCAGAAGGCGGTCGACGCCAACGCGCTGCGCATCCTGGACCAGGAAATGCGCGATGCCGGTGCCCAGCTCACGCGCTCGCGTGAAGAGCTGACCAAGCTGATGGCGCAGAGCAAGCTTGCCCAGCAGAAGATCGACGCGCGCGCCGGCAAGATGGCCGAATACACGCGCTACATCGAAGGTGCGCTGGCCAAGGGCGACGAATCGCTGGCCCACGACGTGGCGAGCAAACTCGCTGCGCTGGAAAGCGAGGACACCGGCGACAAGGCCTCCAAGACGGCGTTGGACCAGTCGGTGGTGACGCTCAAGGCCACCATCCAGAAGACCGAGAACCAGCTGCGCGGCATGCGCCAGCAGATCGATACGGTCAAGGCCACCGACGCGGTGCAGAAGGCGCAGGCGGCGATTGCCGCGCGGCATTCCGGCGCCAGCAGCAAGATGGGCTCGGCACTGGAATCGCTGGAGCGGATCAAGGCGCGTCAGGCCGAAACCTCCGCACGCATCGAATCGGCCGAAGAGCTGGAAGCGTCCAGCGGCGACGGCGATCTGAATCGGCGTCTGGCTGCGGCCGGCCTGATGGAAGGCGAGTCCAACGCCGCCGCCGTGCTGGCACGCTTCAAGAAGCCGGTCCAGCTCGGCCACGACACCGCCGGCGGCAGCGCGCCGCTGATCGGCCAGGTGCGCGACGTGCAGCAGGTTCCGCGCAGCGACAGCTGATCCGCCGCACGGCACAGGACGCGCCATGATCATCGTCGGAAAGCTGTTGCGGGTATTGCGGCGCCACGTGCGCCGCGTCAGCTGGGGCATGGTGGCGCTGGCATTGCTGGCGCACATGGCGCTGAGCTGGGTGTTGCTGCTGCTGGCCGGCGAGCACAGGCTCGTTGGCCTGGACGCGTTTCCGTATTACTACATGACCACCGCCACCACCATCGGCTACGGCGACCTGTCGCCGGGTTCGGTGGCCGGGCGCTATATCGCCGCGTTCGTGCTGATGCCGGGCGCAGTGGCGCTGTTCGCCACGGTGCTGGCCAAGACCAGCGGCGTGCTCATTACCTTCTGGAGGCGCCACCACATGGGCAAGATGGCTTACGCCGATCTGCGCGGGCACACCATCCTGATCGGCTGGCAGGGCGCCGCGTCCATGCGCCTGCTGGAGCTGTTGCTGTCCGACACCGCCACCGACGACGAAGGCGTGGTGCTGATCGCCGAGGGCGTGGCCGAGAACCCGATGCCCGACCATATGCGCTTCATTGCCGCCGAGTCGTATACGCATACCGAGGTCTACCTGCGTGCCGGCATCGCCGGCGCGGCGCGGGTGATCGTCAACCCGCCCTCGGACGACCAGACCCTGGCGGCGGTGTTCGCGCTGATGGCGCATGCGCCGCGTGCGCACATCGTGGCGCACTTCGACTTGGGCAGCGCCGCGCGGCTGGTCAATTGCCACTATCCGGCGATCGAATGCACGCGGCCGATGACCGCCGAGATCCTGGCCCGCGCTGCGCAGGATCCGGGCAGCGCGGCGATCACGGCCGAACTGCTGTCGGTGGACGATGGCCCGACCCAGTTCAGCCTGGCGGTTCCTGCCGATGTCGACCCGCTGGACTACCGCCTGCTGGCCGCCGATTTTGGTCAGCGCGGCGCCCTGTTGCTGGGCCTGCGCGCGCCCGATGGCGCGCTGCGCTTGAACCCGCCCGCACACACCGCGGTGCCGGCCGGTGCCATGCTGTACTACCTGGCCGAACAGCGCGTGCCCGCGCATGCCATCGCATGGCAGGCGCTGCGCGCTGCCACCGTGTCCCGTTCCCCATCGCCACAAGGTGCATGACGATGAGTTTTTTCAGCAAGTTGTTCGGTCAACCACAACCGCCGCCGTTGCCCGCATCCGGCACTGGCGCCATCGGTCACGCGCTGCCGCTGGGCTTGCGCGTGGGGGGGCAGCTGGAGATCGATACCACGTTGTACCGCATGGCACCGGAGGCCATGACCGCCGAGCTGCCGGGCGGGCATCAAGGCATTCCGTGCTACGGCCATGTCAATCTGGGCGACGGCTATGCCCTGCACCGTTTCTATCTGGACGACGATGCGTTCCTGCAGGTCACCACGGTCGGCGGCGATCTGGAAGCGATGAAGGCGTTCGTGTATTGCGAGACGGTCAATCCGCCCAGCAAGCAGGCGTTTCAGGAGTTCGTGATGCAGCATCCGCATCTGGGTGCGGCGCAGATCGAGTACGCCGGCAAGCGCTGGCAGCGCGCCACGCAGTCCACCGACGATGCCGCGCGGATTCCGCCGATCGCCTACGACGAGGTGCTGTACCGCTATCAGCCGCCACGCCGCGATGGCGATCTGACCCACTACGCCATGCTCTACAGCCGCGATGTGCCGGAGCTGCAGCGCGAGGAATTCCTGCTGGTCACCGGCGAGGATTCCGGCCCCAACGAATTCTGCGTCACCTATGCAGTCGGCATCGATGTCACCGTCGCCGATCTGGATATCACCTGAGCGTGCGCGCTCGTCTTCCACCTACACTGGTCCTGTCATGAACCCGATCAACCTGCAGAGTTTTCTCGCGTTTCTTTCCTACTTCGGCACCGGCCTGGGCGTGTTGATCGTCGCGGTGGTGCTGGTGACCCTGGTCACCCCGCACAAGGATTTCACCCTGCTGCGGCAAGGCAACGTGGCTGCGGCCACCGCGTTGGCCGGCAACCTGATCGGTGTGGCATTGCCGCTGCATTCGGCCATCACCCATTCGGTGAGCCTGGTCGATGCGCTGATCTGGGGTGCGGTCGCCTGCGGCATCCAGGTCGTGGCGTATCTGCTGGCCAACCTGGTGGCCGGGCGCATCTCGCGGCAGATCACCGACAACGTCACCGCCGCCGGCATCTTCTCGGCCGGCGTGTCGATTGCGGTCGGGCTGATCAATGCCGCAGCGATCACGCCGTAACGGAGCGCAGGCATGAAGCGATCACGCAATCTCAAGCTCACCCTGATGGCCGCATTGCCGGCCGCCTTCGTCACCGGCTGCGGTTCCGAACCGGAAACCGGCGTGGTGCTGCAGTCGGCCTCCGACTGCTACCAGATCAAGCAGGAACAGACCGACATCCAGCAATGCCTCAAGGCCTACGACGAGGCGGTGGCCAAGCACCAGCAGGCCGCGCCGCGCTTCAATACGCGCTACGAGTGCGACGAGCAGTTCGGCAGTTGCACGGCGGTGCAGACGGCGCAGGGCCAGCAGAGCTGGATCCCGCCGATGGGCGGGTTTTTGCTGGGCTACGCGTTGGGCAACATGACCGGTGGTGGCGGCTATCGCTATGGCGGCGCGGTGCCGCTGTACCGCGATTACCGCAGCGGTGGGTACTACAAGCCCAATGGCGATCTGGCCAGCAACCGCGTCGGCACCGTCCGCGGGCGCAGCGGTGCCATCGACATGCCGTCGCGGGCGATCACCGTGTCGCGCTCGGGTTTCGGCTCCAGTGCGGCGGCGCGCAGTTCGTTCGGCAGCGGCGGGCGCAGCTCCGGATACGGCGGCTGACATGCAACGGATCGCAATTGCCGAGCGCCCGGACTGGCGCGAGCAGGCCGAGGCGCTCGGCTTCCATTTCCACACCATCGACGGCGAGCGGTACTGGGACGAAAGCGCGTACTACGCGTTTACGCTGCAGCAGATCGAACACGACATCGAAGCGCCCACGCAAGAACTGCACGACATGGCAATGCAGTTGGTGGACGAGGTGGTGGGCTCGGAACAGCTGATGACGCAGCTGGCGATCCCGCCGTTCTACTGGGACTGGATCGCCACCTCGTGGAAGAACCGCGACCCGCATCTGTACGGCCGCATGGACCTGGCCTATGCCGGAAATGGCCCGGCCAAGCTGTATGAGCTCAACTACGACACGCCGACCTCGCTGTACGAATCGGCATATTTCCAGTGGCTGTGGCTGGAACAGCAGATCGCCGCCGGTGCGCTGCCCAAGGGCACCGATCAGTACAACCTGATCCAGGACCTGCTGTGCGAAACCCTGGGCGCGCTGGCGGTGGATGGCGCGCTCGGTGCGCAGATGCATTTCTCCGCGGTGCGCGAGTCGCTGGAAGACCGCGCCACGGTGCGCTACCTGCGCGACTGCGCGCATCAGGTGGGCATCAGTACCGAGGAAGTGGCCATCGAAGACATCGGCCTGAGCGCCGATGGCTGGTTCACCGACGAGCAGGACCGGGTGATCCACACGCTGTTCAAGCTCTACCCGCTGGAATTCATGATGGAAGAACGCTTCGGCCCGGCGCTGTGCGCCAACCGCGTGCGCCTGATCGAGCCGGCGTGGAAATCGGTGCTGAGCAACAAGGGCATCCTGCCGCTGCTGTGGGAGCGGCATCAGGGCCATCCCAACCTGCTGCCGGCGCACTTTGCGCAAGCGGGCGAAGCGCCCACGGCAGGCTGGGTACGCAAGCCGCTGCTGTCGCGCGAGGGCGCCAATATTTCCCTGGTCAGCGCACAGGGCGACGCTGCGCAGACCGACGGCCCATATGTGGACGGGCCGGCGATCCTGCAGGCGCATCATCCGTTGCCGGTGTTTGATGGCCGGCATGCGCTGGTGGGCAGCTGGGTGGTGGCCGATCGTCCGGCCGGGCTGGGCATGCGCGACGACGACGGCCCGATCACCCGCGACACCTCGCGCTTCGTGCCGCACGTGATTCTGGACTGATGCTGCAGGAGTGCGCATCGCCGCCGTGGCGCGGCGGTGCCATGTGTTGCGATCGCCCTTGCATATGCGCGTGAGTGAAGCGCTTGCTCCGCATGGCCGGGCCGTACGCCATGGCCCGCGCCGCGTGACGCGGCTGCCATGCCGCATCGCCCGACACACGCTGCAGTGGCGCGCAAGCCCTGCGCTGCCTGCCGCGCAGCGCAGGTTTTCCACATCGCCTGTGGATGGAACTTGCACAAGGCTGTGGACAAGTGGGCGCAGGCCCCGGCCTGCAACGCTGTCAAGATGGGTGGCGAAAAAATGGCCAGCTGCTCGCGGATGCGTCTTTCCGGCCTCGATCGCAGCGATCTCGACAGGATCGGCAAAGTCGGTCGCGCCGTGAGCGGTGCGGCGTCCCGGTCTGCCTTGCGCCATGCCATGGCGCCGTGCCGAGCGTCCAGATCATGCAAGTCGTGCAGAGCGCGCGCGCTGCATGCGATGCAGGCGATACACAGCGACCGAGCGCAACGCATCGGCGCTGGCGATCAGTGCTTCCTTTCCTTACTTCGACACTTTGCCCACATCGCATATCGCACACCCATCACCCATCACACCCGCCGCGCCACGAACAAGCCCGCCACCGCCAGCAGCCACGCCAGGGCGAACACGCTCAGGTAGGCGCCCGCAGTCGCGGAGGCCAGCAGCGCGGCGAACAATGCACCGGCCAACGCCAGCATGCCGGCCACCGCAATCGCCTCGCTCAACTGCAGTGCCGAACTGTTGGCGCCTTGCTGCGCCGGCGGCGACAGCGACAACGTCAACACCGACAGGCTCGGATACAGCAGGCCCATGCCCAGGCCGGTCAGCGCCCAGCCGGCAATCGCCACCGGCACCGGGATGACCGGCCACACCGCCCCCGCACTGATCACGATGCCCAGCGACATGAAGGACGCACCGGTCGTGAGCAGGCGTGGGCGCGACCAGCCGGCGCGACTATGGCCCTGGTACCAGGAGCCACTGAACCAGCCCAGCGCGCCGACGCTCAGCGCCACGCCGGCCAGCAGTGGCGACAGGCCGCGCTCGCGCGACAGCAGCAATGGCAGGAACGCTTCGAAGCCGAAGAAGGCCGCCGCGGCGATCCCGCGCAGCGCGATCACGCTGGGCAGCCCGCGCGCAAGCCGCAGTGTGCCGGCCGGCAACAGTTGCCAGGCGCAGCACACGGTGAGCAGCAATGCCGGCAGCATCGCCAGCAACGCGCTCGTGCCGTGCAATTGCCCGCCCAGATACACGCCGAGTACGCCCAATGCCGCTCCCACCGCCCAGCACAACGCGGCATTCGATGCACCGGCCGTGTCGCGCGACCAAGTGCGCCCGCGGATTGCCGGCCACAGCATCAGCCCGGCCGGAATCGCCAGCAGCGGCACAGACAGGAACACCCAGCGCCAGCCAACGTGCTGCACGGTCCATCCACTGATGCCCGGCCCGATCAACGACGGCACCACCCAGCCGGCCGAAAACGCGGCAAACACGCGGGGCCGCAAGGCGTCCGGATACAAGCGCCCGACGATCACGTACAGCGCCACCGAATACGCGCCGGCCCCCAGGCCCTGCAGCAGACGGCCGGCAATCAGCACCGGCATGCTCGGCGCCAGTCCTGCCACCAGCAGGCCGATCACGAAGCACAGCAGGCCGTAAGCCAGCGCCCCGCCGGGGCCACGCCGGTCGCTCCAGCGCCCGGCGGCGGTCATGCCGACCACGCTGGTCGCCAGGGTGCCGCCGAACGCCAGCGCGTACAGCGGCAAGCCATTCAATTCGTGCGCGACGGTCGGCATGGCGGCGGCCACCGCCAGCGATTCGAAGGCATTGAGCGACACCAGCGCCACCATGCCCAGCGTTGCGGCGCGATACGGAGCGGCCAGGATGGAGCTGGGTGAGGTGTCGCCAGGTGAGCTGGCGGGCAGGGCGGTATCGGTGGGCATCGAGCATCCAGGACGGCAGGGTGTAGAGCCATGACGCCGGTGCTTGCACCGGTCATGGCCGCGCAGCATCCTGCCTCAACCAAGGTTGAGGTCAAGGCAATGCAGCGTGAGTTGTCCGTGGGCGAGGTGGCCAAGCGTAGCGGCGTGGCGGTGTCGGCATTGCATTTCTACGAGCGCAAGGGCTTGATCTGCAGCCTGCGTACTGCGGGAAATCAACGCCGCTATGCGCGCGATGTGTTGCGGCGCATCGCCGTGATTCGCGTGGCGCAACGGCTCGGCGTGCCGTTGCAGCAGGTGCTGGATGCGTTCTCGGTGCTGCCGGACCAGCGCACGCCCACGCGTGCGGAATGGGCACGCATGTCGGCTCGCTGGCGCGGGCAACTGGATGCGCGCATCGCCGAACTGCAGGCCTTGCGCGACCAGCTCACCGACTGCATCGGTTGCGGCTGTCTGTCGCTGCGCCGCTGCCGGCTGAGCAATCCGGGCGATACGCTGGCCGAGGGCGGGGATGGCGCATTGCGACTGTCGCGGCCTGCAGCCGGCTGAAGTGACGTGCGCCGGCTGCGCCGCCGTGACGTGATCGACATCTGCAGCGCGCGCGCGGACCGTGGCGGCTGCGCCGCTGCTGCATGCCGGACGGCCCGTCACCCTCGAGGCTGCAATGCCGCCACCGGGACCAATGGCAGTACCGTGACGGGGGAAGACGACCGTAGGATGGGGTTCCCCTCCGCCGCAGGACTTCACGCATGTTCCCCACCTTGCGCCGATCGCTCGCCGTTGCGCTGTCGCTGGCGTGCGTCACCTCGTACGCGCACGCCGCGCCCGCAGCCAGCGCCACCGCGCCGGCGAGTGCTTTCGATCCGCTGGCCCTGTTCGCACCGCTGCAACTGCCCGATGCGCCCAACGCCTACCGCAGCGGCAGCGGCGTCCCCGGCCCGTCGTTCTGGCAGAACCGTGCCGACTACACGCTCAACGCCAGCATCGACCCGGCGACCCACACGCTCACCGGCGAGGCGGCGATCCACTACACCAACCGCAGCCCGGACACGCTGGATGCGCTGTGGCTGCAACTGGACCAGAACATCTACCGCGCCGATGCGCGCGCTGCCGCCAGCCGGCCCTCACGCCGCACCCAGTTCACCGATGGCATGCAGATCGCCAGTGTCGAGATCGACGACGGCGGGCGTCGCCAGCCCGCGCACTTCGTCGTCGACGACACCCGCATGCGGGTGGACCTGCCGCAGCCGTTGGCGGGGCAGGGCAAGGCGCTGACCATGCATATCCGCTACCGCTACACGATTCCGGGCACCTGGGGCGGGCGCACCGCGGTCAGTGCGAGCAAGCAGGGCGAGATCTACGAGATCGCGCAGTGGTATCCGCGCATGGCCGTCTACGACGATCTGCGCGGCTGGGATACCCAGCCGTACCTGGGCTCGGAGTTCTATCTGGAGTACGGCGACTTCGACTACGCGGTGACCGTACCGGAGGGCTTCCTGGTTGCCGGTTCCGGTGCGTTGACCAATCCGGCCGAGGTGCTCGGCCGCACCGAGCAGCAACGCCTGCAACAGGCACGCAGCAGCGATCGCACGGTGCTGATCCGCACGCCCGAGGAAGTGACCGCGCGCGCGGCCAAACCCGCGGGAGCCACCACGCGCACCTGGCGCTTCCATATGGACAACACCCGCGATGTGGCGTTTGCCGCCTCGCCAGCATTTGTGTGGGATGCCGCGCGCATCAAGTTGCCAGGCGGCAAGACCTCGCTGGCGATGTCGGTGTATCCGCTGGAAGGTGTGGGCGCGGACAAGTGGAACCGCTCCACCGAATACGTCAAAGGCGCGATCGAACATTTCTCGCAGTGGTACCCCTATCCGTGGCCGGCCGCGATCAACCTGGGCGGGTACGGTGCGGGCATGGAGTATCCGGGCATCGTCTTCGACGGTTTCGAGGACAGCGGCAAGGAGTTGTTCTGGATCACCGCGCACGAGATCGGCCACACCTGGTTCCCGATGATCGTCGGCTCCAACGAGCGCCGCCACGCGTTCATGGACGAAGGCTTCAACACCTTCATCGACGTCTATGCGTCCGATGCCTTCAACAAGGGCGAGTACGCGCCCAAGCGCGACTCGGAATATGCGCCGAAGGGTGGCAACCCGGTCGACGAAATCCTGCCGCTGCTGGCCGATGCCAGCGCGCCGACATTGATGGACAACGCCGATTCCACCAGCGAGACCTACCGTCATTCGTTGACCTATTTCAAGGGCGCATTGGGGTTGGTGCTGTTGCGCGAGCAGATCCTGGGGCCGGAACGCTTCGATCCGGCCTTCCGCAAATACATCGCGAGCTGGGCCTACAAGCACCCCACGCCATCGGACTTCTTCCGGCTGATGGAAAGCGAGAGTGGCGAGAATCTGGCCTGGTGGTGGCGCGGTTGGTATCTCAACAACTGGCAGCTGGATATGGGCATCAGCGAGGCCCATTACGTCGATCACGATCCTGCCAAGGGCCTGCAACTCACGTTGCGCAGCAGCCAGAAACTGGTGATGCCGGTCACCGTGCGGGTGGACCTGGCCGACGGCAGCCATCTGGACCGCCGCGTGCCGGTGGAAACCTGGCTGCAGAACACCGCGCCCAAGCTGACGTTGCCGACCACGCAGAAAGTGCTGCATGTGACGCTGGATCCGGACCATGTGTTGCCCGATGCCCAGCGTGGCGACAACCAGGTCAATACGATCGGCTAGCGGCTGTCGATGCAGGCATCTGCGCTGCAATGGCGCAGATGCTGCGGGCTTTCAGCGCACGCGGCTTACCGTCGGCAACGGCGCAATCGATTGCAGCGATTGCGCCGTTTTTCGTTGCGCCGTGCAGTCCGATGTCGAAGACAGGCGCGCAACGGTGTGCTCGCATCGACTTCAACTGCCACGTGGATGCGTTGCTCAGCACGTGGGTACTGAAGGCTGCCGCGTTGCAATCCTAGCGACGCTTTGCGCAACTGTTCCATGCGGTGTTCTCGCCGCTACGCGACGACGTGCGACAACGCCGCTGCAGCGCATTTGCCGAGGTCACAGGCTGGTAACGCTTACAGCCACGCTGCGTCTGCATTCGTGCTGCGGGCTCAAGCGCGCGCGGTGTTGTGTGCCTGCGTGTGGCCTGGTGTGTTTGCTGCAACGCACGGTGACAAGCCCCGGCACGCATGACTAGGCTGCGCCGCGTGTTAGCGCTATCAGTTTTCTGCATCGCCTGCTGACACCGGGATGAGTGCAGAGGCGCACGGCAGTGCATGTCTTGCAGGCGTACTGGTTGGGAAGGCAGTCGCAGGTGCTGTACAAGTCCGGCAGCAGGTCGCGTCCGTCAGGGACGTTGCACGCGCACGGCTGGCATCAGGAGGGGGCGCCGGCGGTCGAGGCGGCGCATCAGGGCAAGTGCTGTGCAGGGATGTATGCCGCGTGCCGTCCAAGCGCGTGGCCAGGCAAAGCGCCGCGTCGCATTCCGCGACCACGGCCGTGGGTGTTGGACTCCAGACCCGAGGATAGATCGATGCGTCGTACGTTGAGCAAGTTCAAGTCGAAGGCCATGTTTACCTTCGTCGGTGGCATCCTGGTGATCAACCCCGCCTTTGCGCAGGACGCTGCCGCGCAGCAGGTGTCGCCGCCGCAGTCCGGCGCACAAACCGCCACCACCCTGGATGCGGTCAATGTCACCGGCATCCGCAGCAGCCTGGATCAGTCGATGGGCATCAAGCGCGATGCTGCCGGAGTGGTGGATGCGATCAGTGCCGAAGACATCGGCAAATTTCCCGATACCAATCTGGCCGAGTCGCTGCAACGCATCACCGGGATCTCGATCGAGCGCCGCGATGGCGAAGGCGCGCAGGTCACCGCACGCGGCTTTGGCCCGCAGTTCAATACGGTCACGCTCAACGGCCGCCTGATTCCCGGCGCCGATGCGTTCGGCGCGCCGGGCCAGACCCCGATCGGCGGGGTGGAGGTGGGCACGCGCGCGTTCAATTTCGCCCAGCTGGCCTCCGAAGCCATCACCGGGATCGAGGTATTCAAGACCAGCCGTGCCACCGCGCCCAGCGGCGGCATCGGCGCCACCATCAACATCCAGACCGACAAGCCGTTCAATCACGAGGGCGTGGTGGCCAATGCCGGCGCCAAGATGGTGTCGGATCGTTCGCAGCCGTTCGGCGATTCGCTCACTCCTGAAGTCTCCGGCATCTTCAGCTATACCAATGCCGACAAGACCTTCGGCATCGGCTTGAGCGGCAGCTATCAGAAGCGTCACGGCGGCTCGGTGCAGGCCACCGAAAACACCTGGAACATCCAGCGCTGGACCGGCACCGATCCGGCCTTGCGTCCGGATGCGGTGGTGACCAATGCACCGGCGATCGGCCAGCTGTACGGCATGCCCAACGATCTGCGCTATGCGTTTGCCGACTTCCAGCGCGAGCGCACCAACGGCCAGGCGGTGCTGCAGTTCGCACCCAGCGACAGCCTCACCCTGACCCTGGATTACACCTATTCGTCCAACGAGATCCGTGAAGAGCGCGGCGAACAGGGCATCTGGCTGCAGCGCGCCAACAGCTTCACCGATCTGACCTTCGATACCGGCCAGGCGGTGGCCACGCCGGTGTATCTGCGCGATGTGCCCAACGGTGCCAAGGACTTCGGCATGGAGCAGCAGCGCAACGAGCAGAAGTACACGCTCGGCTCGCTCGGCTTCAATGCCGATTGGCAGGTGAGCGATCGCTTCCAGCTGTCCTTCGATGCGCACAACTCCAAGACCAAGAGCCTGCCCAACGACCCGGTCACCGGCGGCAGCGCCACGTATTTCAGTTTTGCCGGCACCAATAACTGCAGCAACGGACCCTCCTGCGGCGGTCAATGGGGGCAGGAGTTGCGCTTCAACAACGGCCTGCCGATCGGCGCACGCACCTGGTATCCCACCGCGGCCGATTCCCTGGCCGGTACCAACGGCGTGCTCAACCCGGATTTCACCCCCGTCGAGCTCGGCTCGCAGGTCTTGCGCATCTTCTATCAATCGCAGGTCACCGAGATCAAGGAAGGCCGCATGGACGGCACCTTCGACTTCGAGGACGGGCGCTTCCAGTTCGGCGTGAGCACGGCCGACACCACCATGAACCGGCTTACCAGCGACACCTATTCGACCCTGGGCGACTGGGGTGTGGCCAATGCCGGCAACGAGCCGGGCATGCAGGCGCTGCTGCGACCGGTGAGCATCACCGGCATGTTCGAGGACTTCAACGCCAACGGCGCGGCACCCAGTGCATGGCGCGGCGATGCCGATCAGCTGGCGCTGTGGGGTGGCAGCCAGTATGGCGCCACGACCCGCTACAACCCGCAATACAGCGCCGACAACCAGGTGGAAGAGAAGACCCGCGCCGCCTACGTGCAGCTGGAACTGAAGGGCGATATCTCCGGCATGACCACCAATACGCGGCTGGGCTTGCGCTACGAGCGTACCGACGTGGAATCCACCTCGCAGGTGGCTACGCCCACGGCATTGTTGTGGCAGGCCAACAACGACTTCCAGCTGTTGCGCTCCACCGAGCAGCAGCCCTTCAGCGAAAAGACCAGCTACAACTACATCCTGCCCAATCTCGACTTCAGCATCGACATCTCCGATCAGCTGAAAGCACGCGCCTCGTTCGGCCAGACCATCGCACGTGCGCCCTACAACAACCTGATCGCCGGCCCGACGCCGAATACGCCCAACGGCTCGATCCTGATCAATCCCTCCAACCGTGCCGGCGGCAGCTCGCAGAACCCGCAACTGGATCCGCTGGAATCGGACAACCTCGATCTGGCGCTGGAGTGGTACTTCGCCGATGCCAGCTATGTGTCGGCCACGTTCTGGAACAAGCGCGTCAGCAACTTCATCGGCAACACGGTGTCGCGCGAGTCCCTGTTCGGGCTGCGCGATCCCACCTCCGGCCCGGATGCCCAGTCCGCGCTGGCATTCCTGCAGAGCGGCGCCTGCGCGGCGCAGGTGGGTGCTTCGGGCAACGACGTCGCGGCTGCGTGTTCGGCCAACGACACCTCGCTGTTTGCGGCAATGGCGCTGCTGCGCAACGCCGCGGCCACCGGCGGACTGGCCGCCTACAACGGCAGCTCCGCACAGAGCCTGGCACTGGAGAACGCCTACGACATCGTCGGCAATGCTTCTGATCCGCTGTATCAGTTCGACGTGTCGCGCCCGGTCAACCAGAACAAGGCCAACATCCACGGCTGGGAACTGGGCGGGCAGTACTTCTTCGACGGCACCGGCTTCGGCATCTACGCCAACTACACCATCGTCGAAGGCGATGTGGGCTTCGACAACACGGTGATCGACCGCGACCAGTTCGCGCTGCTTGGCCTCAGCGACACCGCCAATGTGATGTTGATGTACGAAAAATACGGCTGGAGTGCGCGGCTGGCCTGGAACTGGCGCGACCAGTACCTGATCGCCGCCAACCAGGACAATGCCAACCGCAATCCGTACTACGTCGAGGCCTATCAGCAGCTGGATCTCAGCGTCAGCTACAGCTTCAGCAAGCAGCTCTCCGTGGGCTTTGAGGCGATCAACCTCACCGGCGAGGACGTGCGTTGGCATGGGCGCTCGGACAAGCAGATCATCCGCCTGATCGACCAGCAGCCGCGCTACACGCTGGGTGTGCGTTACGCGTTCTGACCCACCGGCTGCGCTCACTTCCCTCCCGGTGAGCGCAGCCGGTGCCTGGTGTGGCAGATGCCGACGTGCAGCCTGCTGCGGGCCTGTGGTGCGCTTTTTTTGAGGCAGCCGGGCAATCGTTCGCTGGCTGCGTCGAGTGGCCGGGGTCGAGTTGTCAGCCTGCGTGGCGCTGGTCTGGCGACCGCAACTGCAGGCTCGAGCTCGGTGCCGCGACGCATTCGTCGGTGCAGCCGGCACGCATTGCGGCTGCCTGCAAGCAAACGCCCGCCTGCTGATGGTCGCTATGGCAGCGCAGCGACGCCGAGTGGCGCAGGCTTGTTCCCATGTTGCTGTGCCGCTTGCCGGCCTGTCGCTTTTTGGCAATGCTCGCCAACAGCGGGCGCGCCACCTGGCCGCGCGATCAAGGCATTCCACGCAATGCGGTACTCCGTGGCGGAGCACCGTTGGAGTTTCAGATGACGCGATACGCAGTGCTCAACAATGTGGCGCATCATGATCTGCGCGTCGTGCTGCGCTTCGGTGCCGAGTTCGGCGATGCGCTCGGCCTGGTGCCGGCGTTCGTCACCGAATACGCCGAGTTGCAGCGCGAGTACCCGCTGTTCTTTCGCACGGATCCGGCCACCGGCGGCTACCAGTCGGTGGCGTTGCTGGGCTTTGCACAGGACGAGAATCTGTTTCTGCAGGACGGCCGTTGGACTGCCAGCTATCTGCCCGGCATCGTCGCCAAGGGGCCATTTTTGATCGGTTTCCAGGAGCAGCGTATCGATGGCGCCCTGGTGCAGGAGCCGGTGATCCATGTCGATCTGGAGCACCCACGCATCAGCCGCCACCAAGGCGAGGCGGTGTTTCTGCCGCAGGGCGGCCACAGCCCGTACCTGGAGCACATCGTTGGTGTGCTGCGCGGCATCCGCGACGGTGTGGACGCCGGCCAGGCGATGGCAGCCGCGCTGGATGCGCTGGGGCTGATCCAGCCGGTGCAGCTGGATGTGGCGCTGGATGCCACCCACGCCACCAAGCTGGAAGGCCTGTTCGCCATCGACCGCGAGCGGCTTGCCGCACTCGAAGCGTCCTCGTTGCAGCAACTGCATCGGGCCGGCTATCTGGAGGCTGCGTTCCTGATGCTGGCCTCGCTGCACAACGTGCGTCGGCTGATGGCTGAGAAGCAGCGCCGCCTGCAGCAGGCGCACAGTGCGTCTGCGACTGCTGCGTTTGCCTGAGCGCATGACGACCGGCGCAGCCTTCTCCTCCATCGCGGCCGTCGCCGAGCGCAGCGATTGCCACCCCGACGCGCTGCCGCTTGCTGCGCTGTGCGATGCCGCCGAGCCGGTGGTGCTGCGTGGCATCGCACGCGACTGGTCGCTGGTGCAGGCCGGGCTGCGCAGCCCCGAGGAGGCGATGGCGCTGCTGCGCGCGCACGATAGTGGACGCCCCCTGCAGTATTCCCGCGGCGGCCCGGAGATCGCCGGCCGGCCGTTCTACAGCGACGATTGCCGTGCGCTGAATTTCGATGTGCAGCGCGGCAACCTGAGTAGCCTGCTGCAGGCCATCGTCACGCATCGCGACGATCCGCAGCCGCCTACTTACTACCTGGCCTCGTTGCCGGTCGACGACAACCTGCCGGGTCTGCGTGCAGGCAACGATCTGGATTTCGCCGCCAGCGGCATCGCGGTGCAGCCGAGTATCTGGATCGGCAATCGCGTCATCGCCTCCTGCCATTACGATGCGCCCAACAACCTGGCCTGCTGCGCGGTGGGACAACGTCGCTTTACGCTGTTTCCGCCCGAGCAGGTGGTCAACCTGTATCCCGGCCCGCTGGACCCCACGCCGGGCGGGCAGGTCGTGAGTATGGTGGATATCGCCGACCCGGACCTGCTGCGGTATCCACGCTTCGCCCAGGCGCTGGCGCAGGCGCGCACCGCCGTGCTGGAGCCGGGCGATGCGGTGTTCATTCCTGGTATGTGGTGGCACCACGTGCAATCGCTGCAGCCGTTCAACGTGCTGATCAACTACTGGTGGAGCAGCGTGCCCGTGCACCTGCCGGCGCCGATGCCCGCGCTGTATCACGCGCTGTGGGCCATCCGCGATCGCCCGGCGGCGGAGAAGGAGGCCTGGCGCGCCCTGTTCGACTACTACGTGTTCGGTCCTGCCGAGCGCGCGGGCGAGCACCTGCCCGAGCAGGCACGGCATGCGCTGGGCCCGATCGACCCCACGCTCGCGCGACAGCTGCGCGCGATGTTGATCGGCAAGCTCAACCGCTGATGCGCCAGATTGGTTCCAGGGCCAGCGACCGGACAACTGCGCAGCTGCCGGACGGGCAGGGCCGATGTGCGGTATTCGCATGCGCCACTCACGCGTTCCGCTCCCTGCGGGCCTTCCGCGTTGTCCAGACGATCGATCAAGACCTCACCCCCAATCCATCACACAGGAGCGCGCAGTGAGCCAAGCCCCGATTCGCAGGGTCGTCATCGCCGGTGGCGGTACCGCGGGCTGGATCGCCGCCTGCGCGCTGTCGCATCAGTTCCGCGAGCTGCTGGAGATCACCCTGGTCGAATCCGAGCAGATCGGTACCGTGGGCGTGGGCGAATCCACGGTGCCGCCGATCCGCACCTTCCATCGTTTCCTGCAGATCGACGAGCAGGAGTTCTTGCGCGCGGTGGCCGGCACCTTCAAGTTGTCGATCTCCTTCGAGCATTGGCGCCGCCAGGGCGAGCGCTATCTCCATCCGTTCGGTATCACCGGGCAAAGCACGCTGGTGTGCGCCTTCCATCATCTATGGCTGGAGAGCCAGCGCCGCGGCATGCCGGGCAGCTTTGGCGATTACTGCCTGGAAACCGTTGCCTCGCGCGTGGATCGTTTCGCGTTGCTGCGCGAACCTGCGGTCAATTACGCCTATCACCTGGATGCCGCGTTGTATGCCAGATTCCTGCGCGCACGCAGCGAAGCCTGTGGCGTCAAGCGCATCGAGGGCAGGATCCAGCAGGTGACGCTGCAGCCAGACAGCGGCGATGTTGCCAGCCTGCTGCTGGAAGACGGGCAGCTACTCGAGGGCGATCTGTTCATCGATTGCAGCGGCTTTCGCGGCCTGCTGATCGAACAGGCACTGCACACCGGTTACGAAGACTGGAGCCACTGGTTGCCGTGCGATCGCGCCGTTGCGGTGCAGACCGAGGCGCTTGGCCCGCCGGTGCCGTACACCCGCGCCATCGCGCACGAAGCCGGATGGCGCTGGCATATCCCGCTGCAGCATCGCGTCGGGAATGGTCTGGTGTTTTCCAGCAGGCACCTGTCCGACGACGAGGCGCATGCCAGGTTGCTGCGCGATGTGGCCGCGCCTGCACTGAAGGACCCCTGGCTGGTGCCGTTCCGTACCGGCCGCCGGCGCAAGGCCTGGAACCGGAACGTGGTGTCGCTGGGCCTGGCCAGCGGCTTTATCGAACCGTTGGAGTCCACCAGCATTCATCTCACCATTGCCGCAGTGGTGCGTCTGATCGCCTTGTTCCCGGCAGAGGGCATCGCGCCCTCGCAGGTGGAGCTGTTCAACGACATCAGCCGCGCCGAGATGGAACATGTGCGCGACTTCATCATCCTGCACTACCACGCCACCCAGCGCGACGAACCGCTATGGCGCCAATGCCGCGCGATGGAACTGCCCGACTCGCTTACCCTGCGCCTGCGCGCCTGGCGCGAACGCGCACATGCCTGGCAAGCGGCCGATGAACTGTTCCGCGTCGACTCCTGGACCCATGTGCTGATGGGGCAGGGCATCGTGCCCGAACAGCATCACCCGCTGGCGCGCGCGGTGTCCGATCGCGACCTGCGTCGCCTGCTCGACGGCATCGCCCAGCCGATCCGCCACGCGGTGGATCAGATGCCGGCACAGCAGGCGTTTATCGACGCGTATTGCAAGGCAGGCGCGAGCGTATGGGGCCTGCGCAGTCCGGTGGTGACGTAGGGCCGCTGGCAAAAGGCTGCATAGCCGGCGCGCGGAATCGGCATGGGCTGCTCGCACACTGCGGTTCCGGGCGCGCCGTCCACGCCCCACCTTACGGCTGCGTGCTACGTGTTAGCCGCTCTTGGGCACACGAAACCGGAGATGCAGTGCCGCGTACTGTTTGATGCCCGGTCCGCAGTGCATTTTGATCTTTGGCTGGTTAAGGGCGGTTCGCGACATCGCGGCCGGACGCAGATCGAATGCGCTGACGACCGATCGCTGCAGTGCCCAACTGCTCCACTACAACCGCATCAAATCCTTGCCGACCACAATCGGCCCAGCATAGTGCTTGCGCGCGCCCTCGCTCCACATCGCATCGGTGATCGTCGGGTCGCCGCCAGGGACAAAGTGGTTCAGCACCAGCATCCTTGCGTTGGCCGCTGCAGCGATCCTGCCGACTTCCTCGCTGGTGGAATGGCTCTTGAGCAGATGGTCGAGCAAGGTCGGCGCGTTGTCGTTGGTCTTGAGCATCTTCTCCAGCGCGGGCAGGTACATCACCTCGTGCACCAGGATGTCGGTGTCCTTGGCGAATTCCGCCAGTGCAGGCAGGTAGCGCGTATCGCCGGAGAACACCACCGTGCGGTCGCGCGCGGCGAAGCGGTAGGCGAATGCCGGCTTGAGCGTGTAGTGATCCACCAACGTGGCGGTGACGGTGACCTGGTCGTTTTGCAGCACCGTGCCGGGGTGGTCGAACTCGTGCACATGGATCAGCTGTTTGAATGGCGGGCGGCCTTCTTCGCGGATGCGCGCATCGATGTCGATGGCATTCATCTCGACAAACGCATCCACCATCCTGGCGATGCCGGGCGGGCCATAGAGATGCACCGGCGTCTGCAGCCCGCTGGCCCAGGCCAGCCACACCACGTTGAGCAGGTCGGCATTGTGGTCGGAGTGGTGGTGGGTGAGGAAGATGTCGCGCAGCGCAGGCAGGCGGATGCCGGCTTTGGCCAGTTGATGAGCAACGCCATTGCCGCAGTCGATCAGGTAGGGCTGCCTGTCGATGACCAGCGCATTGGCGGCCGCGGCGCGCAGCGGTGATGGCGTGGGGCCGCCCTTGGTGCCGAGCAGCACCAGCACGCTGCCCTTGGCCGGGAAGGGCGCCGGCGGCGTTGGGTCGGATGACGCGATGTCTTCCTTCGGCTCGCGCCGTAACGCGGCACCGAGCTGGCTCGTCACGCTCAGCGTGGCCGCTGCCAGCGCGATGCGCAGCACCTGGCGACGGGAAGGGCGTGGCGAAGGGGCGGACATGAAGGCTCCTGTCGAAGCGGGGGAGAGAATGTGCCAGGCGGGGCGTGGCACTGCGTCAGACTATCGTGGGGCGGCCGGGTTTGCGACGGCGCCACGCAAACCTCGGCACCGGCATGCCCGCGCCCGATGCAGGAGAGCCGCAACTGCGATGCATGCGGTGCGTGCACCTCTCGGTCCGATGACCCTCTCCGAATCGGCCACGTTCGATCCATCCGTCGCCTTCCAACGGTGGGCTTGCATCGAGTGCCTTCAAAGCTCCCGTGCGATGAACTCGTTCAACGCAGGCGAACGATAAAACGCCATGCATTGCGCGAAGATCCGGTTGAACGGGCCGCGGCGGGCTTCGTCCTTCATCGACACTTCGGCGCGATGGAAGTCTGCCGTCCGCTCGGCCACGAAGCGATGCAGGCGGTCGGTGGCACCGGTCTTGGCATTGTCGAGCGCATAGGTGGTCAGCAGATAGGAGCGATCGCGCAGCTGGTCGGCGGTGTATTTGCCGCTGCGCTGATAGTTATTGTCCAGGCACAGCTGCAGCGCGTAGGCCTTGACGTCGTCGCGATTGGCGGGCTTGCCGGCTGCATGGGCGGTGACCTGTAGCGACAAGGCCAGGAGTGCAGCTGCGGCGATGACATGAGGAGTGCGTTGAACGGGCATGCCGATCCAGCTGAAGGACGAGCTGCCAAGTCTGCATCATCCGGGCACTGCAGATGAAGTGCATGACGACTGACGCGCGTGACCGATGAGGTCCAAAGGTCAGCGCACAAAACATTAACCCGCACAGATCGATCCACACAGCACATCAAACGATCGACACACTCTGTACAGGCCAAGCGCAGTCGCACGTGGCAGGCGATATCCGCCTGCCACGCGCATCATCCGCTTACGGGCCGAAGTAGGTGGAAATGCTGGAATACACGTCCGAGAAGCGCGAGTAGTAGTCCGGGTCGGTCTGCGCGGTGCAGAACGAGTAGCCGCCGTACAGGCCGCCGCGCAGCTGGTAGGCCCCGCCGCTGGCGACGGTGAACAGGCCCGAGCCGGACGAGCCGCCTTCGGTGACGCCATCGTTCCAGACCACACGGTACAGCGGGCTCTTGCCGTCGATGCTGGTGCTCAGCCCGTTGACGGTGCCCAGCGAGTACTTCTTGACGTCGCCGGACGGGTGGTGAATACCGACGATCGACGTGCCGGTCGCGCCGATCGCCGCGCTGTTCCAGGCCGCATAGAACGCGCCGCTTGGCGGTGCGGTCTTCAGCTCCAGCAACGCGGTGTCGCGCGTGGTGTTGGCGTGGCGCAGGAACGCGCCACCGGTCAACGTGGTGGCCTGCGCGCTGGCAGTGTTGCCGTTGCAGCTGGCCGCGTCGTAGAACCAGTAGGTCTGCAGCGTATTGGCCACCGTCTGCGTGCTGATGCAATGCGCCGCAGTCCAGAACAGGTTGCGCTTGGGCGAGTTGGTGTTGTTGAGCAGCGTGCCGGTGCACAGGAACGAGCCCTGACTGGTGGTGAACACCATGCGCGCAACCGCCTTTGCAGCGTTGGTGAAGCCGGCGGTGGGATTGGCGCGGCAGACGATATCGTTCTGGCAGGAATCGCTCTCGCCGATGGCAATGGTCATCATGTCGCGCGTGCTGGCGGTGGGGCTGATGTCCAGATGCGACAGCTGCGGGATGCTCAGGCTGAAGTTCTCCGGATACTGGCCGGCCGGCAGCGACAGCTCCACCAGCAGATTCTCACCGTTTACGGTGGGCGACCAGCCGATGGCGTCGCCGCCGGCGGCGAAGCTGGCACCGGATTGTTCGAACACCCTGCCGTCGTCGCCGGCAAAGCGCAGCGTCACCTTGGACGGATCGCCCGGCGTGGCGCCGGCGCCACGCAGGATCAGCGACGCACGCAGCGAGGCCGCCTGCGCGGAGCCGACGTTCAAGGTCGCCACGCGCGAGCCATCTTTGGCCATCTTCCAATCGAGTGTGGCCAGATTCACCAGGGGCTTGGCAACCGTGCGCGAAAACCCGATCTGCAGGGGCTGCCCATGTTTGACCTGTGCGATGCGGCGCTCACGCACGCGACTGATCTCGGTGCTAGTGGGCGCAGTCAGTTGCACCACACGCGTGGGCAGGATGCCCCCACGCAGACTTGCCGACTGCAACGTCGCCGCGCCGAGTTTGGCTGCTTGCGGCGCGGTACTCACTGGCGCGGCGTCCATTTCGGTCGGCGGCGTTGCCAGTGCAGAGCCGGAAACGGCGGAAAACAGCGCCAGGTACAACGCATTCTTGCGATTCATGGGTAGTCCTTCTCGTCAGGGAACGACAGGTTGCGGCGGGGGCCACATCCTGCGGGCGCCATCGTTGGCGCCGAATGAGACTAGCGAATGTTGACGGCTGAATATGTGCTGAAAATCTCGTTCAGAGGGTAGCGGCCGACAAAAACACAAGCGTATTTTGCGTGCGGCGGTCGACGTGTGCACGCCTTGGCACTCGCTTGCGCAGACGCAAGGCGCCGCAGTGCGGCATGCTGGGAATCGGCTGCGACACGCGTGCCGCTCCACCTGCGGCAACACGATCGCGCACGCCGCCGGCAACGACGCTTCGATCAACCTGTCAGACGCTTCAGGCGGATACGCTGCATGCGGGAGGGCCAGCGCGCATCGCCTTTGCGGGCGTTGCCCTGCGTGCTCGACGTACCTGCAATGTCGATGCGCGCCAGCAGACCGCTGCAGGGCCGCACACTGAGCCGCGACGCACTATTCCAACGCGTCGCTGGCGCGGAAGTCGGTCGAGCGACCGCTGACTTTCAGAAACGCCAGGACGGCAAGCCCGACCATCATCCAGGCTGCGCCGCCCAGTTGCGCATGCTGGTCGGCATTGATCAGCACATACGCCAGGATCACGATGCCGATCAACGGTGTCGCCACATGCAACAGCGTGCTGTGGCCCTGTCCGCGGAAATGCCACAGCACTGCCGCATGCAACAGAATGAAGGCGGTCAGCGCGCCGACATTGCACAACGAGGACAGCAGCGCGATCTGTCCGACGAAGACTTCGCCCAGCACCATGCTCAAGCCTGCCACCAGCAGGATGGCGCGCTGCGGTACACCGGAGCGTGGATGGATGTAGCGCAGAAAGGCAGGCAGCTGGCGATCGCGCGCCATGGCGAACAACAGGCGCGATGTGGCGGCCTGCGCCACCAACGAATTGGCGACGGCCGCACTGATCGCAACCGTGAGCGCAATGACGATCTGCAACCACGGCCCGGCGATCAAGCGCCCGATCTCGAAGAAGGCATCGTTGGAGGCCTGCGCGCTGGGATAGCGTTGCAGGGTGGGCTGCAGCAGCGCCGCCAGCCAGGTCTGCAGCACGAATAAGCCGGCCACCAGCAACAGCGACAGCAAGGTTGCCCGCCCGACCACGCGGTTGCCGCCACGGGCCTCTTCCGACAGCGTGGAGATTGCATCGAAGCCCAGGAACGACACCGCCGCCACCGACAGGGCGCTGAAGATCAACTGCGGCGAAAATGCCTGCGGGTTGTAGAACGGACGCAGGTTCCAGTACGCACCATTGATGCCACGCTGGATCGCCATGCTGGCCAGCACCACGAACACCGCCAGCACCACCAGCTGCGCGTAGAGGAAGAAGCGATTGGCACGCGCGGTGGTTTCGATGCCGCGCAGGTTGACCAGCGTGTTGAGCACCACGAAGAAGGCGATCCACGCCGGCTGCGGCACCGCCGGCAACACGTTGTGCATGGCGTTGGCGCCGACCACGTAGAGCAGGGTCGGCACCAGCAGGTAATCGAGCAGGATCGCCCAACCGGCCAGAAAGCCCACGCCGCTGCTCACGCCCCGCCCCACGTACGCATACACCGAGCCGGCGACCGGAAACGCCTGCGACATCTGCTGGTAGCTCAACGCGGTGAACAGCATTGCCACGAAGCCGACCAGGTAGGTCAGCGGCACCATCCCGGCACTGATGTCGAACACGCCGCCGAAAATGGAGAATGGCGCGGTCGGCACCATGAAGACCAGTCCGTAGATCAGCAGATCCTTGAGCGTGAGCTGCCGCTTCAGCTCCTGGGCGTAGCCAAAGCGCTCCAGCGCGGCCGCGGCGTCGCGGCAGGGTGTGTCGGTCATGCAGGTGTCCGCTGAAAGGAATGCCGGGTCGCGACGCAGGCGCGGTGGGAGCGTCTGTACGTCGATGCTTCTGTGCAGCTGCCTGGCTGGCATTGTGACGATAATGTGGCCGCCAAACCCATCCATTGGTAAAAATGCTAGGTTTTCCCTGCTGGATGTCATCCAGCGGCGCACGTCGGTACCGAAGGACCCCCATGTTCGACACTTTGGCCAGCCTGGGCCGCGATCTGCAGGCGCTGCACACGCTCAATGCCTGCCTGGACCGGGCGTTTGCCGATGTCTGTGGGCTGGGCTTCCAGTCGCTGGTCTACGATTACGCGCCGGTCCCGCTGAGCCTGGAAGGGGCATTGATCACCCCGTCGGTGTTCATGCAGCGCAATGCGCCGGGCGACATGCAGCACATCTGGTGCGAGCACGGCTATTACCAGCACGACCCGGTGCAGCAGCGTGCGACGCGCCGCACCACGCCATTCGTGTGGTCCTACCGCAGCGACGGCGAGATGGAAGGCGTGGAATACGTCGGCAGCCAGCATCGGCAGGTCACGCGCTATCTGTGCGATAGCGGCATGGGAACCGGTGTCACCGTGCCCCTGCACCTGCCGGGTGGCGCGTTCGCGACATTCAGCGCTGCGGTCGACGCGGTCGCGGCCGAGGCGCTGCGGCTGGCCGAAACCCAGCTGTCGCCATTCCTGCTGCTGGCGCATACCTTCCAGGCACGCGCGCAGGAGCTGCTCGATCCGCAGGAGCGCCGCTGCCACCACATCGCGTTGACCCGCCGCGAGCGCGAATGCCTGCAATACTCGGCCAAGGGGCTGACAGCCAAGAGCATTGCCGCTGCGCTCAACCGCTCCACCGCCACGGTGAACCTGCATCTGAACTCGGCGGCACGCAAGCTGGGCGCGCGCAATCGTGTCGAGGCCGTCGTACGCGGCATGCATTATCGATTGCTGGAGCCGTAGGCGCGTCGCGGTCGGCGCCTGCGACTCCAGGCCGCGATAGACGATTTCCCCAGTAGTGAAATTTGGCGATCGGCAAGCGCAATCGCTGCACTGGTCGATGCCCGTCCTGGCGACCAGCTACGCGCTCGGCTGGATCGCACCGCTCGCCTGTCGGGCACTGACCTTCCAGAGCGGCGCGAACCTGGGAGTTTTGCCAGTTATGGCGCGGCGTTTCGCTGGCTAGGCTCGGTGCTTATTCTTGCCGTCAGCAGGCGCAGGTCATGCAGTCCACCGAGGGTTACGTCGAATTCCGTGGGTACCGTACCTGGTACCGCATCACCGGCGATCTGCGCAACGATGCCTGCCCGCTGATCGTGCTGCACGGCGGCCCCGGCTGCACCCATGACTATGTGGACAGCTTCAAGGACCTGGCGGCCAATGGCCGCGCGGTGATCCATTACGACCAGCTCGGCAACGGCAAGTCCACCCATCTTCCCGATGCAGACCCCGGTTTCTGGACGGTGGGACTGTTTCTGGACGAGTTGCAGGCCTTGATCACGCAGTTGGGGCTGTCGCAGTACGCGTTACTGGGGCAGTCCTGGGGCGGGATGCTGGCGGCCGAGCATGCGGTGCGGCGGCCGGCCGGCCTGCGTGCGTTGGTGATTGCCAACTCGCCGGCATCGATGGGCTTGTGGCGCGCTGCTGCGCTGCGGCTGCGCGCGCACCTGCCCGAGCACATCCAGGCGGCGCTGGACGCGCACGAAGCGGCCGGCACCCTGGACGACCCAGCCTATCGCGTCGCAAGTCAGGTGTTCTACGCCCAGCACGTCTGCCGCGTGTTGCCCTGGCCTGGGGAAGTGGCGCGCACCTTCGCCGCCATCGATGCCGACCCGACCGTGTATCACGCCATGAATGGCCCGACCGAATTCCATGTGGTGGGCAGCCTGCGCAACTGGAGCATCATCGAGCGCCTGCATCGCATCAATGCGCCCACGCTGGTGCTGTCGGGCAAATACGACGAGGCCACACCGGAAACGGTGGAGCCGTACGCGCGCCTGATCCCGGACGTGCGGTGGCATGTGTTCGCCAATTCCAGCCATATGCCGCATGTGGAAGAACGCCCGGCGTGCATGCGCCTGGTCGGCAACTTCCTCGACGACCACACGCCGTGGCCCGGCGAGCAGCTGGTGCATGCGTCCATGCAGGCCAGTCGCGCGGTTTGAGCCGATGCAGTGCGGGACACGTGAGTGCGCACGCGAACCTGCGCCTGCCCGGCCTGCGGGCGCTGCTGCGACGGGTCGCAATCGAGCATGAACTGCCTTGCCTGCGCATCGTGGGAGCAAGGTTGCAACAGTGATCGTGAAGAGCAGTCGTATTGATGCAGGCAGCTGTGCCTCATACGTCCGACGGCCCACGGCACGCGGTCGTGCGCAGCTACCAGTGCGCAGTACCTGGTGATGCACGCGGGTACCTACAGGCGCATTTGCCGCTACCAATGGCAGTCGAAAGCGCGCGTGCGCAAACGCAGCATCGGCCGGCGTTTGCATGGATAGAAAACACATGTGCATACAAAATACACATTGCGCGCGGCGCAGCAGTGTCCTGTCCCGGGTGTCTCCCGCTGTCTCTTTCGCATGTCCTGCAAGAAGAACACCGTGGTGCGTCAAAGTTTCAGTGATGGATAATTGTTTTATGTCTTAAATCGCGCAAAAAATGCGGCCCCCACGCATCGCTTTGCTGTTGTCGTCGCTGCGGCGCAGACAGCATGCATCGCTCGTTCACTTCTTTGGGAGAGGCTGCATGATGATCAAGACACTCCAGGGCACACTTGCGCTTGCACTGTCCGCCTGCACTGCGGGCGCCATCGCCGGCCCGGTCGGATACGGTGCCGGCACTACCGGCGGCGGCAACAAGACACCGGTGACTGTGGCTACCTTCGCGGCGATGCAGGCCGCGATCGACAGTTACTCCGGCAGCGGCGGGTTGGTGCTCAACTACACCGGAAAGTTCGATTTCAGCACCATCAAGGACGTCTGCGCACAGTGGAAATTGCCGGCCAAGACCGTGCAGATCAAGAACAAGAGCGACATCACCATCAAGGGTGCCAACGGCTCGTCGGCCAACTTCGGGCTGTGGGTGGTGGGCAACTCCAGCAACGTCATCATCCAGAACATGACCATCGGCTTGCTGCAGGGCGGCGAAGATGCCGATTCGATTTCCCTGGAAGGCACTTCCAGCGGTTCGCCGTCCAGGATCTGGGTCGACCACAACACCGTGTTCGCCTCGTTGACCAAGTGCTCCGGTGCCGGCGATGCGTCCTTCGATGGCGGCATCGACATGAAGAAGGGCACCCATCACGTCACCGTGTCCTACAACCACGTCTACAACTATCAGAAGGTCGCGCTCAACGGATTCAGCGACAGCGACACCAAAAATTCGGCCGCTCGCACCACCTATCACCACAACCGCTTCGAGAACGTCGAATCGCGCGTGCCGTTGCAACGTTTTGGGCTGAGCCACATCTACAACAACTACTTCAACAACGTCACCACCTCGGGCATCAACGTGCGCATGGGCGGGGTGGCCAAGATCGAGTCCAACTACTTCGAGAACATCAAGAACCCGGTGACCTCGCGCGACAGCAGCGAGATCGGCTACTGGGACCTGATCAACAACTACGTCGGCAGCGGCATCACCTGGAGCACCCCGGATGGCAGCAAGCCCTACGCCAACGCCACCAACTGGATCACCAGCAAGGTGTTCCCCGAACCGCTGGGCTACACCTACAGCATCACTCCGGCCGCACAGGTCAAGGCCAAGGTGATCGCCACCGCCGGTGCAGCCACCAACCTGGCCGAGTAAACGGCGACGGGGCGCGGTCACATGGATCCCCGGCCTGTCCGGGGATTCTTGTCGGTGGTGTGCAGCTGGTTCGTGCATCGGTGGTTTGAAGCCGGGCACGTGGTCACCGGTTGCTGCGTACGTGGCGGTGAAGCTGCCGGCGGTGGAGACGGGCAAGAGCCCGCCAGGGCTGATCCACCCTCGCTTCCTGGTCGGCGTCAAGAGGCGCGGCGGGCGACGCGACGCGGTATCGTGTTGCGATTCCATCCATCCAAGCCCGTCCATGCCGCTTCCGACCGATCCCGTTGCTGAGCACGCTCCGTCCGCCGCGCCCGCATTGCGCCATGCGCTGAAACCGCGGCAATTGATGATGATGGGCCTGGGCACGGCGATCGGCGCCGGGCTGTTTCTTGGCTCGGGCGTGGGGATCCACGCGGCGGGGCCGGCCGTGCTGGTGTCGTACCTGATCGCCGGGGCGCTGGTGATCATCGTGATGAACGCGCTGGGCGAAATGGCCGCTTCCAAGCCGGCCAGCGGTGCGTTTTCGGTGTACGCAGCCGACGCGATGGGGCCGACCGCCGGGGCGACGGTGGGCTGGTTGTGGTGGCTGCAGATCGTGGTGGTGATCGCGGCCGAAGCGGTCGGCGCGGCCGGCCTGCTCGCCTCGGTATGGCCGGCGTTGTCGGTGCCGTTGCTGGCGGTGGTGTTCATGGCCACCTTCACCGCGATCAATCTGCTCGGCGTGCGCAATTTCGGCGAGTTCGAATTCTGGTTCGCCATCCTCAAGGTCGTTGCCATCGTGGTGTTCCTGCTCATTGGCGTGGCCCTGCTGGCCGGGTGGCTTCCCGGCGTGGTGTCGCCGGGGCTGTCCAACTTCACCCGCAACGGCGGATTCGCGCCGAAGGGGCTGGCCGGCATCGGATCGGCGTTGCTGGTGGTGGTGTTCGCCTTCGGCGGCACCGAAATCGTGGCAGTGGCCGCTGCGGAAACCGCCGACCCGGGCCGCAGTCTGGCACGCACGATTCGCACCGTGGCCTGGCGCATCCTGGTGTTCTACATCGGCTCGATCAGCGTGATCGTGGCGGTGGTGCCGTGGACCAGCACGGCGCTCAGCTCTCCGTTCGCTGCCGTGCTGGAGGTGGCGCGCATTCCCGGCGCGGCCACCGCCATCACCCTGGTCGCCGTGGTGGCCTTGCTGTCGGCACTCAACGCCAATCTGTATGGCGCCTCGCGGATGATCTTCTCGCTGGCCCAGCGCGGCGAAGCGCCGCGGTTGCTCGGCAGGACCAGCGGCGAGCAGGTGCCGCTGGCGGCGGTGATCGCCAGCGTGCTGTTCGGTTTTGCCGCGGCAGCACTGGAACTGCTGTATCCCAACAAGGTGCTGCCGATGCTGCTCAACATCGTCGGCGCCACCTGTCTGCTGGTGTGGGCGATCTCGCTGCTGTCGCAGCTGATCCTGCGCGCACGCGCCGACCGCGCCGGCATCGCGTTGCCGTTCCGCATGCGGGGTTACCCGTTTCTGACCTTGCTGGCCTTGGCGATCCTGGCGGTGATCTTCGTGCTGTTGGCATCGTCGGTGGACACCCGTGCGCAGTTCCTGTCGATGGTCGGCTTGACCGCCTTCATTGCAATGGTCAGCGGAGTGGCACGACGCGCCCGTGGTCGGACCTAAACGTGCGGGTTCACGTGACTGGGTGCGTGATCATCCGGCAGCGAGGACAAGCCTGCAGTGAGTTCCTGCACACCGCCGGAGCCAGAACACGCAAGCAGTCTTGCGGTGTTTTCCTTGCCATCAGGCGGGCGGGTCGCCGGATCTGCTGATCCATGTGTCTGCAACATTGCCATCTGGCCGATGGCAAGCCGAACATGGTGCCGGCGGGTCGGCGCGAGGCATCGTGGATGCGTAAGCAGCCATTTGCTGCGGGCCTGGGAGAGAGCGCTTCCCGGCGGCCTGGGTCGGTTTGGGGTGGGGCGGTAGACCTTCCATCGCGTGTCGGCGTGCATTCGCTAGAACAGGGTGCATCGCGGTGACCGGTGTGCGCGCAACACATCTGGGTGCAAGGAATGCGCGCTGCATTGCACACCGGGTGTAGCATCGCGCGCTGCAACCAGCAGAACCACTGCGCTGCCGTCAGGCCGGCACGGCCGCTGCTCGGAATGGGCACGAACCGCTCGTGCACTCCGGTTCTGAGCGCGCCGTCCGCACCTGCCTGACGACCGCTCGCTACGTTTCGTTGGCCGCGCCTGGCTGCACAAGCGCGGCCATTTGCCGCAGATGCGACGCCGTGTCGCATCGGGAACGCGCACGACCGTGGTTATGATGATCCTTTCGTGCAGACGTCGCGATCGACTGGCCTGTCGTCTTGGCAATCGACCTGGACTCCGTGCGCTGATGCTGACCTATTTCCTGGAGGATTCTCCATGGATGCCTTGCTGTTATCGCGGATCCAGTTCGGATTCGTCATCGCATTCCACGTGCTGTTTCCCGCATTCACCATCGGGCTGTCCAGCCTGCTGGCATTTCTCGAATGGCGCTGGCTGCGCACCCGGCTGCCGGTGTGGCGCGAGCTGTATTTCTTCTGGCAGAAGATCTTCGCCGTGTCGTTCGGCATGGGCGTGGTCAGCGGCATCGTGATGGCCTTCCAGTTCGGGGCCAACTGGCCGGAGCTGAGCCGGATCGCCGGCAGCGTGATCGGCCCGTTGCTGAGCTACGAAGTGCTGACCGCGTTCTTCCTCGAAGCCGGTTTCCTGGGCGTGATGATGTTCGGCTGGGGGCGCATTTCCGAACGCCTGCATTTCCTGGCGACCTGCATGGTGGCGCTGGGCACGCTTTTTTCCACGTTCTGGATCCTGTCGTCCAACAGCTGGCTGCAGACTCCGGCCGGCTATGAAGTGGTCGACGGCATCGTGCATCCGGTGGCGTGGTTGACGATCATCTTCAACCCCTCGTTCCCGTACCGGCTTGCGCATATGGCGTTGGGCTCGTTCATCACCACCTGTTTTGTGGTCGGTGCGGTGGGGGCGTGGTATCTGCATCGCGGCGTGCACTGCGAGGCCGGGCTGCGCATGCTCAAGCTGGCGGTGGCGTTCGCGGCGATCACCGTGCCGCTGCAGATCTTCGTTGGCGACATGCATGGCTTGAACACGCTCAAGCACCAGCCGATGAAGATCGCGGCGATGGAAGCGCACTGGCATGACGAAGGCCAGGGCCAGGGGTTTCCGCTGGTGCTGTTCGCCCTGCCCAATGCGCAGGCCGAGCGCAACGATTACGAGGTGGCGATCCCGCGCCTGGGCAGCCTGATCCTGACCCACCGTCTGGAAGGCAGCATTGCGCCGCTGACCTCGGTGCCGGCCGCCGATCGCCCGCCGGTGATGCCGGTGTTCTTCGCCTTCCGCATCATGGTCGGGCTGGGCTCGTTGATGCTGCTGGTGGCCTGGGTCTCGGCGTTCGCCTGGTGGCGCGGCAAGCTGCTGCAGTGGCGCTGGCTGCTGGCGACCTGGCGCTGGATGTTGCCGAGCGGCTTCATCGCGCTGGTCTCGGGCTGGTTCGTCACCGAGATGGGGCGGCAGCCGTATGTGGTCTACGGGCTGTTGCGCACCGCCGATGCCGTCGGCCCGCAATCGACGCTGATGACCGCAATCTCGCTGGCGGTGTACGTGGCCGGCTATGCGTTCGTGTTCGGCTGGGGCATCTGGTACCTGGTCAAGATCGGCAAGATCGGCCCGACCCCGCATGACGCGCCGCAGCTGGACCACGGCGAACACACCCCGGCACGGCCGCTGTCGGCGGCCGATGAACCGATCGACGGAGCCGCATGATGGACATGAGCAGCGTATTGCCGGTGGCGTGGTTCGCGGTGATCGGCTTCGGGGTGCTGATGTACGTGGTGCTGGACGGCTTCGTGCTCGGCATCGGCATCCTGGCGCCGTTCCGCAAGGACGAAGCGCAGCTGGATCTGATGATGAACACCGCCGCCCCGATCTGGGACGGTAACGAGACCTGGCTGGTGCTGGGCGGGGCAGGGCTGCTGGCGGCGTTTCCCAAGGCGTATGCGGTGATCCTGTCGGCGCTGTATCTGCCGGTGCTGTTGATGGTGATGGCGCTGGTGTTCCGCGGGGTGGCGTTCGAGTTCCGTTTCAAGGCGCATCGCTCGCGCCGGCTGTGGAGCAATGCCTTCGCTGCCGGCTCGATCCTGGCCACGTTTGCGCAGGGCGTGATCCTGGGCGCGCTGGTGCAGGGCCTGCCGATCGAAAACGACCGCTATGTCGGCGGCATCTGGGGCTGGTTCAGTCCTTTCGCGATGCTGACCGGCGCGGCGCTGGTGTTCGGCTACGCCTTGCTCGGCAGCACCTGGCTGATCCTCAAGACCGAAGGCCATGTGCAACAGCTCGCGCGACAGTTGAGCCGGCCGCTGACCATCAGCGTGTTGATCTTCATCGGCCTGGTCAGCGCGTGGTTGCCGTCGCTGCAATCGCATGTGATGGACCGCTGGTTCAGCGGTGCGCATTACCTGTGGCTGATGCCGGTGCCGGTGCTGGTCGCCATCGTCGGGTTTGCGCTCTGGCGTTGCACCGAAGCGGGGCGGCCGGATACGCCGCCGTTCCTGTTGGCGATGGGCCTGTTCGTGCTCGGTTTTCTCGGCCTGGTGCTGGGCATGTGGCCGTATCTGGTGCCGCCGGTCTACACGATCTGGCAGGCCGCCGCGCCGCCGTCGTCGCAGTTGTTCGCACTGATCGGCCTGGTGGTGCTGCTGCCGCTGATCCTGGGCTACACGGTATGGTCGTATCGCGTGTTCCGCGGCAAGATCACCGCCGATACCGGCTATCACCACTGATCGGGCGCAGACCGCATCCGCGCAATGGGCCCCCCGCTCAGCGCAGGCGCTGCCTGAACATCCACTCCCACATCGCCGGGTCTGCGTAGGTCGCATCCCAGGCGTTGTGGTTGCCGCCCGGATATTCGCTGTAGCGCACATTGGCGCCGACGCCTTTTGCGGCGCGGTACAGCGCACGGTCGTCATGCGGTGGCACCGAGTCGTCCTTGGCCCCATGGAACATCCAGATCGGCACGTGCCTGAGCCGGGTGACCGCAGCGGTATACGGGTCGGCCTCGTTGGCCACCAGGCTGACGTAGAGCGTGCGACGCTCATCGCGCGGGGCCTTGAGTGCACCGCAGATCGGCACGATCGCGGCGAAGCGCTGCGGCTGCATCAGCCCGATTTCCCACGCGCCATAGCCGCCCATCGAGATGCCGGTGAGGTAGGTACGCTGCGGGTCGGCATCGAATTCGGCACTGGCCGCGTCCAATGCGGCGATCGCCATGCGTGCGTTGATGCCCAGCCACTCCTCGTCGTCGGGCACCTGCGGCAGCACCACCAGGGCAGGGAATTCGGCAGTGTGTTCGCTCAGGTAAGGGCCAACGCCCACTTCGGCCTGATCGCGTCCGTTGTCGCCGCGTTCGCCCGAGCCATGCAGGAACAGCACGATGGGGCGCGGTTGCGGCGCCCTGGAGGTCGGCACGAATACCTGATAGCGGTAGAGCCGCCCCTCCAGCTGCAGCGTGCGGGTGACGAAATGGCCGCGGCGTCCGTCGTGGTGGCGCTCAGCCATGCTGGAACAGCCGGCCAGCACCAGTGCAAGAATCGCAAGAACAAGACAACGACGGATCACGCATACCTCCTGACCGATGACAGACCCGCAGTATCACCGCATGCAGGTGTGCTGGCATGTCGCGCTGCGGCGATTTTCTGCGGAATATTCATTTGATTGCCGCCGCGGTGCGCGCGGCACGAAAGTTCGGCGCAATGGCTCCAGACCACGACTACGGCAACAGGATCAGCGTCGCCAGGCCGAGGAAGCTCAGGAAGCCCATCACGTCGGTCAGCGTGGTCAGGATCACGCCACCGGCCAACGCCGGGTCGAAGCCCAGCCGTTTCAGCGTCACCGGGACCAGTACCCCGCCGAATGCGGCGGTGAGCATGTTCAAGGTCAGCGCGGTGCCGATCACCAGCGACAGCATCGGCTGCTGGAACCATGCCAGCACGATCAGCCCCAGGCCCACGCCCAGCACCAGGCCGTTGATCAGCGCAACGGTGAGCTCCTTCTTGAGCAGGGTCATCACGTTGGAAGAGCCGATCTGGCCCAGCGCCAGGCCGCGCACCATCAGGGCCAGCACCTGGGTGCCGGCATTGCCGCCCATGCCGGCGACGATCGGCATCAGCGCCGCGAGCGCCACCAGCTTCTCGATCGTGCCTTCGAACCGGCTGACCACGCTGGAGGCAAGGAACGCGGTGCACAGGTTGATGCCCAGCCAGATCAGGCGGCGGCGGAAGGCGCGCCGCGCCGGGCTGAACATGTCCTCGTCCTCGTCCAGACCGGCCGCGCTCATGGCCTGGTGTTCGGCCTGTTCGCGGATGATGTCGACCACGTCGTCGATGGTGATGCGGCCGAGCAGGATGTTGTTGTCGTCCACCACCGGGGCGGAGATCCAGTCGTGGTCCGAGAAGCGCCGCGCGACCTCGTCGGAGCCATCGCCGACATCGATCGCCGGTTGTTCGTCGTCGATCAGGCGATTGACCGGCGTGCTGTCTTCATGGGTGACCAGCGCGGCCAGCGACACCCGGCCCAGGTACTGATGGCGCCGGCTCACCACGTACAGGTGGTCGGTGTGGTCGGGCAGCTCGCCGCGCAGGCGCAGATAGCGCAGCACCACATCGACATTGACGTCGGCGCGCACCGTCACAACGTCCGGATTCATCAGGCGGCCGGCAGTGTCTTCCGGATACGACAGCACCTGCTCGAGCCGCTCGCGGTTCTCGCGGTCCATCGACTTGAGCACTTCGTCGATGACGGTGTCGGGCAGGTCTTCGACCAGATTGGCCAGATCGTCGATGTCGAGGTCTTCAACCGCTGCGACGATCTCGTCGGTGTCCATGTCGGCCAGCAGGCTTTCGCGCACTTCATCGCCGACATGCAGCAGCACTTCGCCGTCGTCTTCCGGGTCGACCAGCCCCCACACCACCTCGCGCTTGCCGGGCGGCAGCGATTCCAGCAGGTTGCCGATCTCCGCCGGCGCCAGCGTATTGACCAGCCGTCGTACCGGGCCCAGGCGTCCGCTGTCGAGCGCATCGGACAGCAATCGCAGCTGGCGCGCGGTCTTGTCGTGGCGGACGGCTTCGGCCATGCGCGGCTCCCTGGAAGAGTGGACACGTCCCGATGGAAGACGCGGTGCTGAATCAGCACGGCATTATCGCTTGCGCATGGTGACGAAACCTACAGTGCCGCTCGCAACGCGTTAGAACAGCGCCTGCGCGATGCCGCGATCGCTCAGCGCGCCGGGCCCTGCGCGACAGTGGCCAGCCATTTCTCGATGCCCTTGCGGTCGCGCGCGCGCAGCAGCTTGTCGCCCTGCACGCGCAACTCGCCCAGGTGGATGTCGCGCACCGCACGGCGCACCTCCAGCAACGTGGCCGGATGCAGGCTGAACTCGGTGAGCCCCAAGGCCAGCAACATCGGCACGAAGCGCGGGTCGCCCGCGATCTCGCCGCACACCGCCACCGGCTTGGCATACGCGCGCCCGGTGGCGATCACCTGTGCGATCAGGCGCAGCACCGCAGGATGCAACGGCGAATACAACTCGCCCAATGCCTCGTTATTGCGATCCACCGCCAGCAGGTACTGCACCAGATCGTTGGTGCCGATCGACAGGAAATCGATGTCGTCGATAAAGCAGTCCAGCGCCAGGGCCGCAGCCGGCACTTCGATCATCGCGCCGAGCGGAATGTGCTCTGCGATCTCGTGGCCTTGCTCGCGCAATTGCGCGGCCAGTTTCTTGATCTGCCGGCGCAGCAGCTGGACTTCCTCGCGGCCGCTGACCATCGGCACCAAGATGCGCACTGGCCCGTAGCCGGAGGCGCGCAGGATCGCGCGCAACTGCGCCTGCGCCACCGCAGGGCGGGCCAGCGACAACCGCACGCCACGCAGACCCAGCGCCGGATTGTCCTCATCGCTCAGTGTCAGACCGGTGCGGTCGGCCTTGTCGGCGCCCAGGTCCAGCGTGCGGATGGTGACCGGGCGCCCGCTCATGCCCAGCACGGTGTCGCGATAGGTGTGGAACTGTTCCTCTTCGTCCGGCAGCTCGTTGCGCTGCAGGAACAGGAATTCGGTGCGGTACAAGCCAAGGCCGCTGGCACCGAGCGCGTGCGCCTTCGCCACGTCCTCCAGCGATTCGGCATTGGCCAGCAACGTGATATCGACGTTGTCGCGCGTGCGCGTGGGTTTGGAACGCAGCCGGCCGAGTTCGCGCTGTTCCTTGGCCAGTGCGCGCAGACGCTCGCGGTAGTCGCGCAGATGCTCGGGCCTGGGATCGACGATCACCTGGCCGGAACCGGCATCGACGATCAACACATCGCCATCGTCGATCCGCTGTACCGCATCGCTCACACCCACCACCAACGGCAGGTGCAGGCTGCGCGCCAGGATCGCGCTATGCGACAGCGCGCTGCCGGCAGTGGTGACGATGCCGACCACCCCTTGCGCCTGCAGTTGCGCCAGCTCCGAGGGTGCCACGTTGTCGCAGACCAGGATTTCTCCGGCCACGCCCTTGAGGTCGGGCGCGCGCTTGTGCAAGAACGCATGGATGCGACCGATGACGTGATCCAGGTCGTCCATGCGGCTCTTGAGGTAGGCGTCCTCCATGCCGTCGAACACCGCCGCCAGCCGGTCGCGCTGCACGCGCAGGGCGTAGTCGGCGCTGTAACGGTGGGTACGGATCAACTCGTCCAGGCCTTGCAACAGCTCCGGGTCGTCGAGCAGCAGCGCATGCAGTTCGAGGAATTCGCCGACCTCGCGCGCAAGCGCACCATGCAGGCGGTCGCGCAGCTGCTGCATCTCGGTGCGTGCCGCCTCGATCGCCACATGCAGACGCTGCAGCTGCGTTTCCACCTGACTGGCGGGCACGCGCTGTTCGGCCACTTCCAGCGTGTGGCTCTGGCGCACGCGCGCGCGTCCGAGCGCGTTGCCGCGCGAGGCGGCGTGTCCACGCAAACGCAGGCTCATGCGCGGCCCGGGCGCGGCCGCGCCCTGTCGGTCAGCCCCGCACCGACGCAGCACATGCTCAGCTGTCCTCGTCGAAACGACGCTCGAACAGATCCACCAGCGCCTGCAGGGCCTGCGCCTCGTCCTCGCCATCCAGCCGCACCACCACGCTGGTGCCCTGGCCGGCGGCCAGCAGCATCACGCCCATGATGCTCTTGGCATTCACCTCGCGGCCCTTGGCCGCCAGGGTGGCGTTGCTGCGATAGGACGACAGCGTCTGCACCAGCTTGGCGGTTGCCCGTGCATGCAGTCCGAGTCGATTGGAAACTATGAGTTCGCGTTCAAGCATCGTCGATGATCGCTCCGTTGCGGGTGCCTGCCGCCGCGGTGGCGGGTAGCTCCTGCAATCCTTGTTCGGGGTAGTTCATCACCCGCAACAGCATCGGCAGGCTGAGTGCGGACACCCGGCGGACCGGCGTGCCGAGCTTTGCCAACCGGCTGGCGAGATTGCTGGGGCTGGCGCCGTACAGGTCGGTCATGACCAGCACGCCGTCGCCGCTGTCGACCCGTCGCATCGCCGACGAAGCCTGGGGCAGCAATGCGTCCAGGTCTGCATCGAGCGGCACATCGAACGCTTCGGTCTTCAGCGGCAACGGCCGCAACAGCCCCGTCGCCACGTGCAACAACGCCGCGCCGATGCCGGGATGAGTAATGAGGAGAATGCCACAGGCCATGCCGAAACGTTAACAGGTCGGCATGACCGCGCGATAGCGTTTGCCGGCACCGATGTGTTGCGAAATGAATAGCCGTTTAAGACCGCTGCGGTGTGTCGCGTGCAATGCACGCAGCAAGCGCGTTGCTGCCGGCGTGGCGGTGATCGTGACGTGCGCAGTCTCCCGATGCGAACCGCATCACAAGCGAACGCTGCAGCGCGCGACCAGAACGCGCCGACGAAATGCACCGATCAAAAAAGTTTTTTCTCGCAGGCCCAATGCCTGCGCCAGGCCGATCGATCTGCGCCCGCGGCAAGACAAGGAAGCAGCAGCGACAAAAGGTGGCCTGCAGCTTCCAAACGGCCATCAACACCAAAGCATCGACAGCAAACCCTGGGCAGGGACCCGACGCCAGAGCCAGAACTCACGCGACAATGCTCCGACGCACGGATGTGGTAGTCGTTCGCACATTCCAAGCCGCGTTGCACCGCTTTGACGATTCCTGATTCCCGAATCCCGATTCCCCAATCACAGCCCCTCAATCCTGCTCGCGATGAAACGTCGCCACCTCCGGCCAGCCCTGTTCGCGCGCATGCCGCGCCATGCGTTCGGCTAGATACACCGAGCGGTGCTTGCCGCCGGTGCAGCCGAAGGCGATGGTCACGTAGCTGCGGGTATCGTTGCGCAGCCGCGGTAGCCAGGTATCGAGCAGGTCCACGATCTGCGCGCTGTAGCGCACCACATCCGGTTGCTCGTCCAGATAGTCGCGCACGCCGGCATCGCGGCCGGTCAGCGGGCGCAGTTCCGGGTCCCAATGCGGATTGGGCAATACGCGCGCATCGAACACGAAGTCGGCCTCGGCCGGCACGCCCCGTTTGTAGGCGAACGATTCGAACAGCAGCGACAGCCGGTCGCTGGTGCCGAGCGCGAACTCGGTGACCACGCGGCGACGCAGCTGGTGCACGTTGAGCGTGCTGGTGTCGATGATGGCATCGGCCTGCGTACGCAGCGGCTCGGTCAGCTGCCGTTCGCGGGTGATCGCTTCCGGCAACGCCAGACCCAGATGGCTGAGCGGATGGCGGCGGCGGGTATCGGCGTAGCGCTTGATCAGCGCCTCGTCGCTGGCTTCGAAAAACAGCAGTCGCGCCTCGATCCCGTATTCCTGCGCGGCCTGGCGCCACTGCGCCAGCTGGGTCAGGTCGCTGCGGCTGCGCACATCGATGCCCACCGCCAGGCGCTGGTCGCCGATCGGGTTGCCACGCAGGCGGCTCTTGACGAAGTCCGGCAGCAATTCGACCGGCAGGTTGTCCGAGCAGTAGTAATCCAGATCCTCGAAGGTCTTCAACGCGACCGATTTGCCCGAGCCGGACAGCCCGCTCACGATCATCAACGTGGAGGGCGCGGTACTCATGGCGTACGTCGCTCCAGCAGGTTGCTGTGGCGGGCGATGAACATCGCCGCCGGGTCGATGCCCTTGGTGCGCAGGATATGCAGGCGCGTGGCGGCTTCGGTCAGCACCGCCAGGTTGCGGCCGGGCATCACCGGCAGGGTGATCAGCGGCACGTCCAGATCCAGCACGTGCCGGCTGCCGGAATCGCCGGTCAGGCGTTCGTAGCCGGACGGGGTGGGCTCGGTCATCGGGCGGGTCAGGTGCACGATCAGGCGCAGGTATTTGTTCTTCTTCACCGCGGTATCGCCGAACATGTCGCGCACGTTCAATACGCCCAGGCCGCGCACTTCCAGCAGGTCCTGCAGCAGTTCCGGGCAGGTACCGTCGAGTACGTCGGGCGCGATCTGGGTGAACTCCGGTGCATCGTCGGCCACCAGCCGGTGACCGCGGCTGAGCAGTTCCAGCGCCAGTTCGCTCTTGCCCGAGCCGGCCTCGCCGGTGATCAGCACGCCGATCGAATAGATCTCCATGAACACGCCGTGCAGCGTGACCCGCGGCGCCAGCGTGCGCGCCAGGTGGTAGGAGAGGTGATTGAGCAGTTCGTGGCCGCGCTTGGGCGAGATCCACAGCGGCGTGTTGGATTCGTCGGCGGCGGCGCGCAGGTCTTCCGGGCAGGACTGGTTCTTGCTGATCGCCAGCGCCAGCGGCTGCACCTGGATGATCTTCTCGATGGTTTCCCAGCGTTGCCGCGCATCCAGCGAGTCCAGCCAGGCCAGCTCTTCGGTGCCCAGGATCTGCACCTTGTTGGGGTAGATCACGTTGAGATAGCCGGCCAGCGACGGGCGGCGCGCAATGTTGCTGCCGGCCTCGATCTCGCGGTGCTCGCCTTTGTGGCCGGCCACCCAGCGCAATGCCAGCTTGTCGCGCTGCTGGTCGAACAGTTCGCGTGCGGTGATGCTGGTATTCATGCGGCGCTGGCCTGTGCTGGCGGTGCGTCGGTGAGCAGCGCCATCAAGGCGTCCGCATTGGGGGCGGCGCGCAACTGCTGACGGAAGTCCGCATCGGAAAACCGCTCGGCCAGTTCCGACAACAGCATCAGATGCTGGTGGGTGTAGTGCGCAGGCACCGCCATCGCGAAGATCAGGTCCACCGACTCATCGCCACCGAAGGCCACCGGGGTGTCCAGCCGCAGCAATGCGCCACGGGGTTCGGTGAGATTGGGGCAACGCCCATGCGGGATGGCGATGCCGTGGCCGATGGCGGTGCTGCCCAGGGCCTCGCGTTCGCACAGGTTGGCATACAGCTCGTCGGCGCCGGCCTGACGGCAGGACAGCAAGTCGGCGGCGGCATGCAGGACGGTGTCGCGATCGGCGGCCGGCGACACCACGGTGCGCACGGCCGCCATCAGATCGGTTAAAGGCATGAGGGCATCAAGCGAGAAGCGTCATGCGGGATTGTCGCGCACCTCGCGTGCATGGTGGTTACATTTCTTTTCCTTGTGCTTGAGCACCAGGCGGTCGAGCTTGTCGACCAGCAGGTCGATGGCGGCATACATGGTGGCGCCGCTGGCATCTGCGTGCAGGGTGCGACCGGGAAGGTTGACGGTGGCGACCACGTGATGGTCTGGCTTGCGAACGGCCAGCTGGGTCCGGACTTCGCAGTGCTGGTCGAAATGGCGCTGCAGTCGCTGCAGCTTGCTTGCCACGTACTCCCGCAGCGCGGGGGTCACTTCAAGCTGGTGGCCATACGTCTCGATACGCATCGGATACCTCCATTGGTCGGTGGGCCAATGAACCTTTCCGGTGATCCGACTCACCCGGCGCAGGCCGGCGTTGCAGTGGGTGCAACGTCAGGCGATACGGACGCGTTCGTGGGAGGCGGAAATGTTCATGGCCTCACGATACTTCGCAACGGTACGCCGCGCCACTGGTACGCCGGACGTTTTCAACAGATCGGCCAACTTGGCGTCGGACAGCGGTTTACGTGGGTTTTCCGCCTCGATCAGGCGCCGGATCATCGCCTGGATGGCGGTGCTGGAGGCCTCGCCACCGCTGTCGGTGTCGATGCCGGAGGCGAAGAACGAGCGTAGCGCGATGGTGCCGCGCGGGGTACGCACGTATTTGCGGGCGATCGCGCGGGAAATGGTCGATTCGTGCAGGCCGAGCTCGCCGGCGATCTCGCGCAGGGTCAGCGGCCGCAGCGCCTGCGCGCCGAACTCCAGGAATCCGGCCTGGTGCTGCAGCAGGCAGCGCACCACCCGCAGCAGGGTTTCGCCGCGCGCCTCCAGGCTCTTGAGCAGCCAGCGCGCCTCCTGCAGCTGGCCGCGTAGATAGCCGGCGTCGGACTCGCCGCAACTGCGGATCAGATTCTCGTAGCCGCGGTGGATGGTGACCTTGGGCTGGGCGCGGCCGGCCAGCGAAGCCCGCCACACGCCGCGCTGGCGCCAGATCACGCAGTCCGGCACCACGTAGGTGTCCTGGGTGAGGCCGCCGATCTGCTTGCCCGGGCGCGGGTCCAGCGAGCGCACCAGCTGGACCGCCTGGTCGACATCGGCGGTGGAGCGCTTGAGTTCGTGCGCCAGACCGGCCACGCCGCTGCGTGGCAGGCGCTCCAGCGGGCCGGCCACGATCTGCAGCGCCAATTCTCGCCCCGGCGTGGCCGGATCGAGCACGGCCAGCTGCAGTGCCAGGCATTCGCCAAGATTGCGTGCACCCACGCCGACCGGGTCGAAACGCTGGATCTGGTGCAGCACGGTGAACACTTCGGCCTCGTCCACCGCCGCACCGAGCGCCAGCGTTTCCAGAATGGCCGACAGCGGCTCGCGCAGGTAGCCGTCTTCGTCCAGCGCATCGATCAGCAGCGCGCCGATCTGGCGGTCGCGCGGCGACAGCGGCGACAGGTGCAGCTGCCACAACAGATGGTCGGCCAGCGTTTCGGATTCGGCCACGCGTTCGGCGGCATCGCCGGACTCGTCGTCGTCGAAGCTGCCACCACTGCCCGAGCCGGTCCACTGCAACTCGTCCTGCGACCAGTCGTCATCGCGTTCGGCCGGCGCCGATTCCTGAGGTGGAGCGTCATCGGTGGAGGCGGCCGACGATGCTTCCACCGGCACCGCATTGGCCGCATGCGCGGCCTCGTCGGCCCATTCCAGCAGCGGGTTGGTCTCCACCGCTTCGGCGATTTCCAGTTCCAGCTCGGTGGTGGACATCTGCAATAGCTTGATCGCCTGACGCAACTGCGGCGTCATGACCAACTGCTGTCCTAGCGATGTCTGGAGCCGGGCTTTCATGCGGGCACTGACTGGAAGAAACGATGGCGCGGCGATGCGCTCAAAGGCGGAAAGTTTCCCCCAGATACACGCGACGGACGTCGGGATTGGCTAGCAGCGCATCTGGTGCCCCCTGCGCCAGCACGCCCCCCTCGGCGAGAATATACGCGCGGTCGCAGATTCCCAAGGTTTCGCGCACGTTGTGATCGGTGATCAGCACGCCGATGCCGCGTTCCTTGAGGTGAATGATGATGCGCTGGATCTCGCCGACCGAAATCGGATCGACGCCGGCGAAGGGTTCGTCGAGCAGCATCATGCGCGGCTTGGCCGCCAGCGCGCGCGCGATCTCGCAACGCCGCCGCTCGCCGCCGGACAGGCTGGCGCCGAGCTGGTCGGCCACGTGGGTGATCTGCAGTTCTTCCAGCAGCGAGACCAGTTCCTTCTCGCGGCCGTCGCCATCCAGTTCCTCGCGCAGCTCCAGCACCAGGCGGATGTTGTCGGCCACGGTGAGCTTGCGGAAGATCGACGGCTCCTGCGGCAGGTAGCCGACACCGAGCTTGGCGCGTGCGTACATCGGCTCGGCGGTGAGATCGCGGCCATCCAGCTCGATACGCCCAGCATCGGCCTCGACCAGACCGACGATCATGTAGAAGCAGGTGGTCTTGCCGGCACCGTTGGGGCCGAGCAGGCCGACCACTTCGCCGGCCTCGAGCGTAAGGCCGAATTCCTTGACCACTTCGCGCTGCTTGTATTTCTTGCGCAGACCGGTGGCGACCAGCATTACTTCTTCCCCTGCGGCTTGGCAGCGGGTTTGGCGGCCGGCGTTGCCGCAGGCGTTGCTGCTGCCGGCGCCGCAGTCTTGGGCTGGATGATGGTGCGCACGCGGCTGCCGTCGCCGCCGCTCTGCATGTTGCCGGTCTTGGTGTTGTAGACCATGCGCTGACCTGCATTGGTGCCCTTGGGCGAGTCGACCTTGTAGTTGCCGGTCAGCACGATGACTTCGTTGGCGACCTGGTACTCGATGTTGTCGGCCTGGCCGTTCATCATCGCGCCGTCGTCCATCTGCTGCTTCAGCGTGGCCTGCTTGCCGGTCAGTACGACGCGGTCGGTCTGGCCGTTCTTCTGGAAGATGTCGGCGGTGTCGGCGTGGATTTCCAGCGTGCCCTGGGTGATCACCACATTGCCGCTGAAGCGGCACTTGCCGCTGTCGTCGAGCATGTTGCAGTCGTTGGCATTGGAATCGATCGCCATCGGCTGATTGCGATCGCTGGTCTTGGCCAACGCAAGGGCGGGCAGCAGCAGCGCGGCAAACGCCAGTCTAGCGGGCAGCATTCGGTTCATAACGGGTCTTGACCTGGGAAAGGAGCTTGTACTGGCGTGATTTGAGATCGGCCTCGAAGCCGACCCCGCTTTGCATGATACCCGGTCGGCTCATGCTCACCGGAGCAGCGGTCTTGGCGAGATTCTGCTGCGGGAACACGTCCAGGCTCTGGGTGCGGAACGTGGTCGGTGGGGTTGCGCCGCCGGTGGGGCTGTCGCCCTCGACATCGCCGCGCAGGCGCAGCTCATCGCCTTTGGGGCTGATCCAGCCGGTCTTGGAGCGCAGTGTCCAGGGTTGATTGGCGTTGTCGGGCAATAGGAACACCGGGGTGGTGACCTCGGAGGTGCGATCGGCGCGGTTGCGATGCATTTCCGGCGCACGCAGCGTCATCGATTCCTTGCCGGTTTCCTTGTCCAGCGCAATCAGTTCGAAGTCGCGTAGCACATAGTCGGCACGCGAATCGTCCACCGCCTCGGCAACCGGGCGCGCGCGCTGCTGCCAGGCCGACCAGCCGGAAATCACTGCGGCGGCAAACAGCGCCACGCCCAGGGTGCTGCGCCAGTTCCAGCTCATGCGGAAAACCTTTCGATGATGCCCTCGATCTGGCCTTGCGCGGCAAGCACCACGTCGCAGACCTCGCGCGCGGCACCTTCGCCCCCACGTGCCCGGGTATGCCACTGCACGCGCTCGGCGATCAACGGGTGCGCGCCGGCGGGCGCCACCGGCAGGCCGACCGCCAGCAGGGCCGGCAGGTCGGGCAGGTCGTCGCCCATGAACAACACCTGGTCCAGCGACAGGCCGTGCTCCTGGCACAGGGCCAGCACCGCCAGGCGCTTGTTCCTGACCCCGATCTGCACATGCAGACCCAGATCCTGGCCGCGCTTTTCCGCCGACAGGCTGGCGCGCGCGGTGATCAGCGCGACATGGATGCCAGCATGATCAAGCTGCTTGAGTCCCTGGCCGTCGAGCACATTGAACGACTTGCTTTCGTTGCCGGCGTGGTCGTAGTACAGACGGCCGTCGGTCAGGGTGCCGTCGACGTCGAAACAGGCCAGGCGGATGCGCGCGGCGCGGTCGATCAAGTCGGCGGGCAGGTGCTGCAAAGGGGAATAGGGCATCGGCACGAATCGGTGAGAACGGGGTTCCAACGGTAGAAAACTGAACCTGTTAAACCACTTTGGCGCGCAACAGGTCGTGAATGTTCAATGCGCCCACCGCGCGCTGCTGCGCGTCGACCACGATCAAACCGGTGATCTTGTAATCCTCCATCAGCCGCGCGGCTTCGGCGGCCAGCTGGTCGGCACCGATGGTGCGTGGGTTGCGCGTCATCACCTGCGCGATGCTGGCGCTGCGCACGTCGATGTCGCTGTCCAGCGCGCGGCGCAGATCGCCGTCGGTGAACAGGCCGATCAGGCGCCCGTCGTGATCGACCACGGCGGTCATGCCCAGCCGCTTCCGGCTCATTTCCATTAGCGCCTCGCTCAGGCTGGCGTCCTGGCGCACGCGCGGCAGGTCATCGCCGCTGTGCATCACGTCGGTGATATGCAGCAACAGGCGCCGGCCGAGACTGCCGGCCGGATGCGAGCGCGCAAAGTCGTCGGCGGTGAAGCCGCGCGCGTCCAGCAGCGCCACGGCCAGCGCATCGCCCAGCGCCAGCGAGGCGGTGGTGCTGGAGGTGGGCGCCAGATGCAGCGGGCAGGCTTCGGCGGACACGCTCACATCCAGGTGCACGTCGGCGGCCTGGGCCAGCGACGAGCTCGGGCGCCCGGTCATGGCAATGATCGGGTTGCCCTGGCGCTTGAGCACCGGCAGCAGCATGCGCACTTCGTCCGATTCGCCGGAATAGGACAGTGCCAGCACGATGTCGGCCTCGGTGATCATGCCCAGATCGCCGTGCCCGGCTTCGCCCGGGTGCACGAAGAACGCCGGCGTGCCGGTGGAGGCCAGGGTGGCGGCGATCTTGCGCGCGATATGCCCGGATTTGCCCATGCCGGTGGCCACCACGCGCCCGCGCGAAGCCAGCACCAGCCGGCAGGCTGCGGCAAAGTCGCTGCCGATCCGCGCGCCCACACTGGCCAGCGCCTCGCGCTCGATCTCCAGCACGCGCTGGCCGCTGGCGATCAGGCTGGCGTCGCTGACGGTGGCGGAGGGCAGGTGCGAGACGGCCATGCGGGACTCGGGTGAAGAGTAGAATGTGCGCTCATTTTATGAGGAAACGCCCCTTGGACGCCGAAACCATCCGTAAACTCATCGAATCCGGCTTGCCCGAAGCCCGCGTCGACGTGCACGGCGACGACGGCGTGCACTTCGAGGCGACCGTAATCAGCCCCGCATTCGCCGGCAAGGCCCCGTTGGCGCGCCACCGCATGGTCTACGCGACCCTGGGCGAACTGATGGGCGGCGCGATCCACGCACTGCAGCTCAAGACGCTGACGCCCGACGAAGGCTGAGCGTCTGTCGGACCTTGGGCTGGTCGGGCTGTGCATCCGCCCCGACTGCCAAGTGCCCGGCCGGCTCCAGGCGCTCCTTACCTTTCCCCCGACATCCCTTTTCGGATTTCCCAAGCTCCCATGGCAAAAATCGTAGTGACCGGCGGCCAAGCGCTGCACGGTGAGGTCAATATTTCCGGCGCCAAGAACGCGGTGCTGCCCATCCTGTGCGCGACCCTGCTGGCCGATGCGCCGGTGGAGATCAGCAACGTGCCGCACCTGCACGATGTGATCACCACGGTGAAGCTGCTCAGCGAGCTGGGCGCGGAGGTCACCATCGACGAAGGCACGCTGGCCAAGGGCCGCTCGATCCTGGTCGACCCGCGCTCGGTCACCCATCAGGTCGCGCCCTACGAGCTGGTCAAGACCATGCGCGCCTCGATCCTGGTGCTCGGCCCGCTGCTGGCGCGCTACGGCAGCGCCGAGGTGTCGCTGCCAGGCGGCTGCGCGATCGGCTCGCGCCCGGTCGACCAGCACATCAAGGGCCTGCAGGCGCTGGGTGCGGAGATCAGCGTCGAGAACGGCTACATCAAGGCCACCAGCAACGGGCGCCTGAAGGGCGGCCGCTACGTGTTCGACATGGTCAGCGTCACCGGTACCGAGAACGTGCTGATGGCCGCCGTGCTCGCCGAAGGCACCACCGTGCTGGAAAATGCGGCAATGGAGCCGGAAGTCACCGACCTGGCCGACTGCCTGATCGCGCTCGGTGCGCAGATCGAAGGCGCCGGCACGCCGCGTATCGTGGTGCAGGGCGTCGAGCGCCTGGGCGGCGGGCATCATGCGGTGCTGCCGGATCGCATCGAGACCGGCACCTTCCTGGTCGCTGCGGCGATGACCGGCGGCAGCGTCACCGTGCGTCGTGCCCGTCCGGACACCCTGGACGCGGTGCTGGACAAGCTCACCGAAGCAGGCGCCAGCATCACCACCACCGCTGACAGCATCACGCTGGACATGCACGGCAAGCGCCCGCGCGCGGTCAACCTGACCACGGCGCCATACCCGGCGTTCCCCACCGACATGCAGGCGCAATTCATGGCGCTCAACTGCGTGGCCGACGGCGTGGGCGTGATCAACGAGACCATCTTCGAAAACCGTTTCATGCACGTCAACGAACTGCTGCGCCTGGGCGCGGACATCCAGGTCGAGGGCCATGCCGCGATCGTGCGCGGCGCCGAGCGCCTCAGTGGCGCGCCGGTGATGGCGACCGACCTGCGCGCCTCGGCGTCGCTGATCCTGGCCGGCCTGGTGGCCGACGGCGACACCACCATCGATCGCATCTACCACCTGGACCGTGGCTACGAAAACATCGAGGAGAAGCTGGGGGCGCTGGGCGCGACCATCCGGCGCATCGCATGATCCTGCGCGGGCGGTTCACCACCCGGCGCAAGATCCTGCTCGGCGTGATCGTGCTGATCCTGGCGTGGCTTGCGTATGCCTGGTCGGTGGGCATGGCGATCACCCAGGGCGTCGAGTTCAAGGACATGGACTGGAACAACGACGGCACCGCCAGCCGCGACGAGATTGCGCAGTCGTTCTATGCGGTGGCAGTCAAGAAGACCGTCGACGGCAAGCGCCATTGCGATCTGTTCTATTGGCGCAGCAACGGCGAGCAGATCCGCGTGGACTGCCACACGGTGTTCTCCAGCGGCGACGACAAGGCGGCGGCCAAGCCCTGAGGGTCGAGCGTTTCTGCGTGCTGCGCAGCGTCCGCCGTACGCCGGTCGGAATGGAAAAAGCCCGGCTTGCAGCCGGGCTCTTCATCGCTGTCGGAGGCAGGTGCCTGCCGAACAGATCCCATGCCCCGGTAGGAGCGTGCCCGCGCGCGACGGGGCGTCACCGATAAAGCCCCGTCGCGCGCGGGCACGCTCCGCTCCTACCAGGCGCGCCTGGCGCTTAGCGCAGGCCCTTGATGGTCAGATCCAGTGCGTCCTGGCCTTTTTCCTTCTGCAGCAGGCGCGCCGGCACCGGCAGGTCCTTGACCACCCAGGCGATCAATTCCTTGTCCCCGTCCACGCGCGACACCTTGGTCGCCTGTTCCTGCTTGCCGTTGACGGTGATGGTTTCCTTGCCGACCACCTTGTAGCTCATCGGCTTGATGCGGCCTTCGTCGACCATGCGGTAGTTCAGCGGCTTGCCGGCGGCCAGGTCGCGGGTGATCGCCAGGTTGATCAGCAGCGCATCCATGTCGCCGGGCTGCAATTTCACCGGGCCACGGCGGTCCGGCTTGATGTCGCCGCCCCAGGTCGCCTGGCTGGTCTTCCAATCGTAATTGGCGGTGACGTTGCGGCGCTTGACCATCATCGACGAGGTGTCGTTGCTGCTGACCGGGCGCAATTGGCCGCTGCTCTCTTCGAACACCGTGCTCTGGGTCAGGTTGGCCAGCTGGTTCTGGATGGTGAGCGTGTAGCGCCACTGATTGGCACCGGCGGCGGCCAGGGTCATGGTGCCGTTGGCCTGCATGCCCATGTAGTTGGCCGAATAATCGGCCTGGAACGGCTGCAGGGCGAACGCGGGCAGGCTGGCCACCGCCAGTGCGGCGGCGGCGATCAGCGAACAGGTGCGGGAAACGGTGTGCATGGGTCAGGCTCCTTGATACTCGACCAGGCGTAGATCGACCTGATCCTCACCTTTGTCACGTTGCAGGATGCGCACCGGGGTAGGAACTCCGTTGGCGATCCAGAGGATGGTTTCGTTGTCGCCGCTGTTGACGCGGTACACGCGCAACGCGTCGTAGCTCAGGTCGCCGACCTGCACCACTTCGGTGGCATCGGCGGCCTTGTAGTCGTACTTACGCACCCGGCCGACATCGACGTAGCGATAGCTCAGGCTGCGCCCGGGTTGCGCATCGCGCATCAGTGACAGGTTCAGCGACAGCGCGCTCTGATCGCCGCGCTGCAGCGGAATCGCCTGCTGGCGCTCCTTCTTCAGATCGCCGTCCCACTGGGCGCTGGCGGTCTGCCAGTTATAGACGCCGGTGACCTTCTTGCCGAAGAACATTGCCTTGCGCACGGTGCTCTGACTCAACGGCACGTAGGTGTCGCCATCGACGCGGAACACCGTGCTCTGTTCCAGGTTCAAACCCAGGATGCTGGCAAAACCCTTGCGGCCACGCACCGACATGTCGATACGCCACTGGCTGCCTTCACTGTTGCTGACCTGCATGGTGGCATCGCCGGCCTCCTTGCCGCGGTAGAACGCCTGGTAGGTGGCCACGAAGGGTTGCAGTGGCGGCGGCGTCCAGGTGCCGGCAGGTAGGGAAGCTGCAGAGGCCGGCACCGCTGGTGGCGCAGCGCCTGGAGCAGGGGCCGCCGGCGCAGGCACCGCAGGCGCCTGTTGCGCACGGCCGGCGCCGGCCGGGGCGAGCAGGGCGGTGGTCAACAGCGCGGTGGCGATCGGTAGGAATTTCATGCGCTGAGAGCGGGGAACGGGACCGCCAGGATGTCCGAGACAGGATGAGGAGGGCGTATCCGCATTCAGGCGAATGCGGTGTCAGCGGACTCTAGTCGCAGTGGCGTAAACAGGCACTGACCGTCGATATGGACGCCATCGCCACGCACCTGCACGCGCCCGCTGGCGAGCAGGTCCAGCGTGGCCAGCAGCAGGGGGTGTTCGCGCGCCAGCACGCGTGCGGCCAGTTGCTCGGCGCTGTCGTCGGGCAGCACCGGCACGCGCGCCTGCGCGATCACCGTGCCGGCATCCAGTTCCGGCACCACCAGATGCACGCTGGCGCCATGTTCGGCATCGCCGGCCTCCAGTGCGCGGGCATGGGTATGCAGGCCGCGGTACTTGGGCAGCAGGGAGGGATGGATGTTGAGCATGCGCCCGGCGAAGCGACGCACCAGCGGCTCGCCGAGGATGCGCATGTAGCCGGCGCAGATCACCCAGTCCGGCTGCGCGGCGGCGATCGCATCGCCCAGCGCAGCGTCGAAGGCCGCGCGGTCGGCGAAGTCGCGCGGGCTGGCGCTCCAGCGCAATGCCGCATCGACCTTGTGCAGTGCCGGCGCCTGCGGGCGATCGGAAAACACGCCGACGAGCTCGGCCCGCAGCCGGCCGCTGGCGATGGCATCCAGGATGGCCTGCAGGTTGCTGCCACGGCCGGAGGCCAGGACGGCCAGACGCAGGCTCATGGGGTCGGGTTCGCTGAAGTCATGGGGCAGTGCGCGTCACGCTGCGGTGGCGGTCGGAGCGAACAAGGCCTTGACCTGCGGGCGCAGCAGCACCACCAGCGTAAACACGCCGACGACGGTGCCGAACGGCATGAAGGAGCAGGAAATGCCGGCCACGATCAGGCACAGCAGATGCCGTCTGCGCTGGGCGATGCAGCGGCCCGCGTAGGCCATGAACGCCGCCAGCGTCAGGCCGCAGCCAATGAACACGGCCGCGAACACCACGAAGAACCAGCCGAACAATCGCGGATCCATCGATGGTGCGTCCGCATTGGCATTTGTCATGGGCAGGTGCCCGGTGATGATTGCAATGCCCATGAATAGATGGATCAACGGGAAAAGCGAAAACAGCGCAGTGATGGCGGCCAGCACATAGTGAAAGACCGACAGCAGTTTCAGATGCTGGAGATCGTCAGCGCTGGCCGATGCCGGCAGTGCGCGTGGGGAAGCGTCCATGCAGCTCTCCTCGATCAACCGATCCGCACGCGCACGTCGCCCTGTGCCGGGACCACCTGGCCGATGCGCCAATGCGCCAGCGACTGCGCATCCAGTGCCTGTTCCAGCGCGGCAGCCCGCTCGGGTGCGGCGATCAGCACGAAGCCGATGCCGCAGTTGAAGGTGCGCCACATTTCGGCATCGGCCACCGCGCCTTCGCGCTGCAGCCAGGCGAACACCGGCGGCAGCGTCCAGGCCTTGGCGTCGATGTCCAGGCCCAGGCCGTCGGGGATCACCCGGATGATGTTTTCGGTCAGCCCGCCGCCGGTGATGTGCGCCATGGCGTGGATACTGTCGCGATGCGACTTGAGCAGCGCCAGGACCGGCTTGACGTACAGCGCGGTCGGCGCCATCAGCGCATCGATCAGCTTGACGCCGTCGTCCAGCACCAGCTCGGCGGGGGTGCCGGCACGTTCGTAGATCTTGCGGATCAGCGAGTAGCCATTGGAATGAGGGCCGGACGAGGCGATGCCGATCAGCACGTCGCCCGCGCGCACCTGCGCACCGTCCAGCAGCTGCGATTTTTCCACCGCGCCGACCGTGAAGCCGGCCAGGTCGTATTCGCCCGGCGGATACATGTCGGGCATCTCGGCGGTTTCGCCGCCGATCAGGGCGCAGCCGGACAGCTCGCAGCCGCGCGCGATGCCGCCGACCACCGCCGCGGCGGTGTCCACGTCCAGCTTGCCGGTGGCGAAATAATCCAGGAAAAACAACGGCTCGGCACCCTGCACCAGCACGTCGTTGACGCACATGCCGACCAGGTCGATGCCGATGGTGTCATGCCGGCCCAGCTGCTGCGCCAGCTTGAGCTTGGTGCCGACGCCGTCGGTGCCGGACACCAGCACCGGCTCCCGGTACTTGCCGGACAGGTCGAACAAGGCACCAAAACCGCCCAGGCCACCCATCACCTCCGGCCGGAAGCTGCGCTTGACCAGCGGCTTGATGCGTTCAACCAATGCATTGCCGGCATCGATGTCGACACCTGCCTCACGGTAGGTCATGGGCGAGGGATTGGAGGGCGTTGGGCTGGTCACGGGCGGGGAGGGCTCGGCTGTAAAGGCGGCGATTTTAGCAGCCACGTTGGCGCTGGCGTCCCATTCGGGCAACAATTCACCCGGATACGCTTAAGTCATGGAACCGTCGATGCGCCGCAGTCTCGCTTTCTTTCTCGCCCTCGTGGTCGCCATGCCCCTCGCGCCAGCCCTTGCGCAGGCCGATCTACGCACCGAAGGCGACGTCGCCAAGGCGCAAAGTGCCTACGAGGCCGAAGTGCCGGTCAACAGCCAGAGCGAGTCCGATCGCCCCGGTGCGCTGGCGCGCGCGCTCGGCGCGGTGCTGGGCAAGGTGTCCGGCGACCGTGGTGTGATGAGCCGCCCGGGGGTTTCGCAGGCACTGCGCAGCGCGCCGAGCTATGTCGAAAACTACGATTACCGTCAGGACCAGGGCACCTCGCGCACCGGCGCGCCGACCTTCCGCACCGTGCTGGTGGCGCGCTTCCGGCAATCGGACGTGGATGGCCTGATCGCCGCATTGGGCCTGCCGGTGTGGCCGCTGCCGCGGCCCAAGCCGGTGCTGTGGCTGGCCATCGATGACGGCAGCGGCCCGCGTTTGGTCGGTGTGGCGCAGGCCAACGCCGCGCGCAGCGTGCTGGACCGGGCGATCGAGCGCGGCTACCGGCTCGGCCTGCCGGGCGGAGCGGCTGCCGAGCAGGTGCTGGCCGGCGCGATCTGGCGCAAGGACACCGCTGCGGTGGCGCGCGCGTCGGCCAAGTACAGCCCGCCGATGCAGTTGATCGGCAAGCTCTACCGCAATGACGCCGGCTGGACTGCCGACTGGGTCTTCGTCGACAACGGCAACGTGCTGTCCAGCTGGACCAGCAGCGACGGCGACGCGCGTCGCGCGATGGCTGCCGGCGCCGACGGCGCGGCCGATGCCCTGGTCAAGCGCTACGCCAAGCGCGTGGACTCGGGTGTGCCCGGGGTCTACCGGGCGGTGATCACCGGCATCGGCAGCGCCGACGATTACCTGCGCATCTCTGCCGCGCTGCAGGGCGTCTCGGTGGTGCGCAGCATCCGCCCGGTCAGTGCCAACGGCGACCGCATGGAAGTGGATCTTGAATTGCTCACGGGCATTTCCGGTCTCAACCGTATGCTCGGCGACAACAGCCCATTGGTTCCCGTTTCGGTGCCGACCGAGGGCCCGATCATTCTCGAAAACGAGCACGCCGAGTACCGCCTGAAATGACTTTGACTCCGGAAGCCGAAATCGCCCTGTTTTTGCGTCGCCTGCAATGGGTGGCGGTGACTGTCGGCGCGTTGTGGGTGGTATCGCTGCTGTCGCCGATCCTGACGCCGTTCGTGCTGGCGCTGCTGCTGGCCTGGCTGGGCGACCCGCTGGTGGACCGCATCGAGCGCGCCGGCCGCTCGCGCAACATCGCGGTGGTGCTGGTGTTCGTGCTGGCGCTGCTGCTGTTCGTGCTGGCGCTGATGATTCTGGTGCCGATGATCGAGCGCCAGATCATGACGCTGATCGATGCGCTGCCGCAGATGCGTGCCTGGGCGATCAGTACCGCCATCCCGTGGCTGGAAGCCAAGACCGGCGTGGAGCTGATGGGCTGGCTGGACCCGGAGCGTCTGATCGACTGGATCCGCAGCCACTGGGAACAGGCCGGCGGCGCCGCCAAGACCTTCTTCGGCTATGTGCAGCGGTCGGGCTTTGCGATGGTGACCTGGGTGATCAACCTGGCGTTGCTGCCGATCCTGGCGTTCTACTTCCTGCGCGACTGGGACCGTCTGGTCGAGCGTGTGGCTGCGGTCATTCCGCGCGCCTACATCGGCACCGTGAGCCGGCTGGCACAGGAATCCAACGACGTGCTGGGTGGCTTCATCCGCGGCCAGTTCCTGGTGATGCTGGCGCTGGGGGCGATCTACGCCGCCGGGCTGTCCATCATCGGGCTCAATCTGGGCCTGTTGATCGGCATCATCGCCGGCCTGATCAGCTTCATTCCGTATCTGGGCGCCACCACCGGCATCGTGCTCGCCCTGCTGGCGGCGGTGGTGCAGGCGCAGGGTTTCGACCTGAAGCTGCTGATCGGCGTCGGGGTGGTGTTCACCGTCGGCCAGTTGCTCGAAAGCTATGTACTGACGCCGCGCATCGTCGGCGACAAGATCGGCCTGCATCCGGTGGCGGTGATCTTCGCGGTGATGGCGGGCGGCCAGTTGTTCGGCTTCCTGGGCATGCTGCTGGCGTTGCCGGTGGCGGCGGTGGCCAATGTGCTGCTGCGCTATGCGCATGAGCAGTACACGCGCAGCGATCTGTATGCGGGCGAACGCGCCGGTATCGTGCTGCAGTCCACCAACGAGCGCAGCGTGATCATCGACCCAAGCAAGGACACGGATCGGTTGTGAGCGTTCCGCAGTTGCCACTGGCGTTACGCGCGCCGCCCGATCAGCGATTCGATAGTTACATCGCCCCGCCCGACGGCCTGCTGTCGCAACTGCAGGCGTTGGCGATCGGGCAGGTGAACGACTGGCTGTATCTGGCCGGCCCCGCCGGCACCGGTAAGACGCATCTGGCGTTGTCGTTGTGCGCTGCCGCCGAGCAGGCCGGGCGTGCCCCGGCGTACCTGCCTCTGCATGCCGCCACGGGCCGGTTGCGCGATGCGCTCGAGGCGCTGGAAGGGCGCAGCCTGGTCGCATTGGATGGCGTGGAGAGCGTCGCCGGACAGCGCGACGACGAGGTGGCGCTGTTCGATTTCCACAACCGCGCGCGTGCTGCCGGCACCACCTTGCTATACACCGCACGGCACATGCCAGACGGCCTGGCATTGGTGTTGCCGGATCTGCGCTCGCGGCTGTCGCAGTGCATCCGCGTCAGCCTGCCCGTGCTCGACGACGCCGGGCGCGCGGCGGTATTGCGCGATCGTGCGCAACGGCGCGGGCTGGCATTGGACGAAGCGGCAATCGACTGGCTGCTGACCCACAGCGAGCGTGAACTGGCCGGACTGGTGGCATTGCTGGACCGGCTGGATCGCGAGTCGCTCGCTGCCAAGCGCCGCATCACCGTGCCGTTTCTGCGGCGGGTGCTGGAGGACCGCGGCTCGTCGAGCAGCTGACGGAATTATCCCGCTCACCGCTAGACAGGCACGGGCTGCTTTGCGCTTCCCATCTGCATCTATCGCAGTGTCCAGGCACTCGAGGCACAACGCCTAAAGCTTTTAAAGCAGATGGTCTGTGGCTCTGCTGCATGGCCCTTGCCCGCCCACCATCGCGGGACACGCCGCAAGTACGTCCATGTAGGCTCTTACGCGGCATCCATGCCGCGTAAAGTCCCGCGATGGTGGGCGGGCAAGGACCCGTCGGGATGGTCGGTGTGCATGGATCACAGCAGGAGCGGCGGTCGGCGAGTTAGGTCAGCGGTAGTTCCATGGACTTTGTGTGATCTGACTGACGTGATCTGATTGCAGCGACGCTTTCCGCCGAATGCGCGCAGAGAGGCAATCGGGATTGCCCATGTCGTTACATAGCCGTGCATCCATGCATGCAAGCGACTATGCCGCTACGTTAAGTCATCTGGCTTAAGTCATCTCGCTTGTGCAGTTCCAACAGCGCACGACCAACCTGGCAGGCGTGATGTCCTCACCGGTTGCGGGACCCTTGGCGGCATGGATGCCGCCACCGAGCCTCCACGGACGGACTCACGGCGTGTCCCGGAAGCGGTGAGGGCATCGCGCCCTCGACCAACCAGGCCGTTGATTCAAGCATCGGACCGCAACTAAGCACCGCCACGGTCCACGTCTCCACGTTTGTCTCGAGTGGCCCAGACAGTGCGATAGATCGGCTGCAGAGCTGCAGAGCTGCAGAGCTGCAGAGCTGCAGAGCTGCAGAGCTCCAGATCTGTGGGTTGTCTGCAGGCCCTTGCCCGCCCACCATCGCGGGACACGCCGCAAGTACGTCCATGTAGGCTCTTACGCGGCATCCATGCCGCGTAAGGTCCCGCGACGGTGAGCGGGCAAGGACCCGTCGTGATGGTCGGTGCGCATGGACAAGAGCAGGAGCGGCGCCGGTGGGTTGGCTGCAAGGCCCGTCGAGATGGTCGGTGTTCGTGGTTCGCGCAATGCGCGACGCGCGGCCGGGCGTTTGCAGTGGTGTGGCTGCGATCAGCCGTCGTCGCGCAGCAACCGGGCATCCAGCTCCGCCAATCGCTGCGGCGTGCCGACATCGGTCCAGCGCCCGGCATGGTGGATGCCGTCGATCAGGCCTGCGGCCATCTGCGCGCGCAGGATCGGCGCCAGCGCAAAGCGCGGCGCCGTGCCGGCGGGCTCCGGGAGCTGGCCGATGACCGATTGCCAATCGGCCAGCAACGCCGGTCGATACATGCCGATGCCGGCGTAGGTCAGCGTCGCGGGCAGATCTGCGCGCACCTTGCCATCGGCATCCAACGCAAAGTCTGCGCGTGCTGCATAGGCTGGTTGATCGACCAGCACCAGCTGCGCCAGTCCCGCCGGCGCACCCGACAGCCGCGCAAAATCGAAATCGGTCCAGATATCGCCGTTAACCAGCAGGAACGGGGCATCGCCCAGCAACGGCAACGCGTGCAGCATGCCGCCGCCGGTTTCCAGCGGGCTGTCGCCCTCGAAGGAGTACGTCAGCCGCAGCCCGAATGCGCCGCCATCGCCCAGTACATGAGGAAATTGGTCGGCCAACCATGAAGTATTGATCACCACCTCGTCCACGCCCAGCGCGGCCAGCTTACGTAGATGCCAGACAATCAGCGGCGTGCCGCCGACCGACAACAGCGGCTTGGGCGTGCGCTCGGTCAACGGACGCATGCGTTCGCCGAAGCCGGCTGCGAAGATCAGCGCCTTCATGCCCCGGCCTGCGCGGAGCGTGCCGCCAAGGCGGGTTTGACCAGGTCTTCCAGCAGGCCGATCAGCGGCGCAAGCTCGGGATGACGCGGCAACACCTCGTCCAGATAGGCGATGAAACGCGGCACGTTATCCAGATACCAATGCTTGCCGTCGCGATGGTTCAGGCGCGAGAAGATGCCGAGATTCTTCAGGTGCCGCTGCACGCCCATCCAGTCCGCATCGCGCAGGAATTGCGCCAGCGGCGGCACCGGCAAACCGGCTGCTGCGGCACGTGCGTGGTAGCGCTCCAGCCAGCCATCCACGCGCGCAAGCGGCCAACTCACCGAGGTGTCCTTGAACAGACTGATCGGGTCGTAGGCGATCGGCCCGATCACGCAATCCTGGAAATCCAGCACTGCCAGCCCGTCGCTGACCGGCATCAGATTGCGCGGCATGAAATCGCGATGGGCGAACACGCGCGGCTGCGCCAGCGCGTTGTCCATCAAACGGCGCTGCACCAACTGCAACTGCTCGGCATGCCCGCAGTCCAGCTGCAGGCCCAGGTGGCGGCCGAGAAACCATTCTTCGAACAGGCCGGCATCGCGTTGCAGCAGCGCCTCGCCGAACACGCCGCTGTCGGGGGGCGGGGCAATGCGTTGCAGCAATAGCAACTGACTGATCGCAGCATCCAGCAACGCGTCGGCATTGGCGTCGGTTAGCACCTGCGCCAGGGTCGGCACGCCCAGGTCTTCCAGCAGCAGGAAGCCCGTTTCAAGATCCTGCGCAAGCACCTGTGGCACGCGCACGCCGTGGGTGCCGAGCAGGGCGTGCATGCGTAACCAGGGCGCCACGTTTTCCAGTGCAGGTGGCGCATCCATCAGGATGCGATCCGCGCCGCGTCCTTGCGTACGCCAGTAACTGCGAAATCCCGCATCGACAGAGGCACGTTGCAGCGTGACCTCAAGGTCATCTAGCACATGCCGCGCCCACTGCAGACGGAGCGCATCGCGCGCGTTATCGGTAAGCAACGATGACGTCATGGGTGAGTGCTGTCTCGGGGAGTGAGGCGTAGCCAGGTCGAAAGCGACGCCGGTTCGATCAACGCTTGCTGCCGCTAAACAGGCGCAGCAGTGCCAGGATCGCGATCGCACCCAACAATGCGCCGAGGAAACCGGCCGGTTCACCGGCGTGGTACCAGCCCATGTAGCGGCCGAACCAGCTGGCCACCACTGCACCGGCGATGCCCAGCACGATGGTCAGCAGGCAACCCAGCCGCTGGGTGCCGGGCGTGATGAAACGGGCCAGCAGCCCGACCACGAAGCCAACCAGGATGATGTAAAGCCAGCTGTCGCTACCGAAGAGATTGTTCATCGCAGGCACTGAGGGAAGAGGGATCGGCAGACTAGCATTCGCCGCCGCGGCAACCACGTGTGCAGTGCCGACTGCCGCGACGGCGTTGGGACCATATCCATGCGCGCCGCCGCGCATGACAAAGCACCTGACCACCCCATGATGCGCGGGGCGGTCAGGGATCAATCAGCAGCAGCCATGCCCGCCATGACGGGTGCCGCTGTCAGCGGCCACCGGCGAGCCGCTGGTCTCGCCGCGCAGGCAGGCGGCGTGATGCTCGGCGATCACCTTGGACACGCAGGCCGTCACCCGCTTGCCCATCGGGATGTGCAGGAACTCGTTGGGGCCATGCGCATTGGAGTGCGGGCCGAGCACGCCGGTGATCATGAACTGCGCACCCGGGAACTTCTCGCCCAGCATGCCCATGAACGGGATCGAGCCGCCTTCGCCCATGTACATCGCCGGTTTGTCGAAGAACGCCAGGCTGGCCTCGTCGATGGCTTTTTCCAGCCACGGCGCCATCGCCGGCGCATTCCAGCCGGACGATGCCTTCTCCAGCTCCAGCGTTACCTGGGCGCCGTTGGGCGGATCGCGCAGCAGCGCTTCCTTGAGCAGTTCGCCACAGGCCTTGCCGTCGGCGGTCGGCGGCAGGCGCAGCGACAGCTTCACTGCGGTCTGCGGGCGCAGCACGTTGCCGGCCGAAGCCAGCGGCGGCATGCCAGCCACGCCGGTGATCGACAGCGCCGGGCGCCAGGTGCGGTTCAATACCAGCTCGGTGAGATCGTCATGCATCGGCGCCAGGCCATCGACCATCGGGAACTTGTCGAAGATGGCGGTATCCAGCGTCGCCGCCGCGGCCCTGGCCTGCGTCAGACGCTCGGCCGGCACCTCCACATGCAGTCCGCCCAGCAGGATGCGGCCGCTGACTTCGTCCTCGATCCGCGACAGCAACTGGCGCAGCAAGCGGAAGCTGGACGGCACCACGCCGGAGGCGTCGCCAGAATGCACGCCTTCCTCCAGTACCTTCACGCTCAGATTGCCGCCGGTCAGCCCGCGCAGCGAGGTGGTGCACCACAACTGCTCATAGTTGCCGCAGCCCGAATCCAGGCACACCACCAGCGATGGCTTGCCGATGCGTGCGGCCAGATGGTCGACATAGGCCGGCAGGTCGTAGCTGCCGGATTCCTCGCAGGCCTCGATCAGCACCACGCAGCGCGCATGCGGCAGGCCCTGGGTGCGCAGCGCCAGTACCGCCGCCAGCGAACCGAAGATCGCATAGCCATCGTCTGCGCCACCGCGCCCGTACAGCTTGTCGTCGCGCAGCACCGGCTCCCATGGGCCGAGGTCGGCGTCCCAGCCGGTCATTTCCGGCTGCTTGTCCAGGTGGCCGTACAGCAGCACGGTGTCGTCGCCCGATTCGGCGCCGGTTGCCGGGATCTCGATGAAGATCAACGGCGTGCGGCCCTCCAGGCGCACCACCTCGACCTGCATGCCTTCGATCGCCTGCACGCGCGCCCAGGTTTCCATCAGGGTGACCGCCTGTTCCATATAGCCATTCGCGACCCAATCGGCATCGAACATCGGCGATTTGTTGGGAATACGGATGTAATCGACCAACTGCGGGACGATTTCGCGGTCCCAGGTGTCGCTGATGAATTGGTCGATCTTGGCGCTGTCCATGGAGACTCCGAATACGTGACGTAACGGCACATTCTACCTCCGCGCCTTGGGGTAGGTATTTCCCTACAAGGCGGCGCGCAGTTCACCGGCTGTGTGAAAAGTTCGTTGGCGATAGGATTGCTGCATGTGGCGCGGGACACTGGCTCCGCCGGCAGGAATGCTGGCTAGGACCATCACCCAAGCCACAAGGAGCGTTGCAATGAAGTCATTTACCGTAGCCCTGAAGTCCCTGCTACTGGCGTTGCTGTTGTCCTCGAATGCGTATGCGTTCGACAAGGTCGATATCAACACCGCGTCTGCTGAGGAATTGGACAAGGTGCTGACGAACGTCGGGCGATCAAAAGCCGAGGCAATCGTCGAGCACCGTCAGGCGAACGGTCCCTTCAAAAGTGCCGAGGAACTGGCACTGGTCAAGGGCATCGGACTCAAGACGGTCGAACGGAATCGAGACCTGATCGAAGTAGGAGCCACGATGGCTCCCGCCAAGAAGGCTGCCAAGGGGGCGGCGGTGAAACCGGTGGGACGGCGTTGAGGGGAAGGGATCCGAGATACGGTTCGACGCGAGGATGCGTGGCCGCAACCTAACTGGACAGGATGTCCGGGGGATGGCTGGAAGCCGACAAGGACGTGGAATCGCCCGGTGTTGCACTTGGATGTGCAGCCGGGCGTTTTTCGTTTTGGGGCCACTTGGGTTACGCGCACCCAAGCGGCGGTGACCGCAGGAAGGGCGGTCTCAGCAGGAAGCGCCAGTCATATCGCAAGGCACCGGCCGCTTTGTGAGGTGTTGGCCACACCATCAAGTTCGAGGCTCGGCGTCACGCCTGAGGCTCAGCGTCAGGCGCGATGCACAATACGAGACGGCCTGGGCGCCACGCTTGCGGCACAATGCGCCAATGCAGCTGACAGACCTGAGCAGCCGGGTGATTCCGGCCACCGACTACCGGCGCGAGCGATGGCGCAATCGACTGGGCTGGACGCGCGAGATCCTGCGCCTCGGCCATGTCGACGCTTGGGCGCTGCGGCTGTCGATCGCCGAGATCGAGCAGGACGCGGCATTTTCCGCATTCCCGGGCATCGATCGCGAGCTAGTGCTATTGCACGGCAATGGCATGCGGTTGCAGTTTGGCGATGCCGCCAGCGGTACTGGCACCGCGACCGGTATTGGTGGTGGCACTGCTGTTAGCGGTGGCGGTGGCGGTGGCAGCAAAAGCGATAGCGGCAATGAGGGCGGTAGCGCTGACCATGGCGGCAATGACGCCGGCGCCGATGGCGGTACCGATGCTTCCGGCAGCAGTCATCGCAGCTGCGAATTGCTGCCGCCGTATCAGCGAGCCCGATTCGCAGGCGAAGAAACGGTACATGCGACGCTGCTCGACGGGCCGACTCGGGATTTCAACCTGATGTGGCGGCGTGACCTGGTGCAGACCGAACTGCTGCATCGGCCGCTGGTCGGCACCATGCTGTTCTTCGCCGATCCGGGCAGCGCCTGGGCAATCCATCTGCTTGCAGGCCAGGCCAGCTTTGGACGCGATAGCGGCTTGCCGCCGTTGGCTGCGGGCGATACCGCGTGGCTGAGCGCCTCCACGCGTACCCGTTACGTGCTCGATGGCGGCGGCGAGCTACTGGCGATCCGGGTAAGGCCGGTCTAGGACGTTGCATCTTTATCCGCGGCAGGTCGCGCCCCTCAGCACGTGCCCGGATGCATTCGTGTCAATGCAGACAAACGATGGCATCGCTGTGCCACCTGGCTCGGGAACAGTGCGAGCGTCGGGAGTGGTTCCGGCAATTCCAGGGGGAAATCCATGAGTACCATCAGCTCGGTCGGGTCCGGCTATGCCGCCTACACGTCCTATGCAAACCGCAGTGCGGCCACCGGCAACACCGCATCCACGGCGCAGTCGGAAAAAGCCAATCCGCTGACGCAATTGTTCAAGTCCATCGATAGCGATAGCGATGGCAGCCTGACCGCGTCGGAACTGTCGACCGCGTTGTCGTCCAGTAGCAATGAGGACGGCAAGATCGACATCGATGGGCTGCTGAGCATGCTAGATCAAGATGGTGGCGGCACCGTCAGCGAGAGCGAACTGGCACAGGCGTTACCGCCGCCGCCGCCTCCGCCGGGTCAGCAAGGACAGGACGTGCAGTCGTTGTTCGCGGGCCTGGACAGCGATGGCGACGAGAGTGTCAGCAGCGGTGAATTGAGCACGCTTGTCAATGGCGACAGCGCATCGAGCACGCAACTGCTTGACCTGCTTGACAGCGACAAGAGCGGAGCGCTGAGTCTGCAGGAACTGCAAGAGGCGATGCAGCCGCGCGATCCGCCGCCGCGCCCGCCGTCGTCCGCCGATGCATCCAGCAGTGATGGCACGCAGCAGGCGTATGCAGCGTTGGTACAGATGGCTGTAGGGCAGTACCGCAGCATTGGCGGCAGCGCGGCAACCAGCACTCTGGTCGATCTGGCAGCGTAACTGGGGTGGTTGGGCGATAACGGGGACGCTTTCCGATGCACTTCGGGGCAATGTGCTTTCTCCCTCGCCGTCGGCGGCTGACACAACGCCACATGCGGTTGTCGGCAGCTGGCAACGGTTGGGACCATCGGGAAGGGCAGGTGGCTGCGCGCTAACCGTGACGGCTGATCAGCCGTTACGGTTGGCGCGCTGCTACCTGATGCATGGAAGCTGCGGATTTCAGCAACAGGCGCGCTCGGCTGGCGTCTGTGCAATCGCGTTGTGGTCCCTCTGGCAGCCGCACAAGATGGTTCAGTACACGTCGCGACGATAGCGCCCGTTGCGTAGCAGTTCCTGTCTGACACCGGCACCGAGGATGGAATCCAGCGCAAGGTCGAGCTCGGGCGCCATGCCGCGCAGGCTGCCGCAGACGTAGATGCAGGCGCCCTGATCGATCCAACGACGCAAGCGATCGGCGGCAGCCGCCAGTGCGTGTTGAACGTAATGCGGCGGCTGTGGTTGGTCGCGCGAGTAGACAAGATCCAGGCGCTCGATCCATCCGTCCTGCAGCCACTGCTGCAGTTCGTCGGCATACAGTGCGTCGTGCGCGGCATTGCGTTCGCCGAACAGCAGCCAGTTGCGACGTGCACCGGCTGCGATGCGTGCACGCAGATGCGCGCGCAGACCGGCGATGCCGGTGCCGTTGCCGATTAGCAGCATCGGCTGGTCGGGTGCGGGCGGGTGGAAGCCGGGGTTGCTGCGCAGGCGCAGCGCTATGGCCGCGCCGATCGGTGCGTGGACGCAGAGCCAGCCGCTACCCAGCCCCAGGCTGCCGTCGGCGTGCCGATGCTCGCGTACCAGCAGTTCGGCGTGGCCTTCCTCGGGAATGGAGGCAAGCGAGTAGTCGCGATGGGGCAAGGCGGCCAGGCGGCGCACCAGTGCTTCTGCGTCCAGTGCTGAATTTCCACCTGTAGTTGCTGTGGCTGTGTCTGTACTCGTATCCGTACCTTGGCCGATTTTGACTCCGGCATCGGCATCGGAACCAAAAGCGGAAACAGGACTGGCGCCGGCACCCACATCGCTACCCAGAGCGGCATCGGCATCGACGGGAAGTTGTGCACCGCCGAGCCAGTCGCGCAGGGTGCGGCCGTCGATTCGCTGCGCGCCATCGCGTTGGTTGCGCTGCAGCCAGGACTCCACCGCGTCCGGCGCATTATGCGGTGCGATCTCCGCGATATCGCCTGCGCTCCAGTGCGGCAAGGCGCCATCGCATGGCGTCAGGCGCAGTCGGTAGACCGGCGCACCCGCGCTACCGGGATTGACGTGGACACGCTCGCGTAGCTGCCAGGCGATATAGGTCGGCAGGCCCCAGTCGGGTTGCGTCGCGAGCGCGGGCGCCAGTTCCGCCAGCAGACGCTGCCATTGCTGCAGCGCGTTCGGGTCAGCGTTATCGACCTCGATGCGCTCGAACAGGCGAGTGGCGCCGCGCGCCTGCAGGCGATCGTCAAGGCGCCGTCCGAACGCGCAGAAGTGCGCATAACCACGATCGCCGAGTGCCAGCAGGGCATAGCGCACGGCAGCCAGATCATGCGCGTCGTCGGCCAGCCAGGCGCGCTCGGCCGCCTGCGCATGATCGGGTGCATCGCCTTCGCCGGTGGTGCTGGCGATGCACAGCAGCCGCGGTACGCGTGCGAGTTGATCGCTATCGACGGCTTCGATCGGCAGCGCATGTGCGGCGACCCCTGCCGATTGCAGCGCGGCAACGCTGCGTTGCGCCAGCTCACGCGCAAATCCGGTCTGGCTTGCCCAGACGATCAACACACCGCTGGCGTGTGCATGGTGTGCGCCACCGCGTTTGCGTGCCCGCAGCAGCACGGCCGCGCACAGGGCCAGATACAGTGCCAGGCCGAGCGCTGCCAGCTGCCAGCGATGCGGCGTGGGTACGCTCCACCAGGTGCCGTCATGCAGGCCGGCCAGCCAGCCGACGATGGCGGCAAGCGCCAGCAGTACCAGCCCGTTGCCGAGCCACACGCGTGAGTTGGCGGTGATCATGACGCGGACAGGTGGCGTTCGAATGCAGGGCTCATGGATTCGAACAGAATGCCGTCCCTGCGCACCAGAAATCGCACGGCCAGTTCTGCACTGCGGGCATGGGCAAGACCGGCATCAATGCCAAGCACAGTCATCGCGGTGGCCCAGGCATCGGCCTGCATTGCATCGGATGCGAGGACGGTGACCGCCGCGGGGGCATGCGGAACGGGCGCGCCGGTGCGTGGGTCGAAGGTGTGCGTATAGCGTGCGCCATCGGCATCGAAGCGGTGCCAGCGATCGCCGGAGGTGGCGACCGCCAGGCCGTCCAATGCCAGCACACGTGCCGGCAGCGCGGTGCCGGCGTCTTCGTCGGGGGCGGATTCGACCAGCACGCGCCACGCGCTGGCGTCGGGCTTGCGTCCGTAACCGAACAATTCGCCGCCGACCTCGATCAATGCACTGTCGATACCCGAGTGCAGTAACGCCCGATGCACGCAATCCACACCGAAGCCCTTGGCGATGCCGGACAGATCCAGTGCCACCGCGCCCGGCTGCAGCACCCGCATGCCATCCAGGCGCAGGCGTTGCCAGCCGCAACGCAGGCTCGCCAACGCGATCGCGTCCGCTGCCGGCACGCGCTGGCGCGCCCCGGCAGCACCGAAGCCCCACAGCTCGACCATCGGGCCGACCGTGGGGTCGAAGGCCCCCTCGCTGGCCTGCGCAATCTCCAATGCTGCGCTCAGCACTGTGTGGAATTCGTCGGGCAGACGGTGCCAGCTGCCTGCCGGTGCACGGTTGTAACGGCTGATATCCGAATCGGCCTCCCAAGTACTCATCTGCACGACCACGCGATCCAGCGCGGCCTGGATGCACGCATGCAAGGGGTGCAGATCGCGCCGGCGCGGCGCCACCAGTTTCACGCTCCAGGTGGTGCCCATGCTGCGGCCGCCGAGCGTGGCGATGGCGTGGTCGGCGGAAGACGATGCGGACATGGACGGATCTTATGAAGATGGGGCGGCAGGATGCACGCTGCGTGCGCTCCTGCCGCGCACCGGCAGATTACTGCGGTAAGACTTCCAGCGTGACGACATAGCCCAGGCGGCGCTGCTTGGCCTGCGGCAGCGAGGTCTTGGTGTCTTCGGTGGTGGTTTCCAGCCAATACATGCCCGGCTCCGGCCAGGTCACGCTGAAGCCGCCCTTGGCATCGGTTTTGAGCTTGATCTCGTTCTGCGCATCGCGATAGCGGGTGCCGCCGCGCACGATCTCGATCTCCAGCCCGGCCGCCGGTTTGCCATCCAGTTGCAGCGTGAACTGCGCCGCTTCGCCGGCAACCAGATCGTTGGGATGGGTCATCGGAATCAACTCGATGCCCTTGCCGGCGGGCTTGAAGACCGTGGTGGTCGGCGCACCGCGGGTGACGAAGGTTTCCACCCGATTGAAGGACTGCGAGACCTGCAGGTCCTGCGCGTTCTTCGGCACTTCGGTGGCGAAGCGGGCTTCGTCGCCGCGCCAGCGCTTTGGCTTGCCGTCTTCCTTCCAGCTGGCGAACAGGCCGGCGTTGACGATGCTCAGCCTGTAGGTGCCGGGCTGGGTGAGCTGCAGATCGAACACGCTGCGGTACTTGCCGGTGGCCGGATTTTCCGGCTTGAGCGCGCTGCCATCGGGCGCGGTGATGCTGAGGTTGTCCAGGCGCAGCGGCACGTGGTTGAAGTAGAACAGGTCGTTGGACACCGCTGCATCCACGGTGATCCACGGCGCCTCACCGGCGATGACGGTCTGCGACGGCAGCAACCAGGCCTTGTGGGCGAGTGCGCTGACCGGCAATGCGGCGAGCATGGCGATCAGGACGAGCGAACGTTTCATGACAACTCCTTGAAGGACGATGAGGACGGTAGGTCACGTGTCTGATCAGCGCGCAGGTATGGCGCTGGGTGGATGCGTGGGAAGCGATATGTGTCTGGCAACGCGATGCACTGCGCACCTGTGCCGCGGCCGGCCGCGTACGCTGCGCGCGGCCGCCACCAGCAGGCAATGCTCAGGGTTTTGCGACCAGGCTGACGGCGCCGAGCTCGCTGCTGCCGCTGGCCTTAGCGGTCTGCGCAGACGTCGCCGGCCAGCTGAAAGGCACCTTGACCAGTTCGCGGCCGCCGACTTCGCGCGCGGCTTCCACCACCAGCGTGTACTGGCCGGCCGGCAGCGACTTCAGCGCGCCCTTGGTATCGGTGAACGACAACGCGTGCGCGCCGGCAGGCCGGGTGGGGCCGGTGACGCCGTCGACCGGCACGTCCAGCGTGCGGCCGCTCTTGCGCCACCACTGGCGCAGATCCGGCAGCCACTTGGTACCGTGGCCTTCGGCGGTGTCCTTGGATTGATACCAGACCGCCAGATTGGCGGCGACCTTCTGGTCGGCACCTTCCAGCCAGATCGCTACGTACGGGCGGTGATATTCGGCGACGTTGAGCTTGGGGATCTCGACGTTGATGTCGAGCGTGGCGGCGTACGCCGGCATGGCGAGCAGGCCGCTCAGGGCGATGGTCAGGGTGGCGCGCATGATCGTCTCCGGTAGGAAAAAAGTCAGTGGATCAACAGCAGGGCGAGCAGCAAGGGAATCAGCAGACCCAGGCCGACCAGTGGCCAGGTCATGCGGCGCTGGCGCGCATGCAGATGCAGCAGGAACAGCCCGGTGATGCAGAACACCAGGCAGGCGATGGCGAACACGTCGATGAACCAGCCCCAGGCCGGCCCGGCATTGCGTCCCTTGTGCAGATCGTTGAGATAGGCGATGGCACCGCGCCCGGTACGCTCGTACTCGATCGCGCCGGTGCTGCGGTCCAGGCTCAGCCACGCATCGCCGCCAGGACGCGGCAGCGCCAGATACACCTCGTCGGCCGACCATTCGCCGGCACGGTTACCGATGCTGATATCCAGCTCACGCCCCAGCCACTGCGCCACGCGTGGCGGCAGCGGGGCATCGCCGTCGTCGCGGGTGCCCAGGGACTTGAGCAATGCCGGCGGCAGCGTGAGCGTGCGGTGTTCGGTCGAGGGGCTGGCTTCGATGCGCCCGGCATGGTTCAAGGTCAGCCCGGTGATGGTGAACAGCAGCATGCCGATCAGGCACAGCGCCGAACTGATCCAGTGCCATTGATGCAGCATGCGCAGCCAGAAACCGCGGCGTTGCTGGGTGGTGGCAAGAGTGTCGTTGGAGGTCGCCATGGCGCGCTCAGGCCACATCCGCTGCGGGCGACGGCCGCAGGTGCGATTGCCGCGCGGCCACTTCGCTCAGCAACGCGCGCAGACGTGGCTGCGTTGCACCCGCCAGCAACGGGGTGAGCTGTTGCAGGAAGCCGGCATGCCCGCCGGCGATCGCACGGCGCATCCATCGCTCGGCCTGGTCGATGTCGCCGGCGTCTGCGAGCAAGGTGGCGTAACCGGCCTGGCCGCGAAAATCGCCTGCCTCGGCAGAGCGGCGGTACCAGTGGCGCGCGGCGGCCGGATCGGCAGTGCAGGCGAGGCCCTGGTCGAGATAGCGCGCCACGAAGTTCATCGATTTGGCATGCCCGCGCTCGGCGGCGGTGCGATACAGCGCCAACGCCTGCGCGTGGTCCTGCGCCACGCCCCGGCCCGAGCCATACAGATGGGCGAGGTTGTACATGCCCCAATCCAGCCCATGCTCGGCGGCGCGGCGGTACCACAGCGCCGCCAGCACCTCGTTGCACGCGGTGCCGAAGCCCAGTTCGTGGCAGCGCCCCAGCTGGTTCATCGCTTCCGGATGCCCGGCATTGGCGGCGACCTCGTACCACAGCATCGCCATGGCTGGATCGGCGGGGATGCCGCGGCCCTCGGCGTAGAGCTGGGCGAGCAGCAGTTGCGCTGCCAGATCCTGGCGCTCGGCGGCCCTGCACAGCAGCGCGACCGCGCGATCGGGTTGCGTGTGCAGCAGCTCGATCAGCTGCGGCGGGTCCAGTGCGGGCTCAGACATCGGCCCATTGCCGCAACAGGTTGTGATAGACGCCGGTGAGCTGGATCAGCGACGGATGGCCGGAGGTGTCCTGGGTGAGCCGCCGGATCGACACATCCAGTTCGAACAGCAAGCGACGCTGCGCATCGTCGCGCAGCATGCTTTGGGTCCAGAAGAAACAGGCGACACGGGCGCCGCGGGTTACCGGCATCACCCGATGCAGGCTGGTGCCGGGATAGATCACCAGGTGCCCGGCCGGCAGCTTCACCGACTGCGTACCGTAGGTGTCCTCGATCACCAGCTCGCCGCCGTCGTAGCTGTCCGGGTCGCTGAGAAACAAGGTGGCCGAAACATCGGTACGCACGGGATCTGCGCCGCCGCGACTGCGGTCATAGCGGATCGCGTTGTCGACGTGATAGCCGAACGATTGCCCGCCGCTATAGCGATTGAACAGCGGCGGATAGATGCGCCGCGGCAATACCGCCGAAAAGAACGTGCTGCTTCGCGAGAGCGCGTCCAGCACCAGCGCGCCGGCCTCGCGTGCGGTGGCGCTGGCTTCGGACAGCTGTGCGTTGTCCTTGGCCTGCGCCGACTGATGGCCGGCGGTGATGCGGCCGTCCGCCCAGTCGGCCGCGTCCAGCCGCGCGCGCAGCTCGGCGAGCTGGGCGGGACTGAGAACATCGGGAATGGGCAGCAACATGCGGTGGTCTCCACGCCGCCCGCGTTGTGCGGACGGCGTGCCAGTGGGTCAGAAACTGAAGGTGGCGCTCAACACCGCCGAGCGGCCTTCGCCCGGAAGCGCCCAGCCATTGCCGGCAGTGACCGTGCCGGCCGCATTGACGGTGAGGTTGTTGCGCACGCTGGTGTAGTACTCCTCGTCGAACAGGTTGTTGACGTTCAACTGCAGGCTGAGCCAGTCGTTGACGCGCAGGCCGACCATTGCGCGGTGCACCCAGTAGTCGTCGGTCTTGAGATAGGCCGCAGCCGAGGCGTTGTTGGGATAGAAACCGCCCTGGTAGGTGACGCCGTAGCCGAAGGTCCACTGGTTGAGCGTATAGGTGGTCCAGATATTGCCGGCATTGCGCGGGGTCTGCACCAGCGCGCGTCCGGCCACCGGGTCTCCGGTGAGGCTCTCGGTGCGGTTGGACACGCTCTGCAGCACTTCGCTGTCCAGGAAGGTGTAGTTGGCGAAGATCGACCAGCGGTCGGTCAGGTAACCGGCGGCGCCAAGCGCGATGCCGTCCACGCGGGCCTTGCCGTCCAGCACCTGCTCGGGGATCAGCGGATCGCCGCTGTTGACCTTGTAGTTTTCGCGCTCGTTGCGGAACAGCGCAGCGGTCAGTGCCAGACGCTGGTCCAGCACGTCCCACTTGCCGCCCAGTTCGATGTTGACCGCCGTTTCGGGCTCGACATTGCAGTTGGCGCCGGCGGTGGCCGTGGCGATCGGCGTGCACGAGCCGTTGACCGAGGCCTTGGACGGCGTCTTGCTGTTGGCGTAGGACAGATACAGGCTGGCGTTCTCCACCGGCTTGAATACCAGGCCGGCGCGATACGAGAACAGGTCCTCCTCGCTGCCGGCCGGGAAGCCTGCGCTCACGCCGGTGACGTTGCCGGCGGCGTTGACGGTGTAGGTGGTGCTGTCGCCTTCGTTGTGTTCGTAGCGGCCGCCCAGGTTGAGCATCCAGTGTTCGTTGAACTGCAGCGTGTCGAACAGGTACACCGCCTGATTGGTCAGGCTGCCCTTGCTGCGCCCGGTGCGGACGTAATTCTGCGGGCCGGTCCAGATGTTGTACGGATTGTCGAAGGACTGCAGCGGATAGGTGATGCCGGTGGCGGAGCCGTCGGCATTGCGGAAGGTGGTGCCGCTATCGAGTTCGAAGTCTTCCTTGCTGAAGGCTACGCCTGCGACCACGCGATGCTCGATGGCGCCGGTGTGCAGGGTGGCGGTCAGGTCGGTCTGGCTGTGCGCGATGAAGTTCTCCGTCTCGCGGACCAGGCCACGCGGGCCGCTGTTGGGATTCCAGCTCGCCGCTGGCTGGCCGACGCAGGCGCGGCCGGTGTACGGGTCGGTGCCGTTGGGCAGGCACCAGGTGCCCTGCAGTGCGGTGGCGTTGGTGGTCTGGTCGACGCGCTGCACGCGCGCCAGAGTGCGCAGTTTGACGTTGTCGTCGAAATCCATTTCCAGCACGCCGGTCAGCATGTCCACGTCGATTTCCTGACGCGAGGTGTTGCGGTAACCGAAGAAGGTTTCCGGGTCCACGCCCGGCAGCGGGCCGTCGTTGAACGGACTGAGCGCGAACGGCACGCCGTACTGCGGCAGGTTGTTGTCGTGCTGGTGCAGGTAGCTCAGGGTGAAGCGGGTATCCGAGCCCAGGCCGAACGCCACCGACGGCGCAAAGCCCCAGCGGTGACGGAATTCCTCGTTACGCCCCGGCACGTCCTGGGTGTGGCCCATCGCGTTCAGGCGCACGGCGGTGCCGTTCTCGAAGTCGTGATTGCTGTCGGCGGTCAGCCGTCCATAGCGATCGCTGCCGCCGCCGACCACCACATTGGTGAAGTCGCCCTGGCCGGCGGTCTTGGTGACCAGATTGATGTTGCCGCCGACCGAGCCGGCGCCGGACATCGCCGAATTGGCGCCGTTGATCAGTTCCACCGCTTCCAGGTTGAAGATGTCGCTGCGGCTGTATTGCGCGCTGTCACGCACGCCATCGGTGGTGATGTCGCTGCTGGCGGTGAAGCCGCGCAGGTTGATGCTGTCGCCGTAGCCGCCGCCGCCTTCGCCCGCGCCAAAGGTGATGCCGGGCAGGGTGCTGAGCACGTCGCGCAGCGACAGCAGGTTCTGCTGGTCCATGGTCTGCTTGGTGACCACGGTGATCGTCTGCGGCGTGTCGCGCAGCACCTCGGTGTACTTGGGCGAGGATGGCTTCTGCGCGCGTTCCTGTTGCACCCGGATGGCGTCCAGATCGACCGCGCCCGGAGGTGCCGGCGCATCGCCAGGCTGGGCGAAGGCAGGAGCGGACAGCGTCAGCAGCACGGCCGAGGTGAGCGGGGAAATCCTGGGAGTCATGAGGCGTCTCGAAGAGGAAAGCGAGGCTCCTGCCTGGCGATGGCTCGGCGGATGCGGATGGGAAGGCAGATCGGAAAATGCGCGCCCGCTAGCCCGAGGCGGCCAATTGACCCGACCAGTTTCCGGCCACGCACCGGCGCTGCGCAGCGGGGCGCAAACGAGGCAAGGTCAGGAAGGAAGTGCCGAGCAGAATTGGGCGCATGGGATCGCAGGGCAGGCCAGTTGTTAAGAAGGCCTGAAGGGCTGAGATCTTAAATGAAAATCATTCTTCTTTGCAATGATTGTCGTCTGGCGCCACACATCGAGGCAACCACGCTGCCCGGAGCGTCAGGCCTTGCGCCATCGATCTGAGGTCGCAGGGACCTTGGCATGTATGCGCCCTGGCAAGATGCCCACGTGCCGCCATCGGGCTGGTCGAGCTCGTTGATGGCGCAGCGCCTCTTCTCAGGCAGGCTGCAGATCCGCAGATGCCAGGGGGGGCGTGCGGCCGGGGCCGAGACTTCGGATCAGAGCCTCGGGTGGTCTCCGCTCAAGGGTGTCGTGTCACGCACGGATCCGGCGGTTGTCAGCGGTCGTCGCGGGTCCAGATGCCGCCGTGTTCGCGCTTGACCGGGAATTTGGGCACCGCGGTGTAGGCCGGCGCACAGAGCGGGCGGCCGTCGCGGATGTCGAAGCGCGCGCTGTGCAGCAGGCACTCGATGCTGCCTTCTGCGGTGTCGAACGCGCCCGGCGACAATTCATAGTCTTCGTGGCTACAGCGGTCTTCCAGCGCATACAACTCGCCGTCGAGGTTGAAGATCACGATCGGGGTATCGGTCACCTCGTCCCAGACGGTCTGCAGCTCGCCGGGCAGCAGCGCCTCGCTGGCGCAGACGAAGGTCCAGGCCTGGTTCACAGCGCTGCGCCGCCGAGCGGTTTTTCCAGTACCTCGAAGCGCAGGTCCTGGCGCAGCGGCACACCGAACCGCTCGTCGCCATACGGGAACGGTTTGGTGATGCCGGTGCGGCGATAGCCGCGCCGCTGGTAAAACGCAATCAGCTCGTCGCGAATGTCGATCACCGTCATCCGCATCACCGGCAGCTGCCACTCGCTGTAGGCGATACGCTCGGCCTCGGCCAGCAGCGTCTTGCCGAGCCCGCTGCCCTGTAGCGAGGGGTCCACCGCAAACATGCCGAAGTAGCCGGCACCGTGGTCGTCGGCGATATGCGCACAGGCCAGGAGGCGCCCGTCCTGCTCGACCAGCAGCACCAGGCTGCGATCGCGCAACAGGTCCTCGCGCAGCACCGCAGGATCGATCCGCGCGCCGTCCAGAAAGTCGGCCTCGGTGGTCCAGCCAACGCGACTGACATCACCGCGATAGGCCGAGGTCACCAGCGAGACAAGGGCGTCGATGTCGTCGACGGTGGCGGTTCGGAAGGTGGTGGTCTGCATGGGGTGCAGTTTAGCGGGAGTCGGGATTGGGGAATCGGGAATCGGGAATCGGGAATCGGGAATCGGGAATCGGGAATCGGGAATCGGGAATCGGGAATCGGGAATCGGGAATCGGGAATCGGGAAAAGCGTTGCGCCGCTTGATGAGCTACTTCCAACGTGTCGAACTGCATCAGTATGCGCGAGAGCGCTTTTTCGATTCTCCATTCCCGATTCCAATCAACCCAGCAACCGACGCACCTTCACCAACGCAGCAACAAAGCGCTCGATCTCGTCATGCGTGTTGTAGAACGCCAGCGAGGCGCGGCAGGTGGCGGCGACGCCGTAGTACTGCAGCAGCGGATGCGCGCAGTGCTGACCCGAGCGGATCGCGATCCCTTCCAGGTCGAGCAGGGTGGCCAAGTCATGGGCATGCGCGCCTTCGATCAGGAACGACACCACGGCGGCCTTGTCCGGCGTGGTGCCGAAGATGCGCAGGCCGTCGATGCGCTGCAGCTCCTCGGTGAAATGCGCCAGCAGCTCGGCCTCGCGCGCTTCCACATGCGCCAGCCCGATCGATTCCAGGTAGTCGACTGCGGAACCCAGGCCGATGAAACCGGCGATGTTGGGCGTGCCGGCTTCGAACTTGTGCGGGGCATCGTTGAACACGGTGCCCTCGAAACTGACCTCCTTGATCATCTCGCCGCCGCCCAGAAACGGTGGCATCGCCTGCAGGTGCTCGCGCCGCGCCCACAGCGCGCCGGTACCGGTGGGCCCACACATCTTGTGGCCGGTGATGGCGTAGAAATCGCAGCCGATGCCGGCCACGTCGATACGCCGATGCGGCGCGGCCTGCGAACCGTCCACCACGGTGACGATGCCGCGCTTGCGCGCCTCGCGGCAGATCTCGCGCACCGGATTGACCGTACCCAGCACGTTGGACACATGCGTGATCGCCAGCAGCTTGACCTCCGGCGTCATCGCCGTGCGCAAGGCGTCCAGATCCAGCGCGCCGTCCGGCGTGATCTCCGCCACGCGAATGGTGGCGCCGGTGCGTTGCGCCACCAACTGCCACGGCACGATGTTGGCGTGGTGCTCCATGCGCGAGATCAGGATCACATCGCCGCGACCCAGGCGCGGCAGCGCCCAGGAATAGGCGACCAGATTGATCGCAAAGGTCGTACCGCTGCACAGCACCAGCTCGTCGGTGCGTACGTTGAGAAACCGTGCAAGCTTGCTGCGCGCGCCCTCGAATGCGTCGGTGGCTTCGGTGCCCAGCGCATGCACCGCGCGGCTCACATTGGCGTTCTGACGACGATAGAACTCGTCGGTCGCGGCGATGACCTGCAGCGGCTTCTGCCCGGTGTTGGCGTTGTCGAAATAGATCAGCGGCTTGCCGTGCACCTGCCGCATCAACAACGGGAAATCCGAGCGCACGCGTTCCCAATCCGGCGCGGCGAGGTGCGTGACGGCGGGTGCGCTCATGCCACGCCTGCCGAGGCCAGTGCGCGGTCCAGCTGCAGCGCCAGCACCGCACTCAGCGCTGCGGGCAGTACGCGCAGCGGCTCGTGGCAGAACGCGGCGCTCAACAAGCGCTGCGCCTGGGCCTGCGGCAGGCCGCGCGAGCGCAGATAGAACAAGGCGTTGTCGTCGAGCTGACCGACGGTTGCGCCATGCGCGGCCTGTACTTCCTCGGCATCGATCACCAGCACCGGCTGGGTGTCGATCTCGGCATTGGCCGACAGCAGCAGATTCTTGTTCGACAGCCGCGCATCGGTGCCGTCTGCACCGGGACGGATGTTGATGCCGCCGTGGAAGACCACTCGGCTGCGATCGGCGCCCACGCCGCGCCAGACCAGCTCGCAGGTGGTGTCGCGTGCGATGTGCGCGATGCCCAGACGTGTATCGACATGGCGGCGGCCGTTGCCGAGCAGCACGCCATTGGCGATCAGTTGGGCGTTGTTGCCTTCCAGGCGCACGTTGAGCTCGTGGCGCGACAGGTGGGCACCCAGTTCCAGATCCACGCGCTGGTAGCGCGCATTGCGCGCCAGCGCCGCATCGGTCCGCAGCAGCGCCGTTGCGTGCGCACTGCCGGCCTGCACGCGGGCATGCGACAGCACCGCATCCTGGGCCAGATGGACATGCATCAGGCTGTTGTGCAGATGCGCGGCATCGCCGACATGCAGGTGATGCTCTACCACATTCAGCGCAGCGCCGGCGCGCAGTTCGATCAGGTGGCGGTGATGCCAGGACAGATCGTGCTCGGCGGCCGCGCCGATAAAGACCAGGTGCAGCGGCGCCTCGATCTGCGCGCCTTCCTGCACGTGAACCAGCACGCCTTCGTCGGCAAGCGCGGCGTTGAGGCGCGCAAAGATTTCATCGCTGCCTTCGAAACGGCGACCAAGCAATTGCTGGGCACCGTCGCCGTCTCCTGCGGCAAGCGACGCGGACAAGGTGTCCAGCCGCACGCCGTCCGGCAGCGTCGACAGTTCGCTCAATGCGTCGGACGGGCGGCCGTTGACGAACACCAGCCGCGGCGATGGGATCTCGTCCAGCAGCGCCGCATCGATCAATGTGGGCACCAGCGGCGCGGGCTGGAAACTGCGCCGCTCCAGTTGCCGCAGCGAGGTGTACTTCCAGGCTTCGGCGCGCGGACCGGGCAGGCCGGTCTGCAGCGCGGCATCGAGTTCGACCCGACGCGCGTCGTTGCCCTTGAAGCCGCGGGCGAGGGAATCCAGCAGGGCGCTCATCAGGCAGCCGCCTCGGGTACCACGCGGTCCTTGAGGAAGTGGTAGCCGTGCTTTTCCAGCTCCAGCGCCAGTTCCGGGCCGCCGCTCTGCACGATGCGGCCCTCGGCCAGCACATGCACCACGTCCGGGGTGATGTAGTCGAGCAGACGCTGATAGTGGGTGATCACCAGGAACGAACGCTCCGGCGAGCGCAGCGCGTTGATGCCGTCGGCCACGCTCTTGAGCGCATCGATGTCCAGGCCCGAATCGGTCTCGTCCAGGATGGCGAGCTTGGGTTCGAGCACGGCCAGCTGGAAGATCTCGTTGCGCTTCTTTTCGCCGCCGGAGAACCCTTCGTTGACGCCGCGATGCAGCAGCTCGTCCTTCAGATGCAGCACGGCCAGCTTCTGCCGCACCAGCTTGAGGAACTGCATCGAGTCCAGCTCGTCCTCGCCACGCGCCTTGCGCTGCGCATTGAGGGCGGCGCGCAGGAAGTAGGTGTTGTTGACACCGGGGATTTCCACCGGGTACTGGAAGGCCAGGAACAGGCCGGCTGCCGCGCGTTCTTCCGGCGACAGGTCGAGCAGGTCCTTGCCTTCGAACTGCACGGTGCCGGCGCTGACGTCATAACCGTCGCGCCCGGCCAGCACATTGCCCAGCGTGGATTTGCCTGCGCCATTGGGCCCCATGATGGCGTGCACCTGACCCGGCTGGATGTCCAGCGACAAGCCCTTGAGGATATCTTTGCCGGCAATGCTGGCGTGGAGGTTTTCGATGGTCAGCATGTCACTTCACTTCCGCAGAATTTTTAATGGAACCGGCGCACATCTCGCCTTCCTCGACGCCGTCAAGCCAGGCCTGCAGCTGCTTCACGCGCTGCAGGGTCAGCTCGGCCTCGATCTGGCCGACGCACATCGGATAGACCGAGCCGTATTCGGCGGTGGGATCGGCGTGCGCGGTGAGCGGCATCCGGGCCTCCAGCTCGGCGTCGCGGAACGCGAGCCAGCGCTGCTGGGCGAGCTTGAGCTTGGCCAGGAACAACGGGCTGTCGGCGTACTTGGCCTGGATCGCCTTCCAGGTCCGGTTGAGGCGGGCGTCGGCGTCCTTGAACTCGTTCGCGGCGCACTGATTCAGCGCGCCCTGGCTGGGGGCGTCGTAGCAACTGGGGGCGGGCGCCGGCGCGGCCGCCAGGGCCAGCGTCGGCAGCGCCGAGGCCAGCAGCAGAAGCAAAGGCCTGATCATCCGACCGATCCCTCCAGCGAGACTTCCAGCAGCTTCTTGGCTTCCACCGCGAACTCCATCGGCAGTTCGCGGAACACCTGCTTGCAGAAGCCGTCGACGATCAGCGACACCGCGTCTTCCTGGCTGATGCCGCGCGCGCGGCAATAGAACAGCTGGTCGTCGCTGATCTTGGAGGTGGTGGCCTCGTGCTCGACGGTGGCGCCGGGATTCTTCACCTCGATGTAGGGGAAGGTATGCGCGCCGCACTGCTTGCCGATCAGCAGCGAATCGCACTGGGTGTAGTTGCGCGCGCCGTCGGCGTTGCGGTCGACCTTGACCAGGCCGCGATAGGTGTTCTGCCCGCGCCCGGCGCTGATGCCCTTGCTAACGATCTTGCTCTTGGTGCGTTTGCCGATGTGGATCATCTTGGTGCCGGTGTCGGCCTGCTGGCGATGGTGGGTCAGCGCGACCGAGTGGAACTCGCCCACCGAGTCGTCGCCGAGCAGCACGCACGAGGGATACTTCCAGGTGATCGCCGAGCCGGTTTCGACCTGGGTCCAGGTGACCTTGCTGCGCGCGCCACGGCATTCGGCACGCTTGGTGACAAAGTTGTAGATGCCGCCACGGCCTTCTTCGTCGCCCGGGTACCAGTTCTGCACGGTCGAATACTTGATCTCGGCATCTTCCAGCGTCACCAGCTCGACCACCGCCGCGTGCAACTGGTTCTCGTCGCGCATCGGCGCGGTGCAGCCTTCCAGGTACGACACATAGGCCTTGTCTTCGCACACGATCAGGGTGCGCTCGAACTGCCCGGTATGGCCGGCGTTGATGCGGAAATAGGTGCTCAGTTCCATCGGGCAACGCACGCCCGCAGGAATGAACACGAAGCTGCCATCGGAGAACACCGCCGAGTTGAGCGCGGCGAAATAGTTGTCACCGACCGGCACCACACTGCCCAGATACTGTTTGACGATTTCCGGATGTTCCTTGATCGCCTCGGACATCGAGCAGAAGATCACGCCCTTTTCGGCCAGTTCCTTGCGGAAGGTGGTGCCGACAGAGACCGAATCGAACACCGCATCCACCGCCACGCCGGCCAGCCGGGCACGCTCGTGCAGCGGCACGCCGAGTTTGTCGTAGGTGTCGAGCAGTTCCTTGGGCACATCGTCCAGCGAGGCGTACTTCGGGCCCTTGGGCGCAGAGTAATAGCTCAACGCCTGGAAATCGATTGGCGAGACCTTCAACTTCGCCCATTCCGGCATCGGCATCTTCAGCCAGTGCCGGTACGCCTCAAGACGCCAGTCGGTCATCCATTGCGGCTCGTCCTTCTTGGCCGACAACGCACGGATGACGTCCTCGTCCAGGCCGGGCGGAAGCGAGTCCGATTCGATCTCGGTGATGAAGCCGGCGTCATAGCGTCGGCCCAGCCGTTCGATAATTTCGGCATTCTGCGGGGGTGCAAGTTCGGTGGCCATCGGGCTGCCTACAGGGTCAGGTGGTCGCGACGCGTGCGGCGATGGAACGCCGACGGCCGTCGCCAGGGAGAGAGAGGGGCTGCAACATCTGTGCGAGCGTGACGCGACGCAATGCATCGCCGACCACGTCGTTGATCAGGCGCCAGTTGGAGCGCACGCCGCATGTCTGCGCGATGCCGCACTGGCTGTGGTCCTGGCTGCATTCGGTGATCGCCAGCGGGCCTTCCATCGCCTCGACGATTTCCACCAGCGTGATCTCGCTGGCCGCGCGCGCCAGCCGGTAGCCACCGTGCACGCCGCGCAGCCCTTCGACCAGGCCCGCTTGCGACAGCGGCTTGAGGATCTTGCTCACGGTCGGCGCTTCCAGGCCGGCCTGCTCGGCAAGTTCGCTGGCGCTGAGCACCTGACCGCAGCGCGCTGCCAAGACGGTCAACACGACAGTGGCGTAATCGGTGAGTTTGGTGACGCGCAACATGAGGAAGGCGATAAATCCTAAAGCGGACCGAAATTGTACGCTTTCAGCCGGAGCAGGGCCACCTGCCCGGTTCAGCCGCCGGCAAGCAGTAGCCGTTGCGGTTTCTGGTGCGCTTGTGCTTGGCGCATCGTCGCGCTGCAGTCACAATGAGCGGCCCCATCACTGGACCCCTTCATGTCGCGCAAAGTTGCCGCCCGCAAGTCACGTATCCACGGCAATGGCATGTTCGCCCTCGCCGCGCTCCGCAAAGGCGAGCGCATCATCCAGTACAAGGGGCGCCTGCGCACGCACGCGCAAGTGGATGCCGATGACACCGGCGATGTGGAGAGCGGCCACACCTTCCTGTTCACGCTCAGCGACGACTACGTGCTGGATGCCAATTACGAAGGCAACGTCGCGCGCTGGATCAACCACAGCTGCAATCCCAACTGCGAAGCGGTGATCGAAGAGGCCGAAGGCGAGGACCGCAGCAAGGACAAGATCTTCATCGAGGCCAAGCGCGCGATCAAGGCCGGCGAAGAGCTCACCTACAACTACGGCATCACCCTGGCCGAGCGGCATACGCCGCGCTTGAAGAAGATCTGGGCATGCCGCTGCGGGTCGAAGAACTGCACCGGCACGATGCTGCAGCCCAAGCGCTGAGCATCCGCATCCGGCTGCCGCACTGACGCGGCGCACACATCGATTCACTCATGCGCAACAGGTACATGCCTAGCGTGCGGGCTTCTTTTCAATGAGGAATTCCCGCATGTCGTATTCGCTCTCCGGCAAGACCATCGCAGTGCTGGCCACCGATGGCTTCGAACAATCCGAACTCATTGAGCCCAAGCGCCTGCTGGAATCCTGGGGCGCCAAGGTCGATGTGATTGCGCCCGGCGACGCTGCGCAGATTCGCGCCTGGAACAAGACCGACTGGGGCGATTCGGTGCCGGTGGACCAGCGCCTGGATCAGGCCAAGGTCGACACCTACGATGCGCTGGTACTGCCCGGCGGCGTGCTCAACCCCGACACCTTGCGCGGCGATGCCAAGGCGATTGCGTTCATCCAGGCCTTTGCCAGTGCCGACAAGCCGGTTGCCGCGATCTGCCACGGCCCGTGGCTGCTGGTGGAAAGCGATCTGGTTCGCAACCGCGATGTGACCTCGTGGTCGTCGGTCAAGACCGACCTGCGCAATGCCGGCGCACGCTGGCAGGATGCGGAGGTGGTTGTCGACGGGGCGCTGATCACCAGTCGCAAGCCCGACGACATCCCGGCCTTCACCGCTGCAGTGGCCAAGGCCCTGGTGGCCTGATCGGTTCGTTGCAATGTTGGAAGTATCAAGACAAAGGCCCGACGTCATGACGCCGGGCCTTTGTCTTGATCCGATGGCCGTTTGCGCAGATCGGCGCAACGGCATGACGGCGCGCTTCGGTCCTGCGTTGCAACTAGCACTTCAGCCTATTTCCCGGACAATGCAGCTGCCGGCACCAGTTGCTCGATGTTCTGGTTGAAAGTCACCGCGACGCGGCCGTTCTGGATACCCACCGACTCCACCTGCACATTCCCCATCACCGCTGCGATGGCCGGATCGATGCGATAGATCGGCTCCTTGCGCGCGTAATCGGCCAGCCAGGCATTGAGCAACTCGCGGGTGCTGTGGTCGAGTTTTGCGCCAGCGTTGGCCGGGCGGAAATCGTCGATGGTGGGTTGATCGAGATAAAAGCCCTGCTTGGCCGTGTCGTAGCGCAGTGCGCTGGTCAAGGTCACATTGCCGACTGGCGCGGGCGCGCCGCCGGCGGTGGCGAGCGCCAGGTCGAATGCCATCTTGAGCCGGTCGCCCGGCGGCAGCGACAACGCCGGATTGCTGACCGTCATCTCGACCAGACCGCCCAGCGCATCGTGTGTCTGCGGGAAGCGACCGCCCAGGAATTGCTGCAGGTCGCTGCCCTGCACGCTGATCTGGTGTCCCTGGATCTGCGGCGTTGCCCACGCGCCGGTCGTCGGTATCGCCAGAGCGAGGGCAAGCATGGATCCGGCAAGCGAACGCAGTTTCATCGGGTGACTCCGGCAACAGGTGACATCACCTTAGTCAGTGCCGGTGAACCGTGGGTTAGCGCAACACCGGGTGCAGGGTGGCCGAGTAGATCTCCCAGTCGTCGCTGCCGTTGCGCGGCTGCAGCCGATAGGCGCCGACCAGACGTTGGGTGACGGTGTCGGTACGCACGATCAGCTGCACCGGCACTTCGATCCGGCGCGAGGGCCGTTCCCGATCCAGTGCGACCGGCGGGTCGTTGTTGATGCGCATCGACTGGATATTGCCGATGCCGCGCAGCGCTGCATCGTCCGGCACCGGCGCAGGGCGACCGCCGCTCCACAGGGCGTCGGCATCGCCACGCGCCGTACCTGGCAACGCCCCCAGATACCGGCGCACGGTTGCGCTTGCTTTAGCGAAGTTGGCGCGCGCGACGGCATCGTCGGGCCTGGCGTCGCCTGGCGGTGTTGGGCGCGCATTACCCCCCCGTGCCGACGCCCGGCGTTTGCGTCGCCGCGACAACGTGCGAGGACGCTGCCGCGTCGTCGGTTTCTTGGTCTGCGCTGCGATGACAACTGCAACCTGCGATTGCCGCTGCAAGCATGACGATCCCCAACCCTCGCATGGCGCATCTCTCGTCCCCAGATGCACGCAGTGTAGCGATCGCTGCGATGCCGGTCTCAGGTGCCGGCGGCCGGCTGCACACGTTGCAGGCGCTCCAGCAGCAACTGCAGTTTTGGCCGCAAGGCCTCCAGTGCATCGCTTGGCTGCGCGCGCGGGCGGGCGGCCAGGTCTTCCAGCAGCTGCGAGCCGACCGTCAGCGCCGCGCATTCGTCGCTGCTCAGATCGCGTCGCAGGTGCAGCTCCTCGAGCAGCCGCATCCAGTCGGCCCGCGAGCGCTGTTCGAATTCGATGGTGCAGCGATCGCTGCAGGGGCGGCCATCGCTCTCGATGGGCGTGACCGTAATGCGATAGCGTCTTCGGGACATGGAGGGGGGCGTTCCTTGGGCTGCCTCCACCATAGGCGTAGCCGGCAACGGCCTCGATAGCTCAGGCCATGACGCAGTGTTCCAGCATGCTCACTGTGCCGGCTGTGGCACGGGTTTGCGTAGCAACGGCAGCGGATCGTACGCACCGTTGCGCCCGTAGACACCATAGTGCAGATGCGGCGGGGTGCCGCGCGCGTTGCCGGTGGTGCCGACCATGCCAAGCGGTGTGCCAGGCTCGACGATATCGCCAACGGCCAGGCCCGCGGCCCAATCGTCCAGGTGCGCGTAGTAATGGCGTTCCATTGCCGGCCCGAGCACCCAGACCTGTTTGCCGCCCAGGCCTTGATCGCGGATGGCGCTGACCACCCCGCGCGTCGCAGACAGCACCGTTGTGCCACGCAGGGCGAAGATATCCACGCCGGCATGACGTCGGTCGCGGCCGCGCGGTGCGCCGAAGGTGTCGGCGATGCGGCGCGCCTGCACGCCTTCGACCGGGACCAACAACTGCACGGGTGGCGGCATGCGCGACAGCTCCCAGCTGGTACGCAGTTGTTCGGCAACCGGCAACTGCCATGCCCAGCGTGCGGCCACACCCAGGGCGCACAGCAGCGCGATCGACACCAGCAGGCGGCGCACGCGGCGTGCAGGGCTACGGGTTGCCGATGACGGCGGTGTGGATGGGCCAGGAGACGATGGGCCGGTCACATGCACCTGCTGCGTTGCAAATCAGCGTGCAGGGTAGGCAAGCGGCGATGAGCGGCATGTGGGGAGTGCCGCGGGCGGTCCTGCACGCTCAAAAAAAAGACGGCCCGCAGGCCGCCTTCGTGACACCGGAGGCGTGCTCGATTAGAGCGCGGCGTCCTTCAGTTTCTTCAGCAGGCGAGCCTTGACCTTGAAGCTGGCCGGCTTGGCCGCGAAGGTCTGCTCTTCCTTGGTGAACGGGTTGATGCCCTTGCGCTTCGGCTTGGCCGGCACATGGACGCTGGTCAGCTTCAGCATGCCCGGCAGGGTGAACGAACCGGCGCCCTTCTTGCTCAGCGACGAATGTGCGGCCGATTCCAGCGTAGCCAGAACGGCGCGGACGTCCTTCGGAGCCAGCTGGGTGGATTCGGCAATGTGCGCGACCAGGCCGGTCTTGCTCAGCGCTTCCTTGATCGGCTTCGGCGCAGCGGACTTGGCAGCAGCGGCCTTGGCCGGCTTTGCGGTCTTGGTCGCGGCGACCTTTTTCACTGCCTTCTTGGGGGCAGCCTTCTTAGCGGCGGTTTTTGCCATGAGTTATGTGTTCCGTGATCGTTGGTGGTGTTGGGTCTGCCGACCCAGTCGGCAACGCGAAATGTAGGGCAACTGCTGCGCGCCGCCAATAGGGAAACGATGAAACGACGGAAAAAAAGCGTCTTTTGACGGGGATTCGTTCACCGGTGGCAGAAAACCTCGGCGAAAGCGCTGTCGACGCGGCTGCGATGCGCAGGCAGACGCGGTGTCTGACGCATAGCAGCAGATCGTTTGCGCGCAGGCATCTGGGCGTTTTCGCCGCGTGCTGGGCGCCGAGCGTTGGCCAAGGTGTGCTGCCGCCGGTGGCGTTCGCTGCCGCGATCAAGCGTCGCGTGGCCGTGCGGTGCAGGACAGGTTTGCGTCGCCAACTGCTGGCGCACGTTCCTGAGGCCTTGTTCTGATCAGCCAATCCGCTGCGTTCGCGCCGCTGCTGCCGTGGGCGCCGGCAGCGTGCGCCGGATTTTTCCACACCCGACAAGGGCCGGTGCGCTGCGTTGCGTGACGGTTCCACTGCGCAATTGCCGTGGCTGTCCTGCGCGCGACCCGGCCGGCCGCTGCGGAACATTCCTAATCCGGATGATGCCCGGTCACAGGCGGCCTAGTCATTGGCCGCCGAGAGGCTGCGGCCGCGCTCGGTCGCTGCGGCAATCGCCCTGGCGGTGAGCGCTTCGAACTGGCCGGCCTGAAATGTCTCGATTGCCGCCTGCGTGGTGCCGTTGGGCGAAGTCACCCGGCGGCGGAGCAGTGCCGGTGCTTCTCCCGATTCGGTCAGCATGCGCGAGGCGCCGAGCAGGGTCTGCAGCACCAGCGTGCGTGCGGTCTCGGCCGGCAGGCCTTGTGCCTGCGCGGCGGCCTCCATCGCTTCGGCCAGCAGAAAGAGATAGGCCGGCCCACTGCCGGACACCGCGGTCACCGCGTCCATCTGCGCCTCGTCGTCGATCCAGACGGTGACACCGGCGCTCTCCAGCAAGCCGGCCGCCTGCGCGCGTTGCGCCTCGGACACGCGTGGATTGGCGTACAACCCGGTCACGCCGGCGCCGAGCAGGGCGGGCGTATTGGGCATTGCGCGCACCACCGCAAGGTCGCCGCCGGACCAGCGATCCAGCTGCGGAGCGGTGATGCCGGCGGCAATGGACAGCAGCAGCGGCTGCTGCGCCTGCGCAAGATCGGCCAGCTGCGCGCATACCCCTGGCAGCACCTGCGGCTTGACCGCCAGCACCCAGAGGGCTGCGCCGTCCACGGCGCTGCGCGCCTGCTCCACAACATGTACGCCGAAGTCGCGCGACAGCGCATCGCGCAGGTCGGCCACCGGCTCGGCGACGCGGATGCTGGCCGCGGGCACGCCTTGCCGGATCAGCCCGGCAATCAGGCTGCGCGCCATGTTGCCGCCGCCGACGAATGCGGTAAGCGCAGCGGCAGAAGGCGAGGGCGAGGAGGGCAGAGTCATTGCGACACCTTAAGTAAGAGGACACAGCGTGCTGGGCGAGGCTGATCGGGAAAAACGGTCAGGACGCTGCAGTAGCCGACGAGCCGCGTTCGCCGAACAACGCAGTCCCGACCCGCACCATGGTCGCGCCGGCCGCAATCGCTTCGGCAAAATCCGAGCTCATGCCCATCGACAAGGTATCCACCTGCGGGTAGCGGCGCTTGAGCTCTTCGAACAGTGCCTGCATGCGGGTGAACGCCGCCATGCGGCGCGCCTGCTCGGGGAATGGCGCGGGAATCGCCATCAGGCCGCGCAATTGCAGCCGCGGCTGTAGCGCGATGGCCGCGGCCAGCCCGTCGACCGCTTCCGGCGCGCAACCGTGCTTGCTGTCCTCGTCGTCGATATTGACCTGGATCAGCACATTCAACGGGGTGCGATCGGCCGGGCGGTGGTTGACCAGCGGCGCGATCAGCTTGGCGCGGTCCACGGTCTGCACCCAGTCGAACCACTGGCTGGCCAGTTCGGCCTTGTTGGATTGCAGGTGGCCGATCAGATGCCACTCCAGTCCCAGCATCTGCAGTTGGGCGATCTTTGTTTGCGCTTCCTGCACGTAGTTTTCGCCGAATGCGCGCTGGCCCTGCGCCGCCAGCGCGGCAACCGCGTCCGCCGGTCGGGTCTTGGACACCGCCAGCAGGCGCACATCGGTGCGCGCGTGTGGAGTCGCGGCGGCGTGGATGGCATCGAGAATCTGCTGCAGCGACGAAGCCGGCACGTGGCAATCCAGGTGGGAAGGAACGCTATAGTGCCGCCCCCGGCTGCGTCCTTCCAGCCGGGTCGCCGAACCGGGCCGGCCAATGACGCGGCCATGGCCCATGGACGCGCCGGGCCGGCCCACAGCGAGGCGAGCTGGCGGCCGATGCCGGAGCTGCCCAGGCATCGGCCGTGCCCGCGCCGCGGCTCCAGACCAACGCCTTCAGGCCCGCGCGACGATGCCGGCCTGAACCGGCCGCGCGCCGCTTCCCGCCAGCAGCCAGAACGCTATACTGCCGCTTGGGGAGTACCTTCCAATCGCAGCCTAGGGGAAAAGCAGCGCATGGATATCGCTGAACTATTGGCGTTTTCTGTCAAGAACAAGGCATCGGACCTGCATCTGTCGGCCGGCTTGCCGCCGATGATCCGTGTCGATGGCGATGTCCGTCGGATCAATATTCCGGCCCTGGACCACAAGCAGGTACACGCGCTGGTCTACGACATCATGTCGGACAAGCAGCGTCGCGATTACGAGGAATTTCTCGAGGTCGACTTCTCGTTCGAGATTCCGTCGCTGGCGCGCTTCCGCGTCAATGCGTTCAACCAGAACCGCGGCGCCGGTGCGGTGTTCCGTACCATTCCTTCCGAAGTGCTGACGCTGGAAGACCTGGGCTGCCCGCCGATCTTTCGCCAGTTGATCGACCAGCCGCAGGGCTTGATCCTGGTGACCGGCCCGACCGGCTCGGGAAAGTCGACCACGCTCGCCGGCATGATCGACTACATCAACAAGAACGAATACGGCCACATCCTCACTGTCGAGGATCCGATCGAATTCGTGCATACCTCGCAGAAGTGCCTGATCAATCAGCGCGAAGTGCACCGCGATACGCACGGCTTCAACGAGGCACTGCGCTCGGCGCTGCGCGAAGACCCGGACATCATCCTGGTCGGCGAATTGCGCGATCTGGAAACCATCCGCCTGGCGTTGACCGCTGCGGAAACCGGCCACCTGGTGTTCGGCACCCTGCACACCAGCTCGGCCGCCAAGACCATCGACCGCATCATCGACGTGTTTCCGGCCGGCGAAAAGCCGATGGTGCGCTCGATGCTGTCCGAATCTTTGCGTGCGGTGATTTCGCAGGCGCTGCTGAAGAAGGTCGGCGGCGGACGCACCGCGGCCTGGGAAATCATGGTCGGCACCCCGGCCATCCGTAACCTGATCCGCGAGGACAAGGTGGCGCAGATGTATTCCTCGATCCAGACCGGTCAGCAATACGGCATGCAGACGCTCGACCAGCATCTGCAGGACCTGGTCAAGCGCAGCCTGATCACGCGCAACCAGGCCCGCGAGTACGCCAAGGACAAGCGGATATTCGAGTGATTCGGGAATAGGGAATCGGGAATGGGGAATCGCGAAAGCATGCACCCCTGACCGGTCCCGGCTCCCGGCTTTTCCAATTCCCGATTCTCGATTCCCCATTTCCGGCTCCGAAGGAGCACGCCATGAGCACCATCGACTTCACCTCCTTCCTCAAGCTGATGGCGCACCAGAAGGCGTCGGATCTGTTCATCACCTCGGGGATGCCGCCGGCGATCAAGGTACATGGCAAGATCAGTCCGATCACCCAGACGCCGCTGACCGCGCAACAGAGTCGCGACCTGGTGTTGAACGTGATGACGCCGTCGCAGCGCGAAGAGTTCGAAAAGACCCACGAGTGCAATTTCGCCATCGGCGTGTCCGGGGTTGGGCGCTTTCGCGTGAGCTGCTTCTACCAGCGCAACCAGGTCGGCATGGTGCTGCGCCGGATCGAAACGCGCATTCCCACGGTGGAAGAATTGAGCCTGCCGCCGGTGATCAAGACGTTGGCGATGACCAAGCGCGGCATCATCATCTTTGTCGGCGCCACCGGGACCGGCAAGTCCACCTCGCTGGCGGCGATGATCGGTTACCGCAACCAGAATTCCACCGGGCACATCATCACCATCGAAGACCCGATCGAATTCGTGCACAAGCACGAGGGCTGCATCATCACCCAGCGCGAAGTCGGCATCGATACCGATAGCTGGGAAAACGCGCTGAAAAACACCCTGCGCCAGGCGCCGGACGTGATCATGATCGGCGAGGTGCGCACCCGCGAAGGCATGGAACACGCCGTGGCCTTCGCCGAAACCGGCCATCTGGTGCTGTGCACCCTGCACGCCAACAACGCCAACCAGGCGATGGACCGCATCATCAACTTCTTCCCGGAAGACCGGCGCAACCAGCTGTTGATGGATCTGTCGCTCAATCTCAAGGGCGTGGTCGCGCAGCAGTTGATCCCCACCCCGGATGGCCGCGGCCGTCGCGTGGCGATGGAGATCATGCTGGGTACACCGCTGGTGCAGGATTACATCCGCGACGGCGAGATCCACAAGCTCAAGGAGATCATGAAGGAGTCCACCAACCTGGGCATGCGCACCTTCGACCAGAGCCTGTTCGAGCTGTACCAGGCCGGCGAGATCAGCTACGAAGACGCGCTGCGCTACGCCGACTCGCAGAACGAGGTGCGCTTGCGCATCAAGCTCTCGCAGGGCGGCGACGCCAAGACCCTGGCGCAGGGCCTGGATGGCGTGGAGATCGCCGAGGTTCGCTGAGCGCCTGCAGGCGCGTGGCACGCGGTGACGGATGGCCGGGGGTGCATGCGAACGGGACGGCCTGCGCCGGATTCGTTGCAGCGCCCTGCGTGCCGCTGTGTCCTGCGCGATGCAGCGGTGGACGCCGCTGCGCTCGATGAACGCGCGGCGTCGCAACGCGCGAATGGCGTGATGTTTCAGATGTAACCAGGTGCGCCGATAGTGTCTAATATCCGCACCCCACCGCAGTGCCCAGTCCGTGAGCCTTCCCGATTCCGATCTCCGTCCGGAGCAACAGCCGTTGCCCGACGACGGCACAGTGATGACTTCCGGTCCGTTGACGCCGCCACCGGATTCGGCCGGCACCGCGGCCGACGATCATGCGTTTCACCACTCGGTGGCCGAGGACGTGCAGGGCATGGTGCTGGCGACGCTGGTGGCGTCGCTGGGCCTGGCGATCTTCGCCAAGGGCGGCCTGATGATCGGCGGCATGGCCGGCGTGGCGTTCCTGCTGCATTACGCACTGCACTGGAACTTCGGCCTGGTGTTCGTGCTGGTCAACCTGCCGTTCTATTGGCTGAGCGTGCGCCGCATGGGCTGGGAATTCACCTTGAAGACCTTTGCCGCAGTGGGCGCCTGCGGCGCACTCACCGACCTGCTGCCGCGCTGGGCCGATTACGCGCACATCAGCACGCTGTTTTCGGCGATCGTCGGCGGCGCGCTGGCGGGCCTGGGCATCCTGTTCTTCATCCGCCACCGCGGCAGCCTGGGCGGCATCGGCATCCTGGCGGTGTACCTGCAGCGCGAGCGCGGCTGGAGCGCCGGCAAGGTGCAGATGAGTTTCGATGCGATGCTGATGCTGGTCGCCTTCGGCGTCCTCACCCCGGACAAGGTACTGTACTCGGCGCTGGGTGCGTTGATGCTCAGCCTGGTGCTGATGTTCAATCACCGGCCGCATCGTTACATGGGTGTCTGATTGCCGTCTTGCACCCACGGCGGCGACAACGCCTGGATGCGCGCAAATACCGGGCAATCGGCATGGTGCGCACCGGGCAGGTAGCCCAGGCTCATCAGGAATTCGCCGGTGATTTCGCCGCCGGTGAAGCGGAAGGTCTTCTTGAACAGCTTGACCCAGGCCGCTTTGTCGCGCGGATGCTGTGCGTCCAGCCATTGCGCGAAACTGCCGTGCGAGGCGCGCAGCTGCCGGACGACCTGCGCATTGTGGATAGCCGCCAGCACCTTCAGCCGGTTGCGGATGATGCCGGCGTCGCCGAGCAGCCGTGCAATGTCGCTCTCGCCATAGGCCGCCACCGTGTCCACATCGAAGCCGTCATAGGCGCGCTGGAAGTTGCTGCGCTTGCGCAGGATGGTTTCCCAGCTCAGGCCGGCCTGATTGATCTCCAGCACCAGGCGCTCGAACAGCTCGCGCTCCTCACGCTGTGGAAAGCCGTATTCGTGGTCGTGATAGTGCCCGTGGACCGGGTGGCCCGGGGCGATGCTGCAGTAGCCGCTCATGAGATGCCTGTTGTGGGTGGAGCAGGTGTCGGTGGACCCGTGCGCGATGGCAGGGAATCCAATGCCCAACGATAGCGACCGAACAGCGACGCGTGGGTGCACGGATCGACTGCATTCACGGAAACAGATCGAGCGCGGCACAGCGCAGCCTGCATGTTCGCGCTGCGCAGCCGCCGGCAATCTGAATGGGCCGGCCTTGCCTGCCGGGTGCCATCGGTGGCCTCTGGGAGGTCGCTGTCCATCGGCAGCATCGCCGGTCCGGTGCCGCCCGCATGCAGCAAGTATGGCAGCGGCTCTGCGCGCGGCGAAGCGAACGGCTAGAATGCGGCCATGTCTGTTTTGCCCACGCCTCTGGCCAACCAACTGCTGATCGCGCTTCCGGCGCTGTCCGACCCCACCTTTTCGCGCAGTGTCGCGCTGATCTGCCAGCACGACGAGAACGGCGCCATGGGCGTGCTGGTCAACCGGCCCTCCGAATACACACTGGGCGAGGTCCTGTCGCAAATGGGCATCGACACCGTCGACGAGCACCTGCGCGAGCAGGTCGTGCTCAGCGGCGGGCCGGTGCACCCGGAACGCGGTTTCGTCATCCACGACGATGCGCGCGACTGGGATTCCAGCCTGGAAGTGGGGCAGGGCGTCTACCTGACCACCTCGCGCGACATTCTCGAAGCCATGGCGGCTGGCGAAGGCCCGCGCAATGCGCTGGTGGCGCTGGGCTGTGCCGGTTGGGGCGCGGGTCAACTGGAATTCGAACTGGGCGAGAACAGCTGGCTGACCGCGCCGTCGGATGCCAATGTGTTGTTCGCCACCGCGCTGGAAGATCGCTGGCAGACCGCCGCCGGGCGCATCGGTGTGGATCTGTTCCGGCTCACGGACTATTCCGGGCATGCCTGAGGCGGGCGCTTTCCGCCCGGATGGCACGGTGCTGGGCTTCGACGTGGGATCGCGCCGCATCGGCGTGGCCGTCGGCACCGCGCTCGGTGCCGGCGCGCGTGCGGTGGCCGTCATCCATGTACATACCAACGGCCCGGACTGGGTCGCGCTGGATCGTGTGCATAAGCAATGGCGTCCCGACGGTCTGGTGGTCGGCGACCCGCTGACCCTGGACGACAAGGACCAACCCGCACGCAAGCGCGCGCATGCCTTCGCCCGCCAACTGCGCGAGCGCTACGCGCTGCCGGTGGTGCTGATCGACGAGCGCTCCAGTTCGGTCGAAGCCGCGCAGCGTTTCGCGCGCGAGCGCGCCGACGGGCGCAAGCGCCGCCGCGATGCCGAGGCGCTGGACGCGATGGCGGCCGCGGTGATCGTCGAACGCTGGTTGGCCGCGCCCGACCAAGCCACTCTTCTTCCCTGACACTCCCGACCTGCGATGACCACCATGCAACTCGATTCGGACGGACGCCTGCGCCACCTGCTCACCCTGGAAGGACTGCCGCGCGCCACGCTGCTGCAGCTGCTCGATCGTGCCGGCCAGATCCGCGACGCGGCGGTGGGGCGCGTGGGCAAGCGCAGCGTGCTTGCCGGCACGGCGGTGTGCACGCTGTTCTTCGAACCGTCCACGCGCACGCGCAGCTCGTTTCATCTGGCTGCACAGCGACTCGGCGCGGACGTGCTCAATTTCGATGCCTCCACCTCGTCCACCCGCAAGGGCGAAACTGCGCGCGACACGTTGAAAAATCTCGAGGCGATGGGCGTACGCGGCTTTGTGGTGCGCCATCCCGACGATGGTGCGGTGGAAGCGCTGGCCGCGGCTGCAGGCGAGGGCACCGCCTTGATCAACGCCGGTGACGGACGCAGCGCGCATCCCACCCAGGGCCTGCTCGACATGCTCACCCTGCGCCAGGCCAAGGGCACCGATTTTTCCAAGCTCAAGGTGGTGATTGTCGGCGACGTGAAGCATTCGCGCGTTGCGCGCTCGGACCTGCATGCACTGCGCACGCTGGGCGCCGGCGAGATCCGCGTCTGCGGCCCGGCCAGCCTGCTGCCCGACGACGACATGCTGGATGGCTGCGTGGTCGGCCAGGACTTCGACGCCATGCTGGAAGGGGCCGATGCCTTGATGATGCTGCGCCTGCAGCGCGAGCGCATGGAAGAAGGCCTGGTGCCGTCGCTGGAGCAGTACCACAGCGACTACGGACTCACCCGCGAGCGCCTGGCACGTGCCGGCCGCGACGCCGCCGTGCTGCATCCTGGCCCGATCAACCGCGGCGTTGAAATCACCGACGAGGTCGCCGACGGCGCGCAATCATGCGTGCTGCGCCAGGTCGCCAACGGCGTGGCGGTGCGCATGGCCGTACTGGAAACCCTGCTGGGTTGAGCGAACCCAGCAACGCGACCGCGCACCCGCAATGCGGTCGCGGTCGCGCCAGGTGCGCGTCTTCGCGCGCACATCCCAACGTCTTGCTATCAGAACCCGCGGCCTGCTCCTACGATTCCCGATTCCCGATTCCCGATTCCCGATTCCCGAATCCCGAATCCCGAATCCCGAATCCCGAATCCCGAATCCCGATCCAGGCACCACGCCATAACATCCAGTCGCCTATCGTGACACCTCCTTTCATCGCAGGAGATCGCAATGGGTATTTCACGTCACGCCACCGCTCACTGGGAAGGCGACCTCAAGACCGGCAAAGGCCAGCTCAGCACGCCGCAAAGCGGCTTGATGGACAAGACCCGCTATGCCTTCAATAGCCGCTTCGGCGACGAGAAGGGCACCAACCCGGAAGAACTGATCGCCGCCGCGCACGCTGGCTGCTTCACCATGGCGCTGTCGGCCCAGCTGAGCGAAGCCGGTTTTCCGCCGACCTCGCTGGATACCCGTGCAGACGTGGATCTGTCGATGGAAGGCGGCCCGCAGCTTTCGCAGATCCGCCTCAAGCTCAAGGCCGTGGTGCCGGGTATCGACGAAGCCAAGTTCCGCGAACTGGCCGACACCGCGAAGAAGAACTGCCCGGTGTCCAAGGCGCTGAGCGCCGTGCCGATCAGTCTGGAAACCGAGTTTTCCAGCCAGGCGTGATCCCACTTGCGTGCGTTGGCGATAGTTGCCGGCGCACGCAGCTGGCGGCGACCTGAATAGGGCTTTGCAAGGACGGTTCGGTTCAGGGCGGTTTCACTGGCGCAGGTCGAGCATCGGCAGCGTGTCCTCCCCTGTAGAAGCTGCCGCAATGAAAACTCTTGTGCTTGGTGCTCTGGTGATGGGTGTGGCAGTTGCAGGCAATGCAACGGCGCAGCGCTATGACAGCGGCTATGACGGACGTGGCAGCTATGAGGACGGTCGTTATGAATATGCGCGGGTGGTGCGCGTGGACCCGATCATCGTGACCGATTCGTATGGCGAGCGCAGCAGCGAACGCTGCTACAACCGCCCGGCCGACGGCTACTACACCAGTAACGACGGCTATTACCGCGACGGCGGCAGCTATGGTCAGGCCGGCGTGTCCAATCGTGGCGTGGCCAGCGTGATCGGTGGTATCGCCGGTGCGGTGCTCGGTAGCCAGGTCGGTGGCGGCAATGGCCGTCTGGTCGGCACGGCAGTCGGCACCATGGCGGGCGTCGCGGCAGGTCGCTCGATCTACGAAGCCAATAATCGCAACTACCAGGGCAATGTCAGCGTCTGCGAGCCGGTGTCCTACCGCCGCGAACGCGACCGTGTCGACGGCTACGACGTGACGTACGAATACGCGGGCCGCACCTATCACACGCGTAGCGACTACAACCCGGGCGACCGTATCCGGGTACGCGTGGACGTGCGTCCCGACTGACCGGTGCGGTGTCGTGTGCCGCAGTCAGGCGATCGACATCAGCCCATTGAATGACGAAAACGCTGCGGGTGACCGCAGCGTTTTTTTGTCCCGACGCAAGCGCTTTTCAGCCCGCCGGATCAGGCGAGATCACGCCCAATCCAGCGTGCCGCGGATCACCGTCTGCACCTGGCCGCCAGACCACACATCGCCATTGGCGTCGATGCGCAATTCCAGCAACGCGTCAAAGCCGATCTCGCGGCCCTGGCTGACCACGTAGCGACGTTCCTTGCCCGGCAATGCCTGGCGGCTGTCCAGCCAGGCGGCGAGCACCGCATTGGCCGCGCCGGAGGCGGCATCTTCGAAGCGCCGGCCATTGCCGACGAAGGCGCGCACCGCCAGATCGTAGGCGCCGGGCGCTGCGGCGCGCGCATAGGCGAACACGCCCATGCTGCCGGTGGATTCGGCCAGCGCGGCGATCGCGTCCCAGTCCGGCTGCAGGCCGCGCAGCGCCGCTTCGCTGGCCAGCTCCACCACCCACCAGGTGCGGCCGCCGTCCATCAAGGCGGGCGGCAGGCTACCCCTTGGCCAGCCGCGCACCGCATCGCGCAGGCGCGGGTCGTCGGCCTCCACCTGCTCGGCCACGCGCGCGCGCGGGGTGCGGATGGCGATGCTGCGGTGACCTGCGGTCTGCTCCACGCGCAGCGGCAGCTGGCCGGCGATACCGTCCTGGATCAGCACGCCGTCGTCGGGTGCGGCCAGGCCGGCTTCCAGAACCGCGTGGGCGGTGCCGACGCTGGGGTGGCCGGCAAACGGCACTTCCTTTTGCGGCGAAAACATCCGCAGCCGATAGCTGCTGTGCGCATCCGGCGCCGCAAACACGAAGGTGGTTTCCGGCAGCTTGGTCCAGCGTGCGATGGCCTGCATCGCCGCATCGTCCAGGCCTTCGGCATCGAGCACCACCGCCAGCGGGTTGCCGCTGCCGGGGCGGGCGGAAAACACATCCAGTTGCAGGAAACGGCGGGTGGTCATGGTGGCGGCTCCGCGAACAGGGCGCGGCAGCTTACCAATCGATACGGCCTTCGATCACTTGCCTGGTCGTTCCGCCGATCCAGACTTCGCCTTCGTGATCCACCTCCACGTGCACACGGCCGTCGCGGCCGACCTCGCGGCCCTGGCTGGCGACGTAGCGCAACGCCTCGCCCGGCACGCGGCCTTCGCCGTGCAGGCGCGCGGCAATGCAGGCGTTGGCGCTGCCGGTGACCGGATCTTCCGGGATGCCGTCGCCGGGGCAGAAGGCACGCACCACCAGGTCCGCGTCGCTACTGGCCTGCGGCGCGTAGATGGCCAGGCCGGTGGCCGCGCTGGCCTGGGTCAGGCGGCTGATCGCAGCCAGATCGGGCGCCGCCTGGCGTACCGCCTGCGCGTCGGCCAGTTCCAGCAGCCACCAACCGGGGCCGTTGTTCCATAGTGCGGCCGGGCGTGCGGCCAGGCGCAGGCCAGCGCAGGCATCGTGCAACGCCGCAGCATGCGTCTGACCGGTTTCGATCGCGCGCGCACGCGGTGCCCGCAGCCGCACCAGCAAGGCGCCATGTCGGTCGAGCACCTGCACCGGCAATACGCCCGCCGCGCACTGCTGGCGCATCCGGCCGTCCGGCTTGAACGCAACCAGACCGTGCGTCGCCGCCGCCCACGCAGCGCCGACGCTGGGATGGCCTGCAAACGGCAGCTCGGCGCGTGGCGTGAAGATACGGATGTGGTAGTCCGCATCGGGTGCGCTGACCGGCAGGAAAAAGATCGTCTCCGACAGGTTCAGCCAGGCGGCAATCTGCTGCATCTGCTCCGACGACAACGTCTGCGCGTTGAGGACCACGCCCAGCGGATTGCCGCGGCCATGCTGGCCGCCGAACACATCCAGTTGCAGGTAGCGGTGCTTGCTCATGGGGCATGGATCTCGGTCGATGGAAGGCGCGTCGATGGTTGCAGCGCAAACCGTTGCGGTGATGGCAGTGGCCGCCGGCAGGCTGCGACCGCACACGGGGTCATGCAGGCGACATTGGCAGTAGAATCGGAGGTTCCGCCCGGCGTACCGGGCGTCTTCCCCCTCATCCTAAACGCCTATCTCCATGTCAGCTCCCCACTCTACCGATCGTTGGATCGTCCTCAAGTTCGGCGGCACCTCGGTGTCGCGTCGTCATCGCTGGGACACGATTGGAAAACTGGCGAGCAAACGGGCCAACGAGACCGGCGGCCGCGTGCTGGTGGTGGTGTCCGCGCTGTCGGGCGTGACCAACGAACTCACCGCGATCGCCGATGGCGCTGCCGACAGCGCGCAGCGCGTGGCGGCGCTGGAGCAGCGTCATCGCCAGTTCCTGGCCGAGCTGGAACTGGATGCCGATGCGGTGCTGGGCGAGCGCTTGGCCGCCCTGCACGCATTGATCGGCGACGCGCGCGCGGCGACGCGCACGCTGGACTGGCAGGCCGAGGTGCTGGGGCAGGGCGAATTGCTGTCTTCCACCATCGGTGCGGCGTATCTGCATGCCAGCGGCCTGGACATGGGCTGGCTGGATGCGCGCCAGTGGCTGTCGGCGCTGCCGCCGCAGCCCAATCAGAGCGAGTGGTCCAAGCGCTTGTCGGTGTCCTGCCAGTGGCAGTCCGATGCCGACTGGCGCGCGCGTTTCGATACGCAGCCCACGCGCCTGTTGATCACCCAGGGCTTCATTTCGCGGCACGCCGATGGCGGCACCGCGATCCTGGGGCGTGGCGGTTCGGATACCTCGGCGGCGTATTTCGGTGCGCTGCTCGGCGCCAGCCGGGTGGAAATCTGGACCGATGTGCCCGGCATGTTCAGCGCCAATCCCAAGGAGGTGCCGGACGCACGGCTGCTGACCCGCCTGGACTATTACGAGGCGCAGGAAATCGCCACCACCGGTGCCAAGGTCCTGCATCCGCGCTCGATCAAGCCATGCCGCGATTCCGGCGTGCCGATGGCGATCCTGGATACCGAGCGCCCCGATCTGCCGGGCACCAGCATCGACGGCAATGCCGAGCCGGTGCCGGGCGTCAAGGCGATCAGCCGGCGCAACGGCATCGTGCTGGTATCGATGGAAGGCATCGGCATGTGGCAGCAGGTGGGCTTCCTGGCCGATGTGTTTACCCTGTTCAAGAAGCATGGCCTGTCGGTGGACCTGATCGGTTCGGCTGAGACCAATGTCACCGTGTCGCTGGACCCGTCCGAGAACCTGGTCAACACCGATGTGCTGGCGGCGTTGTCGGCCGATCTGTCGCAGATCTGCAAGGTCAAGATCATCGTGCCGTGTGCGGCGATCACCCTGGTGGGGCGCGGCATGCGCTCGCTGCTGCACAAGCTCTCCGACGTGTGGGCCACGTTCGGGCAGGAACGCGTGCACATGATCTCGCAGTCGTCCAACGACCTGAATCTGACCTTCGTCATCGACGAAGCCGATGCCGATGGCCTGCTGCCGATCCTGCATGCAGAACTGATCGACAGCGGTGCGATGCCGGTGAGCGAGGGCGAGGTGTTCGGGCCGCGCTGGCGGCAGATCATCGGCTCGGTGCGCCCGCGGCCCACGCCGTGGTGGCACGCCGAGCGCACCCATCTGCTGACACTGTCCAAGGCCGGTACGCCGCGTTACGCCTATCACCTGCCCACGGTGCGTGCGCGTGCGCAGGCGCTGGCGCAGATCGCGGCGGTGGATCAGCGCTATTACGCGATCAAGGCCAATGCGCATCCGGCGATCCTGATGGCGCTGGAACAGGCCGGTTTTGGCCTGGAATGCGTCTCGCACGGCGAGCTGCGCCGCGTGTTCGATACCTTGCCCGAGCTGTCGCCGCGGCGCGTGCTGTTCACCCCGAGTTTTGCGCCCAGGGCCGAATACGAAGCCGGCTTCGCGCTGGGCGTGACCGTCACCGTGGACAACGTCGAAGCATTGCGGCGCTGGCCGGAGGTGTTCCGCGGCCGCAACGTATGGCTGCGCATCGACCTGGGGCATGGCGACGGGCATCACGAGAAGGTCAACACCGGCGGCAAGGCGTCCAAGTTCGGCTTGTCGTCCACGCGCGTGGACGAGTTCGTGGACGTGGCGCGCACGCTGGAGGTCACCATCACCGGCGTGCATGCGCATCTAGGCAGCGGCGTGGAGACCGGCGAACACTGGCGGATGATGTACGACGAACTGGCAGGCTTTGCGCGCCGCATCGGCACGGTGGAGACCATCGATATCGGTGGCGGCCTGCCGATTCCCTACAGTGCCGAGGACGAGCCGTTCGATCTGGAGCTGTGGGCCAAGGGCCTGGCCGAGGTCAAGGCGGTGCATCCGGGCTATCGACTGGCAATCGAGCCGGGCCGTTACCTGGTGGCCGAAGCCGGCGTGCTGCTGGCGCAGGTGACCCAGGTGATCGAGAAGGACGGCGTGCAGCGCGTAGGCCTGGATGCGGGCATGAACACGCTGATCCGGCCCGCGTTGTACGACGCCTGGCACGACATCGAAAATCTCAGCCAGCTCGGCGCGCCGGCCGATGGCAGCTTCGATATCGTCGGGCCGATCTGCGAATCGTCCGACGTGTTCGGCAAGCGCCGTCGTCTGCCTGCCGCCACCGCGCCGGGCGATGTGATGCTGCTGGCCGATGCCGGTGCCTACGGTTACTCGATGGCCAGCACTTACAACCAGCGCGAATTGCCGCGCGAAGAGGTGATCGATGCGCCCGCAGGCTGAGTTCATTGCACTCAGTATGCTGGCCGGTGGTGCTGCGATCGTGTTCGCCACCGCGCTGCAGCAACTGAGCCTGGGCATGCCGTGGAGCGACACCTTCAAATGGCTGCTGCCCGCACTGGTCGCTGCCGGTATCGGCGCATGGTTGGCCGGGCGTTGGCAACGTGGGCGCGATGCGCGGGGTCCGTCGCGTCGCAGTGGCGGGATGGCGGTGCGCACGGTGCTGTTGAGCGCGCTGAGTTATGTGCCGGTGGTGGCGCTGTATCTCGCCGTCGCCTTTGCGGTGTCCGGCGATACCACGGCTGCACGTCTGGATGTGCTGTTGCTGGCGGTGCTGTTCGGTTGCCTGCCGCTGCTGTGGGCTGCGGTGCCGTTTTCCATGATTGAATATGTCCTGTGCCGGCGTTATCTGCGTCGCGTACGTGTTCCTGCAGGTAGTCCATGAGCGCTTTCGACAAACACCAGATCTCCACCTTCCGTTTCGTGCGTTGCGCACTGGACGCGCACACCGGCGTGGCGACGCTGGTGTATGCCTTCGATCAAGGGCCGGAGCTGGTCGAGACCGTCGCGGTGCCGGGCGCACCGTTCGCGCTGGACGGCGCGCAGGCCGCTGCCGTGCAACAGGCCTTGCAGTTGCTGCATCTCATCGCGGGCGTGAGTTACTACAAGGCCGCAGTGCCGCCGACCATCGCCATCGACAGCTACAGCATCGATGCCGATACCGCTGCGCTGGTGGAAAACGTCTACCTGCACGGCCTGGGCGAGTTCGCCTATCGCAATGGCTTGAACCTGCACGGCAAGGTCCACTTCCCGGTGGCTGCACCGGCTGCTGGTGCTGCTCCCGCGCTGGGCCTGCGCGAGCACGCCTTGGTTGCGATCGGTGGCGGCAAGGATTCGCTGGTCAGTATCGAAGCGCTGCGGCATGCCGGCATCGACCAGACCGTCAGCTGGATCGGCGGCTCGCAGCTGATCCGGGCCTGCGCCGAGCGCACCGGTTTGCCGGTGCTCAATATCGGCCGCGTGCTGGCGCCGGAATTGTTCGAGCTCAATCGCCAGGGCGCCTGGAACGGGCATATCCCGGTCACTGCGGTGAACTCGGCCATCCTGGTGTTGTCCGCCTTGCTCAATGGTGTGGACCAGGTAGTGTTTTCCAACGAGCGTTCGGCCAGTTACGGCAGCCAGATTCCCGGCACCGGCGAGGTCAATCACCAGTGGTCCAAGGGCTGGGCGTTCGAGCAGGCGTTCGGCGATTACGTGCAGCGGCATGTGGCGGCCGACCTGCGGTACTACTCGTTGCTGCGGCCATTGTCGGAGCTGGCGGTGGCGCGCCAGTTCGCCAAGACCGATCACTACGACGCGCATTTTTCCAGCTGCAACCGCAACTTCCACATCATGGGCGAGCGCCCGGTGCATCGCTGGTGTGGCGTGTGCCCGAAGTGCCATTTCGTGTTCCTGGCATTGGCGCCGTTCATGCCCAAGACGCGGCTGGTCAAGATCTTCGGGCGCAATCTGCTCGATGATGCAACCCAGGCCGGCGGCTACGATGCGCTGCTGGAATTCCAGGACCACAAGCCGTTCGAATGCGTCGGCGAAGGCCGCGAATCGCGCGCGGCGATGGCGGTGCTGGCCGGCCGTGCCGAATGGAAGGAAGACGCGCTGGTGCTGCGTTTCATCCGCGAGATCCAGCCGCAGCTGGACCAGCAGGCGTTGCAGCTGGAGCCGTTGCTGGCCATCGACGGCGAGCACCGGATTCCGTCGGCGCTGTGGGAGCGCGTGCGTGCGAATTTCGCAGCTTGAGGGCAAGGCGGTCGCGTTATGGGGCTGGGGGCGCGAAGGGCGCGCGGCGTATCGCGCGTTGCGTGCCCGCTTGCCTACCCAATCGCTGACGGTGTTCTGCAACGCCGAGGAAGCACGCGAGCTCGAGACGCTGGCCGATGCTGCATTGCATGTGGAAACCGATGCCAGCGCGCAGGCGCTGGGCCGGTTCGAAGTGGTGGTGAAATCGCCCGGCATCAGCCCGTATCGTCCCGAGGCGCACACCGCTGCAACCGAGCACGGCACGCAATTCATCGGCGGCACCGCGTTGTGGTTTGCCGAGCAGGCGCAGCCTGACGGCTCTGTGCCCGGCGCCATCTGCGTTACCGGCACCAAGGGCAAAAGCACCACCACCGCGCTGCTGGCGCATCTGTTGCGTGCGGCCGGCCATCGCACCGCCCTGGTCGGCAATATCGGCCAACCCTTGCTGGAAGTGCTGGCGCCGCAACCGCCGCCGAGCTATTGGGCGATCGAGCTGTCCAGCTACCAGACCGGTGAAGTGGGGCGCAGCGGCGCACGTCCGCAATTGGCGCTGGTGCTGAACCTGTTTCCCGAGCATCTGGACTGGCATGGCGACCAGGCGCGCTACGTGCGCGACAAGCTGGCGCTGGTCACCGAAGGCCGCCCGCGCATTGCCTTGCTCAATGCCGCCGATCCGCATCTGACCCAGTTGCAGTTGCCGAACAGCGAGGTGCGCTGGTTCAACCATCCCGATGGCTGGCATCTGCGCGGCGATGTGGTGTATCGCGGCGAGCAGCCGGTGTTCGACACCGCCAACGTGCCGCTGCCCGGCGAACACAATCGGCGCAACCTGTGCGCGGTGCTGGCAGCGCTGGAAGCCCTGGGGCTGGACGCTGCGGCGCTGGCGCCGGCCGCAGCGAGCTTCCGCCCGTTGCCGAACCGCCTGCAGCTGGTCGGCAGCGTGGACGGCATCAGCTACGTCAACGACTCCATCAGCACCACCCCGCACGCCTCACTGGCGGCGCTGGCCTGCTTTGCGCAACGCCGCGTGGCCTTGCTGGTCGGTGGCCACGATCGCGGGCTGGACTGGCAGGATTTTGCCGCGCAGATGGCGCAGCAGGCGCCGCTGGAAATCGTCACCATGGGCGCGAACGGGCCGCGTATCCACGCGTTGCTGGCTCCGCTGGCCGAGCGCGGTCGCTTCGGTCTGCATGCCGCCAACGACCTGGAACGCGCGATGCAGCTGGCGCGCGAGGCGCTGGGCGAGCAGGGCGGCGTGGTGCTGCTGTCGCCGGGCGCGCCCAGCTTCGGCGCGTATAGCGACTATGTCGCGCGCGGCCGCCATTTCGCCCAGCTGGCCGGGTTCGATCCGGCGGCGATCAGCGCGATTCCCGGCTTGGGCGTGCAGTAGCGCTGCATTGCTGTACGCCAGTCGACGGCGGCATTTGCCTGGGTTTTTTCGACGGCCGTGGCAGAACGCTGCCGCGGTCGGTCCGTCGGCGTCCACGCTGACCCGGCCTGCACGGCAGCAGCGTCTACACTCGCCGGACCTTCCCGGGAGCAGGCACATGCACAAGCAATGGAGATGGCGTGGCGTTGGGTTGTTCGGTGTCTTGGCGTCGCTGGCGTTGCCCGCGGCCGCAGCGATGCAGGCCAAACCCCTGGAATGGACGATCGGCAAGGACACCTTCAGCGGCGTGCTGGTCTACGACGATGCCGGTGCCGCCAAGCGCCCAGGCCTGGTGATGGTGCCGAACTGGCGCGGCGTCAACGATTCGGCGGTCACCAAGGCCAAGCAGCTGGCCGGCGACGACTACGTGGTGCTGGTTGCCGACGTCTACGGCAAGGGCAAGCGTCCGGCCAACGACAGCGAGGCCAGGCAGTTTGCCGGTGCCCTGAAGAAGGACCCGCCGACGCTGCGCGCCCGCGCGCTGAAAGCGGTGGATGCGCTCAAGGCGCAGGCCGGCAAGGCACCGCTGGATGCATCACGCATCGGTGCGGTGGGGTTCTGCTTCGGCGGCACCACGGTGCTGGAGCTGGTGCGCGCAGGTGCGCAGCTGGCCGGTGTGGTCAGCCTGCACGGCGGCATCGCGACACCCAGCCCGGCGGCGGCCGGCTCGGCCAGGACGCCGGTGCTGGTACTCAATGGCGCCGACGACAAGAGCGTGAGCAAGGCGGACATCGCGGCCTTCGAAACCGAGATGAATGCGGCGGGCGCGGACTGGCAGTTCGTCAATTTCAGCGGTGCGGTGCATTGCTTTGCCGAAGCCGATGCCAACAGCCCGCCAGGCTGCCTGTACAACCCGCGTGCGGCGAAACGTGCCTACCGCATGCTCGGCGATTTCTTCGACGAACGCTTTGGCGATTGATGAGATGACTGGACGCGGCTCACCGCCGCCTGACAGCCCGTTCAGTGAGCGCGGCAGGCGAAACCTGCCGCCCGGATCAATGCGTGCGTTCCACCGCATAACGTGCCAGACCACGCAACGCTGCAACCGCAGGGCTGGTCGGCAAACCGTCCAGCGCCTGTTCCGCAGCGGCAGCGTATTCGGCGGCACGCTGGCGGCTGTAATCCAGGCCGCCGGTGGCGTGAATCGCCGCCAGCACCTCGGGCATTGCGCTCGCATCGCCCTCTTCGACGATCTGGCGTAGCCGCTCCCGGGTCCTCGCATCCGAGTGCGCCATGGCGTGGATCAGCGGCAGGGTCGCCTTGCCTTCGGCCAGGTCGTCCCCAAGGTTCTTGCCCAGGTCCGCGGCGTCGGCGGCATAGTCGAGCACATCGTCGGCAATCTGGAAGGCAAAGCCCAACTGCATGCCGTAGTCGTACAGGCGCTGCTGCACCTGCGTATCCGCGCCCGAGGCCAGCGCGCCCAGGCGGGTGCCGGCGGCGAACAGTACCGCGGTCTTGCGCTCGATCACGCGCAGGTAGGCGGCTTCGTCGGTGTCGGGGTTGTGCACGTGCAGCAGCTGCAGCACCTCGCCTTCGGCGATGCGGTTGGTGGTGTCGGCCAGGATCTGCATGACTTCCATGCGATCCAGCTCCACCATCAACTGAAAGCTGCGCGAATACAGGAAATCGCCGACCAGCACGCTGGGCGCGTTGCCCCACAGCGCATTGGCAGTGCTGCGCCCGCGGCGCAGGTCCGATTCGTCCACCACGTCGTCGTGCAGCAATGTGGAGGTGTGGATGAACTCGATGATCGCCGCCAGTTGATGGTGCTCCGGGCCGGAGCCGCCAGCGGCGTGGCCGGCCAGCATCACCAGCATCGGACGCAGGCGTTTGCCGCCGGCGGAGATGATGTGATCGGCGATCTGGTTGATCAGCACGACGTCCGAGGCCAGACGGCGGCGGATCAGCGCGTCGACCGCGGCCATGTCGGGCGCGGCGAGGGACTGGATCTGGGGCAGGCCCAGGACGGTGGAGAGGTCTTCGGCGATGGTCATGCGCAGGCGTTCGTGATGTGCGCCGATTATAGATGTCTGGGCCAGATCCGTCCCGCTGGCCGTGTGCGAGGGCCTCCGGCGTGGCTGCAAACCCTTGCGGCGCGGGCGTCGGGCCTGTCCGCGAGCGCCCGGATTCCGACCTGCCTGCGCGGCATTCCCCGGCCCGGTTCAGCGGCGATCCGCCGGTACCGAGGCCGGCAGGTGCGGTAACATTGGCACCAAGACATTCACCGCCGTGCCCACTGGCGCCGGCGCACCATCTCGGAAGCATCTATGGCCCGCGGCATCAACAAAGTCATCCTCGTCGGCAACCTCGGCAACGATCCCGACACCAAGTACACCCAGGCCGGCATGGCGATCACGCGCGTGAGTCTGGCCACCACCAGCATGCGCAAGGACCGCGATGGCAACAACCAGGAGCGCACCGAGTGGCATCGGGTGGTGTTCTTCGGCAAGCTGGGCGAGATCGCCGGCGAGTACCTGCGCAAGGGCTCGCAGGTGTACGTCGAAGGCGAGCTGCGTTACGACAAGTACACCGGCCAGGACGGCGTGGAGAAGTACAGCACCGACATCGTCGCCAACGAGATGCAGATGCTCGGCGGCCGTGGCGAAGGCGGCGGCGGTGGTGGCATGGGCGGCGATCGCCCGCAGCGCAGCCAGGCTCCGCGGCAGCAGCAGGGCGGTGGCGGTCAGGGCGGAGGTCAGGATTACGCCCCGCGTCGTCAGCAGCCGGCCCAGCAGCAGTCGGCACCGCCGATGGACGACTTTGCCGACGACGATATTCCGTTCTGATCGGCAGCCAGCCTGTTTGTCATTCAAAAGGCCCGCATCGCGCGGGCCTTTTGCTTGCTGGCCGCTGTTGCATCGACGTAGGCCGGGTTGTTCCGAAGCGCCCTGGACGCGCAGGTTGACCTGCCCAGTACGACGGCGCCGCTCACCAATCTCGACCAAACGTGGCTAACAGCACCTCGCGTGCAATCGTTAGGTGGCTTAGAACGCCGCGCAACCATGGTGTGTAAGCCTGACACACGCCGATTCCGGACATGTGCCGCGCCCACCTGGCGTTGCGCGCAGTTTTTACTACCAGTTGCGCTACGCCGACGTCCGGTCGCGGCCGTTCTGCTTGGCGCGGTACAACGCCGAGTCGGCGTCGTGCACGAAGGCATCCGGGGTGCGTGGCGCTTGGCCCGGTTCGAACGTCGCTGCGCCGACGCTGACGGTGACGTGCGCGCTGGTCGGGCTGGACAGGTGCATCAGGCCGAGCCCGGCGACGGCGCTGCGGATCGCGTCGGCCAGCCGCAGTGCGCCGGCGGCATCAGTCTGCGGCAGGATCATGCCGAACTCTTCGCCGCCGTAGCGCGCGGCAATGTCTTCGCTGCGCCGCGAGCAGCCGGCAATCGCGCGCGCGATCAGACGCAGGCAGGCGTCGCCATTGACGTGGCCATAGGTGTCATTGTAGAGCTTGAAATGATCGACATCGATCATCAGCACCGAGAGTGGCGCTTGTCGATGGACAGCCTGCTGCAAGGCATGGGAGAGCCGGTGGTCGAACGCACGGCGGTTGGCGATGCCGGTGAGTGCATCTATCCAGGCTTCGGTGCTGAGTTTGTCCTCGTTGCGATGCATGCGGCGCAGTTGCAGATCCAGCCAGATGCCGACGCCCAACAGCAACGCGCACCCCAGGGTGGCGACCACGATGCGCTGGTGCGCCGATTGCCGCCAGTTGGCCAATGCGTCATCGACCGAGACACCGGTCAACACGGTCAATGGATACGCCCGCGCTGGCGTGAAACTGGAAATGCGCTCCACGCCGTCGATCGGCGAACGATAGGTGGCAGTGCCGTGCCTGCGGGCGCGCATGGTGGCGTAGATCGAAGTGCCTGCGATCGAGGTGCCGATCACGCCCGGTTTGTCGGGCAGGCGCACCAGCACGATGCCATCGTCATTGGTCATGCCGATGGTGCCGTTCGGGCCGACCTCGAAAGTGCTGTAGTAATTCTGGAAATACTTCAGTTGCAGCGTGACCAAGACAACGCCTGCAAACTCGCCGCTCGGGGTATTCAGGCGCCGGCTCAACGTAAGCACCCAACTGCCATCGGATCGGCTCTGTACCGGCGGTCCGACCAGCGACAAGGCGTCGCGATGGTTGCGGTGATATTTGAAATAGGCGCGATCGGCGTTGTTGTGCGTTCTGGGCGTGCTATCCAGTGACGAACTCACCCAGCTGCCGTCGGGCGCATAGATGAAGATGCCATGCAGCCGGTCCGAGCGACGCGCTTCATGCACGAGAAAATCATGCATGACCAGTCGCGCACTGGCCGATCTTTGGTCGTGCTCCACCCGCGACACCAACCCGGACAGCACGGCATCGGCGATCGTCATGGTGTCGCTGGCATGCTGCGCCAGCGAATTGGCAAGATTCAACGATTGCGCTTCGGCGGTGCGCAGCGCACTTCCGCGCTCTTCGTGGATGGACCAGTATTCCGAACCCAGCAGCAGCAAGCACGAAATGCTCAGCACAAAGTGCAGCGCGATGCGTTGTGCTCGTTGCCGTCGCCGCTTTGTGGATGATGTCACGGGAGTTACCTGTCTGGACATCAGGACATTGCAACTGCCGTGCCAGCTTAGCCGTTGGCGTCGCGTGGAATCGCTTGCATCGCGTGGCGCAATGCCGATCTGTGATTGATGCCTCATGCGTTGCGCGGCAGTTCGCGTGGCGTGCGACCGCGCTGCTGTCCAGCCTGCTCTCGTCACGCGCTCGACGATGCGATCACGCACGGCTGCCGACAACAGGACCGAAAGCCAGCTCGACTGCATGCGGATAACGCCCGGGGTGTTATCCCGAACGTCGATCACAGCAAGGAGCGCCTCATGCGCGCGATTCGTTTAGCTCATCCTGCAGGCCTGAATGCATTGCACGTCGTTGCGCTGCCCGACCCCGGGCAACCGACACGCGGTCAGATCAGGGTGCGGCTGCATGCAAGCTCGTTGAATTTCCATGACCTTGGCGTGGTGGCCGGGCAGATGCCGACGGCTGACGGCCGCATCCCCATGTCCGACGGTGCCGGTTTGGTCGAAGCCGTCGGGCCTGAAGTGGACGAATTCGCCGTCGGCGACCATGTGGTGTCCACCTTCTTCCCCGGGTGGCTGGATGGCGAGCCGCAGCAGGCCGGCTTTGCCACCACGCCCGGCGATGGCGTCGATGGCTATGCACGCTCTGCGGTCGTGGCCGCCGCGCATGCGTTCACGCACGCTCCGACCGGCTACAGCCATGCCGAAGCGGCGACCTTGACCACGGCCGGCGTCACGGCATGGCGCGCCCTGGTGGTCAATGGCGGACTCAAGGCCGGCGACAGCGTGCTGGTGCTCGGTACCGGCGGCGTGTCGATCTTTGCATTGCAGTTCGCCAAGGCGATGGGCGCCACCGTCATTGCGACATCGTCGTCCGACGAGAAACTGGCCAGGGCGCGCGCGCTGGGCGCAGACCACATCATCAATTATCGTCAGCATGCCGAGTGGTCGGCGCAGGTGCTGGAGATCACCAACGGGCGTGGCGTGGATCATGTGGTCGAGGTCGGTGGGCCGGGCACCCTGGCGCAATCGATCCGCGCTACGCGGGTGGGTGGGCATATCGCCTTGATCGGTGTGTTGACCGGTGCCGCGGGTCCGGTGCCGACCGCCGAAATGATGGGCCGACAGCAGCGCCTGCAGGGGCTGGTGGTCGGTAGCCGCATGCATCAACGGCAACTGGTGCGTGCACTGGATGCCTTGCCGCTGCGTCCGGTGATCGATCGCGCCTTCGCGCTCGACGCTATCGCCGACGCCTTCGCGTTGCAGCAGGCCAGCGGCCATCTGGGCAAGATCGTGCTGGAATTCTAGGAGCGGCTGACAAAACTCCTGCGCTTACCGTCAGGCGGGCGCGGGCGCGGGCGCTGCGTGAATCGGCATGTGGCACTGACCCACACTTTCACGCCATCCATGCCCCGCCTGACGGCTGCCGGTCACGCGTTGGTGGTCGCTCCAAGTCGGTCGTTCGCGTCCGGATGTCCTCGATGCAGTGCATCCGGATGCGGCAGACGAGCACCGCGCAGTGGAGACGGAGGCAAGCGCGCGGACGGGGATGACGTCTTCCCGCTCAGCATGTGTTTCCTGGCAGCATGTAGAAGATCTTGAATCACTTCATACGCCGCGAAGCCCGCAAAACGCGGGCTGCCAGCCCGCATGATCGTTGCGTAGCGAGTGGGCCATGCATTTCAGCAATGATGAGCGCGCTTCATAGGCGCATGCACTCCATGCCGCCAATACCCGCCGAACGCGGCTCTAGAATCGGGCCATACCCCCGCTTCGCGCCCGCACGCATGCGCTGCATGCTCACGTGATTGTGACCGACCGCGCTGCACATTGTTTAAGGAATGTATAAGCCAGCATTGTTGGAGATGCCAGCCATGAGAGAGATCAAGATGACCCGTCGCGAGATACTGATCGCTGGCACGGCATCGGCAGCCAGCGTTGCCGCAAACCAGTCGATGGCCGTGACTGCAGGCAAGGCGATGTCGCACCGGCAGGCGGTCGAGCCTGCCGATGCATCGAGCCAGGTCGCGTTCGAGGTCAACGGAAAGCCAGTGACCCTGACGCTGGACAATCGCACCACGCTGCTCGATGCCCTGCGCGAACACCTGCATCTGACCGGCACCAAGAAAGGCTGCGACCATGGCCAATGCGGTGCCTGTACCGTGATCGTCGATGGGCAGCGGATGAACTCCTGCCTGTCGTTGGCGGTGATGCATCAGGGCGGCAAGATCACCACCATTGAAGGCCTGGGCACGCCGGACAAGCTGCATCCGATGCAGGCGGCCTTCGTCAAGCACGATGGATATCAGTGCGGTTACTGCACGCCTGGGCAGATCTGTTCGGCGGTGGCGGTACTGGACGAAGTCAAGCGCGGCATCCCCAGCCATGTCACCGAGGATCTGACCGGCAAGACCAGGCTCACCACGCCGGAATTGCAGGAGCGGATGAGCGGCAACATCTGCCGTTGCGGCGCGTACTCCAACATCGTCGATGCGATCAACGATGTTGCGGGAGAGCGCGCATGAAGGCGTTTAGCTACGAACGCGCCGCCTCGCCCTCCGACGCCGCGGCCAAGGCTGCGCGCCAGCCGGATGCCAAGTTCATCGCAGGCGGCACAAACCTGCTCGATCTGATGAAACTGCAGATCGAGACGCCTTCGCATCTGATCGATGTCAACGGACTGAGTCTGGATACCATCGAGGAAACGCCGGACGGCGGCCTGCGCATCGGCGCCCTGGTGCGCAATACCGATCTGGCAGCCGATGCCCGTGTGCGTCGCGATTATGCCGTGCTGTCGCGCGCATTGCTGGCAGGTGCGTCGGGGCAGCTGCGCAATCGCGCCACCACCGCAGGCAACTTGCTGCAACGCACACGTTGCCCGTATTTCTACGATACCAATCAGCCGTGCAACAAGCGCCTGCCGGGCAGCGGTTGCGCGGCGATCGGTGGCTTCAACCGGCAGCTGGCGGTGATCGGCGCAAGCGAAGAGTGCATCGCCACCCACCCCAGCGACATGGCCGTTGCCATGCGCGTCCTGGACGCGGTGGTCGAAACGGTGCGTCCGGATGGACAGACACGCGCGGTGCCGTTGTCCGAGTTCTATCGTGCGCCCGGCAAGACGCCGCACCTGGAAACCGTGCTGGAACGCGGCGAACTGATCACGGCGGTGAGCCTGCCCAAGCCGCTCGGCGGCACGCATGTCTATCGCAAGGTGCGCGATCGCGCTTCCTACGCATTCGCCCTGGTGTCGGTTGCAGCGGTCGTGCAGCGCGATGGCAGCCTGCGTGTCGGCGTAGGCGGTGTCGCCCACAAGCCGTGGCGCAGCGAGGCGGCCGAAGCGCAGTCGCGCCAGGGCGCGCGTGCAATTGCCTCCGTGCTGCTCGACGGCGCACGACCTACCGAACACAACGCCTTCAAGCTGCCGCTGGTCGAGCGCGCCTTGACCGCGGTCCTGGCCGAGACGAGGGCCTGATATGAAATTCGACACTCCCGCCAGTACCAATCCCATCGACCGGCTCAAGGTCGTCGGCAAGCCGGTCGATCGTATCGACGGTCCGCTCAAGGCCACCGGGCTGGCGCCGTATGCGTACGAGCATCACGATCTGCCTGGACGTGCCGCCTACGGCCATATCGTGGGCGCCGGCATCTCCAAGGGCAGCATTCGCAGCATCGATCTGAGCGCGGCGCGCAATGCGCCGGGCGTGCTTGGCATTGTCACCGCGCAGAATGCGGGCAAGTTGCAGAAAGGCAAATACAACACGGCCAGGTTGCTCGGCGGTCCGGAGATCCAGCATTACCACCAGGCCATTGCGGTGGTGGTTGCCGAAACCTTCGAGCAGGCACGTGCCGCAGGCCAGCTGATCAAGGTCGACTACGCTCGCCATGTCGGCGCCTACGATCTGGAAAAGGCACGCGATGGCGCCAAGGTCACCAAGGAGGGCGAGGCGCCGAACAGTGCAGTCGGCAATTTCGATAGCGCCTTCGCGGCCGCGCCGGTGCAGCTGGATGCCGAATACACCACGCCCGATCATTCGCACGCGATGATGGAGCCGCACGCGTCGATCGCCATGTGGGAAGGCGACAAGCTGAGCGTGTGGACCTCCAACCAGATGATCGACTGGAGCGCGGGCGATCTGGCCAAGACGCTGGGTATCCCGCGCGAAAACGTGCGTCTGATGTCGCCGTACATCGGCGGCGGCTTCGGCGGCAAATTGTTCCTGCGTGCCGATGCGGTGCTCGCCTCGCTGGCCGCGCGCCAGGTCGGACGCCCGGTCAAGGTGATGCTGCCGCGGCCGCTGATCTTCAACAACACCACGCACCGCCCGGCCACCGTGCAGCGCATCCGTATCGGTGCACAGCGCGATGGCAAGATCACCGCGATCGCGCACGAGAGCTGGTCCGCCGACCTGCCCGAGGGCGGACCGGAAATCGCGGCCGCGCAGACCCAGTTGCTGTACGCCGGTGCCAATCGCCTGATTTCCACACGCCTGGCCGTGCTCGATCTGCCAGAAGGCAATGCGATGCGTGCGCCCGGCGAAGCGCCGGGCCTGATGGCACTGGAAGTGGCCATGGACGAGATGGCCGAGAAGCTGGACATGGACCCGGTCAAGTTCCGTATCGTCAACGACACCCAGGTGGATCCGGAAAAGCCGCAGCGTCCGTTCTCGCAGCGTCAGCTGGTCAAGTGCCTGGAAGATGGCGCAACGCGTTTCGAGTGGTCCAAGCGCAAGGCCAAGCCGGCCAGCAACCGCGATGGGCGCTGGTTGGTGGGCATGGGCGTGGCTGCCGCATTCCGCAATGCGCCGGTGATGACCTCCGGCGCGCGCATGCGGCTGGAGCAGGGCGGCCGGGTGGTGGTGGAAACCGACATGACCGATATCGGCACCGGCTCCTACACCATCATTGCGCAGACCGCCGCAGAGATGATGGGCGTGCCGCTGGATTGGGTGGACGTGCGGCTGGGCGATTCCAGCTTCCCTGCCTCGGCCGGTTCCGGCGGCCAGTGGGGTGCGAACAGTTCCACTGCCGGCGTGTATGCCGCGGCAGTGAAACTGCGCGAAGCCGTCGCCGAGCAGTTGGGGCTGGACCCGGCCAAGGCTGAATTCGCCGACAGCCACGTGCGTGCCGGCGGCAAGCGCATCGCGCTCGGTGATGCCGCGGCCAATGGCGCCTTGGTGGTGGAGGACAAGATCGAGTTCGGCGAACTTTCCAAGACGCATCAGCTGTCGACCTTCGGCGCGCACTTTGTCGAAGTCGGCGTGGATATCGCCACCGCCGAGGTGCGGATCCGCCGCATGCTGGCGGTGTGCGCGGCCGGGCGCATCCTCAACCCCAAGTCTGCGCGCAGCCAGGTCATCGGTGGCATGACCATGGGCGCGGGTGCGGCCCTGATGGAAGAGCTGGCGGTCGACAAGCGGCTGGGCTTTTTCGTCAATCACGACCTGGCCGGTTATGAAGTGCCGGTGCATGCGGACATCCCGCATCAGGACGTGATCTTCCTGGAAGAAAGCGACCCGATGTCCTCGCCGATGAAGGCCAAGGGCGTCGGCGAGCTGGGCATCTGCGGGGTGGCGGCGGCGATCGCCAATGCGGTCTACAACGCCACCGGCGTGCGCGTCCGCGATTACCCGGTCACGCTGGACAAGCTGCTCCCGCATCTGCCCGAGTTGCTGCGCGCGTGAGTGCGGTGGTGGCCCCGGTCACGCATGCGGCGCCGGCCGAGCCGGCGTGGCCGGCATGGCCGAGCTATGCCCTGCACGATGACCTGCTGCCCACGCTGAGCGCCTGGCACCGAGCGGGGCAGCGTGTGGCCATTGCCACGCTGATCGAGGTGCAAGGCTCCTCGCCGCGACCGTTGGGGAGCGAGATGGCCATCAGCGCCGACGGCCGGGTGGCCGGCTACGTTTCGGGCGGGTGCGTGGAGGCCGCAGTGGCGCACGAGGCCATCGCCGCCCTGCGCGACGGTACTCCACGCTGGCTGGACTACGGCGAAGGCAGTCAGGTGCTGGATATCCAGCTCAGCTGTGGCGGCCGTATCGGCGTGCTGGTCTGGCCGGTGCAGGACCTGGGCGAGCATCTGGCACGCTGGCGCAATGCGCGCCAGCATCGTCGCCCGTTTCATGTCGCGCTGGATCGGATCACTGGCGCAGTCCGTTATCCGGTCAATATGCAGGACCTGCGTCCCGACGAATTCCTGCGCACGCATCGACCCCCGTTGCGGCTGGTGCTGGTCGGTGCCGATCCTGCGCTGCTGGTACTGGTGTCGCTTGCCAGCCAGATGGGCATCGAGGTACGTGTGCTGCGTCCGCATGGACCCAGCGAACCACCGCCGGGACTGGCCGCGGACCATTACGATCGCCGTACGTTGGGCGAAGCGCTGCAGGATCTGCATCTGGATGCGGACACTGCGCTGTACAGCCTCGCGCACGACGGCGACAGCGATCTGCAGGTCGCCTGTCGGGGGCTTGCCTCCAGGGCTGCCTGCATCGGCATTCTGGGCAGCCGCCAGAAACGTAAGGCACGCCTGCAGGCACTGCGTGCGCTCGGGCATGACGATGTCGCCCTGGCCAGATTGCGGCTGCCGGCGGGCTGGCGCATGGGGCGCTCCTCACCGCATACGATTGCGCTGGGCATCATTGCCGAAGCCACTCAGGCGGTTGCCGATGGGCAGGCAGCTGCAGTGGCTGGCTGAGTCTGTTGCTGCCCTGCGAGCGGGCAGGGAAGCCTCAGTCGCGTTTGCATTCACTTCAATGTGAATTTCAATATTCAGTCGCCAACACTGTTGGTGCGTGGTTGCCGGATAAGTTTCTGCACTGAAGCGATTGATTTGTAAAAAAGTAATTTTTGATATGTCTTATAAGGCATGCATTTACCTGCTGCGCCTCCCGGATGACGATAACTGCGCCATCCAGCGCCGGCAATCAGCCGCTGAAATCCCTGCTGCAGCGCCAGCGTTACTCGCGTCCGGTAAGTGCATTGTATTTAGTCACTCTGCGCGCACAGTTACATCTTTAGGCTGGCGCATCTCCAATATGCACGCCACGTCGCCATGACCGAATTACTTGATCACTATGCCGACGTCTCCTGCGACGCAGCTCGATTGCCATCGTCAGCCATTATCGTTCGTCCAGACGCAACCGGATGCAATGCACTTTTCGATTCGGGTCCGATGCTGCCGAGCGCGCGCCGGTGTGCGCTTCGCGCGATGGCATCCGACGCATGAGTAGCGATCACGTTGCGCTGTTGCTCGCCGCGGGTGCAGGACGCCGGCTGGGGCGCTCCAAACAATTGCTGCTGCGCGAGGGCGAACCGTTGTTGCGGCGTTTCGCGCGCATCGCGCTGCAGACGGCGCCACGTCGCTGCGTGGTGGTGCTGGGCGCCGATGCCGACGCGTTGACCGATGTCCTGCAAGGTCTGGACGTGGAACTGCTACGTCATTCCGAGTGGGCCGCCGGCATGGGCTCCAGTCTGGCTGCGCTGCGCCAGCATGTGCAGGACGATACGTCGCTGAGGCGCAGCCTGATCCTGGGGTGCGATCAGCCCGCGCTGGACACGCCGCATCTGCGCGCCTTGCTGGAAGAGGCTAACCGTGCCGCATCCGGATGTGCCACCAGCGGGTATGCCGGTGTGCGCGGCATCCCCGCGGTGGTGTCCCACACGGCCTGGGCCGATGTGCCGCTCCAGGGCGACAGCGGCCTGCGTGGCTTGTTCGCCAGCCTGGACGTGCAGACATTGGGCTGCATCAGCGCCCCGGCGCTCGCATTGGACGTGGACACGCCCGCCGACCTGGTCGCAGCGCAACAGCGTGGCTGGGTGGATGCGGATTGAGACACCGTGACGGGTGCCGCTAATCGCTATACGGCAGCCTGGAGACAGAGCGGTATCAGGACCACAGCACGATCGCTTCCCTGATAACCAGGACATAGCCCACCACCATTGCGGTCTTGACCGGAAACTGGAACTTCCTGAGCAGATGCATGCGACGTCTCCCCCAAGGCATCTTCAAGAGCGACGAATTTCCCCGCGCCGTCTGCGCCCGTCGACGGCCATCTGCGACGTGTACGTGCCGCTCGAACGCGAATTTAGCGCCAGCTCTGATCGGTGTCATGTAAGAATTTTCCTACCTTTGTGCCAGTGTCCGCCCGACGGCGTTTGTATGAGCGAAAAGACATTCTGGCTATGCCGGACGCGGGGCCTTTGGCCACTCTCCCGCGGCCCCTTGAGTAAGGGCACGCCGGCATCCCTGACCGGACCATGGCCCTCCCGCCGTCGGTGCGCTGCGCCTTTCCACGCTGCCCGTTTCCGTCGTTCGATCGCTGCATGCGCCGGCCGGAGGCCCTGATGGACAAGTCACGCTATGTTGTCCGTATTCACCCGGAACAGGGCGGTTGGTGGGTGACCCGGCCGCAGTGGTCGCCGCTGCGTTATCTACGCGAGCAGGGCGCGCTGGAAAATGCCGAATTGATGGCCAAGCTGCATTGTCTGACCACCGGTCAGCCCAGCGACGTGGTGTTGAAGACCGCCGCAGGCGACCGCGTGGTACGTCGCTACGGCTGAGCGAGCAAGCCCCTTGCGGGGATCGTGCGGCAAGCGATGACGATCCGCCCGGGCGAGGCGGGTAACTGCGTGTGCCCGGCAACGTGTGCGGATGCGCCAAGCCGGCGGCCTTGCAGTCACGCCGCACTTCCCTGCCCGGGTATCCAGTCGACTGGATGCAGCCGATCGGCCATTCTTGCTGCGATCCGCACCTTGGCGGTCCTTTGTCGAGAATACCGCCCTAGTGAACGTCGCCGGTTCTGCACTGATCCAAAACGATATCGTCGTGTTCGGCCTGATCGCTGCGACATTGGGGGCGGTGTTCTGGACCTCGTCGCGCGAGCAGGGGCTGTGGCGACGCGTCTATGCCGTGGTGCCGTCGCTGCTGCTGTGTTACCTGCTGCCCGGCATCTACAACACCGTTGGCCTGATCGACGGTGCCAATACCCGCCTGTACAACCCCATCGCACGCGACGTGCTGCTACCGGCCGCGTTGATCCTGCTCACGCTGAGCATCGATCTGGGCGCCATCCTGAAACTGGGCCCTAAGCTGGTCGCCATGTATCTGGGCGCGTCGCTGAGCATCATGCTGGGGGCGGTGGTGGCGTTCTGGGTAATGGGCTGGGTGCATCCGGCCACGGTGGCGGGCGATACCTGGGCCGGCATGGCCGCGTTGGCGGGCAGTTGGATCGGCGGTGGGGCCAACATGCTGGCGATGCGCGAGGTGTTCGATGTGGACGCCACCACGTTCGGGCAGTTTGCGGTGGTGGATGTGGGCGTCGGTTATGTATGGATGGCGGTTCTGATCGTCCTGGCCGGTCGCGCGCGCAGCATCGATGCGCGCAGCGGCGCCGATACCCGCGCGCTGGATTCCCTGCAGGAGCGCATGGCGCGTTTCCAGGCCGAGCACGCGCGCATTCCCAGCCTGGCCGATCTGATGGTGATCGTGGCGGTGGCGTTCGGCGGGGTCGGGCTGGCGCACGCATTGGCCAATCCGCTGGCCGCGTGGTGCAAAGCCAAGCTGCGCTGGTCCAGCCAGTTCAGCCTGGACACGCCGTTCGTGTGGGTCGTAGTGCTGGCGACCAGTATCGGCTTGCTGCTGAGCTTCACCCGCGCGCGTTCGCTGGAAGGCGCTGGCGCTTCCAGGATCGGCTCGCTACTGCTGTATTTCCTGATTGCCTGCATCGGCATGCAGATGGATCTGCTGGCGCTGCTGGACCGGCCGTGGCTGTTCCTGCTCGGGTTGATCTGGATCGCGGTGCATATCGGGTTGCTGTGGGGCCTGGGCCGCCTGCTGCGGGTGCCGTTCTTCTATTTCGCGATCGGCTCGCAGTCCAATATCGGTGGACCGGCCTCGGCACCGGTGGTGGCCGCTGCGTTCCATCCGGCCCTGGCCCCGGTCGGTGTGCTGCTGGGCACGATGGGCTACGCCACCGGCACCTATCTGGCCTATCTGGTGGGCATCACGTTGCGCGCGATGGCGGGAGCCGGCTGACCGGACCGTCGCACGGTCGGGGAGCATCGTCGGGAAGGTGTGACAGGACGTGCCGGGGGTTACCTCGCGGTATCACGCCTTGCCGCAGTGCCGGATGCACTGGCTGCATCCCGTCGGCGAGCGCTTGCGAGGTGTTGTCAGCCACCTCGAAGCGGGCACTGGCCAGCGCCAGTGCCCGGTCGCGATCATTGCTGCAGGCCGCGCCGCTGCGCTTCCTGCTGCGTGCCCTGTTGCGACTGTTGCTGGTTGTGCTGCTGCAACTGATCGACATTGCCGTGCGCCGGCTCGTTGGCCGCCGAGGCAGTCTGCACATGGCTGCGCAGATGCGCCGGGTCGTCCATCCGGCCTTGCACCGCAATCAGGCTGTCGCCGTCGCGGTTGGGCACCAGGTGATCGATCCGCTGCAGGCCGTCGCTGCTCGCACGTGCGGCCACGCTGGCGGCGGTGTTGAGAAACGCGGTGTCGTCGCGCAGGCCCAGGCGTTCTCGCTGGCCGTCCAGGCGCACCACCGCGTCGTTGAACAACTGGCTGCCTGCACCTTGCGCCTGCCCAGGCGCTTGCATGTCCTGCGCCTTCATCACCGAGTCCATGCCGTGCAGATCCAGGCGGTGCTTCAACATCATGCCCGGCACCAGACGTTGCCCGAACGACAGCGGGTCCGGTTCCGGCAGCTCGATCTGATGGCCGGCCGCATTGGGCATCGACCACTTCAGCGGGATGCTGTCGTCCTGCAGATGGGTGAGGATCTCGTTCTTGACGTGGTAGCCGCGGATCAACTCGCTGCTGGCGTAGTCCTTGGCCGCCGAGGCATCCAGGCCCTGGCGCTCCAGCGTGCGGTCGTTGACGCCGGCGGCGTTGTAGGTCACGGCTGGAATGTCGTTGACCATCGCCGACGCGGCCGCCAGGCCGCCGCCGAGCGAATGCCCCGAGATCACCACCTGGTCGCCGAACGCCTGCCTGGCCTGACTGCCGAGCTGGATGGCAGACGCGTATTGCGCGTCGTCGAAGCCCAGGCCCTGGCCAAGGTTGTGCTTCCAGTCCTTGCCTTCGTCGGTGCCGCAGAAGCCGAGCACCACCTGGCCCTGCTCGTTGCGGTAGAACGCGGCATCGAAACCGCTCTTGGCATCGTGCAGCAGGCCGGGGTCGATGCCGGCCCGTTGCAGCGTGCTGTCGTCCATGCGCGTCCAGCCGTTGGGCAGTGGCGCAAAGGTTTCGGCGCTGCCTTCGCGTCGCTGCGAGGCAGTGGCGTAGAGGTCTTGCAGCACCGCCGGGAACTGGCGGTCTTCCGGCTGCGGTTGCTGTCCACGCATCGACTCTGCGAATGGGGTGGACGAGGAATTTGACGGGCTCATGCGCGGCTCCTTGCGTTCGTCGTGCGAAAAGCCCGCCTAGCGGCTGCTTTCCACGGGAATGTTGTGGGCGCTCAACCATGCGCGCACGTCCGACCTGGCCTGCTGGCCGGCGGCATTGAGCAGGCGGTCGGGGGTGGTGAAGAAATACGCCTGGAAGGTCTGGTGTTGCGCGTTGCGCAGCGTGGGGTCCACACCGGCTTTGAGCAATTGCAGCACTGCCGGGCTTGCCGCGCCGCTTTGTGCGGCCAGATGCAGCACGCTGTTGCCGGTGTTGTCGACGCGCTGCACGTCGGCGCCCGCTTCGATCAACAACGCGATCTGCGCGTCGCGCTTGCTCTGCACGGCGCGGAACAGCGGCGTCCATCCTGCGCGCGCGCTGACCACATCGATCGGCGCATGGTGCTGCAGCAGGATGTTCAGATATTGCGCATCCTTCGCCATGGCGGCCATATGCACGACCGTTTCCTGGTCCATGCCGGGCAACGACGGATCTGCGCCGGCATCGAGCAATGCGGCCAGGGCGCGGGGTTGTTCGTTCCAGATCGCCCACTCGAGCAGGGTGACGTTCTGATCGCCGTGTGCGGCGAGATCGACCGTCGGTGCAAGTGCACGGATTCGAGCGACATCACCATGGGCAATGGCGTTGGCGATGTCGGTCAGGCCGGGGTCGCGGAAGGCGACGGTGTGGTCCTGCAGCGTAGCTGACATGGTGGTTTGCTCCTTGGCACCGGGCGAGGCGGTGCATGAGACCGCGAAAAACGAGGTCGCAAGAACGAGCAGGGTGGGGAATCGCGTCTGCATCGAAATCTCCTTCTCCTGATCGCATTCCTGGTGGCACTGCGGTGTGTCCTTCCGCAGCCGGGCCGATCCTACCAGCTGCACAAACGATGCGCGGTAAGATTTTGTGACATGCCGGCGCCACGGGTTTCAGTTGTTGAGTCCGCTTGCCGTCGTGGTGTCGGCCTGTCGCCGATGCATCACGATGGGCCTCATACGCGCCTGCACTCCGCCACAGCCGACGGTCACGGGGCGGCCGGCATAATGGCGCTTTGCGAGCAGATGGGTGCAATGGTCTACGAATTACTGATCAGCGATTGCGATGGCGTGCTTGTCGACAGCGAGATACTGGCCGACCGGGTGATGCGCGAGGCGCTGGCGGCCTTCGTGCCGGCCGAGGCGTTGGAGCATCTGCTCGGGACAACGTTCGGGCAGACCACGCGTGAGGTATTGCGGCGCGTGCAGGAACATTTCGCGGTCCGGTTGCCGGAGACCTTGCTGGCACAGATCCAGACGCGTGGCGAAGCCTTGATCAAGGCCGAGGTGCAGCCAATCGCCGGCGCGCGCGATGCATTGGAACAGATTCCGTTGCCGCTGGCGGTCGCCTCCAACAGCCGCCGCCACAATGTGATTGCCTCGGTCGAACGGGTGGGGCTCACCGTGCGCGCGGCGGGGCACATCTTCAGTGCCGATATGGTGGAGCGGCCCAAACCGGCGCCGGATGTCTACCTGTTGGCTGCACGGACCTTGGGCGTTGCGCCGGAGCGCTGCCTGGTGATCGAAGACAGCCCCACCGGTGCGACTGCCGCACTGGCGGCCGGCATGCAGGTACTGGGGTTTATCGGTGCCAGCCATATCCCGCACGGACATGCCGACACCTTGCGTCGCATCGGTGTGCTGGCGGTGTTCGACGATATGCGCGATCTGCCTGCGTTGTTCGGGCAGCTGGCGCAAAAACGCGCTGGCTGAGAGCTGCCGGCAGAACGTGTTGGACGCAGTGTCGAGGGTGGCGGAATCGCAGCCCTCTCGTTCTGCAACTGACTGGGCCAGATGTTCAATCGACCTGCAATGACAGAGCTGTTGCGTCGTAGCGTCGCTTGGAGACAGTCAAGAGCTTGGTCCGTCGAGCGCGCGGTGCCCTCACCACTTGCGGGACACGCCGCAAGGACGTCCGTGTAGGCTCGGTGGCGGCATCCATGCCGCCACACGGTCCCGCAACCGGTGAGGGAACCGCACCAGAAAATTGGTTAGTGGCTTTCTCGAGAGATTGTTGCTCGGCTTTGGGTGGCAGACGAGACGTTTGTGGGTTGCGTGCTGAAAGCCCGTCCACCGCTCGGCTCGCGATGGGATGGTGAGAAGCTGGTCGACACCCAATGATCCGACCAACGCACATCGTGCACCGCTTGCAACCATGCACATCTGCCATCTCGACAGGTCCTTGCCCGCTCACCGTCGCGGGACCTTACGCGGCATGGATGCCGCGTAAGAGCCTACACGGACGTACTTGCGGCGTGTCCTGCGATGGTGGGCGGGCAAGGGCCCTGCAGCGAAGCCGCAGATCAACCGCTCCGCAACTGATCCATCCGCACTAGATCATTCTGTTCGAGACAAAAGCCACAATAGCAACCAAGACTTCGCGCAGCAGCAGCGGCGGTTGAGTGCAGTCAACAGCGCGGCGATTCGAGTGCGCGGTGCCCTCACCACTTGCGGGACACGCCGTGAATCCTTCCGTTGAGGCTCGTTGCCGGCATCCATGCCGCCCAAGGGTCCCGCAACCGGCGAGGACACCGCACCAGAAAGTTGCTCGGTGGTCGGTTGAAAACCCGCTGATTTGCCAGGCCTGCATGGGAGCGCTGACCTACCTTGCGGCGTGTCCCGCGATGGTGAGCAGGCAAAGGGCCCTGCAGCCAATCCCAAGCCATCAACGCAACAGGGCGCGATTCGCATCGCGCCCTGTTGCGTTCCGACTCGCCACCTATCCGGTCATCCGGTCAGCAGCAGCGAAACCCGCTCTTGCCGCCGTAACGCGCATCCTGGCGCTCGCGGAAGAAGGTGGGGTAGTCCATCACCGGCTTGTCGGGGTGTTTTTCCAGCATGTGGCGCACGTAGTTGTCGTAATCGGGAATGCCGCAGCACAGGCGTGCGGTCTGGATCAGGCGCCGCCAGATGCGGCGATGCACCTGGTACTGGCTGGCCAGAACGAGTTGGGTGCCCATTACAGATCCGCCATCTGGTGTGGCTGCAAGGCCACGTACGGGGTTTCACGGTCGCTGCGCTGCGGATTGCGGCGCGCAATCACGATCGTCTTGATCGCGTAGATTAGGATCGAACCCACCACGAACAGGAACAGCACCGTCAGCCCGGTGTTGACGTAGGCGTTGGTGACGATCTGCTGCATCTGCGCCACCGTCTTGGCCGGCGCGGTGATGGTGTTGCTGGCGATGGCGTCCTGGTATTTGTGCGCCTGCGCCAGGAAGCCCTGCGCCGGGTTGCTGTCGAAGATCTTGATCAGCCCCGCATAGGTGGTGCAGATCAGCAGCCACAACGCCGGCACCAGGGTGACCCAGGCGTAGCGGTCACGTTTCAGCTTGAACAGCACCACCGTGCCCAGCATCAGCGCGATTCCGGCTAGCATCTGGTTGGAGATGCCGAACAACGGCCACAAGGTCTGGATGCCGCCGAACGGGTCGATCACGCCGGTGTAGAGCAGGTAACCCCACAACGCCACGCAACCGGCGGTGGCGATGATGTTGGCGGCCCACGATTCGGTCTTCTTCAGCGCCGGGATGAAGTTGCCCAGCAGGTCCTGCAGCATGAAGCGGCCCGCACGCGTACCGGCATCCACTGCGGTCAGGATGAACAGGGCTTCGAACAGGATCGCGAAGTGGTACCAGAATGCCATGGTGTCTTCGCCCGGCAGCAGCTGGTGCAGGATCTGCGCGATGCCCACCGCCAGGGTGGGCGCACCACCGGCGCGTGCCAGGATGCTGTGCTCGCCGATGTCGCGTGCCGTGGCCTCCAGCACCTCGGGAGTGATCGCAAAGCCCCATTCGGACACCTTGGCCGCAACGGCCACGGTGTCGCTGCCGACCAGCGAGGCCGGGCTGTTCATGGCGAAGTAGATGCCCGGCTCGATGATCGATGCGGCCACCAGCGCCATCACCGCCACGAACGACTCCATCAGCATGCCGCCGTAGCCGATGTAGCGCATGTGGCCTTCGTTGGCGAGCAGCTTGGGCGTGGTGCCCGAGGCGATCAACGCATGGAAACCGGAGACCGCGCCGCAGGCGATGGTGATGAACAGGAACGGGAAGATGCCGCCCTTCCAGACCGGGCCATCGCCGGTGGAAGCGAACTGGGTCAGTGCCGGCATCTTCAGATCCGGCATGACCACCAGGATGCCGATCGCCAGCGCCAGGATCGTGCCGATCTTGAGGAAGGTGGACAGGTAGTCGCGCGGCGCCAGCAACAGCCACACCGGCAACACCGAGGCGACGAAGCCGTAGCCGATCAGCATCCAGGTGATCTGCTTGGCGGTGAAGGTGAATGCCGGGCCCCAAGTTGGATCTGCCGCGACCTTGCCGCCCAGCCAGATCGCGCCCAGCAGCAGGATCAGGCCGACCACCGAGATCTCGCCGATCTTGCCGACCCGGATGTAGCGCATGTATACGCCCATCATCAGCGCGATCGGCATCGTGGCGATGACGGTGAACATGCCCCAGGGGCTTTCCGCCAGTGCCTTGACCACCACCATCGCCAGCACCGCAAGGATGATGATCATGATCAGGAAGGCGCCGAACAGGGCGATGGTGCCGGGCACCTGGCCCATTTCCTCGCGCACCAGATCGCCCAGCGAGCGGCCGTTGCGGCGGCTGGACAGGAACAGCACCACGAAGTCCTGCACCGCGCCGGCAAACACCACGCCGACCACCAGCCACAGCAGGCCGGGCAGGTAGCCCATCTGTGCGGCAAGCACCGGGCCAACCAATGGCCCGGCACCGGCGATCGCGGCGAAGTGATGGCCGAACAGTACGTGCTTGTTGGTGGGCACGTAGTCCAGGCCGTCGTTGTTGGCCACCGCCGGGGTAGCGCGGGTGACGTCCAGCTGCATCACCTTGTCGGCGATGAACAGGCTGTAGAAACGGTAGGCGATCAGGTAGATCGACACCGCCGCCACCACGATCCACAGCGCGTTGATGTGTTCGCCGCGCCGTAGTGCCACGGTGCCCAGACAGAACGCGGCCAGCAGCGCCAGCGCGCCCCAGGCCAGCTTCGAGAACCCTTTCATGCATGCCCCTCAGGAACGATTCACCCAAGGGTCACCCTCTGCCCGCCCGGGGTCAATGGCGTCGTTCGGGGCCGGGGTAAAACTTTAGTTGTAGAGCGTCTGGTCGCCGCCTGCCGGATCACGCGGCGGCGCCGGCGGGTTTTTGGAACGATCGGTTGCGCCGGTCGCGGTTGGGCCGCGTGCCGGCTGCATCCATTATTCGGGCCAGTCATTCACGCTAAGGAGAGGTCGATGAGCGTCACCACCACCGCAGCGGCACGCGTGCTGCGCACCATCCGTGGCATGCCCACCTCCGACGGCGCCGGGGTCAAGCTGACCCGCGTGATCGGCACCCAGCAGCTGCCGGACCTGGACCCGTTCCTGATGCTGGACGAGTTCGGCACCGACAAGGCAGAAGACTATCTGGCCGGGTTTCCCAGCCATCCGCACCGCGGCTTCGAGACGGTGACCTACATGCTGGACGGGCGCATGCGCCACAAGGACAACCATGGCAACGAGGGTCTGCTGACCCCGGGCAGCGTGCAGTGGATGACCGCCGGGCGCGGGCTGATCCATTCGGAAATGCCCGAGCAGGAATCCGGGCGCATGCGCGGCTTTCAGCTGTGGGTGAACCTGCCGGCGCGCGACAAGATGACTGACCCCAGGTATCAGGAGTACGCGCCGGAGAGCATTCCGGTCGCCCAGCCTGCGCGCGGCGTCACGGTCAAGGTGATCGCCGGCGCGGTGGGCGAGGTGCGCGGCCCGATCGTGCAACCGGCCACCGCGCCGGTGTACCTGGATATCGCACTGGCGCCGGATGCGGCCTGGGACTATGTGCTGCCCAGCGGCCACAACGCATTTGCCTACGCGTTCGAAGGTACGGTGACGGTGGGCGAGGGCGATGCCGCGCGTGCGCTGCCGGCGCAGGAACTGGCGGTGCTGGGCGGTGGCGAGCGCTTGACGCTACGTGCAGGTGCGGACGGTGCGCAGCTGATCCTGGTGGCGGGTCGCCCCCTCAACGAGCCGGTGATGCGACACGGCCCGTTCGTGATGAACACCAAGCAGGAATTGATGCAGGCCTTCGTCGATTTCCAGGAGGGGCGGTTTTGAGCCGGCGCGCTGCAGCCGCCGTGGGGCAGCGGTGCCGATGATGGCCGCGCGCAAGCAGTGGTCTTTGACGGCGGTGCATTGCGTCTGCATCACACCCAGCGCGGCGCTGCGGGCACGGTGATCACGCGGCAGATCGAACTGGAAGGCGCGTTGGACGGTGCGTAGCGTGGACGTGGACGACGAATGTCCGATTCATCGCCTGCTTACGGCAAGGTGAGGATCGCAACCGCACTGCATGGAGGCGGCGACGCATCAGCGGGTGCAAAGCAGGCGAGCCGGTTGTGCGGCAGCATTTGCTCAGCCGGCCCGCCTCAAGGACCGCGTCAGGTGGGCATGCCCTGGCGCTTCACTGCCGCCTGCGTCAGCGCTGCAGGGCCAGGCTGGCGGGCTGCAGATCCATGTTCTGCACCAGCGACTGCATCGAGGCCAGTTCCTCGGTGTTGGCGCCGTCGATCCATAGCTGTGCGTAGCGCTTCTTGCCCAGCTCGACCACGGTGACGCGGCGCGATTCCATGCCCGGCAGGTCACGGCCGCCCAGGTCGAGCTTGTACCAATAGAAGTCCTCCTGCTGGATCTGGCCTTTCTCCGCGCGTCGGTCGCGCGCCAGCGTCATCGCCGGGTCGCGGGTGGTCAGCATCACACCGACCACCTGGCGACCGTCTGCGGTCATGGCCTTGCAGACCAGATAGTCCGCGCCCGCAAGCTCGTTCCACTGCAGCCCGGAGGCTGGCGGTAGCGGCGGGCAGACCGGTGAGGTTTGGGCGTGAACGGTGGCGGCGGCCCACAGCAGGCTCAGGCCGACAAGGCAGGATGCGGACTTCATTCAAATATTCCCCGGCGTTGGATGTCTGCGCAGAGACAGCGTCGTCGCGCGTGTCGCCGCATCAGCCTGTGCGCTCCCCGCCCGGCTGTGCCTCGCACGCAACCTGTCCCAACCTATGGAGACATCACTACCACAGGTGTGGCTGCAAGCTCAAGCGCAATTCGCAGCCTGGGCTGCAATTGGCCGTGCGCACGGGCACTCCCGTTCCGAGACCTGGGTGGGTACGGCGCCCGCGCGCTGCTGACTGCCACATCGGCGCCATCCAGCTGCGCCTCGCCGTCGAGGATGTAGAGCGCACGGTCGCCAGCTTTGCATGCGTGCAGGCGGGGAAGGCGCTCAACCAAGGCGGATCGCTCCGGCTGTGTCGCGCGCGAAGGCGGGGGTGTCTTTCCATGGCGAACGGCGCATGCCGCGCGATTGCAGTCGCGCGGCGCGTAGCGATGTGCTGCGGTGACCCCATTCATGAACGCTCGCGCGAAGATGACGTAACTCATCGCAGGAAGGATCATCCATCGACCGCGCGACAGCTCGTGTCGGTGTCGGCACCGTTGACATGCGATGCGCCTGGATGCCGCGCTCTGGAAAGGCACTGCGGGGGTACGCTGGCGGCCAGCACGAGCGCGCCGAGATGGTCCAGCGCGGACGACAGCGGCAGGCACGCAGCATGTCGATCGCGATCGACTGCCGCGCGCTAGAACAGTTGTCCGGGCGCCGTGGCGTCCAGGACGATCTCGCCGCGCCGCGAGGCCAGCCGATCGGCCAGGCGCGTGGGCTCGGGCAGGCGATAGGCGCGCAAGGTACGTAGCGTCCAGTCGAGCGCACCCTGCATCGAGACGCGATGGCCAGGCGAGACGATCAGCGGATTGCAGCGCAGCTTGCTGCGCAGCGCCCAGCCGATCTGCGTGCCGCCCAACAGGATCGGGCTATGGTCGCCGCGCCCGGGTCCCGGCTCGACGAAGCTGCCTGCCAGGCGTTGCTTGGCCACACCGATGCTGGGCAAGCCGGTCACCACGCCAAAGTGCGCAGCGATGCCGAGCTTGCGCGGATGCGCAATGCCCTGGCCGTCGATGAAGACCAGATCCGGCGGGCGCGAGAGCAGTGCCAGCGCCTGCAGCAAGGCCGGCAACTCGCGAAAACTGAGCAGCCCCGGTACGTACGGCATCGAGGTGGGCACGCGCGCGACATGGGTTTCCAGCGGCATCAGCGTGTGTGCATCCAGCAGCACCGCGGCCGCGCGCGTGGTCTGGCCGTCGTCTTCGAAGCCGACGTCGAAGCCGGCGAGCAGCTGCGGTGTTGCGCCGGCATGGTCCTGCAGCACCACGCGGTGTGCCAGTTGCTGTTGCAACTGTCGCGCCTGGGTGACGCTGCCATCCCAACCGGCAAAGACGGGATCGATCGTTTGCATGGCCGCAGCATCGCGCGCCGGACGTGGCGGTGTCGTGCACGCCTGCGATGCGCTGGCTGCCGTTACAATCGCAGGCTGATCGGCCCCCAATCGGAGAACCGTAGTGACCCGTAAACTCGTACTGCTGCGCCATGGCCAGAGCCAATGGAACCTGGACAACCGTTTCACCGGCTGGGTGGATGTGGAGCTCACCGAGCAAGGCCGCCAGGAAGCCGCTGCGGCCGGCAAGCTGATGAAGGACGAAGGCCTGCAGTTCGATGTGGCGCACACCTCGGTGCTCAAGCGCGCCATCCACACGCTACAGGGCGCGTTGAAGGAACTCGACCAGGACTGGTTGCCGGTGTCCAAGAGCTGGCGCCTCAACGAGCGCCACTACGGCGGCCTGCAGGGGCTGGACAAGGCCGAGACGGCCGCCAAGCACGGCGAAGAGCAGGTCAAGATCTGGCGCCGTTCCTACGACATTCCGCCGCCGGCGATGGACGTCGACGACCCGGGCCATCCGTGTCATGACCGTCGTTACGCCACGCTGGACCGCAATGCCTTGCCGGGCACCGAGTCGCTGGCGACCACGCTGGTGCGCGTGTTGCCCTACTGGCACGACGCGATCGCGCCGCAGTTGAAGGCCGGGCAGACCGTGCTGGTGACTGCGCACGGCAACTCGCTGCGTGCGCTGTACAAGTACCTCAACGCTGTCTCCAACGAGCAGATCCTGGAGCTCAACATCCCGACCGGCATCCCGTTGCTGTTCGAGCTGGACGACAACCTGCAGGTACAGAGCTACCGCTATCTGGGCGACCAGGAAGCGGCCAAGCGCGCCGCCGAAGCGGTGGCCAATCAGGGCAAGGCAAAATAATCGTCGCATCCGCTGGCTGCGCTGCATGCATGACGCGCGCAGCGTGGCGTGGGGTTCGCAGCGCGCGCTCCGCATCTGACACGCGAGCGTGTGTTCTTGCAGGGGAGACATGATGTCCAGCAAGCGTAACAGGCAAAAGATGAGTGCCACCTACTGCCGCGCGTATCTGGTGACGTTGGGGCTGCTGTTGGCCGGTGGCAGTGCTGCGTTCGCGTTGCTGGCCCGGGGCAGCGTATCCGCTTCGGCGATGGGCCTGACGCTGCTGATCTGTGTCGTGGGTGTCGTGCTGCTGGCGTTTGGTTTTTTCGGGCCGTCGCGACAGATGGAATCCTGGGCGGAAGCGGCGTCCGGGCATGAGATCGCGCTGGTGCTGATGGTGCTGGCGTATCCGGTGTATCTGCTGATGGCACCGGTGTACGCGCGCAAATGACCGCAGTCGATGGCGCGCTGCTGCGCCGGGCTGCTGGGTGGTTTTCCGCGGAAGTAGAGAGCGCCGGCACGCGCGCGCCCAGGCGCCGCGGAGTGCGCGGTTGGGCGTTGCGTGTTCTTCGCCAAGGCGTGGCACCGGACGTCAGGATCTTGCGGTGCCGCTGCGATGATGGTGTGGTTGGTGTGTCTGCGTTGATAGCCCACTTTTTTGACTGCGTCTGATGCGGTCGCATGCCTTGGAGAATGGAACGATGTTGAGCAAATTCGCGACGCTGTCGCTTGCGGTGGCCATCGCGGTGACGCTCGCGGCGTGTGGCGGTTCCGACGACACTGCCAGGCCGGCACCGGCCGCAACGCCGGCCGCACCGACCAGGGTGGATGTGTCCAAGCTCGATGCACCGATCGTGGCCTTCGGCATCAACGACCTGGATCCGGCCATCAACGCGTGCCAGGACCTCAACGGCTTCGTCAACGCCAAGTGGCTCAAGGCCAATCCGGTGCCATCGGACCGCACGAGCTGGGGCAGTTTCGAAGTGCTGGCCGAGCGTTCGCTGACCATCCAGCACGCGCTGGTGGAGCAACTGGCGCGCGGCAACCTGTCGGCCGGCTCGGTGGATGCCAAGATTGCCGACCTGTGGCGCACCGGCTCGGACGAAGCGGCGATCGACAAGGCCGGCATCACGCCGCTGCAGCCGCAGCTGAAGGCGATCGATGCGCTGACCGATGCGCCGGCCATCGCCGCATGGTTGCGCGACAGCTATGCAAAGGGCCAGGGGTTCATGTTCTCGTTCGGCGCCAACGCCGACTACAAGAATTCCGAGCTGATGATCGCCTACGCAGGCCAGGGCGGTCTGGGGCTGCCGGAAAAGGGCTATTACACCGATCCGGCGCAGGCCAGGATCCGTGAGCAGTACGTGGCCTACATCGCGCGCGTGCTGGAACTGTCCGGCATTGCAGCAGCGCAGGCGGCAACCCAGGCCAAGGCGGTGATGGCGTTCGAAACGCGCCTGGCCAATGCCTCGCTGTCGCGCATCGAACTGCGCGACCCGGCCAAGCGCTACAACCCGGTCGATGTGGCCGGCGCCAATGCCATCACACCGCACTTCGATTGGCAGACATTCTTCAGCGCCCTGAAGGTTCCGGCAGGGACTTTCTCGCTGAGCCAGCCGGGTTACTTCGCCGAGTTTGATGCGATGCTGGCCGATACGCCGGTGGAGACCTGGAAGGCGTACCTGCGTTTCCACAGCGTGGATGAGGCGGCACCGTATCTGGCCAAGCCGTTCGAGCAGGCCAACTTCGATTTCTATGCCAAGACACTGCGTGGCCAGCAGGACATGCTGCCGCGCTGGAAGCGCACCTTGAACGCGGTCAACGAGGCGATGGGCGAGGCCCTGGGCCAGCTGTACGTGCAGTCCGCATTCCCGGCCGAGTCCAAGCAGCAGATGCAGCAGCTGGTGCAGAACCTCTCGGCGGCGCTCAAGGCGCGGCTGGAAAAACTCGACTGGATGAGCGCGGACACCAGGCAGCGCGCGCTGGAGAAGTGGGCCAGCTTCACGCCCAAGATCGGTTACCCGGATCAATGGCGCGACTGGTCGGGCCTGGAGACCCGCAGTGACGGATTCCTTGCCAACATGCAGGCGGCGCAGGCATTCAACTATCGCCACATGCTGGACAAGATCGGCAAGCCGGTCGACAAGCGCGAGTGGCATATGACCCCGCAGACGGTCAATGCGTACTACAACGCCACGCGCAACGAGATCGTGTTTCCGGCGGCGATCCTGCAGCCGCCGTTCTTCGATCCCAAGGCCGACCCGGCGTTGAATTACGGCGGCATCGGCGCGGTGATCGGGCACGAAATGATGCACGGCTACGACGACTCGGGCAGCCAGTTCGATGCCAAGGGCAACTTCGATACCTGGTGGACCGATGCGGACCGCAAGCTGTTCACCCAGCGCACCGATCAGCTGGTGGCGCAGTTCGACGGCTATGAGGCGGTTCCCGGCGTCAACGTCAAAGGCAAGCTGACCTTGGGCGAGAACATCGGCGATTTGGGCGGCCTCACCGTGGCCTACGATGCGTTGCAGATGGCGTTGAAGGCGCAGCCGGACGCCGCCAAGGACATCGACGGTCATACCCAGGACCAGCGCTTCTTCATGAACTGGGCCACGGTGTGGCGCCGCAACTTCACCGACGGCGAACTGCGCGTGCGTCTGAACACCGACCCGCATGCGCCGGCCAACTTCCGCGCCAATGGTGCGCCGTCGAACATGCCGGCATTTGCACAGGCGTTCCAGTGCAAGCCTGGCGATGCGATGGTGCGTGGCGACAAGGATCGCGTTGCGATCTGGTGATCGGCGTACCTGCAGCATGCGCGGTCGCGACCGCGCATGCTGCAGAATGTCGCGTCTCAACGGCGTTGTAGAGCCTGCTTCCAGCTGCGTCTGCACACCGGGCCGCCGGTGCAGCGTCTAGACTGCCGCGCTCCGAATGGCAGGGGGGCGGCAGTGACGAGGCGAAAAATCTTCAAGGCGATCGGGATCGGTGTGCTGATCCTGGTGCTTGGCAGCGTGCTGTCGTTGTACGGCTACGGGCGCTTTGCCGATCGTCAGCGTGGTGCGGTGAGCCATGCGCTGCCTGCCACGGCGATCGCAACGCCGATCGATCAGGTCGTCGCGCCGCTGCAGCAGGCACATGCCGATCAGACCGGCATGGTGATCCTGCCCGACAACGTCGATGCGTTTGCGGTGCGTGCGCTCACCGCGCGCGCGGCCGGGCGCAGCCTGGACCTGCAGTACTACATCTGGCATGCGGACTTCACCGGCAACCTGCTGCACAACGAACTGCTGCATGCGGCCGATCGCGGCGTGCGCGTGCGGCTGCTGCTGGACGACATGAACATCCACGGCAGCGATTCGGTGCTGGCGGCGCTGGACAGCCATCCGATGATCGAGATCCGTCTGTTCAATCCCACCCGTGCGCGCGAAGGCACGCTGATGCGCGGCGTGGAGATGGTGCTGCGCATGTTCAGCATCAATCGGCGCATGCACAACAAGGCCTGGATTGCCGATGGCCGGATGGCGGTGGTGGGTGGCCGCAATGTGGGCGACGAATACTTCGATGCGGCGCGCGACACCAATTTCATGGATATGGACGCGGCGTTGATGGGGCCGGCCGTGGGCCAGGCCGAGCAGGTGTTCGATGCGTACTGGAACAGCCCCAACGCGTTGCCGCTGGCCGCGCTGGTGACCGCACGGCCGCAGGCGCTGGATGCGCTGCGCGGCAGCCTGGATGCCGGTCTGGAATCGGCGCGCGCGCATCCGTATGTGGAGCGGCTGCGCCAGTCGCCCAGCGTGCAGGCGTTGACGCAGGGCCAGCGCCAGGTGCACTGGCTGGATCAGGCGCGCATCGTCTCCGACCCGCCGGAGAAGGCCGAGGGCGCACCGCCGCAGGCGGACTGGATGACGCCGGTGTTGATCGGCGAAATGGCGCATGCGCAGCGGGAATTGACGGTGATCTCGCCGTACTTCGTGCCGGGCGATGAAGGCATGCGCTGGATCGGCGCGTTACGCCGGCGCAAGGTGCGCGTCAGCGTGTTGACCAACTCGCTGGCGGCAAACGATGTGGTTGCCGTCCACAGCGGCTATGCCGATTACCGGGTGCCCTTGCTCATGCAGGGCGTGCGCCTGCACGAGCTCAAGCCGATGGGCAAGCCCGATGGCAGCCTGTTCGGCTCCAGCGGGGCCAGCCTGCACACCAAGGCCTTCGTGGTGGACGACAGCAGCGGCTTCATCGGCTCGTTCAATCTGGATCCGCGCTCGATGAACCTCAATACCGAGATGGGCCTGCTGTTCAACGATCGCGCAGTGGCGGCGCAACTGGAGCAGGTCTACAACCGCAAGATCAGTGCGCCGTTGAGTTACCGCGTGACCCTGGATCAGGGCGAGCTGCGCTGGCACGACGATGCGGCACAACCGCCCGAGGTATGGTCGCAGGAGCCGGCAGCGAGCGTGTGGCGACGTGGTGCGGCGACGGTGATGGGCTGGTTGCCGCTGGAGTCGCAGTTGTAGTTCTGCTGTTTCCGCGTGCTGCGCGTCACTGCAACTGTGTCACGATCTCGCGTGCCATCGCGCCGAGCGGCAGGATGCGGTCGGCGCCGCCGCGTTTGATCGCCTCCTTGGGCATGCCGAACACGATGCTGGTGTGTTCGTCCTGCGCCACGGTACGCGCGCCGGCCTGGCGCATTTCCAGCAGGCCAGCGGCACCGTCGTCGCCCATGCCCGTCATGATGATGCCCAACGCATTGCTGCCGGCCGCACGCGCGGCCGAGCGAAACAGCACATCCACCGACGGACGATGCCGGTTGACCGGCGGCCCTTCCATCACTTCGACAAAATATTGCGCGCCACTGCGGCGCAGCAGCAGATGCTTGCCGCCCGGCGCGATCAGTGCGCGGCCCGGCATCACCCGGTCGTTGTTGGCGGCCTCTTTTACCGCGATCTGACACAGGCCGTTGAGGCGCGCGGCGAAGGCGGCGGTGAACTTCTCCGGCATGTGCTGCACGATCACGATGCCGGGGCAGACGCGTGGCAGTGCAGTCAGTACTTCTTCCAGTGCCTGGGTGCCGCCGGTGGAGGTGCCGATGGCAACGATGCGCTCGGTGGTCTGCGCCAGCGCGCGGCCGCTTTGCGCGGGCAAGATCACATCGGCGGTGTGCTTGACCTCGGCTTCCAGTGGCGCTGCGGCAACGCGGGCGGCCAGCCGTTTGACGTTGGCGCGTGCGGCGCTGCGCACCGTATTGACAAGTTCCTCGGCCGAGTCGGTGAGGAACTGCTTGAGTCCCAACCGTGGCTTGGTCACCACTGCCACCGCACCGGCAGCCAGGGCATCCATGGTGACGCGTGCGCCTTTCTCGGTGAGCGTCGAACAGATCACCACCGGTGTGGGGCGCTCGCTCATGATCTTGCGCAGGAAGGTGATGCCATCCATATGCGGCATTTCCACATCCAGCACGATCACGTCCGGCCATTGCTTGCGCATCTTTTCGATGGCCAGCAACGGGTCGGCCGCAGTGGAGATGACCTCGATGTCGGGTGCGTCGTTAAGCACGCTGACCAACACCTGGCGCACCACCGCCGAGTCGTCGACGACCATGGCCTTGATGGGATTGGGGATGGCGGCAGGGCGATTGAAGGCTGTCGACACGTCGGATCCTTGGCTCAGGCCTTGCGGAAGATCGAGGGTGCCACCTGCACCAGGCCGATGTCGAGTTCGCTCAGGCTTTCCGAATGACCGATGCAGAAGTATCCACCTGATTTGAGGTTGGACAGCACACGCAGGATGACCTCGCGCTTGGTCTGACCGTTGAAATAGATCATCACATTGCGCAGGAAGATTGCATCGAAGCTGCCCAGCATCGGCAATGCCGTATTGAGGTTGGCATGCACGAACTTGACCCGGTCGCGCAGGCGGCGTTCCACCAGCAGTGTGCCGTCGTACTCGCCCTGACCACGCAGGCAATAGCGCTTGAGATACGCCTGCGGAATGCCGTCGATGCGTTGCAGCGCGTAATGTCCGGTACGCGCCTTGGCCAGTACGCGGGTGCTGATGTCGGTGCCCACCACGTCGAACGGACGCCCCTGCAAGGTGTCGTCCAGAACCATCGCCATGCTGTAGGCTTCTTCACCGCTGGAACTGGCCGCGCTCCAGCAGCGGAACGGCAGGCCGCCGCGATGTTCGCCGGCCAGCCTGCGCAGCAGCTCGAAGTGCTTGGGCTCGCGGAAGAAGTAGGTTTCGTTGGTGGTCAGCAGATCGATCGCGGTCTGGATCTCGGCGCGGTCCTGCCGGCCTTCCAGCAACTGCAGATATTGCGTGTAGTTGCTGAACTGATGTTCGCGCAGGCGCTTGCCCAGGCGGCCGCATAACATGGCCTTCTTGCCGGGAGAAATGCTGATGCCGGCCGCTTCGAAGATGAAGCGCTGGAAGCGGCCGAATTCCTGTTCGGTGATGGCGGTGGCTGTGCTCATGTCAGGCAACATCCGCATCGCTGGGCAGCACGTCGCCGCACAGGCGTGCGATGCGCACGGCGTGTTCGCGCCACCATTCCGATAGCATCGGCCCGGGCATCGGCGAACCCATCAGATAGCCTTGCGCCAGATCGCAGCCCAGCTCGCGCAGCATGCGCCAGTCGTCCGGCGTTTCCACGCCCTCGGCCACGGCGGTGAGTTCGAGCCGGTGCGCCAGTTCCAGCGTGGATTCGAGCACGGTGCGTTGACTGCGGCTGCGATGGGCGGCATGCACGAAGCTGCGATCCAGCTTGAGTTCGGTGAAGGGAATGCTGGCCAGGCGCTGCAGCGAGGAAAAGCCCGTGCCGTAGTCGTCGATCGACAGGCCGAACCCATGCAGACGCAGACGCGCCAGCATGCTCAAGGCATTGGTCGGCTCCACGATGGCGCTTTCGGTGAGTTCCAGCACCAGATCGGCAGGGCTCAGGCCGTTGTCGCTCAGCTTGCCGCACAGTTGTTCAAGAAAGCCCTGCTCCCCAAGCAAATTGGGCGACAGGTTCAACGCCAGGCTCAGCTCGAAGCCTTCTGCACGCCAGTCCACCAGTTGCGCGACTGCCAGGTCGATTACCTGCTGGGTCAATGCATGGATCAGGCCTTCGCGTTCTGCCAGCGGAATGAAGCGGTCCGGTCCGATCATGTCGCCTTGCGGACGGCGCCAGCGGGCAAGCGCTTCCACACCGCGCAGACGGCCATCCCTGAGATCGAGTTTGGGTTGGTAGGCCACGCGGATTTCACCGCGGCGCATGGCCCGGTCAAGCCGCGATGCCGCCGCGCCACCGCTGGACATCAGCGGCGAAATTGCCGCCTGTGCAAACGTAGGCGCGTTTGTGGCCGGTTCCGGTTCGCATTCCAGCACGTTGGCCAGATCCTGCAGCTGCATCGGCTTTTCGATGCCGCCGAGCACGTGCACGCCGGCGCTGCGGCTGAGCTGCGTCACCGCATCGATCAAGGCGCCACCGCGTTGAGAGACCACGACCACCGGCACGCCGTACTTGCCGCGCGCCAGCGCATCAAGCAGCTGTACGCCGTCCATGCCCGGCATTTCCAGGTCGATCAGCAGCAGCGATGGCGCAATCGCATTGCCCAGCCAAGCCAGCGCGGCGTGGCCGTCGACCGCGCCGTCGACCGCCACGGCGCCGAGCTGGCGGCACAGCGCCATCGCGTGTTCGCGCTGAACCACGCTGTCGTCAACGACCAGTACCGGGCCGTCCAGCGCGCAGCTGCAGGAGAGAAGGGTGGGGCGCATGGGAGTCCTTGCGTGCATGCAGAACATGTCAGGCTGCCAAGTCGGCGACAGGCAGGTGTACGAGTGCGCCGTTGCCCAGCACGGCCTCGGCGTCGAGCAGGATCACGAAGCGTTCGCCGATCCTGGCCATCGCATGGATGCACTCGCGTGCAATGCCGGCGCCAAAACTGGGGGCGCCGGCAATAGCGTCTGGCGCGATCTCCAGCACTTCGCTCACCGCATCCACCAACAGGCCAAGCACCTGATGTGCCTCGCCATGGGCGATCTCCACGATCACGATGCAACTGCGCTTGGTGATCGCGCTGGCATTGCGGCCGAAGCGTTGCTGCAGATCCACCACCGGCACCACCGCGCCGCGCAGGTTGATCACTCCGCGCAGGGCCGGCGGCATCATCGGCACGTCGGTGGGCGCCCGGTATTCGATGATTTCCTTGATGCCGAGGATCCCCAGGCCGAACATTTCCGTGCCCAGCAGAAAGGTCAGGTATTGCTGCGGTGCCGTCGATGACGGCGCTGTCGTGGTGCTGGCTGCGCTGTGCGGTTGCATCGTCGTTTCCTCAGAAGCTGGCGAACTGCGATTCGTCGATCGCATCGGCGGTGGCCGCCACCGCGCTGATCTGGCGCACGTTGGTACGGCGCGGCGGCGCGCTGATCGCGTTGTTGCTGTGCGTAGCGATCCGGCGCGGGCCAGGCTTGTTGGCGTTCGAGGCTACGGCGCGCGAGCCATTGCCCAGCCGGAAGAAGCCCATCAACTGCTGCAGTTGTTCGGCCTGCGCGCTCATTTCCTCCGAGGTGGCGGCCAGTTCTTCGGCATTGGCCGCAGCCGACTGCGTGGTCTGGTTCAACTGGCCGACGGCGGTATTGATCTGGCTGACGCCGGCGGTCTGTTCTTCGGAGGCGGCGGCGATTTCCTGCACCAGGTCGGAGGTGCGGCGGATCGAGGGCACCATCTCGCCGAGCACGCGGCCGGCGCTTTCGGCCAGGTCCACGCTGGAGCCGGCCACCTCGCCGATTTCCTGCGCGGCGATCTGGCTGCGCTCGGCCAGCTTGCGCACTTCCGCCGCGACCACCGCAAAGCCCTTGCCATGCTCGCCGGCGCGCGCCGCTTCGATTGCGGCATTGAGCGCCAGCAGATTGGTCTGGTAGGCGATGTCGTCGATGATGCCGATCTTCTTGGCAATGTCCTTCATCGCCACCACGGTGGCGCGCACGGTGTCGCCGCCGTCGGCGGCCTCGCTCGCGGCCTTGGCGGCCATGCTGTCGGTGATGCGCGCGTTCTCGGTGTTCTGTGCGATGGAGGCAGTCATCTGTTCCAGCGAGGCGCTGGTCTCTTCCACGCCGGCCGCCTGTTCGCTGGCGGCCTGCGCCAGCACCTGCGCGGTGGCGCTGACCTGTTCGGCGGCGCTGGCCAGATTCTCGGCGTTGCGGTTGACCTCATCGACGATCTCGGTCAGCCGGCCCATGGTGGTGTTGACGTAGCGCTGCATGTCGGCGAAGGCGCCTTCGTAGTGGCCTTCCACGGTGTGGGTGAGATCGCCGCTGGCCATCGAGCCCATCACCTGGATCACTTCGGAAATGCTGCGCAGGTTGCCGCGCGCACGCTCCACGGTATCGTTGATGAAGGCCTTCTTGCCAGGCAGCTGCGCCAGCGGTGCATCGAAGTTGCCGCGACCGAATTCGGCCACCACACCCATCGCCAGCTTCTTGACCGCGATATGCGCGCCCACCATCTGGTTGATGCCGGTGGCCATGCTGCGGAAATCGCCGTCAAAGCCGCTGCTGTCGATGACAACGTCGATGTCGCCGGCTTCGTGCTCGGCCGACATGTGGTTGATCGCGCGGATCAGGCCGGTGAGGCTGCCGCGCACCTGTTCCAGGGTCTCGTTGATGAAGCGCTTCTTGCCCGGCAGCAGCGGCAGCTGCGCGGTGAAGTTGCCGCGGCCGAACTCGGCCACGCAGGCGATGGCCTGCTTGTTGACCGCGATGTGGCTGGCCACCATCGTATTGATGCCTTCGGCCATGCGGCGGAAATCGCCGGTGAAACGCTGGGTGTCGATGACCACGTCGATATCGCCGACATCGTGCTCGGTCGCCAGGCGGTTGACCTCGGCGACCATGCCGGTGAGGTTGCCGCGGATCTGGTCGACGATTTCGTTGATGAAGGCTTTCTTGCCCGGCAGGCGTTCCAGCTCGGCGGAAAAGTTGCCGCGGCCGAACTCGGCCACGCAGGCCATGGCCTGCTTGTTGACCGCGATATGGCTGGCCACCATGCGGTTGATGCCTTCGCCCATCGTGCGGAAGTCGCCATCGAAGCGTGCCACGTCGATGCGTACTTCGATTTCGCCAGCGTCGTGTTCCTGCGAGACGCGGTTGATCTCCTCGTTCACGTGGGCGATGTTGCTCTGCACCTTGCGCAACGCGCGCAACACCTCGCAGGCCTCCTCGTCGCGCAGCTGCGGCAGGGCGACGGCGAAGTTGCCGCGCGCGAAGGCATCCAACGTGGTGGTGGCAAGCTCCAGCGAGCCGGTCGCGGCGCGGATCGCGCGGAGCAGCAATGCACCGCTGACGAGTGCGGCGAGTGCGCTGGCGGCGAGCAGGGCGCCGTGCGACGACGTCAGCGCAAAGCCGGCAACCACCACCACCACGGGCAAGGCGAGGGCGAGGGCGGCGGTGAACCACAACTGCGTGGCGGTCGGAAAACGGTGTGACATGGCGGCAGCTTCCTGGGGTCAGGGAACAACGAATGACGCAGTGATAGGGGGAGTGCTGGTGGATGTGCTCAGGCCGCCAGGGCGTCCTGGTTTGGATGCAATTGCTGGAGCAGGCTCGGCACATCGAGAATCAGCGCGACATCGCCGCTGCCCAGGATGCTCGAGCCGCTGATGCCCTTGACCTGGGCGAAGACCTTGGACAACGGCTTGATCACGGTCTGCCATTCGCCCAGCAAGGTGTCCACGACCAGGCCGAAGCGCTGGGTACCCTGGCGGATCACCACGATGCTTTCGCGCGCCGGTGTCCTGCCGCCGAGCGCGAACAGTTCGCGCAGGCGCACATACGGCAGCACGCTGCCACGCAGGTCGATGTAGTCGCTGCTGTAGTCGGGCGTGAACTCTACGCATTCCTCCACCACGTCCAGCGGCACCACGAACACCGACTTGCCGACACCGACCTGGAAGCCGTTGATGATGGCCAGCGTCAGCGGCAGCCGTACCGAGATGGTGGTCCCAGCGCCTGCCGTGCTGTCGATCTCCACGGTGCCGCGCAGCGCGGTGATGTTGCGCTTGACCACGTCCATGCCGACGCCGCGCCCGGACAGGTTGGTGACCTTTTCGGCGGTGGAAAACCCCGGCTCGAAGATCATCGCGAACACCTCGCGGTCGCTGAGCTGGCGGCCCGGCTCGATCAGGCCGCGTTCCAGCGCCTTGGCCAGGATGCGGTCGCGGTTCAGGCCGCCGCCGTCGTCGGTGATCTGGATGACGATGCTGCCGGAGTCGTGATATGCGTTGAGGCCCACCGTGCCGCGTGCGGGCTTGCCGCGCGCCACGCGCACCTCCGCCGGCTCGATGCCGTGGTCCATCGCGTTGCGCACCAGATGGGTGAGCGGGTCGCCGATCTTCTCCACCACCGACTTGTCCAGCTCGGTGTCTTCGCCGGCCACCACCAGCGCGATGTCCTTGCCGAGTTCACGTGCCACATCGTGCACCACGCGCTGGAAGCGGCTGAAGGTGCCACCGATCTTGACCATGCGCAGTTGCAGGGCGCTTTCGCGCACCTCTTCCACCAGGCCGGCCAGGATCGAGGCCGACTCCAGCAACTGCGTGTCGCCGGTGCGTTGTGCGTTGGCATTGGTGCCGGCCACGGCGATGATGAGTTCGCCGACCAGGTCGATCATGCGATCGAGCTTGTCGGCATCGACGCGGATCGAGCGCGCGTCGGTGTTGCGTGCGCCGGTGTCCTGCGCCGCACGCACCGGCGCTGTGGCCGGGGCGGCAGCCAGCAAGCCGACGATCGGCGCTGCGGCAGCCACGGCCGGCTCGCTTGCAAGCACGGCGGTGGCGTTTGACGGCGCCGGCACCGAGATGATTTCCAGATCGCAGTCTTCGCGTACGAACTCGAACACGTCCTCGATGGCGGCACGGTCGGCATCGCTGCGTAGCAGGATCTGGAAACCGAGATAATTGGCTTCCGGATCGAGTGCCTCAAAGCTCGGCAGCTGGCTGACGTCGGTGCTGATCGACTCGACCGAACCCAGCCCACGCAGATTGCGAATCAGCTTGAGCGGCGAGTTGCCGTAGCGCAGCGCGTCGGCGAACAGTTTCAGCGTGATGCGCCAGTAACCGCTCTGTTTTTCCGGAATGCTGTGCTGGAGGGCCGTGGCAGTGACACCGCATGCGCTGACCTGCAGGTAGGTCTGCAATTGTGCCAGCAGGGGCTCGGCCTCTGCAGCCAATGCGGCGGCATCGGCGTGACCGGGGTCGGCCGCAGTTTCCACCAGCGCATGGATGTGGTCGCAGCACACCAGCAGCAGCGCGATCAGTTCCGAGCTCAGCGTCAGCGCGTCATCGCGCACCAGGTCCAGCACGCTTTCCACCACATGGGTGAAGCCGACCAGTTGCGGCAGATCGAACAGTCCGCCCGAGCCCTTAATGGTGTGCGCCGCACGGAAGATCGCATTGACCGCGTCCGGCGAGGATTCGCCACGCTCGGCTTCGAGCAGATGACGTTCCATGTCTTCGAGCAGATCCCGGCTCTCGGCCAGGAAGGTCTGCATCAGCTGATTCATGTCCATGCGCGTTGCCAGTCCGTTAGTGAATGCGTTCGCCGATACCTGCAACCGCATGCGGGTACAGCGCTTCGAGCAGGCCGAGCAGTTCGATCACATCGACCACCGCGCGGCTGGAATCGGTCAGCGAAAACGGCCGTCCGTCGGCCTGGATCGCCTGCTTGGTCGCCAGCAGCAGCTGCAGACCGGTGGTATCGATCTCGCTGACGGCCCCCAGGTCCAGATGCAATCCACCCGGATGCAGCAATGCCGGCTGCAGCAGCGGCTTGAGTTCTGCAGCGCGACGGATGGTCATCTCGCCTTCGAGGGCGAGCGTCAGCGGCGCGGGTAGATCGGACAGGAGCGTGTTCATTGATGCCTCAACGATGCGATGGCGCACGGGTGCGTGCCTGGACGCGGAAGACGGTCGCTCCGGCGTGGGCTCGCGGGCATCTCTGCACACGGGGATCACGCCGGTCCATGCAGGTATCGGCGCGCGGCAGGAATATTGAGGCCAAATTCACTGCGGTGACGGATTTGCGAAACCCATCACTTCCCGGACATTAACTGCTCAGCTTTGTCGCAAGCAGACTCAGGAACCAATGTCCTGGACAGCCCCGCAGGACAGCCAGCCGGATGGTGGCCTGCTTTTCCTGCGTGCGGCCTGGATGGGTGCGCCGCCGCTGCCGGGAATGCACACGAAACAGGCAGCAGCGGTCACGCACCGGCATCGCAAGGTGCTGCGCGTAGTGAAATGCCGCACTGGACCGGGTTCACTCCGCCCCGCAATTGCAAGGCGATCGACCCGTCCTTGCGTCTTCCATGACCGAGAGCGGTGCGCAAAGCAGGCGCCACCGCCCCGGGAGCTTCGTTATCTCGGCGCCAGCATCGTCAGCAGGCCGCGTGCGGCGTTGAAACGGTCGGCGCCTTCCGGCAGCGGCAGCTTGATGCGCAGCTTGTCCGGGCCGTCCATGGTGTAGATCTTGGGCTGCTTCTGGATCAGCTGGATCACCGCGACCGGGTCGATCGCCGGTTTTGCCTCGAAGACCAGCCGGCCGCCATTCTCGCCCAGGTCCAGCTTGCGCACACCCAGCGCATTGGCCTGCAGCTTGAGCTCGGCAATCGCAAACAGGTGCTTGACCGGGTCCGGCAGCAGGCCGAAGCGGTCGATCATCTCCACCTGCAATTCGCGCAGCGCATCGGCATCGCGTGCGCTGGAGATGCGCTTGTACAGCGTCAGGCGCGTATGCACATCGGGCAGATAGTCCTCGGGAATCAGCGAGGCCACGTGCAGCTCGACCTCGGCGCCACGAACCTCCTCGCCGGCATCCAGGTCCGGCAGCTTGCCCTGGCGGATGCTGCGCACCGCGCGTTCCAGCAACTCGGTATAGAGGCTGAAACCGACCTCGGCCATCTGCCCGCTCTGGTCTTCGCCCAGCAGCTCGCCGGCACCACGGATTTCCAGATCGTGCGTGGCCAGGGTGAAGCCGGCGCCGAGCTCGTCCATGGAGGCGATCGCTTCCAGGCGCTTCTCCGCATCGGAGGTCATCGAGCGACGATCCGGCACCACCAGGTACGCATAGGCGCGGTGATGCGAGCGGCCGACGCGGCCGCGCAGCTGGTGCAACTGGGCCAGGCCGAAGCGGTCGGCGCGGTTGATGATGATGGTGTTGGCATTGGGGATGTCGATGCCCGACTCGATGATCGTGGTCGACAGCAACACGTTGAAGCGCTGCTTCTGGAAATCCAGCATCACCCGTTCCAGCTCGCGCTCGGGCATCTGCCCGTGGGCGATGCCGATGCGCGCTTCCGGCACCAGTTCGGACAACTCGCGTTGCATGCGCACGATGCTTTCCACATCGTTGTGCAGGAAGTACAGCTGCCCGCCGCGACTGAGCTCGCGCTGGAAGGCCTCGCGCAGCAGCGTGTTGTCCCAGGCGGTGATGAAGGTCTGCACCGCCAGCCGGTTCGGCGGCGGGGTGGCGATGATCGACAGGTCGCGCAGGCCGGCCATGGCCATGTTGAGCGTGCGCGGGATCGGCGTGGCGGTGAGCGTGAGCAGATGCACGTTGGCGCGCATCGCCTTGAGCGCCTCCTTCTGCCGTACACCGAAGCGCTGCTCTTCGTCGACCACGACCAGGCCCAGGTCCCTGAACTTGACGTCCGGCTGCAGCAGCCGGTGCGTGCCGATGATCACGTCGATCTCGCCGCTGGCGACCTTCTCCAGCTCGGCCTTGATTTCCTTGGTGCTCTTGAAGCGCGACAGCACTTCCACCTTCATCGGGTAATCGGCGAAGCGGTCGCGGAAATTGCGGTAATGCTGCTCGGCCAGCAGCGTGGTCGGCACCAGCACGGCGACCTGCTTACCGGCGCTTGCCGCGGCAAATGCGGCACGCACGGCCACTTCGGTCTTGCCGAAGCCGACGTCGCCGCAGACCACGCGGTCCATCGGCTGGCTGCTGCCTAGATCGCGCAGCGTCGCATCGATGGCCGCCAGCTGGTCGGCGGTTTCCTCGAATGGAAAACCGGCCGCGAACGGCTCGTACATCGCTCGGTCCACCTGCAAGGCCAGACCGGCACGCGCACGTCGGCGGGCCTGGATTTCCAGCAATTCGGCCGCCACGTCGCGGACCTTTTCGGCCGCCTTGCGCTTGGCCTTGGTCCATTGCTCGCCGCCGAGCGAATGCAGCGGCGCGGTCTCGGCCGAGGCGCCGGAATAACGGCTGATCAGATGCAGCTGCGCCACCGGCACATACAACCGGTCGCCCTTGGCGTATTCGATTTCCAGGAACTCGCCGGGCATGCCGCCGGCATCGAGCACGATCAGCCCGCGGTAGCGGCCGACACCGTGATCCTCGTGCACGATCGGCGCGCCTTCGGACAGTTCGCCCAGATCGCGGATGATCGCTTCCGGCTCGCGTCCGACCCGGCGGCTGCGGCGTGGCTGGTTGGCGCGCTCGGGAAACAGCTGGCGCTCGGTCAGTACCGCAATCTGCGGGGCGTCCAGCGCAAAGCCGTCTTCCAGCGGCGCCACGGTGATGCCGAAGCGCAGCCCGGGCGCAGCCAGGAAGGCGGGCAGGTCGGCGACCACCTCCGGCTTCAACTGCGCGGCGGCCAGCACTTCCATCAAGGCTTCGCGACGACCGGCAGTATCTGCGGCCACCAGCACGCGGCCAGGGTAATGGCCCAGGAACGAGGCCAGCGCCTGACCGGCCGGTGCGTCTTTTGCCGCCACCGGCAGCGGCGGTAACGGCTGGTCGCCGAGTGCGGCGGCCTCGTCGATACGCGGATGATCGCTGGCCCAGACTTCGATACGCGCCAGCTTGTTGAGCCGCTCGCGCAATGCGTCCGGCGATTGATACAACTCGTCCGGCGTCAGCAGCGGGCGTTCCACATCGTGGCGGCGCTGCTCGTAGCGGTCCTGTGTCTGCGCCCAGAACGTGTCCGCCGCGTTGGAGACGCCGGTGGCGACCAGCGGCAGCACGCGCTTGTCCAGATAATCGAACAAGGTGGCGGTCTTGCTGAAGAACATCGGCAGGTAGTACTCGACCCCCGACGGCGCCAGGCCCGATTTCAGATCCTGATACAGCGCGCTGCGCCGGGTATCCACGTCGAAACGCTCGCGCAGGCAGGCCAGCACGCGCTCCACGCTCGCATCGTCCATCGGCACTTCGCGGCCGGGCAGCAGCTTGACGGCCTCGACCTTGTCCAGCGAGCGTTGCGATTCCGGGTCGAATGCGCGGATCGAGTCGATATCCTCGTCCAGCAACTCGATCCGTAGCGGCGTGGCTTCGCCCATCGGAAACACGTCGAGCAGGCCGCCGCGCACCGCGAAATCGCCCGGGTCCATCACCTGCGGGACGTTGCGGTAACCGGCGCTTTCCAGACGGCGTTTTTCCGCATCCAGATCCAGCCGCTGCCCGACCTTGAGATCGAAACTGCCACCGACGATGTAGCTCAACGGCGCCAGCTGCTGCATCAACGTCTGCACCGGCACGATGACCACGCCACGGGTCAGTGCAGGCAACCGATGCAGCGCTGCCAGACGCTGGCTGATGATTTCCGGGTGCGGGCTGAACTGGTCGTAGGGCAGGGTTTCCCAATCGGGAAACGGCACCACCGGCAGCGTGGTCTGCTCGCCGAGCAAGGCATGCAGATCCGCCTCGATCTGATGCGCGCTCTGGTTGTCGCGGGCGATCACCAGCAACGGCCCCGCATGCGCCTCGGCGGCGCGTGCGATCGACCAGGCCAGTGCGGTCGGCGAAGACGGAGCGCGCCAATATGCGCGGAGCTGGCCGGACTTGGGCAGCGGCGGGGAGGGGAAGGTGGTTGGCGACGGCATCAGCCGGTAATTTTATCAGAGCACCCACCGCGGCCGGTCCATCCGGCGTGAAAGCCGGCGTCGAGCTACCTGCGCCACGTTGGTCGGATATGCGGCGCTCCCGCCAGATACATACCGACCATCCCGACAGGTCCTTGCCCGCTCACCGTCGCGGGACCTTGAGCGGCATCGATGCCGCGCCAGAGCCTACAGGGACGTCCTTGCGGCGTGTCCTGCGAGGGTGGGCGGGCAAGGGCCCTGCAGCCAATCCGCAGATCCTGCTCTAAACCGATTCCCGAATCCCGAATCCCGAATCCCAGCCCTCAGGCATCCAGCTCGAGCACCATCCGCACCAGCTCCGGCGACTCCGGATGCGGCTGCGGCTTGAAGCCCAGCGATTCGGCCAGCTGCAGCATCGGCATATTGCTTTGCAGCACGTCGCCGAACAGGCAATCCAGGTACTTGCGCCGTGCCCACTTGACCAGCTTGCGCATCAGCTGCCGTCCTAGCCCCTGGCCGGCGACGAAGCTGCTGACCAGGATGGTGTACTCGGCTTGGCGGGTGCCTGGCACCAGCGCCGCGCGCGCCACCGCGCCCACCAGCGCTTCGCCCGGCGGCAGCTGTTCGGCGGCCACCAGCACGATTTCGCTCTTGGGGTTGGGATGGGTCAGGCGCTGCACCATCTCCGGGGTGATTTCGGCGGAGGAACGCACAAAGCGCGCGCGGATTTCCTCCGGTCCCAACAGGCTGAAAGCGCCCTGCAGCGGCGGACCGTCCTCGGGGCGGATCGGGCGGAGCAGAAGGGTGCGGCCATTGGGCAGGCTGAAATTTTCATGCCAAGGAGGCATGCGATTACGAATGGCCATGACCGGTGTTCCTTAAAGATCGGAAGATTCTGGCACCCGCCCAGGGCACGACCGTGAACGAATCCGGTGCGCCGCTGGGGCCGTCAGGGGGTGGCATTGCTTCCCTCGCCACTGTACCGAGCGATACTGTGATCCAGTCGTGAGTGTGGCGCCGCGTTTGTCAGCGCGAGGAAGCGCCGCCACCGATGACTCAGGCGTCCTGGCGCAGCCACTCCAGCCGGGTCGAGGCGCCGGCCTCGCCGAGATGCTGCCTCAGCACCGGCAGCGCGGGCGCCAGCACCTGGTCGAACTGCCACGGTGCATTGACGATCAGCAACCCGCTGCCGGTCAGGCGCAGCGGTGAGTCGTCCGGGCGCACCTGCAGCTCGGCGACCAGCACCGACTTGGCCGGCAGCGTGGCGGCCTTGCGCATGAACGGCTGCAGGCTGCGGCGCAGCTTGATCGGGTACCAGACCATGCAGATCGCCTGCGGCCAGCGCGCCAGGGTCTCGCGCACGCTGTGGATGACCTGCGGGTACTCGGCCTCCTGCGCCTCGTACGGCGGGTCGATCAGCACCAGCCCGCGGCCGATCCTGGTTTCGCCCGCGCGCGGCGGCACGAAGGCGCGAATCGCCTCGTAGCCATCGCCGGCATGCACGCGCACGCGGCTGTCCCTGGCGAACAGGCGCTTGAGCGCCTCGGCCTCTTCCGGCTGCAACTCGCAGAACGCCATGCGGTCCTGTTCGCGCAGCGCCTGCGCTGCCAGCAGCGGCGAGCCGGGGTAATGGTTGATCTGGATGCCGGCGGTGGGGCGTGCCGGCTTCTGGCCGGGCGTGGCCGGACGGGCGACGCCCTGGTTGTCGGCCTGCACCGCGCGCAGATAGCGTTCGACCACCTCGGGCAGGGTCGATTCGGCCATCAGCCGCATCACTCCGGCATCGGCCTCGTTGGTCTTGCGGCTTTCCTCGCCGCCGAGCTGGTAGCGCCCGCGCCCGGCGTGGGTGTCGAGCACGAAGAACGGGGTGTCCTTGCGTTTGAGGGTGTCGATCAGCGCCAGCAAGGCGATGTGCTTGAGCACGTCGGCATGGTTGCCGGCATGGAAGGCGTGGCGATAGTTCATCGCGGCAGTGTACGGGCCGCGCCAGCATGCGGCTATGCTGCGCGCCATGTCCGAGTCCCCCGCCCGCGTGCTTGTCGTCGAAGACGAAGCCGCCATTGCCGATACGGTGCTGTACGCGCTGCGCAGCGAAGGCTATGTGCCCGAGCATTGCCTGCTGGGCCGGGATGCGCTGGCGCGGCTGCGTGCCGACCCGGCCGACGTGGTGGTGCTGGACGTGGGCCTGCCGGACATCAACGGCTTTGAGGTGTGCCGCGCGCTGCGTGGTTTCAGCGATGTGCCGGTGATCTTCCTGACCGCGCGCAACGACGAGATCGACCGCGTGCTCGGCTTCGAACTGGGCGCCGACGACTACATGGCCAAGCCGTTCTCCCCGCGCGAACTGGTGGCGCGGGTGCGCGCGCGGCTGCGGCGTCGCAATGTGGCCGCCGTGGCGGACACTGGCTGGCAGCCGCATGGCGCGTTTGCGATCGATCGCGAGGGCAGCCGCATCCGTTACGGCGATGCGTTGCTGCCGCTGACCCGCTACGAGTACGCGCTGCTGTCGGCGCTGTTGCAGCGCCCCGGCGCGATCCTGAGCCGCGCGCAGCTGATGGACCGTGGCTGGGACGCTGCTGCCGACAGCGCAGACCGCACCGTGGACACCCATATCAAGACGCTGCGCGGCAAGTTGCGCCAGGCCGGCGTGCCGGCCGACCCGATCCGCACCCATCGTGGCCTCGGCTACGCGCTGGAGCTGTAGCCATGGGCGAGCGCAGGCGTCACGTTGTTCTCCCGGCCGGGGCCTGAGATGCGGCTCGGTCTCAAGCTGTTTCTGGGCTTCTTTCTGATCGTCGGATTGGCCGCGTTCTTCGTGATGCGGGTGTTCGTCAACGAGGTCAAGCCGGGCGTGCGCCAGGCGATGGAATCCACGCTGGTGGATGCGGCCAATGTACTGGCGGAAATGGCCGGCGGCGAGCTGGCTGCCGGCACCATCGCCAACGGCAGTTTCGCGCGCAACCTGGCGCAGGCGCAGCGGCGCGATCCCAAGGCCTGGGTGTGGCGGTTCCGCAAGAACAACGTGGCCTACCGCGTCACCGTGACCGACGCACGCGGCGTGGTGGTGTTCGATTCGCTGGGGCGCGATGTGGGCCGCGACAACTCGCGCTGGAACGATGTCTATCGCACCTTGCGCGGCGAATATGGCGCCCGCTCCAGCCCCGAGGTCGATGGCGACCCGACCGCCACGGTGATGCATGTGGCCGCGCCGATCTATGCGCCGAATGACCCGGCCAGGTTGATCGGCGTACTGACGCTGGCGCAGCCCAATCGCAGCATCGACCCGTTCATCGAGGCCAGCCAGCGCAACATCCTGCAGCGCGGTGCCTGGCTGATCGGCATTTCCGCGCTGATCGGCATCTGGATGACCTGGTGGCTGATGCGCGGCATCGGCCGGCTCAATCGCTACGCGCAGGCGGTGAGTGCGGGCGTACCGGTGCCGCCGCCCAAACCGCGCGGCGATGAAATCGGCGACCTGGGCCAGGCGCTGGAAAGCATGCGGCGCAAGCTGGAAGGCAAGGCCTACGTGGAGCAGTACGTGCAGTCGCTGACGCACGAGATGAAGAGCCCGCTGGCGGCAATCCGGGGTGCGTCCGAATTGTTGAGCGAGCCACTGCCGGAAGCCGATCGCCAGCACTTTGTCGCCAGCATCCGCGCGCAGGAGCTGCGCCTGACCGAGACCATCGACAAGCTGCTCGCACTGGCCGAGGTGGAACAGCACGGCTGGCTGCAGACACGCGAGCGTATCGCGGTGGCTGGCTTGCTGCAGGCCGTCCTGGATGCGGTGCTGCCGCGTGCGAGAGCGGCCGGCGTGCTGCTTGAAAGCGATGCCGCATCCGCTACAGCGCGCGAGCAGTCCGTGCTGGGCGATGGATTCCTGCTGCGCCAGGCGCTGATCAACCTGCTGGAAAATGCCATCGCGTTCTCACCGCAGGGCAGCACCGTCCAGCTGCGTGCGCAGGTACTCAAGGGGCAGGTGCAGCTGGTAGTGCAGGACCGCGGCAGCGGCGTGCCGGACTACGCACTGGAACGGGTGTTCGAGCGTTTCTATTCGCTGGCCCGCCCGCAGACCGGACAACGCAGCTCCGGCCTTGGCCTGCCGTTCGTACGCGAAGTCGCGCGCCTGCATGGCGGCGAGGCCACGCTGGGCAACCGCGAGGGCGGCGGCGCGTTGGCGACGCTGCGGCTGCCGGCTGGCTGATGCAAGGCTTCGGCCCGGCACGACCGAGTCGCCGTCCGATGATCCACTTCACATTGGCTTCAAATTCGCCTCAAATCCCCGACACCGGCGCACCGCACCCTGGCGACCTCCCAGACTGAGGAAGGTCGATGAAATCCCTGAAACTGTTGTTGCGCTTCGCCACCATTGGCGGATTGATCCTGTTGCTGCTGATTCCATTGCTGTTGATCCGCGGCACGGTGCAGGACCGTGCGCGTTACCGCGACGAGGCGGTGGAGCGGGTGGCGCAGAGCAAGGCCGGCGAGCAGCAGTTCATCGCGCCGGTGCGGGTGCTGCCGTTTACCGAGGACGTGCAGGTCACCGAGCCCGACGAACAGGGCAACCCGCGCAAGGTCTGGCGCAAGCGCGAGGGCCAGCTGCTGCAGACCCCGCGCACGCTCACCCTGAGCGGCGAGCTCACTCCGTCCGAGCGCAAGATCGGCCTGTTCCGCGTGCAGGTGTATTCGTGGAAGGCCGGGCTCAAGGCCGAGTTCGACCCGTTCGCCTATCCGGCCGTGGCCGGTCGCAGCTATGGTCGGCCGCATCTGGCGGTGGGCATTTCCGATGTGCGCGGCCTGGTCGGCACGCCGAGCCTGCGGGTGGACGGCCGCAGCTTGCCGCTGGAGAGCGGGGCCGGCGGCCTGGCGGAGCGCTCGGCCGGTATCCATGCCGATCTGCAGCCGTTGAGCGATGCGCTGGCCGGCACGCTGGGCGATGGCAACCTGGTGGAGATGTCCTTCGTGCTGGATGGCACCCGCAGCCTGGCGATCGCACCGATTGCCGACAACAACGACATCGCCCTGCGCTCGGCCTGGCCGCATCCGCTGTTTGGCGGGCGCTTCTTGCCGAATGCGCCGACGATCGGCCAGCGCGGTTTCGATGCGAGTTGGTCGTTGTCGTCGCTGGCAACCGGTGCGCAGACGCAGCTGCAGTCCAGCCAGTCGGCGCTGGATACGCTGGAAGTGCGGCTGGTCGATCCGGTGGACGTGTACACCCAGGCCGACCGGGCCAGCAAGTACGGCATCCTGTTCGTGGTGCTGACCTTCGTGGCATTCGTGTTGTTCGAGTTGATCAAGCGTTTGCCGATCCATCCCCTGCAATACCTGCTGGTGGGTCTGGCGCTGGCGATCTTCTTCCTGCTGCTGTTGAGCCTTTCCGAGCACATCGCGTTCTGGCAGGCGTATCTGGTCTCGGCCGCGGCGTGTATCGGCCTGCAGTTCTTCTATCTGTCCGGGGTGTTGCGCAGCTGGGTGCGTGCAGCCGGGTTCTCGGCGATGCTCACCGCGTTGTACGGGGTGCTCTACAGCCTGTTGATCTCCGAAGACAACGCGCTGCTGATGGGATCGCTGCTGCTGTTCGGCATCCTGGCCAGCATCATGTGGGTCACCCGCAAGCTCGATTGGTACGAGCTTGGCAACAGCCTGCGCTGAGGCCGGCATGCGCGCTCACGCACAGTTGCACCGGCGGGCGCAGCGCTTGCTGCCCGCCGGGATCGACACGGTGGCGCTGCTTCCCGCAGCGCTGCCGCAGTCTTGGGAAGCTTCGCCATTGTCGGCCTTGCCCCTGCGCCGCGACGGACGCCGGGGGGTGATCGGCCTGCGCCTGCATGCGGGCACCGCGCAGGCATTGCGCCTGGGCGGCAGCGGGTTCCTGCAGGCGGCGCAGCGGCAAGATGTGGAGACAGACAGCATGCGTCCGCGGCGCTACGGGCCGTGGCAGCGGTTGAGCAACGGCAGCTACTGGGCGCGCAGCACCGATGCACTGCTCGGCGTGCTGCTGGCCAGCGAGGAGGCGGCGGTGTGGTTGCTGTGGCAGCAGCCGGCTGCGGCGGCTCCGGGCAATGGCGGCTGGCTGCGCTGACCCACGGCAGCGCAGCTGCGCCAGGCTGGCTTACCATGGCCGGCATGAGCGGCTCCTCCCCGATCGTCGAAACGGTGCGCGGCGCGCAGGTACTGCCGCATCTGGCTGCGGTGGCGCAACTGCGCATCGCGGTGTTCCGCGCCTGGCCATACCTGTACGAAGGCGACGCCGATTACGAGCGCGGCTATCTGGCCGCCTACGCGGCCTCGCCGGACAGCGTGTTCGTGCTGGCACGCGATGGCGATGCGGTGATCGGCGCCTCCACCGGGCTGCCGCTGCTCGACGACAGCGAGGCCTTTCATGCGCCGTTTCGTGCGGCCGGCATCGAGCCGGCCAGCGTGTTCTATTTAGGCGAATCGGTACTGCTGCCGGAGTATCGCGGGCAGGGAATCGGCCACGCATTTTTCGACCAGCGTGAGGCGCATGCGCGCGCACTGGGCCGCTTCGCGCTCACCGCGTTCTGTTCGGTGGAACGCGCGCAGGACGATCCGCGCAGGCCGGCCGATCACCGACCCAACGATGTGTTCTGGCGCAAGCGTGGCTATGCACCGCAACCGGACATGCGCGTGCAATTGGCGTGGGCGGAGTTGCAACACGGCGAGATCGACCACAGTCTGCGGGTGTGGACGCGGCCACTGCCGCCGTGACCGAGTCACTTCTTCCGCCATCGATCAATCGCAATCAGGCCAGCAGATGAAAATTGCCGTCGCCAAGTACCCGATCGGCAAACCTGCCGACTTCGCCGCGTTCGCCGCACGCCAGTCCGCGCTGGTGGGCGAGGCTGCCGCCGCCGGCGCACGCCTGCTGGTGCTGCCGGAGTATCTGGCGCTGGAACTGGGCGCGACCTTCGATACGCAGATTTCTGCCGGATTGCCGGAGTCGCTGGCGGCGATCCAGGCGCTGCGTGCGCCGTGGCTGGAGCTGTTTGCCGGCCTGGCGCGCCAGCATCGGCTGCATCTGGTTGCCGGCAGCTTTCTGCTGGACCTGGGCCAGGGCCGTTACCGCAACCGCAGCGACTGGTTCACGCCCGATGGCCGGCACGGCTGGCAGGACAAGCTGCAGCTGACCGGCTTCGAAAAGGCCACCGGGCTGATCGAGCCGGGCGATGCGCTGAAGGTGTTCGACCTGGACGGCGTGCGTGCGGCGATCGCGATCTGCTACGACAGCGAGTTTCCGCTGCCGGTGCGCGCGCAATATGAGGCCGGCGCGCGGCTGTTGATCGTGCCCAGTTGCACCGACACCGCTGCCGGGGCGATGCGGGTGCGCGTCGGCTGCCTGGCGCGCGCGCTGGAAAACCGCGTGTTCGTCGCGCAATCGGTCACGGCCGGGCAAGCGCCGTGGAGCCCGGCGCTGGACGTCAATACCGGCGAAGCGGCGGTGTTCGCACCGATGGATGTCGGCTTCCCGGCCGATGGCGTGCTGGTACAGACCCAGGGCACTGCCGTGTGGGCGTATGCGGAGCTGGATTTTGCCGCCTTCGAGGCCAGCCGCGCGCAGGCCCAGGTCGCCAACGATCGCGATTGGGTCGGTCAACTGGGCGCTCAGCTCGTGCGTGCCAGGCTGGCCACGTTCGACTGACCGGGCGCGCGGCCAGCCACTGCGCGCAGCATCAGGCGAGCGCAGTCGGTGCCCGCGACCCATCGCGCCACGCGTACGCCCCGACCGTTCTGCGCCGGCCATCACTCGCATCCCTTGCACCAACCACCAGGTTCCCATGGCCAAGAAAACCCTGATTCCGCACAGCGTCCGTCTCGAGTTCGCGCCCGGTGCGCGGGTGCACAGCAATCTGTCCGGCGCGGCCTTCACCGATGACTGGCTGTGGGTGGCCGGCGACGAGGCCTGCGCCGTGGATCGCCTGCGCAGGCTCGACCCCGTGCAGCACGAGACGTTGCGCTTCGGCCACGGGCAGAGCTTTGCATTGGCCGAGTTGCTGGATCTGCCCGGCGAGGCGGCCGAGGAGGCGGATCTGGAAGGAATGGCGCTGTCGGATGGATTGCTGTGGGTGATCGGCTCGCATGGGCTCAAGCGCAAGAACGCCAAGCGCAGTCGCGACGATGCCGAAAACGCCAAGCGCCTGACCAAGCTCAAGCTCGACGCCAACCGTCGCCTGCTGGCCTGCCTGCCGATCGAGCGCGATGCCGACGGCACCCCGCGCCTGGTACGCGAAGCCGCCGACGGCCGTCGCGCACTGCGGCTCAAGGGCGATGCCAGACACAATCAGCTCACCGACCTGCTGGCCGACGACCCGCACTTCGGCCCGTTCCTGGAGATCCCCGGCAAGGACAACGGCTTCGACATCGAAGGCATCGTGGTGGATGGCGAGCGCCTGCTGCTGGGCCTGCGCGGGCCGGTGCTACGCGGCTGGTCGGCGCTGCTGGAGATCCGGGTCCAGGCGCATGGCGACCATCTGCGGCTGGTGCCGCTGGACGAAGACGGCGCGCTGCTGCGCAAGCACTTCCTGCAGTTGGGCGGGCTGGGCATCCGCGACCTGCATTATTCCGGCGACGACCTGTACCTGCTGGCCGGCCCGACCATGGTGCTGAACGGCGAAATCCGCCTGTTCAAATGGCCTGGCGCGCGTGCGGTGCTGGCCGCCAACCAGGCGCCGGCGCGCTTTCAGCACGAGCTGCTGGAATCGGCGGTGTTGCCGCACGGCACCGACAGCGACCGCGCCGAGGCGATCTGCAATCTTCCCAGGCACCTGGCCGGCGACACGCCCAGCTGGCTGGTGCTGTACGACGCGCCCGGCCCGGCGCGCAGCGGCGGCGGCGATGACGTGGTCTACGGCGACCTGTTGCGCAACCGCTGAGGCGGGCGCGGGCAGCTCTGCGCTGGTCAAGGTAAAATCGGCCGATCCCCGTTCTGCCGAGCGCTCCATGACCTGCCGCACCCGTTTTGCCCCCAGCCCCACCGGTTACCTGCACATCGGCGGCGCCCGCACTGCGCTGTATTGCTGGCTGGAGGCGCGCCGCCGCGGCGGGCAGTTCGTGCTGCGCATCGAGGACACCGACCGTGAGCGCAGCACCCAGGAGGCGATCGACGCCATCCTCGAGGCGATGGAATGGCTGGGCCTGGGTTACGACGAGGGCCCGATCTACCAGACCCAGCGCGTCGCCCGCTACAGGGAGGTCGCCGAGCAGCTGCTGGCGCAGGGCAAGGCCTATTACGCCTACGAGACCCGCGACGAACTCGACGCCATGCGCGAGGCCGCGATGGCCAGGCAGGAGAAGCCGCGCTACAACGGTGCCGCCCGTGAGCAGAACCTGCCGTACCGCGACGACCCCAACCGGGTCATCCGCTTCAAGAATCCGGCCGGCGGCACGGTGGTGTTCGACGACCTGATCAAGGGCGTCATCGAGATCGCCAACAGCGAGCTCGACGACATGGTGATCTTCCGCCCGGACGGCTTCCCCACCTACAACTTCGCGGTGGTGGTGGACGACTGGGACATGGGCATCACCGAGGTGATCCGCGGCGACGACCACATCAACAACACCCCGCGCCAGATCAACATCTACCAGGCGCTGGGCGCGCCGGTGCCGAAGTTCGCGCACATGCCGATGATCCTGGACGAGCAGGGCGCCAAGCTGTCCAAGCGCACCGGCGCGGCCGACGTGATGCAGTACAAGGACGCCGGCTATCTGCCGCATGCGCTGATCAACTACCTGGCCCGTCTGGGCTGGTCGCACGGCGACCAGGAGTTGTTCAGTCGGCAGGAATTGCTCGACCTGTTCGACGTCAAGGACGTCAATTCCAAGGCCGCGCGGCTGGACATGGCCAAGCTGGGCTGGGTCAACCAGCATTACCTGAAGACCGACGACCCGGCCAGCATCGCCCCACAGCTGGAATACCAGCTGGCCAGGCTGGGTATCGACGTCGCCGCCGGCCCGGCCGCCGCCGATGTGGTGGTGGCGCTGCGCGAGCGCGTGCAGACCTTGAAGGAAATGGCCGAAAAAGCCGTGGTCTGGTACCAGCCGCTGGAAACCTACGACGAAGCGGCAGTGATGAAGCACCTCAAGCTGGGCGCAGAGGTGCCGCTGGGCAAGGCGCGCGAACTGCTGGCGGCGCAGGGCGAATGGAGCGTGGAGACCGTCTCGGCCGCGCTGCACGACGCGGCCGCCGCGCTGGAGCTGGGCATGGGCAAGGTGGCCCAGCCGCTGCGCGTGGCCATCACCGGCACCCAGGTCAGCCCGGACATTTCGCAGACGGTGTACCTGGCCGGACGCGAGGGCGCCTTGAAACGCATCGATGCGGCACTCATCAAGATAGGGGCGGGCTGACCGCCGGAGCCTGTGATGAAGACCAACGAACACGCCTGCACTGCACCGCATCACCACGTCGATGACGCCAACGGCTTCGTGCGCGCGGTGGAGCGGGCCTGCAGCGAGCGCGGCCTGCGGCTGACGCCGATCCGCGCCAATGTGCTGCGGCTGATCGCCGACGCCGGCAAGCCGGTCAAGGCCTACGAACTGCTGGACTGGGTGCGCGAAGGCAAGGGCGTCGGTGCCGACGCCCCGCCCACGGTGTACCGCGCGCTGGATTTCCTGATGGCCAACGGCTTCGTGCACAAGCTCGAGTCGGTCAACGCCTTCGTCGCCTGCCACCACCCCAACAGTGCCCAGCACTCGGTGCCGTTCCTGATCTGCGACCGCTGCCACAGCGCGGTGGAGCTGGAAGACCGCGACGTGGTGGCGCAACTGGAAGCGCGCGCCAAGGCGCTGGGTTTCCAGCCGCAGGCGCAGACGCTGGAAGTGCATGGCCTGTGCGCCAAGTGCGCGGTGGCCGAGTAAGGATCGCCAGGCAACGCAGGGCGGTTCACTTGGAGCGGCGAACAAACCGTCGCGGGACCTTACGCGGCATGGATGCTGCGCAAGGGCTTACAAGGACGTACCTGCAGCGTGTCCCGCAACAGTAGGCGGGCAAGGGCCTGCAGCGATGCAGCAGATCAGCTGGCGTGACGTAGTTTTGTTAGCGGCTCTCAAGTTGCCGGCAGTGCGCAGACGCAGCAATCTGCTGCAGACGGATGCGCTGTTGTTGTCACACCGACAAAGCCTCGAACAGTACGCGCGTGCACCAGTGCCATACACGCGCATCACTGGGGTCGCTAGCGACCCAACGCTTACCCCAGGTATCAAGCACCACCGCACATCACGCCGCGGCAGCGCTCTTGCATCCATAGCCCGCCAGGAACAGGGCGACCGCGCGCTGCGTCGCCTCGCGCAGATACTCGGACGAGGGGTCTTTCAGTGCGCCGAACAGGCAGGGCATCAGGGTTTCCGCCTCCAGTAGCCCGCCGAACTGCCTTGACGCGATCAGGACGTCGGCGCAGCGGATCACGCCGCGATCCATCTGCGTCTGCAGATAGCCGGCCATGCGTTGCAGGCCTTCCTCGGGGCCTGCAGTGAAGAACAGCGCCCCTACGTCCGACCGCCCAGACACGCCGATGATGGTCTGCCAGATGGTGATCGAGCTGGGCGCGCACAGGAAGCTGAGGATGTCCTCGCCGAAGCGCTGCAGGGTCTCGGCGACGGGGCCGTTGCTTTGCGAAAGCGCGTCCAGCACCGGGTCGATATAGCGGTCGGACATGTCCTTGGCAAACGCCACGAACAACTCCTCCTTGGACGGGAAGTAGCCGTAGAGCGTGCGCTTGGAGCCGCCGACGCGGGCGGCGATCTGCGACATCGAGGCGCCTTCGAAGCCTAGTTCGAGGAACACCTCGCTGGCCGCCTGCACGATGGCGTGGCGTTTTTCTTCGGTTCTGACCCGCATCAACTGGCTCCCTTGGGTGCTTAAGTATACCGACTGGGCAGGAATGCTTGACGGCTACGGATTCGCTTATTAGGATACCGAACCGTACCGTTTAGATTTAACTATTTTGCGTCCCGTCGGAGACCTCCTCGTGCGTCCTCATGCTTCGTTTCGCCTGCCCCTGCTCGCTGCTGCCGTTGCTGCCACCGTCCTGCTCAGTGCCTGCGGCAGCCCGCCGGGCGGTCCGCCGCCGGAGGAGGGCACACCCGAAATGGGCGTGCTGACCGTCAAGCCGCAGCCGGTGACCCTGACCACCGAGCTGCCCGGACGCACGGTTCCCTACCTGATTGCCGAAGTTCGTCCGCAGGTGGGCGGGATCGTGCAATCGCGCCAGTTCACCGAAGGCGGCGACGTCAAGGCCGGGCAGACGCTGTACCAGATCGATCCGGCGACCTATCGCGCCAGCTACGCCAGCGCCCAGGCCACCCTGGCCAAGGCGCAGGCCAACCTGCGCACCGCCAGACTCAAGGCCGAGCGCTACACCGAACTGGTGCAGATCAGGGCCATCAGCCAACAGGACGGCGACGACACCGCCGCCGCACTGGGCCAGGCCGAGGCCGACGTGGCGGCCGGCAAGGCCAGCGTGGAAACCGCGCGCATCAACCTGGCCTTCGCGCGTCTGGACGCGCCGATCTCCGGTCGTATCGGCCGCTCCAGCGTCACCCCGGGAGCATTGGTGACCGCCAACCAGGCCACCGCACTGACGACCATCCAGCAACTGGACCCGATCTACATCGACGTCACCCAGCCCAGCGCGGCCTTGCTCCGCCTGAAGCAGGCGATGGCGCGCGGCGATCTGGAGAAGGCCGGCGACGATGCGGCCAAGGTGTCGCTGCTGCTGGAAGACGGCAGCACCTATCCGTTGCAGGGTCACCTGGCGTTCTCCGATGTCACCGTCGACCAGAACACCGGCTCGATCACCTTGCGCGCGGTGTTCCCGAACCCGAATGCGGAGTTGTTGCCGGGCATGTACGTGCGCGCGGTACTGCAGGAGGGCATCAAGGAGCAGGGCGTGCTGGTGCCGCAGCAGGCGGTCTCGCGCAATGGCGCCGGCAAGCCGACCGCCTTCGTGGTCGGCGCCGATCACAAGCTGCAACTGCGCGTGCTGGAAACCGACCGCGAAGTCGGCGACCAGTGGCTGGTGCGCAGCGGCCTGAAGGTCGGCGAGCAGCTGGTGGTCGAAGGCGTCTCGCGCGCCCGCGACGGCATCGAGGTCAAGACCGTGCCCTGGCAGCCCAAGGGCAAGCAGGCCGCCGGTGACGGCAATGCAGCCGCCGGCACTCCTCCCGCCCCGACCGCACCGCGTGCGGCCAACTGAGGCGGGATCACACGTCATGGCACGCTTCTTTATCGATCGTCCGATCTTCGCCTGGGTATTGGCCATCATCGTGATGCTGGCCGGCATCCTGTCCATCGCCACCTTGCCGATTGCGCAATACCCCAGCATCGCGCCACCGGCCGTCGCCATCACCGCCAACTATCCGGGCGCTTCGGCGCAGACGCTGGAAGACACCGTCACCCAGGTCATCGAGCAGAAGATGAAGGGGCTGGACCACCTCAGCTACATGGCTTCCACCAGCGAATCCAGCGGTGCGGTGACCATCACGCTGACCTTCGACAACGGCACCGACCCGGACACCGCGCAAGTGCAGGTGCAGAACAAGTTGTCGCTGGCCACGCCGTTGTTGCCGCAGGAAGTGCAGCAGCAGGGCGTGACGGTGACCAAATCGGCCGCCAACTTCCTCAACGTGCTGGCCTTTACTTCCGAAGACGGCAGCATGAGCGACTCGGACCTGTCCGATTACGTGGCTGCCAACGTGCAGGAGACCATCAGCCGCGTCGAAGGCGTGGGCGACACCACCCTGTTCGGCTCGCAGTACGCGATGCGGGTATGGATGGACCCCAACAAGTTGAACAATTTCAGCCTGACCCCGGTGGATGTGCGCACCGCGATCCAGGCGCAGAACGCGCAGGTTTCCGCCGGTCAGTTGGGCGCGTTGCCGGCGGTGCCCAACCAGCAACTCAATGCCACCATCACCGCGCAGACCCGGCTGAAGACCGCCGAGGAGTTCGAGAACATCCTGCTGCGCACGCAGTCCGATGGCTCGCAGGTGCGCCTGCGCGATGTGGCACGCATCGAACTGGGTAGCGAGAGCTACAACACGGTGGGCCGCTACAACGGCAAGCCGGCGGCCGGGCTGGCGATCAAGCTGGCCACCGGTGCCAATGCGCTGGACACCGTGCGCGCGATCGACAAGAGCCTGGAGGAGCAGGAGAAATTCTTCCCGCCCGGCATGAAGGTACAAAAGCCATACGACACCACGCCGTTCGTGCGCATCTCCATCGAGCAGGTGGTGAATACCCTGATCGAAGCGGTGGTGCTGGTGTTTCTGGTGATGTACCTGTTTCTGCAGAATTTCCGCGCGACCTTGATCCCGACCATCGCGGTGCCGGTGGTGTTGCTGGGCACCTTCGGTGTGCTGGCGGCGTTCGGTTTCACCATCAACACGCTGACCATGTTCGCGATGGTGCTGGCGATCGGCCTGCTGGTGGACGATGCCATCGTGGTGGTGGAAAACGTCGAACGCGTGATGGGCGAGGAGCATCTATCGCCCAAGGACGCCACGCGCAAGTCGATGGACCAGATCTCCAGCGCGCTGGTCGGCGTGGCCCTGGTGCTGGCCGCGGTGTTCGTGCCGATGGCGTTCTTCGGCGGTTCCACCGGAGTGATCTACCGGCAGTTCTCGATCACGATTGTTTCCGCCATGACCTTGTCGGTGCTGGTGGCGATGATCCTGACCCCGGCTCTGTGCGCCACCTTGCTCAAGCCGGTGGAAAAAGGCCATGGCTTGGCGACCACCGGGTTCTTCGGCTGGTTCAACCGCGTGTTCGATCGCGGCAACAACGGCTACCAGGGCGTGGTGCGGCACATGCTGGGCAAGGGCTGGCGCTACATGCTGGCCTACGCGGTGTTGCTGGCGCTGGTGGTGGTCGGCTTCATGAAGCTGCCGGTGGGCTTCCTGCCGGACGAAGACCAGGGCACGCTGTTTGTGCTGGTGCAGTTGCCGCCCGGCGCCACCGATGCGCGCACCGGCGAGGTGCTCAAGCAGGTGGAGCATCACTTCCTGGTCGATCAGAAGGACTCGGTCGCCGGCATTTTTGCGGTCTCCGGTTTCAGCTTTGCCGGCACCGGCCAGAACGTGGGCTTTGCCTTCGTCAAGTTGCGGCCGTGGGACGAGCGCACCGGCAAGGGCCAGAGCGTCACCGAGGTGGCCGGCAAGGCCGCCGCGTTCTTCGCCGGCATCCGCGATGCCACGGTGTTCGCGTTCGCACCGCCGGCGGTGTCCGAACTGGGCAATGCGACCGGTTTCGACCTGATGCTGCAGGATCGCGCCAACCTCGGCCACGATGCCCTGATGCAGGCGCGTAACCAGCTGCTGGCCGAGCTGTCGCAGGACAAGCGGCTGGTGGCGGTGCGCCCGAACGGGCAGGAGGACACGCCCGAGTTCAAGCTGGAGATCGACTCGCACAAGGCACAGGCCATGGGCGTGTCGATCGCCGATATCAACAACACCTTCTCCAGCGCGTGGGGCAGTACCTACGTCAACGACTTCATCGACAAGGGCCGCGTCAAGAAGGTGATGCTGCAGGCCGATGCGGTGTACCGCATGAATCCGCAGGACATCGATCGCTGGTTCGTGCGCAACAGCGCCGGCACGATGGTGCCGTTCAACGCCTTCGCCACCGCACGCTGGGGTTCGGGCTCGCCGCGTCTGGAGCGTTACAACAGCGTGCCGTCGGTGGAGATCCTGGGCATGGCGATGCCGGGTGTGGCTTCCAGCGGTGAGGCGATGCAGATCGTCGAAGCGGCGGCAGCCAAGTTGCCGCTGGGCATCGGTTTCGAGTGGACCGGGCTGTCGCGGCAGGAGAAATCCTCGACCGGCCAGACCGGCCTGCTGTACGGCTTGTCGATCCTGATCGTGTTCCTGTGTCTGGCCGCGTTGTATGAAAGCTGGGCGATTCCGTTCTCGGTGATCCTGGTGGTGCCGCTGGGCGTGTTTGGCACATTGCTAGGCGCGATACTGACCTGGAAAATGAACGATGTGTACTTCCAGGTGGGCCTGCTCACCACCATTGGCCTGGCATCGAAGAACGCGATCCTGATCGTGGAATTTGCCAAGGAACTGCATGAGGGCGGCAAGAGCCTGGTCGCATCGGCACTGGAAGCGGCGCGCATGCGCCTGCGGCCGATCCTGATGACATCGCTGGCCTTCATCCTGGGCGTGGTGCCGCTGGTGCTTGGCAGTGGGGCCGGTGCAGGCGCGCAGCACGCCTTGGGCACCGCCGTGATCGGCGGCATGTTGTCCGGCACGATCCTGGCGATCTTCTTCGTGCCGTTGTTCTTCGTGCTGGTCAGCGGCTTGTTCAAGCGCCGCGCACAGCCCACTCCGCCCGCACCGCAACCGGCAGGACACTGAGATGACACCGATCCGCATGACATTGACCGCGATCGCGGTGGCCAGCGTGCTGTCCGGGTGCACGCTGATGCCGCGCTATGCACGGCCCGACGCACCGGTGCCCGAGCGCTTTGCCGGCACCGAGCTCGCGACGGCATCCACTACCACCGATACGGCGAGCCCCGAGCAGGCGATCGATATCGCCAACATCGGCTGGCGGCAGGTGTTCACCGATCCCGCGCTACAGCAGGTGATCGCCCTGGCACTGGAGAACAACCGCGACCTGCGCGTGGCCGCGCTCAATATCGAAGTGGCGCGTGCGCAGTACCGGGTGGAGCGCGCTGCGCTGCTGCCTGCCATCCAGGCCACCGGCACCGCCAACAACGCACGCACGCCGTCGGAGCTGGCCATTCCGGGCCAGCCGCAGGTGTTCCGCACCTACAGCGCCAACATCGGCATCAGCGCCTACGAGCTGGATCTGTTCGGACGTGTGCGCAGCCTCAAGGAACAGGCGCTGCAACAGTTCCTGTCCACCGCCGAGGCACGCCGCAGCGCCCACATCAGCCTGGTGGCCGAGGTGGCCACCGCCTATCTGACGCTGGCGGCCGATCAGCAGTTGCTGCAACTGGCGCAGTCCACCTTGAGCAGCCAGAGCGACAGTTATCGCCTGCAGCAACGCAGCTTCGAGCTGGGTGTGGCTTCGCAGCTCAGCCTGCGCCAGGCGCAGACCACGGTGGAAACCGCGCGCGTGGATGTGGAGCGCTACACCGCGCAGGTGGCGCAGGACCGCAATGCCCTGGTGCTGCTGGTCGGCACGCAGGTGCCGGCGGCGTTGTTGCCGCAGGCCTTGCCCGATGGCGCCAGCGTGGACGGCAACGTGCTGGCCAGCGTGCCGGCCGGGTTGCCGTCGCAGTTGCTGCAGCGCCGCCCGGACATCCTGGAGGCCGAGCGCAACCTGCGTGCGGCCAATGCCAACATCGGCGCGGCGCGTGCGGCGTTCTTCCCGAGCATCAGCCTGACCGCATCGACCGGCTCGTCCAGCAGCAGCCTGTCCAACCTGTTCGATTCGGGCACCCGCGCCTGGAGCTTCGTGCCCACGCTGACGTTGCCGATCTTCAACGCCGGGCGTAACCGCGCCAACCTGGACATGGCCAAGGCCAACCGCGATATCCAGGTGGCGCAATACGAAAAGGCGATCCAGAGCGCGTTCCGCGAGGTTTCCGATGCGCTCGCCCAACGCGAGACCCTGGGCCGGCAGTTGCAGGCGCAACAGGCCCTGGTCGATGCCACTGCCGACAGTTACCGGCTGTCGCAGGCGCGCTTCGAACGCGGCGTGGACAGCTACCTGCAGGCGCTGGATGCGCAGCGCGCGCTGTACGGCGCGCAGCAGACCTTGATCACCACGCAGCTGTCGCGCTTCACCAATCTGGCGACGTTCTACAAGGCGATGGGCGGCGGTTGGCTGCAATCGGCCGACCCGGCGGTGGCCACGACCGCGACGGGGCAGCCACGTGGATGACGCCGCTGCCGAGGCCGCAGCGCCCAGGCACGCACCGCACGACAAGCGTGGCGCAATCCTGCGCGCGGCAGCCGAGCTGTTTCCGCGCCAGGGCTTCGACAAGACCAGCATGGACAGCATCGCCGAGCGCGCAATGGTGTCCAAGGCCACGGTGTATGTGCACTTCGCTTCCAAGGAGGTGCTGTTGCGTACCACTCTGGAGGCGCTGGCGCACCAGTCGCCCAATCCATGGGAGGCATTGTTGAACATGCGCGGGCCGTTGCCTGTGCGTCTGCTCGCCATCGCCGAGGCGGTCGTGCGCATGGCGGCCAGCAATGCACTGGGCGATGCTGCCTATGGCCTGGTGCGGCCGCCGGCGCTGCCCAGCCAGGTGCGCGAGGAGATGTGGACGCTGGGCTTCGAACGCTACGACACCACGATGCGTGCGGTGTTGGCGCGCGAAGTGGAGCAGGGCAGCCTGGTCATCGACAGTCTGCCGGATGCCTCGGTGCATTTCTTCGGATTGATGACCGGGATGCCGGCCAATGCGGCGATGCGTGGCGACAGGTCGCAGCCACCGGCCGCCGCGCAGCACGCGTCTGTCGCCAGTGCGGTGGCGCTGTTCCTGCGCGCGTATCGGCCGCAACCGTCGGCGGTGAAGACAGGCAGGCGCGAAGTACCGCACGGGTTCTAGCGGCGGCGGCAGGGCAGCACGATGGATGGGTGGTCGGTGGCGCGTTGCCGGCGCTCGTGTGGGCGATCCACCGCGCAATGCAGGCACCGCGCGCGTTGATGAGGGGCGCTCATAAGCGTTAGCACCGCCTGCTGTGCAATGTGCCTGCGGCACGCGGCTATCGTGATGCATCGGTGCTGCAGCGGTATTGACGCCTGCGGCCGACTCATTGGATGCGGCCGTTGCCGCGGGAGCACACGATGCAAACACGACAGTTGGGAAACAGCGGGCTGCAGGTGTCCGCGCTGGGCCTGGGCTGCATGGGCCTGAGTTATGGCTACGGGCCGGCGACCGAGCGCAGGGAGGCGGTCGCCTTGCTGCATGCGGCAGTGGAGCGCGGCGTCACCTTCTTCGATACGGCCGAGGCCTACGGGCCTTTCGCCAACGAGGTATTGCTGGGCGAGGCGCTGGCAGCGCACCGCGACCAGCTGGTGATTGCGACCAAGTTCGGCTTCAAGGACGGACATGCCGATGCCGGGCTCGACAGCCGTCCCGAGCGGATCCGTGCGGTGGCCGAGGCCAGCCTGACGCGCCTGAAGACCGACCACATCGACCTGTTCTATCAACATCGCGTGGACCCGGCGGTGCCGATCGAAGAAGTGGCCGGCACGGTCAAGGACTTGATCGCCGAAGGCAAGGTCACGCACTTCGGCCTGTCCGAAGCCGGTGCCGACACCATCCGGCGCGCGCATGCGGTGCAGCCGGTGGCGGCAGTGCAGAGCGAATACTCGCTGTGGTGGCGCGAGCCGGAGACCGGCGTGTTGCCGACGCTGGAAGAACTCGGGATCGGCTTCGTGCCGTTCAGCCCGCTCGGCAAGGGCTTTTTGACCGGCGCCATCCGGGCCGACACGCAATTTTCCGCGGACGATTTCCGCAATCAGGTGCCGCGCTTCGCTGCCCAGGCGCGTCAGGCCAACCAGGCGCTGGTCGAACGCATCCAGGCCATCGCCGCCGACAAGGGCGCCACGCCGGCGCAGGTCGCGCTGGCGTGGTTGCTGTCGCGCAAGCCGTGGATCGTGCCGATTCCCGGCACCACCAAGCTGCAGCGCCTGGAAGAAAACCTGGGCGGCGCTGCATTGACCTTGAGCAACGAGGATCTTGCGCGCATCCAGCAGGCACTGGATGCGGTGGCGATTGTCGGCGAGCGTTATAGCCCGGAGCGACAGAAGCTGGTCGGTAAGTAACTCCAGCGATCAAGCCGCAAACCGACGCTGTTGTAGGAGCGTGCCCGCGCGCGATGGAGCGTTACCGATAAGCCTCGTCGCGCGCAGGCACGCTCATACACGAGCGTGTCAACGCACCGGATCGTGCCGCAACGCATCGATCACCCCTTCAAACCGACCGCAAACCGACGCCGTTGTAGGAGCGTGCCCGCGCGCGATGGAGCGTTACCGATAACGCCTCGTCGCGCGCAGGCACGCTCCTACACGAGCGTGTCAACGCGCCGGATCGTGCCGCAATGCGTCGATTACCACCTTGAGTGCGCGCGAGGATTGGCGGCGGCTCGGGTAATAGGCGTAATAGCCGTCGAACGGGTCGCACCAGTCTTCCAGCACGCGGCGTAGCCGGCCTGCGGCGATGTGCTCTAGCACCATGGTTTCCGGCAAGAATGCGAGTCCGCCGCCGGCCAACGCGGCACGCAGGATGGCGCTGCTGCCGTTGAAGGTCCACTGCCCACCCACGCGCACCTTGACCTCGCGGCCGTCCTTCTCGAAATCCCAGCGCAGCAAGCCGCCATGCGTGGGCAGGCGTAGGCCGATGCAGTTGTGCCGTGCCAGCTCGGCCGGCACGGCGGGTATGGTGTGGTGCACGAAGTAGCCCGGCACCGCCACCACCGCCATGCGCTGCATCGGGCTGATCGGCACTGCGATCATGTCCTTGGCGACCTGGTCGCCCAGCCGGATGCCGATGTCGTAGCGCTCGGCAACGATATCGGCCAGCCCGTAATCGACGGTGACCTCGATCTTGAGGTCGGGATAGTCGGGCAGCATTTTCGACAACGCCGGCCAGATGTAGGCATCGGCGGCGTGGCCGGCGGTGGTGATACGGATGGTGCCGGCCGGCTTGTCGCGGAAGTCGGTGAGCGCGGACAGTTCGTCATCGATCTCTTCCAGCCGCGGTGCCACGGTGTCGAACAGGCGTGTGCCGGCTTCGGTCATCGCCACGCTGCGCGTGGTGCGGGTCAACAGACGGATGCCCAGGCGTGTTTCCAGTGCGCGCACGGTATGGCTCAGCGCCGATTGCGAGACGCCCAGCTGCGCCGCGGCACGGGTGAAGCTGCCCTCGCGCGCCACGGTGACGAACACCTGCAGATCGTTGAGATTTTCCCGCGTCATTGCTTGCGACGGCCGACTCCAGCGCATGCCATTCATGCCGCTGCATCATGCGCGATGGTACGTGACGGCTTCAAATCCGAGGTGTCATTGCCGCATTGATGCGCTGTGTTTCTAGGTGCATGCGCTGCTGCCCGGATAGTGCCTGCGCCCATGCGCGCTACAGTGCAGGCACTTGGATCGAGGAGCACTGCCATGAATCCGTTCGCAACCGCGATGTCGCTGTCGATGATGGCCGCCGTCACGCCCGGTGGTGAAGAGCCCCAAGCGATCAGGGTGAGCAAGGCCGGCGGCGCCGCATCCGCAGCCGGCCCGGCCGACTATTTCACCGGCAAGGTGCGCATTGATGCGCCATTCCAGACCGACGCGCCGGCGCGGGTAGGCGGGGCCACAGTGACCTTCGAGCCAGGTGCGCGCACCGCCTGGCACACCCACCCGTTGGGGCAGACGCTGATCGTCACCGCCGGTGCCGGGCGTGTGCAGGAATGGGGCAAGCCGGCGCAGCAGATCCGCCCGGGCGACATCGTGTGGATCCCGCCGGGCGTCAAGCACTGGCACGGCGCCAACGCCTCCGTGGCGATGGCGCATATCGCCATTGCCGAAGCGCAGGACGGCTCGCCGTTGACCTGGCTGGAGCAGGTCAGCGAGGCGCAGTACGCGGCCGAGTGAAACGGCGCTCAACGATGATGTGGGGGGCTGCCGCGTCACCGTTGGTGATGCATGTTGCTTGGTGCTGGGCGCGTGACTGCGCTCCACTGCGTAACTGCGCTCGGACTGGCTTATGCCGCTTGTGCCGCAGCCTGTGCACCGGCGCGCAACCGTTGTGCGTCACGCGCGGGCGGCGCGCCGAGAATGCGCGCGTAGTCGCGGCTGAATTGCGAGGCGCTCTCGTAGCCGACGCGGAAGCCGGCATCGGCGGCGTTCAGCGCCTCGGCCAGCATCAGCCGGCGCGCTTCGTGTACGCGTAGATGTGAGCGATATTCCAGCGGCGTCATCGAGGTGACCGCCTTGAAATGCGCATGAAAGGTGGAGCGGCTCATCGCCGACAGATCGGCGATCTGCTCGATGCGGAAGCGCTGCGCGTAATGCTCGCGCAGCCACACGATGGCTTTGGAAATCTGGTTGAGCCGGCTGTCGGCGATGGCCATCTGGCGCACCACCGCATTGGCCGGATCGGCCATCAGGCGATAGAGCACTTCGCGCAGGACCAGCGGCGCCAGCGCGGCGATCTCCTGCGGCTGGTCGAGCAGACGCGCCAGCCGCACTGCAGCGTCCTGCAATGGCGCCGTGCTGTGGTTGAGCAACAAGCCGGCCTGCGCCGCATCGCGCTGCGACTCGACCAGCTCCGGGTGGCTGACGGCCAGGTCGCTCAGCACCGCGGTGTCCAGATCCAGGCAGAAACACAGATACGGCTGCGCGGCACTGGCCTCCACCACCGAACCGACGATCGGCAGATCCACCGAGGCCACCAGATACATCTGCGGGTGATAGATGTACGCCGCCGCGCCCAGCATCGCCTGCTTGCGGCCTTGCGCCACCAGGCACAGCATCGGCGTATACACAGTGGGCACCGACACCGTCGGCGAGGCGCTGCGCATGATCTGCAACCCGGCAATCCGGGTGGCATGCATGCCGTCGCCCGGGGCGTGGCGCAGCAGGATGTCGGTCATCTCGGTCAATGCGGACATGCAGGACTCGGCAGTGGCACCAGGCGGCTTGGCCGCGATGCCGTCGATCGTACAAGACCCACTGTCATGGAGCCCGCATGTCCGCAGCAGCGGCGGGCAAAGGTAGTGCCGGTTGGTGCCGGCACAGGCGGTCGGGCCCGCGCGACCGGCGCCTGGCAATGGCAGGCCAGCCACGATCTTGCGATCACATACGCGCCGTATCATGGGTGTCTGTTTCCGTGACCATCCCGTCCCATGCCCGCAAAACGTTCGACCATCCCCGCACCGGCAAACCCGGCCGACTGGAAGGCGCTTGAGGCTGCCGCCACGGCCGAACTTGCGCGCCGCACGGCGCAAGCGCATCAGCAGATTCTGGGATTGTTGAACACGCATGGGCATCTGCTCAGCGAAGCGCAGCGGCGTGGGTTGCATAGGCGCTTGCTGCGTGCAGGGCGCTAAACGGGGGCGGTAGGGCGCCAACCACATCCTTGACGCTGGAGCGACGGTGCCAGCGTGCCGGCGCATGTGCTTTATGGATTGGTGAGTCGAGTGCGCGGTGCCCTCACCACTTGCGGGACACGCCTTGAATCCGTCCGTGGAGGCTCCTTGGCGGCATCCATGCCGCCAAGGGGCCCGCAACCGGCGAGGACACCGCACCAGAAAGGTGGTCGACGCTCGCATAAGAGCTGCCTGTCGCGCGACGTGCATTGGTCGTTGACTGTTGGGCCGCGCAGGTACATCGCTATCCAAAATGCATAGTACGTGCTGCGCTTGCCCATGCGCACCGACCATCTCGCCTGGTTGTCGCTAGAGATGCATCGGGCATTGAGCTGGCGCATCGGCATCAAACAACGCGCAGCAGGCACTGCTCTTAATTTTGCACACCGACCATCCAGACAGGTCCCTGCCCGCTCACCGTCGCGGGACCTTACGCGGCATGGATGCCGCGTAAGAGCCTACAAGGACGTACTTGCGGCGTGTCCTGCGATGGTGGGCGGGCGAGGGCCCTGCAGCCAAGCTGCAGATCGCCTGTCTTACAGCTGATCTATCCGCAAACCCATATCGGGCTCTCCGTCTTGCAACGTGCCATCCAGCCACCAACCAACCAAGATGTTGATTAGCAGCCACGCATCGGGCTGCGTCCAGCAAGGATCGGCCGAAGCGACCAGCGCGCTCGCGTTCAACCGCCAAGCTCCCACGGCGGCACTTCGCCCAGGCGTTCCTGCAGAAAATCCACGAATGCACGCACACGCGGTGGCTGCAGCTGGCGCGCCGGCATCACCGCGTTGATCTGCGAGGTCGGCGGCGGGTAATCGGGGAGCACTTCGACCAACCGGCCGTTGCGCAGTTCCTCGGCGATATGCCAGTACGAATGCAACGCGATGCCTTGGCCGGCGACGGCTGCATCGCGGATCAACTCACCGAAATTGCTCTCGAAGCGGCTTTGCATGCGGACGCGTACCAGGCCGCCCTCCGGCGTTTGCAACGGCCACACATCCTGGCGGCCGTCGCGGCCCATCAGCAGCACCCCGGCATGCCCGGCCAGGTCGTCCGGCGTGCGCGGGGTGCCGTGGCGCTGCAGGTAATCGGGCGAGGCGGCGAGGGTGCGGCGGTTGTCGGCGATGCGCCGCGCCACCAGCCCGGAGTCGTCCAGCGGGCCGATGCGGATCGCCAGGTCGAAGCCTTGCTTGACCAGGTCCACCAGGTCGTCGCTCAGGTGCGCACTGATGTGCACGCGCGGATGGCGGGCCTGGAATTCCGGCAGCAACGGCGACACGTACTGCCGCCCGAACGAGGCCGACATGGTCATGCGCAGGATGCCGCCGACCGCATGTGCGCTCTCGCGCAGATCGTCGGCCAGCGCACCCAGATCCTGCACCAGCACGCGGCCGCGCTCGGCCAGGCGCTGGCCTTCGGGGGTCGGGTGCAACCGGCGCGTGGTCCGGTGCAGCAGGCGCACGCCCAGGTCGCGTTCCAGCCGCTTCAGGCGCTGGCTGGCGACCGCTACCGACAGGTCCAGGCTGCGCGCACCGGCCGTGATCGAGCCGGAATCGAGCACGCGCAGGAACAGGGCGATATCGCCGAGGCGGTCCATTACGATTCTCAACGATTGGTTGATAGTGAATCAGGATAGCAGGGGTTTTTGCTTGGTACGCCGGAGCGCAGGCTGTGCGTTGTCCTCTCTGGTCCATGTCCATGCCCACGTCCGCTTCCGCGCGTTGTTCGCGTTTTCCCCCAGCGCTGCTGGCGCTGACCATCGGTGCCTTCGGCATCGGCACCACCGAGTTCGTGATCATGGGCCTGCTGCAGCAGGTGGCCACCGACCTGGGCGTGTCGCTCAGCGCCGCCGGCCTGCTGATCAGCGGCTATGCACTGGGCGTGTTTGTCGGGGCACCGGTGCTGACGCTGGCCAGTGCACGGCTGCCGCGCAAGGCGGTGCTGGTCGGGCTGATGGCGATCTTCACCCTGGGCAACGTGGCCTGCGCGCTGGCGCCGGATTACACCGGCCTGATGGTTGCGCGCGTGCTGACCTCGCTGGCGCACGGCACCTTCTTCGGCGTGGGCGCGGTGGTGGCGACCTCGCTGGTCCCGGCCGAGCGCCGTGCGTCGGCGATCTCGCTGATGTTTGCCGGGCTGACCGTGGCCACGCTACTGGGCGTGCCGGCCGGCGCCTGGCTGGGCCTGCAGCTGGGCTGGCGGGCGACGTTCTGGGCGGTTGCGATCGTCGGCGTGCTGGCCACGGCCGCAGTGGCGTTGTGGGTGCCGGCGAACGCAGGCGCGGCCGCGCCGGTGTCGTGGCGCCAGGAAGTGGCGGTGCTGGGGCGCGGGCAGGTGCTGCTGGCGCTGGCAATCACGGTGGTGGGCTATGCCGGCGTGTTCGCGGTGTTCACCTATATCCAGCCGTTGCTGGTGGACGTGAGCGGTTTCGCGCAGACGGCGGTGTCGCCGGTGTTGCTGGTCTTCGGCGTCGGCATGATCGCGGGCAATCTGCTGGGCGGGCGTCTGGCCGACCGGCGCCCCACCGCCGCCTTGCTGGGCAGCCTGGCGGCGTTGGTGCTGGTGCTCGCCGCGATAGGCCTGGTGCTGCACACCAAGACCGCGATGGTGGTGTTCGTCGGGCTGCTGGGCGTGGCCGCCTTCGCCACCGTGGCGCCGCTGCAGTTGCGCGTGCTCGAGCATGCACGCGGTGCCGGCCAGAACCTGGCCTCCAGTCTCAATATCGCCGCGTTCAATCTGGGCAATGCGCTGGGCGCCTGGCTGGGCGGTGTGGTGATCGCCACGCACGCCGGCCTGGTCGCCACCCCGTGGGTCGCCACGCTGTTGAGCGCGCTCGGCCTGGGGATTGCGTTGTGGAGCGTGCAGCTGCAACGCCGGCGTGCCGCCGCATCGGGCGTGTGCGCGCAGGCCGGTTGATTCGTTCTTAGGCATGAGCGCAGTGGCCGCGCAGCCGGCTACCTGCGCGATCGCGCAGGTGGTCGGCGAGCGGATCGTCGCGCCCGGTGTCGCGCGTTGCCGGATCGGCCGGCACGGCGCGCGGATTTTCTTTCGGTTTCAAGGAGCATTGCGATGGACACACGTTTTCTCGGCCGTTCCGGTTTCAAGGTGCCGGTGCTGGGTCTGGGGGCCGGCACCTTTGGCGGCAAGGGGCCGCTGTTTTCCGCATGGGGCGATACCGATGTGGCGCAGGCGCGGCGCATGATCGATCTGTGCCTGGAGGCGGGCCTGAACCTGTTCGACACCGCCGATGTGTATTCGGACGGCGCCTCTGAAGAGATTCTCGGCCAGGCGCTGCAGGGCCGCCGCGATCAGGTGATCCTCTCGACCAAGACCGGTCTGCGTCTGGGCGATGGTCCCAACGACGCCGGCGCCTCGCGCTTCCGCCTGTTGCGTGCGGTGGATGCCTCGTTGCGACGCTTGCGTACCGACTATATCGATCTGCTGCAGCTGCATGCCTTCGACGCGATGACCCCGGTGGAAGAAACCCTGACCACGCTCGATGCGCTGGTCCGCGCCGGCAAGGTGCGCTATCTGGGCGCGTCCAACTACGCCGGTTGGCAGCTGATGAAGTCGTTGGCGGTGGCCGACGCGCAGGGCTGGAGCCGCTTTGTCGCCAACCAGACCTACTACTCGCTGGCCGGGCGCGATTACGAATGGGAGCTGATGCCGTTGGGCATCGACCAGGGCGTGAGCGCGGTGGTGTGGAGTCCGCTGGGCTGGGGGCGTCTGACCGGCAAGCTGCGCCGCGGCCAGGCGTTGCCCGAACACAGTCGCCTGCACGCCACCGCTGCCGCCGGGCCGGCGATCAGCGACGAGCGCCTGTTCGACATCGTCGATGTGCTCGACGCGATTGCCGAAGAGACCGGCCGCAGCGTGCCGCAGATCGCCATCAACTGGCTGCTGCAACGGCCCACCGTGAGCACGGTGCTGATCGGCGCACGCGACGAAGCGCAGCTGCGCCAGAACCTGGGCGCGGTGGGGTGGTCGCTGACGGACGAGCAACGTGCGCGCCTGGATGCGGTGAGCGCGGTGGAGCCGCCGTATCCGTATTACCCGTACTGGCGCGGGCACTTTGCCGAACGCAGCCCGCTGCCGGTGTAGTGCGGCATCACGAGAGCGGCATCACAAGGGCCGTGCCGCGCGCGGAATTACCTCGGGATAGGGCACCCTTATGCCTCGAAAGAGCCGAAAGAGCGCACCCGGGTTGAACGGCGGATGCGACAGGTCGTCGATCGGCCCCGCTGTGCGCGGTTGCGCGGCCGATGCTGGCGATGAGAAAGCACAGCAGTCGAATGGCTGCGACGGGGTAACGGCTGACCGGCTGCCAGAGGCAGGCATGCAGTGTGTCTGTGTTTCCACGTTGCGCGTTCGAGGACGTGGCAGTGCGCCCACACGTAGACCGCGCGACGGCCCTGGACTGCCGCGCGGAACGACGCCTTGGCTTGCTTACCAGCGATACGCCACCGACATCTGGTACTGCCGTCCGGCGATCGGCCGGCCCATGAACACGCCGCCGGTCGCAGCACCCGGCACGCGCACATTGCCTTCGGTCAGGCCCAGCGTGTCGGTGACGTTGCTGCCGCTGGCGGTCACTTCCCAGTGTTCGCCCACATGCAGATTGGCGCCAATGTCGAGCATGTCGTAGGACGGCAGCCGCTGGCTGTTGGCCAGGTCCGCAAAGCGATCGCCGATGTAGGAATAGGTGGCAAACACCTTCAGGTCGCCGAACGGCAGCATCCAGTAATAACTGGGCGTGATGCGGAACTGGCGCTTGGGCTGGCGCATCACCTGGTTGCCGGTGAACTCGCGGTAGTTGCGGTACTTCGCATCCAGCCACACCCCGGTGCCGGCCAGCTCGAAGCCGCCGAACGGGCGAATTGCGCCTTCCACTTCCAGCCCGCGCGCACGCGCGTCGCCCACGGTGGTGAAGTTCTCGCCATTGGCCAAAAACGCCTGGAACGGCGAGTTCTTGAAGGTGTTGTAGAACGCGGTCAGGTACAGGTCGTAGCTGCCGGCACCGGACTTGAGCCCGAGTTCGTACTGATCCACTTCCTGCACGCGATTCTGACCATCGCGCAGATTGTCGAAGCCTGGGAACTTCACCCCCGAGTTGACGCGTGCGAACAGGCTGTTGTGCGCATCGAGCGTGAAGTTCAGGCCCGCCGTCCAGGAGAACGCCTCATCGTCCTGGTCGATGCGGCGCGTGCTGGCCAGCGCCAGCGAGGTGGCGTTGTCGTACAGCGTGGCCGGGTTGCCGTCCAGATCGACCGTGGCGGTGTCGTGCACATCGCCGGTGACGCTCTGGCGTTCGTAGCGGGCGCCCAGGTCCAGGCGCAGCCGCGCGTTGAGCTCCCATTCGTCGGCGACGAAGGCGGCGATGTTCTCGCCATCGTAGTTGGCGCGCAGGTTGAAGAACGCGGTGCTGGTGAAGCCCTGGCGCGTGGCCTGCTGCCCGTTGTCCAGCGCCAGATCGATACGGCGCGCGTTGTTCTGCGCGGTGAGCAGCATGGTGTTGCCCAGGTACCAGGTGTCGGCCGAGGAATACCTGGCGTAGTACGCACCCACTGTGAGCGTATTGCCGGCAAACAGTTCGCGGCTCAGGCGCAGGTCGTTGGTGAGCGAATTCAGGCGCTTGTCCACCGACCACCAGCCGGCTTCCAGCACCTGCTGATTCGGATCGACCATGCCGCCGCCATTGGTGTACGTCGCGGTGCCGCTGCTGCCGTAGCTGGCGATGAAATCGCCCAGGCGCTGCGGCGCATCGCCGGTGAACAACGCATAGGTCGGCGCGCTGCCGCTCATCACGTTGAAGCGGTCGGCAATGGTCCAGTCGCCGGTCTCCCAGTTCAGTTCGCCGCCGAACACATCGATGTTGACGCCGCGTCCGTCAGCCAGATCGCGGCGGATGGTCTGTCCATCCGGCCCGACCAGCAGGTCGACATTGCGGAAGTCGCGGCCGAGCAGGGTGCCGGTCTGCGCATTCAAGCCGGGAAAACTGGACAGATCGTTGCCGTTGTTGCGCGACAGCAGCGGAATGGCGGTGTAGAAGGCATTGTTGTCGTCGGTATGCCGCGCGTAGAACGACAGCTCGCCACTGTCCCAGCGCTTGCTCAAGGTGGCGCTGAACTGGCCACCCTTGTCGGCGGAGAACTGCGGGTCGCGGACGCCATCGGTTTGGCGAAAGAAACCGCCCACGCTGTAGTACCAGCCATTGCCCATCGGCCCGCTGTTGAACACATCGATGCGGCGCAGGGCGTTGTTGCCGCCGGTCAGGCGCACGCTGCCTTCGGGCTCGTCCTGGCCTTTTTTCTGGATGAAATTGACCGTCAGGCCCGGCTGGCCGTTGGAGAAGATCGGGCTGGAGCCGCCACGCAACACCTCCATGCGCTCGACCGTGTCGTCGACGCGCAGCAGCGTGGAATTCTCCAGGAACGACAGGGTCGGCGGCGGAAACAGCGGCGAGCCATCCAGTTGCATGGTCACGAACGGCGCATCGCCCTCGGACGGCATGCCGCGCACGAAGATATTGGCACCGGTGCCGCCGCCGCTGGGCTCGGCCCATACGCCGGGCACGATCTTCAGCAGGTCTGCAGTGCTCTGCGGCACGGCCTGCTGGATCTGCTCCGGGCTGGCGGTGGTGATCGAGAAGCTGGCATCGCGCTTGGCCAGGCCCTTGAAGCGCGCGGTGCCGCTGACGATCACTGCATCCAACGTGGTGGCCTCGCTGCGAGGCTCCGCCGTTGAGGATTGCGCATGCGCAACGGACGCAAGCAATGTGCCGATGGCAAGGGACAGTGCATAGCGGGGCATCGATGAGGTCATGAAAGGTCTCCTGAGATGGCGTCGCAGCTGGCGGCAATGCGCGCATCGTGCATGCGTCGTCAAAGGGTGGCCGGCAGCACGTGATAGAGGCCGGTTACGCAACGCGGCGACACACGTCGCGGTGTTGTTCTAACGGAGTTGCCGGCAAAAGCTGTTGTGCGCCGCGGCAAGCTGCAGCCAACGGGCTCGCCATCGTTCACTGCAGCACGGCGCTAGCGGCATGTGCGCATGGCACCTGCATCGACATCGGGCTGCGTGTGGCGCTGTTTCAATGCGCGCCACAGCGCAGGCGATGCGATCCATCGCGGCAGCACGACGGTCTTTACGCATGTCATGCGAGATACCACGCAACGGTGCCTTACCTTATGCCAGGCGGGCATGCGCTTGCGTCCGCTTTACGCTGCTGCGCGTCCTGGCGCCGTTTCGCGGATCGGCAGGTTGATCAGTGCGGCGCAGAACTGCCATCTCCATGCCGGTACGTGCGGCATTGCAGCGCACCGAGACCAGCGGTCCCGATGCCGGACATGACGAGGCCGCCCGAAGGCGGCCTCGCTTATGACGGCGGGAGAGAGCTACCGTCAGAAGAACAGGCGCACGCCGAACGAGGCGCTGCGCCCGGGAAGCATCACATCGTCCTTGAGGAAGGAGGTGTGCACGCGTGCGTCCTGGTTGGTCAGGTTGTTGCCGTCCAGGAACACTTCCCACGCGTTGCTGCCGCGGTCCACGTGGTAGGCCAGATGCGCATCGACGAATGTATAGCCGTCGGTCGGGGTCTCGTTCACCGCCACCTTGTCCTGCTTCATGGTGCGGGTGGCGCCGAGCGAGGCGCGCCATGCATCGGTGTTCCAGCGCATCTGCGCGCCGACCCGGCCCGGTGCGATACGCGGCAGGTTGCCGCCATCCTTCAGGCGCGCACGCACGGTGTCGCCGAACACGCGCAGGTCCCACGCGCCGGTGTCGTTGTCGGCCAGATGGAAGGTGGCCTCGCCCTCGAAGCCGTGGAAGACCGCATCGTTCTGCGTCCACTGGCGGATCGGCAGGAAGTCGTTGTCTTCTTCGTTGAACCATTGGCCGCCGGTATCGACGATGTAGACGAAGTCGTTGTAGCGGTTGTAGTAGGCGGCGATCTTGGCATCCACCCATGCGTTCTGGAAGTTCAACCCCAGCTCGGCCTGGTTGGCCTTTTCGGTCTTCAGATCCGCATCGCCGATCTCGTAGGCGAGGGTGGCGATATGCGGGCCGTCGGCAAACAACTCTTCCTCGGCCGGCGCGCGTTCGGCATGGTCGAGGTTGGCGGTCAGGCGCCACTGCTCGTTGAAGCGGAAACCGCCGCTGGCCGAGAAGCTGGTCGGGGTGAAGTCGCGGTCCACGCCGATGTCGGTGCGGTACTTGACCTTGTCCACGCGCGCGCCGACTTCGGCGGTGACGCGCTCCCAGCTGTTGCGCGCAACGCCGAACACGCCGAGCGAGCGGGTGTCGGTCTTGGGCACGAAGGATTCCTCGCCGATCGCCTGGAAGGTGGTGTCGCTGCCCTGCAGGCCGAACGCGGTCTGCCAGCCGCCGCCAAAGGTGAAGGAGGCTTCCACGCGGCCTTCGTTGGCGCGCTTGGTGAACACGGTGCCGACTTCTTCGCCTTCGAACTCGGTGTGCGCGTAATCGGTGTGGCCGAAGCTGTAGCGCAGCGCGCTGCCTTCGCCCCAGGGATCGGTCAGCCCGCCCTTGAGGTCGTAGCGGTCCTGCTGCAGCTTCAACGACACCCCACGCTCGCCGATCGTCGGATCGCCCGGCTCGCCGGGGTTGCCGTAGTTGTCGCGGAAACGCGAGGCCGACAGGCCGACGAAACCCCAGTCGCCGGACAGCGAGGCGCCGACCGAGCCGACCTTGGAGTCGATCCAGCTGTTGAGCTGGCGCCCCTGCGGGGTGTCGTAATCGTTCTGGTTGCGGTACACGCCGTCGGCGTGGATCGACAGGCCGCTGCCATTGCCGGCATCGACGCGGAACATGTCGGTGTTGCCGTCCTTGTCGCCACCGTCCAAGCGCACTTCGGCGCGGCCGCTGAAGCCATCTACCGGGGTTTCGGCAATGCGCCCGTCGACCACGTTGACCACGCCGCCGATCGCGCCGGAGCCGTACAGCAGCGTGGAGGGGCCCTTGAGCACTTCGATCTGGTTGGCCAGGAACGGCTCGATCGCCGGCGAGTGGTCCTGGCTGACCGTGGACACGTCCTGGCTGGACAGGCCATCGCGCAGCACCGCCACGCGCGGGCCGTCCAGGCCGCGGATGATCGGCCGGCCGACGCCGGGGCCGAAATTGGAACTCTGCACACCGGGCAGGCTGGCCACGGTTTCGCCCAGGCTGGCGCTGCGCACCTCGTCCAGACGCTCGCCGGCCAGCACCTCGACCGGGCGGCTCAATTCCCCGGCCGCATCGCGCAGCGGGCTGGCGGTGACCACGACCTTGTCCAGGTCCTTGATATGGCGGCCACTGGAGGCGGTGGCGTCGTGGCGCGTGTCCGAGCTGGGCGGGGTCTGCGGGTCGGCAGCTGTCGGCGCGTCCTCGGCCATGGCCAGGGCGGGAGTCAGCAGGCTGGTCAACGCCAGCGAGAGCGTGGAGCGACGGAACGAGAAAGCGGGGCGAGGATGCATGGCAGGCCGGACTCTGTGATTGTTACTGTATATCAATGATAAGGCGCAGTTTGGCGACTGTGCCGACGGCAGGACCCGCTCGCATGTGCGATGTAGCGGTGCGGGTCTGGAACAAGGAAGATGTTATATTATTCCACGTCGCCGCGAGCCCTGCTGGAAGTCATGCCTCTACCGTCCCTTCGCCATGTGCTCGACCGCTTCGGTGCGACCGGTTCGCTGCTGTGCGCCGTGCATTGCGCGGTGCTGCCGCTGGTACTGGCCCTGGCCCCCTCGTTGGGCTTGTCGTTCTGGCTGGGCGATGGGGTCGAATTGGCCATCGTGGTGTTCGTGACGCTGCTGGGCTTGTTTAGCCTGGTATTGGGGTATCGCCGCCACAAGGCGCTGCATGCGCTGGCGCTGTTGCTGCCGGGCTTGCTGCTGCTGTGGGCCGGCTTGCTCTACGACCCCTTGCACCACGCGGTGGTGCCGCATGCGGTGGTGATGACGCTCGGTGGTGCGCTGGTCGGCATCGCCCACCTGGTCAATCTGCGTCTGAACCACGGGCACGCCCACGTCCACGACGCCAGCTGCGCACACTAGCCCGGGCTGCGCGGGCCGGGGCCTACGTGGTAGGCTTGCCGGCCTTGCGCGAGGGCGCCGCCGGCGTAAACCTCGCCAGACCCGTGTTCAGCACGGGGATTTTGTATTCAGCATTCACATTCAGGAGTCGACGAACATGGGTAAGGGTGACCGCAAGACCGCCAAGGGCAAGCGCTACAATTCCAGCTACGGCAATTCGCGTTCGCACGCGGTGAGCAAGGTTGTCGTGGGTGCAGCTGCCCCGGTCGCCAAGAAGGGTGTGGTCAAGGCCCCGGCCAAGAAGGCTGTCGCCAAGAAGACCGTTGCCAAGGCCGGCTGATCCTTCGCCCGCTTCGCGACAGCAGAACGCGGCGCTTGCGCCGCGTTTTTTTATGCCTGGCATCGGCGCAGACGCGTAATGCAGTGCTTGCCCCACCAGCCGGGCCGCCACCGGCTGGCGTCTAACCGGCAAGGCGCGCGCCGCTGGCGTTCCGTTGGCGCAGGGCGTCACAGCGCCATCCGGAGTCTGCGGTGGCATGGCCGGCATCTGCACCGTGCGGTCCACCGGCCCTGCGCCGCTTTCCCGCGTGGGGTGGTCAGTGCGTCGCCGCAGCGGTCGGTGGGTGTGTCGGCGTCGGCGCCAGCAACTGTTCGGCCAGGCCACGATAGAGCGGCGTCTTGCACACCAGCGCAGACACGGCGCGCGCGATCAGCACGGTGGCCAGGATCGGCAACAGCATCTGGCGGGTGTCGGTCAGTTCCAGCGAGATCACCGCCGAGGTCAACGGCGCCTGGGTCACGCCGGTCAGGTACGCGCACATGCCCAGCAGCACGAAGGTACGCGGGTCCACGCCCGGCATCAGCACCGACAGGTTGTGGCCGATGCCGGCGCCCACCGCCAGCGCTGGCGAGAACAGCCCGCCCGGAATGCCGGCCAGGTACGAGACCAGATTGGCCACCAGCTTCATCAGTCCGAATTCGTGGCCGACCACCGCCTGGCCCTGCACCAGGCTGCGCGCCTGCTCGTACCCGGTGCCGAACGCGCCTTGCCCGAACAGCAGTGCCAGGCCGACCAGCAGCACCCCGCACAGCGCGGCCAGCAGCACCGGCTGGCGCCGGCGCAGCGTCGCCAGCCAGCGCGGTTTGCCGCCGGCACTGGCCAGCACCAGGCGCGCGAAGATGCCGCCGAGCAGGCCAGCTACGCTACCGCACAGCGCGATCGCCAGCCACGCCTGGCCCAGCGGCAAGGCCACCGCCAGCTTGCCGAAGTAGGTGTAGTTACCCAACAGACCCAGCGACACCACGCCGCCGACGATCACCGCGGTCAGCAAGGTGCCGGAGAAGCGGTGCTCGAAGCGCCCGCTCAATTCCTCGATCGCAAACACCACCCCGGCCAGCGGTGTGTTGAACGCCGCGGCGATACCGGCAGCGCCGCCGGCAAGCAGAAAATGCGAGAGCTCGCGCGGATCGTGAAACCCGAACCAGCGCCCGAACACATGCATCAGGCTGGCGCCGACATGCACGGTCGGGCCTTCGCGTCCCACCGAGGCGCCACCGAGCAGCGACAAGGTGGTCAGGGCGAGCTTGCCGAGCGACACGCGCAGCGACAGATTGGTCTGGCGGAATGCCGCGTCGTCATGTTCCAGTGCCGCGATGACCTGCGGGATGCCGCTGCCACGCGTGGGCCGCATTGCGCCGGAGGTGAGCCAGGCCAGCAGGGCGAAGATGCCCGGCGTCAGCAGCAGCGCCCACCAGATCGAATGCGCGGTGATGCGCTGAAACAACTGGAAGGCGGCGTCGCTGGCCTTGGCGAACACGATCGCCACCAGCGCCACTGCAATCGCGCCACCCCAGAGTGCGGCGCGACGACGCCAGCCTTCGCTGGACAACAACGGCCGCAGCCGGAGCCGGCGCGGCGAGGGGGCAGGAGCAGGCATGGCGCGATTGTCGCATCGACGCAGCGCGGCCGCGACGCGTCACTCAGTGTGTGGCAGCCGGCGGCGCGCGCAAGGCCGGCAGCAACGTGGCGGGATTGCCATCGTTGGGGGCGGCGGGAATGCCCAACAGCCGGGTCATCAGCGCATACACATCGACATTGTCGAAACCCGGCAATGTCTTGCCCTGCGCCAGGTCCGGGCCCTGCGCCAGGAACACTGCACGCATCGAGGGCAGCGCCGGATCGAAGCCGTGCGAACCGCGCATCTGATCGCGCGGGCGCTTGGCCAGTTTGTCCGGGAACAGTGCATCCCAGCCTTCGTGCATCTGGCACACGATCGGCGGAATGCGCGGATGCGTGCCGTAGTGCCAGCGTGCCGGCAGCTCCGGCTTGCGCCAGCAGTCGTACTGCGCATGCGCACCGAGCAGGCCAGCTTCGGCGCGGGCCTGCTGTCCCGGCAATGGCGAAAAGCCGATCACCTGCCCGTCGGTCACGGCAGTGGCGATGTCCGGCCGCGCCATGTCGTCCACGCTGATCGCATGCCCGGGCGCCACCTCGGCCATGCCGTGGTCGGAGACCACAACGATATTGGTGCGCGCGCGCGTGCCGTCGCGCTGCATGCCGGCCAGCAGCCGGCCGATCGCGCCATCCACCGCACGCACGTTGTCGGCATATTCGCGCGACTCCGGGCCGTGGTCGTGGCCGGCTTCGTCCACGTGTTCGAAGTACAGCGTGACCAGGCGGTTGCTGGCGGCGCCGGACGCGGCCAGCCAGCCCCGCACTTCGTCCACGCGCGCGTCCAGACCGCTGCCTTTTTCGTAGTGGCGCCAACGCGTGGGGCGCACGCCACCGATCGCCGCCTCGCTGCCGGGCCAGGACCAGGTCGCGGCATGCAGGCCGTGCGTTTCCGCACCCACCCACAGCGGCTCGCCGCCCCACCAGCGCGCATCGCCGACCGCGTCCTGCTTGCTCAGCCAGAAGCCGCCCAGCGTCGCATCGCGCATGCTGTTATGCACGATGCCATGGTGATCCGGGCGCAGGCCGGTGACCAGGGTGTAGTGATTGGGGAAGGTCAGCGACGGGTACGACGGCGTCATCCAGCGCGCACGTACGCCGTCGTGCGCCAGCTGCGACAGATTCGGTGTAATGCCGCGATCGAGCATGTCCGCGCGCAGCCCGTCGATGGAGATCAGCAGCACGCTGTGCGGCAAATCGCTGTGCGGTGCGTCTGCCGACGCGGGCGCCGCAGGGGCGGGCGCTGGCGTACTGTGCGAAGGGGGGCGAGAAGTACAGGCCGCGAGCAGCGCGAGCGCGGTTGCGGCGAACAGAAAACGTCGATCGATCATCGCCCAAGTTTACGGCCTCACAATGACGCCGCGAAGTCAGCGCCCGCCGGCTGCGGAAGATGCGGCGAACAGATCGTCGGCAGCTGCGCTCTGGCGCGGCGACCAGCCTTCCAGCTGCAACAAGGCCTGCTTGGTCGGCAGGCCGCCGCCGAAGCCGATCAGCGCGCCATTGGCGCCGATCACACGGTGGCAGGGCAGCACGATCGGTAACGGATTGCGTCCATTGGCAGCGCCAACCGCGCGGCTGGCGGCCGGGCGTCCCACCGCATGCGCGAGTTGCGCATAGCTCCAGGTCTGCCCGAACGGAATCTGCGCCAGCGTATGCCAGACCTGCAGCTGAAACGGCGTGCCGGTCGGGGCCAATGGCAGATCGAAGCTGCGCCGCCCGCCGTGCAGATAGTCGAGCAATTGCTCCCGTGCCTCGCGCACCAGCGGCGCATCGGGGTCGTGCTGCCAACGCGCGCGGCCGATCGCGTCGTAGCGGTTCTGCGCAAACAGGATGTGGTGCACGCCGGCAGCATCGGCGGCCACGCTGAGCGCGCCGATCGGCGAAGGGAAGGTGTCGTAATACAACGTGCTCATGAGCGGGTGTCCTTGCGATCGACAGCGAGATGCCACAGGTGCAATACGGCGTAGGCGCGCCACGGCCGCCAGGCCTGCGAGCGCGCCTCGGTGGCACGCGCGCTCAGGCGCCCGGGCGTGCCGAGCACCTGCTGCAGGATCAGGTCGCCGGCCGGAAACGCGTCCGGATGCGACAGCGCACGCATGGCGACGTAGTGTGCGGTCCACGGCCCGATGCCGGGCAACGCGGTGCAGGCGGCGACGAACTCGGGCAGGCGCTGGCCGGCGCCGAAATGCAGCCGCCCTTGCGCGCACGCCGAGGCCAGCGCACGCAGCGTGGCGGCGCGCGCCCGCGGTAGCCCCAGTTGTTCCAGCGGCGCCTCGGCCAGCTGTACCGGGGTCGGAAAGATGCGGTCCAGGCCGGGCGGCATCTCCCCATGATGGCCGCCATGCCGATCGACCAGCCGCGCCGCCAGCGTCGCCGCGCCGGCCACGCTGATCTGCTGGCCCAGCACGGCGCGCACGGCCACTTCGAAGCCGTCCCAGCCGCCCGGCACGCGCAGGCCGGGACGGCGCGCGATCGCCTCGGCCAGCAGCGGCTCGGCCGCCAGCGTGGCGTGCACCGCCTGCAGATCCGCATCCAGGTCGAACAGCCGGCGTACCCGCCGCACGATCTGCGGAATCTGCCGCGGGTCGGTCGCACCGATGCGCAGCAACAACTCCGCACGCTGCGGTGCCGCGCCGACCTCGATCAGCGTCGCGTTGCCCGGTGTGCCGATCACGCGCCGGTAGCCGCTGGCGTCGACCTGCTCGATGCCGGGAATCGCGCGGCGCTGCAGAAATGCCAGCATCGCCGGCAGATCCAGCGGCGGGCGATAGCCCAGGCGCAGGGTCAACTCGCCACCGGGCACCTCGGCACGCTGCTTGCGCAGCGCCGACGGCGGCATCCCGCAGCCTTCCAGGAACGCGGCATTGAAGCGGCGCAGGCTGTTGAAGCCGGCCGCCAGCGCGACCTCGGTGACCGGCAATGCGGTCTCGGTCAGCAACTGCTTGGCCAGCAGCAGCCGGCGCGTGCCGTGCACCTGGATCGGGGTGGCACCGAGCTGCTGTACGAACTGCCGCTGCAACTGGCGCGCGCTCAGGCCCACCGCGTCGGCCAGGGTCTGCACCGGCTGCTCCAGCAGGGCGCCGTCGGCAATCATCGCCAGTGCGCGCTGCACGCTCTCCTCGCCCAGGTGCTGCTGCGCCTGCGGCGACAGCTCGGGGCGGCAGCGCAGGCAGGGGCGGTAGCCGGCGGCACTGGCTGCCGCCGCGCTGGGGTAATAGCTGATGTTGCCCGGCTTGGGCGGGGGCGCCGGACAGACCGGGCGGCAGTAGATGCCGGTGCTGCGCACCGCGGTGAAGAACAGCCCGTCGAAGCGTGCGTCGCGCGCCAGACGGGCGCGGTCGCATTGGAGTCGGTCGGGCGTGGCGGTCTGCATGGCGCCAGTCTATGCGCTCGCCCCGGCGTCGGCTGGCCGTTTTCGGACAGGGCTGCGCCGGGCCTGTGCGTTCATGGCAGGGTCAAACGCTTCGCCCATTCAGCCATAGACTGAGGGTGATCTCCGTCGCGGTCTGTTGCCTGACATCATGCTGAAACTGCTCTGCCTGTCCCTTTCATGCGTGCTGGCGCTGGCGGCCTGCGACCGCACCGGTACCTCGGCCGATGCCGCCGCGACGCAGCAGAGCGGCGCGGGGCAGGGCGATGGCGACCATATGGTGTCGGTGGATACGCCCGAGCCGGCGCCGCCGCCGCGGCCGCGTGCACAGGCTGGCGAGGCCGGCTGGCCGCAGGCGGAGCTGGACGCGGGCAAGGCCTGGATCAGTTGCGCCACCGATTACAGCAGCGAAGCCGGCGACGGCACGTTGCTGCCGGCGCTGGACCGGGCCAGCGTGGAGGCGGCGCTGGCGCCGTGCCGGGACACCGGCCTGCTGCGGGTGCGCTATGCCGGCAAGATCAACGCCGGCTTCGCCGCATTGGTGTGGCGGCTGGCCGCAGTGGCCGAGCAGCTGCAGTTGCCGCATCGCATCCTGGATCTGGATTCCAGCGGCGGGCAGGTGGAAGCGGCGATTCGCGCCGGCGATGTCATCGGCGAATCCAACTGGACCATCTGGGTGCGCGAAGGCTCGATCTGCCACAGCGCCTGCGTGTTCGTGCTGGCCGCAGGCGACAACCGGCTGGTGGCCGGCAAGGTCGGCATCCACCGCATGATGCGGATCAGTTCCAAGGCCACCTCGCGCGCGGAACTCAATCGCGAGTTGCGCGAGGTCTATGGCAACGTCAAGGATTATCTGGAGCGCAACGGCGTGGCCGTGGCGGTGGCCGACCTGATGATGACCGTGCCAAACCGCAGCCTGCGCCTGCTGACGATGGACGAGCTGCGCGAGTACGGGCTGGATGGCACCAACGCGGTGCAGGACGACCTGGAGCGCATCCGCCAGATGCGCAAGTGCGGCGATGCCTTTGTGCGCCGCAAGGACGCGTTTCTGGTCGCCTTCGATCAGCGCTGCAAGGGCGAGGGCGCCGATCTGGAGGCGGTCAACGCCTGCGGCCTGGCCTTGAAGCAGCGCTTCGGCTTCCCGGATGCGGCCTGCCCGGAAGAAAGCCCGCTGGCCGAAACCGATGCCGCCGCGCTGCCGGCCAGCGCCGCGCCGCAGGCCGCGGCGGCGACCGAGGCAGAGCCGGGAATGTCCGCCGCAGCGCCAACCGCGGCACCGGCGGCAGAGTCGGCTGCCGAGCCCGCGTCGGAGCCCGCCCAGGGCGAGGGCTGAGCTTCACACGCACCGCACTGCCGGCTGCCTATGGTCGCGGCATATCACGGAGCCGGGGGGCGGCATGCTTGGAAAGACGAAAGGCGTAGCGCTGGCATATCTGCCATCGGCGCTGCTGGTGCTGGCCGGATTTGGCGTGGCCGAACTGCTGCAGATGATCGCTGCGGCCAGGCAGGTGCAGTGGCCGGCGACGCTGGCGGTATGGCTAAGCCTGGTGGCTTTGATCGTGGCCGTCGTCCGCGCGCTGTGGATCAGCTGGCGACTATGGCGACCGCGCGGTGTCGCGGCGGTTCCGCCGGGCGGCGACATCTGATTTTCGAGTGACAGGCGTGCGTTTCCGGCACCCGGCTCACGCGTCGCTGCACACTCACCTCAATATGCAGCGCAGGTCTTAAACTGCCGCACCCGCCGCGAACCCTGCGGTGGTTCCCATCCGTTTGCTACGCACAAGGTCATCTGCCCCATGTTCCGTCCTCGTCTGTTTGCCGCGCTGCTGTTGGCTCCCTCGTTGGTCCTGGCACAACAGCCGCAGACCGTTGCACGTCCGGCCGCAGCTCCCCAGGCGGCACCCGCGCCCAGCCCGGCGCAGCAGGCGCAACTGGTCAAACAGAATACCGAGATGACCCAGGCGGCATTGCGGGTGGCGCAGATGGTCGATGCCAACCAGGTGGCCTCGCTGTGGGATGGCGCATCCAGCGTGGCCAAGACTGCGGTCAAACGCGATGTCTTCGTGACCCAGATCGGCGCAGAGCGCGCGCGCCTGGGGCCGGTGGTCGGGCGCGGGCAGGGCTCGGTGACGCGGGTCAAATACGCCGCCGGCGCGCAGGTGCCCGAAGGCCTGTACATCAACGTCAGCTTCCCGACCCGTTTCGCCAAGGCGCAGCAGCCGGTGCGCGAGCTGGTGTCGTTCCGTCTGGACGAAGACAAGACCTGGCGGCTCGCCGGTTACAGCCTGCGCGCGTCGGTCAAGTGATGCTGCGGCTCATCGGGAGACCAACGTGGAACTGACGATCGAACTGCAGATGCTGGGCTGGGCCATGGTGCTCGGTCTGGTGCAACTGCTGGCCGCCTCGGCCAGCATGACCGCCCAGCGCGGGACCAAGTGGAACGCCAGCGCGCGCGATGGCGAGCCCAAGCCGTTGACCGGCGTCGCCGCGCGGCTGGATCGTGCCTTCCGCAATTATCAGGAGACGTTCCCCATCTTCGCCGCTGCGGTACTGGCGGTGAGCATCGCCGGCCGTACCGGTGCAGACACTGCCCTGGGCGTGCAGCTGTATCTATGGGCGCGCGTGGCTTACGTGCCGGCGTATGCGGCAGGCATTCCCTATCTGCGTAGCGCAATCTGGGTGGTGTCGTTGTGGGGCATCGTCAAACTGGTGCGGGCGTTGCTGGGCTGGTGACGTGCGCCAGACTGCGTGCGCGCAGCCGGTGGTGTCATGACTGAGAAAACGCAGCGATAAGTTGCGCGCCCGCGACTGCGGTGGGCCACTGTTCCGGTCGCTGCTTGATCTTGATCAAGTCCGGCCGACACCACTGCCGCTAGACTCACGACCACTATCAAGACTGCCGCGCTCAGCGCCAGGCGGGCGTGCTTGGTGCGGCACGGGCCAGGCGTATAGTCCGGTTTCTCCGCGCCGATCCTATCCACCTGACCGCTGCACGCCGCGTTTTGTTAGCTTCTCTAGGTATCGGCGGTGAAGGAGAGCGGCATGCAATCGGTGGATATCGCAGTCATTGGTGCCGGGCCGGTCGGCCTGTGTTTTGCGCGGTCGTTGGCCGGCAGTGGCCTGTCGGTGCTGGTGGTCGACCAGCAGCCGCGCACGCAGCTGGCCGAGCCGGCCTTCGACGGACGCGAAATCGCGCTGACCCATGCCTCGCGTGCATTGCTGGAGCAACTGCGCATCTGGCAGCAGTTTCCCGCCGATGCGATCTCGCCGCTGCGCGACGCACGCGTCATGGACGGGCATTCGCACTTCGCACTGACCTTTGCCGCCTCGGCGCGTGGTGCCGGCGATCTGGGCTGGCTGGTGCCCAATCATCTGATCCGTCGCGCGGCCTGGCAGGCGGTGCAGGCGCAAGCTGCGTTGGAGATCCGCTGCGCCTGCACGCTGCAGGCCGTGCAGCAGGAGCGCGGCCGCGTGGTGCTGCAGTTATCCGATGGGGAAACCGTGTCGGCGCGCCTGCTGGTGGCGGCCGACAGCCGCTTTTCCAGCACCCGGCGCCTGCTCGGCATCGGCGCGCAGCTGCGGGATTTCGGCAAGACCATGCTGGTGTGCCGGATGCGGCATGCGCTGCCGCACCGGCATGCCGCCTGGGAGTGGTTTGGCTACGGCAAGACGCTGGCGTTGTTGCCGCTGCAGGGCAATCGGGCCGGCGCAGTGCTGACCCTGCCGCCGCGACAGGTGGAGGCGTTGCTGGCGATGGAGGCGGCGGACTTCAGTGCTGCGGTGACCGAGGCGTTCGAGCATCGGCTCGGGCCGATGCAGCAGGACGGCAGCCGGCATGCCTATCCGCTGGTGGCGGCCTATGCGCAACGCTTTATCGCCGGGCGTGCCGCGCTGATCGGCGATGCCGCGGTGGGTATGCACCCGGTCACTGCGCATGGCTTCAATTTCGGATTGCAGAGCCAGGCGCGCCTGGCCGAGCGTGTGTGCGCCGCTGCCGCCGCCGGGCGCGACATCGGTGCTGCGGCGTTGCTGCAGGGGTACGAGCGGGCGCACCGGCTGGCGACGCGACCGCTCTACGAAGCGACCAATGCACTGGCCGCGCTGTACACCGACGACCGTGCGCCGGCCCGCCTGCTGCGACGTGGTGCCTTGCGCGCGGCGCATGCGGTGGCGCCGTTCAAGCAGGCGATCGCGGCGCATCTGACCCAGCGCAGCGTTTGACCTATCGACGTGGGAGCGGGGAGGCGCAGTGCGTGCAGCGCTGCGCTGTGTTCCTCATGCGCACTGGCCTGCAACGCTGTTCGACGCGTGGGCGGGCAAGGCGGTCGGCGGCCCGTTCGCAGGTGCTCGTGCGGCAATCGGGTGGGCTCGGTCGGCTCGGCTGTCATCAGGCGCGCCGCAGTCGGGCACGCGGCCATCAGGCCGGCGCGTTTATCCGCGCAAGAATCGCATCGATCGCGGTGCGCGCATCGCCGCTGCGCAGGGCCTGTTCCAGCAGTGGAATCACCCAGGCGCAGCCGGCCTTGGTCACGTCTGCGCGCCAATCGCCGCGCCAGCCTTCCAGTTCGTGCAAGGCCAGCATGCTGCAACCGCCACGCTCGGCGTGACCGCCACGGATCGACTGCTCGAACCAGAATGGCGTGGGTGAATCGGCGTCGATCGAGAAAATATAGACATCGTGGTCCGGGTCTTCAGCCGAGGGCGCGTTGTTGCGCCAGCTGACTTCCACCACGCTCATTCTTCTGGCTCCGCATCAGGGTCCAGCGCCAGCACGCGGATCTCCACATCGTCCAGTTGCACGCGCTGGCCGGGGCGGATCTTGGCGGTCTTGCGCAGTTCCTGCACGCCATCGACGCTGACCGCGCCGCTGGCGACGATCGCCTTGCCCTGCCCACCGCTGTCGGCAATACCGGCCAGCTTGAGCAACTGGTTGAGTTCGATGTACTCGCCGTCCAGGTCGAATTCCAGAAATTGCATGGTGCGCTCGGTGACAGGAAGACCGGGATTATCCGCCCGTCGCAGCCGACAACACCACCGTGCCAAATGCAGCGCCGGCGATTGGAGTCGTTACAGCACCGCTATGCCGGCGCACTGCCGGCATCCATCACGCGGGAGTCGCGGCGCGGCGTCGGCCCGGTCATTCGCGTCGAAAACGTGCAATCTCCTCCAGCATGCTTTCGGCACGCACGACGCCGGGCCCGGCATGCGCGTTGTCGATGCGCTCCAGCCACGGATGGCGCCTGCGCTGCAGCCGTCGATAGCCGAGCCAGGTGCCGATGCCGCCGAGCACGCCCACCAGCAGATTGAGCAGCAGCCAGTCGTGCGGCAGGGTCAGGCCGGTCAGCCTGCGCCAGCCGGCGTCCGCCACGGCCACCCACAGCACCCAGAACGCCACGCCCAGCCACGGGGCCACCCGTGTGCGCCAGTGCCGCAACTGGGCGAGTGCGCGCTGCGTCGGCAGCAGCGGTCCGGCAAAGTCCAGTTGCGCCAGCAGCTGCAGCTGCCGTAGTGCGGAGATCGCCAGTGCAATGCTCCACAGCTGCAGCAGCACGCCGCCGATGATGGCCGCAACCTGATCGGTGTGGGCAAGCCAGCTGCGCGCGATCACGACGTGCAGCGCCACGGCGCACAACAATTGCGCGGATTGGCTCAGCCACAGCGGGCGTAGGCTGGTGCGCGCCGCATGGCCACGTACCTCGCCGATGATGTGGGCGATCTGCGTGCTGTGCTGATCCAGGCGGTGTTCCATCGCGTGCCAGGCGCGTTGCATGTCGTCGAGTTCCATCGAATGTTCCTTGGGCGAGTGGGTGGTCAGAGTTCGGCGCGGATGCGCGCCTTGAGGCGGCTGAGTTTCGTAGCGACATTGGTCTCGCTGATGCCGAGCACCTCGCCGATCTCGCGGTAGCTGTGCGCGTCCAGGTACAGCAGCATCAAGGCGCGTTCCAGCGGTGGCAGGTGGGCGATGAAGCCTTGGAGCGCGGCGACCTGCTGCGCGTGTGCCGGGTCGCGCGCCAGCGGGTCGGCGATGCTGTCGGCCACCGCCTCCAGCGGGAGCGGGTCCTGCGGCGCGCGGCTGCGGCCGCGCAGATCGCTGATCGCCACGTTCAAGGCAATGCGATACATCCAGGTGGAAAAGCGCCGGCCGGCGTCGTAGCCGGGGAACGCGCGCCATAACTGCACGGTGATGTCTTGCGCCAGCTCGGCGCGGTCGTCCGGATTCCAGCAATAGCTGGCCGCGACCTTCAGGACGATGCCGCGGTGCCGCTGCAGCAAGGCGTTGAAGCGGGTGTGCAGGTCTGTTTCCAGGGACATGGCTCCGGCCGGGTGGGTGGATGACAAGGGTCAGGAGATGGTTCGCCGCAGCGGGCGGATCCTCACAACCTGAATGGACTGTCACGGAAATTTCGACAGCAGGGGGCCTCAGGGCGCACACTATGCTGCTTTGCGCCTGCCGGCTCCGTGCGGCGCCTCCGGAGTTACCCAATGACCCAAGAATCTCCCGCGCCGCTGCTGTTTGCAGACCTCGGCCTCTCAGACGCTGTGATGAAGGCGGTTGCCGCCGTCGGTTACGAGTCGCCGTCGCCGATCCAGGCCGCCACCATTCCTGCGCTGCTGTCCGGTCGCGACGTGCTCGGCCAGGCGCAGACCGGCACCGGCAAGACCGCCGCGTTCGCGCTGCCGGTGCTGTCCAATGCCGACCTCAACCAGCTCAAGCCGCAGGCGCTGGTGCTGGCCCCGACCCGCGAGCTGGCCATCCAGGTCGCCGAGGCGTTCCAGAAATATGCCGAGGCCATTCCCGGCTTCCGCGTGCTGCCGGTCTACGGCGGCCAGCCCTACGCACAGCAGCTGAGCGCGCTCAAGCGCGGCGTGCATGTGGTGGTCGGCACTCCAGGCCGCGTGATCGATCACCTGGATCGCGGCACGCTCGACCTGTCCCAGCTCAAGACGCTGGTGCTGGACGAAGCCGACGAAATGCTGCGCATGGGCTTCATCGACGACGTCGAAGCGGTGCTGAAGAAGTTGCCGGAGAAGCGCCAGGTGGCGCTGTTCTCGGCGACCATGCCGCCGGCGATCCGTCGCATCGCACAGACCTATTTGAAGGACCCGGCCGAAGTCACCATCGCGGCCAAGACCACCACCTCGGCCAATATCCGCCAGCGCTACTGGTGGGTGAGCGGCCTGCACAAGCTGGACGCGCTGACCCGCATCCTGGAGGTCGAGCCGTTCGACGGCATGATCATCTTCGCGCGCACCAAGGCCGCCACCGAAGAGCTGGCGCAGAAGCTGCAGGCACGCGGCATGGCCGCGGCGGCCATCAATGGCGACATGCAGCAGGCCGCCCGCGAGAAGACCATCGCCCAGCTCAAGGACGGCAAGCTCGACATCCTGGTCGCCACCGACGTGGCAGCGCGCGGCCTGGACGTGGAGCGGGTCAGCCATGTGCTGAACTACGACATCCCGTACGACACCGAAAGCTACGTGCACCGCATCGGCCGTACCGGCCGTGCCGGCCGCAACGGCGACGCGATCCTGTTCGTCACCCCGCGCGAAAAGGGCATGCTGCGCTCGATCGAGCGCGCCACCCGTCAGCCGATCGAAGAAATGCAGCTGCCGAGCGTGGATGCGGTCAACGATACCCGCGTGGCACGTTTCATGACCCGCATCACCGAGACCCTGGCCGGTGGCCAGATCGACATGTATCGCGATCTGCTGCAGCGCTACGAGGGCGAGAACAACGTGCCGGCAATCGATATCGCCGCGGCGATGGCCAAGTTGCTGCAGGGCGATGCGCCGTTTTTGCTGACCCCGCCGGTGCGTGGCGCGCGCGAGGAATTCGCACCGCGCGAGCGCAACGAGCGCGGCGACCGCAGCGATCGTGGAGAGCGTCCGCGCTTCGAGCCGAAGTTCGAACGTGGCCCGCGTGCCGATGGCGAGCGCGCTGCACGCCCGCCGCGTGCGGAACGTCCGGCGTTTGGCGATGACGGCGCGGGCGCCGAGCGTCCGCGTCGCGATCCGGTTGCCCCGCGTGGCGAGCCGGAGTTCGGCATGGAGAGCTACCGCATCGAAGTGGGCCACACCCACGGCGTGAAACCGGCCAACATCGTCGGCGCGATCGCCAACGAAGCCGGCCTGGAAAGCCGCTACATCGGCCGTATCGACATCCAGGACGACTATTCGATCCTGGACCTGCCGGCCGACATGCCGCGCGAGCTGCTGACGCACCTGAAGAAGGTCTGGGTGTCCGGCCAGCAGCTCAACATGCGCAAGCTGGAAGAAGGCGAGGCGGCCGCATCGCCGTCCAAGCCGCGCTTCCCGCGGGGGGGCAGGCCGTCCGGCCGCCCGAATGGCCCGAACCGTCCGATGGACCGCGCCGGCGCGCCGCATCGCAAGGGCCCGCCCAAGCCCCGCGGCGAGTAAGCGCCGCTGACAATCCGGTTGCGTGCGGTCGTCCGGCCCACGCGGCCGGTCGCTGCAGTCGTTATGCCAGTTGGTGCATATCGGCAGGCAGGCGTCACGTGCCGACATGGCGGAGATTGCCGGTGGCATCGCGTTAGCCGGGCTAAGTTCCTGCCTCGATCGCGGCCAAGCGGGCGCTGCCATACAGCCTGCGCCGTTGCGGCCGTTACTGCCTTCAGGCGCCCACCGGGCGCATCAATCGCATTGGGCGGCGGCAGGGGTCGAGGAAGACAATGGCGCAGAAGGCGGGCGGCAAGAGCAATAGGCGGACCATGCACCTGATGCGCGGCTGGCTGACGCTTCCCTTGGCCTTGTTGATCGGCATGGCCGTCAGCATGGCGGCGCTCTCGGCGCTGGTGATCGAGATCCAGTCCGGGGCAATGGCCTGGATCGTCGGCCAGAGCCACTGGTCCAATGCCCAGCAGGAGTCGGCATACTGGCTGGAGCGCTATCTGGGTAGCGGCGATCCGGCCGACCTGCAGGCCGCCTGCCGCGCACTGGACGTGCCGCTCGGCGACCGCGCGGCACGCGAGGCGGTCGAGCAGCCGGTGATCGACCGGACTGCGGTATATACCGGGCTGGCCGCCGGCCGCAATGCCCGTGAGGACATGCCGCAAATGGTGCGGCTGTATCGCTACGGCCATGTCCTTCCGTATCTGGGCGATGCCATCGCGATATGGAAACACACCGATGCCGACCTGTCGCAGCTGAGCGCCCTGGCCGACCGGGCCGCATCCGTGCAGGCCACCAGCCGGCCGGATCCGCGCGCGTTGCAGGCCTTGCGCGACGAGCTGCATCTGCTCGACGGCCGCATGCGCAACGATGCGGCGCAGTTCCAGGCGCTGCTGGTCCATTGCGCACGGCTGCTGCACGATGTGATGGTGACCTGCAGCCTGGCGACCTTGTTGCTGGTGCTGACCACCTGCGTGCTGGCGATGCGCCGCATCCGCAATTATCTGCTCTCGCACGAGGGACGCTTTCGCACCGCGTTCCAGCAGGCGGCGCTGGGCATGGTCAAGTTCGACCTGCGCGGCCGCGTGCTCGACGCCAATGCCGCGATGGCCAACATCCTGCGCTACCGGCCGGAGGAACTGCAGACCTGCACGCTGGCCGAGGTGATGCATCCGGACGACATCGCGCTGGACAGCCGCGGCCTGGTCGACTGGCCGACGCTGCTGCAGACCGGCGAGCGACGCTTTCTGCGCGCCGATGGGGGGGTGATGTGGGGGCGCTGGAGCGCGTCGCTGGTGGAGCCCGGTCCGGAGGAGCCGACCCTGGTACTGGCGGTGATCGAAGACGTCTCGCATGCGCACGAGCTGGCCGACGAAGTCGCCTTCCACGCGCGTCACGATGCCTTGACCGGCCTGATCAACCGCCGCGAGATCGAACGCCGGCTATTTCGCCTGATCGAGCCGCCGCAATCGCCGCAGCTGTGCCATGCGCTGTGTTTCGTCGACCTGGATCACTTCAAGCTGGTCAACGACACCTTCGGGCATGCGGTGGGCGATAAATTCCTGTGCCACTTCGCCGACGTGATCACCATGCAGTTGCGCTCCGGCGACTGGCTGGGGCGGCTGGGTGGCGACGAATTTGCGATCCTGCTGGCCAATACCGATCTGGTGCAGGCGCGGACCCTGCTCGAGCGCATGCATGCGGTGCTGGGCCAGCCGTGGAGCCATCGGGGTGGACGGCCGCTGACGCCGAGTTGCAGCTTCGGCGTGGTGGAAATCCGCCAGGGCGCCAGCGACGTCAATGCCTTGATGACCGCCGCCGATCTGGCCTGCTATGCGGCCAAGGAAGAGGGGCGCAACCGGATCCGCTGTTTCGGCGAAAGCGATCTGGCCCTGGCACGGCGCCGACACGACGGCGGCTGGATCAGCGCGGTGCAGCAAGCGCTCGCCGAAGACCGCCTGCTGTTGTATGCGCAGAAGATTCAGGTGTTGAGCGATCCGCAACGCCTGCAGTACGAAGTGCTGGTGCGCATGCGCGCGCGCGACGGGCGGGTGCTGAGTCCGGGCGAATTTCTGCCTGCGGTGGAGCGCTACGGCCTGGGACGCATGGTCGATGTGCATGTGCTGGAAACGCTGTGCGCGCAGCTGGCGGCCAATCCGATGCATGTGGCCATGCTGGACCTGTGCCACGTCAATCTGTCTGCACAGTCGATCGCGCAGCCGGACTTTCTCGATTTCGTGTGGTCCGTGTTCGAACGCTACCCAGGACTGGTGCCCAAGCTGTGCATGGAAATCACCGAGACCGCCGTCATCGGCGATCTGGAGCATGCGCAGCGCTTCGTGCAGAGCGTGCGCGCGCGCGGCTGCCATGTGGCGCTGGACGATTTCGGCAGCGGCCTGGCCTCGTTCGGCTATCTCAAGCAATTCACCGTGGATGTTCTCAAGATCGATTGCGGCTTCGTGCGCAATTACGCGCATGACGCGGTGGACCGTGCGGCAGTGCATTCGATCGCGCAGGTAGGCCTGGCGCTGGGGATCGAAGTGGTGGCCGAGGGCGTGGAGTCGGAGGCGGACATTCCCGGTCTGCGCGAGGCCGGTGTCGGCCAGGTGCAGGGTTTCAGCCTGCATCGTCCATGCCCGCTGGACGAACTGCTGCATGCCGGCCAGCCGCTGTTGGCGCTGTCCTGATCGCAGATTGGTGCACGCGCGCCGCTCCAAATCGCCGATAATCGGCCGATGACGACCCGACTCAACAAATACATCGCCGAAACCGGCTTCTGCTCCCGCCGCGAGGCCGATCGCCTGATCGGCGAACGCCGGGTCACCGTCAATGGTGTGGCTGCCGGCACCGGTGCGGTGGTGGGCGAGGACGACACCGTGCTGGTGGACGGCCAGCCGCTGCGCACGCGCGCCGCCGGCAAGCCCGGTGGCCGCAAGCATGTCTACATCGCGCTCAACAAGCCGGTGGGCATCACCTGTACCACCGAGAGTTCGGTCAAGGGCAATATCGTCGATTTCGTCGGCCACGAGCAGCGCATCTTCCCGGTCGGCCGGCTCGACAAGGAGTCCGAGGGGCTGATCCTGATGACCAGCAACGGCAACATCGTCAACGAGATCCTGCGCGCGGAAAATCGCCACCAGAAGGAATATCTGGTGGCGGTCAACAAGCCGGTCACCGACGAATTCCTGCGTGGCATGGCGCGCGGCGTGCGCATCCACAACGAGACCACGTTGCCGTGCCGCACCGCGCGCATCGCCAAGTTCGGCTTCCGCATCGTGTTGGAGCAGGGTTTGAATCGGCAGATCCGCCTGATGTCCGCCGAATTCGGCTACCGCGTGACCCAGCTGCGCCGGGTGCGCATCGACAACATCAAGCTGGCCGCGCTCAAGCCCGGGCAGTGGCGCAATCTCAGCGATGCGGAATTGCGCGGATTGCTGCCGCAGCGCACCGACTGGTGAGCTGTACGGGCGCACCGGGCTGAACCAGCGGCACGGTGCGTCGGCTGCGCATGTGCAAGCCGATGGCCGCGCATGGCCGGCTCGGTCATACTTTCCGACGCTGACAGCCAGCTGGGGAGCGGGCAGAGTGATCAAACCGACATTGCCGGACAACGAAGCCGAGCGGCTCGCAGCGCTGCGTCAGTACGAGGTGCTGGATTCGCCGCCCGAACGTGCCTTCGACGACCTCACCATGATTGCGTCCACGCTGTGCGAGACGCAGATGGCGGCGGTGGTGCTGGTGGACGAACAGCGGCAATGGTTCAAGTCCGCACATGGCGCACCGCGCGGCGAAGCATCGCGCGACATCTCGTTCTGCGCGCATGCGATCCTGCGCCCGGACGAAGTGATGATGGTCGACGACACCTTGCTCGCCCCGCGCTTCCACGACAACCCGATGGTGACCGGCAGCTCTGCGGTGCGCTTCTACGCCGGCGCGCCGTTGGTGACCAGCGCGGGCATGGCGCTGGGCTCGTTATGTGTCTTCGACCAGACGCCGGCGCATCTGCGCGACGAGCAGCGCGCCGCCTTGCAGGCATTGTCGCGCCAGGCCGCGCATCTGCTGGAACTGCGTCTGGCCGGCAAGCGCCTGCGCCAGCAACTGCATGAGCGCGAATGGTACGAGCAGCAACTGGCCGGTTACTACGCGCAAATGGATGCGTTGAATGCCGATCTGGTCGAGCAGACCCGTACCGATCCGCTGACCGGCTTGCCCAATCGACGCGCGTTTGCAGTGGCCTTGGCTGCGGCCATGGAACAGACACGTGCGGCAGGCCAGCCGTTGTCGGTGGCGTTGCTGGACGTGGACCACTTCAAGACCGTCAACGACGTGCATGGGCACGACCAGGGCGATGTGGTGCTGCGCGAACTGTCGGCATTGTTGCGCGCGCATGTGGCCGGTGCCGGCACCATTGCGCGTTACGGCGGCGAGGAATTCGTGCTGCTGCTGCCCAATGTGGATTTGCTGCAGGCACGGGTGCAGTGCGAATACCTGCGCCAGAGCGTGGCGGTGATGACGATCGCGCTGCCGGTGACGGTGAGCATCGGCGTGGCCACGCTGCATCCGCAGGAAAGCGTGGAGGCGGTGATCAAGCGTGCCGATCAGGCCCTGTATGCGGCCAAGCGTGGCGGGCGCGACCAGGTGGTGGCGTTGGGGTAGGGGCGTGCGCACGCGGGTGCGTCATCGATAGGGCCGGTCGCGGCCTGGGCCGCTGCGACGGTGGCGTTTGTTGGTTGCGCCGTGCGGTCAGTCGACGATGTTCTTCGCCTCGGCAGTGCCGAGCAGTTCCGGATGCACGATCTTGCGTCGGCGTTCCAGCACCGGATGCAGGAACACCGCGCCGAGAATGATCGCCACGCCGAGATAGAACTGCAGGGTCAGCTCACGTTGCTCGCCGAGCAGGGCGATTGCCAGCAAGATGGCGTAGACCGGTTCGAGATTGGTCACCAGTTGCACCGAGTAGGCGCTGAGATGGCGCAGTGCCACCAGCGCCAGCGCAAATGGCAGCAAGGTGCAAACCAGCGAAAGCACCAGCAGCAGGACGCCGTCGTGCAGGCTGGGAACGATCAGCAGCGCGCCATGCAGCGACGGCAACACCAATGGCATGGCCGGCGCCAGCACGGTCAGGGTCAGCGTGCCGGCGCCCAGTTCCAGCGCGGTGACGGTGAGCGGGTCGGCATGCGCCACCATGCGCTTGTTGAGCGAGCCGAACAGGCCGACGAACACCGCCGAAATCGCGCCGACCACCACCCCGGCACGCATGCCATCGGGCACCCCGCCGACCACCAGGGCCACGCCGGGCAGCACCGCCAGGCCGAACAGCAATTCGCGCGGGCGGAAAGGGCGCTGCGTCACCCATGGCTCGATCACTGCGGTGAACACCGGGGCCAGCGCAATGCAGGTCGCGGCCACCGAGGCATTGGCCAGCTTGATCGCGCCGTAGAAGGTCAGCCAGTGCAGGGCCACCAACGCGCCGATGCCGCAATAGCCCAGCATCACGCGCCCGGACAAGCCGCGCAGTCCACGCCACACGCGCGGCAACAGCGCCAGCGCCACCACCACGATCAACATGCGCCACCACACCAGTGGCAGCGCAGGCAGGGTGATCAGCTTGCCCAGGATCGCGGTGATGCCCCAGAGCAGGACGCAGAAATGGATTTGCAGTTGCGCCTTGCGCAGGTCGGTCGTGGGCATGCGCCATTGTCGCCGAAGACGCGACGCAACGCCTGTGCTAGCGCGAACCCAATTGCTGCAACAACGCCATTGCCGCAGCCGGATTGCGCTCCTTGGCGGCACTGATGAAAAACACGAACACCTCGCGCGGCATGGCCGCGACGTGCGTCGACGCGTCGATATGCGGCAGATCCGCCGGATCCTCGCCGCGCTGCCAGGCCCGGATGCGCTCGGCCCACTGCCCCAGTGCCGGCGCCGGGTAACCGGCAGCCAGGCGTGCCTGGCTGCGCATCAGGCGTGCATAGACGAAGTCGGTGGACAGATCGGCAAAGGACGGATGCTCGTCCGAATCGGTGAATACCGTGGCCACTCCATGCCGGCGCACCAGTGCCAGCAGCGACGCATCCACCGCGTCGTGGTCGCGGATTTCCAGCACATGGCGCAGCACGCGCTTGCCGGCGCGTTTGGGCAGCAACGACAAAAAGGCGTCCAGGTCGTCGGCCTGCAGCCGATGCCCTTGTTCGAACTGCCACACCAGCGGCCCCAGCGTGTCGCCGAGCTCGACAATACCGCCGATGAAGTCGTCCACCTGCGGCTGCGTGCCGGCCAGTTTGCGCGACTGGGTGATGCGGCGCGGTGCCTTGGCCGAGAAGACGAACCCGGGCGGTACCTGGTCGCGCCACTTCGCGTAGGTCGCCGGTTTCTGCGTTCCGTAATACGTGCCGTTGATCTCGATGGCGGTGACGTGGCGGCTTGCGTATTCCAGCTCGCGGCGCTGCACCAGCCCTTGCGGATAGAACATCCCCGCCCGCCAAGGCGCATACACCCAGCCGCCGATACCGACGTGGATGCCATCGAGCGCGGGCGGGGTGGCAGCGAACAGATCGGTCATGAGCGATTCCACGTTGGCGTGAGCGTCCCCCTGCATGTCGGATACGCGCACATATAGCAGGCCGCCCAGATGATAGCCTCGCAGCTGCGCAGCGAAGTGGGGCAGCTGCCAAGACGCTCGCGCACACTGCCAGGCAGGCGCGGCTGTTGGCGCGGGGCGGCATGTAGGTATTGTGCACACCGATGCAGGCGCAGCCCGGCCAGCCGGCGATCGGCGGCTTACACGGACGCGGCCATGCCGCTACCATCGCAGATCGCCTCTTCCGGACCGCAGCGATGACCTGGACCACGCCCGATCTGTGTGACCGTTTCCCCGAGGTGAGCATCGCCGAGCCGTTGTTCCGCTCCTATGGCGGACGTGCGGCGTTCTCAGGGCCGATCGTCACCGTGCGCTGTTTCGAGGACAACTCGCGGGTGCGCCAGCTGGCCTCCACGCCTGGCGGCGGCCGCGTGCTGGTGGTGGACGGGCAGGGCTCGTTGAAGCACGCGCTGCTGGGCGACCAGATCGCGATGCAGGCGGTCGCCAACGGCTGGGCCGGCGTGTTGATCCACGGCTGCGTGCGCGATGTGGAGATCCTCGCCACGCTGCCGCTGGGCGTGCTGGCGTTGGGCGCCTGCCCACGCCGCACCGAGCGCCGCGATCTGGGCGATGTGGATGTGCCGGTGAATTTTGCCGGCGTGGCCTTCGTGCCGGGCCATTGGCTGTATGCCGATGGCAACGGCGTATTGGTGGCACCGCTGCCGCTGTCGCTGGACAATGCCGGCGGATCGACCTGAGCGAATCAGAGGACTTGGGACAGTGACCGTGAACCGATGGCTGAGTGGGGGCGTGCTGATGCTGGCAAGCTTGGTGACGACGACGCAGGCGGCCGAGCTTCCGGCCGGCATGCAGCAGTTCGACGCGCAGATGGAACGCGTGCGCAAGCAGTTCGACGTACCCGGCATTGCGGTGGCCATCGTCAAGGATGGGCAGGTGGTGCTGGAGCGCGGCTACGGCGTGCGCGAGATCGGCAAGCCTGCGCCGGTGCAGGCCGACACGCTGTTCGCGATCGCCTCCAACACCAAGGCCTTCACTGCCGCATCGCTGTCGATCCTGGCCGACGAGGGCAAGCTCTCGCTCGACGACAAGGTCATCGACCACCTGCCGTGGTTCCGCATGGCCGACCCGTACGTCAGCGGCGAGATGCGTCTGCGCGATCTGCTCGCGCACCGCAGCGGCTTGAGCCTGGGTGCGGGCGATCTGTTGTTCTGGCCGACCACCAGCTACAGCACCGACGAGGTGGTGCAGCGCCTGTCCAAGGTACCGTTGAAGGGCGGTTTCCGCGATCGCTATGCCTACGACAACATCCTGTACGCAGTGGCGCAGAAGGTGATCGAGCAGGTCTCCGGGCAGACCTATGCGGCGTTTCTGCAGCAACGCATCTTCGCCCCGGTGGGCATGCGCGGCACGCGCTTCAATGCCGATCATCTGCAGCCGGGCGACAACGCGGCCGTGGGCCATGCCAAGTACGACTTCGCCGAGCTGCGCACGGTCGCGCCGCTGACCTGGTCCAACAACTCCGGTGCCGGCGGCATCTATTCCAGCGCGCACGACATGGCGTTGTGGATGACCGTGCAACTGGCCGGCGGCGTCCTGCCCGATGGCACGCCGCTGTTCAGTGCCAAACGGCAGCGGGAGATGTGGTCGATGATCACGCCGATCGCGATTGCCGACCCGGCCGTGCCGGAGCTGGCGGCAGCCCGCCCCCAGTTTTCCGGCTACGGAGAGGGCTGGAGCCTGAGCGATTACCGCGGCCATCGGCTGGTGTGGCACACCGGCGGCTGGCCGGGCATGGTGTCGCGGCTGACGCTGGTGCCCGAGCAACAGTTGGGTGTGGTGGTATTGACAAATCAGGAGATCGGCGCGGCCTTCAATGCGGTGACCCTGCAGGTGCTGGATGCGTTCTTGCAGGTGCCGGCCACCGATTGGACCGCTGCCTATTCCAAGGCCGTGAGCAAGGCCGAGGGCGATGCGGACACCAGCTGGAAGAAGCATCTGGACGCACGCGTAGCGCGCTCCACGCCGTCGCTGCCGCTGCGCGGTTATGCGGCGACCTATCGCGACCCGTGGTACGGCAATGTGGTGATCCGTCAGGACGGCAAGCGCCTGCGCATGCAGTTCGCCAAGACCCCGCAGTTGGTCGGCACGCTGGAGCATTGGCAGCACGACAGCTTCATCGTGCGCTGGGACGACCGCTCCCTGAATGCCGATGCCTTCGTCAATTTTGCGCTGACCCCGGATGGCACGGTACGTGAGATGCGGATGGAGGCAATCTCGCCGTTGACCGATTTCAGCTTCGATTTCCAGGATCTGGTGTTGACGCCGGTGGCGGCAGCGCAGCCGACGCAGAAGTGATGCGTCGGCTGCGCTGCCGCAGGCCATCGCCACGGCACCGAGCATGCAGTGGCTGATGGCCCGCGGCGCATCGCCGGCACCGTGCGCACGGAGGCTGGTATTGAGGTGTCGGTCCAACCCGCCGCCAACCCGCGAGGGCCCGCGTGCAAGATGCACGATGGCTATCGCCCATCGGCGCGGCTCGTTATGATCCGCGCACTTCTCAGGGATGTTGCCGAACGCATGACCACTCCGCAGATGTCGGTGTACTTTTTTCTGCAGGCCGCAGCGATTCTGCTGGTATGTCGTCTGGTGGGGTTGCTGGCCAAACGGATCGGTCAGCCACAGGTGGTTGGCGAGATGATCGCCGGGGTGATGCTGGGCCCGTCCTTGTTCGGCGCGGTGTTGCCCGGCTTGCAGGCCGCGCTGTTCCCCAAGCAGACTATGGATGTGCTGTACGTGTTCGCGCAGTTCGGCGTGGGGCTGTACATGTTCCTGGTCGGTACCGATTTCCGTGGAGATCACTTCCGCGCGCGCTATCGCAGTGCGATGAGCGTGTCGATGGCCGGTATCGCGGTGCCGTTTGCATTGGCCTTTGCCATGTGTCCGTGGTTGATCCACGTGGACGGCCTGTTTTCGGAAAAGGCCAAGTTGATGGAGGCCTCGCTGTTTCTGGGTGCGGCCATCGCGATCACCGCGTTCCCGATGCTGGCGCGCATCATCCATGAGCGTGGTCTGACCAATAGCCCGCTGGGCACGTTGGCACTCACCGCAGGTGCGTTCGACGATGCGGCGGCCTGGTGCATTCTTGCCGTGGTGCTGGCGAGCTTTGGCGGGAGTTGGGGCAGTGCCTATCTGGCCATCGGCGGCGGCGTGGCCTATGCAGTGTTCATGATCCTTGTCGGCCGTCATCTGCTGCGCCGTCTGGACGCCTACGTGGTGCCGAACCAGCCGCTGGGGAATGGTGTGCTGGCGGTAGTGTTGATGCTGTTCTGCCTCAGCGCATGGGCGATGGACGCGATCGGCATCCATGCCGTGTTTGGCGGTTTCCTGCTGGGCGTCTGCCTGCCCAGGGGAACGTTGACCGAAAAACTGCGCGAGATGCTGCAGCCGTTCGTGGTGGTGTTGCTGCTGCCTCTGTTCTTCACCTATTCCGGCCTCAAGACCCAGCTCAGCGTGCTGCTGCAGCCGCAGATCATGCTTGCGGGCGTGGCGATTCTGGCTGCATCGTTCATCGGCAAGGGCGTTGCCTGCTGGGCCGCGGCGCGTGCCACCGGCGAGAACAACCGCGATGCGCTGGCGATCGGCTCGCTGATGAATGCACGTGGATTGATGGAGCTGATCATCATCAATATCGGCCTGCAGGCCGGGGTGATCCAACAGGGCCTGTTCTCGGTGCTGGTGCTGATGGCGATCCTCTCCACCTTGATGGCTACCCCACTGTTCAACTGGATCATGCGTCGCCATTCCAACGTGACCGATGCGGTGCCGAGTCTGCAGCAGCGCTGAGGCGTTTTCATCGATTCCAGAAAACCGCGGGCACGCGCAGCGGTCGCGTCATGACTATTCGGCGAAGTCGGTCGCATCGAGACCTGGACGCTTCCTGCGACGAGGCACCGACGGCACGTTGGCGTGCGCGGCGTCGCGCTGCTTGCGGGCACCGGTGCATCGTGCCGCCGATGTGCCACGGGCCATCCCCGCAGATGTTGCCGATCTGTTGCACTTGCGTGTGTGTGTGCGTGCGTGCGTGCGCTCGCATGCAGGATCGATATCGACAGAGCGCAATTTTGCGGCGTCGGGTGAGCAGCGATGCAGCCGGTGCCGCGTCGCTGCATACTGGCAGCGCAAACAGGTAGCCAGACACGATGAGCAAGGCCAAGAAGAAAGCTGCACAGCACGGAATACCCGCGCCTGCGTCGGTGTATCAGCTGCACGTTTCGCTGGTGGATAGCGCGCCGTTGATCTGGCGTCGCGCGCTGGTGGCGGGCTCGCTGCGCCTGGCCACGCTGCATCGCGTGTTGCAACCGGTGATGGGCTGGAACGGCGGGCATCCGTACGAGTTCGACCTGGGCGGCGGTCGCTACGGCGAGTCCGGGCTGGATGTGCCGGACCGGCCACGGCTCAAGCATGCCGCCCGGGTCACCGTGGACAGCGGCGTGGGCGAGCTGGAGCGGTTCGACTATTTCTACGGCGCCGGCGCCGGCTGGCAGCACCGTATCGAGGTCGAGGCGATCCTGCCGCCGGATGCGAGCCTGCGCGCGGCTCGTTGCGTGGCGGGCGCCAACGCTTGCCCGCCGGAAAACAGCGCAGGAATCGACGCCTACCAGGCATTGCTGCAGATCATCGCCGACCCGGAGCATGCGCAACACGTGCAGGAGCTGGCCACCTTGGGTGGGCGCTTGGATCCGGGCCATTTCGATCTTGCCGAGGTCAATCGCCTGCTCGCACGTATCCGCGAATGAGCGCGGCCGACGCTTTATGATCCGCAGCGATGCACCGGCCATGCGCGGCGCACGCGACCGGAATCGATGCGACGGATCCGGTGGCCTGTCGCGTGCGTCGCAGCCTGCCACGTCTGTGATGGCGTTGGAACCCGACGCCGGCGCCACTGCAGCTTGACGCGCGATCGGCTAGCCTGATCTCCCGGTTTTTCCCGAAAGTGTCTGCGATGTTCCGCTGGTTCGAATCCCTGATCGATGTCTTTCCGCCAATCGAGCGGGACATGCCGCCGCGTAGCGTGTGGCGGTTCTATCTGCATTATCTGCGGCCGTTGTTGCCGATCCTGCTGGCCACGCTGGTCGCCGGACTGCTGCTGGCCTTGGTGGAAGTGGCGATGTTCGACTTCCTCGGGCGCATCGTCGACATACTGGCCGAGCGACCGGGCGCGGACTTCTTCCGTCGTCATGCCGGCGAATTGATCTGGATGGCGGCGATCACGCTGGTGGCGCGGCCGCTGTTCACCGGGCTGCACAATCTGTTGGTCAACCAGGCGATCGTGCCGGGCCTGAGCAACCGCTCGCGCTGGTTGATGCACAACTACGTGGTGCGGCAAAGCCTGGGCTTCTTCAACAACGATTTCGCCGGCCGTATCGCCAACCGGGTGATGCAGACCGGAACCTCGCTGCGCGAATCGGCGGTGCAGATGGTCGATGCGCTCTGGTACATCGTGGTCTATACCGGCAGCGCGCTGTGGTTGTTTGCGCAGGCCGACCCCTGGTTGATGCTGCCGTTGCTGATCTGGCTGGTGGTGTATGTCGCGCTGATGGCGTTCTTCGTGCCGCGCATGAAGGCGCGCGCATGGATCGCATCGGATGCGCGCTCCAAGGCCACCGGGCGCATCGTCGACGGTTACACCAATATCTCCACGCTCAAGCTGTTCGCCCACGCCGGCCGCGAGCAGGCCTATGTGCGCGATGCGATCGACGAACTGGCGGTGAAACATCGCGGGCAGACGCGCGTGACCACCACGATGGATACCGCCATCGCGGTGGCCAATGGCTTTTTGATCGTCGGCACCTGCGGGCTGGCGTTGTGGCTGTGGAGCCGCGGCCAGATCAGCGTGGGCGCGATCACGCTGGCCACCGGTCTGGTGATCCGCATCCACAACATGTCCGGCTGGATCATGTGGACGGTCAACGGCATCTTCGAAGACATCGGCAGCGTGCAGGACGGCATGCAGACCATCTCGCAGCCGGTGCTGGTGCAGGACGCGCCCGACGCCGTGCCGCTGCAGGTGACGCACGGCCAGGTGCAGTTCGAGCACATCCATTTCCACTACGGCAAGCGCGGCGGGGTGATTGCCGGGCTGGATCTGCAGGTGCGCGCGGGCGAGAAGATCGGCCTGGTCGGGCCATCGGGTGCGGGCAAGTCGACCCTGGTCAACGTGCTGCTGCGGCTGTACGACCTGGAGCAGGGGCGCATCCTCATCGACGGGCAGGACATCGCCCAGGTCACCCAGGAAAGCCTGCGCGGGCAGATCGGCCTGGTCACCCAGGACACCTCGCTCTTGCATCGTTCGATCCGCGACAACCTGCTGTATGGCAGGCCGCAGGCCACTGACGCGCAGATGCTGGAAGCGGTGCGCAAGGCGCGCGCGGAAGGCTTCATCGACACGCTGGTCGATGGCGAAGGCCGTCGCGGATTCGATGCCTATGTGGGCGAACGCGGGGTCAAGCTGTCGGGCGGTCAACGGCAGCGCATCGCCATTGCGCGCGTGCTGCTGAAGGACGCGCCGATCCTGATCCTGGACGAGGCCACCTCGGCGCTGGACTCGGAAGTGGAAGCGGCGATCCAGGACAGCCTGGATGCGCTGATGGGCAACAAGACCGTCATCGCGATCGCGCACCGTCTTTCGACCATCGCGCGCATGGACCGGCTGGTGGTGATGGATGCCGGACGCATTGTCGAGACCGGCACGCATGCGCAACTGATTGCGCAGGGTGGCCTGTACGCGCGTCTGTGGGCGCGGCAGACTGGAGGGTTCGTTGCGGCGGATCGGTGAGAGGGCTTTAGTGGGTTGCGCAGACGTGCAACCACCGCAGCAACAAGCCCCGCTCCTGCCGGGGCGCCAAGGCACGGCTTGCGCGCCACTGGCGCGCGTGCCTTGGAGCGCCCGCGCCGCAAGCGCGGGCCGGGGCGCGGAGCGGGGGTTGGGGCGCGGAGCGGGGGTTGGGGTGAGGGTACGGGGCGAAGCCACTCGCTAGTCCCGGCTACGCCAGGCTTCGCCCGTACCCCCATCCACCCCTGCAGGGCACCTTCTCCCGAGGAAGAAGGGTCACTCGTTCTCCCGGTGGGAGAAGGATCAGTCACTCGATCGGCTGGTCCAGCATCAACTCGCGTGCAAAGCGTACCGGTGGGGCGCCGTAGGACAGCATCTTGTCGTGGTACGCCTTCAGGTTGAAGTCCTTGCCCAGCTTGTCCTGCACCGCCTTGCGCGTGTCCAGATGTTCCTGCACGCCAACGAAGTAAGTCGGTAGCTGCGCGGACGACAGCTGCGCACGCACCCACTTGCCCGCCGCTTCGCTTTCCTGCTGGAAGGTGTCGTGGGTCATCAGGTGCATTGCCTTGCCGCGCTCCCAGCCGTCCACATGTACGCCCTGGTCGAGGATGGCGTTGGCGATGGTGCGCAGGTAGAACTTGAGCTGCACCAGGTGGAACAGCGGGTCGTTATCCAGATAACCCTGTTCCTGCATCATGCGTTCGGTGTACACCGCCCAACCTTCGGCGAACATGCCCGAGCGCAGCACCGCGCGCAGCGTGGAGGGGAACTTGGCCGAATGCCAGCCTTCCAGGTAATGGCCCGGGGTGCCTTCGTGGATGCTGAGCAGGTGGATCATGCGGCTGTTGTATTCGCGCAGGAACGAATCGACCTGCTGGTCGTTCCAGTCGTCGGGAATCGGCGAGACCGCATAGAAGGTCTTGAGATTCTTGTCGAGCGGGCCGGGCGAATCGCAGTACGCCACTGCCACACCGCGCTGGAATTCCGGCATCAGGATGATGTCCACCGGCGAATCGGGCAGCGTCATCAGATCCTTCTGGCGCACGAACTCGGTGGACTGCGCCAGTGCGGCCTTGGCGTCGTCCACCACCTTGTCGCGGGCCGGCTTGTCGGCATAGGCCAGTTCCAGCGCCGCCTCGATCGCGGCCTGCTGCTGGTCGTCGTTGGGCGTCTCGGGCAGTTTGGGTGCGCCGGGCTTGTCCTTGAGCACCGTGCGGGCAATGCCGTACATCTGGCTACGGACGCGCTTGAGCTCGGACTCGGCGCGCTGCTTGATCTCGGCGCGCGACAGCGACGACAGCAGCGCGAATTTCAGCTTCTGGTCGTAGAGTTGCGCACCGACGCGGAAATCGCCCTTGGCATTGGGTACCAGCACGGTATCCAGCCAGGTCTGCTGCTCGGCCACGGCCTTGCGCAGACGGTCGATGGCGGCCTGCGCGCGGGCCGCCTCGATCGGGCCGAGTTGGCCGATGTTGGGCGCGATGAAGGTATCGACGATGCTGAGGATGCCCTTGTTCTGCTTGGCCACCGTCTCTGCGTGGATCTTCGGCACGCGGGCCGGGTCCAGGTTTTGGCGCGCCTGCGCAAAGATGCCGGGAATCTTCTCCATGCGCTGCGTGGCGGAGGTCAGGCGCTCGGACAGCGGCGCGAATTCGCGCGCCATCAGGCCATATAGCGCGCTGCCGGCCAGGCCGTTGTAGACCTGCGGGTCCCAGGCCCAGCTCTGCAGCACCTCGGTGTTCCAGATTTCCGATTGCAGCTGGTTGCGCAGAATGGCCGCATCGACCTGGTTTTCGCGCGACAGCTTGGCCACCTCGATGGCATCCAGCTCGGCCAGCAATGCCTTGCCGGCATCCAGGCTGCGCTGGCGGCCGGCGCTGCTCAGATCGTCGATCTGCGTGTCGAAGCGGTGATCGCCGGTCTGGGTGGCGGTAACCGGCGACAGCTGCATCCAGGTGTCGAGCGCGCGCTTGGACAGCGCCGCAAAGCGCGCATCCGGCGTCTGCGCATCCTGCGTCGTGGCATCAGGGACGCCGGCGCGCGGCGATTCGGGCTGTTGCTGGCAGGCGCCGAGGCCGGCGAGCAGGGCGAGGACAAGCAAACGTTGACGCATGGTGGATCCCGATGGAAACAGTCCGCCAGCATAGGCATGTGCGCGCTTGTCCGCATCCGCCATTGGTTTAGAGTGGCCCCTTCCAAGGAGGATCACCATGCATTACGCCGGTAGCTGTCATTGCGGACGCATCGCGTTCGACCTGGAGACCGATGCGCCGATCACCGAGGCATACGACTGCAACTGCTCGCTGTGCCGTCGCCGCGGCGGCCTGTTGTGGTTCGGCACGCGCGCGCAGTTGCGTCTGCAGGGTGAGCCCGAGGCGCTGGGAACCTATCGCTTCAACCAGCAGCATATCGATCACCACCATTGTCCGCAGTGCGGCATCGCGCCCTTCAGCGAGGGCGTGAATCCCAAGACCGGCGAGGCCGGTGTGGCGGTCAACCTGCATTGCCTGCCGGAACTGGATCTGGCCGCGCTGAGCGTGCACGCGGTCGATGGAGCAAGCCGATGAGGCGCGGCGTGCAGCGGTACGCGGTCGGGTTGCTGCTGGGCTGGGCGCTGAGCGGATGTGCCAGGCAGTCTGGGGAGATGGCGGCAGACGGCGGCGCGCCGGCGCCGGCACCGCCTACCGCGCAAGGCAACGCCCTGGCGTATGAGCACGATGTACGGATCGAGCTGCCGGCCGATCAGATCGGCCAACGCATCGCGGCGGTACGCACCGCCTGCCAGTCCGCGCAGTTCGGCGACTGCACGCTGCTGGCGGTGGAGCAAACCGGTGGGCGCGACCCCAGCGGCGGCGTCAGCGTGCGGGTGGTGCCGGACGCCATCGAGCCGCTGGTGCAACTGGCTGGCCAGCATGGCGATGTCGCCGCGCGCAGCACGCGTGCCGAAGATCTGGCGCAGCAGATCGCCGACACCGGGCTGGCGCAGGCACGCCTGCAGAAAGAACATGCCCGCCTGCTCGAACTGCAGCAACGCCGCGATCTGGCCGTGACCGATCTGCTGGCGCTGTCCAAGCGGTTGGCCGAGATCGAGGCCGAAGCGCAGCAGACCCAGCAGGACGCCGCCCAGCAGCAACGGCGCGTGCGCACGCAGTTGCTGACGCTCAATTTTCGCGGGACCGGTGGCGAGCAGGGCAGGAGCGAAATTGCCGGGGCGGCAGCCGAGTTCGGCCAGGTCTTCGCGTCCAGCCTGGCCTGGGTGATCCGCGCGGTGGCGGCGTTGCTGCCGGTTGCGGTGGTAGGGCTGATTGCCGGCTGGCTGCTGCTGCAGGCATGGCGCTGGCGTGCGCGGCGGCGCCGGATGTCCTGACCACCACGCAGCCGGCCGGCGATGCCGCGCCGGCTGCGCGTGTTCCTGACGGGCGCTTACTTCAGAGAGTTACTCGAAGCGCTGAGGGTCGCACCGTGCTCTCAGTTGCGCTGTTTGCACGCGATAGCGGCGCAGCGCGTCGTGTGCGCCATCTTCCGGGTACCTGCTGCGCCTGCATGGGCAGCGCAGTCGTCTCTGGCTCGCTCAGCCTTCGTCGAGTTCGTACTCGACAAACACGTCCAGCTGCAGGGCCAGTTCCTGCACGGCGTCGCGCACCTTCTGCGCAGTGGCGTCGTTGCCGGCTTCCACCTCGAACTCGTGGCTGCCCGGACCTTCGTCGTCGGACAGGCCGGCCGAACTGGAGTCGTCGTCGTCCAGGTGCGGCATCAGATCGTCGACTTCTTCCACGTGCTCGATGCCTTCGATGCTCTGCAGCAGGTTGGCGATGGCACGCGCGTCGTCGTCGGTGCCGGTGATACGCATGCGAAGAGTAGGCATGGGAGTGTCCTGGGGATTGGGGAGCCAAAGCCTAGGCACCGGCAGGACAAAACGAGGTGATGGTGGGCGTCGGCTGCTCCATCGAGCATGTCACCCATCGAGCGCTTTTGCCGCTCGCGATAAAGCCCCTTTCCTGTGGGGTGACTTAAGGCAACGCTTGCGCGCCACTGACGCGCGCGTCTTCAAAGCCCCCCGGCGCAACAAAAAGCCTCTCTCCTGGGAGAGCGGGTGGGGTGAGGGTACGAGGCGAAGCCACACGTGCACGCAAACTCTGCCCGGTTTCGCTCGTACCCTCATCAGCGGCATCGGGGGCACGTCTCCCGGAGGAAGAAGCAACAGCCGCTCAAGGCCTCGCTGCTACCTCTTCGGACACCTTCCCTCCGTGAAGTGGGCGATGTCCCGGAGGCAGAAACGCAGAGGTAACGCTCGCGCAGAGGGGGGCAAGGGAAGACTCCTGCGCAACCTCATTCCGTAACCGATGCTTTGCGCGATCGCCGCTGCGCGCGCGGTGCACCCGACGCCTCGCTCGCCGGCAACGCCACCAGCTCTGCCGGCAGTGCCGGCATCGGGGTGCGTTCGTCCAGGGCCTCGCGCTTGAGCCAGTCGATAAATGCCATTGCCGCAGGGCCGGGGACACGGTGGCTGGGGTGCACGATGTAGTAGGCGTAGCGTGCCTTGAGGGTGGGCCCGGGCAGGCGCACCAGCTCGTAACGCTGTAGATACGGTTGGGCGATGTGCTTGCGCGCCAGGACCGCGCCCAGGCCATAGACTGCCGCGCGCATCGCGTCGGTACTGTCGTTGAAGGTGTGCATCGGCGGCAGCGTGGTGCCGCGCACCTGGGCGGCACGGAACCAGTCGCGCCAGCCCTGCGGCGACATGTCGGTCAGCAGCGGCAATTGCGCGATCTGCGCCGGCGTGCGTAGCGCAGCGACCTCCGGCAGTGACGGCGAGGCCACCGGAAACAGTTCGTCGTCCATCAGATGATGCGAGGTCAACCCGGGCCAGGCGCCCTGGCCATAGCGGATGCCGAGATCCGGGCCGCCTTCTTCGAAGCGCGAAAACGCCGCGTCCGATTGCAGATCCATGCGGATATGCGGATGCGCGCGACAGAAGCGCGGCAGCCGCGGCAACAGCCAGCAGTACGACAGCGAGCGCAAGGTGGTCACGCGCAGCGGGATGGCATCTTCGCGCGGATGCAGGTTGCCGGCCACCGAAGCGATCTCGGCCAACGCAGCGGTGGCGGCGTCGGCCAGCTGGCGCCCTTCCGCGGTGAGTTTGACCCCACGCGGCAAGCGCTGGAACAGGGTCACGCCCAGCAGCGCCTCGAGCTTGCGCACGTGGTGGCTGACCGCACTGGCGGTCAGATGCAGTTCTTCGGCGGCATGCGCGAAGTTCTGGTGGCGCGCGGCGGCGGCGAACACGCCCAGCGCGGGTAACAGGGTAGGGCGCAGGTTCATCGAGGCATGAATGAGATTTGTGGCTCGCCTCGATACTACGCGCTTGTCGCGCCTTCGGTGGCAGCCGATGCTGCATTACCCCATCGCGATGATCGTGCCATGTCCATCTGCCGGCCTGACGTTGTCCTTTGCGGTTTCAGCACTTCACCGCAGCTTGCGCAGGCGGGTCGATGAGCGCGCAACCGGCAACGCGGCCGGCGGCCGCGCCACGCGAATGGCGCACCCCGCTGGAGCTGGGGTTTCTTGGCATCGTCTGGGGCTGCTCGTTCCTGTTCATGCGCGTGGCCGCACCCAGGTTCGGCACCGTTGTGCTGGTGGAAATCCGCCTGGCGCTCGGGGCGTTGGTGCTGTTGCCGTTCCTGTGGCTGGCGCGCGAGCGGTTCCCCCTGCATCGCTGGCCGATGCTGGCGGCGATCGGCGTGCTCAACTCCGCGTTGCCGTTCCTGCTGTTCGCCTGGGGCGCGCAACACGCGCCGGCTGCGATCGGTGCGATCTGCAATGCGATGACGGTGTTGTTTACCGCACTGATCGCCTTCCTGTTCTTCGGCGAGAAGATCGGCACGCGTCGCGCGCTGGCCTTGCTGATCGGCTTCATCGGTGTGCTGGTGCTGGCCACCGGCAAGTCGGCCGGATTGAGCGTGGGGCCGGCGGCACTGGCGGGCGCCAGCGCGTCGCTGCTGTACGGCATCGGCTACAACCTGGTGAAGCGCCACATGGGCGATTTGCCACCGGCCGCGTCGGCGGCATCCACGCTGGGTTGCAGCGCGCTGCTGCTGGCACCGCTGGCCTGGTGGCAGTGGCCGACCACGCCGGTGCCGGCAGTGGCCTGGGCCTGCGCCACCGCGCTGGGCGTGGTCTGCACCGGGCTGGCGTTCCTGATGTATTACCGCCTGATCCAGCGCATCGGCCCGGCACGCGCCTCCACGGTGACCTACCTGGTGCCGGTGTTCGGCGCACTGCTGGCATGGTCGCTGCTGGGCGAGCCGTTGACCTGGACCATGCTGGTCGCCGCGGTGCTGATCCTGGGCAGCGTCGCCTTCAGCCAACGCGCCCGCTAGGCAAGCGCCCCACTTTTACGATTCCCGATTCCCGATTCCCGACTCAGCCAGCCGGCGGCGTCCGCACCGGCAACGGCACATTGCACAGATCGATATGCCCGGCCGGGCGCTTGTAGAAATCGTCTTTGCGGTTGCGGCGCGCTTCGGCCACATCGCGGAAGGTCTGGCTGTCGGTGCGCAGCAATTGCAGTGGCGTGCGTTCGGGCAAGGGCACCTCGCTGGCCAGGCGAATGGCGCGGATCGGCGAGCGCTGCGTTGCGTCTTCGTAAAACCCCATCGGGTCCGGGCCGCGCGGGATCACGCTGAGCAACTCCATGCCCTTGACCACGCGACCGACCACGGTGATGTTACGGTCCAGCTGGCGCGGCGATTGCCCGGTGACCACATACAGCTCGGCGCCGATGCTGCTGTCTTCGTCGTTGTTGCGGCCGGCGCCCAGGGCGCCGTAGCAATGTGCCAGCCAGGTCTTGCCGCTGGCGCTGTCGCGCCCGACCGGGAAGCCGTCGACAAAGCCTACCTGCGCTGCCCAGCCATCGCTGTCGGGCAGGCGCTGGAAATCCAGACCCTGCGATGGACGTTCGAATTCGGCCGGCAGGTGCGTCTTCGCCGAGCCCAGCGACCTGGCCTTGGCCGGCGTCTCGCCATCCGGGTCGCCGAACTGCACCACGAAGTTGTCCTGCGAACGGTAGATGCTGAGCCCGTCCCAGAAGCGTTCGTGCGCCAGGGTGCGGATGTTGCCCACGTGCGCGGGCGCAAACTGCGGCGCCAGCTCGATGATCACCCGTCCGCCATCCAGTTCCAGGTACAGCGTGCGCTCGGGGTCGAGCACGCGCCATGCGCTGGCCGGCGAGGCATCCAGGATCTGTTGCGGGCTGCGATAGGCGGCGTTGGCGGCAGTCGGTAACACCAGGGCAAGCAGGCAGGCGGAAGCAGCAGTGCGCAGAAGCATGAAGGCAGCCAGCGGGAGGGATGCCCGATTCTTGCCGACCACGCGCCCGGACGCAAAGCGCCTGGACGCAAAGTGCATGCACGCACAGCAGGACGCCGGCGGAATGCGCCGGTGTCGTGTTGTCATGCGCATGCCTGCTGCTGCCGTGCGCTTACGGGTTGTTGCGCACGTGCGGGCTGGTGTGGTGAACGTTGGCGCCGTGGTCGTTGCCGAACAGCAGGACCAGCTGCCACAACGCGCAGAGGCCGACCAGCGTGTAGACCACACGCGACAGCAGGGCGTCCTGGCCGACGAACAGCGTGGCGACCAGATCGAACTGGAACAGGCCGACCAAGCCCCAGTTCAAGCCGCCGACGATAAGAAGCACCAGGGTGATGACGTTGAGCGTTTTCATGAAGAACAGACCATGCGGGTTGGGAGATCCCAGCGACCGCATGTCGCACGCAACGCCTCGTGAGCGTGCACGGGGCCGTGACGGGCTGGCGCACGCCACGATCACCTCCGCACGACGCGCGCGAAACCGATGCAATGTGTTGGCCATCCGGCAATGCACCGGCGGCGCAATGTCAGCGTGCCGGTTTGCGCTTGACGTACAACTGCTTGCGCACCCGCGCCACCACCTCGCCCTGGCGGTTGTGCACTGTGTTTTCGAACCAGCGCAGGTGTTTTTCGCCACTGGCGGTGGCCGCGCGCAACTCGGCCAGCACGCTGTCGTCGATGACGAACTCCGCACTGACCGTGCCGCGCCCGGGTTTGACGAATTCGATGCTGCCGGCCTTGTCCCACACGTAGTAGTCGCGCCCCAGGTTCTGCATGGTCAGCAGCATCCAGAACGGGTCGGTCATCGCGAACAGGCTGCCGCCGAAGTGGGTGCCGACGTAATTGCGATTCCACGGCCGCTGGCGCAGTTCCACGCTTGCGTGGCGGTAATCGGCCGACAACTCGGTGACATGGATACCGGCGAACAGGTACGGCGGCCACAGGTTGATACCGAGCTTGAACAGTGAAGCACGCATGCGGCCAGGGTCCATGGCGGGGGCGGGTCCGCAGCATACCATTCGCATGCGTATGGAGGTTGTGGCGGTGACGGCAACGCCCGGCCGGCCTGCACCGGGCGCCATGGTGCCGGTTGCGCTTAGAACACCAGCGACGACATCTTGCGGCGGTAGCGGCCGACCAGGTCTTCGTCTTCGATCACCCGGAACGCATCGATCAGGCTACGCCGCGGCAGGTTGTCGTCGAAGGCGCGGTCCTGCCGCAGCATTTCCAGGAACTGCTCCAGCGCGACTTCGTCGTGGCCGTCGAGCAGGTGGCGCACGCCGAGCAGATGGCGCGCACGCAGGTCGGTGCCGTTGGCCGCAACGGCGGCCTGCAGGGCGTCGGTATCCGGCGCGTCCTTGAGCACATTGGCAAAGCTCAGCCGCGCCTTGGCGCGCACCGCGCGGTCGTCGGTGGCCAGGTTAGCGGGCAGGGCGTCGATCAATTGCTCGGCCTCGGCGGTGTCGCCGGTCTTGAGCAGCGCCAGCGCCAGGTCCAGCTTGAGCTCGTCCTTGTCCGGCTCGGCGGCGATCGCCTCGCGCAGCGCGGCCACCTGGTCCTGCGGCTCGAGCGGGGCCGGCGGCAGTTCTTCGGCGACCTGCGGCTCGGCCGGCAGCACGCCGTGCTGGGTTAGGAATTCGCGCACCTGGCCTTCCGGCATCGCACCCGGGAAACCGTCGACCAGTTCGCCGCCCTTGACCAGGAACACCGTCGGCACCGAGCGGATCTGGAACGCGGCGGCGATCTGCTGCTCCTTGTCCACATCGACCTTGGCCAGCTCGAAGGCGCCGTTGTAGTCGGCGGCGAGCTTTTCCAGGATCGGCGTCAACGACTTGCAGGGGCCGCACCAGGTGGCCCAGAAGTCCACCAGCACCGGTGTCGTCAACGATTTCTGCAGGACCTCGGTCTCGAAGGTGTCGGTGGTGGCATCGAATACGTGCGGCTTGTCGGACATGGGCTTCCAGAAGTGATTGCGGCAACAGTGGGAGGTAATGGTGGCAAACCGGGCCGACACAAGGCTGGCCGGCCCGGGCGCATGGCGCGTGGCCGGCCGTCACGCCGGCAGGGGTTCACGCCACGCGCGCCCGGCACGACAATGCTGCGTCCTGGTGGCGCAGCCTGCGCCCGGCGTTGGAGCAAGGCAATGACACGCATCGATGGCACCCAGCGCTACCTGGGCCTGGTCGCCGCAACCGTCTTCGTGCTGGCGGTGGCCGGGTTCGGCGTGGCACTGCCCGGTTACCTGCAGGCCAGCCATCCGGTTGCGCTGCTCGGTGCCAACGGGATGCCGCATGCGCTGGGCTTCAACCTGCTGGCGTTCGTGCTGGTCGGTGCGCTCGGCATGGCCACCGGAGTCAGCCTGCTGGCGCGCATGCCGGCCAGGTCCAGCTGGAGCCTGCGCGTGGGCGGGCAGCTGGTCGTGCTGGCGGGGTTGGCCTTCCTCGGCATGGGCGCCTTGCCCCTGGATCCCAGCGATCTGGACGGGCGCGCCAGCCAGGCCCATGCCACCGCCTGGCTGTTGTGGGCGGTGGCCTTCGTGCCGGGCATGGTGTTGCTGGCCGCCGCGCTGATCAACCGGCCCGGCACCCGCGCACTGGCGTGGCTGAGCCTGGGCGCGGGGCTGCTGGTAGCGGTGCTGGCGTTCGGCCCGCCGGGCCTGCTGCGGCAGGCGATCGCCCAGCGCCTGGCGTTCCTGGCCTGGGTCGGCTGGCTCGCCGTGGCGGCCTGGCGCTGGCCGGCCAGACCCGCCACCTGAGGCGAGCGTTTGGAGCACCTGCTGCACTGCGGTACCCTGTGCCGCTTTGCACCGCCCGAGCATCCGCTCCCAATGTCCACCGTCGAACCGAACGCCTACGACCCGCAGCAGGTCGAAACCTCCGCCCAGCAGTTCTGGGATGCCACCCGCGCCTTCCAGGTCGACGAAACTTCGGACAAGCCGAAGTTCTATTGCCTGTCGATGCTGCCGTACCCGTCCGGTGCGCTGCACATGGGCCATGTGCGCAACTACACCATCTCCGATGTGGTCAGCCGCTACAAGCGCATGACTGGCCACAACGTGATGCAGCCGATGGGCTGGGACGCGTTCGGATTGCCGGCGGAAAACGCGGCGATCAAGAACAAAACCGCGCCGGCCAAGTGGACCTACGCCAACATCGAGCACATGCGCGGCCAGCTCAAATCGCTGGGCTATGCGATCGACTGGTCGCGCGAGTTCGCCACCTGCACGCCCGAGTACTATGTGCACGAGCAGCGCATGTTCACCCGGCTGATGCGCAAGGGCCTGGCCTATCGCCGCAATGCAGTGGTGAACTGGGACCCGATCGATCAGACCGTGCTGGCCAACGAGCAGGTCATCGACGGCCGTGGCTGGCGCTCCGGCGCGCTGGTGGAAAAACGCGAGATCCCGCAGTGGTTCCTGCGCATCACCGACTACGCGCAGGAACTGCTCGACGGCCTGGACCAGCTGGACGGCTGGCCGGACTCGGTCAAGACCATGCAGCGCAACTGGATCGGCCGCTCGGAAGGGCTGGAGATCCAGTTCGACGTGCGCGACACCGACGGCGCTGCACTGGACCCGCTGCGGGTGTTCACCACCCGCCCGGATACGCTGATGGGCGTGACCTTCGTGTCGATCGCCGCCGAGCATCCGCTGGCGTTGCATGCGGCCAAAACCAACCCGGAGCTGGCCGCGCTGCTGGAAACGCTCAAGCACGGCGGCGTCTCCGAAGCCGAGCTGGAAACCCAGGAAAAACGCGGCATGGCCACCGGCCTGACCGCGGTGCATCCGATCAGCGGCGAGCAGGTGCCGGTGTGGGTGGCCAACTTCGTGCTGATGGGCTACGGCACCGGCGCGGTGATGGCGGTGCCCGGCCACGACCAGCGCGATTTCGAGTTCGCCAACAAGTACGAGCTGCCGATCGTGCAGGTGGTCAAGCTGCGCGAGCCGCGCAACGACGACGAGCAAAGCTGGGACGCCAGCCAGTGGCGCGACTGGTACACCGACAAGAGCCGCCCGCTGGAGTTGATCAATTCGGCCGAGTTCGATGGCCTGGATTTCGGCGGCGCCTTCGAGGCGTTGGCCGAGCGCTTCGAGCGCAAGGGCCAGGGCCAGCGCCGGGTCAATTACCGCCTGCGCGACTGGGGCGTCAGCCGCCAGCGCTACTGGGGCTGCCCGATCCCGGTGATCTATTGCGCCAAGTGCGGCGCGGTGCCGGTGCCGGAAGACCAGTTGCCGGTGGTGCTGCCGGAAAACGTGGAATTTGCCGGTACCGGTTCGCCGATCAAGACCGACCCGACCTGGCGCCAGACCACCTGCCCGGACTGCGGCGGCCCGGCCGAGCGCGAGACCGACACCTTCGATACCTTCATGGAGTCGAGCTGGTACGTGGCGCGCTACACCAGCCCCAACGCACGCGACATGGTCGATCGCCGCGCCAATTACTGGATGCCGGCCGACCTGTACGTGGGCGGCATCGAGCACGCGATCCTGCACCTGATGTACTTCCGCTTCTATCACAAGCTCATGCGCGACGCGCGGCTGGTGGACAGCGACGAGCCGGTGACCAACCTGCTCACCCAGGGCATGGTCATCGCCGACACCTTCTATCGCGATGCCGACAACGGCGGCAAGGACTGGATCAATCCGGCCGACGTGGAGATCCAGCGCGACGAGCGCGGCCGCGTCACCGGCGCGGTGCTGATCGCCGACGGCCAGCCGGTGCACATCGGCGGCACCGAGAAGATGTCCAAGTCCAAGAACAACGGCGTGGACCCGCAGTCGATGGTGGCCAAGTACGGCGCCGACACGGTGCGGCTGTTCTCGATGTTCGCCGCCCCGCCGGAGCAGTCGCTGGAGTGGAACGAGGCCGGTGTCGATGGCATGGCGCGCTTCATGCGCCGGTTGTGGGTGCAGGTGCACAAGCACGTGGGCGAGGGCGCTGCCGCCGCACTGGATGCCGCCGCGCTGAGCGCCGAGCACAAGGCGATCCGCCGCAAGACCCACGAGACCATCGGCAAGGTCAGCGACGACTACGGCCGCCGCCACAGCTTCAATACCGCGATCGCCGCAGTGATGGAGCTGTCCAACGCGCTGGCCAAGTTCGACGATGCCGGCGCGCAGGGCCGTGCGGTGCGCCAGGAAGCCCTGGAAGCGATGGTGCTGCTGCTCAACCCGATCACCCCGCACGCCAGCCACGCCCTGTGGCAGGTGCTGGGCCGCGGCGAAACGCTGCTGGAAGATGTCGCGTTTCCGCAGGTCGATGCCGCCGCGCTGGTGCGCGACGCGCTGACCCTGGCAGTCCAGATCAACGGCAAGTTGCGTGGCACCATCGAGGTCGCCGCCGATGTCGGGCGCGAGCAGATCGAAGCGCTGGCCCAGGCCGAGCCGAACGCGGCCAAGTTCCTGGAAGGGCTGAGCGTGCGCAAGATCATCATCGTGCCCGGCAAGATCGTGAATATCGTGGCGGGCTGATCGTTGCCGAGTGGTCGGGTTGCCATTGCCGAACCGGGTCGTTCGCCGGGTCGTCTTGGCGACGCGGTTGCAAGGCTGCTGCGGCGATTTTGGCAATGTGTTGCATTGGCGCGTGGCGCTGCGGGTAGGGTTGCCGCAGTGGTGTTTGGCAAATCACCACATCGGCGCAGCGCGACGCGCGGGTGAGGTTTCCGCGATGGTTCCTGGCAGTTCATTGCAATGGCGCATGGCGATGCGCAGGTGAGATTGCCGGGGTGGCTTTTGGTCATTCACTTCACTGGCGCGTGGCGACGCGTTTGTCATCACCTGGGCGCCGCTTTTTTCGCGGCGCCCTCTCAAGCCCCGTTCACGCGGTGTCGGGCAGGCTAGCCGCCTGTTGCCGCCGCCGGGGCGCTCATCCAGACTGTGCCCATGATTCGATTTCCTACTGCCTTCGCTGCGTCCCTCGTGCTTGTCTCGAGCCTCACCGCCTGCGGCTTCCATCTGCGCAACTCGCTGGCGCTGCCGCCGGATACGCCTGCGGTGAAGGTGCAGTCCGCGGTGCAGTACAGCGAACTGGCCAAGTTGCTGCGGCGTGGCCTCAAGGCCGCCGGCGCCACGCTGGCCGACGAAGATGCCAAGACCGGCTTTGCTCAGGTGCAGGTGTTGTCCGAACGTTGGGGCGATCTGCCGATCGCCATCGACAGCCAGGGCCGCGCGCAGGAGTACAGCCTGCGCTATGCGGCCATCTTCACCGTCACCACTGCCAGCGGTTCGGTGCTGGTGCCGCAGCAGGTGATCGAGCTGTCGCGCGACTACGTGTCGCCACCGGTGGACGCCACCGGTACCGCCACCGAGCGCGAGATCCTGGCCAACGAATTGCGCAAGGACATGTCGGCCTCGATCCTGCGGCGCATCGACAGCGTTGTGCGCGCGCGCGTGGAGCGGGGCGAGACGCTGGAAAGCACGCCCAGCGCACCGCTGCAGCCGGCCACCACACCGCCGGTGCAACAGCCATCGACGACGCCCTCATCGACGACGCTGCCGGCGACAACTCCGGCGTCGACGACACCTGGCTCGACGCAACCGTCGACGACGCCACAACCGTCATCGAACAACCGCTGAGCCAGCGCGCGCTTCTCGCCCCATGGAACTTCGTCCCGAGCAGCTCGCCGGCCAGTCCAATCAGCCGCTGCAGCCGGTCTACCTGATCGCCGGTCCGGAGACCTTGCGCGTGCTGGAGGCGGCCGATGCGGTGCGCGCACGCGCACGCGCCGAAGGCATCAGCGAGCGCGAGGTCTTCGATGCCGATGGCCGGGAGTTCGACTGGAACCAGCTGGATGCGACCTTCAACGCGCCCAGCCTGTTCAGTCCGCGCCGGCTGGTGGAAGTGCGCCTGCCCAGCGGCAAGCCGGGCAAGGACGGCGCCGAGGTCATCACCCGCTTCTGCGCCAACCCGCCACCGGATGTGGTCCTGTTGATCACCGCCAACGACTGGAGCAAGGCGCACCAGGGCAAATGGGCCGATGCGATCGGCCGCATCGGCACCATCTCGGTGGCCTGGGCGATCAAGCCCCACGAGTTGTCGGACTGGATCGAGCGCCGCCTGCGCAGCCACGGCCTGCGTGCCGACGCCGCTGCCGTGCAGCGCCTGAGCGAGCGGGTGGAAGGCAACCTGCTGGCCGCCGCGCAGGAAATCGACAAGCTGGTGCTGCTGGCCGATGGCAAGGTGCTGGACCTGGAGGCGATGGAGTCGCTGGTTGCCGATGCGGCGCGCTACGACGTGTTCCGCCTGGCCGAAACCACCTTTTCCGGGCAGCCGGCCGCAGTGATCCGCATGCTCGCCGGCCTGCGCGCCGAAGGCGAGGCGGTGGCCGCGCTGATGCCGATCCTGATCAAGGAACTGCTGCGCACCGCGTCCCTGGCCAAAGTGCAGGCCAACGGCGGCAACCTCGCCGCCGAAATGAAGGCGCAGGGCCTGTGGGAATCGCGCCAGGCGCCGTTCAAGCGCGCGCTGCAACGGCATCCCGAACCGCGCCGCTGGGAGCGCTTCGTCGCCGAAGCCTCGCGGGTCGACCGCATGGCCAAGGGCCGCGCCGATGGCGACCCCTGGGTCGGCCTGGAACGCCTGCTGGTGGCCGTGGCCGAAGCCCGCGCGGTGAGATTGCTGGCGTGAAAGCCGGCGATGCCGCCACCGGCGACCACGCCTCCGCCAACAGCGATGCGCGCTCCACCTCCCGACACAGCGCAACCCCAGGCCAGGCCGCAAATAAGGCCACCCCGAGCAGCGCGGCCCAAACCTCTCCGCCCACCGAGTCCCACCCGGCAGCACCGGCTCCGCGCTCTTCCGATTCTCCAATCCCGATTCCCGAATCCCAGCTCCACCTCTACTACGGCGGCACCTTCGATCCGGTCCACCTGGGCCACCTCGCCATCGCCTGCGCCGCGCGCGACGAGCTGGGCGCGTTGGTGCACCTAGTCCCGGCCGCCGATCCGCCGCACCGTCCCGCACCCGGCGCCACCGCAGCGCAGCGCGCGCGCATGCTGGAGCTGGCGCTGGCCGACGCCCCCGGGCTGGCGCTGGACACCCGCGAGCTGCAACGCGCCAGCCGCGACCGTGCGCCGTCCTACACCGTCGAGACCTTGCGCGCGCTGCGCGCCGAGCTCGGCCCCACGCTGCCGATCGCTTGGCTGCTCGGTGCCGATGCCTTCGTCGGGCTGAGCAGCTGGCATCAGTGGGAGGATTTGTTCGAGCTGGCGCATTTCGTCATCGCCGCGCGTCCGGGCACGACGCTGGACCTGGCCGCTACGCCGCAGCTCGCCGCTGCAGTGCAGGGCCGCTGGGCCGCCAGGGCGGGCGAGCTGGGCATGTCGCCGGCTGGCTGCCTGTGGTCGCTGCAGCAGCCGTTGCGCGGCGAATCGGCCAGCGCGGTGCGCTCGCGCATCGCCGGCGGCGGCGACTGGCAGGCGCTGGTGCCGGCGTCGGTGGCGGCATTTATCGCGCACGCAGGCCTCTACGGCTGCACCCTGCCGACGAGCTGAACACGCAACTGGCCGGACCGGCCTATAATTCACGCCAATTCCATCGAGTTGCCCGCTTTGACCACCCAAGCCCAAGTCATCAAGACCTCCATCCCGAATCCGCCGCCGTCCGTGCCGGCCCTGCTGGCCACCGTGCGCGAGGCCGTGGAGGAGCTGAAAGCCAAGGACGTGGTCGAGATCGATGTGCGCGGCAAGTCCAGCGTATGCGATTACATGGTGGTCGCCTCGGGGACCTCGACCCGCCACGTGAAGTCGATCGCCGAGGAAGTGGTCAAGTTCGCCAAGCGGCTGGACGTGATGCCGCTGGGCGTGGAAGGCGAGCGCGAGGCCGAGTGGGTGCTGGTGGACCTGGGCGATGTGGTGGTGCATGTGATGCTGCCGCGCGTGCGCGAGTTCTATGCACTGGAACGTCTGTGGACGGTGGGCGACCAGCGTCCGGACGACGCGGATGCCGACTCCGAAGAGTGAGTGAGCCGGGCATGCCGCGCAATGCCCGACCCCCGACCGATGCGCCTGCCTCGCAGGCGCTGCAACACCTGCGCAGCCAGAGCGCGCACGCCTCCGGCGCGCCGCTGTCGCCGGCACGCAAGCGCTTCGACCGATTGCTGCAGGACCTGGAACGGCTTCGTGCCGACCTGCAGGCCTGGCACCTCGCGCTCTCGCTGTGGCGTGCGCGTTACCACGCCGAATTGCAGCCCTTGCTCGACCGCCGCCGCGCGGCCGACGTCGCGCTGGTCGAAGAGCTCGATCGTGCGCATGCCACGGTCAAACTGGGCAAGGCCGACCGCGCCTTCCTGTCCGAGTTGCTGTGCGATATCGCCGCCCCGCTGATCGAGGCCGGCCACGAGGCACTGCGCCCGATCTACGATCGCCACAGCGCAGCCGGTTACGACCAGGAAGTCGCCGCGTCCGATGCACTGATGAAGCAGATCCTCGGCCAAGCCTACGGACTGGATGCCGACGAGCTGGATGGCATCGATTCGCCCGAGCAACTGTACGCGCGCGTCAGCGAGCGCCTGCAGCAGGAGCGTGTCCAGCAACAGCAACGCCACACGCAACGGCGCAAGCGCGCCGAGCACAAGGCGGTGGGGGAGAATGCCGCGCCGCCGCCGCTGCGCGAGCTGTATCGCAAGCTGGCCGGCAATCTGCATCCGGACCGCGCCAAGGGTGCCGACGACCACGCCGCGCGCACCGTCCTGATGCAGCGGCTCAACGCGGCCTACAAGGCCGGCGATCTGCTGGGTCTGCTCGAACTGCAGGCCGAGATCGGCCTGATGGACGCGCAAGGCGTGGATGCGATGAGCGCCGCGCGCCTGCAGGACTACAACCGCGAGCTGGATCGGCAGTGCAGGCAGTTGCAACAGCAGGTGCGGCAGCAGTCGGACGACTTTTGCGCCGAATACGGGCTGGAGCTGCCGTCGCGCCCCAAGCCGGAGCGACTGGGCCGGTTGATGGCCCAACTCAAGCGCGAGGTCGAAGACGACTTGCTGGACGCGCGCCGGGGCCTGCGCGAGCTGGAAGACCCGCAATCGTTCAAGCGCTGGTTGAAGCTGCAGCGCGCCATGGCGGGCGCCCCCGACGCGCCCTGGTTCTGATCCCGGTGTTGAATGTCGTTGTCAGCGTGCACACCCGCCACCGCGGGTGCGCGCGCCTGCTGCGCGCAACCGCGGTTGGGCACGCGCTGCCAGCCATGCGATCCACACGCCTGCCTGCGCGGCGTTGCACCGGCGGCCGGGTCGACGCGGCCGAACGGATGCCGGTCCGTTCGGCCGCAGTGGCCGTTGTCATCTACCTACGAAAGCCAACTTACGGCCGCGCTCACAACGGCCCGCGCTCCCACGGCCCGGTGATCGCCAGGGTGATGCCCGGGGTCTGGATGTTGACGAACAGGGTGCGCGCCAGCGGATCCCAGCAGGCGCCGCAGAACTCGGTATCGCGGTAATCGCCCTCGGCAACGGTCTTGCCGGCATCGGCGATCTGCTGCGAGGTGAGCTGCACATTGTTCTTGGCCAGGTAGAACGACGCACCGCCGCGGGTCAGCCCGAGCAACCGCGCGCCGGGGCCGTATGCGTCCGGGCTCTCGCCGCCGTCTTCGCACAGCACCACGCCGCCGCGCGCGCTGACGGTGACGTTGTCCGGGTTATGTGCGGCCAGCTGATTGCCGCTGACGAACAGGGCGCTCAGGCGCTGCGTGAACAGGTCCAGCACCCACACCGCGCCATTGCCGTAACCGCGCCGGCCCTGCGCATCCACGCCGGTGCTGGTGTCGACGATGAAGAGCTTGCCGTAGCTGTACCAGATGCCTTCGCCACGGCTCATGCGCAGCGCACCGTCTGCCCAGGCCTGCGCGAACGGCCCGCTCAGGGTGTCGTTGGCGCCGATGTCGGCAAAGCCGGCCGGCGCGGCGATGCTGTCCAGATCCGGCTCTTCGATATCCACCCATTCCAGCTGGAACTGCTGGCCGATGCTGGCCACGGTGAGATCGGCATTGCGCCGCCCGCGCACGCGTGCGGCCTGCAGGCGGCCACCATTTTCCAGCGAGCCATTGCGCCCACGGCGGTCGTTGGGAATGAAGCGGTACAGCCCAGCCTTGTTGCGATCGTCCTCGGTGAGATAGACGATGCCGGTGCGCGGATCGATTGCCACCGCCTCGTGGCTGAAGCGGCCCAGCCCGACCAGCGGCCGGCCGGTGGTGCGCTGGCTGTCCGGATCCACTTCGAACACGTAGCCGTGCTTGCGGCCGGTGCTGGATACCGCGTTGGTCTTGATCTCCTCGCAGCTCAACCAGGTGCCCCATGGCGTCGGGCCGCCGGCGCAGTTGACCAGCGTGCCGCCCAGGCTCGGCTCCAGGCTGCCCCAGCCGCGGCGGCCGTAACTCAGCGTGGTGGTGCCGCCGCCGGCCAGTTGGGTGCCGCTGACGATGCCGGTGTCGTACATCGCCGGTGCGCGGAACGGCGTGGTCGCCCCGCGTTCGTGGTTGCGGATCAGCACATATTCCAGGCCGCGCAACGGGTCGCTGCCCGGACGCCAGTCGGGCCGACGCAGCCCGACCACGGCCATGCCGTCATGGCGGTCGGGGCAGGGCTGGCCATCGTCCATGCGATCGCCGCTCCAGCCGAACGAGCGGTAGCTGAAACCGCGCGGCAGCTGCAGCAACGGCAGCCCGGTGCTCTGGTCGGCGACCGGCGCGAGCGGGCCATACCGGCTGGGCACCGGGGCAAGTTGCAGCGGCGGCGAGGTGCTGGTGGCGGCCTGGGCCTGGCGCGCTTGCAGCGCGCTCAAACTGCCAAGCGCACCGGCGGCCATCGCGGCAGCGCTGCCCTTGAGCACCTGGCGGCGGGCGGGATCGAAAATCGGCATCGAACGACTCCTGCGGGCTGGGTAGTGCGCCGACCCTAGAAGCCCGCTGTAACCGCACCATGACACCGGTGTGATCGACCCGGTTCCGATGCCCAAGCTGTGACGCGGATATCATGCCGTCATGAAATGCCGACTTATCGCTACCGGCGAGCGCGCACCGGCCTGGGTGGCGCAGGGCTTTGCCGAATACCAGAAACGTCTCTCGCACTGGATGCCGCTGGAGCTGGTCGAGATCGAACCCGGCCTGCGCGGCAAGGGCCGCGATGCACAACGGGCGATCGACGACGAGGGGCGCCGCGTGCTCGCCGCGCTGCCCAAGAACGCCTACGTGGTTGCGCTGGATATCCCGGGCCGCCCGCTCAGTTCGGAACAGCTGGCCCAGCGCATGGAGCACTGGCGCGGGCAGGGCCGCGATCTGGCGTTCCTGATCGGCGGCCCCGAAGGTCACGCCGCCGAGGTACTGAAAACCGCCAGCGAAAGCTGGTCGATCGGCCCGCTGACCCTGCCGCACATGCTGGTGCGCCTGATCGTCGCCGAACAGCTGTACCGCGCTGCGGCGATGCTGGCCAATCATCCGTATCACCGCGCGTAAGCGGCATCGCGACGGCAGTACTCCGCGCATAGCCGTTCGCTTTCGAGATGGGTATGTGCGCCAGTAGCCGGGCGCATCCTCAAGCCGATTCGCGAGACCGCACGTCGTCAGTGTGCACGCAAGGTGCGATGCAACGATGCGCCTGCAACAGCTGAAACCGTGGCCTCGCAGCAGCTGGCGGCGCGGCCCCAGACCATGCGGCGACCGGGCATCCGGGTCGCCGCAGGTGATGGCGCATCAGTTCAACGAAAAACTCACCGGCACCAGGCCGTAGGCCTGCACGGCCTGGCCGTTCTGCATCGCCGGCTGGAAGCGCCAGTTGCGCAGCACCTGGCTGCGTGCCGCCAGATCGAGCGCGCGATGACCGCTGCTGGTCTGCACGCTCACCTCGGCCGGGCGGCCATCGGTGCCGACCAACACGCGCAGCAGCACCGTGCCCTGCTGCCCGGCACGCAGGGCCGCCACCGGGTAACTCGGCGCCGGTGAACTCAGATACTGCAGCTGGCCTGCCTCGACCGGGCCGCTGGGTGCGGCAATTGCCGGCGCGCTGTCAGGCACCGCATCGGAGACCGCAGGTAAGGCAAGTGGTGCGCTGTCGACCACGGCCGGCTGACTGATCTCCGGGGTCCGCACCTGCACCGGCACCGTGGTCGGCGGTGTGTGCGTTGTCTGCGGCGTGAACTCCACCTTGATCGGAAATACCGGTGGCGGCGGCGTCGCGATGGTGATGGGCATGAGCCAGCGTTCTTTCGGGGCGGGCTGTTGCGGAATTGCCCGGTACGAGAGCGGTATCAACAACAACCCGCCGGCGAGTAGATGCAAGGCCACCGCCGTGCTCATCGCCAGAACGCGCGAGGTGTCGATGCCTGTGGATCGGGAAGAAACCTGCGATTGCGTGCGAACCATCATCCACCTCCTCAACGGAACTGCGGAAAGGACCAGCGCGACCCGGACGCACTACACCATCCGGTAGCGTAGGTTTACCGCGCGCTTTGCGCGGGCACAAGCGATTTCGAAGCGCTGGCGGTCGGCGGGTTGATGCGCCCCCGGCCGTATCGACCCGCACACATTCGGCGCGTCAGACTCCTGTAGGGAAGCGGGCAGGTGTCGTCGCAAGGCGCGGGAACAGAACTTTTGGCTTGCCCCATAAAAAAACTGCCCTCGAGGAGGGCAGTCTGGAAAGCAAACCGAACGCGATTGCGGTCAGGTCAGCGCCCCAATTCGAACGTCACCTCCAGGTTGATCGACAAGGTGCTTTCGCCCGGCGCGACCTGGGTGTCCATCTCGGCCTTGGCCGAGCGCATCGAGGCGGCCATCATCATCGGACGCACGCCGCCGCCGCTGCGGCCCTCGGAGATGCTGACGATGCGGCGCACCTTCAGGCCCAGCGACTTGGCGTAGGTGTCGGCGCGGGCCTGGGCCTTCTTCAGGGCGGCCACGCGGGCCTCGTCGTAGGCCGGTTCGGGCTGGTCGACCGAGAAGCTGGGGCCGTTGATATCGTTGGCGCCCTGCGCGACCAGCGCGTCCAGTACCTTGCCCAGGCGCGAGATGTCGCGGACCTTGAGGCTGACCGTGTTGCTGGCCTGGTAGCCGTTGATCCTGGGCGCTTCGTTTTCTTTGTAGGTGTACTGCGGGCTGAGGTTGATGCCGGTGGTCTGCACGTCCTTGTCGGCGATGCCGGCGGCCTTGATCGCGGCCATGACCTTGCTCATCTGTTCGGCATTCTGGCGCATGGCGGCGTTGCCGTCGGCGGCCTGGGTGACCACGCCGGCCGACAGCGTGGCGATGTCCGGTATGCGCTTGGCCTCCGCTTCGGCCGACACGTTGAGCAGGGTGCCGTCGTTAGGAATGGTGTAGCTCGGAGCGGTCTGGGCGTGGGCGGTCATGGCGGTTCCGGCAGCGATGGACAGGGCCAGCAACAACGGTGTGAGGGTGGTACGCATGAGATCTCCTTGTCTGTAGGGGAAGCGTGTTGCCGGTTCGATGAACATGTTGTGAGTCGAACGCGACCACTGTCGCCCGGATCGGCAAGCGGGCGGGGAGGAGCAACAGGTATGCTGGACGGATGCTCTATCTCGCCTCCCGGTCGCCGCGCCGACAAGAACTGCTGCAACGCTTGGATGTGCCTTTCCAGACCCTGCAACTGGACGTGCCCGAACTGCGCGCGGCCGACGAATCGCCTGCGCAGTACGTGCAGCGCGTCGCGCTGGACAAGGCGCGTGCCGGCCTGGCGCAGGTGCAGACCAGCGACCCCGATGCGATCGTGCTCGGCTCCGATACCGAAGTGGTGCTGGGCGAGCGGGTGTTCGGCAAGCCGGTCGATACGGACGATGCGATCGCCATGCTGAGCCTGCTGTCAGGACGTACCCACCAGGTGCTCACGGCAGTGGTTCTAGTCTGCGCGCAACGCGCTCCAGTGCAGACGCTGGTGGTGTCGGAGGTGACCTTCGCGACGCTCGATGCTGCGCAGATTGCCGCGTACGTGGCGTGCGGCGAGCCGATGGGCAAGGCCGGCGCGTATGCGATTCAAGGCCGCGCCGAACGTTTTATCAGCCATCTGTCCGGCAGCTATTCCGGCGTGATGGGATTGCCGCTGTTTCACACCTCGCAGTTGCTCACAGCCTTCGGAGCGCATTGATGTCGGAAGAGATCTTGGTCAACGTCACCCCGCGCGAAACCCGCGTCGCGGTGATCGAGAACGGCATGCTGCAGGAGCTGCATATCGAGCGCGGCTGGCGCCGGGGCGTGGTCGGCAATATCTACAAGGGCAAGGTGCAGCGGGTGATGCCGGGCATGCAGGCGGCATTTGTCGAGCTGGGTCTGGAGCGCGCGGCGTTCCTGCACGCCAACGACGTGGTGCGCCCGGTGCCGGCACCGGCCAGCGTGGTCGATACCGAGGAGACCCCGATCCCGCCGCCGCCGGCGGCGGCGGTGCCGATCGTGGAGCTGCTGCGCGACGGCCAGGAGATCGTGGTGCAGGTGGTCAAGGACCCGATCGGCACCAAGGGCGCGCGGCTGACCACGCAGATCAGCATTCCTTCGCGCTACCTGGTGCTGCTGCCGCAATCCAAGATCGTCGGGGTGTCAGCGCGGATCGAGGACGAGGCCGAGCGGCTGCGCCTGAAGACCATCGTCAGCGAGGTCTCGGCCCAGCACGGCGGCTTCGGCTACATCATCCGCACCAACGCCGAAGGCCAGCCGGCCGAGGCGCTGGCCGAGGACATCGCCTACCTGTCGCGGGTCTGGAACGTGGTCGAGCGGCGCGGCCGCGAGGCGCCGCCGTGCAGCATCATCTACGAGGACCTGAGCCTGCCGTTGCGTGCGGTGCGCGATCTGATCCGCCGCGACGTGGAAAAGGTCAAGGTCGACTCCAACGAGACCTTCGTGCAGCTGCAGGCGTTCGTGGCCAAGTACATGCCGGTGCTGGCCGAGCGGCTGGAGCTGTATACCGGCGACCGGCCGATCTTCGACCTGTATGGGGTCGAGGACGAGATCGGGCGCGCGTTGAACAAGCAGGTGCCGCTCAAGTCCGGCGGCTACCTGGTGATCGACCAGACCGAGGCGATGACCACCATCGACGTCAACACCGGTTCGTTCGTCGGCCAGCGCAACCTCGAGGAAACCGTGTTCCGCACCAACCTGGAGGCCGCGCAGGCGGTGGCGCGGCAGCTGCGGCTGCGCAACCTGGGCGGCATCATCATCATCGACTTCATCGACATGGACGACGCCGAGCATCGCCGCCAGGTGCTGCGCACGCTGGAAAAGGCGCTGGCGCGCGACCATGCCAAGACCACCGTCTACGAATTCTCGCCGCTGGGCCTGGTCGAGATGACCCGCAAGCGCACCGTCGAAAGCCTGGAGCGGCAGCTGTCGGAGACCTGCGGCCAGTGCAGCGGGCGCGGCACCATCAAGACCGCCGAGACGGTGACCTACGAGATCTTCCGCGAGATCACCCGCGCGGTGCGCCAGTTCGATGCCGCGCGGCTGCTGGTGATTGCCTCGTCGAAGGTCGTCGCCCGCATCACCGACGAGGAGTCGGCCGCGGTGGCCGAGCTGGAGGAATTCCTCGGCAAGAGCATCCGCTTCCAGTCCGACGACCAGTATCTGCAGGAGCAGTTCGATGTGGTGCTGCTGTGAGGCGGGGAATGGAGAGTCGGGAATCGGGAATTGGGGTGGAGCAGAAAGCGCTCTGCGGGGTGCCGGTGACATCTTTAGAATGGCGGCGCGCGCGGATGGATGATCGTGCGCGCGGCGCGGTTCGTGCTCCTGCGATTCCCTATTCCCCATTCACCATTCCCCGCCGTTAATGCCCACCCCGCTGCGCCGCCGTCTCCGTCTGTTTCGCCGCTATGCGATCACCGCCACTGCGCTTGCGCTGGTGGCGATCGCGTTGCTGGTGGGTGCGGCCAGCCAGGCGTTGCCGTTGGCCGAGCAGCGGCCGCAGCAGATCGCCGCGTGGCTGAGCCAGCGCGCCGGCCAGCCGATCGCCTTCGATCGCCTGCAGACCGAATGGACCCGGCGCGGCCCGTTGCTGCGGCTGGATGGCCTGCGGATCGGCCCGCATGGCGAGGTGCGCGTGGGCCAGGCCGAAATCCTGCTGGCGATGTATGCCGGCCTGTTGCCCGGCCACTCGCTGACCGAGGTGCGTCTGCGTGGCCTGGCGCTGACGCTGCAACGTAGCGACGATGGCGCGTGGTCGGTGCAGGGCCTGCCGGCCGGGCGGCGTTCGGACCCGTTGGAAGCGCTGCGCCGGCTCGGCGAGATCCAGGTGGCCGAGGCGCGCCTGCGGGTGGCCGCGCCGTCGCTCGGCGTGGACACCACACTGCCGCGCATCGACCTGCGCCTGCGCGTCAACGGCTCGACCGTGAAGGTCGGCAGCCGCGCGTGGATCGACCTGCAGCGCGCGCCGTTGACCACGGTGATCGCGTTCGATCGCGACAGCGGCGACGGCAGCGCCTATGCGCAAGCCGACCCGGCCGATCTGGCCGCCTGGGCGCCGTTGCTGCAGTTCGGCGGCATACGCGTGGACGGCGGTGGCGGACGCCTGCAGGCCTGGGCGCAACTGCGCGCGCGCCGGATCACTGCAGTCGTCGTGGATGCCGATCTGCGGCAACTGCGATTGTCCGGCGCGGCATTGCCCCAGCAGACCGCACGCCGCACGCTGGCGTGGGAGCGGCTGCAGGCGCGCGCGCGCTGGCAGGCCATCGACGGCGGCTGGCGGATGGATGCGCCGCTGTTGCGGTTGGGCCAGGCGGCCAGGCTGCAGCGGCTGGACGGGCTGAGCGTTGCCGGCGGGCGCCGTTATGCGGTGGTGGGCAAACACCTCGATGTCTCGGGCCTGATCGCGGCGGCCGCCTTGAGCGAGCAACTATCGCCCGGCCTGCGGCGCTGGCTGAGCCTGTCCCGGCCGCAGGTGCGCCTGGCCGATCTGCAGATCGCCGGCGAGCAGGGTGGGGCGGTGCGGGCGCAGGGCCGGATCGAGGAGCTGGGCTTCCTGCCGGTGGGCAACGCGCCTGGCATCAGCGGTCTGCGTGGCCGGATCGATGGCGATGCGCAGGCGATTCAGCTCTACCCCGCACCGGATGCCACGCTGCGCTTCGATTGGCCGACCGGCTTTGGGGTGGTACACGAGTTGCAGCTGGCCGGCAGCATCGTGGGCTGGCGCGACGGTGCCGGCTGGCAGGTCGCCACGCCGGCGTTGCGCGTGCAGGCCAGGGACTACGGCGCCAGCGTGCGCGGCGGGCTGTGGTTCCAGAACGATGGCAGCCGCCCGCGCATCCAGCTGGCCACGCAACTGGACGATGTCGCCCTGCCGGTGGCGCGCAAGTTCTGGATCCGCTCCAAGATGAGCAAGGCGGCCATCGACTGGCTGGACACGGCAGTTGCCGGTGGCGTGATCACCGGCGGCACCGGCCTGGTCAGCGGCGATCTGGACGACTGGCCGTTCGACAACAACGACGGCCGGTTCGAGGCCTTCGGCCAGATCCGCGACGGCGTGATCCCGTTCAATCCGGACTGGCCGGCAATGGAGCAGGTGCGGGCCGATCTGCGCTTCATCGGCAACGGATTTTCCCTGCAGGGCAAGGGCGAACTGGCCGGCGCGCCGATCGCGTCCCTGGAGGCCGGCATTCCCAGTTTCGCCGCCTCCGAGCTCTACGTGCGCGCCTCCACCCGGGCCGACGCCGCGCAGCTGCTGGGCATGCTGCGCAAGAGCCCGCTGGAGCAGCGCTACGGCGACACCTTGCGCAATCTCACCGTGTCCGGCCCGGCAGCGGTGAGCTTCGATCTGCTGCGCCCGTTACGCAGCAAGGGCGTGGGCGGCCATCTGCAAGGCACGGTCGCATTGCAGGGCGCCAGGCTGGCCGATACGCGCTGGAACCTGGCCTTCGATCAGGTCAACGGGCAGGCCCAGTACCGCGAGACCGGCTTTGCCGCCGAACGCCTGAGCGTGCAGCACCAGGGCCGCAGCGGCGAGTTGTCGTTGCGCGCCGGTGGCTTCGTGCAGGACCCCGAACAGGCCTTCGAGGCGCGCTTCGGCGCCACCCTGGATGCCAAGGAATTGTTCGATCGCGCGCCGCAGATGGAATGGTTGCGCCCCTACGTGCATGGCAGCGCACCGTGGCAGGTGGGCGTGGACGTGCCGCTGCCGTCGCCGGGGCGGGCGGACGCGCAGGCATTGCTGACGCTGCGCTCGCAGCTGGTCGGCACCACCCTGGATCTGCCCGCACCGTTGGACAAGGCGGCCACGCAGCCGCTGGACACGCAGGTCAAGGTGGCCTTGCCGGTGGGCGATGGCGACATCGACGTGGCCTTCGGCAAGCTGGTCGCGCTCAAGGCCAGCAGCCACGGCAACCAGACCGGCGTGCGCGTGGTGATGGGCACCGACACGGTCACCGAGCGTCCGCCCGCCAACGGCCTGGTGGTCACCGGCCGCACCGCCTCGCTAGATGCGATCGACTGGATCAGCCTGGCGCGCGGCAGCAGCGAGCCGGACATGCCGCCGCTGCCGGGCCAGCCAGCAGCACCCAAGCAGGACGCCGTGCCATTGCAGCAGGTGGATGTGCAGGCCGACCGGTTGCTGATGATCGGCGGCGTGTTCCCGCAGACGCGCCTGCGCCTGCGGCCGACCCGCGACGCGGTCGCGGTGACCCTGGACGGCCCGTCGCTGGCCGGCCAGCTCAGCGTGCCCAATGCCGATGGCGCCGCCGTGCAGGGCAAGCTGAGCACGGTGCACTGGCAGCCGGTGGCCGCAGCGGCCGAGCCGGCCACACCCGAGCCGGGCGATCCGCTGGCTGGTGCCTTGCCGGAACCGGCGCGCCGCGCGGTGGCCGAGTTCGACCCGGTCTCGATCCCGCCCCTGTCGCTGGATATCGACGACCTGCAGGTCGGCAAGATGACCCTGGGCGCGGCCACCCTGCGCAGCAGCCGGCTGACCGACGGCATGCAGGTGGACCAGCTGCAGCTGCGCTCCAACGACCAGAACATCGGCCTGACCGGCGCCTGGCGCGGCAAGGGCGATTCCGCCAGCACCCGGCTGTCGGCACGGGTGGACAGCCGCAATCTCGGCAACCTGCTGCAGAACCTCACCCTGGGCGGCCAGCTGCGCGGCGGCGAAGGCCAGCTGGAACTCAACGCCGGCTGGCAGGGCTCGCCGACCGGGTTTGCGCTCGGTTCGCTGGACGGCGATCTGAAGATCGACGTGCGCAACGGCCAGCTGCTGGAAGTGGACCCTGGCGCCGGTCGCGTGCTCGGCCTGCTCAGCGTGGCGCAGTTGCCGCGCCGGTTGATGTTCGACTTCCGCGATTTCTTCTCCAAGGGGCTGGCCTTCAACAAGCTGGACGGCCAGGTGCGCTTCGGCGACGGCTTCGCGCGCACCGATGCGATCCGCATCGAAGGCCCGGCAGCCGACATCGCCATCCGGGGGCAGACCGACCTGCGTGCGCAGACCTTCGACCAGACCGTGGACGTCAACCCCAAGGCCGGCAATCTGCTCACGGTGGTCGGCGCCGTGGCCGGCGGCCCGGTCGGTGCGGCGGTGGGCGCGGCCGCCAATGCGGTGCTCGGCAAACCGCTGGGGGCGATCGGCGCCAAGACCTATCACGTCACCGGGCCGTGGAAGGATCCGCAGGTGGACGTGGTGGAGCGCGAGGTGCGCGAGCGCGCGCCGGGCAAGCCGCCTGCAGCAGGCACGCCAACGGCAACTCCAGGCACGCCCGGTCGGTCGCCACGCTGACGCGCCCGATTGCGGGCGCGCTGGCGAGCGTCGGTGCTGGTCGTCGCGGGCGCTCAGGTCTTACCGCAAGTCGATCGAACGCGGCACGCGCGCCAGCCGGCAAGCTGCGCGCACTGATGCACTCAGTCGACTGAACTGTCGCCGTCGCTGTCGGCGCGTACGAACATCGGCAGACGCAGGCGCGAACGGTGGCCCTGCACCGGCGCCTGATCGGCACCGGCAACGCCACGGAAATAGCCGCGTTGCCATTTCTCGCGCGCGGCGGCCGATTGCGCATCCGGCAGTTCCTGCAGAAACTGCGTGCGGCTGCGCGTCCAGTCGGCATGCTGTTGCGCCAGTTGCGGCGCCTCGGACAAGGGCTTCCACTGCGGCTGCACCTGTTCGATCAGGTGTCGCGGCAGCGGGAACAGATGGCAGAACGGCTCGCCGGCCGCGAATCGCACCTTCCCGGGCCGGGTGAACTTCCAGTTCATGGTGAAGGTGTACGGGCTCCAGTCGGTTTCGACCATGCCGCTCAGCGCGCCGATGCCGTCCTTGGGCCGGTTCAAGGGCGCGGTGACGAACAGATCCATGCCGGTATCGGTGCGAAACAGGCAGGGCACATGGAAGGTCAGCACGCCGTAGCCGAAGTGACTGATTGCCGGTGACGCGGCGCCGGCATCGGCATCGATCCGGATCGCATCCAGGCCGTCGCGCCCGTCCCAGCTGGCTTCGAAACCGGCCTGGCACAACAGCTCCCAGCCATGCGCATTGGCGATCGCCAGCGGCAGGCAGCGGTACGCATAACGCTGGTCGGTGGCGTCCATCCAGTCGCGCTCGTGCGGGGCGGGGCGGATGTCCAGCGTATGGCCATCCAGGACGTGGGCAGTGAGCTTCATGCGCGGGCGTCGGCGTGGCGATGGGCCTGCGATGATAGCCGTGCCGCATGTTCAGCCGAACGACTTGTCTCCCCGGCGCGCGGGCCCCATCCTGACCGCATGACCGATAACGCTCTCACTCTGGCCGAAACCCGGCTGCTGCTTCCTTCCGGCCTGGACACCGGCCATCTCGACCGCACCTTCGGCGCCCTGCTGGGCCCGGGCATCGACTTCGGCGACCTGTATTTCCAGCATTCGCGGCGCGAGAGCTGGAGCGTGGAAGACGGCATCGTCAAGGACGGTGCGCATTCCATCGAACAAGGCGTGGGCGTGCGCGCGATTGCCGGCGAGAAGACCGGCTTCGCCTATTCCGACGACATCCAGCGCGACGCCTTGCTGGAGGCGGCGCAGTCCGCGCGCGCGATCTCGCGCGAGGGCGGCGCGCAATCCACCCGTTCGCTGGTGCGCGGTAACGGCCGCGCGCTGTACCCGGCGACCGACCCGATCGACGACATGGACAGCGCGACCAAGGTCGAGTTGTTGCGCCGTATCGATCAGTACGTGCGCGCTGCCGACCCGCGCGTCAAGCAGGTGATGGTGAGCCTGTCCGGCGGTGTGGACACGGTACTGATCGCGCGCAGCGACGGCGTGCTCGCCGCCGACGTGCGCCCGCTGGTGCGCCTGAACGTGCAGGTGATCGTCGAGCAGGACGGGCGGCGCGAGTCCGGTTACTCCGGCGGCGGCGGCCGTTACGGCTATGCCGAACTGTTCGCCGATGGTCGCCCGGAAGGCTTCGCCCGCGAAGCGCTGCGTCAGGCGCTGGTTAACCTGGATGCGATTCCGGCACCGGCCGGCGTGATGCCGGTGGTGCTCGGCCCGGGCTGGCCCGGGGTGCTGCTCCACGAGGCGGTGGGGCATGGCCTGGAAGGCGACTTCAACCGCAAGGGCACCAGCGTCTACGCCGGCCGCATCGGCGAGCGCGTGGCATCAAAGGGCGTGACCATCGTCGATGACGGCACCCTGGATGGCCGTCGCGGCTCGCTCAATATCGACGACGAGGGCACACCCACCCAGTGCACCACGCTGATCGAAGACGGCGTCCTGGTCGGCTACATGCAGGACACCCACAACGCGCGCCTGATGGGCGTGGCGCCGACCGGCAACGGCCGGCGCGAATCGTTCGCGCACCTGACCATGCCGCGCATGACCAACACCTACATGCGCGCCGGCCAGCACGATCCGCAGGAAATGATCCGCTCGGTGAAAAAGGGCATCTACGCGGTCAACTTCGGCGGCGGCCAGGTCGACATCACCAGCGGCAAGTACGTGTTCTCGGCCACCGAGGCCTACCTGATCGAAGACGGCAAGGTCACCGCGCCGGTCAAGGGTGCCACATTGATCGGCAACGGCCCGGAGACCATGCAGAAGGTGCGCATGATCGGCAATGACCTGGCGCTGGATGAAGGCGTGGGCGTGTGCGGCAAGGACGGGCAGAGCGTGCCGGTCGGCGTCGGCCAGCCGTCGCTGCTGATCGACGGCATCACCGTTGGCGGAACGCAGGCCTGAGATGCGGGGATTTGGGAATTGGGATTCGGGAATCGCAACAGCGGGGACTGCGGGGTGTGGTGGGTTCCGCTTGGGTGGATCCGGGAGCCGGGATTCGGGGTTGGCAACGGCCGGGATGGCCGTTGCGGGGCTGGATGGATCGGGCGGAGCCTTATTCGTCGCCTTCCGACGCAGTTTCGTCGTCTTCCGATGCCGATTCCCCACTCTCCAATCCCTGCTCCTGAGACAACTCCCTCAATACCTGGAACAGCTCGCGGTAGGCGCGCGGCGGCTTGTTCTTGGCCCGCTCGTGGATGGCGTTGCGCACCAGTTGACGCAGTTGCTGGCGGTCGGCCGCCGGGTAGGCTTCCAGCAGCTCGGCCAGCGCCACGTCGCCTTCGGCGAGCAGGCGTTCGCGCCAGCGCTCGACGCGGTGGATCGCGGCCACTTCGCGGCGCGCGGTGTCGCTGTTGGCATCCAGCGCATCGCGGATCGCGGCCAGCGTCTGATCGTCCTCGCGGCGCATGTGCTTGGCCAGAAACGCCAGCTGGCGCTTGTGCGCGATATGCGAGGTGATGCGCTTGCTCTCTTCGATATGCGGGATCAGCGATTCTGGCACCGGCAACTTGGCCAGCTGCGCGGGGGTGAGCGCCACCAGCTTTTCGCCCAGGTCGAAAATTTCCAGCGCCTCGCGCCGCTGCTGGCTGCGGCTGGCGCCGCGAAATTCACCGGTATCTTCGTCGCGTCCGCGCATTGCCAATACATCCCAAAACAGACTGATTAAAAATTCTGGCCATGCCGGCCAGCTCTTGCGCAGGGACCCGCTATCAGGTCACTCGCACCATGAGACTAGGATAAAGCATTGAACGCACTCTCCTCCGAAACACGTGTCCACGACGACAGCCTGCAGCGCCTGGACGCGCTTACCGACATCGCGCAGCGCCTGCTCGAGCGCGCCCGTGCGGCCGGCGCCACCCAGGCCGAAGTGAGCTGCAGCGAGGAGCGCGGCCTGGACGTCAACGTGCGCCTGGGCGATGTGGAGACGGTGGAATCCACCCGCGACCGCGGCATTGCGGTCACCGTGTACTTCGGCAAGCGCAAGGGCAGCGCCAGCACCGCCGATCTGCAGGATTCCAGTCTGGAATCGACCGTCGCCCAGGCCTGCGCGATCGCCCGTTACACCGAGGACGACGTCGCTGCCGGCCTGGCCGACCCGGAGCTGATGGCGCGCGACTTCCCCGAGCTGGACAGCTGGCACCCGTGGGCGTTGGACGCCGACACCGCGGTGGATCTGGCGCTGGCCTGCGAGAGCGCCGGGCGCGATGCCGATGCGCGCATCAGCAACTCCGACGGCGCCTCGGCCAGCACCGGGCTCAGCCTGTCGGTGTATGCCAACTCGCATGGTTTCATCGGTCGCGAGCGCGGCACCCATCATTCGATCAGCTGCGCGCTGATCGCCGGCCAGGGCGACGGCATGCAGCGCGATGGCTGGTACAGCAGTGCCCTCGCACGCGAAGACCTGGAGGCCCCGGAAGCGATCGGCCGCCACGCCGCCGAACGCACCCTGGCGCGGCTGCAGCCACGCTCGCTGCCGACCGGCCAGCTGCCGGTGCTGTTCGCACCGGAGGTGGCGCGCTCGCTGGTCGGGCATCTGCTCGGCGCGGTCTCCGGCGGTGCGCTGTATCGCCGCGCCAGTTTTCTGCTCGACAGTGTCGGCAGCAAACTGTTCCCGGACTGGTTCAATATCGAAGAACTGCCGCATCTGCGGCGCGGACTGCGTTCGGCCGCGTTCGACGGCGAAGGCGTGGCGACGCGGCGTTCGGCACTGATCAGCGACGGCGTGCTGCAGCGTTACGTGTTGGGCAGCTACTCGGCGCGCAAGCTGGGCCTGCAGACCACCGCCAACGTCGGCGGCGTGCACAACCTGCAGGTCAGCGCAAATGCCGGCGACCTGGCTTCGCTGGTTGCCGGCATGTCGCGCGGCCTGCTGGTCACCGAGCTGATGGGCAATGGCGTCAATCCGGTGACCGGCGATTATTCGCGTGGCGCCGGTGGCTTCTGGATCGAGAACGGCATGATCGCCTATCCGGTCGACGGGCTGACCATCGCCGGCAATCTGCGCGAGATGTTCGCCGGCATCGAGGCGGTCGGTAACGATGTCGATCCGCGCTCGCACGTCAAGATCGGCTCGGTGCTGCTCAACCGCATGACGGTGGCAGGCGACAGCTGAGCGCAGCTGGCCGGGCTGCCGCGCCCGCCACCCGGCGCGCGCGCATCTTGCCGCTCTGCCTGGCGGCAGTGGCCGTGCGCCGCCGAGACCATGTCTTCCCGCACTGGTGGCTGGCTGAATCGTTGCTATAGTCCGCCGCACCACAACCATGCATGGGGAGAGATGATGAGCGAATTCGAGTCACACGCCGTACCGCCACCGCCGCCGATCGGGACCAGTACGCCGTCGGAGGAGCGCACCCTGGCGCTGGCCGCGCACCTGCTCGGCATCCTCACGTCGTTCATCGGCGCGCTGGTGATCTGGCTGATCAGCAAGGACGCCAGCCCGTCCAAGCCGTTCGCCACCGATCAGGCCAAGGAAGCGTTGAATTTCCAGATCACCGTGATCATTGCCTATGTGGCTGCGGTGATCCTGACCATCGTGTCGTTCGGCATCCTGTTCTTCGTGCCGACGCTGGTGTGGATCGCCAATCTGGTGCTGTGCATCGTGGCCGCGGTCAAGGCCAACAACGGCGAACACTACCGTTATCCGTTCACGCTGCGCCTGATCAAGTAATCCGGCGCGATGCGAACGACGAAGGCCCGGCAACGATGCCGGGCCTTTGTCGTTTCAGGCGATGGCGCGATCAGTTCTGCGCCGGGGTGTTCTCGGCGAAGTACTCGTGGCTGTCGGCGTTGGTGATCGCCTGGGCCGGGTTGCTGATCGCCAGGCTGCGCGCGCCGGACTGGCCGTAGACACGGTCCTGAGTGCCGGCGACGACCGTGAAGTGGCTGGTCTCGTGCACCAGCGTTCCGGCCTTGGAGTCGGTGCCGGTTGTCGACGCACTCCAGAACGCATTGCAGACATGGATCTCGTACGGCTGGTTTGGATAGACGTAGGCGAAGGAGTCCGCCAGATCCGCTTCGCAGCTGCAGTTGATCGTCAGCTGGCCGTTGTTCTGGTCCAGTGCGTTGTCGATGTTGACGAAGTTCGAGCTGACCCGGCTGTAGCGCGAGGCGTTGTAGGCGCCGAACCAGGTGGTGTAGCGCGCGCCGGTGCTGCCGGCATTGAGGTAGTTGCGCGCGTTCTGCGAGTAATTACGCGCGGCGGTGACGGCGCTGGCGGCCTGATTGGTGCGGGTGGTGCTGCAGTTGAGGTAGTTGATGCCATTAACCACGGCGGTCGGACCGATTGCGAGCTGGCGCTGCACGCCGCGACGCGCGCCGTCCAGCCAGACGGTGAGCGGCGTGCTGGTGGCCACGGCCGGCTGGCCGTTGGCCGCCTTCATCAGACTGCCGTCGGACAGCGAGGCGTATTGCAGCGACGAACGGACCTGGATGGTGTAGTTGCCACTGGTCGACAGATCGTAGGCGCCGGCCAGATCGACCTCTCCCTTGACGCTCTGGCCGGGCTTTAGGATGGTGAAGTCTGCCGCCTTGGGCAGGCCGCGCTTGACCAGGCGTCCGGTGTAGGTCACCGGCACGCCATCGCGGCTCACTTCCAGGATGCCGTTATCCAGCGTCTGCAGCGGCAGCTGATAGGTCGGCACGCGGGCGATCTGGCTGCCGTTGTTGGTGACGGTCACCGCGATCTTGCCCTGGTGTCGCCCGGCCTGATCGGCGACCGGCGCCAGTTCGATGGTCAACGGGACCGGGCCGCGCACGGACTGTGCCTGCGCCGAACCGAGCACGCCGACAACGGCCAGCGTGCCTGCTGCAAACGATGCGAGAAAAACGTTCTTCACCAGTGACTCTCCATGTGGTCGGGGGATGTCCGCGGACGCGGGCAGGTCAACCTAGGCAGAGCGAGCAGACGCAACAAGAGAATCGATTGATGCTGTTTTTGGCCTGCCGGTGGTCGCTCAATGACAAATGCGGACACCGATGGCGACAACTCGGCAGAAAAATGTGAATTCTTCCACGCTTTTTGATTAATCCATGTAAATCTTCCTGTGAAAAATGTATGGGAAGAAAATTTACGTTCTGTGACACAGCGCAGTGCTTGCAGGGCGGTGCGCCATCACCGCACCGTGCGCTGGCGCACGGTGTGCGCAAGAAGCGGCGCGATCGTCTGATCGATGCAGGTGTCGAAGTGCGCGACAGAATGCAGTGCGAGTCCGCCGCGAGCGCGGGAGATGCGGTGGCCAAGCCATCGATTGCCTGAAAACCCTGGTCGTCGTCGTGGCCGCAGGCCGCTGGCGAATCGTCGGCCGGTCTGTGGTGCTTGCGCGGGCAGGGCGCTGCCTTCGCGTCGGTCACCTGTTGGTCGGCTGGCCGTCGCGCTGATCGACCACGCGCGGACGGCGCTGCTCATGCCGGCCGGTGACTGCCCGTGCGGCGATGTCTTCACCTAATCTGGCACCAGGCATCGGCACGAGGGGCACGGCGCGGCGGCACGGTAGCTCGAACGAACGCGGCGCCCTAGTGCGCGCGGTCCACCGCAAACCGGCCCAGTGTCGCCAGCGTGTCGCCGGGCGGGCCGTAGGGCTGCAGGATGTCGTGCATGCGTGTGGCCAGTTCGGCCAGTTTGGCTTTGGCGCCGTCCATTCCGAGCAGGGCGGGATAGGTGGATTTGGCTTGTGCGGCGTCCTTGCCGACGGTCTTGCCCAGCTGCGCCGAGCTCGACTCCACATCCAGGATGTCGTCGCGGACCTGGAACGCCAGGCCCAGGGCATCGGCAAACGCATCCAGGCGCTGCTGATCGTCGGCTGCGGCTGCGCCGGCGAGCGCGCCCATGCGCACTGCGGCACGGATCAGCGCGCCGGTCTTGAGGGCGTGCATGCGCTCGAGATCGGGCAGCGATTGCAACCGGCCGGTGGCGTCGATATCCAGCGCCTGGCCGCCGCACATGCCGGCAGCGCCTGCGGCGGTGGCCAGACTCTGCAGCCAGCCGACCCGCAGCTCCGCACTGGCGGGGGCCGCAGCCAGCAGCTCGAAGGCGCGCGTCTGCAGCGCGTCGCCGGCCAGGATCGCGGTGGCTTCGTCGAAGGCGATATGCACGGTGGGCTGGCCGCGACGCAAGGCATCGTCGTCCATTGCCGGCAAGTCGTCGTGCACCAGCGAATAGGCGTGGATCAGCTCCACCGCCACCGCTGGCGTGTCCAGGCTGTCCTCGTCGGCGCCGAACAGCGCGCCAGCCGCATACACCAGCAGCGGACGCATGCGCTTGCCGCCGCCCAGCACTGCGTGCCGCATCGCGGCGTGCAGTCGCTGCGGTGCAAGCAAGGGGCTTGGCAGACAGGCCTCCAGGCTGCGTTCGGTGCGGCCGATCCAGTGTTCGAACAACGCCGAACTCACCTCAGCCGCCGTCCTGCGACGGCGCCTGGAAGTCTTCGGCCAGATCGGGGCGCGCGGGGTCGGTCAGCATGCGCACGCGCAGTTCGGCCTGTTCCAGTGCCTGCTGGCAGTCGCGGTACAGGCCGATGCCGCGCTCGTAGGCGGTGAGCGATTGCTCCAGGCTCTGGTCGCCGACTTCCATCTTCTGCACCAGTTGCTCGAGTTCTTCCAGCGACTGTTCGAAGCGGGCGACCGGGGAGGTTTCATTCAAGGATTTTTTGACCATCGTCAAAGTGTGCGGCGCGCAGGCAGGCGGGTCAATTCGCATTGGCGTGGTCGCGCCACTGCAAGGACGCGCCATGTGCGCGCAGCCAGTCGCTCAATGCCGCCGAGACGATGTGGTCGCCGGCTGCCAGCACCTGGTCGCCGGCCCACAGGACCGGCAGGCGCGCACGTTGCCAGGGCGGTAGATCCAGCGCCTGCAGCAGGTGCTTGAGCCGATGCGCATGCGCGCGTTGCGGCAACACGATGCGTTCGCCACCCCGGCGTGCGCGCACCATCAGCGGTTGCGCGAAGCGCAGGCCGGGTGCGCCTTGCAACTGCAGGCATGCGCCGTCCGGCAGCGGCAGCGGGGTGGCGCCATCCCAGCTGGTCTGCCATGACGCCGGCCACGCGGTATGCGAACGCAGCAGGTACAGGCACTGGCGCCAGCGCCGCACCTGCACCTGTTGCCAGGCAAAGCAGGCCTGCCGATCCGGCGCGTCGTCGTCGATTTCCCGCTCCAAGGCGGCAATGCCGTGCGCAGGCAGCGGCGGCGCCTGCGCTGCAGCCACCCAGGCGCGCAGCAGCCGCGGCCGACGTGTTGCCGGCTGCGCACGCAACACTTGCAGATCCAGTGCGCCGGCGGCGGTCAGCAGGCCGGGCAGTAGTGCGGAGTCTTCCTGCAGCAGCAGGTCGCTGGCATCGGCGCTCAGCTGCGCGCTGCGCGCCAGTGCCTCGGCGGCCTGCGGCCAACGCTGCTGCAGTACGGGCATCAGCCGGGTACGCAGGAAGTTGCGGTCGTGGCGGGCGTCGGCATTGCTGGGGTCTTCAATCCACTGCAGGCGATGTGCCTGCGCATACGCCTGCACCTCGGCGCGCGCATGCGCCAGCAAGGGACGCCACAGCATGCCGGCGGCGAAAGGACGCTGCGCGCGCATCGCGGCCAAGCCGTCCGGGCCGGAAGCGCGCAGTGCGCGCAGCAGGAAGGTTTCGGCCTGATCGTCGCGGTGGTGCGCCAGCGCCAGCCATTCGCCCGGCGCCAGTGCGGCGGCAAACGCGGCGTGGCGTGCGTGGCGTGCCGCCGCTTCCAGCCCCAGGCCGCTGTCGCGCGCGACCTGCACGTGCGCGACCTGCAATGGAACTCGCAGGGCATCGCACTGGTGCTGGCAATGTGCGGCCCAGGCGTCGGCATCGGCATGCAGGCCATGATGCACATGCACCGCACGCAGCCCCGTTTCGCGGTAACGCGGTGTCGCTGCCAGCAGATGCAGCAAGACGCTCGAATCCACGCCGCCGCTGTAGGCGACCAGCACCGGGGCGGGCGGCGGTGCGGGTTGCGGCAATCCGGTCATCGCCGCAGCGAGCTTGCTGCGACGCTGCATCCGGACGCGGGCGGCGAGGTATGACTCGCCGTCGCCGCCACTCGCGCTCCGCGCAGCCGGCCCATCAGCGCTTGGCCGCAGTCTCGAACGTTGCCGACTGCGGCAACTCCACCGGGACGCCGGCGCTGTCGCAGGTGCCGGCCTTGCACAGGCGCTCGCGCAGGCGCGGGGTGGCCTGGACGATGACGTGGTAGATCACGTTCTCTTCCAGCGTGCCGCGGAAGGCCGCGCTGCCCGGGCCGGTGGCCCAGATGCCGACGTCTTCGCCGCCATGGCTTTCGGACTTGGTCGGCACCAGCGATTCCTGCATGTAGCTGGGCGCCTCGGTGTCGACATGGGTCAGGTCCGGGCGCCCGGCGGCCGGCTCGTTGCTGCTGGGCTCGTGCGGGTACTTCTTGGGGCCGGCCGGCTGCGCGTTGCTGGCGCCGGTGTAGCCGGGGCCGTTGGCGTAGCTCAGCGTGGTGTAGGGCTGGCCGGCCAGGTCGGTGGCCAGTTGGCTGCGGTCGCCTTCCTCGCCGCCGGTACCGCGCACCTTGCCCAGGATCGGGTTGCCGCGCACCGGGTAGCCGACGAAGTTGAGCGTATGCGAATGGTCGGCGGTAACGATGATCAGCGTGTCCGGCGGCGCGGTCTGCACCGCGGTGCGCACCGCGTTGGACAGCGACACGGTTTCGTCGAGCGCACGGTAGGCATTGCCGGCGTGGTTGGCGTGATCGATACGGCCGCCTTCGACCATCAGCACGAAGCCGTTCGGGTCGCGCGACAGCGACTGGATCGCGGTGCGGGTCATCTCGGTCAGGCTGGGCTCGCCTTGCGGGGTGCGATTGCGGTCGTGATCGAACTGCATGTGATCCGGCTCGAACAGGCCCAGCAGCGCGGGCGCGCCGGCGGCCGCTTTCAGCTGTTGTTCGTTCCAGACATAGGCGCCCTGCGGGTGCGCCTGCTTCCACTCGGCGACCAGATCGCGGCCGTCCAGGCGCAGGCCGACCTTGTCGTCGTATTCCGGATCGCGCTCCTGCACGGTCTGGAACTGGCTGCGTCCGCCGCCCAGCACCACCTGCGGGCCACGCCCGAAGCGCGCGCTGGACAGCAGTTGCTGGGCGATGTCCTGGCAGCCGGCAGTGCGGGCGGACTCGGGCAGGTCGGTATCGTTTTCCCAGTTGCGGTCCGGCGAATGCGCATAGGTCGCCGCCGGGGTGGCGTGGGTCAGGCGGGTGGTGGTGACGATGCCGGTGGCCATGCCGGCACTGTCGGCCAGCTGCAGCCAGCTCAGCAGGCCCTTGCCCAGGCTGTCGGCGCAGTCGCTGCGGTTGCCGCTGCTGACGCCGATCGCGCCCATATGCGACTTCACCCCGGTGGTGATCGCGGTCATGGTGCCGGCCGAATCCGGCGTCTGCGAATCGGTGTTGTAGGTCTTGCTGAAAGCGGTGGCGGGGAACTGCTCCCACGACAGCAGGTTCTCTTCGCCCGGCCCGCCCTTGCGCTGGCCATCCAGGATGCGCGCTGCCGCGACCGTGGTCAGGCTCATGCCGTCGCCCAGGAACAGGATCACGTTGCGCGCGCGCCCGGCCATTGCGCCGTTGCCGGCTGCGCGCGCTGCACCAGAGCGGTACCACCATTGCGGCGTCTCGCCGGCGGGATGCGTCACCTGCGGCACCTCCACGCGCACGGCGGCGGGCGCGGATGCGCCGGTGCCGGCGCTGGACGCGCAGGCGGCGATACACAGGGTGGTCAGGGCGGCGAGGGCAGGCAGGCGGTAACGCATCGGCATCGAACTCGTGACTGAATCAGTGCGCATTATGCCGGGATGCCTGGTGTCACACGGATGACACGCCGCTGTTCCAGTCGTGACCTCGCCGGCGGCGCGGGCCTGGGCTATGGTGCATGCACTCTCCCCCCCCCGGATGATTCGACGCATGACATTGGTCTCGGCCTGGTTGCGCATTCCGTTCTGGCAACGCGTGGTGGCCGGCTTCGTGCTCGGCGCGCTGGCCGGCTGGGCCATGGGCCCGGCGGCCGATGTGTGGTTCGGCCCACTCGGCGATCTGTACGTCACCCTGATCAAGATGATCGCGATCCCGCTGGTGTTCTTTGCGGTGATCAATGCGATCTCCTCGCTGCACGGGCAAAAATCCGTCGCCGCGCTCGGTGGGCGCACCTTCCTGTGGTTCGTCATCACTGCCGCGCTGGCGGTGGGCGTAGGCCTGGCGGTGGGCACGTTGATGCAACCCGGCGCCGGGCATTTCAGCCTGAGCGTGGATTCGGCCTGGAAACCGCGCGATGTGCCCAGCCCGATCAAGGTGCTGCTGGACGTGGTGCCCTCCAACCCGTTCTACGCACTGACCGGTATCGGCACCAAGACCAATGCGGCCGGCGAAACGGTGCTGGCGGCCGGGCGCGGGTCGATCCTGCCGGTGATCTTCTTCGCCGCGCTGCTGGGCTTTGCGATGGTCAAGCTCGGCGAGCGCGTGGCCGAAGCACGCAAGCTCACCGCACAGTTGAGCGACATCATGATCCAGGTCACCCGCTTCGTGCTGGAGATGACCCCGCTCGGCACCTTCGGGCTGATCGCCAGCCTGGTCGGCAGCTATGGTTTCGAGAAACTGCTGCCGTTCGGCAACTTCGTGCTGGCGCTGTATGTGGCCTGCACGATCCATATCGTGGTGGTCTACAGCAGCCTGTTGTTGCTGCATGGATTGAATCCGTGGAAGTTCTTCCGCGGCGCGGCGCCGGGCATGCAGGTGGCATTCGTCAGTTCATCGAGCTTTGCCGCGATGCCGGTGGCGATGCGTTCGATCACGCATAACCTGGGCGTCAGCAAGGACTACGCCGCGTTTGCGGTGCCGCTGGGTGCCAGCATCAAGATGGATGGCTGCGGTGCGATCTTCCCGGCCCTGTGCGCGGTGTTCATCGCGCAGTACACCGGCGTACCGCTGACCGCCAACCAGTACTTCGTGGTGCTGATCGCCTCGGTGCTCGGCAGCTTCGGCACGGCCGGCGTGCCCGGCACTGCGGTGATCATGGCCACGGTAGTGCTGAGTGCGGCCAATCTGCCGCTTGAAGTGATCGGTTATCTATATGCGATCGACCGCATCCTCGACATGATGCGCACCATGACCAACGTGACCGGGCAGATGCTGGTGCCGGTGCTGGTGGCCAAGGAAACCGGCCTGCTCGACAAGGCGGTCTACGAGTCGGCATCGACCAATGTGGGGCTGGAAGATCCGTTGACCGATCGCGCGCCGACGCAGCGCTGACCGCCACCGATGCGCGTTGGATTTCCAACGCTGTGCAATCGCCTGCAGTAGCTGTCTGAGTTGCACAGCGTCGAGGGCATGTTGGTGCGGCGGTCGTTGGCCGACGACCCGTTCGAGCAGACCGCTTTGCGGTGCAGCGACTGGTCGACCAGCAACGCCGGGAGCGCGCCTGCGGCGGATGCTGAAGTGCGGCAACCGCACTTTCCCATGTTGTGTCTACGCAGGCGGGAAACACTGGAGGCGCCAGGTCCCCGCTTGACGCATCGGCGCTGATGGACGATGCGCCAAGGCATTGCCGTTGTGCGCACTGGTAGTCCACCCGCATGGCACACTGCCCGCCCATCTATTGACGAGGGCGGGCGGTGATTGGCAAACAGCGTGATCTGACGTTTCGTTTTCTGGCCGAGCCCAGCGACGTCAACTTCGGCGGCAAGGTGCACGGCGGGGTGGTGATGAAGTGGATCGATCAGGTCGGCTTTGCCGCGGCAAGCGGCTGGAGCGGGCATTACTGCGTTACCGTGGCGGTGGGCGGCATTCGCTTCGTGGCGCCGGTACGGATCGGCGATCTGGTCGCAGTGTCCGCCAAGCTGGTCTACACCGGCCGCACCAGCATGCACTTTGCCATCGATGTGCGGGCGCGTAGCCCGATGGGCGGCGACTCGCGGTTATGCACGCATTGCATCATCGTGTTCGTGGCGATGGACCCGGACGGCATCACCCCGGTGGCAGTGCCCTCCTGGCAGCCGGACACGCCGGAAGACCAGCGCCTGGCCGAATACGCGCTCAAGGTGATGGAGCTGAGCAAGGGCATCGAGGACACCATGGAGCATTACCAGGCCGCTGCTGCACGCTGACCGTGGGGCAACGCGCGCGGCATGCGTACGCGATCCAGAGGCGTGCGCGGTGGCGGCAGGGAGCTTCGGCGCAAAGACTGCCCACAACGCAAAAGGCCGCGGAATCTCCGCGGCCTTTCTGTCATGCAGTGGGTCAGATGCTCAGGTCAAAGCACCCGACGCGCCTGGATGAACTTCTCGCTCCAGTAGCCGCTGGCCAGCGAATCCACCCGCACGTCCTTGCCGCGGCTGGGAGCGTGCAGGAACTTGCCATCGCCGACTACCAGACCCACATGGTCGATGCGGCCACGCCTGCCGAAGAACACCAGGTCGCCTGCCTTGAGCGCGTTGGGGTCCTTGATCAGTTCTGCAGACTCGTCGCGTGCGATGTCGCGCGACACACGCGGCAGGTCGATGCCCAGGGCGGTCTTGAACACATAGCCGACCAGGCCGCTGCAGTCGAAACCTTCGGTGGACTCGCCGCCCCAGACGTACGGGGTGCCGAGCAGGGCCATGGCGCGTTGCAGGATCACCTGGACACGGCTGTCGGCGACGGCGTTCTGGGCAGCGTTGGCCGCGCTCTGGGAAACGTCGTAATTGGCCAGCAGGCGGCTGAGGTCACCGGCGAACATTGCCGAGCGGTCCATCAGCGGAATGGCGTCGTTGGCGGCCAGGTGCGGAAGCAGGGCGGCCAGTGTTGCGGTGGCAGCGGCGTCGGCGCGGCTGCGGGTTGCGGCTTTCTCGGCGGCGACGGCGCTGTCTGGCGTGGTCGTCTGCGGAGCGGATGGGGTGCCGTTGGCGGTCTGGGCCAGGGCGGGTAGGGCTGCGAGCCAAAGGGCAGTGGCGCATAGCAGGCGGAGCGGTTTCCGGGGCGGAAGCGGTGCGGCGCCAGTGTTGATCTGTTCGTCGTTCGTCACGCGGGAATCACAATTCTGCTGTCGATGCGGGATGATGCCCTGGTGAAAGAATCGTTACGTTCAAAAAAGGTTAAATTTCCGTTTTATGAAACGTGACGTGGATCGCATATCAGGGCAAAACCCGCTTTGAGCCTGAATAATGGTCACGCCAGTAGGCGCCATCCAGGAAATCCAACCGGACGGTACCGCCGGTGTTGGGCGCATGCACGAAGCGGCCCTCACCGACATAAATGCCGACATGGGTCACGTTGCCGCTGGAGCCGAAAAACACCAGATCGCCAGTGGTCAACGTCTCCGGCGGGATGCGCGGGCCCTGCACCGCAGCTAGTTCACGCGAGGTGCGTGGCAGCGACAGCGCCAGCACATCTTTGTAGACATAGGTGACCAGCCCGCTGCAGTCGAAGCCGGTTTCCGGTGTGTTGCCGCCGAAGCGGTACGGCGTGCCGACCAGGCCCAGCGCTCGCATCAGGATGTTGTTGGCGGCGGCCGGGTTGGACGGCGGCACCTGCGGCCAGACGCGCGGTGCCGGTGGCGGGGCAGCTGCGGGTCGACGGACCGGCGCCTGTGCGCAACCGCCCAGCAGCACGACCAGTCCCAACAACGAACTGGCCGCGGCGCGGCGGGCGCGGACGGCGAAAACTGGCGTGATATGCATGGAGCCGGGATAATGGGCGGTCGAAAGGTCGCCATGATGGCGGCGCACCCGGCGGCCGACAAGCCGTCCTCCACCGTCTGCCACCGGGCAGCCTATTCAGAGCCAGGCATGAAGATCGAAAAAGACAGCGTCGTCCGCTTCCACTACACCGTTTCCGAGCTCGGCCAGGAACCGATCGAGAGCTCCAAGGAGCGTGACCCGTTGGCGATCATGATCGGCCACGGCAACATCATTCCGGGCCTGGAAGCGGCCATGATGGACAAGCAGGCCGGCGACAGCTTCGGTGTGGACGTCAAGGCCACTGAAGCGTACGGCGAATATCGCGAAGGCCTGAGCCAGCGCGTGCCCAAGAAGCACTTTGGTGCCACCAAGCTGGTACCGGGCACCCAGGTAGTACTGCAGACCAACTTCGGCCCGCGCGCAGTGACGGTGCAGAAGGTCGGCATGAGCGTGGTCGACGTCGATCTCAACCACCCGATGGCCGGCAAGGACCTGCACTTCGATGTGGAGATCATCGAGGTGCGTGAAGCCACCCAGGAAGAGCGCGACCACGGACATGTACATGGCGAAGGCGGCCATCACCACTGAGCGCAGCCGTCGCGCTGTCTGCGTGGTGTGCAGACCGATGCAGGTAATCCGCAAGATGGGCATGCACCGCGCGGTGATGCCGGGTTGCAGGTGCCGATCGTGCCGGTCTGACCAGCGTTCGCCGGATGCGTTTCTGCGGCCCGCCATCCCGGCGGGCCGTTTGCATGTTGCGCGCCGCGATTGCCGCGCCGCGCTGTCCGGGCCGAGATGACCCCGCGCAATCCTTTGCTGCCCATTGCAATGAGCGAGCGCATCGCGGTGCTGGATGTGCTGCGCGGTTTTGCGCTGCTGGGCATCCTGCTGATGAACATCGAAGCCTTCGTCGGTCCGCTCGATCTGGCGATCACCGGCGTCGAGCCGCATTGGCACGGTGCCGACCGGGTCGCCGATGCGCTGGTGTACCTGTTGGTGCAGGGCAAGTTCTACACGCTGTTCTCGTTGCTGTTCGGCATGGGGTTTGCGGTGATGGCGCAGCGTGCCGCGCAGGCCGGGCGCGGGTTTTTCGGCATCTATCTGCGTCGCACCGTCGGGCTGCTGGCGATCGGGCTGGCACATGCGCTGCTGCTGTGGTCTGGCGATATTCTGGTGACCTACGCGTTGCTGGCCTTGTTGTTGCTGGCCACACGCTCGGTGCCGACGGTGACGCTGCCGTGGCTTGCCGCGCTGATCTACTGTTGCGCGCCCGCGTTGATGCTGCTGTATGGCGTCGCAGGCACCTTGATGCAGCTCGATCCGGCGGCTGCCGTGGAATGGAAGGCTGCGGTGGCCGATGCAGCACAACAGGCGGGGGCGAACGTGCAGGCGCAGCGCGCTGCCTTCGGCAGCGGCAGCTATGTGCAGGCCACGCTGCAGCGCTGGCACGACCTGCGGCAGGCGATGACCGGGCTGAGCATCAATGGCCCGGCGATGCTCGGCATGTTCCTGCTGGGCAGCTGGTTTGTGCGCAGTGGCGCGATCGCCGCGCCGGAGCGCTTTCCGCGCCTGTTTCGGGCCCTGCGCTACGGCGTGCTGCCGCTCGGGCTGGGCGTGATGGGGGTGAGTTACGCGCTGGAGCCGTGGATCGATCCGGCGCGCCTGGATCTGCGTTTGTCGGGTGCATTCGCGTTGTCACTGATTGCCGGCCCGCTGATGAGCCTGGGCTATGCGGCGTGGGTGGTGCGCCTGGCACCGCGCCTGGCATGGCTTGCGCCTGCCGGACGCATGGCGCTGACCAACTACCTGATGCAGTCGTTGCTGTGCACGTGGATCTTCTATGGTTACGGGCTGGGCTACTTCGAGCAACTGCCGCGCGTATGGCAGCTGCCGTTCGCGCTGGCGCTGTTTGCGCTGCAGGTGGTGCTGAGCCGGTTGTGGCTGCGCTTGTTCCGCTTCGGGCCGATGGAATGGCTATGGCGCAGCGTGACCTATCTGCGCGTGCCGCCGATGCGTCGCAGCAGCGGGCAAGTGGGGTAGTGCGCGCACGAGTGCCCGGTGGCGGTCATCGCACCGGTCCGTGGTCGCCACTACAGGCGCCGCCGCCGGGGGGTGTTTGCCGGTGCAAGCCGGCAAGGGCTGTTCGCTCACACTGGAGCGCGCGGCCGACCATCTGCATGCGCCGGCTGCTCCTGCCGTGATCGAGCGCTGGGATGGATGGCGGCCGACGAACTGGGACAAGGTGCCGGTGCTGGCCGCGGGCAGGGCCGTCCTCACGTCTGGCTCGCAGCCGGACATGGCATGCTCGCCATCAGCATGAGCACCACAAGCGAACAACTGATGGCCGACCTGATCACGGGCCGCGCACCTGCGCTGGACCTGCATCCTTACCGGGCGGAGCAATTCGCATGAGTGTCCGTTACGACTACGACGTGGTGATACTGGGAGGCGGCTCCGGTGGATTGGCAGCGGCCTTTCGCGCGGCCAAGCACGGCGCACGCGTGGCGATGATGGAACCGAATGCGTTGGGCGGCACCTGCGTCAATCTCGGCTGTGTACCCAAGAAGGCGATGTGGCTGGCGGCCGATCTGGCCGGCAAGATCGCGCTTGCCGGGGCGCTGGGTTTCGATGTGCCGCGACCGACATTGGCATGGCAGGAACTGGTCACGCACCGGCAGGGCTACATCGGCAACATCCACGCAAGTTATCGGCGTCGCCTCAACGAAGATGGCGTGGTGATGATCCCGCAGCGCGGTGTGCTGCAGGATCGCCATACCATCATGGGCGGCGATGGCGTGCCGGTCACCGCCGAGCACATCGTGATCGCAACCGGTGCGCACCCGTTGCGCCCCGACGTGCAGGGTGCCGAACACGGTGAAGTGTCCGACGATTTCTTCAATCTCTGTCATGCGCCCGAGCAGGTGGCCATCGTCGGCGGCGGCTATATCGCGGTGGAAATCGCCGGCTTGCTGCAGGCGCTGGGCAGTCGCGTGCATTTGTTCGTCCAGGGCGAGCGGCTGCTGGAGCGCTTCGACGCCGAGCTGACCCTGCAACTGGCCGACAACCTGCGGCATCTGGGCGTGCGCCTGCATTTCGGTTTCTCGACCACCGCTCTGGAACGCGATGCGGACGCCAAGTTGCATGTGCATGGCCATCCCGCACACACCAGCGAGCAGGGCAACGACGTGTTCGACAAGGTGTTTTTCGCCACCGGCCGACGCGCCAATACGGCGGGGCTGGGTCTGGAAGAGGCCGGGGTGCGCCTGGGCGAAAAAGGCGAGGTGGTGGTGGACGATGGCCAGACCACCAGCGTGCCCAACATCCATGCCATCGGCGATGTCGGCGGCAAGGTCGGACTGACGCCGGTGGCGATCACGGCAGGACGCAAGCTGATGGATCGCCTGTTCGGCAAGCAACCGGATGCGCGCGTGGACTACGAGGGCGTGCCGAGCGTGGTGTTCTCGCATCCGCCGCTCGGGCAGGTCGGCCTGACCGAGGAGCAGGCGCGCGCGCGGCATGGCAGCGCGGTACGCATCTATCGCAGCAACTTCCGCCCGATGTTGCACGCGCTGGCCGACGCGCCGCAGCGCAGCCTGTTCAAGCTGGTGTGCGTGGGCGAAGAGGAGCGCGTGGTCGGCGTGCATCTGCTGGGCGAGAGCGCCGACGAAATGCTGCAGGGCTTTGCGGTGGCAGTGAAGATGGGCGCGACCAAGCGCGACTTCGACGAGACCGTGGCGATCCATCCGACCTCCTCGGAAGAGATCGTGTTGATGCATTGAGGTGCCAGTTGTGGCCGGGCGGGCGAGGCATCAGTCCCTGGCTTGATGCAGGGACCGACATCGGTCGGGAGTTCGACAACCTGCAGTCGGCGCGGGTGCTTCGGGGCGAACGCGTCGACGGTGCGCAGGCAGTGCCCCTTTCGCCCGAGCGAAGAGGGGTTTTTTGATCCGGTAGCTGGCATCCTTGCGTGATGTCCAAGCCCCGCAACCCGATGACGCGTCGACCTGCCGACCTGCCTGCGCATGCCGCCTCCAGCGCTGAGGCGCTCTCCGGCGAACAGGCACGACTGCGCATTCTCGCCGCGATTCGCGCAATCCCTTCCGGGCAGGTTGCCGGTTATGGCGACGTCGCGCTGCGCGCTGGCCTGCCCGGGCGGGCGCGGCTGGTGGCCCGCGTGCTCAGCGGCAATGACGATCCGCAGCTGCCCTGGCACCGGGTGCTGCGCAGCGACGGCCGGATCGCGTTGCCGGAAGGCTCGTCCGGCTACCGTGAGCAATGTCGGCGACTGCGCGCCGAAGGCGTGGCGGTCGAGCAGGGCCGGGTGCGCCGTGCCAGCGCCGCACAGCGTCTGGACGCGGCCGTGTGGGGACCTTCATAAGCCTGCCGTTATGATGGTTGGCATTCCGAAGGATGCCGTCATGCCCCAACTGCCGCCCGTCACCAAAGCGTTGTTGATCGCCAATATTGGCTTGTTCCTGCTGCAGTGGGCGTTGGGCGATCTGGGCGCTGGCGTGCTGCCCTCCGATGCGGCGCTGTCGTCGTTGATGTTGTGGCCGATTTCCAACGGCTTCGATGCCTTCTCGCCCGGTGCCAGCTTCATGCCGTGGCAGCTACTGACCTACGCGTTCCTGCATGGCGGCTTCAATCATCTGTTCTTCAACATGCTGGCGCTTTTCATGTTCGGCGCGGCGCTGGAACAGACCTGGGGCCAGAAGCGCTTTCTGACCTATTACCTGGTGTGCGTGGCCGGCGCCGGCGTGTGCCAGCTGCTGCTGGCCTGGTTCACCCAGGGCGGGGCGCCGGTGGTGGGGGCGTCGGGCGGGGTGTTCGGCTTGTTGCTGGCCTACGGCATGCTGTTCCCCAATCAGCGGGTGATGCTGCTGTTTCCGCCGATCCCGATGAAGGCGCGTACCTTCGTGATCGTGTTCGGTGCAATCGAACTATTCCTGGGTGCAACCGGCTGGCAGCCGGGCGTGGCCCACTTCGCGCATCTGGGCGGCATGCTGTTCGGCTGGCTGATGATCCGTTACTGGCGCGGGCAGTCGCCGTTTGGCGGCAGTGGCGGCAAGAAGGGCGGTGGCAAGGGGCGCAAGCCGCCGCTGCGCGTGGTGCGTTGAGATAGTCGTGGCGTGGCAGATCCACGCTGATCCGTAGGAGCGGCCCTGGCCGCGATGGGCGTTACCGGTAGGTCTTCATCGCGGCCGGTGCCGATCCTGCCAAGCGTGCGTTGTCATGGATGGAATGCCAGGCACAAAAAAAGAGCGCGGAGTCCGCGCTCTTTTTTCATTTCCAGCCACTGCATGTCGATTGCCAGTGACTTCCTGGCGCTTGAATCAGCGCCAGATCTTCAACTGCTCGGCATCCACGCGCTGCATCGGCTGGCCGGCCTTGCAGCTGAACGCCGCACCGAATTCCGGCAGGTTGGACAGCGGGCCGTTGGTGCGCCACTGGCCCGGCGCCCGGATGTCGGCGCTGGCGCGCTGCACCGCTTCGTTCGGCGACAGCTGCTGGGCCCACAAGCCGGCCCAGGCAGTGAAGAATGCCTGCTTGTCGGCCTCGGTGGCCGCTGGCTGTGCCTTGCTGAAGGCCTGCCAGGCCAGTTCGATGCCGGCCAGGTCGGCCAGGTTTTCTTCGGCGGTCTGTGCACCGTTGACCTTGACGTTGGGCACGCCCGGGTAGGCGTAGGCACCAAACTGGCTGGCCACCTTGCCGGCCAGCAGGGTCCAGCTGGTCTTCTCGGCCGGCGTCCACCAGCTGCGCAACTCGCCCTTGGCATCCACCAGCGAGCCCTTGGCGTCGATGGCACGGGTGATTTCGTGGGCAACCAGCGCGCCGTAAGCGCCGTACTGCGCGGCCGGCGTGCTGCCCGCAGTGAGCACCGGCGGCTGCAGCACGGCAGCGGTGATGATCAGGCGGTTCTGTGCGATGTCGTAGGCCACTGCCGGCTGCTGCGGCAGCACGTCCCAGCGGCGGTCGGCGTTGCCCTTGCCAATGCGCTTCATCTCCTCGCGGTGACGCCAGGTCGAAGCGATCAGCATGTTGCCACCGAAGCTGCCGCGGCCCATCGGCTGCACGGTGTAATCCAGATCGCGACGCGGCGCGCCGACCTCGATCTTCATCGCCGACAGCTTGGACTTGGCTTCGGCGATCACTTCACCGTTGCCCCAGCCGGTACGCTCCAGCGCGGCCAGCTGCGCGTCGCGTACCTGGTCGGCGATGGCCTCGGCCTGGCGGCGCGTGTCACTGCTCAGGTAGCGCGCCACGTATTCGCGGCCGAGCATCGGGCCGGCAGCGATATTGATCGCGTCCAGCACCTGCTGCCAGCGCTGCGGCGGCAGGGCATCGCCACGCAGCAGACGGCCGCGGAACTGGTATTCGGCATCGTGGAAGCTCTTGGACAGGTACGGCGCCATCGCATCGCCCACGCGCCAGCGCAGATAGGCCTTCCACTGTTCCGGCTTGATGCTGACGATCATGCTGTCGAGCTGCTTGAACATGGCCGGGTCTGCCATCGACACCAGGTCGTCCTTGACGCCCTGCGCTTCCAGGAAGTCGGCCAGACGCAGATTCTTGTACTGCCTTGTCAGGTCCTTGGTGGCGATCGGTACGTAGTTGTTGAACGGGTTGTTGATGCCCTGCACCGACTGCGCGCTGCGCGCCAGCGCGGTCTCGATCTGCAGCACCGAGGCGGCATCGGCGTCGAGCTTGTCGGCCGGGGTGCCGGTCAGCGCCAGGATCTGCTTGACGTAGGCGCGGTAGCGGCCCATCAGCGCCTGGGTGTCGGCGTCGGTGCGGGTGTAGAACGCCGGGTCCGGCAGGCCCATGCCGCCCTGCATGAAATAGCCGATATGGCGATCGAGCGCCTTCAGGTCCACATCCGGGCCGAAATTGAAACCGACCGGAATGCCGACCTGATGCAATGCTGCGATGGAAGCGGGCACATCCTTGGCCTTCTTGATCGCGTCGATGCGCGACAGCAAGGGGGCGATGGGGTTGGAGCCATCCTTTTCGACCGACGCTTCGTCCAGGCCGCTGGCCCAGAAGTCGCCAAGCAGTTTCTGCACATTGCCCTGCGGCGCTTTCATCGATGCATCCAGCAACTCGCGTTGCTGCTGCAGCGCGCGCTCGGACAGCTGGCCCAGCGCGGTGACGGCACCGGCCTGCGGCACCGGGTTGGCCTTGAGCCAGCCGGCATTTGCGTAATCGTAGAAGTCGGTGCAGGCCGCCGATACGGCCGGGGCCTTGGGGGCGGCCTTCTTCTTGCGAGCGGCGTCGGCGTCGGGGGCGGACAGCAGCGTGATCAGGCTGAAGCCAAGAGCGAGGGCAAGCGGACGAATGGTGGGCATCGAGAAGAAAGGTGGCCAGATTGAAGTCGGCGGAGTTTAGCAAGGCTGCGCCTCGTGCAGGCGGGCGCGAGCCGCCGTTGGTTCCCGGTGCCGGCCGCTTGCATGAACGCATCAGGCCCGCGCGTGCGCGCCAGCGTGTGGTGCCATCGAGCTGGAAGGGCTTGCAGCCGGTGACCTGCGCAGTGTGGATGCAGGCCAAGGCGCGTGCGGTGTGCCGCGATGGCAGCGTTTGAATGCTTGAAGCGATTGGCTGCAAGAAGCGACTGTCGCCGGCCAGCGTAATTCACCTGCCACGCAGCAGAAATCGAAAACAAAAAAACGGGCGACGATCTTTCGATCGCCGCCCGCATGATGGACCGCGATTACGCGGTTACCAGATCACGACCTGCTGATCGCCCTGACGCACCATCGCATCGCCGGCCTTGCACGAGAACGCGGCGGCAAACGCCGGCATGTTCGACGGCGCACCGCTGGCGCGGAAGTTGGCCGGGGCGTGCGGATCGGTCTTCAGGCGCACCACCAGTTCTTCCGGAGTGAAGTTGCGGCGCCACACCGTGGCCCAGTTGAGGAAGAAGCGCTGGTCACGGGTGATGTTGTCGGTCTTGGGGTCGTCCTTGCCGGCGGTGGCGGTCTTCATCGCGTCATAGGCGGTGTTGAGGCCGCCCAGGTCGGCGATGTTCTCGCCCAGCGTGAGGTCGCCCTTGACCTTGTCTCCGGCCGGGGTGCGATAGCCATCGAACTGCGCAACCAGCTTGCCGGTGCGCGCCTTGAACGCGTCCAGATCCTTCTGCGTCCACCAACCCGGATCGGCGATGAAGTTGCCATCGGCGCCGAAGCGGCTGCCCTGGTCGTCGTAGCCGTGGGTCATCTCATGCCCGATCACCGCACCGATGCCGCCGTAGTTCATTTCCTCCGGCGCATTCGGGTCGAAGAACGGCGGCTGCAGGATGGCGGCCGGGAACACGATCTCGTTCTGCAGCGGGTTGTAGTAGGCGTTGACCGTCTGCGGGCTCATGCCCCATTCGGTCTTGTCCACCGGCTTGCCGATCTTGGACAGGTTCCACTTGTAGTTGTACTCGGACGCGGCCATCACGTTACCCAGGTAGCTGTCGCGGCTGGTGCTCAAGCCGTTCCACTCGCGCCACTTTTCCGGGTAGCCGATCTTGGGCGTGAAGCTTTCCCACTTGGCGATCGCCTTGGTCTTGGTCTCCGGGCTCATCCAGTCCAGCTTTTCGATGCGGGCCTTCAGCGCGGTGCGCAGATTGGTCACCAGGGTTTCCATCTTGGCCTTGGAATCGGCCGGGAAGGCGACCTTGACGTACATCTGGCCCAGCGCTTCACCGGTCTGGCCATTGATGGTCGCCAGCACACGCTTCCAGCGCGGCTTGATCTGCTTCTGCCCACGCAAGGTCTGGTTGTAGAACGCGAAGTTCTCATCGACAAACGGCTGGCTGAGGAACGGCGAGGCGCCATCGACGGTATGGAAGCGCAGGTAGGCGCGCCAGACCGCCGGATCGGTGTCGGCGATCATCTTGCTCACTTCCTGGTGGAAGGCCGGGATCGCCAGCGAGAACATCTCCGGCGTGGTCACGCCCTGCGACTTGAAGAACTCGGTCCACGACCAGTTGGGCGTCAGCTTGTCGGCATCGGCCGGCGAGATCGGGTTGTAGGCCAGCGAGGCATCGCGCGACATCTGGGTGCTGGTCTTGGAGACCTTGGCCAGACGGGTTTCGAACGTGACCACCTGCTTGGCCTGCGCGGCGGCATCGGCCGCGGTCACGCCCGACAGTTCCAGCACCTTGGCCACGTGCGCCTGGTAGGCCTCCAGCTTGGCCTTGTTGGCGGCGCTGGTGTAGTACTCCGGATCCGGCAGGCCCAGACCGCCCTGCATGGCATAGGCGATGTTCTGGCTGGACTTCTTGAAGTCCGCCTCGGCGCCGAAGCTGAAGAGCTCGTTGTTGCCTTTGGCCGCGCTGCTGCGCAGATAGTCGACCAGCTTGGTCTGGTCGCTGATGGCGTCGATCGCGGCCAGTTCCGGCTTCAGCGGCTCGATGCCCTGGGCATTGATCTTGGCCTCGTCCATGCCGGTGGACCAGAGGTCGCCGACGATCTTTTCCACGCCGGTGGCGCCGGTGTCGGCCGCCGCCTGTTCGACCAGTTGCTGCTGGATCGCATTGGAACGCTCATCGAGCATCTCGAACGCGCCCCAGCTGGTGCGATCGCTCGGCACCGGGTTGGCGGCCAGGAACTTGGCGTTGGCGTACGCATTCAAATCCGTGCAGGCGTTGCCGTTGGTGTCCAGGTCGGCGGCGGTGAACTGGTTCACGGCCGGCAGCTTGCTCTGGTCCAGGGTCAGCGCCTTGGGAGCCGCCGCAGTGGTTGCGGCGGTATTGGCCGCGGGCGCGGCCGGCGTGGCGTCTTCGGATTTCTTGCAGCCGCTCAGCGCGGCGGCCACGGCCAGGGACAGGGTCAACAAATGAGGTGTACGAATCACAAAGGGCTCCGGGAGCAGATGTGGGAAGCCCCGTCGCCGGGGCTGTGGCCGGCACTCTACGCCTCGCCAGCCGGATGGCATGGTGTCGAAGGTCATGGGTGCGGCGTGTGTAGGTGGGACGGCCCACGGTGTCCGGGTGCGTGGCAGTCCTGCGCAGGGCGCCAAGCGCAGTGCGGTCCGGTGTTTTCGCCGCCTGCGCGCCGCGCTTCAAGCCGTGCTCGCCTGGGCTGACAGTCTGTGCCGGCGATCGGACAGCGATCCAGACGGCCGCTGCAATTCGAATGGTCCGACGGCGCAGGCGGTGCTGTATGCAAACCCATGCCTACTGCCTCCGAACTGTTGGACGTACCGAACGCGAACGCATTGCGCATTACCGCTGCGGATCGGGCACGTTTCGCATGAATGTCGCGCTCTCGCGGCTGCTGGATTTCACCGCCTTGTCGGGCGCGGGCGATCATCTCTGATGATTGCAATGGTCGAGCGCTACGCACCCGGATTCGCGGATTCGGTACTGGGCCGGCAGATCTTCAGCCCGCTTGATCTGGAACGCATCTTTGAGCTGATCGGCGGCGACATCTTCCACGGCGCCCTCAGCCTCAATCAACTTTTCAACGCCCGCCCGATGCTGAGGCAGGGCGCCTATCGCGGCGCGATTGCCGGGCTGTATCTGTGCGGGTCCGGCACGCATCCCGGTGGCGGGATGACCGGAGCGCCCGGGCATAATGCGGCGCAGGTGATTCCTCGCCGCTGAGGCAGGCCGCATAAAAAAAGCCCCGGACGAACCGGGGCCTGGAGCAAGTACTGATGACGCGCCGAAGACGTCGTGACGTCTCCGGTCGTCTTTCCGCATCAGAAATCGTAAGAGGCGGTCAGGCGGACGTAGCGTGGCGGATTGTAGTTATAAGGTTGCAGACCCAGTCTGTAGGTGTTGGAGACGTTGAAGGGAACATCGCCCTCGTAGACGCCATCGACGCGATTGACCGCGCGGTCGTTGAGGACATTGAAGATCTGCATGCCGAAGGCCAGCTTGTGATCGGCGAACGCCGGGCGATACGTCAAGCCCAAATCGAGGTTCTTGATCCACGGCGTCCGGCCTGCATCGCCAGGAGACGAGGGTTGGAGGCCGCAGTAGTGGTACGAAGAGCCGTAGCCGATCGGATCATAGTCAACCTCGTCCGCATTCGGGCCGCCATAGAAGCCCAGGCAACTGATCGGCGTGCCCGACATCACACGCAGGGTGGCCGAGGCCATCCATTCCGGGTTGATCTGATAGGCACCGAACGCCTTGATCTGGTGGCGCCGATCGTTAGCCAGGCTGCCACCGGCGTAGTACATCAGTTCGGCTGAGTCCCAATCCTGCGTCTTGGACACGTCGGCCTGGCCGAGGTCGGACTTCACCTGACCTTCGGTATTGCCGTAGCTGTGCGACCAGGTGTAGTCGACGCGGCCATACCACTTCTCGTCGAATGGGTGTTCCAGGAACAGGTCGACCGACACGTAGCTGCGCTTGGCCTTGTCGGTAAAGCCCCAGTCGGACTGCGACATGGAGACTTGTGTATAGCCGGATCCATCAGCATTGGGAAGGTTGTAGGTGTTGGTCTTGCCCGGGTTGAACATCACGCAACCGGGGATGTCTACCGCATCCGGGTTGCCGCCGCTGGCTTCCAGCTTGTCGGCGATACGTCCGGTGTCGCAAACATCGTCAATGGCGGCTTGCAATTTGCGGTATGTGACCTTTGCACCCGAGTTCCAGCTTTCGCCAAGCGTCTTCTCGAAGCCCAGGATGAACTCATCCTGATACTGCGACTTCAGATCGGTTGGCGCAAAGGCGTTCGGATCCGGAGCCTGACCGTATTCGCCATTGCTTGACACCGGGCCGGGGCCGATCGGCCGCAGGCCAGTCGGCTCGCCATTGGCATCGATGCCGGTATAGGCGAAATACTCATCGGTGTAGGTCGAGGCAGATGCGCCGCGGATTGCCACCTGGTTAGGCAACGCCAGATAGTAGCGTCCTAAATTGGCGAAAACTTTCAGCGAGGAGTCGCCGAACACGTCCCAGCTGGCGCCCAAACGTGGTGCCCACTGGTCGCCGCTATCGACATAGGGCACATGATCGCTGTTGAAATTGGTGAACTTGTCGTTGCGGATACCCAGTGTCAGCAACCAATGATCATTGACCTGCCAGCGGTCTTCCAGGTAGTAGGCCTTCTGCTCCACCGCCATGCTTGTGGTGGTGGTGAAGATACGTTTTTGAGCATAGTAGCCGTCGGTGCCCGGGCCGGTTGCGCCAACGCCCAGCGTGCCGCGGACTGGCGAAACTTCGTCACCCGCGCTGCCATAGATCCACTGATAACCAGGGCCGGTCGTGCGCACGCCTTCGTCGTAAGCGTTGAAGTACATGTTGTCCACGCCGGCGGTCAGATCGTGGTCGCCCAGCCGGTAGTTCAATTCCAGACGCAGATTGCGCGTCTTGTTGATCGGGTCATCCGCTTTGGAGCGATTGGTCGCCTGATTGTTGGAGATAGGCGTGCCACCTGTGATGGCCGGATTTTGCAGATTCAGGCCGGCGATGAAGGGCAGCGAGGACACCAACGGGTTGAACTGCTGGTTGTGCTGTGTGCTGCGGCCCCAGGTGGCGTTGACCGTCAGGTCGTCAGTGATGTAGCCGGTGTACTTAAAGATGTCGTAGGTGTCTTTGATCTTGTAAGTATCGGCGTAGAGGCCGGACGGACCACCATCGGATCGTGTGTCGTAATCATAGTTGCTGTAAGCGCCGGCACGACGATCGGTATTTTCTATGCGGGTGTATTCGAGAATGTTGTTGTCGTTGATGTTCCAGTCGATCTTCCCGTAGAACTTCGGTGAGCTGTAATCGTAATGGTTGCGGCCTTGCGTAGTAGCGGCGGTCGCTGTGTTGGTCACTGCACCGTCGGTCTTGTCGGTTTCGCCTGCCACGAAGATAAAGAGTTTGTCTTCAATCAGGGGGCCGCCAGCATAAGCACTGTAGACCGTGCGGCTTTGCACGTCACCCTTGCCGCTACGATAGATCGTGCCCGGCAGATCTGGATCTTCGTACTTGTAGCGCGGATTGGAGTTAAGTGTGTTGCTTGGGTACCAGACATCGCCGACCGAACTCGATAGGTTCTTCGGCTCCCACACTGCTTGCGCGCCGAAATGCCATTCGTTAGTGCCGCGCTTGCCGACCTGACTGATCACGCCGCCGGTCGAACGGCCATAGCGTGAGCTATAGCCGCCGGTATAGGTTTCCTGCTGGTCGATGGCGCCGTAGGGCAGGCTGACGCCACCCAGGTTGCTCAGCGGATTGCTGACGTTGAAGCCGTTGATGTAATACGCGTTTTCGGTAACGCCCGAGCCGCCGAAAGACACCACGGAGCGCGAGCCGTTGTTGAATGCGCCGGCACCTGAAACAGCGCCGGGAGCAAGCAACGCAATCGCTTCCGCACTGCGTCCCAGCGGCAAGGTTGCCAGCTGTTCGGACGTGATCACCGAACGCGAGCTGGTGGAGCTGACGTCGATCTTCGGTGCATTGGCGGCAGTGACCGTGATCGCGCCGAGCGTCGTTGCATCGGTGCTGCCGCTGGCAGCTGCGCCAGCAAACGACACCTCGGTGCCGGATCCGACGCGCAACTGCACGTTCTTGCGGGTGTCGACGACCTGATCGCCACGCTTCAAGGTGACGGTGTAGGCGCCGACCGGCAACGAGCCAAGGTTGTAACGGCCATTGGCGTCGATGGTGATGGTGCGGCTGAGGCCGGTGTCGCTCTGAACGACGATGGTGCTGCCGGCCTCCGAGGGAGCGCTACCGTAGATGCTGCCGGTCGTGCTTTGTGCATAGACCGCGCCATTGACGAGACAGGCGCCGAGCACAACAGCCAGAGCGGTGCGCTTGAGAGCATGACGACGAATTTGATTGCTCATTCCTAACCTTTCAGCTGGGTATCGAGAGAAGTTGCGGTCACCGGAGAGTCAGATGGCCTTAACCCGAACGTAATGAATGTGTGGTCGGAGTCGCAAGCGTTTTGAATGATTCGTTAATGAAAAGGGTGAGATCCGCATCGAATATGCGGATCTGCGCACAAATTGCCGGGCATGCGGACAAGTGCGTACTCAGGTGGCACAGGTATTCATTTTTGTCAGTGCGCGTGATGCGTGGTGACAGCTCGCCGATTAAACGAACGCTGCATGGCGCCGCGTGCATCTTTCGATCGTCGATTTTGCTTGGCTGGTTTCATCTGAAACATCGATTCAAAAAAAGACCCCGGTGGACGGGGTCTTTCCATGCATCGTCGACGGCCTCAGAACCGGACTGTCGTACCCAGGTAGAAAAACCGCCCGATGTTGTCGTACAACGCAGAGTTGAAGTCCGAGCCGAAGTAATTGCGCGGCGGATCCTTGTCGAAGGCGTTGTCGATGCCGAGGTAGACGTCGATCTTCGAGCCGGGGAACTGATAGCCGAACTGGACGTTGTGGTAGGTGTACGCGCCGTTCCTGATCGGGCTGGCCGAGCCCGGATTGCTGTTGTAGCTTTCCGGCGTCACGCGCAGGTTGCCGTCCACATAGTTCATGTCCCACGAGGCGCGCCATGCGTTCCAGTTGTACTTGGTCTGGAACTGCGCGCGCCAGCGCGGGTCGGTCACGTAGGTCACGTACTCGTCGTATTCGGCCGGGAAGTCCTGGAACACCCATTCGCGCGACTGGATCAGGCGCGTACCGACAAGGCGCAGCACGGTATTGCCTTCGCCGAGCTGGAAGCGGTAATCCATTTCCAGATCCACGCCCACACGCCGCGAGCGTGACAGGTTTTCGTTGAGTGCCTGCCAGCCGATGATGCTGTGCTCGGGATAGATGCGGCCCTGCGGGTCGGTGAATCCGCCCAGCGGGGCGCGCTGCACGAAGCCGCAGAAGCTGTTGTTGATGCCGCCTGGATTGTCCACGCAGCGCGTGGCATTGGTCTCTGCGGTCACGGTGCCGATCGCGTCCTGCAGGTCGATGCGCCAGTAGTCGATCGACATGCCGAAGCCGTCGAAGAACTCCGGCTGCCACACCAGGCCGTAGGACAGGCTGCGCGCGCGCTCCGGCTTCAGCTCCGGATTGCCGCCGCTCACGCCGGGACGGGTGGAGGTGAAGGTATCGATCCAGCCCACCGGCACGCCCAGCGCACTGCAGTTGGCCTGGCGCAATGCGACGTCGCCCGCGGTGCCTGGGCGATTGGTATTGGTCGGCAGATAGTTGCAGGGATCGTTGATGGTTGCGAAGTTTTCGCTCTGCGAGTCGTACAGCTCACCGATGCTGGGCGCACGCACTGCCTGTGCCACGGTGCCGCGCAGACGCAGCGACGGGATGATGGTCCAGTCCAGGCCCACGTTCCAGGTCTTGGTCGAGCCGATGCTGTCGTAGTCCGAATAACGCCCCGCCACATCCAGCGCCAACCGGTCCACGCCCGGCAGGCCGGCGAGCAACGGAATGGTGCTCTCGACGAAGACTTCCTTGACGGTGTACTCGCCACCGCTATTGGGAATAGCGTTGAGGAAGGTCGCGCCCGAGGCTGCCAGCGGATCGGTGATTTCCTCGCTCTGCTCCTTGCGGTATTCCACGCCACCGGCAAACCCGATGTCGCCGGCCGGTAGCGACAGCAGGTTGCTGTTGGCCACCGATGCGCTGAACACGGTCTGCTGGATCTTGGCCTGCGAGCGTGCGGTGGTGTTGAACCACGCCGCTGCCTGCGGTGTCACCGCGCCGTTGCCGAACACGCTGAATGGCACGCAGCCTTCGCGCGCCAGTGCCGAATAGACGCGATTGGTGTGGGGGTTGATCGCGTTCGGATCCAGCGTGGTGCGGCAGACGATGTTGCCGCTGGCATCACGTGCGGCATCGATACCGGCCTGCCAGCGCTCGTTGATGCGGTTGTTGAGATTCAGGCGGTCGACCGTGGTCTTGCCGTAGTTGGCGGATACGTCATAGCTCCAGTTGTCGGTGAAGTTGCCTTCGGCACCGAGCACCGCGCGATAGGTCTTGCGCTCGATGTTCTCGCCGCGACGGCCGGCATCGACATTGAAGCGGTTCATCAGGATCTGCGTGGCACCACGCGAGTCCATCAGCGCACCGAGTTCGGGGCTGACATACGGATTCTGGCGACGCACGCGCAGCGAACTGTCGAAGGCCGGCTGGCCGAAGAATTCCGAGTCGGTCTCGCTGTACTTGCCTTCGAAGAACAGGCGATGGTTCTCGCTGACCTCGAAGTTGATCATGGTGTTGACGCTCTTGCGATCGAAGCCGGGCTGCAGGTCGGCGACCGCATTCAGATCAACGAAATCGCAATCCACGCACGAGGTGTTGCTGACCACCGTGCCGTTGTAGCGGTTGCGGCGGAAGCTGCCGTCTTCGTTGAACAGATAGCGGTTGCCATAGCTGGCCGGGTTGCGGAAATCGAAGGTGCCCAGGTTGAAGGTGCCGCCGTAGGACGTGGAATGATTGCCGCCCGGGCCGCTGAGCACGTTCTGCGGATTGCGCTCGCTCGGCGGTTGGCTGGGATCGAACGCGGGGTTAGGAACCGACACCAGATACTCGCGGCCGATGGCGCGGTTGCCGCGGCCGAAGCGGTCCTGCTTGCTGTATTCGCCCGACACCGCGATGTTGCCGTGGCCGTCCGCAAAGTCGGTGCCTGCCGAGAAGCTGGCGAAGGAGCGGTTGTAGTTGCCCTCATCGGCCAGGCCGGTCTGCGCGCGCGTCTCCAATCCGGTGAAGTTCTTCTTTAGGATGAAGTTGACCACGCCGGCCACTGCGTCGGCGCCGTAGACGGCCGAGGCACCACCGGTGATGACTTCGACGCGTTCCACCCATTCCACCGGAATCGTGTTGACGTCCACGGCAGTCGAACCCGGGCTGGAACCCACGTGGCGACGGCCGTTGACCAGCACCAGTGTGCGGTCGGTGCCCATGCCGCGCAGGTCGAGCAGGCCCAGCCCGGCGGTACCGATGAAGCGGGTGGAATTGCCCAGAGTGTAGCTCGGTGCCAGCGCCGGCATGCGCGCCATCAGGTCGCTGATGGTGGTCGCGCCGGTGGCGCGGATTTCCTCGGCACTGATCGCGGTGACCGGCGAGGGCGTGACGAAGCCGGTACGCGCAATGCGCGAGCCGGTGACAGTGACCTTGCCCAGATCGGTGGTGCCGGGTGCGACCTCGTTTTCTGACTGCGCCGCGGCGTGGCCGGCAGAAGCAGCCAGCACGGCAAACAATGCGGTGCTCAAACGATGACGCTGGGTGTGTTGCTGAAGACGACTCGACATGATGGTGCGGATTCCTCGCCGGATGTTGCGAAACAGCAGTGCTCGCTGAGCGCTGGCTGAACTGGTCCCCGAACGTAACAATTCCTTAACCATGTGTCCATATTTGTTAAATTTGTCGCCGCCTGACACATGTCTTGGCGTGCCGTGCCGGCGTCTGGCCGCGCTGGGAAACGCGTCTGCCCGTGGCCGAGTCGGTAAACTGGCGATCTTTCCAGCGCTGCGGCTGGCGATGCGGCGATCGCCCCGTTGGCAGCGCACGACGAATCAGGCAGGCAATGACGACGATGGTGCAACGTGCTTCAAGCATGGCGATCGACCTCCTTCAGAGCGCACGCGCATGACGGGCGAGCGCAGAATCCCCGCGCATGCGGTGCAGGGCGCGCTGGCGCCGCACCCGCGGATCCGCAATGTGATTGCGGTCGGTTCCGGCAAGGGGGGGGTGGGCAAGTCCACCACCGCGGTGAATCTGGCGCTGGCCTTGTGCCAGCAGGGTGCGCGCGTCGGGGTACTGGACGCGGACATCTACGGGCCGAGCGTGCCGGCGATGCTGGGCCTGAGCGGGCGGCCGGACAGCCCGGACAACAAGTCGATCGAGCCCCTGCGCGCGTTCGGGATCGAGGCGATGTCGATCGGCTTGCTGGTCGACCAGGACACGCCGATGATCTGGCGCGGGCCGATGGCGACCTCGGCACTGACCCAGCTGTTCAACGACACCCTGTGGGACGACCTCGATTACCTGCTGATCGACCTGCCGCCGGGCACCGGCGACATCCAGCTGACCTTGTCGCAGAAGATCCCGGTGGCCGGCGCGGTCATCGTCACCACGCCGCAGGACATCGCCACGCTGGATGCGCGCAAGGCCTTGAAGATGTTTGAGAAGGTCGAGGTGCCGGTGCTTGGCATCGTCGAGAACATGGCCGTACATACCTGCAGCCAGTGCGGCCACCACGAGCACCTGTTCGGCGAAGGCGGCGGCGAGCGCATGGCCGCCCAGTACGGCGTGCCCTTGCTGGGGTCGTTGCCGCTGGCGATCGCGATCCGCGAGCAGGGCGATGCCGGCCAGCCGATCGTGGTGGCCGCGCCGGAGTCGGCGGCAGCGCTGGCCTATCTGGCCGCTGCCGCGCGCCTGTCCGAGGAGCTGGGCAAGCGGCCGCGCGCCAGCATCCCGATTTCGGCTTCGCTGCTGTAGCGCGCAGGCCGGCCGCTGGTGCCGGCTGCTTGCTAGACTTCGCTGCCTTTCGCGCAGGCCGCTCGGCCTGCCGCCTTCCGTCTTCAAGGAACACCGCATGAGCATCAAGAGCGACCGCTGGATCAAGCGCATGGCCGAACAGCACGCGATGATCGAGCCGTTCGAACCCGGCCAGATCAAGCATGACGCCGCCGGCCAGCGCATCGTCAGCTTCGGCACCTCCAGCTACGGATACGACGTGCGCTGCTCGCGCGAGTTCAAGATCTTCACCAACATCAACTCGACCATCGTCGACCCGAAGCACTTCGATCCGGGCAGCTTTGTCGATATCGAATCGGACGTCTGCATCATCCCGCCCAACAGCTTTGCGCTGGCACGCACGGTGGAGTACTTCCGCATCCCGCGCGACACCTTGGTGGTATGCCTGGGCAAGAGCACCTATGCGCGCTGCGGCATCATCGTCAACGTGACCCCGCTGGAGCCGGAGTGGGAAGGCCACGTCACGCTGGAATTCAGCAATACCACGCCGCTGCCGGCGCGCATCTACGCCAACGAAGGCGTGGCGCAGATGCTGTTCTTCCAGTCCGACGAAGTCTGCGAGACCTCGTACAAGGACCGTGGCGGCAAGTACCAGGGCCAGACCGGCGTAACCCTGCCGCGCACCTGATGCAGTGGGCAGCCCTGACCTTCAGCAGGTCGCGGTGGCCCGCTCGCGGTAGCGCAGCAGTTGGCGCACGCCGGCGGCGATCAGCAACGCGGGCCACCAGGTCGACACCAGGTTGCCCAGCTCGATACGGGCCAGCCCGAGGTTGTCCAACAGAAACAGCGTGCCCAGCGTGATCAGGAACAGGGCAGGAATCAGGCGATAGTGCATGGCGGTGTTCTCGGTAGGTGTGCGCTCATGCTGCGCGCAGCACGTCTGCCGATCAGGTGCCGGAAGTCAACTGTTGCAGGTGACAGTCGTCATTGCTGCAAGCCCGCCCGGGCAGCGGCTGGCCGATCAGCGAGACGGCGCAGCGCTACGTCTCCTGGAAGACATCAAAACACCCCAGGGAACTGTAGAGCGCCGATAGCCCGCTCTTACGATTCCCCAATCCCGATTCCCGATTCCCGGCTATTTGCCGCGCCCAAACAACATCCCCACACCGCAAGCGACCAACGCCGCCGGCCACCATGTGGCGATCAGCCGGCCAAGACTGACATTGGTCCAGCCCAGGTTATTGGCCAGAAACAGCAGGCCGACGAGGATCAGGATCAGCGCGGCGACGACATTGGATTTCATGCGGAAAGGTGGTTGCAAGACGGGCGCCTATCGTAGCCGCTGCGCCCACGCAGCGACATGCTGGCGCAGCGCATCGGCCTCGAAGCGCTGCGCGCTGCCGCTGCCCCAGACCGGGCCTGGCCAGGCCGCATCGCCCGGATGCCGGCCGACCAGATGCACGTGCAGCTGCCGCACGATGTTGCCCAGTGCGCCGATATTGAGCTTGGCGACCCCGGGCTCGACCCGCAGCAACTGCGAGAGCTGATTGATCTCGGCCAGCAACAGGCGCTGCTGGCCGCCATCCAGATCGATCCATTCGCTGACATCGGCGACCCGCGGCACCAGCACCAGCCACGGGAAACGGCTGTCGTCCATCAGCCGCACCTGCGACAGCGGTCCGTCAGCGACGAACACGCTGTCCGCGGCCAGCCGCGCATCGAGCTGGAAGCCGCTCGCCTCGGACATGCCCGCTGCCGTCCCACTCATCCCAGATGCGCTTCGAAAAAACCAAGGGTACGCTCCAGGGCACGCTCGGCGCTGTCGGCGTCGTAGTGGGTGGGGTCGATGCTGCGGTTGAAGGCGTGGCCGGTCGGATACACGAAGGTTTCCATTTGCGGCAGCTTCTCGCGGTGGGCCTGGATCGCCTCGGGCGGAATGCTGGTGTCCCGCTCGCCGAAGTGGAACATCACCGGCGCTTTCGGGGTTTCGTCCAGCAATTGGGTGTTGCGCCCGCCGTAGTAGCTCACCGAGGGCAGGCCCAGGCGGATCGCCGACAGCAGCGCCACCGAGCCGCCCCAGCAATAGCCCACGGTGCCGACCTTGCCGGAGCGGCTGAGCAGGGTGGCGGCGGATTTGACCACCTCCACCGCGCGCTCCAGGCCGACCGCATTGGCCAGTGCCAGGCCGCGCTGCAAGCTTTCCTGGTCGTAGGGCAGCTGCACGTCCTTCTCCTGCAGGTCGAAGAAGGCCGGCGCCAGCACTTCGTAGCCGCGCGCGGCGTAATCGTCGGCCACCGCGCGGATATGTTCGTTGACGCCGAAGATCTCCTGGATCACCACCAGGCCGCCGCGCGGGCTGGTGGTCGGGGTGGCGTGCCAGGCGGCAACCTGGCCGTCGGGGGTGTCGAGCGTGGTCCAGTGACCCATGGGAACTCCTGATGCAGGACGGGGGAAGGCGCGCATTATCGACCGGATCGACGGCGCTGCAGGTGAGGGTCTCGCTGAGATGACCTTGCATGCGGCGCGCGCGGTTCAGAGCGCCGCCTGGCACTGTGACATCGGTCCCGCGAGCACTCCCCAGATGTTCCGCTCGCAGGCTTCTGATTTACGGTCGAAACTTCTGATTTGCGGTCCAGGCTGAACCCCGGACTCGGCAACAATGGCCCTGGTTCTCAGGTCAGTGTACGCATTGATAGCCGCATCAAGAGGAAGAACGCTGGTTTATACGCTACCGCCTTAACGGTCAGTTGTATTCCTCTCCTGGGGTCAATGGATCTTGCTTGCGTTACACCATGTGCCGCGCCTCTCCGAGGCTGCAGTGCGCGCGCTGGTGATGCATTGACTAGCTACACTGTGGTTAGCCTACTCAGATGGATATCTGGGTCATTGCGCCCGCTATGGTCCCATCGCGATGTTTGGCGCGCCGTCGTTGGAGCAGTGTGCGGTATGCTAATGTGAAGTCATGGCTTGCCGCAGTGTCACCTGGTGCGGAGCAGACGGCAGGCGTCCGAAGCGCTCCTCAGGTAGCAAGTTTGATGCACAGGAGGGGCACGAAACATCAGCGTTGGCATTAGTGGTCAATAATGTTCAGGACAATGACTCGTTTGGGGGAAGTGGAGACATATCCCTTCATCAGTTCGATTGGGCTAATGTCGTTGGACTGGGCAGGCAGTTGCGGCCGGGTTCATTTCGGATTGGAAAGCCATGAAAGCAATTACCTACATCAATGCGCACAAGATACTCGTCATTCCGGTGGTCCTTGGCTTGATGTGGGGTTACCACAATTGGACAGTGGAGGCATTCATATATCTAAGCATTCATGGGGTATATTCCTTGCTCTGGTTGTTGAAGGGTGCGATCTACCCTGATCGACGCTTTCAGGGACGTCTGCCCGGTAGGATAGGTTTCTTCTTTATTTTTCTGCCTCTTGCGGGCTATTATTTGGCGCCTTATCTGCTTATCAGCAGGCATGTTCATCTGCCTCCCCCTGTCGTAGGCCTGATTTTATTCTTGTTTACGTCCGGGATTTTTCTGCATTATGTTGCGGATGCTCAAAAATACTATACTCTCAAGATAAAGAAAGGTTTGATCGAGGAGGGGATTTTTAGCCGTACGAGAAATCCTAATTATCTTGGCGAGATCATGATTTACTCGTCATTTTCACTGGCTTCGTATCACTGGCTTCCCTGGTTGATCCTCAGTACGTGGATTTTTATTTTCTTCATCAAGAGCATGCATAGGAAGGACGAGTCTCTGTCCAGATATCCAGGCTTCGAGGAATACCGAAAGCGAACAGGTCTTCTGCTCCCGAAATTGTTTTGAGTCGCCAATAAATTGAGCCGGAATCCGGGGTGCATTGTTTCCGGAACCACAGGCCTTGGACGGATTTTGGGCCAGGAGCGCCGTATGGTCGCGAGTGTGCCATTCGAGCTTGTCAGGCTGTCATGGTCGGTGAGCTGCTCGATAGTTGGAGATTTCTGTTAAGCCTCACGGGATCGGTGCCGTGTGAACGCGTATTGGGCTGCCAAAGGCCATGTGGCACGTTTCAGAGCATTGCCAGGCGCCGTTATACTCGTTGCCGACCCGGCCCCAGGCCGCTCCGTTCCCAGGCTCCTGCTTCCATGTCCCAGCTGAACCCCAAAGTCGGCTTCGTCAGCCTTGGCTGTCCGAAGGCGCTCGTCGACTCCGAACGCATCCTCACCCAGCTGCGCGTGGAGGGCTACGACATCGTGCCCAGTTACGACGCTGCCGACGTGGTGGTGGTCAACACCTGCGGCTTCATCGATTCGGCGGTGACCGAGTCGCTGGACGCGATCGGCGAGGCGATGAACGCCAATGGCAAGGTGATCGTCACCGGCTGCCTGGGCAAGCGCCCGGAACAGATCCGCGAGGCCTACCCGCAGGTGCTGGCGGTGTCCGGTCCGCAGGACTACCAGAGCGTGATGGAGGCGGTGCACGCCGCGTTGCCGCCGCGCCACGACCCGTTCGTGGATCTGGTGCCCGACTACGGCATCAAGCTGACCCCGCGCCATTACGCGTACCTGAAGATCTCCGAAGGCTGCAACCACCGTTGCAGCTTCTGCATCATTCCGTCGATGCGCGGCGATCTGGCCTCGCGCCCGGTCGATGAGGTGCTGCGCGAAGCCGAGCGGCTGGTCCGCGGCGGGGTCAAGGAATTGCTGGTGGTCTCGCAGGACACCTCGGCCTACGGTGTGGACCTGAAATATGCCGAGCGCCCGTGGCGCGACCGCATGTACCAGACGCGCATGAAGGCGCTATGCGAAGGCTTGTCGGAACTGGGCGTGTGGACGCGCCTGCACTACGTCTATCCGTACCCGCACGTGGACGATGTGATTCCGCTGATGGCCGAAGGCAAGCTGCTGCCGTACCTGGACATTCCGTTCCAGCACGCCAGCCCGCGCATCCTCAAGCTGATGAAGCGGCCGGGCGCAGTCGACAAGACGCTGGAGCGCGTGCAGCGCTGGAAGGCGATGTGCCCGGAGATCACGGTGCGCTCCACCTTCATCGTCGGCTTCCCCGGCGAGACCGATGCCGAATTCGAATCCATGCTCGACTTCCTGGGTCAGGCCCAGCTCGATCGCGTCGGCGCGTTCGCGTATTCGCCGGTGGAAGGCGCCAGCGCCAACGCGCTGCCCGATCCGGTGCCGGAAGAGCTCAAGCAGGAACGTCTGGCCCGCTTCATGGCCAGGCAGGCGGAGATTTCCGCCGCGCGTTTGGAATCCAAGATCGGCAGCGTGCAGCAATGCCTGGTCGACCTGATCGAAGACGACATCTCAGTGGCGCGCTCACGCGCGGACGCACCGGAAATCGATGGGCTGGTGCATATTCAGAACGGCGGCGAACGTGGGTTGAAGGTCGGCGACCTGGTCGATGTGGAGATCACCGACAGCGACGAGCACGATCTGTTCGGCGATGCGCTGCCGGCCAATGTCGCACCCCAGCAGGGGCGCGCGTTGAATCTGCAGATGGTGTAACTGGGTCCTGGTTTTTACACATCGGTCCGTAGGAGCGCACAAGTGCGCTCCTACATGTCAGCAGATTGCGAATGGATGCCTATGGGCTCGCGTAATCCACCGACACCACCACGAAGGTGTGCTTGCCCGACGGCAACTGCGCTTCGAACTCGTCGTCCACGCGTTTTTTCAACAAGGCGCGCGCCAACGGCGAGTCGATGCTGATCCAGCCGCGTCCGGCGTCGGTTTCGTCCGGGCCGACGATGCGGTAGTGCAGCAGCTCACCGCTGTCGGCGTCCTCCAGCTCGACCTGTGCGCCGAAGAACACCGCGCGCGGGTCGGTGGGCACGGTGTCCACCACGCGTAGCGCTTCCAGGCGTTTGCTCAGATAACGCACGCGGCGGTCGATCTCGCCCAGCTGCTTCTTGCGATAGGTGTACTCGGCGTTCTCCGAGCGGTCACCCTCTGCCGCGGCGGCGGCCAGCGCACGCACCACCTCCGGCCGACGCACGCGCCAGAGCTCTTCCAGCTCGGCCTTGAGCCGCGCGTGGCCGCCGGGCGTGATCAGTGCGGTGCTTTTTTCGGCAGGCGGGCGCCAGCGGCTCATGGGCGGTGCGTCGGACAGCGGGGGCGCGATGCTAGCGCGCATGGCCGGCTTGCGCATCTGTCGTCGCACGGCGAAGCTTTGCGCCTTCCGGGACACGGACGTTGTCATGTTGCTGATGCCGCTGCACAAACCCTGGTCGCGCCAGAACATTCCCTGGGTGACCCTGCTGCTGGTAATGATCAATGCGGTGGTCTACCTGGGCTATCAGCGCAAGGACGGCGCGCTGGTCGAAAACGCGGTGCGCTACTACGTCGAATCCGGTCTCGGTGCGGTGGAGGCGCAGGCCCATGTGCGCTATCTGCAGCAGACCGGCGACACCAGGCTGCGCGCTGCGCGCCAGGCCAGGCTGGACAGCGTGCCGGCGCGGCAACGTCTGGCGTATCTGGCGCACCTGACGATGCACGACCTGGCCTTTACAGAGGCATTGCGCAGCGGCGCATTGTTCAAGGACGAGCAGCGTCTGCGCGAATGGCACTCATTGCGCGCGCCCTACGATGCGCACCTGTCCAGGGTGTTCACGCTGCGGCATCTGCAGCGTAGCTCCGAGTGGTCACCTGCGAGGATGCTGACGGCCACTTTCCTGCATGGAAGCTTTGATCACTTGCTGGGCAACATGCTGTTTCTGCTGGCGCTGGGCACCTTGCTGGAAGGTGCGATCGGCAGCGGCTGGTTCCTGCTGCTGTACCTGCTGGGCGGGTTCGGCGCCAGCGCAGCCAGCCTGTGGTGGCGCTGGGGCGCGCCGGGTGGCGGCTTGGGCGCCTCCGGTGCGATCGCCGCCTTGATGGGCGCGTTCTGCGCGGTCTGGGGCAGGCGCAGGGTGCGCTTCTTCTACTGGTTCTTTGTGGTGTTCGACTACGTGCGCGGGCCGGCGATCCTGCTCCTGCCGCTGTGGTTGGGCTGGGAGCTGTACAGCCTGCTATGGAGCGACAACGGCAGCGTCGCCTTCGAGGCGCACGCCGGTGGGCTGATCAGTGGCGCGCTGCTCGGTGTCGTACTGGTGCTGTTGCGACGCACGCGTCCGTCATTTATGGAAGAGGGCGAGGCAGTGCGGGTGGACGATCGCTGGGAGCGCGCGCAGCGGCATCTGGGACGCATGGAGAACGTGGAAGCCGAACGCCTGTTGGCGGAGCTGGCCATCGAGCAGCCGCATAACCTGGACGTGGCGCTCGCGCGCTACCGCACCGCACGCAATGCCGGCCGCAACCAGGACAGAGTGCAGCATGCGCAAACGCTGTTGCAGCTGCATACGCACCACGCCGAGCAGACGCGCATCCAGCTGACAGTCGCTGCCGAACTGAGCAAGGCCGGGATCGGGTACGCGCCATCGGCACGCACGGCACTGATCGGCGCATGTCTGCGCACTGGATTGTTGGCCGATGCCGAACGTCTGTTGAAGGAAGGCGAGTCAGGGATGCCGCGCGCCGAGCTGGCGCACCACTGGTTCGTGCTGGCCCTGCGACACGGCGAGCTGCAGGACGGCGCGCAGCGTGCGCGCTTGCTGCGTCAGCTGCTGGAGCAGTTCCCCGAGCAGGCGCAGGCCAGCAAGGCGCGCTTTTTGCTCGAGAACGCGTGAGTGATTTCTGCTTGATCCGTGTTGCCAAAGCAAGCGGTGAGGGCTCCGTACACTCGACTCACCGGAGCTTTTGACCTGGCATTTGACTGCACTTGAAAGACACTGCTACGCGAGGTCCGGGTTGCTGTTGTGTCTTCTGCCTCGAGCAGAATTATCTAGCACGGATGGATGAGTTGCAGAGCGGTGGATCTGCAGCCTGGCTGCAGGGCCCTTGTCCGCCCACCCTCGCGGGACACGCCGCAAGTACGTCCTTGTAGGCTCTTACGCGGCATCCATGCCGCGTAAGGTCCCGCGACGGTGAGCGGACAAGGACCAGCCGAGATGGTCGGTGTGCAGGGCTGCGAGCAGTGCATGTCGCAAGATGCGCCAATTTTGTGGATTTACCTGTCGACTTTAAAATTTTGTTGGCCGCTCAAGCTGGTTGAATTGCCACCGCTTTCAGCGCGGCTTCCAGCTTCGCGCGTAGTGCATCGTCATCGCATTGAGTCAGTGCGTTTTGCAGCACCGCGCGCGCCTGCTCATCGCGGCCGAACCGTTCGCCCAGCAGCAGGCCCGCATCCAGCGACCATGCCGGCATCATCCGATCGCGCGGCCATGCGGCAATAGCCGCAAGCAGGCCGTCGGTCGCCAGCTGGAATTGCCCGGCCATCTTTGCGCGCTCGGCCAGCACGGTGGCCTGCTCAGGCGTCAGCGGGGTAAACGTGGAGTCGCCGTCCAGCGCTTCGCGCTGCAGTGCGAGCGCGCGACGCTCCTGTTTTTCCTGCAGCAGACGGTTGATGTACTGGCGGGTGTGCTCGCGCAGTTCGTCGTTGCGATGGTGTTGACGCAGCAGGCGCTGATACAGCTCGTGCACCGCCAGGCTCACCGCACGCGAACGCACTGCCCCGCGCAGGGCCTGAAATGCCTCGTCGGAATGTCCGTCGCGCAGATATTGTTCGGCTTCGTCGAGCAGGCGTTGATCCGGGTCTTCGCGCTCGAACGCCGCGCCACCGCTGGGCATGTAGCCCAGTTCTTCGTGGTACTGGTACACCAGATAACCCATCAGGTGGAAGCTGGCGAACAGGCTCCAGATCGAGGCGACCACCATCGTCGCCTCGCGCACGATCGGCGGCAGATACTTCACCGCAATGAAGATCGCCGCAGTGGCGCTGCCCTGGATCACGTACAGCAAACCGTATGCAGCCAGGTACGGCCAGCCGATGCGCACTGCCATGTCGATCGACACGGCCGGATTGAGCGCGCGGCCCAGGCTGCCGTCGATGGCCAGCGCAATCATCATGCCCGGCAGCAGCAACTGGACTGCCAGATAGGCGATGGTCAGGCCGGGCTTGCCCGCCAGCACGCCAGCCGCGCCAATGACGATGCCCAGCGCAAGCGCCAACAGGATCAGCCGCAGCACCGCGCTGTCGAAACTGTTGTAGCCCAGCCGTGGCGCGTCGGCTTGCCCGTCGGCGGTATGGCGCAGGATGTCGAAGGCATAGGTGTAGGTCGCCATCCCCAGCACGCCGGCAACCACCAGTTTCAGGATGCCCGGCAGCACCAGCAGCGCGCTGCACAGCGTCAGCGCAATCAACGCATATAGCGCCGAGCCGCGGAGCGGATAGGTGGCGATGGCGGGAATGCGGGTCCAGAACGGTACCGGCGCGGCCTGCGCGGCAACCTTGCGTGCGCGAAAACGGTCTTCCATGACGCTCCCCAGGCGTGTGATGTGACCGGATTGTGCGGTGGCCCGCGTCGTCACGCAATTGGGGAAGGCGAGCCGACTAAGCTGGATGGCCAGCGGCTGGCGACATGTCGCCGGCACGGTCCGGATATTGCCGGCCAGGCCAGGCGTCAGTGCCGGCATTACATCCAAGCTTGCTGTGTCCGATAGCATCGTGCGCGCATCGATAGGCCACCGATTTAGTGCATGCGTCATCTGTCTGACGCTCCAACTCAGCGACAGGTAAAATGGTGGCCCGCCGCAATCCTTGCGGCCCGTACGAGCGATCGGGCGCGCCGCGTCCCTGGCGCTGCCATCGCTCGCATCACAAGGAGTGTCGCTTGAATCCCTCTGCCACCGGCAACCCGCAGGTCCGCATTCGCAGCATCGATGTGCTCTCGGACAATTGGTATGTGCTGCGCAAGGTCACGTTCGATTTTCAGCGCAAGGACGGCCGCTGGCAGACCCTGTCGCGCGAGGCCTACGATCGTGGCAATGGCGCCACCATCCTGCTGTATAGCCGCGCCAAGCAGACGGTGATGCTCACCCGCCAGTTCCGCTTGCCGACGCTGCTCAATGGCAATCCCGACGGCATGCTGATCGAAGCCTGCGCCGGCCTGCTCGACCAGGACGATGCGCTGACCTGCATCCGCAAGGAAACCGAAGAAGAAACCGGCTACCGCATCGACAACGTGCGCAAGGTGTTCGAGGCGTTCATGAGCCCTGGCTCGGTCACCGAACGCCTGTACTTCTTCGTCGGCGAATACTTCGACGGCGACAAGGTCAGCGAGGGCGGCGGACTCGAAGAGGACGGCGAAGAGATCGAGGTGCTCGAGCTGTCCCTTGATACAGCGCTGGCGATGATCGGCTCGGGCGAGATCGCCGACGCCAAGACCATCATGCTGTTGCAGTACGCCAAGTTGCACGGCGTATTGGAGTAAGTTCACGCCAACACGCGGCAGCCCTTCAAGGCGACGGTGTCATCGAGACGTGTCGGCGGCGATCAGGGCTGATCAACGCTTCCCAACAAAAATGCTGCCGAAGATGCCGCGCACGATCTGCTGGCCGATCTTGCTGCCGATGGTGCGCGAGGTCTGCTTTGCCATCGTTTCCAGCATGCCCTGACGGCGGCTGGTGCCGAACACCGCGTCCTTGACCGCCTTGCCGAAGCCGCTGTCGTGCGCATCGTCGTCTTCGCGCGTGCGTGCTGGCGGTGCGGCGTTGTGTTCGGCGACCTGTTCGACGCGGCGCGCCAGCAGTTCGGCGGCCGATGCGCGGTTGATTGCGGTGTCGTAGCGGGTGCCGACCGGGCTGGCCGCGCGCACCTGCGCGCGTTCGGTCTCGCTGATGGCGCCCATGCGGCAGCGTGGCGGGGCGATGAGCGTTTGCTGCACCGGTGCCGGCACCCCCTTGCCTTGCAGCGGCGACACCAGCGCCTCGCCGGTGCCCAGCCTGGCGATCGTCGTGGCCACATCGAGCTTGGGATTGGCCACGAAGGTCTGCGCTGCGGTCCTGACCGCCTTCTGGTCGCGCGGGGTATAGGCGCGCAGGGCATGCTGCACGCGATTGCCGAGCTGGCCGAGGATGGTGTCGGGAATGTCGTCGGGAAACTGCGAGCAGAAATACACGCCCACGCCCTTGGAGCGGATCAGCCGGACCACCTGCTCGATCCGCTGCACCAGCGCGGCCGGCGCATCGTCGAACAGCAGATGCGCTTCGTCGAACACGAACACCAGCTTGGGGTGTTCCAGGTCGCCCACCTCGGGCAGACGCTCGAACAGTTCCGACAACAGCCATAGCAGGAAGGTGGAATACAGCTTCGGTTTGAGCACCAGTTGATTGGCCGCCAGGAGGCCGATCACGCCGCGGCCGTCCGCAGACACGCGCATCAGGTCGGCCAGTTCCAGCGCCGGCTCGCCGAACAAGTGCTCGCCACCGTCCTGCGCCAGCCGCAGCAGGGCGCGCTGGATCGCGGCCACCGACTGGCCGGAGACCAGGCCGTAACGGGTGGACAGCTCCTTGCGTTCTTCCACCACCAATCCAAGCAGCGCGCGCAGGTCGTCCAGGTCCAGCAACAGCAGGCCGCGGTCATCGGCCAGTTTGAACACGATGTCGAGCACGCCGGACTGGGTGTCGTTGAGTTCCAGAATGCGCGCCAGCAGGGTAGGGCCCATCTCGCTGACGGTGGTGCGCACCGGGTGGCCGAGCTGGCCGTACAGATCCCAGAACACCACCGGGCTGGCGGCCGGCGTGTAGTCGGCGATGCCGATCTCCGTGGCGCGCTGCAGCACGCCGGCGGCGCCGTCGCCCGCCACAGCCAGGCCGGCGACATCGCCTTTCACGTCGGCCAGGAACACCGGCACGCCCATGCGCGAGAAGCCTTCGGCCAGGGTCATCAAGGTCACGGTCTTGCCGGTGCCGGTGGCGCCGGCCACCAGTCCGTGGCGATTGCCGAAGCGCCCTTCCAGCACAACCGGGATGTCGTCGGTGACGCCTTTGCCGAGCAGGAACGAGGCCATTGCGCAGATCCGGTGGGAAAATCCGGATTCTAGCGGGCAATCTGGCCGGGCAAACCGGGCGGGGACCGACCCCGGATTTCGACCGCGCTGTCCGGCTGCCGGCCGCCGGCCGCTGGCAGGTGGTGTAACGACGCAGCCGGTTTGCCAGCCGCCTGCCGCCCTTGGCCCAGGCATTCCAGGCCCGGTGCGCCACTGCCAAGCTAACGGCCCACTGACCCTGGGGCGCCGCCGCCTTGCCGCGGTGTCGTCCCGGCGGCTACCCTGCCTGCCTTTCCGCTGTACTGCCTACGATGCCGCTCGCTCATTTTGGTTTGCGCCCATGGCCGGTTCTGGTCGTGGTGGCGCTGATGTCTGTCGTCCCCGCTGCCCACGCCATTTCCAAACGCGACACGGAGAAGGCCGCCGTGCTCGATGCCCGCATGGCCGCCGCCGAAAAGCGTTACCGCGACGCGCTGGTGCTGGTGAACAACTCCGACCCCAAGGGCACCGCCGAAGGCGATGCCGCGCTGGAGGACATGGAGGACGTCATCGACGCCTGCATCAAGCAGCGCGGCTGCCTGGTCGCCAATCAGCTGGCCACCTACAAGCGCCTGCTGAAGGCGCGCGCCGATGCCGAAGCGCCAGCTGCCGAAGATCCGCAGGACGACGACACCCTGCTGCAGGCCGACCCGGACCATCTCGGCCCGGCGGCGAACGGCGTGCCCGAGGCAGCACGTGCCGCCACGCTGCTCAACGACCAGCGCCACGCTTTCGACAAGATGGTGCAGTACAACCCTGCCGTGCAGGCCGGCATCCGCCGCTGGCTGACCGACATGCGCCCGGCGCTGCTGACCAGCTACGAGAACTACAGCAACCTGCGCGGGGTGATGTGGCCGGAATGGCAGAAGCGCGGCCTGCCCGAGGCGCTGCTGTTCGGCATCATGGCCAAGGAATCCAACGGCAAGGTGCACGCCAGCTCGCGTGCCGGCGCGGCTGGATTGATGCAGTTCATGCCGGCCACCGGGCGTCGCTTCGGGCTGGGCCCGGACAGCACCGGCTTCGATACGCGCTTCGATGCACGCAGCGCCGCCGAAGCCAGCGCCGCCTACCTCAACGAGCGCATGGCCGGGCTCAATCGCAACATCGAGCTGGCGCTGGCCGCCTACAACGGTGGCGAGGGCCGTGCCGCGCGCGTGTTCTCGCAGAGCGGCGGACGCGGATTCTGGGACCAGGACGTCTACAACCAGTTTCCGGCCGAAACCAAGGACTACGTGCCGATGGTGATCGCCGCGGCGTGGATCTTCCTGCACCCGCGCCAGTACGGCGTGGACTTCGCCAAGCTCGACGCGCAGCCGGCCACGCTGAAGCTGGCCAAGTCGACCACCATCTACGAACTCACCATCTGCCTGGGCAGCATGGGCGCGCGCGACGGCTACATGCGCGCGTTGCGCAACCTCAACCCGCGCTATGAATCCGATGGCTGGATTCCGGCCGGCACCGTCATCAACGCCACCAACCGCATCGTCAGCCTGTACACGCGCTACTGCGTGAACGGCCCGCGCGCGGACCTGGCGCGCACGCTGATCACCGCCGATCTCAACAGCGCGATCGTGCGCAGCAGCAGCACCCCCGAGTACGTGCCCAGCGTGGCGGTGGGCGATGTCAGCCCGATGGCCGGCGTGCCGACCACCGTGGCCACCGGCCAGCCCGCGATCGCCAAGCCCAAGGCCAAGCAGGCGCGCAGCTACACCATCGCCAGGGGCGACACGCTCGGTCGCGTGGCGCAGAAGTATCAGTGCGAGATCAAGGAGCTGGCCAGGGCCAACGGCCTGAAGGCGCCATCGTATGCGCTCAAGCCCGGGCAGAGCATCAAGCTGGCCGGCTGCGATCGCTGAGCAGCGCTTGCAGTACCGCGTGGGTTAGAGCATCGGCCAGCTGCTTCGGAGAGCTGCGTTGGGCCGCTTCTGTGTGAGCTGTCGGACGCCCCGTAGGAGCGGACCTGGCCGCGACGAAGCTGCTCCGGTAACTCCAGGCTCCGAATCGGAGGCTGGAGTGCCGAGCGGCGCAAGCACCTCCAGCCTCACTGCGAATGCCACGTCGCGGTCGGGCCCGCTCCTACACCCGCATCGTTCTTGTTGGGAGCCGGACTGGGCATCGGTCTTGTAGCGAGCGAGCCTGAGTGCGATGCCGCTGTCATGGTGGCGTTTCGCCGCGGACAGGTGTTCCTGCTCGGCGTAGGTCATCGAGCTGACCAGCGGAGATCGTTGGTCAGTGCGGGCGTGTCGCATCGGGGCACTGCGCCGGGCTGCGCCATTGTAGGAGCGGACCTGGCCGCGACGAAGCAGTCCCGGTCGTTCCAGCGCAGGCGATGACGCTCTACATCGAAAGCTGGGCGTGCGACATGCGCCTGCGCATTGAACTTCGTCGGGAACGCCCTGTCGCGGTCAGGCCCGCTCCTACGAGGACGTCGCTGCGTTGCATCACTTGCGTACCGAAGCGGGCAATCGCAGGCGCGCCGCCGTGATCAGCTCGGCTGGCGACGTGCGAGCGCCTGCCCCAGGCGCACCGATGTCTCCGCGGCAAGTCCGCCGTCGAGCTTTGCGACACCTGGCGGCAGCAGCACGATCACGGTCGAGCCGTAATTGAAGCGCGCCATCTCCGCAAACCGCTCCAGCACGATGCCCTTGCCGCGATAATCCTTGCGCGTGATGCGGTCGCCGTAGCGCGGGATCTCCACGCCGCTCCATACCGTTTCCACGCCCGACACCAGCAGCGCGCCCACCATCACCGAGACCATCGGGCCGAAGTCGGTGTCGAAGTGGCAGACCAGGCGCTCGTTGCGCGCGAACAGCCGCGGCACATTGCGCACCGCATCCGGGCCGACGCTGAACAGGCGGCCGGGCACGTGCACGGTCTCGCGCAGGGTGCCGGTCCACGGCATATGCACGCGATGGTAGTCCTTGGGCGAGAGGTAGACGGTGGCGAACAGGCCGTCGTTGAACGGCAGTGCCGCTTCGGCGTCGCCGAGCAGTTCCGCGGCAGTGAACGACTGCCCCTTGGCCTGGAAAATGCGGCCGTTCTCGATCGGGCCGAGCTGGCTGATGCGGCCGTCGGCGGGCATCAGCAGCGCCGCAGGATCGGCGTCGGGCACGCGTGCGCCCGGCTTCAAGGCGCGGGTGAAGAATGCATTGAAGGTGGGATAGGCGCGCGGGTCCGGTTCCAGTGCCTCGCCCAGGTTCACGCCGAACTTGCGCGTGACCGTGTCGATCAACCATTGCTTGGTGGACGGCGTATCGGAATAGGCCAGCGCACGCGCCAGCGAGGACAGCAACCGGTGCGGCAGCACGTAGGTCAGGGAAGTGACGAGACTCACGGAGCGGTTACCTTGGTCAGTTGCTGGAGGTCGGCGGCGATCGCCTTGGGGTCGAGCGGGGGACGGATCAGTCCGGTCAGGCGGCCCTGCGGGTCGAGCACGGCGATGCCGGCCGAGTGATCCATGCTGTAGTCGTTGGGATTGTCCGCAAAGCCCTTGCCGGGCACTTTCTGGAACACGAAGCCCAGCGCGGTGGCGAAGCGCTGCAGCGCCGGCACCTCGGCGGTGGCGGCCAGGGTGTCCTTGTGGAAGGCATGCGCGTATTCGCCCAGGCGCGCCGGCGGGTCGCGCTGCGGGTCCACCGACACGAACAGCACGCGCGGGCGCAGGCCATCGGGGATGCTTTCCCACTGCTGCTGCGCCACCGCCAGATCGGTCAGCGTGGTCGGGCAGACGTCCGGGCAGAAGGTGAAGCCCAGGAACACCAGCGTCCAATGTCCCTTCAGCTCACCGGGTACCAGCTGGGTGCCGTCGGACTGGCGCAGGCTGAACTGCGGCAGCGTGCGTGGTTGCGGATAGAAGGTGATGGTCCGGGTGGGCGGCCAGGGCGAGCTGGGCGCGGCGCCGAGGAACTTCTGGCCCAGCAACAGCCCCAGGCCGGCGGCCAGCGCCACCAGCAGCACGATGCCGGTATTGCGATTGAACATGGCGGTTTCCAGTGCAACGGACGCTCATGATACCGATCCGACCTCTATAATCGGGGGCCGATTCCTCTTTAGTTGTTGCCATGACTGCCGCCGCGGCCGACGAACTGCACACCATCATCGACCTGATCCGCTACGGCACCAGCCGTTTCAATGCAGCCGGTCTGACCTTCGGCCATAGCTACGACAATGCGCTGGACGAGGCCACCCAACTGGTCCTGCACAGCCTGCATCTGCCGCACGATCTGGGGCCGGCCTATGGCCAGGCGCGCCTGCTGCGCTCGGAAAAGGAGCAGGTGCTGGGCTTGTTCGAGCGCCGCATCCACGAGCGCGTGCCGGCGGCGTACCTGACCGGCGAGGCATGGTTCGCCGGGCTGAGTTTCAAGAGCGATGCGCGCGCGCTGGTGCCGCGTTCGCCGATCGCCGAGCTGATCGAGGCCGGCTTCGAGCCCTGGCTGGGCGGCCGCGAAGTCACCCGCGCGCTGGACCTGTGCACCGGTTCGGGCTGCATCGCGATCGCCATGGGCCACTACAACCCGCAGTGGGACGTGGACGGCGTGGACATCAGCGACGACGCGCTGGCACTGGCCGCCGAAAACAAGGCGCGCCTGCATGCCGACAATGTCACCCTGCTCAAGTCGGACCTGTTCGCCGGGCTGGGTGGCCGCCAGTACGACCTGATCGTCACCAATCCGCCGTACGTCACCAACGACGAAACCGACGCACTGCCGCAGGAGTATTCCTACGAGCCGGAGCTGGGTCTGCGTGCCGGCGACGACGGCCTGGATCTGGTGCTGAAGATCCTGCGCGATGCGCCGCAGCACCTCAGCGAAGATGGCCTGCTGATCTGCGAAGTGGGCGAGTCCGAGCAGCACCTGATCAAGCTGCTGCCGGAAGTGGATCTGGCCTGGGTCGAGTTCAAGGTCGGGCAGATGGGCATCTTCGCGGTCGAATGCCGCGAGCTGGTCGCGCACGGCGCGCGCATCGCCGAGCTGGCCAGTGCGCGCTGAGTCGTCCATCGCGCGGCCGCAGCTGAGCGATCTGCTGTTGCTGGTGCCGGTGTCCATCTTCGGCGTCGGCATTCCGCTCAGTTTGATCGACGTGGTGTACCGCCTGTTCGACCCGATGTACGGCGGTCCCTTGCCACAGCGCTTGTTGAGGGCGGGGGCGGAGATCGGCTTCGGCCTGATGGCGTTTTTCGGCCTGGTGTCGGCGTGGATCGTGGTGGTCAGTTCGGATGCGGCCTTGCGTGCGCATCGGCGCCGCACGCTCATTGTGGCACTCGGCCTGCTGGTCGGAACTGGCGTTGCGCTGCACCTGCTCGCCGATTGGCTGCTGAGTGGGCGCATTAAGCTGGATGTCTTTGCGCTGGTGTTCAGCGGCCTGTTCGCGGTGGCACCGATGCTGGTGGCGGCACGTCACCTGCCGCGCATCCTGCGCGCCACGCCACCTGCTGCAATGTTGAGAGGATGCCGTCATGGGCAGTAACAGTTTCGGCCGCCTGTTGACGGTCACCACCTTCGGCGAGTCGCACGGGCCGGCGATCGGCTGCGTGGTCGACGGTTGCCCGCCGGGCCTGGAGATCGCACCGGAAGAATTCACCCGCGATCTGCAGCGGCGTGCATCCGGCAAGAGCCGGCACACCTCGGCACGCCGCGAAGCCGACGAGATCGAGATCCTGTCCGGCGTCTATGAAGGCCGCACCACCGGCACGCCGATCGGCCTGCTGATCCGCAACACCGATCAGCGCAGCAAGGACTACAGCAACATTGCCCAGCAGTTCCGTCCCGGGCACGCCGACTACACCTATTGGCAGAAGTACGGCATCCGCGATCCGCGCGGCGGCGGGCGTTCGTCCGCGCGCGAGACCACCATGCGTGTGGCCGCGGGGGTGATCGCCAAGAAGTGGCTCAAGCAGCGCTACGGCGTGCTGGTGCGCGGATTTCTATCGCAGCTGGGCGAGATCCGCCCGACCGGTTTCGACTGGAATGCGGTCGAGGACAATCCGTTTTTCTGGCCGCATGCCGAGCAGGTACCGGAGCTGGAGACCTACATGGACGCGCTGCGCAAGTCCGGCGACTCGGTCGGCGCGCGCGTGGACGTGGTGGCCGGTGGCGTGCCGGCGGGCTGGGGCGAGCCGATCTACGGCAAGCTCGATGCCGAACTGGCCGCCGCCTTGATGAGTATCAATGCGGTCAAGGGCGTGGAAATCGGCGACGGCTTCGCCAGCGCCGCGCAGAAGGGCACCGAACACCGCGACCTGATCACCCCGGAAGGCTTTCTCAGCAATCATGCCGGCGGCATCCTGGGCGGCATTTCCACCGGCCAGGCGATCACCGCCTCGATGGTGCTCAAGCCGACTTCCAGCCTGCGCCTGCCCGGCGCGACCGTGGATGCGGACGGCGCGGTGGTCGATGTGATCACCACCGGCCGCCACGACCCCTGCGTCGGCATCCGCGCCACCCCGATCGCCGAGGCGATGATGGCGCTGGTGTTGATGGACCAGGCCTTGCGTCATCGCGCCCAGTGCGGCGATGTCGGCGAGGTGGCGCCACGCATTCCCGGTCAGGCCGATGTCTGAGTCGCCACGCGCCAAGGTGTGGGTCAGCCAGCCGCTGTTCGACGATGTCGTCGCGCAGCTGGGCGAGCATTTCGAGCTGACCACCACTGCGCGCGTCACCGCGTATTCGCCGGCCGAGCTGGCTGCGCGGCTGGCGTCGCTGGACGGTGCGCTGATCACCCTCAACGAGCGTATCGGCGCGGCGGAAATCGCCTCTGCGCCGCAACTGCGCGCGATCGCCAACGTCGGCGTGGGTTACAACAACCTGGATCTGGATGCGCTCAGCGCAGCCGGCATCCTGGCCAGCAACACCCCGGATGTCCTGACCGAGACCACGGCCGATCTCGGCTTTGCCTTGCTGATGGCCACCGCGCGCCGCATCACCGAGGCCGAGCGCTGGCTGCGCGACGGGCAGTGGGGGCAGTGGTCGTTCAAGACCATGCTTGGTGCCGATCTCCACGGCAGCACGCTGGGCATCCTGGGCATGGGCCGGATCGGGCAGGGCATCGCCCGCCGCGGCGCGCACGGCTTCGGCATGCGCGTGCTGTACCACAATCGCAGCCAGCTGCCGGCCGCCACCGAACAGGCGCTCGGCGCGCAGTACGTGGACCGCGATACGTTGCTGGCGCAGGCCGATCACCTGGTGCTGGTGCTGCCTTACAGCAAGGACTCGCACCACATCATCGATGCCGCGGCGCTGGGCAAGATGCGCCCCACCGCCACGCTGGTGAATATCGGGCGCGGCGGCCTGGTCGATGAAATCGCGCTGGCCGATGCGCTCGCCAACGGGCGTCTGGCCGGTGCCGGCCTGGATGTCTACGAAGGCGAGCCGGCCGTCCGTCCCGAACTGCTTGCCCTGCGCAACGTCGTGCTCACCCCGCATATCGGCAGCGCCAGCCTGGCCACGCGCCGCGCGATGGTGCAGCTGGCGGTGGACAACCTGATTGCCGCGCTGGGCAAGGGCCCCAATGCCGGCCATCCGCCGAGCGCGCTGAATGCCGATGCAGTGGCTGCTGCCAAACAGGGCGGCGCGCGCGCTGGCGAAGCGACCAGCACCGGCGCCGGCAAAACCATCACGACCAAACGATAGGGAACCTCCGCGGCCAGCTTTGGAGGTTCCCCGAACCCACTGCGCAAGCGCGTTCCCTTCTTTCCTTATTCGATAAAGACAATCTCATGAGCAACGAAAACCGTCGTTTCAACGTCGCGGTCGTGGGCGCCACCGGCGCTGTCGGCGAAACCATGCTGAGCATCCTGGCCGAGCGCAACTTCCCGGTCGCCACCCTGTACGCGCTGGCCTCTTCGCGTTCGGCAGGCGGGCAGGTGGAGTTCAATGGCGGCAAGGTCGATGTGCTGGATCTGGCCGACTTCGATCCCACCGGGGTGGACATCGCGCTGTTCTCCGCAGGCGGCAGCGTGTCCAAGGAGTACGGCCCCAAGTTCGCCGCCGCCGGCGCGGTGGTGATCGATAATTCCTCCGCGTTCCGCTACGACGACGACGTGCCGCTGGTGGTGTCGGAGGTCAATCCCGAAGCGCTGAAGCAGCGCCCGCGCGGCATCGTCGCCAACCCCAACTGCTCGACCATGCAGATGCTGGTCGCGCTCGGCCCGATCCACCGCAAGTACGGTATCGAGCGCATCAATGTGGCCACCTACCAGTCGGTCTCCGGCGGCGGGCGCTCGGCGATGGAAGAGCTGGGCAAGCAGACCAGCGAGCTGCTGAGCTTCCAGCAGATCGACCCGCAACGCTTCCCGGTGCAGATCGCCTTCAACCTGATTCCGCACATCGACGACTTCCAGGACAACGGCTACACCAAGGAAGAGATGAAGCTGGTCTGGGAGACGCGCAAGATCCTGGGCGACGACTCCATCCAGGTGAATCCCACCGCGGTGCGCGTGCCGGTGTTCTACGGTCACTCCGAAGCGGTGGCGATCGAAACCCGCGACAAGATCGGCGTCGAAGACGCGCGCGCGCTGCTGGCTGCATCGCCCGGCGTGGAAGTGGTGGACGAACGCAAGCCCGGCGGCTATCCGACGCCGGTCACGCATGCCTCCGGCAAGGACGCGGTGTTCGTCGGCCGTATCCGTGAGGACCTGTCGCATCCGCGCGGCCTGAATCTGTGGATCGTCTCGGACAACATCCGCAAGGGCGCCGCGCTCAACGCCGTGCAGCTGGCCGAGCTGGTCGCACAGGAAGGCTGAGCGCGGTAGTTCCGTAGGAGCGCGCTGGGGCGCGACGGAGTTTCCCTGTGATGCCTCCTCGCGCGCAAGCGCGCTCCTGCCAATGCGTTGTCGATGGCCTGCTGCATGGATATCGCACCGCGGCATCGCGGCGGCATGTGCGCTCTGCGTCCGGTCGCCGACTTTTTCGCTCATGCAGCGGCTATATTGATGCCCATGAAACATAGGGGCGGGGGCGCGATGCGTCCGATACAAGGGATAGGTGCGCTGCTGCTGATGGCCTGCAGCGGCGCTGCCATGGCATTGGGCTTGGGCGATATCCGGGTGCTATCCAGGCCCGGGCAGCCATTGGTGGCCGAAATTCCGGTCATCTCCAACGAGCCGGGCGAACTCGACAACGCACGCGTGGCGCTGGCATCGGCCACCACGTTCGCACGGGTCGGCCTAGAGCGCCCGCAGGGCCTGGTCAGCAACCTGCAATTCCAGTTCGCGCAGGACGCGCGCGGGCGTGCGGTGATCCGCGTGACCAGCAGCCAGGCCGTGGAGCAGCCGGCAATCAACTTCCTGATCGAGGTGGAGTGGGGCCAGGGCCGGCTGGTGCGCGAATACTCCGCACTGGTCGATGCGCCCAACACCGCCGCGGCGATTGCCGAGCCAGGCATCGAGGCGCCGCGCGCCGGGGCCAGCAACGCCATCGCACGCGCGCCGGCCGCCGCGCCCGCAACCGCCGCGGAACGCGCTGGGCAGGCTGCCGACACGGTGGCGCCCGGCGCACGTTCCAGCACACGCGCTGCCGCGCAGGTGCCGGCCGGCGATGCGTTGCCGGCAGTACGCTCGGGCCAGACCTTGTCGGAGATCGCTGCCGCCGTGGCCCGTTCCAGCGGACATTCGCTCGACCAGACCATGCTGGCGCTGCTGCGCACCAACCCGGACGCCTTCATCGGCGGCAACATCAATCGGTTGAAGCAGGGCGCAGTGCTGCGCACCCCGCAGGAAGATGCGTTGGCGCAGGTCGGCGCCGCCGAAGCGGCGGTGATGGTGCGCGAGCAGGCCGCGCAGTGGCGACAGGCGCGCTCGGCGATTCCGCAGCCGGCCGAGGCCGGCGCTGCCGCTGCAACGCCTGCGCCTGCCGCAGCTGCGACGTCGGCAGGTGCCGGCGCGCGGCTCGAGATCGCCCCTGCAGTGGCGAGTCAGACCAATACCGCCGGCGCTACGTCCGGCACCAGCGCCGAAGGCGAGGGCGACATGGCGGCCAACCAACAGTTGCAACAGGCCAGGGAAGACATCGCCACCCGCGATGCGGAACTGCAGGATCTGCGCACCCGCGTGGCCGATCTGGAAAAACTCAAGCAGCAACAACAAGCCCTGATCGCCATGAAGGACACCGACCTGGCGGCCGCGCAGAAGCGGCTGTCGCAGACGCCGGCCGCGGCTCAGCATGGCAGCGGGTTTCCGCTATGGCTGATCGGTGGCCTGGTGTTGATCGTCGCGGCGGTCGTCGCCTGGCTGGCGGCGCGCCGGCGCAAACCCTCGCCGCTGCCGCCGTTGCCGCGGCGTCAGTTCGATTTCGTGCCTGTCGGGGCTGCGGCAGACGCCGCCGAGCCGCAGGACGATGCGCAGGCCACTGTGCCCAGCGAGCACGATGTACTGCACGAACCCGAATTCGAGCAGTCCGATCTGCGCGAAGAAGAACGCGCCTATCAGACGCAGCAACCGCTGTCCGATGTGCTGCGTCGCGAGCCGCTGCTGTCCGAGTCTGTCGCAGCGCCGCCGGTGGTCGCCAGCGAGGATTGGCGCTCGTTGCGTGCAACGCCGCCAGCTCCTCCAGTCGTGCAGCCGGAGTTCGTTGCGCCGCAGGATTCGGTGCCGGAGCAGACGACGTCCGCGCACGCAGAACCGGAAGGCGGCGAGCGGCAGCTTGCAGGCGCTGCATATGCCAGCAACGATCTCCCGCCGGGCGTGCCCTCCGCAGCTGTCGCCGCGCAGGACAGCCTGGATGTCGATCCGGCAGCCATTGCTCCCGTCGCTGCGCCCAGTGCGGTGACCAGCAGAGAGTTCATCTCGGCTGGGCGCGATCGTCTGGAACTGGCGGTTGCCTACATGGATCTCGGCGACAGGGACACCGCGCGTGGTCTGCTGCTGGAAGTCGCCGCAACCGGCGACGAGGCCACCCGCGCCGAGGCCGCCGAACTGCTGGAACGCCTGGCATGAGCTTGGCGCTGGACAGCATGGCCGCCGCACGCGAGCGCCGCATCGACTACGTGGAATTCGCCTCGCTCGATCTGGAGGCCAGCCGCGCCTTTTTCGAAGCCGTGTTCGGCTGGCAGTTTCAGGCCTATGGCCCGGATTATCTGGCCTTCAACGACGGCCGTCTGGACGGTGGCTTCTATCGCGCCATTGGCGCAGCGCCAGCAGACGCTGGCCCATTGGTCGTGCTGTATGCCGACGCGCTGGAGCCCATGGCCGAGCGCGTTCGCGCGGCCGGTGGCGAGGTCGTCAAGCCGGTGTTCGGCTTTCCCGGCGGCAGCCGGTTTCATTTCCGCGAGCCGGGCGGTAATACGCTGGCGGTGTGGTCCGAGCGCGCGGTCAGCTAGTCCGCGCACGCTCCATCGATTCGACAATAGGCAGGGTTCCGATGCGTTACGCGCTGGGCGTGGAGTACGACGGCAGCGAGTTCCAGGGCTGGCAGCAGTTGGGTGAACATGGCGGGCCGAGCGTACAGGCCAGCCTGCAGGCGGCGCTGTCCTCGGTGGCCGATGCCCCGGTGCAGGTGGTGTGCGCAGGCCGCACCGATGCCGGCGTGCACGGCGAATGCCAGGTGGTGCATTTCGACAGCGACGCGCACCGCGCGCCGCGTGGCTGGATGCTGGGCACCACCGCGCGCCTGCCGCCTTCGATCGCGGTGCGCTGGTGCGTGCCGGCCGCGGCCGACTTCCATGCGCGGTTTTCCGCACGCGCACGCCGCTACCGGTATCGCCTGCTCAATCGGCAGATACGCCCGGCGCTGTATCGTCACACCTTGAGCTGGGAACGGCGCCCGCTGGATGCCGATGCCATGCACGCTGCCGCGCAGGCCTTGCTGGGCGAGAACGACTTCAGCGCATTCCGCAGCGTGCAATGCCAGGCCCTGCACGCACGCCGCAACCTGCAGGCCATCAGCGTGCACCGCATCGGCGAGGTGGTGGAAGTGCAGGTCCAGGCCAATGCATTCCTTCATCACATGGTGCGGAATATTGTTGGTTCGCTGATCCTGATCGGAACCGGGGAACAACCGGGCGACTGGATCGCGACGTTGCTGGCCGGCCGCGACCGCACGGTGGCGGGGCCGACAGCGCCGCCACAAGGCCTGGTCTTCATCGGGCCGCTGTATCCCGCAGAGTGGCATCTGCCCGCTGAGGTAACCCAATGAATCGATCGCTGTACCGCACCCGCATCAAGTTCTGTGGCATGACCCGCGCCGGTGATATCCGACTGGCCGGCGAGCTGGGTGTGGACGCGGTAGGTTTCATCTTTGCGCATGGCAGCCCGCGCCGCGTGGCGCCGGCCGAGGCGCGTGCGATGCGTCAGGCCACCGCGCCGATGGTCGATGTGGTAGCGCTGTTCCGCAACAATTCCAAGGAAGAAGTGCGCGAGGTGGTGCGCACGGTGCGCCCGACCTTGCTGCAGTTCCATGGCGAGGAAGACGACGCGTTCTGCCGCAGCTTCAACCTGCCGTATCTCAAGGCGGTGCCGATGGGCAGCGGCGGGACCAACGGCGAGGACGCCAACGCGCGGACCTTGCAGCTCGCCTATCCCAACACCGCCGGTTTCCTGTTCGACAGCCATGCGCCTGGCGCGGGCGGCGGTACTGGCAAGACCTTCGATTGGTCGCGCCTGCCCACCGGCCTGCATCGCCCGTTTCTGCTGGCCGGCGGCATCACCGCCGATAACGTGTTCGATGCGATCGTGGCAACGCTGCCGTGGGGCGTGGACGTGTCCAGCGGCGTGGAACTGGCGCCCGGCATCAAGGACGGCCACATGATGCGCAAGTTCGTCGAAGAGGTGCGCCGGGCCGATTGTCATGAGATGGGGTGAGTTGGGGAATCGGGAATCGGGATTGGGGAATCGGAGGGGGCAGTCTGCCTGGTTGTGTTGATTACTCTTGGGTTATCCAATTCCCGGTGATTGATTGCTTGGTCGTAGTTTCTCCGACCACTGAGCGTTCCAATCACGCGCTTGCGGCATCCTTGGTGCGCTGCTGATCTTCTGAAAGTGCGCTACGCAACCAGCCGGCAAGCTGTTCGATGCGCGGGTCGGGGTTGCGCCTTGCGGCGCACAGCACCCAGCGGCCGCGGGTTGGCGTGAAGCCCCACGGCGCCAGCAGGCGTCCGGCGGCCAGGTCCGCGGCAACCAGCGGTTGCGGTGCGATCGCCACGCCCAGGCCGGCGGCGGCGGCTTCCAGCAAGTAGACCAGATGTTCGAATTCGGTGCCGAAGCGCAGCGCCTCGGGTGCCAGGCCGTGGCTTTGCGCCCATTCCGGCCAGGCCTGCGGGCGCGAGCGGGTGTGCAGCAAGGCGTGATCGAGCAGGGCGGCAGGCGCTTTGCCGGCCAGCTGTGTCGCCGATGCCAGCTGCGGGCTCAGCACCGGACCGATCCACTCCACCCCCAGCTCGTGCACCTGCCAGTCGCCTGGCCATGGCGGGGTGTCCAGCAGCAGTGCCGCATCCAGGCCATCCAGGTCCGGGCCGGGCGCCTGCTCGTTGGCCGACAGGTGCAGGCGCACCTGCGGCAGATCCCGCTGCAGCCGGCCCAGCCGCGGGATGACCCAACGCGCGAGCAGGCTGCCCGAGCAGCCCAGCACCAGCGGCGCCTCGCTGGTGGGGCGGCGCAACGCGGCCCAGGTGTCGCCGATCAGCGCAAAGCCTTCGCCGGTCGCATCGCGCAGCCGGACGCCGGCAGGCGTCAGCGCCAGGCCGCGGCCCTGACGGGTAAACAGCGCCGCGCCCAGCGCCTGTTCCAGCGAACGTATGTGCCGGCTGATGGCGCCATGGGTCACGTGCAACTCCTGCGCGGCCCGGCTGACACTCTGCAAACGCGCGGCGGATTCGAACGCGCGCAGCGCTGCCAGTGGCGGAAGCAGTGTGCTCATATGTGAGTCCAGATCACAGGTTGCAGCAATCTTATCGATTTATCGCGCGCCGTGGCTGCGCTACAGTAATGCCTCTTGTATGACCGCATCGCTGCAGAGGATTCCCATGTCGGCCCAGCCCATCAGTGACTTTCACGCCTATCCGGACGCTGCCGGCCACTTCGGCAAGTTCGGGGGCCGGTTCGTCGCCGAGACATTGATCGGCCCATTGCAGGAGCTGGCTGCCGCATACGACCAGGCGCGCCAGGACCCGGCCTTCATTGCCGAGTACGACAAGGATCTCAAGCATTACGTCGGCCGGCCCAGCCCGATCTATCACGCCGAGCGCCTGAGCCGCGAAGTGGGTGGGGCGCAGATCCTGCTCAAGCGCGAGGACCTCAACCACACCGGCGCGCACAAGATCAACAACACCATCGGCCAGGCCCTGCTGGCCAGCCGCATGGGCAAGACCCGCATCATCGCCGAGACCGGCGCCGGCCAGCATGGCGTGGCCAGTGCCACGGTGGCCGCGCGGCTGGGCCTGGAGTGCGTGGTCTATATGGGCACCACCGACATCGAGCGGCAGAAGATCAACGTCTACCGCATGAAGTTGTTGGGTGCCACGGTGATCCCGGTGACCTCCGGCTCGGCCACGCTCAAGGATGCGCTCAACGAGGCGATGCGCGACTGGGTCACCAACGTGCAGGACACCTTCTACATCATCGGCACCGTGGCCGGCCCGGATCCGTATCCGCGCATGGTGCGCGACTTCAACGCGATTGTCGGCCGCGAAGCGCGCGCGCAGATGCTGGAAGACTTCGGCCGCCTGCCGGATGCGATCAGCGCCTGCGTCGGCGGCGGCAGTAACGCGATCGGCCTGTTCCATGCCTTCCTCAACGACCCAGGCGTCAGGATCTACGGCGCCGAAGCGGCCGGCGACGGCATCGCCTCCGGCCGCCATGCGGCGTCGATCGCGGCCGGGCGCCCCGGTGTGCTGCATGGCAACCGCACCTATGTGATCTGCGACGACGACGGCCAGATCACCGAAACCCATTCGATCTCCGCCGGTCTGGATTACCCGGGCGTGGGCCCTGAGCATTCGTTTCTGTCCGACAGCGGCCGCGCGGTCTATCAGGGCATCACCGACGACGAAGCGATGGCCGCCTTCCACCTGCTGGCGCATACCGAAGGCATCCTGGCCGCACTCGAATCCAGCCATGCAGTGGCGCAGTCGATCAAGCTCGCGCGCGAGATGCCCAAGGACGCATTGATCCTGTGCAACCTGTCCGGCCGTGGCGACAAGGACGTGCACACCATCGCTGCGCGCGAAGGCGTGCAGGTCTGATGCCACTGCGGCGCGTCACCGTGACCGCGCTGGCCGACCAGCCAGGCGAACAGGAGCTGCTGCTCGCCTGGCTCGACCGCTGGGCGCCGCAGATCCGTACCTGCTCGGAGAACAGCGGCTGCGGCTGCTGCCTGGACAGTTTCGACCTCGAGGTCGAGGCCCAGGCATTGGCCGAACTGCCGCCTGCCATGTACCAGGACATCCATTGAAGCGGTCGTACCGCCTCTAAACTTTTGCAAGGTCTTTCAATGCGTCGTATCGACGAAACCTTCCAGCGCCTGCGCGCTGATGGCCGCAAGGCGCTCATCCCCTTCATCACTGCCGGCGACCCGTCGCTGGAAGCCACCGTACCGGTCATGCATGCGCTGGTGCGTGCCGGTGCCGATGTCATCGAGCTCGGCGTGCCGTTTTCCGACCCCATGGCCGACGGCCCCACCATCCAGCGCAGTTCCGAGCGCGCGCTGGGCCGTGGTGCCGGCCTGGCCTACGTGCTGGAGGCGGTGCACGAATTTCGTCGTGAAGACGCCACCACGCCGGTGGTGTTGATGGGCTACCTCAACCCGATCGAGATCCACGGCACCCGGCGCTTCGCGCAAGCCGCCGTCGCTGCCGGAGTGGATGGCCTGCTCCTGGTCGACCTGCCGCCCGAAGAAGCGGCCGAGACCCGCGCCATCTTCACCGAGGTCGGCCTAGCCCTGATCGCACTGGCGTCGCCGACCACCGGCGAGGAGCGCCTGGACATGCTGTGCAGCAGCGCCCAGGGCTATCTGTACTACGTCAGCTTCGCCGGCGTCACCGGCGCCTCGAATCTGCTCGACACCCATGCCGCCAGCGACCGCCTGCGCCAGCTGCGCCGGCGTGCCGGGGCCCCGGTGGTGGCCGGTTTCGGCATCAAGGACGCTGCCAGCGCCGCCGCAATGGCCGTCGACGCCGAAGGTGTGGTGGTCGGCAGCGCCCTGGTCGCCGCGCTGGCCGAAGCTGCCGACGTCCGCAGCGCCCGCGAACGCGCCGAAGCCTTCCTAGCCCCGTTGCGCCAGGCACTGGATCGCTGATGCGCGCTACGATCAATACGTCATGCTGCAGGTTGCGCACGCGGCTGCATTGCATACCTTGACCCCGAAATTGGACTCAAGCTTGCAACTTCCGCCGCTAGCGCAACTACATTTCACTGCGGCAGAAGGGACCTGAATGGATTGGCTTGCCAGCAAGCCTAGTGCCATATTCTCAGTTGCAGAGCCAGTCATGGGGATCTGATAGCCATCGGGGACATCCATCGGTGCAACATAACCATACAGACGGATCCACACCGCATCGCGCCCGCTGGCGTCCACCGGAATGTCCAGGGTCTTTTTGAATGCAAGTAGATCCTTTCTGACGTCGGGGACCGACAGCAGGCGTGCATCGATCCGCGGCAAGCTTCTGACTTCGTCAGCACTGGCAAAGGTCGCACCTATTTGATCCTGCCGAACCGGGTACATCGCTGTGCTTCCACCACGGTTGCATTGTGTGCAGTCTGAGCTCATTGCACAGAAAGTCTGACCATTGGGAAGTAACGTGGGGCTGCATCCAGATCCTCCAGGACATGCGCAGGTCAGGACGGCGGTCGGACTGATTGCCCAGACACCTTTTTCCTGGGTAAACATGAACCAGTCAGTAGGTACCCTTATTGTCATCGAGCCATCTGGATTGATGCGCGACGTCGTCTTGCTTGGAAGCTGTGCGCTGGTCTCAGTTCCGCACATCTTTACTTGGGCTTGGCTGCTACCGATAACGGAGACCAGGAGTAAGAGAGCTGCAATGCATGCCGGTGTTTTCATGATCGATCCCTGTTCACTGAGGCTTCTAGGGGGCTTGTTTCGTTTGGGCGATACGCATTTAAGCAGGCGTATGGCTGCTGGAGCACTCCAGCCCCGATCCCTGGGCGCCAGGTCGCTAATATCATAATCGTGTTGCTTGTAAAAGCCTGTGCCGATCGGCGGCTGTCCGCTCGACTATCTTGCTGGTGTTTCGCCGCGTAGGTCTGCGAAAGCGTCGGGCGCCGGGCTGGTTTACACTCCGCATTCTGATGCCCCATAGGGGTGCTTTTACGGAATCGAATGAGCTGGCTCAGCAAATTGATGCCCTCCGGCATCCGCACCGAGAACACCCCGGCCAAGAAGCGCAGCGTCCCCGAGGGCCTGTGGGAGAAGTGCAGCAACTGCGGCAGCGCGCTGTACGGCCCCGAGCTCGAGGAAAACCTCGAGGTGTGTCCCAAGTGCGACCACCATATGGCCATCCGCGCGCGCGCGCGCCTGAATTCGCTGTTCGATCCCGACACCGCAACCACCGAGATCGCCGCCCAGCTGGGTCCGGTCGACGTGCTCAAGTTCAAGGACCAGAAGCGCTACGGCGAGCGCATCAAGGCCAGCCAGAAGAGCAGCGGCGAGTACGACGCGCTGATCGCCATGCGCGGCACGCTCAAGGGCAATCCGCTGGTGGCCGCCGCCTTCGACTTCGCCTTCATGGGCGGCTCGATGGGCTCGGTGGTCGGCGAGCGCTTCGCACGCGCGGCCGAAGTGGCGCTGGAAGTCGGCTGTCCGTTCGTGTGCTTCTCCGCCAGCGGTGGCGCACGCATGCAGGAAGGCCTGTTCTCGCTGATGCAGATGGCCAAGACATCCGCTGCGCTCGGTCGCCTGCGCGAGGCCGGCCTGCCGTACATCTCGGTGCTGACCCATCCCACCACCGGTGGCGTGTCGGCCTCGTTCGCGATGCTGGGGGATATCAATATCGCCGAGCCGCATGCGTTGATCGGCTTCGCCGGCCCGCGCGTGATCGAGCAAACCGTGCGCGAGACCTTGCCGGAAGGCTTCCAGCGTTCGGAGTTCCTGCTCGACCACGGTGCCATCGACCAGATCTGCGATCGTCGCGCAATGCGCGACCGCATCGCCGATCTGACCGCGATGATGATGCGTCAGCCGCATCCGCAGGACGCGGCTGCATGAGGCCGGTGGTTGCGCGCGCGCGCGACAACTTCGCACGCGCTGCTGCGTGTGCGCCCACCCGTAGGCAGGAACACCGCAACGCATGAGCAGTCGCAAGTATTTTGGAACCGACGGCATCCGCGGTCGGGTCGGGCAGGGCGTGATCTCGGCCGATTTCGTGCTGAGGCTGGGCAATGCGCTCGGTCGCGTGCTGACCCGTGGCCGTAGCAAGCGTCCGCTGGTGCTGATCGGCAAGGACACCCGGATTTCCGGCTACATGTTCGAAGCCGCACTGGAGGCCGGCCTGGTCGCCGCCGGCGCCGACGTGCAGCTGATCGGCCCGATGCCGACTCCGGCCATCGCCTTCCTGACCAACACCCTGCGCGCCGATGCCGGCGTGGTGATCAGCGCCTCGCACAATCCGCACTACGACAACGGCATCAAGTTCTTTTCCGCCGAAGGCGAGAAGCTCGATGACGCCACCGAAGCGTCGATCGAGGCCGCGCTGGACGAGCCGTTCCACACCGTGGAATCGGAGCGTCTGGGCAAGGCGATCCGCACCCGCGATGCGATCGGCCGTTACATCGAGTTCTGCAAGGCCAGCGTGGCGCGCGGGTTCACCCTGCATGGCCTGAAGATGGTGCTGGACTGCGCACACGGCGCGACGTATCACATCGCGCCGATGCTGTTCCGCGAGCTGGGTGCGGACGTGGTCGTCATCGGTGCCGCACCCGACGGGCTCAATATCAATGCCGGTGTCGGCTCCACCCATATCGACAATCTCGCCGCCAAGGTGCGCGAGAGCGGTGCACAGCTCGGCATCGCCTTCGATGGCGATGGTGATCGCGTGCTGATGGCCGACGACCAGGGCAACCCGGTCGATGGCGACGATCTGCTGTACGTGCTCGCGCGTTCCTGGCAGGCCAGCGGCCGGCTTACCGGCACCGTGGTCGGCACGTTGATGACCAACTACGGCCTGGAGCAGGCGCTGGCTGCATCGGACATCCCGTTCCAGCGTGCCAAGGTCGGCGACCGCTATGTGCACCAGGCCCTGGTCGAAGGTGGCGGCACGCTGGGCGGCGAAACCTCCGGCCATCTGCTGTGTCTGGATCGCGCCACAACAGGCGATGGGATCGTCAGTGCGTTGCAGGTGCTCGAGGCGCTGGGGCGCGATGGACAGAGCCTGCGCCAGGCACTGGGCAGTCTGAGCAAGGTGCCGCAGAAGACCGTCAATGTGCGGCTGGACGGCGGTGCCGCCAAGGCGATTGTCGAGGCCGCCGGCGTGCAGCAGGCGCTACAGCAGGCGCAGACCGCCGTGCAGGGCCGTGGGCGTGCGTTCCTGCGTCCTTCCGGCACCGAGCCGGTGGTGCGCGTGACCGTGGAGGCCGACGACGCCGGTCTGATGCAGGACACGCTCGACCGTCTCTCCGGAGCCGTGCGTGACGCGGCGTGAGTCGCTGATCGTTGGTGTCTGCGTGGTCTTTGCCAAGGCCGCGACGTTCTACCTGCTGTATCGCCTGCTGTCCTGAGCGGCAGGCTTTCCTTTCGACTTCCCGACTTCAACTGCAGATATCCGTATGAGCGCCCGCATCCCGACCCTGGACATCACCCGTTTCGACAGCGACCGCGACGCTTTCGTCGCCGAGCTCGGTGCGGCCTATCGGCAGTGGGGCTTTGCCGGCATCCGCAACCACGGCATCGCGCAAGCCGACATCGACGCGGCGTATGACGTGTTCAAGGCGTTCTTCGCGCTGCCTGAGCAGGTCAAGCGTCGCTATCACGTCGAAGGCAGCGGCGGTGCGCGCGGCTATACCGCGTTCGGCGTGGAGACCGCCAAGGATTCCAAGCATTTCGACCTGAAGGAGTTCTGGCACATCGGCCGCGAGATCACGGACGATTCGCCGTACCGCGCGGTGATGTCGCCGAACCTGTGGCCCGAAGAGGTGCCCGGTTTCCGTGAGCGCGGCTATCGCCTGTACCAGCAGCTGGACCAGCTGGGCTCGCGCGTGCTGTCGGCGCTGGCGCTGCATATCGGCCTGCCGCAGGACTACTTTGTCGACAAGACCAACAACGGCAATTCGATCCTGCGGCCGATCCACTACCCGCCGATCACCAGCGACGACATTCCCAACGTGCGCGCCGGGGCGCACGGCGACATCAATTTCATCACCTTGCTGGTCGGTGCCAGCGCGGCCGGGCTGGAAGTACGCTCCAACGACGGCGAGTGGGTGCCGTTCACTGCCGATGCCGACACCATCGTGGTCAACATCGGCGACATGCTGCAGCGCCTGACCAACCACGTGTATCCGTCCACCATCCACCGGGTGGTCAATCCGCCGGGCGAACAGGCGCGCAAGCCGCGCTATTCGGTGCCGTTCTTCCTGCACCCCAATCCGGATTTCCTGATCGACGTGCTGCCTTCGTGCATCACCGCCGACAATCCGAGCCGCTATCCCGAGCCGATCACCGCGCACGGTTTTCTGGAAGAACGTCTGCGCGAAATCAAGCTGAAATGATACGTTCGCAGCGACCAGCCCGTGCAGCAGCTGCGCTTACAGCAGAAGCAATGACCGCTGGCACAGTTTGATTCATGAAGCTCTGTTCGCGTCTGGTTAAAGCTTGCATTCACCTCAGCCGATAACCCAGTCTGATCGCTAGCGCGACGTCGGATTCGCCTGGCGCCGCTGCCGATTGCATTAGAGCTCGGGGGGGCGCATGAGGACGCAGTGGTTCAAACGGATCGGCCCGGTTGCGGGGTTGCTGGCGTCCTGCGCCGCAAGCTGCGCATCGGCAACGCCGATCAGCGTGACCGTGGTCGATGGCAACGGCATGTTGGTCGATGCGGTGGTGAGTCTGGAGCCGGCTCGTGCGGTTGCCGCCGGGGCGCCCAGAACCGTGGAGATGGACCAGGTCAATTCGCAGTTCGTGCCTGCCGTGCTGGCGGTGCGCACCGGCACCCTGGTGCGGTTTCCCAACAGCGACCAGATTCGCCATCAGGTCTATTCGTTCTCAGCCGCAAAGCGGTTCGAGTTGCCGCTGTTCCAGGGCAGCACTGCGGCCCCGGTGCGCTTCGACCAGGCTGGTCTGGTAACGGTGGGCTGCAATATCCATGACTGGATGCTGGGCTATATCGTGGTGATGGACACGCCGTATTTCGGCAAGACCGGCAGCGACGGTCGGGTACAGCTGGATGCGCCGGCAGGCAGCTACACACTGCGGGTCTGGCATCCGCGCATCAAGGGCGCCATGCTTGCCGAGCCGGTGGCGCTTGCGCGCGAGGCTGTGCAACGGCGCGTGACCTTGCAGACCACCGGCGTCGCGCCAGCGGTGCCACCGGATGCGCGCGTGCGTGCGCTGCAGGACAAGTTCCGTCGCGCCGACCCGAAGACGCCGAAGCCATGAAGGCCATGCGCCTGCATACCCGGATCGCGGCCTTTCTGGTGCTGGTCGTGCTCGCCACGCAGGCGTTGACCTTCATCGCCGTGCAGGTCGCCACCGAGCGCAGCGTCAAGGCGCAGCTCGACGAAGAACTGCGGATCGGCGAGCGCGTCTGGCAACGCATCAATCTGCGCCGCGACGAACAGCTGATGCAGTCGGCCTCGGTGCTGGCCGACGATTTCGGTTTTCGCGCCGCCGTGGCCAGCGGCGATGTGCCAACCATGCAATCGGCATTGCGCAATCACGCGGCGCGCATGTCGGCCCAGACCGCGCTGCTGCTGGCGCCGGATGGCGAATTCTTGACCGGGCTCGCCGATCTGCCGCAAGCCGAGCAACTGCGCGCGGTGCAGACCCTGCTGCAGCAGGCGCAGCGCGATGGGCACGCGGTCGGCGTGGTCGCATTGGACCGACGCATCGTGCGGCTGGCGGTGGTGCAGGTGCTGGCACCGAGCCGGGTAGGCTGGATCGCGATCGGCAACGAATCCGGCGACGGTCTCGCGCAGGATTTCCGTTCCACCACCGGGCTGGATGCGACCTTCTTCACCGATGGTCCGCCGGTGCGCGTGCTGGCCTCCACCCTGGAGCCGGCGGCGCGCGCCGAATTTGCGCAGCAGTTGCCGGCCGCTCAACGCGCGCAGGGTGCGGCGGTTGCGTTGACCCTGGCCGAGTCGCGTTACCTGGTCAAACTGCGGTCGATCCAGGGCGACAGCCATGTGCGGGTCGCGCTGCAGGCCTCACTGGATCGCGCGGTGGAGCCCTACCGCGTCCTCAGATTGCGCATCCTGCTGTTGGCCGGTCTGGCGACGGCTGCGGCGCTGGGTGTGGCGATCTTCGTGGCGCGCAGCGTCAGCCAGCCGGTCGCACAACTGGTACAGGCAGCACGGCGCATCCAACGCGGCGATTATCACACTGTGGTCCAGGTGCCACCCGGGCGCGAACTGGCCGAGTTGGCCGACAGCTTCGGGCGCATGCAGCAGCAGATCGCCAGTCGCGAGCAGCGCATCCTGCATCAGGCGCGCCACGATGCCTTGACCGGTCTGCCCAATCGCATCTGGTTGCTGGAGCGGCTGAAGGAGGTGGTGGACCAGACCGTGGCTTCCGGCGGCACGGCGGCGGTGTTGATCCTGGATCTGGAACGCTTCAAGGAGCTCAACGACAGCCTGGGCCACGATTTCGCCGATCAGATCCTGATCGAGGCGGGCCGCCGCCTTGCCGACGTGGTGCAGGAGCCCAATCTCGTCGGGCGGCTGGGCAGCGACGAATTCATGGTGGTGGTGGCGCAGACCGACGTCACCACCGTGCAACAGGATGCGCAGCGCTTGCTGCTGCAGTTGCGCCGCCCGCTGGCGCTGCCGCAGGCGCGCATCCAGCTGGAAGCCAGCATCGGCATCGCCCTGATTCCCGAACACGGCGCCGATCCGGACACCTTGTTGCGCCGCGCCGACATCGCACGTCGCCAGGGCGGCAACGCCACCATCATCGGGGCCAGCGTGTATCGCCTGGGTCAGGACGAGCAGCATCTGCGCCGGTTGCGCCTGACCGGCGACCTGCGCCAGGCCATCGGCGGCAATGAGCTGACCTTGCGCTTTCAGCCCAAGATCTGCCTGCGCAACGATCGCGTCGAACAGGTGGAGGTGCTGGTGCGCTGGCACCATCCGGCGCTCGGGGCGATCGGCCCGGACGAATTCATTCCCTTGGCCGAGCACTCCGGCGTGATCCATCCCTTAACCCGCTTCGTGCTGGACGAGGCGCTACGCTGCCAGGCGCAATGGCGCAGGCAGGGGCTGGAGCTGGGCATGGCGATCAATCTCTCCGCACTGGATCTGTCCGACCCCGGCTTGCCGGATTACGTGCGTGGCCGTCTGGAGCATCACGCGGTGCCGGCGCAGTCGGTCACGCTGGAACTGACCGAAAGCGCCTTGATGCGCGATGTCGAATCCGCCCTGCACATGCTGCATCAGCTGCGCAGCGTCGGCGTACGTCTGTCCATCGACGACTTCGGCACCGGCTACTCCTCGTTGGCGCAGCTCAAGCGCATGCCGGTGAACGAATTGAAGATCGACAAGAGCTTTGTCATGCAGCTGGCCGAAGGCACCGACGATGCGTTCATCGTGCGCAGCACGATCGATCTTGGCCATAACCTCGGCTTGAGCGTCATCGCCGAAGGCGTAGAGAGCGCCACCGCGCTGAGCCTGCTGTGCGGTTACGGCTGCGACATGGTGCAGGGCTATCTCTATTCGCCCGCATTGGAGGAAGTGCCGCTGATCGCCTGGTGCATGCGTCAACTCGATCTGGTGCCGACGGCGCAAGCAGGGATGCATTGATGCACAGGTGGCGAGGCACGCTGCTGTCTGCGGCATTGGCCGGGCTGGGCGTCGCACCCGCGGCGGCGATCGCAGGCGAGGGGCGCCTGCTCGCCACCGGTGGCGTGTCCATGATCGAAGGCAGCAGCGGTGGCGGCATCGTGCCGTGGGCCACGCTGTCGGGATACGGCACCCGCGACGAACTGGGCAGCGTGCTGTTCGCCACGCATGTGGACAGCGGCGATTACCGGCTCGACGTGCAGGGTGCCGCGCTGACGGTCGGTAACCGGCTGGAACTTTCGCTGGCGCGGCAACGGCTGGATCTGGGTACCCTGCAAGATCGGCTGGGCCTGCCGTGGAATGCGCTCGGCCAGGATGTGTTCGGCGCCAAGCTGCGGGTCTACGGCGATCTGGTCTACGGACATGCGCCCCAGGTCAGTGTGGGCGTGCAGTACAAGCGCCTGCGCGATGGCGCGCTGCCGCTGGCGATCGGCGCGCGCGACGATCACGGCACCGACGTCTATGTCAGCGCCAGCCGTTTGTTCCTGCAGGCAGCGGGCGGCTATCAACTGCTGCTCAACGGCACGTTGCGCACGACCCGCGCCAATCAGACCGGCTTGCTCGGTTTCGGCGGCGATCGTCGCAACGCCCGTCGGCTGGTCGGCGAAGCGAGCGCCGCCGTCGTGCTGTCGCCGGCGTGGGTGGTCGGCGTGGAGTATCGCGACAAACCCGACAACCTCGGCTTCGCCCGCGAGCAGGCCTGGGGCGATGCATTCGTGGCCTGGTTTCCCAGCAAGCATGTGTCCCTGACCGCGGCATGGGCCGAGCTTGGCGACATCGCCACGCTCACCGACCAACGCGGCCCCTATCTTTCCCTGCAGGTGGCGTTCTGATGAATCGACGGCTGCGCTGGCCCTTGCTGTGCATGCTGGCGCTGATGAGTGCCTGCGCCACCACGCAGCCGCGCCCCACGCTCTACGACGAACTCGGCGGGCAGGCCGGTATCGAAGCGCTGGTGGAAACCATGCTGTCGCGCATCGCCGACGACCAGCGCATCGTCGACAAGTTCGCGCGCGTCAACATCGTGATGCTCAACGAGCGCCTGGTGCAGAAGTTCTGCCATGTCGCCGACGGCCCGTGCCCGGATACCGCCAAGTCGATGCAGCAGGCGCACGCGCACCTGGCCATTCGCGAAGGCGACTTCAACGCGCTGGTCGAGGATCTCAACTGGGCGATGGATCAGCGCAAGATTCCGCGCCGCACGCAGAACCGTCTGCTGGCGCGGCTGGCGGCCATGCACGGTGACATCGTCAATCACTGAGGGTGTCGCACCACTGCCGCGCGCAGTGATGGACGCGCGTGGTCGATCCTCATGACGGCAGCTTTCCACCCACGGACGACGACCTTGAGCGGGTCGTCCATGGCACCGGAAGTCCGCCCGCGACGTGTTGCCAGTCGCCCTGCGCTGCAGACAGGACCGAGGCCGCGGCCGGTATCGGCCGCGACCATCGCAATGGACGAGCTGGCTGCTGCAGACGGCGCGCAGTCACGGGCGTGTGGCTGCGCACGCAAAACGCTGCAGGCAGCCGAAGCGCAGCCGCCTCACTGCAACGGACGTACCCGATGCGATCCGCGCGCCATCAGGCGCAACGCGAGCGCATGCGGCAACACGCGCAACGCCGCGTTGACCAGGCGATAGCGCCAGCCCGGCACAGCCAGTACCTGGCCACGCTCCAGCGCGGCAATGCCGTACTCGGCCACGTCGTCGGCCTGCAGCCATGCCCAGCGGGGCAGGGTGGACATCGCCGCGCGGGTGCCGGTGACATCGTGAAATTCCGACCAGGCAAAGCCGGGACACAGCGCGCAGACCTTGACCGCGCAGTCGGCGTTTTCCAGCGCCAGTGATTCGCTGAAGCGCAGCAGGAAGCTCTTGCTGGCTGCGTACAGCGTCTGCCCGTCGGCACTCGGCGCCAGTGCGGCGAACGAGGCCACGTTGAGGATGCGGCCCCGGCCGCTGGCGCGGATCATCGGCAAGAGCCGCCAGGTCAACTCGCATACCGCGCCTACCATTACCTGCAGGAAGCGTGCATGCGTGGGCCAGTCGTTGTGCAGGTAGCGGCCCGGCACGCCGTAGCCGGCGTTGTTGACCAGGGTGCCCACCGTCCAGCCATTGCGCTGGATCTGCGCGACCAGTGTTGCGGCCGCGCCGGGATCGCTCAGATCGGCCGGCACTACTTCCACCCGCACCGACGGCCGCAACTCCACGGCCAGCGCCTGCAGCCGGTCGACCCGGCGCGCGGTCAGGATCAGCGGCACGCCACGCCTTGCGTAGGCGCGCGCAATCTCGCGGCCGATGCCGCTGGAGGCGCCGGTGACCAGCGCGAAGACAGGCGAAACGGACATGGCAGGTTCCCGTTGAAGGAGAGACAGGACAGGCGGGGGACAGAAGTGTGCCGGCTACCGACAGGGCATGGGCTATTCTGTCGCCTGTCTTCCACTCAGGAGCCTGCACCTGATGCGTCGAAAACTTGTTGCCGGAAATTGGAAGCTGCATGGCAGCCGCGCCTTCGCCACCGAACTGGTGGCCCGGATCGCTGCCCACATGCCCCTGGAGGGTGTCGATGTCGTCATCCTGCCGCCATTGCCTTACCTGGGCGACCTGATCGAGGATTTCGAGGAGCACCACCTGTGTTTCGGTGCCCAGGATGTCAGCAGCAACGAGAAGGGCGCCTATACCGGTGAAGTCTCGGCCACCATGCTGGTCGATGTGGGCGCCGAATACGGCTTGGTCGGCCACTCCGAACGCCGCCAGTACCATCGTGAGAGCAGTGAGCTGGTGGCGCGCAAATTCGCCGCCGCCATGCATGCCGGGCTGATCCCGGTGCTGTGCGTGGGCGAGTCGCTGGAACAGCGCGAGGCCGACCAGACCGAGGCGGTGCTGCGCGCCCAGCTCGAACCGGTGCTGGCGCTGGTAGGGAGCGCGGGCTTCGCCCGCGCCGTGCTCGCTTACGAGCCGATCTGGGCCATCGGCACCGGCCGTACTGCCAGCCCGGAGCAGGCGCAGGCGGTCCATGCGTTCCTGCGTGGCGAAGTCGCGAGGGCGGATGCTAGAATTGCCGATTCTCTGCCCATCCTGTACGGGGGCAGTGTCAAGCCCGATAACGCCAGCGAGCTGTTTGCGCAGCCCGATGTCGATGGCGGGCTGGTCGGAGGCGCCTCGCTGGTCGCCGAGGACTTCCTGGCCATCGCGCGTGCGGCGGCCGCTTGTTAACCCATTAAGTTTTGTCCGGGGACGGATTTCGAAATGCTGATGTTGATCCTCAATGTGGTCTACGTGCTGGTCGCGCTGGCGATGATTGCGCTGATCCTGATGCAGCGTGGTGCGGGTGCGGCAGCCGGTTCCGGCTTCGGCGCCGGCGCGTCGGGCACCGTGTTCGGCTCGCAGGGCGCGTCGAACTTCCTGTCCAAGTCCACCAAGTGGCTGGCGGTGGTGTTCTTCAGCATCAGTCTGTTCATGGCGTGGTACGCCACCCACGGCGCGCGTCCCACCGACCAGAACCTGGGCGTGATGTCGCAGTCGGCTGCCCCGGCGCCTGCCGCTGCGGGCGAGCTGACTCAGCCATTGCCGCAGGCGCCGGCTGCCGGCGCCGTGCCGACTGCTCCTTCGCAGCCAGTGCCTGCCGCAACGCCGGCGCAGTCCGCACCGGTCCAGCAGGCCCCCGCGGCACGCGAAGAAAACGCTTCAGAACCAGCACAAAAACGCTGAAGCCGGTTACAATGCGCTGCGCACTGGGATGCCCAGCGGCGCAACGTATGCCCAGGTGGCGGAATTGGTAGACGCACTACCTTGAGGTGGTAGCGACTTAGGTCGTAGGGGTTCGAGTCCCCTCTTGGGCACCATTGTTTGGCTGCAGTTCCTGCGCATCGCTTGTCGCGCGCGGGGTCTGCCTATACCCCATGCCGGCACGCGGCGCGTGCGGGCAGAGGCAAGAGAGAATCGCTGTGCTGGCCGAATATTTGCCGAGTCTGCTGTTTCTGATCGTCGCCACCGGTATCGGCATCGTGCTGATGCTGGTCGGTCGATTCCTCGGTCCGCGTAGTCCGGACCCGCGCAAGCTCTCGCCTTACGAGTGTGGCTTCGAAGCCTTCGAAGACGCGCGCATGAAGTTCGACGTGCGCTACTACCTGATCGCGATCCAGTTCATCGTGTTCGATCTGGAAATCATCTTCATCGTGCCGTGGACGCAGGTGTTCATGGAGATCGGCGCACGTTCGCTGGTCACCATGGGGCTGTTCGTCGGGATGTTGTTCCTCGGCTTTATCTATGTGTGGAAGAAGGGAGCGCTGGAATGGGAGTGATTCAGACCCTGGATCGTCTGATGACCAACCCGATGCCGGAAGGCCGGGTGGAAGACATCCTGCGCCCGGAAGGCGAAAACCCGCTGCTCGAGAAGGGCTACGTGACCACCAGCGTCGATGCGCTGCTGAACTGGGCGCGCACCGGCTCGATGTGGCCGATGACCTTCGGTCTGGCCTGCTGCGCGGTCGAGATGATGCATGCCGGCGCAGCGCGCCTGGATCTGGACCGCTACGGCGTGGTGTTTCGTCCGTCGCCGCGCCAGTCCGACGTGATGATCGTGGCCGGTACGCTGGTCAACAAGATGGCCCCGGCACTGCGCAAGGTCTACGACCAGATGCCGGACCCGAAGTGGGTCATCTCGATGGGCAGCTGTGCCAATGGCGGCGGCTACTATCATTATTCGTATTCGGTGGTGCGCGGTTGCGATCGCATCGTGCCGGTGGACATCTACGTCCCCGGTTGCCCGCCGACCGCCGAGGCGCTGGTTTACGGCATCCTGCAGCTGCAGAAGAAGATCTGGCGTACCCAGACCATCGCGCGCTGACACCCGTCTTCTTCTACTGAGAGCAGCCAAGCCCCCATGGCAGAGCAAGCATCTTCCTTCACTGACCGACTTGCGGCACGTTTCGCCGGTGCGCAGATCGCCGTGGCATTGCCGCGCGGCGAAGTGACGCTGGAAGTCGCTGCGGCCGATTGGCACGCCACCTGTCTGGCCCTGCGCGACGAGCTCGGTTTCGAGCAGCTCAGCGATCTGTGCGGCGTCGATTACCTGGGCTACGGCAGCGACGAGTGGGATACCGCCGACGTGTCGTCGCAGGGCTTCAGCCGCGGCGTCGAGGGCAAGGCCGTCGGTCGTTTCGCCTGGGGCGAATTTCCCAGCCAGGAAAGCTCCGACGGCGCTCATCCGCAGCACATGCCCAAGCAGCGTTTTGCGGTGGTCGCACAGCTGATCTCCTACCAGCACAACCAGCGTCTGCGCGTGCGTTGCTACGCACCGGACGAACAGGTGCCGGTGGTGGCCTCGTTGACCGACATCTGGCCCGGCGTGAACTGGTTCGAGCGCGAAGCCTTCGACCTGTTCGGCATCGTCTTCGATGGTCACCCGGACCTGCGCCGCATCCTGACCGACTATGGATTTGTCGGCCATCCGTTCCGCAAGGATTTCCCGCTGATCGGCAACGTCGAAGTGCGTTATGACGATGAGCGCAAGCGTGTCGTGTACGAGCCGGTGACCTCGGTCGAGCCGCGCGTCGGTGTGCCGCGCGTGATCCGCGACGATGCCCGTTATGAGACTGCCGCTGGTGAAGTGGGCAAGTCGGAGACCGCCAAGTGAGTGAGTTCCGCCAGGCAACCGATGCCTTCGCGAGCAATCCTGTCGAAAGCAAGCAGGAAATCCGCAATTACACGATGAACTTCGGCCCGCAGCATCCTGCGGCGCACGGCGTGCTGCGCCTGATCCTGGAAATGGACGGCGAAACCGTGGTGCGTGCCGATCCGCATATCGGCCTGCTGCACCGCGGTACCGAGAAGCTGGCCGAATCCAAGCCGTTCAACCAGTCGGTTCCGTACATGGACCGCCTGGATTACGTGTCGATGATGTGCAACGAGCACGCCTACGTGCGCGCGATCGAGTCCCTGATGGGCATCGACGTGCCCGAGCGTGCGCACTACATCCGCACCATGTTCGACGAGATCACCCGCATCAAGAACCACCTGATGTGGGTCGGGTCCAACGCGCTCGACCTGGGCGCGATGGCGGTGATGCTGTACGCGTTCCGCGAACGCGAAGAATTGATGGACGTCTACGAGGCGGTCAGTGGCGCGCGCATGCACGCTGCCTACTACCGTCCCGGCGGTGTGTATCGCGATCTGCCCGATCGCATGCCCAAGTACAAGGAATCCCGCTGGCACAAGGGTGGGGCACTGAAGAAGCTCAACGCAGCGCGCGAAGGCTCGATGCTGGACTTCCTCGAGGATTTCACCAATACCTTCCCGTCGCGCGTGGACGAGTACGAGACGCTGCTGACCGACAACCGTATCTGGAAGCAGCGTACTGTCGACGTCGGCATCATCAGCCCGGATCTGGCGCGTGCCTGGGGCATGACCGGTCCGATGCTGCGTGGCTCGGGCATCGAGTGGGACCTGCGCAAGAAACAGCCTTACGCCAAGTACGACGCGGTGGAGTTCGATGTGCCGGTCGGCACCAATGGCGATTGCTACGACCGCTATCTGGTGCGCGTGGCCGAGATGCGCGAGTCCAACCGCATCATCAAGCAGTGCGTGAAGTGGCTGAAGGCCAATCCTGGCCCGGTCATGGTCACCAATTTCAAGGTCGCTCCGCCAAGCCGCGAAGGCATGAAGGACGACATGGAAGCGCTGATCCATCACTTCAAGCTGTTCAGCGAAGGCTACTGCGTGCCGGCCGGCGAAACCTACTGCGCGGTCGAGGCGCCCAAGGGCGAGTTCGGCTGCTACCTGATGTCCGATGGCGCCAACAAGCCGTTCCGCGTGCATCTGCGCGCGCCGGGCTTTGCGCATCTGTCGTCGATGGACGCGGTGGTGCGTGGCTATCTGCTGGCCGACGTCGTGGCGATGATCGGTACTTACGATTTGGTTTTCGGTGAGGTTGACCGATGAAGGCGACGGGTAATTTCGAAGCGGCGCGCGACGTCGATCCGCAGGTGGTGCTGAGCGACAAGACGCGTGCGCACATCGATCATTGGCTGAGCAAGTTTCCGCCCGATCGCAAGCGTTCGGCCGTGCTGCAGGGCCTGCACGCCGCGCAGGAGCAGAACCAGGGCTGGCTGACCGACGAGCTGATCGTCGGCGTGGCCAAGTATCTGGATCTGCCGCCGGTGTGGGCCTACGAAGTCGCCAGCTTCTACTCGATGTTCGAGACCGAAAAGGTCGGCCGCCACAACGTGGCGTTCTGCACCAACATCAGCTGCTGGCTCAACGGCGCCGAAGATCTGCTGGCGCACGCGGAAAACAAACTGGGGTGCAAGCTGGGGCAGTCGACGGCCGATGGCCGCGTCTACCTCAAGCGCGAAGAAGAGTGCCTGGCGGCCTGCTCTGCAGCGCCGATGATGGTCATCAACGGCCATTACCACGAGCACCTGACGAAAGAGAAGGTCGACGCGCTGCTGGACGGGCTGGAGTAAGACATGGCACATCATCACGCACCCTCAGGCCCGGTCGGTCCGGCGCCGTTGCCGCATCAGGTCGTCTACACGACGCTGCACTACGACACCCCGTGGTCGTACGAGAGCTATCTGAAGACCGGTGGCTACGCCGCGCTGCGCAAGATCCTCGAAGAGAAGATCGCGCCGGCCGACGTCATCGAGATGGTCAAGGCGTCCAACCTGCGCGGCCGTGGCGGCGCGGGCTTCCCGACCGGTCTGAAGTGGTCGTTCATGCCCAAGGGCACGATGCAGAAGTACATCCTGTGCAACTCGGACGAATCCGAGCCGGGAACCTGCAAGGACCGCGACATCCTGCGCTACAACCCGCATTCGGTGGTGGAGGGCATGGCGATCGCCTGCTATGCCACCGGCTCGACCGTTGGCTACAACTACCTGCGTGGCGAGTTCCACCACGAGCCGTTCGAGAACTTCGAGCTGGCGCTGGCCGATGCCTATGCCAACGGCTGGCTGGGCAAGAACATTCTCGGCAGCGGCGTGGATATCGATATCTACGGTGCGCTGGGTGCCGGTGCCTACATCTGCGGCGAAGAAACCGCGCTGATGGAATCGCTGGAAGGCAAGAAGGGCCAGCCGCGCTACAAGCCGCCGTTCCCGGCCAACTTCGGCCTGTACGGCAAGCCGACCACCATCAACAACACCGAGACCTACGCGTCGGTGCCGGCGATCATTCGCAACGGCCCGGAGTGGTTCTTGGGGCTGAGCAAGACCAAGAACGGCGGCCCGAAGATCTTCTCGGTGTCCGGCTGCGTGCAAAAGGGCGGTAATTTCGAAGTGCCGCTCGGCACCACCTTCGACGAGCTGCTGGAAATGGCCGGTGGCCTGCGTCCGGGCCGCAAGCTCAAGGGCGTGGTGCCTGGCGGCGTGTCGATGCCGGTGCTGAAGGCCGACCAGGTTGCCGGGCTGCAGATGGACTACGACACCTTGCGTGCGCTCGGGACCGGCCTGGGGTCGGGCGCGATCGTGGTGCTGGACGACAGCGTCTGCTGCGTGCGCTTCGCCTGCCGCATCTCGCAGTTCTTCCACAAGGAATCCTGCGGCCAGTGCACCCCGTGCCGCGAGGGCACCGGCTGGATGCACCGCGTGCTGGAGCGCATCGTCGCCGGCAAGGCCACGATGGAAGACCTGCATCAGCTGCGCACCGTTGCCGGCCAGATCGAAGGGCACACCATCTGTGCCTTCGGCGAAGCGGCGGCGTGGCCGATTCAAGGCTTCCTGCGCCAGTTCTGGGACGAGTTCGAGTACTACATCGTCAACGGTCGTTCGATCGTCGACACGCATGTCGGAGTGGCTGCATGAGCGCCCAACCAGTGAACCCGAACGTGCCACCGGACCATGTCACCGTCGAGATCGACGGGCAGTCCCTGGTGGTGCCGAAGGGTTCGATGATCATCCAGGCGGCCGACAAGGCCGGCATCCCGATCCCGCGCTTCTGCTACCACGAGAAGCTGCCGATCGCGGCCAACTGCCGCATGTGCCTGGTGGATGTCGAAAAATCCCCGAAGCCGTCGCCCGCCTGTGCCACGCCGGTGATGGATGGCATGAAGGTCACCACGCGTAGCGAAAAGGCGCTGAAGTACCAGCGCAGCGTGATGGAATTCCTGCTGATCAACCATCCGTTGGACTGCCCGATCTGCGATCAGGGCGGCGAGTGCGAGCTGCAGGACGTGTCGCTCGGTTACGGCCGTTCGGTCAGCCGCTTCAACGAGCGCAAGCGCGTGGTGCCGGACGAGGACATCGGGCCGCTGGTCGCCACCGAAATGACCCGCTGCATCCAGTGCACCCGCTGCGTGCGTTTCACCGCAGACATTGCCGGCACCTATGAGCTGGGCGGCATGTATCGCGGCGAGAACCTGCAGATCGGCACCTACGACGGCAAGCCGCTGACCACTGAAATCTCCGGCAACGTCATCGACGTCTGCCCGGTCGGCGCGCTGACCAACAAGGTGTTCCAGTTCCGCGCGCGTCCGTGGGAATTGATGGCACGCGAATCGCTCGGCTATCACGATGCGATGGGCTCGAACCTGTTCCTGCATGTGCGTCGCGGCGAAGTGCTGCGCACCGTGCCGCGCGAGAACGAGGCAGTCAACGAGTGCTGGCTGTCCGACCGCGACCGTTATTCGCATCAGGGCCTGTATGCGGAAGACCGTGCGGTCAAGCCGTTGAAAAAGGTCAACGGGCAGTGGACCGAGGTGAGCTGGGCCGAAGGTCTGGCCGCCGCGACGCAGATCCTGCGTGACAACGCCGGCGACCCGCTCGGTGTGCTCGTGCATCCGTCCACCTCCAACGAAGAGGGCGCATTGCTTGCACGTCTGGCCGAAGGCCTGAACAGCGGCAATCTGGATCACCGCCTGCTCAACCGCGATTTCTCCGATGCCGCGGTGGCCGAAGTGTTCGCCACGCCGCTGGCCGAGATCGAGCGCGCCGATGTGGTGGTGCTGTTCGGCACCAATGTGCGTCACGAGCTGCCGTTGCTGCATGCACGCCTGCGCAAGGCCAGCATCCAGAACGGGACGCAGATCCATTCGGTCAATCCGGTCGATTTCGATTTCGCCTTCACCCAGGCAAGCCGCACGGTCGTTGCGCCGTCGCAGCTGGCCAGTGCCCTGGACGATGCGGCATTGCGCGATGCGGTCAAGGGCGCCACGCGCGCCGTGATCGTGGTCGGCGCACTGGCTGAAAACCACCCGCAGGCTGCCGCGTTGCGTGCCGCTGCACGCGACTTTGCCGCTGCAACCGGCGCCTCGCTGTGCCGGATCCCGCAGGGTGCGAACGCAGTCGGTCTGGTGGCGCAAGGTGTGCTGCCGATCGCTCGCGATGTCGCCGGCATGCTGGCGCAGCCGCGCCAGGCCTACCTGCTGTATGGCATCGAGCCGGGCCTGGATTTCGCCGATGCCGCCGCTGCACGCAGCGCGTTGGCCGGTGCCAAGGTGGTCGCATTCAGTCAGTTCGCCTGCGCTTCGACGCGCGATGTGGCCGATGTGATCCTGCCGATCGGCGCACTGCCGGAAATCGACGCATCGCTGACCAATCTGGATGGTCGCGTGCAGACCGCACGTGCCGCCGGTCGCCTGCCGGTCGAAGCGCGCGAAGGTTGGCGCGTATTGCGTGCCCTCGGTGGCGAGCTCGGCCTGGCCGGTTTCGAATTCACCGATCTGGTCGGCCTGCGCGCCGGCATGCAGAACCGTATCGTCAGCCCCGTCGCCTCGGCGCGGCCGGCTTCGAGCAATGACGGGTTGGAAGTTGCCGCCACCGCTGCGATCTATCGCACCGATGCGGTGGTGCGTCGCGCCGCCGCGCTGCAGTCGCATCCGCTCAACATCGCGCCGTGTGTGGCGATGCATCCGGAGCAGGCTGCGCAGCTGCAGGTCGGCGCCGGTCAGATGGTCAAGGTCGGTACCGACGCCGGTAAGGCGACGTTGCCGGTGGTGCTGGACAAGCGCGTCGCACCGGGCACGGTGTGGATCGAATCCGGCCATGGCGCAACCGCGCCGCTCGGTGCCGGTCGTGTAACGGTGGTGGCTGCATGAACGAATTGCTGTTGAACCTGGTCGATCCCCTGCACCAGTGGTTTGTCGGTCTGGGCGATGGCGGCGTGGTGCTGTGGACCGTGCTGAAGATCCTGTTGATCACCGTGCCGGTGATCGTGTCGGTGGCCTTCTACGTGGTCTGGGAGCGTAAGCTGATTGGCTGGATGCACGTGCGTCACGGGCCGATGTACGTGGGCATGGGCATCTTCCAGGCCTTCGCCGACGTGTTCAAACTCCTGTTCAAGGAGATCGTGCAACCGAGCAGCTCGCACAAGGCGATGTTCATCATCGCGCCGTTGCTGACGCTGGCACCGGCCTTCGCGGCCTGGTCGGTGGTGCCGTTCGACGCGCAGCTGGTGCTGTCCAACGCCAACGTGGGTTTGCTGTACCTGCTGGCAATGACCTCGCTGGGCGTGTACGGCATCATCCTGGCCGGCTGGGCATCCAACTCCAAGTACGCGTTCCTGGGCGCGATGCGCTCGGCCGCGCAGGTGGTCAGCTACGAAATCGCGATGGGCTTTGCGCTGGTCGGCGTGATGATCGCCTCGGGCAGCGTCAACCTGAGCCAGATCGTGTTCGCACAGGCGGGCAGCTCCGGCTTCTTCGACTGGTTCCTGATTCCGCTGTTCCCGTTGTTCATCGTGTACTGGGTGTCCGGCGTCGCCGAAACCAACCGCGCGCCGTTCGACGTGGTGGAAGGCGAATCGGAAATCGTCGCCGGCCACATGGTGGAGTACTCGGGCGGTGCGTTCGCGCTGTTCTTCCTGGCCGAATACGCCAACATGATCCTGGTCAGTTTCCTGATCTCGATCTTCTTCCTCGGCGGCTGGTTGAGCCCGATCCAGGGGTGGGTCAATGCGGATATTTCGCCGTGGATCGACTGGGTGTGGAAGGGTGGTTGGCCGTGGCTGCTGATGAAGGTGTTCTTCTTCGCCAGCGCCTACATCTGGTTCCGTGCCAGCTTCCCGCGTTACCGCTATGACCAGATCATGCGTCTGGGCTGGAAGGTGTTCATTCCGCTCACGATCGTATGGATCGCAGTGACGGCGTTGATGGTGTTTTACGGCGTGATCCAGAAGGGCGTGTAACCGATGAACAAGATCACCCATTACTTCAAGAGCCTGCTCCTGCTCGAACTGCTAGGCGGCCTGTGGCTGACGTTGAAATACACGTTCAAGCCCAAGTACACCGTGCTGTATCCGATGGAGAAGTTCCCGCAGTCGCCGCGTTTCCGTGGCCTGCACGCATTGCGTCGCTATCCCAACGGCGAAGAGCGCTGCATCGCCTGCAAGCTGTGCGAAGCGGTGTGCCCAGCGCTGGCGATCACCATCGACTCGGCCAAACGCGAGGACGGCTCGCGCCGCACCACGCGCTACGACATCGATCTGTTCAAGTGCATCTTCTGCGGCTTCTGCGAAGAAAGCTGCCCGGTGGACTCGATCGTCGAGACGCACATCCTCGAGTACCACTTCGAGAAGCGTGGCGAGAACATTGTCAACAAGCCGCAGCTGCTGGCGATCGGAGACCGGTTCGAAACCGAGATCGCCGAGCGTCGCGCTGCCGATGCCGCCTTCCGTTGAGGTCATGATGGACTGGGTCACTATTGCTTTTTACGCCTTCTCCGCCGTCGCGGTCGTGTCCGCCGGTGCGGTGATCAGCGTGCGCAACCCGGTGTACGCCGTGTTGTGCCTGATCCTCACCTTCTTCTCGATGGCATGCATCTGGTTGCTGGTCGGCGCCGAGTTCCTCGGCGTAACGCTGGTGCTGGTCTACGTCGGCGCGGTGATGGTGCTGTTCCTGTTCGTGGTGATGATGCTGGACATCGACACCAGCCGTCTGCGCGAAGGGTGGGTCAAGTACATGCCGGTCGGCGTCATCGTGGCGGTTGCCATGCTGGCGCAGATGGTCACCCTGATCGGGGTCAAGTCGCGCAGTGCCGTACCGTTCCCGGCCGACAACGCCGCCGCGCAGGCGGCCGACGTGTCGAACCTGACCTGGCTGGCCAAGACCCTCTACACCGAGTTCCTGCTGCCGTTCGAGTTCGCTGCGGTGATCCTGACCGTGGCCGTGGTAGCTGCCGTGATGCTGACCCTGCGCAAGCGCACCGGCATCAAGCACCAGAACGCGGGCGAACAGTCGCGGGTGAAGGCGGGCGATCGTCTGCGCATGGTCAAAATGGCGGTTGAAAAGCCGGTACAGGTTGCGCCGAAGCTCGACGCAGCCGACGGACAGGAGGCGAAGTCTTGATTACCTTGGGCCACCTGCTTGGACTGGGCGCGGTGCTGTTCTGCATCTCCCTGGCCGGCATCTTCCTCAACCGCAAGAACGTCATCGTGTTGCTGATGTCGATCGAGCTAATGCTGCTGTCGGTCAACGTCAACTTCATTGCGTTCTCGCGCGAGCTTGGCGACCCTGCCGGTCAGCTGTTCGTGTTCTTCATCCTGACCGTTGCCGCTGCGGAGGCTGCGATCGGCCTTGCGATCCTGGTGACTCTGTTCCGCACGCGCCGCACGATCAATGTGGCCGAAGTCGATACGTTGAAGGGCTGACCTGTAGATGGAAATCACTCTCTCCAAGAGTCTGTTGATTGCGGTGGTGCTTGCACCGCTGGTCGGCAGCATCATCGCCGGCCTGTTCGGTCGCCAGGTAGGGCGCAAGGGCGCGCAATACGTCACCATCCTGGGCGTGGCGGTCAGCTGCGTGCTGTCGTGCCTGACGCTGTATCAACTGGTGGAGCAGGGCGCCAGCCCGTTCAACCAGAACCTGTACACCTTCTTCGATGTCGGTAACTACTCGGCGCACGTCGGCTTCATGGTCGATCGCCTGACCGCGATGATGATGGTGGTGGTGACCTTCGTGTCGCTGCTGGTGCACATCTACACCATCGGCTACATGGAAGAAGACCCGGGTTACCAGCGCTTCTTCAGCTACATCTCGTTGTTCACCTTCTCCATGCTCACGCTGGTGATGAGCAACAACTTCCTGCAGCTGTTCTTCGGCTGGGAAGCAGTGGGTCTGGTGTCGTATCTGCTGATCGGTTTCTGGTTCAAGCGCCCGACTGCCGTGTTCGCCAACATGAAGGCGTTCCTGGTCAATCGCGTCGGCGACTTCGGCTTCATTCTCGGTATCGCCGGCGTGCTGCTGTGGTTTGGCTCGCTGGATTACTCCACCGTATTCGCCAACGCGACCACCATGGCCGGCGCCAAGGTGCAGCTGTTCGCAGGCCACGAATGGAGCGTGATGACGCTGATCTGCATCTGCCTGTTCATCGGTGCGATGGGCAAGTCGGCGCAGGTGCCGCTGCACGTGTGGCTGCCGGACTCGATGGAAGGCCCGACGCCGATTTCGGCACTGATCCATGCCGCCACGATGGTCACCGCCGGCATCTTCATGGTCGCGCGCATGTCGCCGCTGTTCGAACTGTCGGAAACCGCGTTGAACTTCATCCTGTTCATCGGTGCGACCACGGCCTTCTTCACCGGCCTGATCGGCATCGTGCAGAACGACATCAAGCGCGTGGTTGCGTATTCCACGCTGTCGCAGCTGGGCTACATGACGGTGGCGCTGGGCGTATCGGCCTATTCGGCCGCCGTGTTCCACCTGATGACGCATGCCTTCTTCAAGGCGCTGCTGTTCCTGGCGGCCGGCTCGGTCATCATCGGCATGCACCACGAGCAGGACATGCGCAAGATGGGCGGCCTGCGCAAGTACATGAAGGTGACCTACTGGACCAGCGTGATCGGTACGCTGGCGCTGGTCGGTACGCCGTTCTTCTCCGGCTTCTACTCCAAGGACACCATCATCGAGGCAGCCGCGCACCATGCCCACGAGTCGCATAGCTGGATCGCGACCTACGGGTATTGGGCAGTGCTCGGTGGCGTACTGGTGACCAGTTTCTACAGCTTCCGCCTGCTGTTCCTGACCTTCCATGGCAAGGAGCGCTTCCGCGATGCGCATGCGCACGATGTCCATGGCCACCACGACAGCGCGCATACCGATGCCGAGGCGCAGGTCCACGCGCACGACAGTCATGCGCACGACGCACATGCACACGACGCACATGCACACGATACGCACGGTCACGATGATCACGGTCACGATGATCACGGTCATGGCCACCATGGTGCCCACGAGCCGCACGAATCCAAGTGGGTGGTGACGTTGCCGTTGATCCTGCTGGCGATCCCGTCGGTGGCGATCGGTTTCTTCACCATCGGCCCGATGCTGTTCGGCACCGATTGGCAGGGCCACCACGCCGCACATGCGATCAAGGGGCAGGCAGTGTCGTTCTTCACCGGCATCGTCGATTTCTACGATCCGGCACGCGACACCGTCGGCGCACTGGCCGAAGAGTTCCACGGCCCGGTCGCCTTCGCGCTGCATGGCATGATGGCGGCACCGTTCTTCCTGACGGTCGCCGGTCTGCTGCTGGCTGCGCTGTTCTATCTGTGGAAGCCGGAACTGGCTACCAAGTCGCGCAAGGCGTTCGCGCCGGTGGTGTGGCTGCTGGAAAACAAGTACGGCTTCGACAAGCTCTGGATCAATGGCTTCGCCGGTGGCGGCGTGGTCCTTGGCAAGGCGTCACGTGCCATCGATACCCATGTGGTCGACGGTGTCGTCGTCAATGGTTCTGCCCGACTGATCGACCTGGCTGCAAATCTGCTGCGTCGCACGCAATCCGGTTTCCTCTATCACTACGCCTTCGCAATGATCATCGGTTTGATCGCCTTGTTGGCGGTACTGATGCATTTCTGGCGTTGACCTGTACGGAATAAGAAAACGTGTCGAACTGGCCTTTACTGTCTATCTTGATCTGGCTGCCGATTATCGGTGGCGCCTTGATCCTTGCGTTGCGCAATGCCGAGACCGCCCGCTGGGCATCGTTGGCGGTGGCGGTGGCGACCTTTGTGCTGAGTCTGCCGCTGCTGGGCTACGACACGGCCAATGACGCCATGCAGTTCATCGAACTGCATGCCTGGATTCCGGCCTACAACATCGGCTACAACCTGGGCGTGGACGGTATCGCGGTCGCGTTGATCGTACTGACCACGCTGGTGACGGTGCTGGCCCTGATCGGCGCTTGGCGCTCGATCGACAAGCGCGTCAATCAGTACGTCGCCGCCTTCCTGATCCTGGAAGGCGTCACGGTCGGCATCTTCGCTGCGACCGATGCGATGCTGTTCTATGTCTTCTTCGAAGCCATGCTGATCCCGATGTTCCTGATCATCGGCGTCTGGGGCGGTCCGCGGCGGATCTACGCGGCGATGAAGTTCTTCCTCTACACCTTCCTCGGCTCGGTGCTGATGCTGGTGGGCCTGGTTTACCTGTATCTGAAGGGTGGCAGCTTCCAGCTGGCCGACCTGTACGCGCTGCAGCTGACCGCCAAGGAGCAGACCTGGATCTTCTTCGCCTTCCTGATCGCGTTTGCGGTCAAGGTGCCGATGTTCCCGGTGCACACCTGGCTGCCGGATGCGCACGTCGAAGCGCCGACCGCCGGTTCGGTGATCCTGGCTGCGATCGCGCTGAAGATCGGCGGCTACGGCTTCCTGCGCTTCAACCTGCCGATCGTGCCGGATGCAAGCCATGAGTTCGCCTGGCTGGTGATCACGCTGTCGCTGATCGCGGTGGTCTACGTCGGCTTGGTGGCCCTGGTGCAGGAGGACATGAAGAAGCTGGTGGCGTATTCGTCCATCGCGCACATGGGCTTTGTCACCCTCGGCACCTTTATCGCCTTCACCCTGGTCCGTGAGTACGGCAGCACCGACGCCGCCCGCCTGGGCCTGCAGGGTGCGATGGTGCAGATGATTTCGCACGGCTTCGTGTCCGGTGCGATGTTCTCCTGCATCGGCGTGCTGTACGACCGCATGCATACCCGCCGCATCGCCGATTACGGCGGCGTGGTCAATGTGATGCCGTGGTTTGCGACGTTCTCAATGCTGTTCTTCATGGCTAATGCCGGCCTGCCGGGCACCAGTGGCTTCGTCGGCGAGTTCATGGTGATCCTGGCCAGCTTCCAGAAGCATCCGCTGGTTGCCTTCGCTGCCGCCACCACGCTGGTGATCACCGCCGCTTACACGCTGTGGCTCTACAAGCGCGTGTTCTTCGGCGAAGTGGCCAATGCCCATGTGGCCGAGCTGAAGGACATCAATGGCCGTGAGGCGTTCGTGCTGGGGGTGTTCGCCGTTGGCGTGCTGGCCCTGGGCCTGTATCCGAAGCCGCTGACCGATCTGATGGAACCATCGATCGCCAAGCTGGCTACCCAGATTGCCGCGTCCAAGCTGTAACAGCTTGCCGTACGTTTTGATTTCCAGGATTTGATGATGACCACGCCAACGCTCGCGCCGTTGACCACCGCTGACCTGGCTCCGCTTGTTCCGGAGCTGGTGCTGATCGGCGGCGCCTTTGCACTGCTGATGCTCGACCTGTTCGTGAGCCAGCGGAACAAGGTCTGGACCCACCTGTTCTCCGTCGCCGTGCTTGCGGTGGTGTTCGCGCTGTTGGCGACCGGCACGGGCGGGCAGGGCGAGATCTTCCACGGCATGTTCGTGCGCGACACCGCGGCTGACGTGATGAAGACGGTGATCGTGCTGGTCAGCGGCCTGAGTCTGGTCTACGGCTGGACGTACTTGCGCGAACGCAATCTCTATCAGGGCGAGATCCCGGTGCTGGTGTTGTTCGCCACCGCCGGCATGATGCTGCTGACCTCGGCTGGCAGCCTGCTGATGGTGTACCTGGGCCTGGAGCTGCTCGCGCTGTGCTCGTACGCATTGGTCGCCTCCAACCGCGACAACGGCCTGGCCACCGAAGCGGCGATGAAGTATTTCGTGCTCGGTTCGCTGGCCTCGGGTCTGCTGCTGTACGGTATGTCGCTGGTCTACGGCGCCACCGGCACGCTGAGCCTGAGCGGCATCCACGACGCGATCGACGGCTCCAGCGAGCGCACGCTGCTGCTGACCGGCACCATCTTCATGATCGCCGGCGTGGCCTTTAAGTTGGGTGCTGCGCCGTTCCACATGTGGTTGCCCGACGTGTACCAGGGCGCGCCTGCGCCGATCGCCTTGTTCATCAGCTCCGCGCCCAAGCTCGCCGCCTTCGGTATGGCGTATCGCCTGCTCGAAGTGGGAATGGGTCCGCTGTCGCCGCAGTGGCATCTGTTGATCGGTGGCCTGTCGGCAGTGTCGCTGGTGATCGGCAATCTGATGGCGATTGCGCAGAGCAATCTCAAGCGCATGCTGGCGTACTCGACCGTGTCGCACATCGGCTTCCTGTTGATGGGCGTGGCCGGCGGCGGAGAGCAGGGCTATGCCGCGGCGATGTTCTACGCGGTGAGCTACACCATCATGTCGACTGCCGCGTTCGGCGCCATCATCGCGCTGTCGCGCAATGGCTTCGAAGCCGAGAACATCGACGACTTCAAGGGACTCAACGCGCGCAATCCGTGGATGGCCGGCCTGGTGCTGTGCATCATGGCCTCGCTTGCGGGTGTTCCGCCGTTCCTGGGTTTCTGGACCAAGCTGGCAGTTCTGGGTGCCGCGGTGAACGGCGACATGTTGTGGCTGGCCCTGGTCGGCGTGCTTTGCGCGGTGATCGGCGCCTTCTACTATCTGCGCGTCATCAAGGTCATGTACTTTGATGAGCCGGTGGGCGAGCCGTTGCCGGCCAACAACGATCGTGTGCTCGGCACCGTGCTGGGTGTCAATGCGCTGGCCTTGCTTGCGCTAGGCCTGGCCTGGAGCCCGATCATGGTGTGGTGCCAGCGGGCATTTGCGGGCCTTGCCTAAGGCACGCATCCTCGCATGACCTCGCGGCGCGTGTGCTGTGCGCGCCGTCGATGGGGGACTGAAATAAAGTCGTGATTGCTGTTTCGTTTTTGTTGCAATGCGGTTATCATTTGCCGCGACGTTGAAGACCCCAGGGTTTTCAATCGATGAAAAACTAGGGCTTGCAATTGCCGCTCAAGTTCTTCATAATTCCGCTTCTGCTGCGGGGTGGAGCAGTCTGGCAGCTCGTCGGGCTCATAACCCGAAGGTCGCAGGTTCAAATCCTGCCCCCGCTACCAAGTTTTGAAGTACTGCTTTAATGCAATGCCTTAGGGCAGTACTTCAGCTTCTTGGATCGCAAAGACGCATGTTCCCGTCTTTGCGCCGACCCTGAGAGGTCGGGCTTTTTTTACGCAAGGGGCCCATCGGGCCCCTTGTTTTTTCCGGAACCGGAAAGTTTGCTGCCGGTTGCCGGGGTTCTACTGGCAATCATCTGATCAGGGCAGTCTGTGAGCGAAAAAGCGACCGAAATCGCGAATCTGCTGAGTCCAACGGTTGAGTCCTTGGGCTTGGAACTGCTGGGTGTGGAATATCTTCCCGCTCCAGGTGGCGCCACATTGCGCCTGTACATCGATGTGCCGCTGGCCGAACAGCCCGAGCGCGTGATCAATGTCGACGACTGCGAGCGCGTGAGCCGCGAAGTCTCGGCCCAGCTCGACGTCGAGGATCCCATCACCGGCAACTACACGCTCGAGGTGTCCTCGCCGGGTGTGGACCGCCCGTTGTTCACGCTGGAGCAGTTCGGCCGTCACGTTGGCGAGTCCGCCAAGATCGTGTTGAAGCTGGCGCAGGATGGCCGGCGCCGCTTCCAGGGCCAGATCGCGCGGATCGACTCCGAGGCCGATACGGTGGTGTTCGTCATCGATGGCAAGGATGTGCAGGTGGGCTTCGACAACATTGACAAGGCGCGCATCCTGCCGGATTGGGTCGCCCTGGGCCTGGCCCCGCAAAAACCGAACAAGCCCGGCCCGAAAAAACCCGGGCACGAGAAGAAGAAACCATCCAACGAGTCGGCGGCTGGCAAGCCGCGCGCGGAGTGACGAAATGAGCAAGGAACTTTTGCTGGTAGTGGATGCGGTGGCCAACGAAAAGGGCGTGCCGCGCGAAGTGATCTTCGATGCGATCGAGGCCGCGCTGGCTTCCGCAGCGAAGAAGCGCTATCCCGACCAGGACGTGCTGACGCGCGTGACCATCGACCACAAGGACGGTAACTACGAAACCTATCGTCGTTGGGAAGTGGTTGCCGACGATGTCGTGATGGAATCCCCGGATCGCCAGGTGCGTCTGATGGATGCCGTCGACGAAGCCGACGGCGTGGATGTGGGCGACTACATCGAAGAACAGATCGAAAACCCGGACTTCGGCCGTATCGCGGCGCAGGCTGCCAAGCAGGTGATCGTGCAGCGGGTGCGCGAAGCCGAGCGTCAGCAGGTGGTCGATGCCTGGAAGGATCGCGTCGGCGAGTTGATCACCGGTGTGGTCAAGCGCGCCGAGCGCGGCAACATCTTTGTCGACCTGGGCGGCAATGCCGAAGCCTTCATTCCCAAGGACAAGGGCATCCCGCGCGACGTGCTGCGCCCGGGCGACCGCGTGCGCGGTTATCTGGCCGAAGTGCGTTCCGAACCCCGTGGCCCGCAGCTGTTCATCAGCCGCGCCGCGCCGGAATTCATGATCGAGCTGTTCAAGCTCGAAGTGCCGGAAGTGGGCCAGGGCCTGGTCGAGATCAAGGCCTGCGCACGCGATCCGGGCGACCGCGCCAAGATCGCGGTGATCGCGCACGACACCCGTACCGATCCGATCGGCGCGTGCATCGGCATGCGTGGGTCGCGCGTGCAGGCGGTGTCCAACGAGCTCAATGGCGAGCGCGTGGACATCGTGCTGTGGAACGAGAACCCGGCCAACTTCGTCATCAATGCGATGGCGCCGGCCGAAGTGCAGTCGATCATCGTCGATGAAGACAAGCACTCGATGGATCTGGCCGTGGCGGAAGACCGCCTGGCCCAGGCGATCGGCAAGGGCGGCCAGAACGTGCGTCTGGCCAGCCGCCTGACCGGTTGGCAGCTCAACGTGATGACCGCCGACCAGGTGGCCGCCAAGTCCGAAGCCGAGCAGACCTCCGCGCGCCAGTTGTTCATGGATCGCCTGGAAGTGGACGAGGAAATCGCAGCGATCCTGGTGACCGAAGGCTTCAATACGGTCGAGGAAATCGCCTACGTGCCGGTCGGCGAGTTGCTGGCGGTGGAAGGCTTCGACGAAGACATCGTCGAAGAGCTGCGCGCCCGTGCCCGCGATGCGTTGCTCAACGCCGCGCTGGCAGAAGAAGAAGGCCTGGAAGGAACTCAGCCCACCGAGGACCTGCTGGCGCTGGAGGGGATGGACGAGGAAACGGCCTTTGCTCTGGCCGAGCATGGCGTGCGCACCAGCGAGGACTTGTCCGACCTGGCAGCGGACGAGATCGTCGACTTCGGCATCGAGGGTCTGACCCAGGAGCGCGCCGCGGCGCTGATCCTGGCGGCCCGCGCCGAGGAGATCGCCCGTTTGGAGCGCGGCGAATGAGCCGGCAATGAACCGCGCCCTGACCCCATCAGGGCTTAGAATCAGCGTTTCCCTTGCTCTGGGCGAGGGGGCGCCAACCAGATCATAGGATCCGAATGTCGCAGCAAACCACCATCCGCAAGCTTGCCGAACTGGTCAATACGCCGGTCGATAAACTGCTGGTTCAACTGGCCGAGGCCGGAATGAAGTTCAGCGGTCCCGACCAGGTCGTGACCAGCACCGAGAAGATGAAACTGCTTGGCTTCCTGCGTCGCACGCATGGCAAGGCCGAGACGCCTGCCGAAGCGGCGAGCGAAGCAGCCAAGAAGATCACGCTCAACCGGCGCAAGCTGCAGGAAGTCACGGTCAGCGCCGGCCGCACCAAGACCACGGTCAACGTGGAAGTGCGGCAGAAGCGCACCTACGTGAAGTCCGAAAACGAAGGCAGCGGCCGTCCTGCGCCGATGACGCCGGACGAGGAGCGCGCCGACATTCTGGCCAAGCTCGCCGCCTCGCGTCAGCGCAATCTCGACGAGCAGCAGGCGCTGGCCGAAAGCGACCGCGTGCGCGACGAAGCGATCCAGCGCAAGCGCGAAGAGGAACAGGCTGCGCGCGACCGCGCCGAAGCCGAGCGCAAGGCTGCCGAGGAAGCCGCTGCGGCTGCCAGTGCGCCGGCGCCGGTGGCTGCCGCAGCCGCACCGCCTGCAGCCTCTGCCGCACGCACGCCGTCGTCGCCGTCTGCGCCGCGTCCGGCCCGTCCGGCTGGCGCACCGCCGGCATCGCGTCCTGCCACGCCGGCGCGTCCGGACGACCGTTCCAATGCGGCCAAGCACAAGACGCGCGGTTCGCACGTCATGGTGGCGGGTGTCGAAGACGACGATGCGACCAAGCGTTTTGCCGGGCAGTTGCATCTGTCCGCGGCCGATCGTGCGCGCCGTTCCAACGTGCGCGGCAAGCCGACCGGTCGTCCGGGTTCGTCGTCCTCGCGTCGTGGCAACGACAACGGCCGTGGCGGCAACCAGGGCAATAGCGGTCCGCACGGGTTCGAGCGTCCGACCGCGCCGGTGGTACGCGAAGTGGCGATCGGCGAAACCATCACCGTGGCCGACCTGGCGCAGAAGCTTGCGCTCAAGGGCGGCGATGTAGTCAAGGCGCTGTTCAAGATGGGCGTCATGGCGACCATCACCCAAAGCATCGACCATGACACCGCCGCGCTGGTGACCGAGGAACTCGGCCACAAGGCCGTGCGTGCCGACAATGCCGACTTCGAGGATGCGCTGCTGGCGCATGCCGAGGATGCGCAGGGCGATGCTACGTCGCGTCCGCCGGTGGTGACCATCATGGGTCACGTCGATCACGGCAAGACCTCGCTGCTGGATTACATCCGTCGCACCAAGATCGCCTCGGGCGAAGCCGGTGGCATCACCCAGCATATCGGTGCGTACCACGTCGAAACCGGCCGTGGCGTCATCAGTTTCCTGGATACGCCCGGCCATGCCGCGTTTACCTCGATGCGTGCCCGTGGCGCCAAGATCACCGACATCGTCGTGCTGGTCGTGGCGGCCGATGACGGTGTGATGCCGCAGACCAAGGAAGCGGTGGCGCACGCCAAGGCGGCAGGCGTGCCGTTGATCGTGGCGGTGAACAAGATCGACAAGGCCGGCGCGGATCCGCTGCGGGTCAAGAACGAATTGCTGGCTGAAAACGTGGTGGCCGAAGAGTTCGGTGGCGATACCCAGTTCATCGAAGTGTCGGCCAAGGTCGGTACCGGTGTGGACACGCTGCTGGACGCGATCTCGCTGCAGGCCGAGGTGCTGGAGCTGAAGGCAGTGGCCGAGGGCCGCGCCAGCGGTACCGTGATCGAATCCTCGCTGGACAAGGGCCGCGGCCCGGTGGCCACGGTGCTGGTGCAGCAGGGCGCGCTGAAGCGTGGCGACTACCTGGTGTGCGGCATCCAGTACGGCCGCGTGCGTGCGCTGTTCGACGAGACCGGCCACCAGCCGGCCTCGGCCGGCCCGTCGATTCCGGTACAGGTGCTCGGGCTGTCCGGCGTGCCGGAAGCCGGCGACGACTTCGTGGTCGTCGACGACGAGCGTCTGGCCAAGGACGTGGCGCAGCAGCGCGAAACCAAGCGTCGCGAGTCGCGTCTGGTGGCCTCGGCCAGCAACCGCATGGAAGACATCCTGGCCCAGATGGGCAAGGGCGAAGGCCAGCAGGTGCTGAACCTGGTGATCAAGGCCGACGTGCAGGGCTCGGTGGAAGCGCTCAAGCAGTCGCTGGTGGCGTTGTCCAACGACGACATCCGCATCAACGTGATCCACTCCGGTGTGGGCGGCATCACCGAATCCGATGCCAATTCGGCAGCGGCCTCCAAGGCCACGGTGATCGGCTTCAACGTGCGTGCCGATGCCTCGGCCCGCAAGATCGTCGAGTCCAACGGCATCGATCTGCGTTACTTCTCGATCATCTATGACGTGATCGACCAGGTGAAGCAGGTGGCGTCGGGTCTGCTCGGCGTGGAAATCCGCGAAGAGATCATCGGTATCGCGCAGGTCCGCGACGTGTTCCGCAGCTCCAAGTTCGGCGCGGTTGCAGGCTGCATGATCATCGAAGGCGTGGTGAAGCGCAGCAAGCCGATCCGCGTGCTCCGCGACAGCGTCGTGGTGTTCGAGGGCGAGCTGGAATCGCTGCGTCGCTTCAAGGAAAACGTCGAGGAAGTGCGCAACGGTACCGAGTGCGGTATCGGCGTGAAGGCCTACAACGACGTCAAGGCCGGCGACCAGATCGAGTGCTTCGAGCGTATCGAAGTCGCCCGTACGCTATAACGGCTGCCGGGGCCTGCGGGCCCCGGACTCCGTCAGGCGGAGTTGCAAGGCAAGTTCTGCAAGGCGAGGGCGGCATGGCCGCCCGCGTCCGTTTTTGGCTTCGGTGCCAACTGGCCCTCCGAATCAACCAGGTCCATGACCATGCCAACCAAATCATTCCATCGCACCGACCGCGTTTCGGCGCAGGTGCGTCGCGACCTCGGCACGATCGTGCACGCGGCCGTGCGCGACCACGGCCTGCCGTCGGTCAGCGTTTCCGACGTCGAAATCAGCCGCGACCTGGCACATGCCAAGGTGTTCGTTACCGCGCTGCAGCAGGAACGTTCGGCCGAAGCCGTCAAGGGGCTCAAGGAAATCGCCGGTCAGCTGCGCACGCAGCTGGCGCGCGCGATGAAGCTGCGCCACGTGCCCGAGCTGCATTTCCATTACGACGATTCGGTCGACCGCGGCGAGCGCATCGACAACCTGCTGCGTGACCTGGACGATGTCGGCCCCGAGGCCGCGTCCAGCGACGAGGACGCCGAGCAGCGCTGAGCGCTGCCGGCCGGCCGCCTGTCGATCAGCGGCCCTGATTTCAACGGGCGCGCACAGTGCCCGATTCGAGCACCGATCTGTTGAAACCCCGTATCGTCTATCGCCCGTTGCACGGCATCCTGTTGCTCGACAAGCCGGCTGGAGTCAGCTCCAACACGGCCTTGCAGTCCGCGCGCCGCTTGTTGCGTGCCGAAAAGGGCGGCCACACCGGCAGCCTGGACCCGCTGGCCACCGGCTTGCTGCCGCTGTGTCTGGGCGAGGCCACCAAGATTGCCGGCCTGCTGCTCGGTGCGGCCAAGGCCTACGACGCCGAGATCGTGCTGGGTGTCACCACCGATACCGACGATGCCGATGGCCAGATGTTGCGCGAGTGTGCGGTGCCGGCACTGGACGAAGGCGCGCTGCGTGCGGCGCTGACGCCCTTCATCGGCCGTATCCGCCAACAAGCGCCGATCTATTCCGCGCTCAAGCAGGGCGGCGAGCCGCTGTACGCCAAGGCACGCCGGGGCGAGGTGATCGCCGCGCCGGTGCGCGAGGTCGATGTACATGCGATCGAGGTACTCGGTTACGCCGCGTCGCGGCTGAAGTTGCGCGTGACCTGCGGCTCGGGCACCTACATCCGCAGCCTGGCGCGCGATCTGGGCGAGGTGCTTGGCTGCGGTGCGCATATCGCCTCGCTGCGCCGGCTCTGGGTCGAGCCGTTTCGCGCGCCGCAGATGATCACGCTGGAGGCGTTGTCGGCAGCCCTGGAGGCGGGCACCGACGCGCAGGAGCTGTTGTTGCCGATCGAGGCCGGACTGGCCGATTTTGCGCGGATCGTGCTCGATGCATCGCATGCGGCACGTTTTCGCATGGGCCAGCGCCTGCGCGATGTCGCATTTCCGACCGGCCAGGTGGCCGTGTTCGGACCGGACGGAATCCCCTCGGGGCTAGGCCTGGTGGACGCGGAGGGGCGTTTGTCGCCGCAGCGTCTATTCAATGGACTGAACGACGCCGTAGCTTGTTAAGTTTTGGTCAACTTGTTCCCGGGCCCGCACGACGTTACAATTTTGCGGCCCCAATCGGGGCATCTCCAGCGCCAAGCGCGCTCATCCCTAGCAAACGGCGAGTCCGGCGGTGCGTCATGCACGTTCCTGCCGACCACGCATCTATCGAGTAAACATCATGTCCGTCGACACCCAGAAAGTTATTGAAGACAACAAGCGCAGCGCACAGGACACCGGTTCGCCGGAAGTGCAGGTCGCCCTGCTGACCGCGCGCATCGAGCTGCTGACCGGCCACTTCAAGACCCACAAGAAGGATCACCACAGCCGTCGTGGCCTGCTGCAGATGGTCAACCGCCGCCGCAGCCTGCTCGACTACCTGAAGAAGAAGGACAACGAGCGTTACAAGTCCTTGATCGAGAAGCTCGGCCTGCGCCGCTAATCGAGTCATACCGCCGCGGCGCAGCGATGCGCCGCGGCTTTGTTTTGGTCATTCGCATCACGTTATCTGCAGCATGTGGTTCATGGGCCGGAGCCTCCCGGCCGCCCGTTCTCGGCATGGGTCGACGACGGTCCAACGAAGACAGCAACACCTAAGGGAAAAAACCTCCGTGGCAAAAATCACCAAAACCTTCCAGTACGGCAAGCACACCGTCACCCTGGAGACGGGCGAAATCGCTCGCCAGGCAGGCGGCGCCGTCATCGTCAAGTTCGACGACACCGTACTGCTGGTCACCGCCGTCGCCGCCAAGAGCGCGCGCGAAGGACAGGACTTCTTTCCTCTGACGGTTGATTACCAGGAGAAGTTCTACGCCGGCGGCCGCATCCCGGGCGGCTTCTTCAAGCGCGAAGGACGTGCGACCGAGAAGGAAACGTTGATCTCGCGCCTGATCGATCGCCCGATCCGTCCGCTGTTCCCCGAGGACTACAAGAACGAAGTGCAGATCATCGCCACCGTGATGTCGATGAACCCGGACATCGACGGCGATATCGCCGCGCTGATCGGCGCATCGGCCGCGCTGTCGCTGGCCGGCACTCCGTTCAACGGCCCGATCGCTGCGGCGAAGGTCGGTTACAAGAATGGCGAATACATCCTCAACCCGACCGTGACCGAGCTGAAGGATTCGCAGCTGGAGCTGGTCGTGGCCGGTACCGCCAATGCGGTGCTGATGGTCGAGTCCGAAGCCGAGCTGCTGTCGGAAGAAGTGATGCTGGGCGCGGTGACGTTCGGCCATCGCGAGATGCAGAAGGTCATCAACATCATCAACGAGCTGACCGTCGAAGCCGGCACCAAGCCGTCCGACTGGGTGGCTCCGGCCAAGAACGACGGCATGATCGCCGCGCTGAAGGAAGCAGTGGGCGAGCAGCTCGCTTCGGCCTTCCAGGTGCGCGACAAGCTGCAGCGCCGCGATGCGATTTCGGCGATCAAGAAGGACGTGCTGGGTGCGCTGGCACCGCGCGCCACGATCGAAGGCTGGGCTGCCGGTGATCTGTCCAAGGAATTCGGCGAGCTGGAATACCAGACCATGCGCGGCTCGGTGCTGAGCACCAAGGTGCGCATCGACGGCCGTGCACTGGATACCGTGCGTCCGATCAGCGCCAAGGCCGGCGTGCTGCCGCGTACCCATGGCTCGGCGCTGTTCACCCGCGGCGAGACCCAGGCCATCGTGATCACCACGCTCGGCACCGCACGCGACGGTCAGGTCATCGACGCCGTCTCGGGCGAGTACAAAGAGAACTTCCTGTTCCATTACAACTTCCCTCCGTACTCGGTGGGCGAGTGCGGTCGCTTCGGTGCGCCGAAGCGTCGCGAGATCGGCCATGGCCGTCTGGCCAAGCGCGGCGTACTGGCGGTGATGCCGAGCCTGGAGGAGTTCCCGTACACCATCCGCGTGGTCTCGGAAATCACCGAGTCCAACGGTTCGTCCTCGATGGCATCGGTCTGCGGCAGCTCGCTGGCGCTGATGGACGCCGGTGTGCCGATCAAGGCGCCGGTCGCCGGTATCGCGATGGGTCTGGTCAAGGAAGGCAACGACTTCGTCGTGCTGTCGGACATCCTGGGCGATGAAGATCACCTCGGCGACATGGACTTCAAGGTGGCCGGTACTGCCGAAGGCGTGTCCGCGCTGCAGATGGACATCAAGATCGAAGGCATCACCGAAGAGATCATGAAGCAGGCATTGCAGCAGGCCAAGGCCGGCCGTCTGCACATCCTCGGCGAGATGGCGCATGCCCTGACCACCCCGCGTCTGGAGCTGAGCGATTACGCGCCGCGTCTGCTGACCATCAAGATCCACCCGGACAAGATCCGCGAAGTGATCGGCAAGGGTGGTTCGACCATCCAGGCCATCACCAAGGAAACCGGTACCCAGATCGACATCCAGGACGACGGCACGATCATCATCGCCTCGGTCAACGCCATTGCTGCGCAAGCTGCGAAGTCGCGCATCGAGCAGATCACCTCGGACGTGGAGCCGGGCCGCATCTACGAAGGCAAGGTCGCCAAGATCATGGACTTCGGTGCGTTCGTCACCATCCTGCCGGGCAAGGACGGCCTGGTGCACGTCTCGCAGATCTCCAGCGAGCGCGTGGAAAAGGTCGGCGACAAGCTGAAGGAAGGCGATCTGGTCCGCGTCAAGGTGCTGGAAGTGGACAAGCAGGGCCGTATCCGTCTGTCGATCAAGGCAGTGGAAGAAGGCGAAGGCCTGCCGGCGTCTGCCGAGTAACTGTCACTGTTTGACGCGTCACGAAAAAGCGGGCTTCGGCCCGCTTTTTCGTTGGCTGTCCGGCAATGGCGCGTGACTTGATCCTTCTCCTGCGGGAGGAGGTGCCCCGTAGGGGCGGATGAGGGTAAAGGCGAAGCGTCCTACGGTTGAACCAAGGCTGGGGCTTCGCCTTCGTACCCTCACCCCAACCCCTCTCCCGACGTGAGAGGGGCTTTGAGCCCTGCTTACCTGGGCTGTTGTTTCGGCTCGGGCTGTGCTTCCGGACGCGGCGGCACCACGCGTGGGAAACCCGGCGGCATCGTCTGGTCCGTGGGCAAGGTGGTTGGCGAAGGCAGCTGCTCGACCGGCGGTGGTGCGGTCAGTACCGCATCCGGACGCAGCTTCAACAGGGCCGCCCAGTCGCGTCGATTGAAATCGCAGAGTTCTTCGTGTGCCGGCGTGCACTCGCTGGCGATGCCCAGGCCGTCCTCGCTCTGGTCCTGGCTGCCGTCGGACTGCGGTGTCGGCAACTCCACGCGGCCGGCGCGGTCCAGCGGCATCTTGCGCATCATCACCGTATTGAACACATTGCCGCCGATCAGATACAGGGTGCGATCGCCACCGACGTTGGCAGCCACCACCACATCGCAATGCGATTGCCACGGCATCGGCGCGCTGCCGCCAAGCCCGGCCTTGAGGCCGGCGTAGCCGAGCGCGGCGCTGCGCCCGCGCAGCAGGCACAGCAGATCGCCGGGGGCGGGCTTCTCTACCGCCGGGTCAGTGAACTGGTACGGGCCGCTGGCGCCATCGTTGTAGGCGCTGCGGATGTAATCCAGATGGCGTGCAGAGCGATGGAAACCGCTCAGGCCGGCCTGCGTCATCACCCAGGAGATGAAGGCGGCCGACCACGGGTTGTCGACCAGGAACGCGCGGCAATCGCTGGCGGTATAGCGCGTGCCATCCAGTGCCGCGCAGCTCGATGCGCCGGGGCGGCCGCCCATCGATGCCAGCGTGCCGCTGTCGCGCCAGTAGCCGGCCACGCGTTGCCAGGCGACCACGCCGTGGTCGGCCAGATAGCCCGATTCGGCCTCGGTCACGCCCAGGCTGGCCAGACGGCCCTTGGCATCGATAAACGGGTGCTGCCACAGGCGGTGCTCGTTGCAGGCGCTGCGCACGATGGCGATTGCCGCAGGGCTGGTGCCGAAGCGTGGGGGCACATCGCAGACTTCCGCGGCGGCCGCGGTGCCGCCCCATGCCGCCAACACCAGATAGAGCCACGGCCAAGGTTTTCCAGTCATCGCAGATCCTGCACAGAACAATCGCAGCAGGCTGACAGAGCCGGCTGCGGGCAAGCGTGAAATCAGCGCGGCGGCGGGCCCAGTTTGAGCGACAGATCGACCGCGTGCACGTGCTTGGTGAGCCCGCCGATGGAGATGCAATCCACGCCATCGGCCGCAATGGCGGCAATGCCGGCCAGATCCACGCTGCCGGAGACTTCCAGCGGAATGCGTTGTTCTCGCGGCAGGGTGGCAACGATGCGCACCGCGTCGCGACGCATTGCCGGGTCGAAATCGTCGATCAGGATGCGCGTGCAGCCGACCTGCAAGGCTTCGCGCAACTGCTCCAGTGTTTCCACCTCGACCACCAGCGGCAACTGTGGTTGCTGCGCACGTGCGGCATGCACGGCGGCGCTCAGCGACCCGGCGGTGCGGATATGGTTTTCCTTGAGCATCACCGTGTCGAACAGGCCGATGCGGTGATTGTCGCCACCGCCGCAGCGCACGGCGTACTTCTGCGCGGCGCGCAGGCCCGGCAGCGTCTTGCGCGTATCCAGGATGCGCGTTCCGGTGCCGGCCACGGCAGCGACGTATGCAGCCGTGGCGGTCGCGGTGGCCGACAGCGTCTGCAGGAAATTGAGCGAGGTGCGCTCGGCGCTGACCAGGCTGCGGCTGCGGCCATGCAGCAGCGCCAGCACCGTGCCGGCGGCGACGTGCTGGCCTTCGTGCACCTGCCAGTCGATCCGCACCTGCGGATCGAGCGCGCGGTGCGTGGCGTCGAACCAGGGACGCCCGGCGATCACGGCGTCCTGCTTGCACAGCAGATACGCGCTGTCGGCCCGATCGGGCAACAGCGCTGCGGTCACATCGCCGGTGCCGATGTCCTCGGCCAGCGCGCGCGCCACATCGGCGTCCACCAGTGCGGCCGGTGGTGCCTCCGGCACGGTGGTGCGCAGGGGAGAATTCACTTTTCGGGGAAGTCGGCGATCTGCGCAGTGCCGATGGCTTCTTCGGCCAGCAGCACCGGAATGCCGTCGTCGACGCGGAAGATCTGCTTGCGGTCGCGCGTGATCAGTGCCTCGCGCAGTGGCTGTGCCTGCGCGGTGCCGTCGGCACGCTGCAGGGTTCCGCCGGCGATGGCGGTGTTGAGTGCCTCCAGGCCCTTGCCGTCGAGCAGCGAAAGCGGCTGGCGGGTGTCGGGCGAGCACAGCAGGTCGAGCAGTTTGCGATCCATCGAAGTCTTGTCTTGCGTGGAAGATGGCTAGAATACGTCTTTACCGCAGGGCAGGGCCATGACCTCCAACCACTCCGCGCCGCTGGTCGGCATCGTGATGGGTTCCCGTTCCGATTGGGAAACCATGCAACACGCAGCTCAGAAGCTCGATGCGCTGGGCGTGCCTTACGAAGTCAAGGTGGTTTCGGCGCACCGCACACCGGATGTGTTGTTCAGCTATGCCGAGCAGGCTGGCGCGCGCGGTCTGCGCGCGATCATCGCCGGTGCCGGTGGTGCGGCGCATCTGCCGGGCATGCTGGCGGCCAAGACGGCGGTGCCGGTGCTCGGTGTGCCGGTACAGTCCAAGGCGCTCAACGGCATGGATTCGCTGCTGTCGATCGTGCAGATGCCGGCCGGCATTCCGGTGGCGACGTTTGCGATCGGCAATGCCGGCGCGGCCAATGCGGCCTTGTTCGCCGCAGCGATGCTGGCACCGGAGCAGGCGCAGATCGGTCAGGCGCTGGCGCAGTTCCGCGCCAGGCAGACCGACGATGTCATGGCCAGCGACGACCCGCGCCAATGACCACGGTCGGCATTCTGGGTGGCGGCCAGCTGGCCCGCATGCTGGTGTTGGCCGGCGCGCCGTTGGGCTTGCGCTTTGCGGTGTTCGACCCGGCCGCCGATGCCTGCGCAGGGCAGGTGGCGCCGCTGCAGGTCGGCGCCTTCGACGACACGTCCGCGCTTGCCGCATTCGCCGCACAGGTGGATGTGATCACCTTCGATTTCGAGAACGTGCCGGCCGCCGGCGCGCAGCAGTTGGCCGCGCAGGTGCCGGTGTTCCCCAGCGCTGCCGCATTGGCGGTGGCGCAGGACCGGCTCAGCGAAAAAACCCTCTTCCGCGAGCTCGGCATTCCGGTGCCCGAGTTCGCTGCCATCGACGACCGTGCAGGACTCGACGCCGCATTGGCCCGTATCGGCACGCCGTGCGTGCTCAAGACGCGTCGCTTCGGCTACGACGGCAAGGGCCAGTTCCGCATCAAGGCGCTTGCCGATGCCGATGCCGCGTGGGACGCGCTCGGCGCGCAGGCGGAGAAGGTCGGGCTGATCGTGGAGGCCTTCGTGCCGTTCGAGCGCGAGGTCAGCGTGGTGGCAGTGCGTGGGCGCGACGGCGAATTGCGCGCCTGGCCGCTGACCGAGAACTGGCATGTGGACGGCGTGCTCTCGGCCAGTCTTGCGCCAGCGCGTGTGGATGCCGGGTTGCAGGCTGCGGCACAGGCGCATGCGCGCGCGATCGCCGAGCGCCTGGACTACGTCGGCGTCTTCGCGCTGGAACTGTTCGTGCGCGATGGCCAGCTGCTCGCCAACGAGATGGCGCCGCGCGTGCACAACTCCGGGCACTGGACCATCGAAGGTGCCGAAACCTCGCAGTTCGAAAATCATGTGCGCGCGGTGCTGGGTTTGCCGCTCGGCAGCACCGCGATGCGCGGGCATGCCTGCATGCTCAACTGGCTGGGCGCGATGCCGGATGCTGCCGCATTTTTGGCGGTGCCCGGTGGGCATTGGCACGACTACGGCAAGCAGGCGCGCGAGGGCCGCAAGGTCGGCCACGCCACGCTGCGCGCCGAGACGCCGCAGGCGCTTGCACAGACATTGAGCGAAGCAGGCACCGCGTTGCAGCGTGATGCGCAGGTGGAACCGGTGCTCGCGCGTTTGAGCGAAGGGTAATTCGCAGAACCATCGGTGGCGCTGCCGTGGCCTGGTTGATGTGCATTCGTGGCGAAGATGGACAGCAGTGCGCGGTGCCTACAAATGCGCCGTTGCAACGGATCACCTGATCGTTGACCCGTTGCAACGGCGCGGGCCACTAGCCCAACCGGCTGGCCACGAACTCCCAGTTGATCAACTTCCAGAACGCCTCCAGATACTGCGCGCGGTCCTGCCGGTAATCCAGGTAATAGGCGTGCTCCCACAGGTCGCAGGCGAGCAGCGGGGTGTCCGGCCCGGTGAGCGGCGTGGACGCATTCGGCGTGGCGACGACCGCCAGTGCGCCATCCGGACGCTGCACCAGCCACACCCAGCCCGAGCCGAAGGTGCCCACGGCGACGCGGTTGAATTCCTGCTTGAAATGCACGAAGTCGCCGAACGATTTGGCGATGCGGTCGGCCAGCCGGCCCAGTGGCTCGCCGCCGCCGCGTGGGCGCAGGCACTGCCAATAGAAATTGTGGTTCCACACCTGCGCGGCCAGATGGAACAGCGTGCCTTGCGCCTGCGCGATGATGTCTTCCAGCGTCAGCTCGGCGAACTCGCTGCCTTCGATGCGCGCATTGAGCCGATCGACCTCGTTGCGGTGACAGATGCCGTGGTGCGCCTCCAATGTGGCGGCGGAAAGATGCGGCTCCAGGGCAGCGCGGGAGTAGGGCAATGCAAGGTGTTCGATCGGCATGATGGCAAGGGCAGCGAAGGGAGTGCGGCGACAGGTCGCGCTGAAGGCTTACAATGCGCGCCTTTGCGGAAGTCTATCCGACCCGGCGGTCGGGCCTGCCGCTCCCAGTCAGGAGAGTCCAATGCCGGTGATGGAACGGATCCAGGCCGAAGTCGAACAACACCCGATCGTGCTGTTCATGAAAGGTACCCCGCAATTTCCGATGTGCGGGTTTTCCAGCCGCGCGGTGCAGGCGTTGGTCGCTGCCGGCGCCGACCAGCTGCGCACGGTCAACGTGCTCGAAGAGCCTGAAGTGCGCGCCAATCTGCCACGCTATTCCAACTGGCCGACCTTCCCGCAATTGTTCATCCACGGCGAGCTGATCGGCGGTTGCGACATCACGCTGGAACTGTTCGAAGCCGGCGAGCTCAAGCGCATCGTCAGTGAGGCCTATCAGCCGTGAGTCTGGCGCAGGCCCGGCCCGATGCGGCGGCGCTTGCCGGCCGCGTGGTGCTGATCACCGGTGCAGCCGGCGGCCTGGGGAGCGCTGCGGCGCAGGCGTGTGCATGCGCCGGTGCGACCGTGGTATTGCTCGGTCGCAAGCTGCGCCCGCTGGAGCGCATCTATGACGCAGTTGCCAAGCTGGGGCCGGAGCCGTCGCTGTATCCGCTGGATCTGGCCGGCGCCACGCCGGACGACTACGCCGCGCTGGCGCAGCGGCTGCAGGCAGAGCTCGCCGGCCTGCACGGCCTGCTGCACTGCGCTGCCGATTTCGCCGGCTTGACCCCGGCCGAACTCGCGGCGCCTGCCGATTTTGCACGCAACCTCCACATCAACCTCACTGCGCGCGCCTGGTTGACCCAGGCCTGCCTGCCGCTGCTGCGGCGGCAAGTCGATGCGGCGGTGGTCTTCGTCGTCGATGACCCCGCACGCGTTGGCCAGGCGTATTGGGGTGCCTATGGCGCTGCCCAGCATGCGCAGCGTGGCCTGCTCGCCAGCCTGCATCACGAAACCGCCGCCGGCCCGGTCCGCATCAGCGGACTGCAGCCCGGTCCGATGCGCACCGCCTTGCGCGCACGCGCCTTCACCCATCAGGAAGACAGCGACGCGATGGACCCCGCGCGCTATGCGTCCGCCTGCGTCACCTTGTTGTCCACAGCCGGTGGCACGCACCGCGGTGCGATCTGGAGTCCTTCTGCATGACCATTCTGTCGGCGGCGCTGCTGCTGTTCCTGATCCTCGACCCGTTGGGCAACATCCCGGTGTTTCTCAGCGTGCTCAAGCCGCTGCCGCCGAAGCGGCAGCGCTTCGTGCTCGCGCGCGAGCTGTTGATCGCCCTGTTCGTGCTGATGGCGTTCCTGTGGGGCGGCAAGTACGCGCTGGAGCTGATGCATCTGCGCCAGGAGTCAGTGGCGATCGCCGGCGGCATCGTGCTGTTTCTCATCGGTATCCGCATGATCTTCCCGCGCCCGGAAGGCCTGATGGGCGAGATCCCCGACGGTGAGCCCTTCATCGTGCCGCTGGCGATCCCGCTGGTGGCCGGCCCGTCCGGCATGGCCGCAGTGATGCTGATGGGCAGCAACGAACCCACCCGGCTATGGGATTGGAGCCTTGCGCTGATGATCGCCTGGATCGGTGCATCCACCATCCTGGCCTCGGCCCCGCTGTTGTACAAACTGCTCGGTCATCGCGCACTGACCGCGATCGAGCGCCTGATGGGCATGTTGCTGGTGGCCATTTCGGTGCAGATGTTCCTGGATGGCCTGGGGACTTACTTCAAGCTGCCAGTGTCGATCTGAATCCAGTCGGTGATAAGCGGGCAGGGCGCGTGGGGACGATCTGCGAATGCGCCGGGGGGCGTGCTGACCCGCAATGGTGCAAGCGGTTGGCGGCGCCAGGTGGCCGTAGCGGGAGATGGCTTCCGACAGCCATCGCTGTGTTTCAAGCCAGACGCTGCCGGTTGCAGACAAGCTAGTTCGAGAGCGCGACACCTGTCGCAAATGCCACGCAACTTTGCGCAAGCTGGCGTTTAGGCCTTCACATGCGAAGTTCATGTTGCACTGCGCGAACTTTGTCACGTCGCCGTCACAATCAGGCCTTAGCGTGTTAATCTGTTGTTAACCGTTGCGGCAGCAACCAGCCGCGCGGCAAGGGACCCCAGATCATCGGCAGCCCACCCCCGGGAACGGTTGGGCTGACTGCGCCTTTTTGTCACTGCCCAACCTGTATCGAGGCTACCGAAATGACCCACCCCCGCTGTCTCCGCATGTCCAAGTTGACGCTTGGCCTTGTTGCCGCACTCGCCGCCGCCCCCGTGTTCGCTCAGAGCACCTCTGCCGGCGTCGCTGGCGTGGTCACCAGCAGTGCCGGTCAACCGGTACCGAATGCCGAAGTGACGATCACCCACGTCGAGTCGGGCACAGTCAGCCGCGCCACCACCGATGCCAGCGGACGCTACAACGCGCGCGGCCTGCGCGTGGGTGGGCCGTACACGATCACCATTACCGCTTCCGGCGCGGGCAACACCACGCGTGAAGGCGTGTACCTGAACCTGGACAAGGTCAATCAGGTCGATGCAGCCTTGGGCGGCGATCTGGCAACGCTGGGGACCGTGCAGGCGATCGCAGGCAACTACGGCTCGGCGATCTTCAGCGCCAACAAGATGGGCACCGGCACCAACGTGACCCGCGAAGAAATCGAGTCGCTGCCGTCGATCAACCGCAACCTGCAGGACTATGTGCGTCTGGATCCGCGTGTCGCGCAGACCGACAAGGCGCGCAACGAAATCTCCATCGCCGGCCAGAACCCGCGCTACAACGCGATCCGCGTTGACGGCATCAGCACCAACGACGCCTTCGGCCTGGAATCCAACAGCCTGCCGACCCCGCGCCAGCCGTTCTCGATGGACGTCATCGACGAAATTTCGGTGGACGTTGCCAACTACGATGTGGCCATCACCGGTGGCACCGGCGGTGTCATCAATGCCGTGACCAAGTCCGGTACAAACGAATTTCATGGTTCAGTTTATGGAACCTATCGCGAAAACGACTGGTCCGGCAAAAACCAGAATGGTATCCGCCCACAGCTGTTTGACAATGAAGCCACCTATGGCCTGACCCTGGGCGGTCCGGTCGTCAAGGACAAGCTGTTCTTCTTCGCTAACTACGAAAAATACAAGGGCAAAGGCGTATTCACCGGAGCATCCGGATACGGTCCGACCGGCTCGGGCGCCAGTAATATCGTCAGCGTGAGCCAGGCACAGGTTGACGAGATCGTCGATATCTCGCGCAATGTCTACGGTTTCGATCCCGGAACGCTGGCGCTGCCGGCACTTGATTCTGAGTCGGAAGAGAAGGGCATCAAGATCGACTGGAACATCAGCGACAAGCACCGCGCCTCGTTTCGTTACGGCAAGTCCGAGCAGGAAACCGCCAACCTCAATGGCTTCAGCGCGACCGCCTTGTCACTGAATTCGTACCATTACACCCGCAATTTCGAGCTCGAAACCTACACAGCTCAATTGTTCAGTGACTGGACTGAGAAGTTCTCTACCGAAGCAAAGGTTTCCTACCGCGATTATTCCGCGGTGCGTGACGCTGCCTCGCAATTGCCGGCTGTCGGTGTCCGGATCGGCAACAACTTCGTCAACTTCGGTACCGAGCAGAGTACACAGGCCAATGCACTGCGTACTGAGACGTGGAATGCGTTCTTTGCTGCCAATCTATATCTGGATGATCACACCCTGAAGTTTGGTGGCGACTACGAAGACAACGACATCTTCAACTTGTTTGCTCAGCGTGTCTTTGGTTCGTACAACTTCAACTCGATTGCCGACTACCGCAACAATCGGCCGGCCAGCTACCGTTATTCTCAATCCACTAGCGGAAACATCGATGATATCGCCGCGCAGTGGGGCATGAAGAATGTCGGCCTGTTCTTGCAGGATACGTGGGCTGTCAACAGCAACCTGACCTTGACCTTCGGTGTGCGTTACGACGAGCCAATGGTGAAGAACAAGCCGCAATACAACGCAGCCGCCTCGACGACGTTCGGCGTGCGTAATGATGAAACCATCGATGGCAATGGCCTGCTGCAGCCGCGTTTCGGTTTCAATTACACCTTCGATGCAGACCGTCCCACGCAGTTGCGTGGTGGTGTGGGCCTGTTCCAAGGTGCGGCGGCGTCGGTGTGGTTGTCCAATCCCTACTCGAATACCGGTCTGGCTTACACCGATTACAATTTCTCAAGCGTAAATCTGGTCAACAGCAACGGTATCGCGTTTACGCCGGACATCAACAACCAGCCGCGTGGCAACGGGACATTGAACGGTGCCACTCAGTCCGTCGACTTCGTCGATAAGGATCTGGGTCAACCTGCTGTGTGGAAAGCGAACCTCGCGTTCGACACCGAGTTGCCTTGGTATGGTGTAGTGGCCTCGGTCGAGGGCGTCGTTACGAAGGTCAAGGAAGCCATTTACTACCAACAGCTGAATCTGAGCCAGACAGGGCCGACTGCGGTTGGTCAGGACGGTCGTCAGATCTATTGGAATCAGGCTGGCTTGAATCCTGCCAATTGGAACATCAACGGTACTCAGCCTACGGGTATTTCGGTCGATCCGCGTGGCAATCGTTATCGCAGCTACAACGATGCGATCATTGCTCGCTCTACTAGCAAGGGTGGCAGCCAGAGCCTGACCGTTGGATTGAATAAGCCGTTCAACGATAGCGATTGGTCCTGGAGCCTGGCCTATACCTTTGCCAATGCCGACGAAGTGAGCGGCCTGACAAGCTCCACCTCCGGTTCGCAGCTGGGCAATACTGCGGTGTTCCAGGCCAACGAAGAGGTCAATGCGACCTCTGCCTATGAGATCCGCAACAGCTTTCTGGGAACGTTGCAATGGAAGCACAACTTCTTCGGCGACTTTGCCACCAAGGTCGGCTTGATCTACCAGGGCCGTAGTGGTCGTCCATACAGCTATACGTTTGATAATGATGCAAACGGCGACAGCCGCTTGAACGACCTGCTGTACATCCCGACAGGTCCAGGTGATGTTCGCTTTGGTTCGGCGGCGGAAGAGGCTGCGTTTTGGAACTTCGTCAACAACGATGAATATCTGTCGTCGCATAAGGGGCAGGTTGCACAGCGCAATGCAGTGCGCAACTCGTGGGTCAACCAGTTCGACCTGCACATCGAGCAGGAGTTGCCTGGCTTCTTAGAAGGCAACAAAGCGCAGATCTGGCTTGACGTGATGAACGTCGGTAACTTGCTGAATAAGAAGTGGGGCCGTGTGGACGAGTACGCGTTCCCGAGTATGCGTGGCGTGGTCGAGTACGGCGGCATCGATGCGGCTACCGGCAAATACGTTTACCGCTTCAATACGCCCGATCCGTCAACCATCTACGACGACAAGGGCATCTCCCGCTGGGCGCTGCAGCTGGGCTTCCGCTACCAGTTCTAAAGCTGGTCGGCGTGTCGGAGCTTGCAAAAACGGCCGGGGTCTCCCGGCCGTTTTCTTTTGAGCGGGTGAGTACGCTAAAGTTCTGAGATACGACAGGAGCAAGCTATGGAACTCAGCAGTACGGCAGCACGGGCGCTGCCGGTGGTGGATGCGCGGATCTACCCGCGCGGTGGCCTGGATGTGTTGTCCAAGGCAGAAGTTGCGCGTCTGCGCGATGCCTCCAGTGGCGGCATGCACGAGTTGTTGCGCCGCTGCGCGCTGGCCGTGCTGACCAGCGGCAGCGCGTCGGACGACCCGCGCGCCGCGCGCGACCTGTATCCGGATTTCGATATCCAGGTGAACCAGCAGGATCGCGGCATCCGCATCGATCTGAGCAACGCACCGGCAATGGCCTTCGTCGATGGCGAGATCATCCGGGGTGTGGCCGAGCTGCTGTTCGCCGTGGTGCGCGACCTGGCCTACATGGCGATCGAGCTCGAAGCCCAGCGCGGGGATCTGGATACCAGCGAAGGCATCACCAATGCAGTGTTCGGGCAGCTGCGCAACGCGCACATCCTGCAGCCGTCGGACCCGAACCTGGTCGTATGCTGGGGCGGCCATTCCATCTCGCGCGACGAATACCTCTATACCAAGCAGGTGGGCTACGAACTGGGCCTGCGCGGCCTGGACATCTGCACCGGCTGCGGCCCGGGCGCCATGAAGGGCCCGATGAAGGGAGCCACCATTGCACACGCCAAGCAGCGCAAGCATCACACGCGCTACATCGGTGTGACAGAGCCGGGCATCATCGCCGCCGAGTCGCCGAACCCGATCGTCAACCACCTGGTAATCATGCCGGATATCGAAAAGCGCCTGGAGGCCTTCGTCCGCATCGGTCACGGCATCCTTGTGTTTCCGGGCGGCGTCGGCACGGCAGAAGAAATCCTCTACCTGCTCGGCATCCTGCTGCGCGAGGAGAACGCCGACCTGCCGTTCCCGCTGATCCTGACCGGCCCGACCATTGCCGCGCCGTATTTCGAGCAGATCGACCGCTTCATCCGGCTCACCCTAGGCGAAGCTGTCGCTTCCCGCTACGAGATCATCGTCGGCGACCCGGTCGCCGTGGCGCGTCGCATGGCCGAAGGCATCCACGCGGTACGTGCGCACCGCAAGGATCACAAGGACTCGTACTACTTCAACTGGTCCGTGCACATCCCGCTCGAGTACCAGCAGCCGTTCGAACCCAGCCACGAGGCCATGGCCGCCCTGGACCTGCACCACGGCCGCCCAGCTCCCGCGCTGGCCGCCGATCTGCGCCGCGCCTTTTCCGGCATCGTCGCCGGCAACGTCAAGGAAGACGGCATGCGCCGCATCGAGGAATTCGGCCCTTTCGAGATCCACGGCGACCCAGATATCATGCAGGCCCTGGACGAGCTGTTGCGCGGCTTTGTCGAGCAGCGCCGGATGAAGATCTCGGGGGATTACCGGCCCTGTTATCGGGTGGTGACTTAGTCGCCTAGGACGGTACCGGCAAGGGGCGGCATGACGCTTGTCGGTCCAGTCAGTCCGCCTGTCGGTCCAGTGCTTGTCCGGTGGTGCGTCAAGGTTCATGCTCTCCAGCAACAACGCTGGGGAGCGTCTTGATGTCCGTCGTCCGTATGCGCGGATTCACATTGATCGAACTCATGGTGACTGTTGCGGTGCTAGCCATCACCGCAGCGATCGCGTATCCGAGTTTCCAAGGCGTATTACGCTCAAATCGGGTGGCCGCGTCGAATAACGAAATGATGGCATTGCTCACGCTTTCCAGAAGCGAAGCCATCCGGAACGGCCAAGGCAGCGGCATCTGTGGCAGTGCGAACGGAACGGCCTGCAACGGGAGCTGGAGTGCAGGGGTGATGGCCTGGAGCGACGCAAACGGAAACGGGAGTTATGACTCAGGCGAAACCGTGCTCCGTTACTCGCTGGGAAATCCAAGGCTGGTCGTTCAGGGGCCAACGACAGGGACGGTCATCGCGTTCGATGCGCGGGGACGACGCCGTGCTGCTGCCGATCAACAGGTCACGTTGCAACCCGATCAGTGTGGCGGGCAACCGTTGAAGCGCTCTTTAACAGTCAATGCGTCCGGGCAGATCCGCAGCAAAAAAGAGACGTGCACATGAACCGAGATCGTTCTTTTCATCGCCGTTCTACAGCAGGCTTCACCCTAATCGAAGTGCTGATTGCCATTCTTGTGCTTGCAGTTGGCTTGCTTGGATTCGCGCTGCTGCAGACCATGAATGTGCGATTCGTCCAAAGCGCTAACTATCGCACACAAGCAACCAATCTGGCCTACGACCTTATCGATCAGATGCGATCCAATCGTTATCAGGTCGGCCAATACACTGCCGCCACATTCGCTGCTGGGGCCGTGACGGCGACTGGCGCGTGTGAATATCCGACAGGCGAAACCGTATCGGTAAGCCAGAACATAACAAGATGGCAATGTCAGGTAGCCAAGGCACTCGGAGATAAGGCTGCTGCTACAGTTACCTATGTTAATGGGGTCGCCACTGTGGCGATCAGTTGGGGCGATCAGCGCTGGGACAAGGAAAACCCTGAGGCAGTGACCAGCTTTGCGTTACGCACGGAGATCTAAGGGAATGAAATTGCGTTCGCGAATGTCTGGCCTTTCATTGATCGAGCTAATGATTGCGTTAGTGATCGGGTTAGTTCTTTTATTAGGGGTAATCCAAGTATTTTCAGCTTCACGCACGGCCGCCCAACTATCCGAAGGTGCTTCGCGAGCGCAAGAGAATGGACGTTTTGCGCTTGACTATCTGGCTCGAGACATTCGAATGGCGGGCCACTTTGGGTGCGTCAACGATCAAGCGCAATTCGTCAAGGGGGAAGGAGATCCCAGGGTCAATCTTTCTGCGACAACAGGAAGCGGGAGTCCTCTGGATTTCTCGGTATCAATTCAAGGCTATGAAGCACCGGGAACAGCTCCGAAAGATCAAATAACGATCGGTGGCAGTGCGAATTCGATAGTTGGCCTGCCAGCGTCCATTCAGAACTTAAACCCGGCGCCGAGGCCGGGCAGCGACATCATTGTATTGCGTTATCTTTCTGCCGAAGGCGTACCTGCGACAGGGATCGCTGCAGCTGGGTCCAACAGCACCTTGACGATGAATGCAACACGTTGGGCACGCCTGACCGACGATGGAGTGGCGGCTCCCACCCTGTTTGGAATTGCGGATTGCGCCCACGCGGATGTATTTGCTGGTACCACAACTGCAGGGTCCGTAACTGCCAGTGGTGTCAATCTTTCCGGGCGTTATGTTGTGCAGCCCACCGGTCAGACGATGGTTTATCGCGCCGAGTCCTTGGTGTATTACGTTGCCAACAGTCCCGATACCGGAGAGCCCGCGCTAAGGCGCGCTCGCGCGGGTAGCAACGGTGTATATGTCAGCGAAGAGTTGGTTGAAGGAATAGAAAGCCTACAATTCCTGTATGGATTGGATACGACGCCGGCGATCGCGACCCAAACTCCGCCTGTCGGTAATATTACCGAGCAACGTGTGGCTAGTGGAGTTGCTACCGGAGCCGATTCGGTGGCCGCCAACCAGTGGCGTCGCGTTGGGCAAGTGCAGGTCGGTATCCTTGCTCGCAGTCCGACGGCAGCAGCTGCAGGTACTCAAGTTGAGGCGAATCGACTGGGCGTGCTAGGTGTCACGATCGTTCCGCCGACAAACAACGATGGACGTTATCGTGCCAGTTACGAGTTGTCCATTGCCCTCCGCAATCGCCTTTTCGGTAACTGATAATGCAGATAAAACGTCTCGCTCGAAATCGTGCGATTAACTATTCGGAAATGACTCGTCAGCGCGGTGCAGTCTTATATGTGGCGCTGATCATGTTGGTGCTGCTTGCGCTGATCGGCATTGCAGGAATCCAGGTTTCTGGAATGCAAGAGAAAATGGCAGCCAATTATCGCGCTGTAAACCTTGCTTTCGAGGAGGCCGAGGGCATCGTCAGAAATGCCGAGAATTCAGTTGAAAATATTTCCAATCGAACAACTGCGCCAGCCGGTACCACGAGTTCAGTTGCTGCCGGAGATATCAATCGTGTCTGCGACGATGGTTTTGACCCGATACAGTGGGCGCAGGCACAGACCTCGGCTCGCGCGGTCAATGTCCGCCAGATCGATCAATGTATTCAGGGAGAGGCAAACATCGGCATGGGGCAGCCTGTAGATCCCGCATCTCCTGTTTTCCAGATTACCGGCGTCGCTGCTGACGACGTGAGCAACGCCAGCTCCGAAGCAGCCGTAGACACTATCTTCAAGCTTTGAAGAGAAGCATATGAAATCTCATAGAACGAAAGTAATTCTTGCTTCTGCAGCCGCCGGTGCCGTTGGCCTGGGGTGCTTTATCTATGCGTTGATCGCCGCGCAGGGCCAGGGCGTTCTGGCCCAGGCGCCAATGAATAATCAAGTGCAGACGCCGCCCGCGTTCATCATGGCTGTTGACGATTCGGGGTCGATGACCTTTCAAACCCAGTTTCCAGGGCAGGATGGCCAAGGCTGCTGGAGTACTGCGCAATATACGTTTTTCTCAAGCCCTGGGGTACTCAATACGGAAGATACAAGAAGCGTTGGATGTGGTTACAACCACGTGCTTCCTGGTGTCCGTATCGACGAGAATCGACTAGGTGTTCCTCCGTTGGATAGCCTGGGCTTCGCGCGCTCGGCTGCCTACAATCCAACATATTATGATCCGACGGTCAAATACGAGCCATGGATCAATAATGACGGCACATCATTTCCTCAAGCCGATCCGATGAATACCCGTATTAATCCGCTGCAATCCGCAACCATCGCGTTGGCATCGAATTACATGGGTGAGGATTTCAATAGTAGTTTTCGAATTCAGAACAGAATGGTGTTACCCCGAGGTACAAGTTACAGGCAGCGTTTCAGGGATAATAACAATAATCTCTATTTCGGAGCTGAGACAACGACGACAACTGATGTCACTTGGAATGGTGGTTCGCAGACACTGCTGATAAGGTTTTGGCCTGCAACCTTTTTCGTTCCTTACACGGGTAATAATGATGCTCGGCCAGTCCTTCCCGGCTCTGCCTCCGCGTATGACTCAGTGCCGCGTGAGCGTGTAAGAGATGTATGCGGAACGGGCTGTGATATGTGGAAGTACACGATCGGCACCACTAATACCGTTGCCTTGCAAAACTTCGCAAATTGGTTTTCTTTCTACGGTAATCGCAATAGGGCAATTATCGCGGGTATGACCAGGTCGCTGGCTGATGTCAATAATATGCGTGTTGGATTTTTCCGTATCAATCAGCATACTAGCTATGATGCCGTTACGGACAGGCTGCCGATGCGAAATATGGCAACAGCAAGTGAAAAAACCGCGCTTTACAATTCGATCCTTGCATTGCCTGCGAGCGGTGGCACACCAAATCGCCAAGCGGTAAACGCCGCAGGAGTTCAATTCCAGCGCACAGACAGCGCTGCTCCAGTCCAATTGGCTTGTCAGAAAAATGCCGTAATGCTCTTTACGGACGGCTACAGTAACCAGGATGGGCCGCAGGTCAGTAATGCGCAGGGCGACGGTGGAATGGGAGTTCCATTCGCTGACAGTTACGACAATACTATGGGGGACATCGCTGCAAAGTACTATAATAATGTGAGCGGCGGATCTCCCATTCGGCCGGACCTGGCTTCCGGGCTTGTGCCTGTACCGAGTTCCTGCAGCACTGCGAATGCCAACGTAAGATTGGACTGTCAGAAGAATCTGCACGTAAATTTTTACGGTATCACACTGGGTGCGCGGGGGAACTTATTCGACCCGGATGTGGTGCAGGATGCCTACACCACTCCAGCGATTTACCAGAATTGGCCGCCGCGTGAAAATGACGAAAGAAGCACAGTTGATGACATCTGGCACGCTGCAACCAACACTCGCGGTCAGTACATCAACGCAAGGACTCCGGCTGAAATTACGGCTGCGATGCGGAGAGTTCTCTCTTCGGTGACATCCGGTTCGTCTCCTTCGGGGACACTTGCGCAGAGCGGTGCGCGCATCGGCACTGGCTCGTTCTCAGTAGTGCCCAACTACGAAATCGCCAATGAGGGCACAGATTGGTTTGGCCGTCTTACCGGCTATACCGTTTCTATCAATCCAACGACTCGGGTCGCAGTGACCACCGCAGCGTGGGAGGCAAGTTCACGAATGCCATCTGCCGCGGCGCGCAATGTCTTGGTCAGCAAGGCAGGATCAGTTAGCGCCTTCAATGCGACTAATGTTTCTCTTGCGGATCTTTGCAACAAATCGACGTCGCTGTATCCAGGGATGTCGCTGTGCGCTGAGTCAGACCTTTCCGCGCTGGGGGCGACCGCCGCTACCGCTACCGCGTACTTGCGTGGGGATGCGTCTGGGGAAGTTCGCAGCGGTGGTCGCTTACGCGATCGAACCACTGTGCTTGGCGATATCGTCAATTCGACGCCTGTCATCAGCTCTCCATTGGACGACTATGGTTATCGTAGTCTGTCGGGAGTGCCGGGAAGCACGTACGGCGCTTACTTGGATTCAAAGAAAGCAAATAGAAATTATATGGTTTATGTTGGAGCCAACGATGGCATGTTGCATGGCTTCGATGGAGGAATGAATGCAAGCGGTGTGATGAATTCCAATGGGGGCACGGAGCGATTTGCTTACATTCCTTCAACGGCGATCGGTCATATGGGTAACTTGCTGCTTCCCTACGATCCACTTGATCAAAGCGATCAGGAATTTAATCATCGTTACTATGTTGATGGTCCGCTGACCGTATCGGATGCTTACTATGGTGGATCCTGGAAGACAGCTCTTGTAGGGACTGCGGGTGCGGGTGGACGCAGCGTTTTTGCAATGGACGTTACGACGCCGACAAGTATTTCGACCAGCAGTCGCCTTTGGGAGATCAGCGATCTCGATAGCACACTCTCTGCGGCAGTTCGTAATAATATAGGCTATGTGCTTGGCAAGCCTGTTATCGTTCCAGTTGCTAACGCATCTGGCGTTGTGACATGGAAAGCGATTTTTGGAAATGGCTATAACAGCGCCAGTGGAAAGGCCGTTCTCTTTGTTGTTGATATCAAGGCAGGCGCACCCGCTATTACTATGATCGAAGCGACGGAGAGCGGTGGGGGGGTCGCCGGAAGCAACGGTCTTGGCAACATCGTTGTTGTTGATCGCTGGGGCGGTGCCAACCAAGCTGATCGGGTTCGTGATGGATATGCGGACACTGTTTACGCAGCCGATCAAAAAGGGGCCGTTTGGAAGTTTGATCTTCGTAGCACGGTGACATCTGTTTCCGTGCCGCTTTTCACAAGCCGTACTTCAACCGAGAACGGCTCTACCTATCGTCAGCCGATTACCGGTGGACTCGTTGCTACCGCTGGTGATAACGGCGGTGTCATGCTTTTCTTTGGAACTGGAAGCTTCTCATTTGTAAATGATCCGTTTGATACTGCTATCCAGTCGTTGTATGGCGTCAATGACGTTTCCTCTGGAGCAATTACGAGTGCGTTGACGCGCACCAACCTGCAGGCTAATACAATCTCCAGTTCTGGCGGCACGCGGAGTCTGGTGTTGGGAGCGAGCCCAGCAGGGGGGCGTGGCTGGTATGTCGACTTGCCGGCCGGGGAGCGTATGGTCGGAAATCCGAGCGTCGCGTCGGGCATTGTTTTCATCCCGACCTATGTCCCCAATCCGAACAGCGTGGGCTGTGCTGCTCAGGGGAGCAATTGGCTGTTTGGGCTGAACACTAAGACTGGTGGAGCCGCACTCGACGTGGCTCGCCGTAGCTCGCCGACAGGGTCGTCGTTCGCGTCGGGGACTGCAGCGACGTCGCTGACAACTCAGGGAACTACGCCGGTGAAGGATGTGGGTGTATCCGCCGTTCCACGACTGACGCCGGCAGAGTCTGGTGGAGCGCTGCCGCCAGGTGGAAGTTCCTGTTGGATGGTGGTAAGCGTTGCCGGTGCCGAACCGATGTATGTTCCCTATCCATGTGGGCGCCAATCCTGGAGGCAGGTGCAATGAGATATTTGGTCAGAGTATCGAGTGCATGCAATGGGTTCGCTCCACGGTTGGCTTCGCGAGGCTTCACCCTGATCGAGCTGATGATTGTTGTTGCTGTCGTGGCGATTTTGGCTGCGATCGCCTATCCCAGCTACTCGGAATACGTGCGCAAGTCTCGCCGTGCGCAGGCCAAGGCAGATCTTGTCGAGTATGCGCAGTTGGCTGAGCGGTATCACACGGTGCAGAACACCTATGTGGGCTTTACGCTGCCCAAGAATTTTTCGCCGCGGGAGGGTGGGACCAATGCGTATAACCTTCCATCGCCACAGGTGACTCAGTCCACCTTTGTGATCACTGCGACCCCCACCAACATCCAGTCAGCCGACAAGTGCGGCACTCTAAGCATCGACCAGGCCAGCCGCAAGACCAACTCTAGGGGAGCCTTGTCGGACTGTTGGTGAGGGTGTGTTTCTAGGGATGGTGATGGCTGTTGCAATGCCCCGAAATCTTGCTACAATGCCGACCCCGCCCGAATAGCTCAGCCGGTTAGAGCACTTGACTGTTAATCAGGGGGTCGTTGGTTCGAGTCCAACTTCGGGCGCCAAGATGTTGAAGAGGCCGCGACTAGTCGCGGCCTCTTCGTTTTGGCCGTAGCTCACCGTGCGGGGCATGTGGTTGGTTGCCTGTAGCGAACAGACCGCGTTCGCCCTGAGTTGTTGACAATGACATCTGCCAGACGCTGCGCACGCGTGCAGAGGCTGATCGTGATGTTGGTGCCGCTGTTGCGGCCGTTCGGAAGAAATCGGACAAGCGATCGGCCGGTCGTTCCAGTGATACTGATGTTGTCGCTCGCAGCGTACTGCTCAACCTGCAGGACCGAGTCCGTATCTGCAGGCTGGCCAGTGCGCAGCGGATCCTTAAAAAGGATCCAACCCTGGCTCCAGTCCCTTCCAGATCGACAATTTGCCCCATCACCAGACGGGCAGATGCTGACCGGCAAGCGATGCGTGACAGCCAGGCTTCTGGCCATCGCCAGATGTGCGGTGAGTAAGTGAACCCTTGCCTGTGCTCGCTGCCACTCGATCAAAGCGTTGAAGCTGGGCAGGCCGATGGCTGCCACGATCCCGATGATCGCCATCACGATCACTAGCTGTAGTGCCGTGTACCCTTTTTCGCACGAACGAGTCACTGCTTTCACCGTCCTGCTCCCTGGCTCGGAACAAGCAGTCTCTACGGCGTCTATGGCTCAGGTAAGGTCGGCTCTCACGTGATGACGGGTCAGACTTTTACCGAAGGTGGCCTCCGCCGTTCGTGCAGTCCTCCCCCGAGACCCGCTCCATGACCGACCGTTTTCAGCTCGTATCCCCGTACTCCCCAGCCGGCGATCAGCCTGCCGCCATCGACAAGCTGGTGGCCAGCTTCGAGGCCGGCCTGGCCAAGCAGACCTTGTTGGGTGTGACCGGCTCAGGCAAGACCTACACTATTGCCAACGTGATTCAGCAGGTGCAGAAGCCAACCCTGGTGATGGCGCCGAACAAGACGCTGGCGGCGCAGCTGTACGGTGAGTTCAAGTCGTTTTTTCCGCACAACGCGGTGGAGTACTTCGTCAGCTACTACGATTACTACCAGCCCGAGGCCTATGTGCCGTCGTCGGACACCTTCATCGAGAAGGACAGTTCGATCAACGAGCACATTGAGCAGATGCGTCTGTCGGCGACCAAGACCTTGCTGTCGCGTCGTGATTCGCTGGTGGTGGCCACGGTGTCGGCGATCTACGGCCTGGGCGCGCCGGAAGACTATCTGTCACTGCGCTTGATCCTGTCGGTGGGCGAGCACATCGACCAGCGGCAGTTGATCCGCCATCTCACCGATCTGCAGTACACCCGCAACGAATTCGAGCTGACCCGTGGCGCGTTCCGCGTGCGTGGCGAAGTGCTGGACGTGTTCCCGGCAGAATCCGACACCGAGGCGTTGCGTATCGAGTTGTTCGATGGCGACATCGAGCAGCTGACCCTGTTCGATCCGTTGACCGGCGAAACGCTGCGCAAGCTGCAGCGCTACACCGTGTATCCCAAGACCCATTACGCGACCACGCGCGAGCGCACGCTGAGTGCGGTGGATACGATCAAGGACGAGTTGAAGGAGCGGTTGGAGCAGCTGTATTCGCAGAACAAGCTGGTCGAAGCACAGCGGCTGGCGCAGCGCACCCAGTTCGATCTGGAAATGATGGCCGAAGTCGGCTTCTGCAACGGTATCGAGAACTACTCGCGGCATCTCACCGGCAAAGCGCCTGGCGAGCCGCCGCCGACGTTGTTCGACTACCTGCCGCCGGACGCGTTGCTGGTCATCGACGAGTCGCACGTGACCATTCCGCAGATTGGCGCGATGTACAAGGGCGATCGCTCGCGCAAGGAGACGCTGGTGGAATTCGGCTTCCGCCTGCCGTCGGCACTGGACAACCGGCCGCTGCGTTTCGAGGAATGGGAGGCGCGTTCGCCACGCAGCATCTATGTCTCGGCCACACCGGGTCCCTACGAGCTGCGCGAGTCCGCGGGCGAGATCACCGAGCTGGTGGTGCGCCCGACCGGCCTGATCGATCCGGTGGTCGAGATCCGCCCGGTCGGAACGCAGGTGGACGACCTGATGTCCGAAATCCACGAGCGCATCAAGCTCGGTGATCGCGTGTTGGTGACGACGCTGACCAAGCGCATGTCCGAGAACCTCACCGAGTACCTCGGCGAGCACGGCATTCGCGTGCGCTATCTGCATTCGGATATCGACACGGTGGAGCGCGTGGAGATCATCCGCGACCTGCGCCTGGGCAAGTTCGATGTGCTGGTCGGCATCAATCTCCTGCGAGAAGGCCTGGATATGCCGGAAGTGTCGCTGGTGGCGATCCTGGATGCGGACAAGGAAGGCTTCCTGCGCTCCACCGGCTCGCTGATTCAGACCATCGGCCGCGCCGCGCGCAACCTGCGCGGCAAGGCCATTCTATATGCCGACAAGATGACGCGTTCGATGCAGGCGGCGATCGACGAGACCGACCGCCGCCGCGAGAAGCAGGTCGAGTACAACCTGGAGCATGGCATCACGCCCAAGTCGGTGGCGCGTCCGATCTCCGACATCATGGAAGGTGCGCGCGAGGATGCCGCCGAGAAGAAGGCCGGCAAGGGACGTTCGAAGTCGCGCCAGGTGGCGGAGGAAATGCCCGATTACCGCGCGATGGGGCCTGCTCAGATCGCCGGCAAGCTCAAGAGCCTGGAGCAGCAGATGTACCAGCATGCCAAGGACCTGGAGTTCGAGGCGGCTGCGCAGATCCGCGACCAGATCCAGAAACTGAAAGCTGCCAGCCTGGCATAGGGCAGAGCGACAGCGCGAAAGTTCGAGCGCAGGGAGGGCTTGTGGTGATCCAAACCCTGCGCTAGAATGCGCGCCCTGCACAGCGCAATGCTGACGCAGGAAACGGGCGGTTAGCTCAGCGGTAGAGCACTACCTTGACATGGTAGGGGTCACAGGTTCGAACCCTGTACCGCCCACCACTCCAAGTCCAGGCGGCACGGCGACTTGAGTGGCTTCAACATCGGCAAGCACTGCTGCCACGGATCTCTAAGTGACATGTGCATCAGCTCTTGCAGCTTCCGCACGTTGCTTGTTTGGTTTTCGACGATCGATCACTTGCCTCTATGCATCGCCCAGGCGTGCTGGACGAATTGCGTGCCATGGTCCGGCGTCGCTGCGGCGGAGCGGTGTCCTGGCAAGCCGGGCGCCCTGGGCGGTCCCTGCGTGCGAGATTCCTGGTGTCAAGCCGCGGCATCTGCACGGCGTGCCATTTCGTCGCGGCGCTGGTCGCCGCATCTACGAAGCGGCAGGCAGGCTTTTTACTGCCAGGCGCGCGTGTGGCTCTGGAAGCACATCAGGTGCCAACGGAATTCCACCGGCGCTGATCCATCCCGATCCTCCCCTGGCGTCGAATGCGCGCGCGGTTGTGCCGGCTTCGCCGAAACCGCTTTCTCCATCACACGTCTTGCTTTAGCATCGCCTCCGCGCTGACGAAAAGGAAGGCTGGCGATGGACGAGTATCAGCACACCGTGCTGACCAGGGGCGGGTACCGTGTCGTGGCAATCACCCGGGAAGACACCTATGCGCCCGACGCCGTGGTGGCATATGCCGTCGTGACGGATGCCGGAACTCGGATCACGCCGGATCTTTCCCTGGATCAAGCCAGGGTCTGGATTGACTCGCTCGTCGAGAGCGAGAGTGGTGGACGCAAGTCGGATCTGGTCGATCACAAGCCCGTCGTCCGTCGCTAAGTGCCGTTGAGAAGTAAGCCAAGGAGTAGGGGCGCGTGTCCAAAGCCAAAATAATTGCAATCGCCACCGTGGTGACATTGGTTGTTGGATACGTCCTGTCCGGATATCTGACGCTTCTGCTGTTGCGGCTCGATACCGGGCTGTACGCGTGGGACACCTACTATCGCTACGTCAAGGCGCTGGGCTTGCCGGAGGTGGCGCCTTACGCAACCAAGATCAAGATGTCCGGCATTCTCGGCTTTGGCCTGCCCGCGATCGTCTGGGCCATCACGGTCGTGCTCCTGGTCAAGCCGAAGGCGCGGGCGCTGCATGGCGATGCGCGCTTTGCCGGAGCTGCAGACCTTTCCAAGCACGGTTTGTTCAAGCCGAGCGGCAACGGCATTGTCGTGGGCAAGTTCAACGGCAAACTCGTGCGGCTGAGCGGGCAGCAGTTCGTGATCCTCGCCGCGCCGACACGCTCCGGCAAGGGCGTAGGCGTGGTCATTCCCAACCTGCTTGAGTATCAGGAATCGGTAGTGGTTCTGGACATCAAGCAGGAGAACTTCGACCTCACCAGTGGCTGGCGCGCCAGTCAGGGGCATGAGGTGTTCCTTTTCAATCCCTTTGCCGAGGATCGCCGTACGCATCGCTGGAATCCGCTGACTTACGTGTCCAGCGATCCAGCTTTCCGTGTGTCGGATCTGATGAGCATCGCCGCGATGCTGTATCCGGACGGGTCGGACGACCAGAAGTTCTGGGTCAGTCAGGCGCGTAATGCCTTCATGGCGTTCGCCCTGTATCTGTTCGAAAACCAGGACGAAGAGCTGTCGCTCGGCTTTCCGGGCGGGGCAGGGCCTCCCACGCTCGGCGGCATCTACCGCCTGTCGTCAGGGGACGGCACAGACCTCAAGAAGTACCTCAAGTCGCTGTCCGAGCGCAGATTCCTCAGCGGCAATGCGCGCTCGGCATTCGCCAATATGCTGTCCCAGGCCGATGAGACCTTTGCGTCCATCATGGGTACCCTGAAAGAGCCACTCAACGCATGGATCAACCCGGTCCTGGATGCGGCAACCAGCGCGGACGATTTCCTGCTCACCGATCTGCGCAAGAAGAAGATGACGATCTACATCGGCATCCAGCCCAACAAGCTGGCCGAAAGCCGCCTCATCATCAACCTGCTCTTCAGCCAGATCATCAACCTCAACACCCGCGAACTGCCGAAGTCCAATCCGGAGCTGAAGTACCAATGCCTGCTGTTGATGGACGAATTCACCTCGATCGGCAAAGTCGACATCATCGCCACTGCAGTCGCCTACATGGCGGGCTACAACCTTCGTCTGCTTCCCATCATTCAGAGCATGGCGCAGCTGGATGCGACCTACGGCAAGGACCTGTCGCGCACGATCATCACCAACCACGCGTTGCAGATCCTGTACGCGCCGCGCGAGCAACAGGACGCAAACGACTACTCCGAGATGTTGGGCTACACCACCATCAAGAAGAAGAACGTTACCCGCGGCAGAGAGACCACCCGAAGTGTCTCCGAGGAGCGGCGGGCCCTGATGCTTCCGCAGGAGCTCAAGGCAATGGGCAATGAGAAAGAAGTCTTCCTGTACGAGGGCATCCCGCACCCGGTGCAATGCGACAAGATCCGCTACTACGAAGATCGCTATTTCACCGCGCGTTTGTTGCCCAAGACCGACGTGAAAACGCTGTCTATCAAGTTGTGACCGTCGTCTCATAATTGCTGCGAGGGTGCGCCGGTAATTCTTGACTCATGTGTGCGTTAAGGGCAAAGTGACCCAGAATTCGCGCATTGTTGATTTTTTGTTAAGGGGGCGGCGCCGGACGGGGTCGTACAGGAGTAAGGCTATGGATGGTTCTTCGGCGTATTCATTTTTATCGATCGCGCGTGCACGTGTTGCTGACCGGCCTTTTCCGGCTGGCCCAGGTGGCAGCATGCGCTTGAGCGAGTCATTAGAGGCAGATTCCCTCCGTCACCCGAAGGTGAGCGGGGCCGTTGTGCTGTCCGTCTTAAGCCCGAAATCTCATGAGTTGGAGAAGTCAGAGTGAATCCGATGTATGTGTCCAAGCTGTCACTGGTCTTGGTGGTTGCTGCGTTGGTCGGCGCCTGCGCAACCAAGCCAGCTCCCGATTTTGGTGGACGTTGGAAGCACGTCAATCACTTCGACGAGGCGCCCACTGAAATTCCGCTCTACACCTCCTACACGTATCAGGCTACGCCGATGGACGGCACGTTGAAGACGATGCTGGAGCGGTGGGCCGCGGATTCCAACATGCAGCTGTCCTACAACCTGCCTTCGGATTACACCTTGATCGCCCCGGTTTCCAATATCAGCACCACCAGCGTGCAGCAAGCCGCCACCGAGCTGAGCGCGGTGTACGCGGCACAAGGTGTGTCGGTTTCGGTCTCCGCCAACAAGTTGCTGGTACAGCCGGTGCCGGTATCGTCTGGAGCCAAGCTCTAAGAACCGAACTGCTGATTCGATGCTCTCAGCATTCGGTCGATGAATCTGTTCAAGCCTCCCATGTGCCCGCGCTCGTCGCGGCGATAGTTTCAGGCCTGACAAGGCCCTACGGTGACGGATCTAGACATGTTGCGTAAGAAGGTCAGTGAAAAGGACGGATCTGCCCAAGTGGGTGCGGCCGTCCAGAAAGCGATGAACTACGAGGTCAGCATCGCCGACCTCGCGCGCCGCAGCGAAAAGCGCGCATGGATGGTGGCGACCCTATCGATGCTGGTCACCGTCCTGACGGCGGGCGGCTACTACTACATGTTGCCGCTGAAGGAAAAGGTGCCGTACCTGGTGATGGCTGACGCCTATTCGGGAACCAGCACGATTGCAAAACTCGAGGCGAATTTTGGTGGGCGGACGATCAGTACCAGTGAGGCGTTAGCACGTAGCAATATTGCCCGGTTCATTATTGCCCGCGAATCATTCGATCTTACCATCATCGGTCAGCGCGACTGGAATACTGTGTCGGCAATGGGTGCCACGAACGTTGTCAATGAGTATCGGGCGCTGCACTCCGCGAACAATCCGCTACGGCCCTTGAATACGTACGGAAAGCTGCGTGCCATCCGCATCAATATTTTGAGTATTACGTTGATTGGCGGAAAAGGACAGCCCTACAAAGGGGCGACCGTACGTTTTCAACGGACCGTGTACGACAAAAATTCGACGGTCTCTACGTTGCTTGACAACAAGATCGCGACGATGGGATTTGTCTACCAAGATAATCTGGAGATGAATGACAGCCTGCGAGTCGAAAATCCTCTAGGCTTCCGAGTAACTGATTATCGGGTAGACAACGACTACTCCTCGTTGCCAGCTACTCCTGCCGGTGGCGGCGGGATCAACCCTCAGCCTCAGCCAGCGGCACAGCAGGCTGGTACTGGCATGATCGATCCTAGCGCGGCAAACGCCTCTGGTGCAGTTCAGCAGGCAGGCGTCCCGTTGCAGCAGGGAGCACTTCCGCAGGGTGGCGTGCCTCAACAGCAGGTGCAGCCCGCGTTTCCCGATCAAATGCAGCCGGCAGCTCAGCCTGCGGCGCAGCCCGCGATTCAACCCCAAGGGATGCAGAACAATGTCAATGGAGCGAGTGGTCGATGAAACTTTTTAATCGGTACAGTGCTGCGTTATTTTCAGCACTGCCACTTGCAATATGCGCTTTCTCGGCTGCCGCTCAAGTGGTTCAGGAGTATGAGTATGCCCCGGACCGCATCTACCAGGTACGCACCGGTCTCGGGATTACCACTCAGGTCGAGCTAAGCCCGAACGAAAAGATCCTGGATTACAGCACAGGCTTTACTGGCGGCTGGGAGCTGACGCGTCGCGAGAATGTCTTTTATCTCAAGCCCAAGAATGTCGACGTCGATACGAACATGATGATTCGTACGGCAACGCATTCTTACATTCTTGAACTCAAGGTGGTTGCAACAGACTGGCAGCGCCTCGAGCAGGCAAAGCAGGCTGGCGTTCAATACAAGGTCGTGTTCACCTATCCGAAGGATACAAGCTTCAATAATGTCGAAGACGCGGATACATCGAAGAAAGGCCCGTTGTTGAACGCCAAGATTTTGAAGGATCGGCGTTATTACTACGACTACGACTATGCGACGCGTGCCAAGAAGTCCTGGCTGATTCCAAGCCGCGTCTATGACGACGGCAAGTTCACCTATATCAATATGGATTTGACGCGGTTTCCGACCGGAAATTTCCCGGCAGTTTTTGCCCGCGAAAAGGAACACGCGGAGGATTTTCTCGTCAATACCACGGTGGAGGGCAACACCCTGATCGTGCACGGGACCTATCCTTTCCTGGTGGTTCGCCATGGCGATAACGTCGTCGGTCTGCGAAGGAACAAGCAAAAGTGAACTCGAATATTCCAAACAGCCCTGATGAGCGCTCCCCGAACAATGGCGGGGAAGAGCTACGCAACGGTGAGTACAACGAGCGCAACAATCCTTACTTTGCGCGTCAGCAGGCAGGTGCCGAGCCGGACCTCGACGCCAATGAACCAGTGTTGCGTTCCAGCGACATCAAGCGTCTGAATCGCAAGGCGCTTGTGTTTCTGGCTGCCATTGCCGCGTTATTGATTCTCGTCATCTTCTGGTTGGCGACACAAAGCGGAGAGGATTCTCCCCCGCCGAAACAGCGTACGGAGACGGTGGTTGCGCCAGCGTTGCCGCAGAACATGACTGCGCCGGTGGAAGAGGCGCCGGTTCCGCTAGCCCAGCAACCCAGCTTGCCGCCTCTTCCGCCAATGCCGACCGATGACAGCGAAGAGGTCAGCTCAGCACCGGAGCGTCAGCGCGGCCCGACATTACTGGAGCGTCGTATCCTTGCCGAATCCGCAACAAACGGCACAGCCATGCCTGGGCAAACGGGCGCTCAGCCTGCACCCGGCCAAGAAGAGAGTCCTGTTACGCTGGCTAAGCCGATCAGCAATCCGGATGGCCTGTTGGTACGTGGCACCTACATCCGTTGCATCCTGGAGACACGGATCATTTCCGACTTCGGTGGCTACACCTCGTGTATCGTCACCGAGCCGGTGTACTCGATCAACGGCCACAACCTGCTCTTGCCGAAGGGTTCCAAGATGCTCGGCCAGTACGGCGCCGGAGAGCCGACGACAAGGCGCCTGCAGGTAGTGTGGGATCGCGTCACCACGCCGACCGGACTGGATGTCACGCTGGTCGGCCCTGGTATCGACACGCTCGGTAGCGCTGGCCACCCGGGTGACTACAACGCGCATTGGGGTAACAAGATTGCATCGGCGCTGTTCATCAGCTTGTTGAGCGATGCATTCAAGTATGCGGCTGCTGAATACGGTCCTGAGACAACGACAATCGGTGTGGGCTCGGGAATCATCACCCAGCAGCCTTTCGAAAGTAACACCGCACGCAGCATGCAGCAGCTTGCGGAGCAGGCAGTCGAAAAATCAGGACGTCGTCCTGCCACCCTGACGATCAATCAAGGAACGGTATTGAACGTCTACGTTGCCAAGGACGTCGATTTCTCGGCGGTCCTGCCGAAGTGAATGAACAGCCTGCCATGACGATTGACGATTCCCCGACAGCGCGCATTTCGAATGATTTCCTGGATTACCAGTACTCGGTGCTGGGCATCCTGGACTACCTGAATTCGCCTGACGTGACTGAAATCTGCATCAATCGGCCTGGCGAGCTATATCTTGAAACGATCCACGGATGGCAGCGGGTCGACGTGCCATCCTTGACATATGACCGCGCCCGCCAGTTCTGCACGGCGGTTGTGAACGAAAGCAACACCGGGCAGCGCATTACCGATGCAGATCCCGTGGTCTCGCTGACGTTTCCTACAGGGCAGCGTGCGCAGTTCGTCATGCCGCCTGCGTGCGATGCAGGCAAGGTGTCTATCACCATCCGGCTGCCCTCCAAACACACCAAATCCCTCGAACAATACAAGCACGACGGGTTCTTCGACGAGGTGCTTGAGCAATCGGCAGACGTCAGCGATCACGATCAAGAATTGCTGGAGTTGCGCCGCAAGCGCGATTACGCAGAATTCTTTAAAAAGTGCGTGCTGTACAAGAAGAACGTCGTCGTCGCCGGGGCGACAGGTAGCGGAAAGACCACCTTCATGAAGGCGCTCGTCAATCATATTCCGAGCGAAGAGCGCCTGGTGACGATCGAGGACGCTCGGGAACTGTTCATCAGTCAGCCCAATTCCGTGCACCTGCTGTACTCGAAGGGCGGGCAGAGCGCCAGTAACGTGACAGCAAAAAGCTGCATGGAAGCCTGTTTGCGCATGAAGCCGGATCGCATAATCCTGGCCGAGCTGCGTGGTGATGAGTCGTTCTACTTCATTCGTAACTGCGCATCCGGGCATCCGGGTTCCATTACCAGTTGCCACGCCGGAAGTGTCGAGCAAACGTGGGACCAGTTGGCGTTGATGGTGAAGGCATCGAACGAAGGCTCCGGTCTGGAATTCGAAGTGATCAAGCGCTTGCTGAGAATGACCATCGATATCGTCGTTCACATCAAGGCTCATGCCGGGCGGCGCTTCATCACGGGCATCGATTTCGACCCCCTGAGAACATTGCGCAGCGGCTGAGACATCGATTTTGCAATTGAGGTTGAGCTGTTCTGGAAGGAGAAATGACATGTTGCCTGGCATGGAACTGATGGGGTGCACTGGACTGGCCGTCCCTGGCGAGGTGATGCAGCACGTTGTCCGTGTCGAGTCGTCGCGCAACCCTTACGCCATCGGCGTGGTTGGCGGGCGGCTGGTGCGTGAGCCACGTGGTTTGGCTGAGGCGGTTGCCACCGCCAAGATGCTGGAGCAAAAGGGCTACAACTTTTCCCTGGGACTTGGCCAGGTCAATCGGTACAACCTGCAGAAATACGGCCTGACCACCTATGAAATGGCTTTCGAGAAGTGCCCCAATCTGGTCGCCGCCTCGAGAATCCTTGCTGAGTGCCACTCGCGCTCTGGCGCCAATTGGGGCAAGTCGTTCTCCTGTTATTATTCCGGAAACTTCGAAACCGGCTTCAAGCATGGTTATGTCCAGAAGATCTATGCATCCATTCGTCAGTCGGTAGCATCATCCTCTGGAGCCGAACCCATTTCGGTCGTGCCGACGCGCCAGGTGCAGTTGCGGCCTGCCAATCCGCTCAAGCAGGCAGCCGCCGAATTGGCAGATGCGATCGTGGCGCGTCGTATTCAGGATCTATCTGGAGCGGGCAACACGGTGGCTTCACCGTCGGGGCCTATTCTATCGGCACCTTCAGCACCTTACTCTCTGCCGAGTCGGGCCACCCCCGTGGCTCCTGCAGCGGAGGACGAGTTGTATGTGATAAAGCCGACAGGCCAAGGGCGTGGGGTAGCGTTGCCCGCTGTCGCACCGCAAGCCTCGACGCAGACAGACCAACCCGCAAATCCCGTCTCCGTGCCGCGTGCACCACAGATGGCTCCGCAAGTAGATAGTGCATTTGTTTTTTAGGATGGAAGATCGCCACGGATATGGCTGCTGGACCCCCTCTGTTCCCAAGGAGTTAGACATGAAGTTTGAAATCGACAAGAAGACAATGGCAGATGCCAAGATGGTTGGCACTCAGGCGATGAAGGCACTGGTGTTCATCTCGCTGCTGATGGTGGCAGGTGGCGCGGCGGCTGATGGAAACGATCTCGCAGATACCGATACGCGCGTTTGCGGATTTTTGAACAATGTGACAAAGCTGCTGAATATGGGCTCGATCGCAGTGGTCACCATCGCCGTCATCGTGGCTGGTTACCAGATCGCCTTCGCACACAAGCGCATCTCCGAGGTGTCCCCGATTCTCATCGGTGGGGTGCTGATTGGCGCAGCTGGTCAGATCGCCAACATGATTCTGCAAAACAACGGCTCGGATTCGGGCGAATGCTCCACGATCACAGGTTCGTTGGTGCAGGTCGCTCAGTACTATGCATAAAGACGTGCTCTTCCGCGGATGCACCCGTCCGGCGATGTTTTTGGGGGTGCCCTATATCCCCTTCTTCATCGGCGCGGGCGGTGGCCTGCTGTTGGGGATGTACATCAATCTTTGGTACCTGTTGACCATCCCGGTCATCATCTTCGGCATGCAACAGATGGCCAAGCGTGACGAGATGATCTTCAGGTTGCTCGGATTGCGCTGGCTGTTTCGAATGCGTGCTCGAAACATCCAGCGTTATTCTGGGATGTGGGTGTTCACTCCAAATGAGTATCGCAAGGGTCCTCCGGGAAAACCTCGATGAGTATGTGAACCGATGAACCAACCCCACGCGTGCAACCTGCGTGGGGTTGGTGTTTGCGATGGTCATGTTGGTGTGACGCTTCCCTTTTAAATTGGTACGACCATGTTCAGTCCAGACAGTCCGATCAGTGAGTTCATCTCCATTTCAACCCATGTGGCGCCGTCCGTCGTCAAGACGACCGGTGGTGACTACCTGTTGATCTGGCACCTGGCTGGCTTGCCGTTCGTGGGGCGGGACGAGTTCGAGCTCGAGCAGCGACACAACACGTTCAATCGTTTACTACAAACGCTGCGTGCACCTGATTTTGCCAACATCGCATTCTGGGTACACGATGTTCGCCGTAGGCGCAGGATTGGGACTGGCGGGCGCTTCAAGCAGGGGTTCAATCAGAACCTGTCCGACGAGTATTACACTGCATTGTCGTCGCAAAAGATCATGCAGAACGAACTATATTTCAGCATGATTTATCGGCCGGTTGTGACGGGTCGCCGTTTGGTTGAAAAGTCTGCCGATCCCGAAAGGCTGCGTGTGGAGGAAGAGCAAGCTGTTTCCAAGATCGTTGAGCTTGCTACTAACGTTGAAGCGGTTCTGAAAGATTATTCGCCATATCGTCTTGGAATGTATGAGGCCAAGAATGGCGTGGTGTTCTCCGAGACCTTGGAATTTCTCGGTTATTTACTTAATCGCATTGACGAACCGGTGCCGGTACTGCAAGCCCCGGTGCCTGCGTACCTGCCCGTCAGCAAGCATATGTTCGCCAACAAGACAGGCGACTTCGTCGTCCGGACCCCGGATGGCATCAATCACTTCGGCGCGATCCTTAATATCAAGGAGTACGCCGATGGAACCTATCCCGGCATTCTCAACGGTCTGAAGTATCTCGATTTCGAGTATGTCATGACGCATTCCTTCAGCCCGGTCGGCCGCCACGACGCGCTGAAGGTGCTGGAACGCACCAAGGGCATGATGATTTCGTCGGGCGACAAATCCTCCAGCCAGATCCGCGACCTGGACCTGGCGATGGATGACGTGGCCTCCGGCAATTTTGTGTTGGGCGAGTACCACTTCACCCTAGCGGTGTATGCCGACAGCCAGGAGAAGTTGGCAAGGCAGATCGCGACGACGCGCGCAGAGCTCTCCAATGCCGGCTTCGTCTCGGCCAAGGAAGATCTGGCGATCGCCTCGTCGTTCTATGCGCAGCTGCCGGGTAACTGGCGCTTCCGCACGCGTATCGCCAACTTGAGTTCGCTCAACTTCCTCGGTTTGTCGCCGTTGCATAACTTTGCCCAGGGTAAGCAGCACAACAACCCTTGGGGCGACTGTGTCACCACCCTGCAGACCACCAACGGCCAGCCGTATTATTTCAATTTCCACGCGACCCACCCGGCCGAGAACTCCCTGGGTGAGAAGGCGATCGGCAATACGATGGTGATCGGCAAGTCCGGTACCGGCAAGACGGCGCTGATCAACTTCCTGTTGAGCCAGGTGCAGAAGTTCGATCCGATCCCGACGATCTTCTTCTTCGACAAGGATCGCGGCGCGGAGATCTTCGTACGTGCCTGTGGCGGGAACTACCTGGCGCTGGAGAATGGCTCCCCGACCGGCTTTAACCCGTTCCAGTGCGAGCGCAATGAGGCCAACACCCAATTCCTTGCCGAATTGATCAAGGTGCTCGGTGGCAAGCCCGAATACAGCGCACGCGAGGAGGAAGACATCTACCGCGCGGTGGAAGGCATGCTGGACACGCCGATGCATCTGCGCAGCATGAGCAACTTCCGCAAGAGCCTGCCGAACATGGGCGACGACGGGCTGTATGCGCGCCTGCGTCGCTGGACCGCCGGCAATTCGCTGGGCTGGGTGTTCGATAACCCGGTGGACACCATCGACCTGACGCGTGCGTCGATCATCGGCTTCGACTATACCGACGTGATCGACAACGCCGAAGTGCGCGTGCCGGTGATCAACTATCTGCTGCACCGCCTGGAGGCGCTGATCGACGGGCGTCCGCTGATCTACGTGATGGACGAATTCTGGAAGATCCTGGACGGCAAGGGTGGCCTGAAGGAGTTCGCCAAGAACAAGCAGAAGACCATCCGTAAACAGAACGGCCTGGGCATCTTCGCGACCCAGAGCCCGGAAGACGCCCTGGCCAGCGACATCGCCGCGGCGCTGATCGAGCAGACCGCCACGATGGTGCTGCTGCCCAACCCCAACGCCAGTCGTGACGACTACATCGAAGGCCTCAAGCTGACCGATGCCGAGTACCAGGTGGTCGTCTCGCTCGACGAGCGCTCGCGCTGCTTCCTGGTCAAGCAAGGCCATGCCTCTGCGGTGTGCCAGCTCAACCTGCGTGGTATGGACGACGCACTGGCGGTCATTTCGTCCTCGACCGACAACATCGAGATCATGCATCAGATTCTGTCGCGCAAAGCCGATAAGTTAGGCGTGAGTGTTGACCAACTAACTCCGGAGCAGTGGCTGGAGGACTTCTATGCCAACCGCAAGGGTTCGGGCAAGCGCAAGTCGGTCAAGGACAAGGAAGTTGAAGATGCGTAACTCCGATATCAATCAATATATTCACCCGGCAATATATCCATCTGTGTCACAGGAGGCGAAAAACACCATGACAACCAAGTTCAGACATTTTTCTCGGGTATTGACGGGACTAGTGCTGCTCTGCATGGCCGGAGCCGCCAGTGCGCAGTGGGAAGTGATCGACAACAAGCTCAATACAACGACCGAAAAGATGCTTGAGAATCAGAAGGTCGGCAAGGGTGAAGGCGAAGAGTCGAGTGGCAAGGAGGTCGAAAAGCCGAAGGAGGCGCTAAAGAAGGTGGCTGACGACTTTGGTGTTTCGGGGTGTGCGTCCTCCACGTCTGGCACGCCGGTGTCCAGCGTGCAGAAGCAGGTCTGTGAGTTGACCCAGCGCACGCGCAATGCGCAATACAACTACATGGTGGCGATGAATGAGATCACCACCGAGCGACTGAAGCGTCTGCGTAAACTGGAGAAGGATCGAGCTGGGATCAAGGACGGGCAAATTGGCTTGCTGGACAGCAACACCAATAAGCTGCTGGCGTTGAAGGCGATGATGGATATCGACCGTCAGCAGATGGAGTCGGCGATGTTTGCCTACGACAGGCGTCTGGCCTATTTAACCGACAAGCAGACTGGTGCGGCGTTGGCAGCGATGAGTGGCACCAAGCCACCGGATCCGGAGGGCGAATCCTCCTGGTGGTCTCAAATCACTGGCGATTTGTGGAGTCTTGGCAAGACGGCCATCGCTGGCGCGGCGATGAAGGGTGCATTCGAGACCATCAAGAGCAAAGAGCCTGACGGCTACCGGCAATTGGCAATCGACAAGGATTGATGCGCACTCACTGTGGTGGAGCGTGTAGGCAATGGACTCAACTTCGGGCAGTAGCTGCCCACGGCGTAGCCGTCTCAGTGGATGTGGTGACATATGAAACTCAGTGATTTCTTGACGAACATCGCCAACTACGAATTTTTTCGTCTGATCAATAAGTACCTACGCGACGAGATCGCGATTTTCCAGTGGGAATTGTTGACGCGGACGACGGCCTGGGTAGGCATGGTGGCGTTGACGGTGCTGACGCTATGGATCTTGATCCAGGGCTACCGCCTAGCGACGGGCCAATCTCGTGAAGCCGCGATGGGCCTAGTGGTCACAGCGCTGCGCGCTGCGCTGATCATCGGGTTGGCGACGAGCATGGCCAAGGGCTCGCCGCAACTTTACTGGAGCTTGACCGACGGGATCAGCGCAGCGATCACCAAGACGGTGACCGGCGACTCGGACAGCCCGTACGAGGCGATCGACAAGAACCTGATGTTGATGCAGATGGCGCTGGCTGGGTTGGATCAGATCAAGACAGGCGGCGATAAAGAAAGCGAAGACGCCAAGAACCGGGCGCGCTGGTTCACTGGTATCGGCATGGCCGGCCCCGGCGTGGTGGCAGGCTCGATGCTGTTGTTGAACAAACTGGCGATGGCGCTGGTGGTGGGCTTTGGACCACTCTTCATCCTGTGCCTGCTGTTCCAGGCGACCAAGTCGCTGTTCAGCAAATGGCTGCTATACGGATTAGGCACCATGTTTTCATTGTCTGTGCTGACCTTTACCGTGAGCTTGGCGACCAAGGTGGTTGGAGCGGTGGGTGTGGCGTTTCTTGCGAAGTGGGCACTTAACGGCGGCAACGGCGAAGGCATCAGCAGCATGGCGCTGCAGCAAGGAGGACTGGGCTTGGTGTTGACCACATTGATCATCACGGCACCACCGATGGCAGCAGCCTTCTTCCAGGGCACGCTGGGCCAGTTCACGGCCTACTCGGCGCTGGGGCAGTTGGATCGTGCGAGCCAGGAAGGTGGAGCAGGGCGGCCTTATGTGCCTGGTGCACCTAATGCTTCAGATGAACGTAAGGACGCACGTATCGCGTCTCAACATACTGTACATAATGCTCCAACTGATCCGGGACATACTCCCTTAACGACCGGATCAAAAGGTGCGCATTCTGATCGAATAAAAACCTGAATTACGAGGTAAATATATGAAGAAAAATATGCGGGCGATTCCTCTGTGCCTTGCCTTTATCTCGTTTGGATTATTTGCGCAAACGGCTTGCCCGGTTGGCGTAGCCCCGGGTAGCCCACAGTGCGGGCCAGATTCAGGAACATCGAGAGGGGATAGCCCTCTGCCTCCACCTCGAACGACTGGCGAGTGGATTAAAACGTGGGGTGCCATTGCCAGCTCAGCTAGTCAGGGGGAATCATGGACATCGCTTGGTAAAACATCGAGGGCGGATGCTGAAAGCGAGGCGGTTAATCAATGTGAGGTGGCTGGTTTATCAGATTGTAAATTGACATTATCTTATCAAAACCAATGCGTCTCAATGGCATCTCCTCCCGGTGCTGGCGAAAGTTCGGTCGTTAGTGGGAAGACTAAAGAAATAACTAGCCGGCAGGCATTGAATGTTTGTGAAAAGATAAATAAGCAATCTTGCAGCGTAGTTTATTCGGCTTGCACAGCTCCTATATTTAAAAAATATTAGAAATAAAGATTTCCCCTTCGAAATTTGGTTGCGATTTTTTTTGTAGCAATGGTGGTGGGGCGTTTATTATAAAATAGGGCTATCATTTTTATGAATTTTGTAAATTCAAATAAAAAGAAATTTCATTGGGTTGCCAAGTCATGGATCGGTGTGTCTAAGATTTCAGTGATTTTAATTTTTTTTATGATGGCCATTGGATGCAAACCTCAAAGTGCTGCGTCTACTGAAGATCTTCATGCCGTTCCCCATGACGATTCAATTAAGCAAGGTGTGGGTGGACGTAGTGCAGGTGCCATCGTTCCCGCTATTGAGTTTAGTAGTAGTAGCTCGATGAATCCTGAAGAGCTTAAATCTATCGCGAAAGAAGTGATGGACTCGGCTTACGGCGCTAAAAATTTTGACGCGACGCATAGTTGCTGGAAATATTCATTTCAAGCAGGCAGTGAATCGCTGGATTACTGCATGATTGGTGCTGTCTCTAAGGTGTCCAGCGATGCCGATGGGGTCAAGGTCTACGTGCAGTCGCACAGCGATCCGCAGGCTGAGATCTATTCACAAGTTGACCCTGGCCTGGAAGGGTTATTTTTTGTTGGGCTGGATGCTGACAAGAAGGTGACAGTGCTTGCCTCGAAGCCGGCAATCGATATGGGGCAAGCTGGGGATTGCGGTTGTCTCGATGCCAAGGTGATTCAAGTCGGGCCTGCTCGGTATGGCTGGTTGTCGACCACCGGCGGCGTTTGGCAAGGGGTGCAAGTGACGCGTTACTCACTCCAGGTTCCCGTGGGTAGCGAGATTCGTGACGTTTCGGGCATTCCGCGCGTCAGCGAGAACACCCCGGACGAGAGGATCGATCTCAACGTCAAGAGCGATGGGAAAGTGGCTGCCGGCATGTATCCACTGGAAATTACACGCAAGCGTGGCGACAATGTGCTGGAAACACGGTTGGTGTCTTACGACGAAGCGAAAGGAATCTACCCCTGGAGTCCTTGAGTCAACGCATGAATTCTGATTAAGGAGAATGTCGCATGGCGAGGATCGACGATAGATGGGCTGAGCATCGGAAAGAGCTTGAAGATGCGGCGCATGCCGCGGGCATCGACCCGCGTGTGATGGTCAAGATTGCCGGATTTGAATCCGGATTCAATCCGGAAGCGCGGCCAGTTGCGATTACGCATCCTGAGAACAACACGGTCAAGCAGTTCGACGGGACGATGGCGATCTCGTCAGCGTACGGGTATGGCCAATTTCTCAATGGTACCTGGCAACAGATGATCAACACCTACGGTGAAAAGTATGGTGTTGAAAACGCTGCCGATCTTACTCGCACGCAGGCGAATGCGCCCGAGCTTCGTCAGGATACGCGTCTGCAGGCTGCGATGTTGGCTGAGTTTACGCGTGAGAATATCGTTCGCGCTGCAGAGTATGGTGGCAAGGATGTAGCAGCAAATGTCTATGCAATGCATAACCTTGGCACAGGTGACGGTCCCAAGTTTTTACAGGCAGTGCACGACAATCCAGATGGAAAAGTAAACAGTGTGCTGAGTGCGGCGGTTATCAAGGGCAATTCTTCCCTTTATGGGGATGGCAACATCACCAATGCCCAAGCATATGCGGCGATGGGCCGCAAGATGGACCAATATGCGGTCTATGCGGACAGCGTAGGTAATAGCCTGTCAGATCGTACGCCGACAGAAACCATTCAAAGAACTGCGGTCAAGCAGTCGGGCGAGGGTGCTCCTTCCAGGCATCATGCTGGTTTTTCATCACATGACGGCCATCTTGAGCAAGGCGAGCGCGGCCAGTCCGTCAAGCAATTGCAAAGCCAGCTCGCCCAACTCGGCGCCACAGGCCGCGACGGCAAGCCGTTGCAAGCCGATGGTGACTTTGGTGGAAACACTATGCATGCCGTGCAGCATTTCCAGCGCGAGCATGGGTTGCAGGTGGATGGTGTGGTCGGTCAACGCACGCAGGCCGCATTGGGCCAGGCGCTGTCGCAGCACACGGCCAAACACGCCGAGCAGTCAGCACTGCAAGCTGCACCGGCCGGCATCCCTCTGCTGTCCGATCCGCGCCATCCAGACAATGCAATGTACAACGGCGCAGTGAGCAAGCTGGAGGTACTTGGCGAGCGTGGCGGTTTTGCCAACCGGCAAGAACTCCAGCAAGCGGCCGGCCAGATCGTGTTCGAGGCCAAAGTCAGCGGTATGCAACGCATCGACCATGTGGTTCCCAACAAGAGCGGAGACGGCTTCTTCGCAGTACAAGGCGAGATGACCGACCCGGCGATGCAACGGGTCTTTGTGGATCGCGCGCAGGCGCAGAATCAGCCATTGGAACACAGTAGCCGACAAGCGGTTGAAGAAAGTCAGCGTCAGTCACAGCAAACACAAGTACAAGAAGCCGATACGCGCAGCCGAACGCTCTAGCTAGAACGTGCTCCGGCTTACCCGATGGCCTTGGCTTTGCCAAGGCCATCGTCTTTTTGGCTCTTCTGTTCGCTCACCGAGCGCGTAGAGCGGTCGCTGTCGAGACGTTTTGCATATACCCATGTTCCAATATTCATTTATTATTAATTTTAAGCGTTGTCTGATTTTACGGTGCCGACAGCCAGGAGAAGTTGGCAAGGCAGATCGCGACGACGCGCGCAGAGCTCTCCAATGCCGGCTTCGTCTCGGCCAAGGAAGATCTGGCGATCGCCTCGTCGTTCTATGCGCAGCTGCCGGGTAACTGGCGCTTCCGCACGCGTATCGCCAACTTGAGTTCGCTCAACTTCCTCGGTTTGTCGCCGTTGCATAACTTTGCCCAGGGTAAGCAGCACAACAACCCTTGGGGCGACTGTGTCACCACCCTGCAGACCACCAACGGCCAGCCGTATTATTTCAATTTCCACGCGACCCACCCGGCCGAGAACTCCCTGGGTGAGAAGGCGATCGGCAATACGATGGTGATCGGCAAGTCCGGTACCGGCAAGACGGCGCTGATCAACTTCCTGTTGAGCCAGGTGCAGAAGTTCGATCCGATCCCGACGATCTTCTTCTTCGACAAGGATCGCGGCGCGGAGATCTTCGTACGTGCCTGTGGCGGGAACTACCTGGCGCTGGAGAATGGCTCCCCGACCGGCTTTAACCCGTTCCAGTGCGAGCGCAATGAGGCCAACACCCAATTCCTTGCCGAATTGATCAAGGTGCTCGGTGGCAAGCCCGAATACAGCGCACGCGAGGAGGAAGACATCTACCGCGCGGTGGAAGGCATGCTGGACACGCCGATGCATCTGCGCAGCATGAGCAACTTCCGCAAGAGCCTGCCGAACATGGGCGACGACGGGCTGTATGCGCGCCTGCGTCGCTGGACCGCCGGCAATTCGCTGGGCTGGGTGTTCGATAACCCGGTGGACACCATCGACCTGACGCGTGCGTCGATCATCGGCTTCGACTATACCGACGTGATCGACAACGCCGAAGTGCGCGTGCCGGTGATCAACTATCTGCTGCACCGCCTGGAGGCGCTGATCGACGGGCGTCCGCTGATCTACGTGATGGACGAATTCTGGAAGATCCTGGACGGCAAGGGTGGCCTGAAGGAGTTCGCCAAGAACAAGCAGAAGACCATCCGTAAACAGAACGGCCTGGGCATCTTCGCGACCCAGAGCCCGGAAGACGCCCTGGCCAGCGACATCGCCGCGGCGCTGATCGAGCAGACCGCCACGATGGTGCTGCTGCCCAACCCCAACGCCAGTCGTGACGACTACATCGAAGGCCTCAAGCTGACCGATGCCGAGTACCAGGTGGTCGTCTCGCTCGACGAGCGCTCGCGCTGCTTCCTGGTCAAGCAAGGCCATGCCTCTGCGGTGTGCCAGCTCAACCTGCGTGGTATGGACGACGCACTGGCGGTCATTTCGTCCTCGACCGACAACATCGAGATCATGCATCAGATTCTGTCGCGCAAAGCCGATAAGTTAGGCGTGAGTGTTGACCAACTAACTCCGGAGCAGTGGCTGGAGGACTTCTATGCCAACCGCAAGGGTTCGGGCAAGCGCAAGTCGGTCAAGGACAAGGAAGTTGAAGATGCGTAACTCCGATATCAATCAATATATTCACCCGGCAATATATCCATCTGTGTCACAGGAGGCGAAAAACACCATGACAACCAAGTTCAGACATTTTTCTCGGGTATTGACGGGACTAGTGCTGCTCTGCATGGCCGGAGCCGCCAGTGCGCAGTGGGAAGTGATCGACAACAAGCTCAATACAACGACCGAAAAGATGCTTGAGAATCAGAAGGTCGGCAAGGGTGAAGGCGAAGAGTCGAGTGGCAAGGAGGTCGAAAAGCCGAAGGAGGCGCTAAAGAAGGTGGCTGACGACTTTGGTGTTTCGGGGTGTGCGTCCTCCACGTCTGGCACGCCGGTGTCCAGCGTGCAGAAGCAGGTCTGTGAGTTGACCCAGCGCACGCGCAATGCGCAATACAACTACATGGTGGCGATGAATGAGATCACCACCGAGCGACTGAAGCGTCTGCGTAAACTGGAGAAGGATCGAGCTGGGATCAAGGACGGGCAAATTGGCTTGCTGGACAGCAACACCAATAAGCTGCTGGCGTTGAAGGCGATGATGGATATCGACCGTCAGCAGATGGAGTCGGCGATGTTTGCCTACGACAGGCGTCTGGCCTATTTAACCGACAAGCAGACTGGTGCGGCGTTGGCAGCGATGAGTGGCACCAAGCCACCGGATCCGGAGGGCGAATCCTCCTGGTGGTCTCAAATCACTGGCGATTTGTGGAGTCTTGGCAAGACGGCCATCGCTGGCGCGGCGATGAAGGGTGCATTCGAGACCATCAAGAGCAAAGAGCCTGACGGCTACCGGCAATTGGCAATCGACAAGGATTGATGCGCACTCACTGTGGTGGAGCGTGTAGGCAATGGACTCAACTTCGGGCAGTAGCTGCCCACGGCGTAGCCGTCTCAGTGGATGTGGTGACATATGAAACTCAGTGATTTCTTGACGAACATCGCCAACTACGAATTTTTTCGTCTGATCAATAAGTACCTACGCGACGAGATCGCGATTTTCCAGTGGGAATTGTTGACGCGGACGACGGCCTGGGTAGGCATGGTGGCGTTGACGGTGCTGACGCTATGGATCTTGATCCAGGGCTACCGCCTAGCGACGGGCCAATCTCGTGAAGCCGCGATGGGCCTAGTGGTCACAGCGCTGCGCGCTGCGCTGATCATCGGGTTGGCGACGAGCATGGCCAAGGGCTCGCCGCAACTTTACTGGAGCTTGACCGACGGGATCAGCGCAGCGATCACCAAGACGGTGACCGGCGACTCGGACAGCCCGTACGAGGCGATCGACAAGAACCTGATGTTGATGCAGATGGCGCTGGCTGGGTTGGATCAGATCAAGACAGGCGGCGATAAAGAAAGCGAAGACGCCAAGAACCGGGCGCGCTGGTTCACTGGTATCGGCATGGCCGGCCCCGGCGTGGTGGCAGGCTCGATGCTGTTGTTGAACAAACTGGCGATGGCGCTGGTGGTGGGCTTTGGACCACTCTTCATCCTGTGCCTGCTGTTCCAGGCGACCAAGTCGCTGTTCAGCAAATGGCTGCTATACGGACTAGGCACGATGTTTTCACTTTCGGTGCTGACGTTTACGGTGAGCTTGGCAACAAAGGTTGTGGGTGCGGTGGGTGTGGCGTTTCTTGCCAAGTGGGCGGTCAGCGGCGGCAATGGTGAAGGCATCAGCAGCATGGCGTTGCAGCAGGGAGGAGTAGGCTTGGTCTTGACGACGTTAATTCTAACCGCGCCACCGATGGCGGCAGCGTTCTTCCAGGGCACGTTAGGTCAGTTCGCACCTTATTCGGCGATTGGCTCACTGGGCTCGTCGGATGCGGCGTCTAACGCCAATCGACAGGGGCCGAATGCGCAGATGAGTGCGCCGGCTAAAAATATCGAAAATCAGCGCACTCAAGATCACACCGGAGCGCCAACTGTGATGCGCAATGAACCTACTGCCGGTCAAGAGTCGAATGCGGGTAGCCGTGGTCTTGCTCAAAAATGAAAAACAAGGCGGTCGTGATGCAGTTTCCTCAACTGATTATTTGTATCTCTTGGTTTTTTATCCTCTGTCCTTCTCTGAATGCCCAAACTAGATGTCCTATTGGTACTCAGATGGGAAGCATGCAATGCATTCCCGATACGCCCGATATGCAAGGCCAACAAGCACCTCCCTCTAATCCAACAGGCGAGTGGATTAAGACGTGGGGCGCGATTGCTCGTTCCAGTTCCACTGGCGAGGCTGGGAGCGCCGTGGGTAAATTTTCTGAAAGTGAAGCTCAGCAAGCAGCAACTGAACAATGTGCTTTGGGTGGCGCTAAAGATTGTGAGGTCCGATTAAGCTATCAAAATCAATGTGCTGCCTTGGTCTCTTCAATTTCTAAAAGTTTCTATCAGTCGTCTGCTTCAAAAAAGGCTGCTATAAAATCTGCATCCAAAAGCTGTGAAGCAAGTGATTCTGGATCATGTACAGTTATCTATTCTGAGTGCTCTGAACCATTTTTTAGAAAATACTAGTAATAATAGAGCCGTTCGGGATGACGCAAAGTGATGGCTCGCTCTTGGGTTAAACCTATCTTGATTTTGCTTATTTATCCTGCTTCTGGTGCTTTCGCACAAGCACGCTGCTCGATCGGTACCCAGATGGGGAGTAGTCAGTTCATCTCCGACACGCCGGAGATGAAGCCTCAAAATGCTCCATCCCAAATCACTGGGGAATGGATTAGGACGTGGGGCGCAATTGCTAGCTCTGATAACGGTGATATTGGAAGTAGTACAGGGAAGTTTTCTGAGGAGGATGCTAAGGTAGAGGCGATTAAAATTTGCACGAATTTTGGCAACTCTGATTGTGAGGTTAACTTTACCTACAAAAATCAATGTGTCGCTGTGGTGCAAGCTGCTAAAGGGCGAACTGGCCAGGTGTTAGTGCAGAATTTCATTTCCAAAATGTATTGATTCAGCATTCAAATAGTATTGAAATAATAATAAGCGAGAACCAGTGTGATAATTCTTCGCGAAAGCTGTCCGCAGTTTTGATGTTCAGTGGTTTTCTGTTGCTGGCGGCGTGCAAGCAGGAGGCTACTCCAGAAAAAGTAGCTGACACTTCATCGAGTACACGGCAAAATTTGCAGGAAAGTTAAAATGAGCCCGTTTCGCAGACCAAGAATTCAGGAGAAAAAGAGCGAATGACATCGATTTATCAGGTCGTTTCGTTACTTGTTGCCCAAAATGGTACGCCTTGGTCGAGTTTCGATGCGGTTCCCAGTGTGCAATGGAGGGATATCTCCCCGAAAGATAATTCCGACGGCACCGACCCAGAGAATGCGCAGTGTCGCAGCGGGACCTTGCTGCTCGATGGATTCGGCGCGGTAGATGTGCCGGATGGAGGCCAGGGTGCAGATGGGGGGCGAAGCAAGCCATGAAGGCGAGTCAGGCATCACGCTCAATGGCGATGCGCGTACTGTGCATTCTATTGTAGTGAAGAAGTTCTACGCCAGTCCAGAGTATGTCGAGGTCTTGAGGCGCCAGTTGCCGACGGCTACAGCGGTGCGATTGATTGCAGACAACTGTGCGGGAGACGAGGACGGTGGGCCAGATCCATTGCATACCAAGTTCTATGCGATCGGTCTTGATGCAGGTGAGGCATTTGTAGAGGCCTATCTGGACGATGGTGAAGAAACGCGTGGGCCAGGCTCCACAACATTCGTTTTTACGAAAACGAAGCCACAAAAAAAGAATTTAAGCGCTGCAGTGTAAAGAGTCGTGAAGGAGCCACCCCCAGGCATCAGTAGAAGGCTGGTGTTTTTCCTAATCGTCATATCCAGTGGACATGCATCATGGCTGATAGACGAGAAAAAGCGGCGGCCACCGCCCAAGGCTACGATCAAGGCAACATCGCGGGTGTCGATGACGCGATGACGCATCGTCTGATTGCATCGACCGTCATGACCAAAAGCAATGGCGGCGATTTGCGGATTACTAATAAACAGGGTTGCGTCGGTCGTTATCAAGCGGGGGCAGGCTGGTTAGCCGATGCGGGATATGTAGATCGTGCCAAGCTCAACGATGCGATGACTGATGCCGGTTTCGATCCACAAAAGGTACGTGGTGCGGAATGGAAGTAGGCGAGTAGCGGTGGTATGACGCGTTTTCTTGAGGACTCCTCTAACTGGAAGAACGGGCTGAGCCTTGAGCAATACAAGTCATCGGCCGCATTGTAGGATGGTGCGTTCAAGATCAACAGCCACAAGGCGTATAGCCAAGCGATCCGCAATGGCGTGTTGGACGAAGTTGATGATCCAGCCAAGGTGGCAGGCTTTCTGAGAGCCCGCCATATCTCAGGCTACGGTGGTGCGCGCGAAGCTGTCACTGGCGGGCGGGTCATCAGCGACAGCAACGGCACCAGCAACTACGACTACATGCACGACATCACACGTAATCGTGATGGAATGGATCAATACATGCAGCCGGGCCGTTCGCATGCTATGCATACGAATACCTCTGCTGTGCCTCAGCAGCCGAAGCGCGATGCATCGCATGACGGGAAACTAGAACAAGGCGAGCGCGGCGCGCAGGTGAAGCACCTTCAAGGCCAGCTTGCTCAGCTTGGCGCTGTTGGCCGCGATGGCAAGCCGCTGCACGCGGATGGCGATTTCGGCGGCAACACAAAATATGCGGTCGAGCAATTCCAGCGCGAGCACGGGTTGCAGATAGACGGCGTCGCAGGTCAGCAGACTCAGGCCGCTTTGGCCAAGGCGTTGACCCAGGCGGCACTCAAGCAACCTGAGCACACGACCGCTCCTGCTGCGCCGGCACGGGCAGCATCCAGCCCCTTGTTGTCTGACCCTCGCCATCCCGACAACGCGATGTACAACGGTGCAGTGAGCAAGCTGGAAGCCTTATGTGAACGTAGTGGCTTTGCCAACCGTAAAGAACTTGAGCAGGCAGCCGGCCAAATCGTGTTCGAGTCAAAGGTCAGCGGTCTCCAACGCATCGACCATGTGGTGCCCAACAAGAGCGGCGACGGCTTCTTCGCAGTACAGGGCGAAATGACCGACCCGGCAATGCAGCGGGTTTTTGTGGCCCGCAACCAAGCGCAGAATCAGCCGTTGGAAAACAGCAGCAGGCAAGCGGCCGAGGAAAGCCGGCATCAGGCCACTCAGGTGCAGGCCCAGGAAACTGCTTCCCGCTCGATGTCCATGTAAGTCGGGCGTGTTGGTCGTTGCGCTTCAGCGATCTGGTACATCGCCAAGGAGGTCAGGAATGTTCGCCTTGGCTTTACTCGCAACGACCTGCGCGATGAGATAGCGATCTTCCAGTGGGAGTTGTTAAAGCGCACGACATTCTAAGTAGGTATGGTGTCATTGACGGTGCCGACGCTTTGGATTTTTATCCAGGGGTATCGCATCGTGACCGGCCAGTCCCGCGAGGCGGCCATGGGCTTGGTGGTGACGGCGTTGCGCGCCTCGCTGATCATCGGTCTGGCGACGAGCATGGCCGAAGGTTCGTCGAAACTGTACTGGACGCTGACTGACGGTGTTAGCCAGTCCATTACCCAAGTGGTGACCGGGGATTCGAAAAGTCCCTACGATGCGATCGACAAGAATTTGGGTTTGATGCAAATTGCGATGATGAGCATCAATCAGATCCAGACAGCAGGCAACCAACAGCGCGACGACGAGAAGACCCGGGCGCGCTGGTTCACTGGGGTAGGGATGGCAGGCCCCGGCGTGGTGGGGGGCTCACTGCTTCTGTTGAACAAGATTGGTATGGCGCTGTTTGTGGGCTTCGGTCCCTTGTTCATCATGTGCCTGCTGTTTCAGGCGACGAAGTCGTTGTTCAGCAAGTGGCTGCTATATGGGTTAGGTATGGTGTTTTCGTTGTCGGTGTTGAGCTTCACGGTGAGCCTGGCAACGAAGGTGATCGGCGCAGTGGCTGTTGCATTCCTTGCCAAGTACGCATTCCCAGGGAACAGTGGCGAGGGCATCAGCAGCATGGCATTGCAACAAGGAGGGCTAGGTTTGGTCATGACAACCTTGATCGTCACCGCACCGCCGATGGCCGCCGCCTTCTTCCAGGGCACGCTGGGCCAGTTCACGGCGTACTCGGCATTAGGTCAGCTGGATCGAGCTAACCAAGAGTCGGGTGCTGGGCTGCCTTATGCGCCCTCGGCGCCCGCTAATGATGGTGCGCGTACTGCAGACAGTCAGAAAAGCATCACTCAAGTTAATACACGAGTTAGCGGTAGTGAGACTCCCAATGCCGCGGTGAGTACAGGTGCTCGTGGCGCAGCTTCTAATAATCAAATTGGTTAAACTACACTAAGGTAATGCTTATGAAATTTCTATCAATGATAATTATCATATTGGGTTTTTCTGGATTTGCAAATGCCCAAACTGCTTGTCCTTCCGGCGTTGCGTCAGGTAGTCCGCAATGCGGTCCTGATTCTGGAACTTCAAGGGGTAATACGCCGCCCGCTCCACCCCGTCCCACAGGTGAATGGATCAAAACTTGGGGGGCTATCGTAAATGCTGAAGATAGTTCTGAAGCTTGGGCTTCTATAGGTAAATTTTCAAAAGGCGACGCGGAGGCTGATGCGATTGATCAATGTCAAGTAGCAGGGCATCGTGGATGCGCGGTTACCTTTACTTACCGAAATCAATGTGTTGCACTTGCTTCTCCAAGCTCTGCGCAGGGCCGGGCAGGTGTTGCTGGTGCGCCAAGTATAGCGCTTGCCGAAAGCGATGCTATGGATATGTGCAGGAAAAAGGGTGGGCTAGATTGCTCTGTTATTTATAAGGATTGCACTAAACCAGTATTCCGTAATTTCTAGTTTTCGACTAGCGATTTCCATGCTGACTTTACTTTTCGGATGTAAGTTTGATCGTGGCTTGATTGAAATGTCAAATATTATTTATGATTTATTTAGATTAAATACCATTAAGGAAGTTATGACATATAGCGAGTAGATATATGCTGCGGGCATTTGAGTTTTGTCGACATTTATGACATTTTCATTATGATTAGCGGGTCGCTTCTGTAGTGGCGGAAATATAATAATTTTATTATTTTCTACTTCAGGCGTTATGCTGCAAGAACAAGAAGAAATAAGTGGTGTCGACTCCCCACAATTCAGTGCCAGCTAAAATTAGAGGTCTGTGGTTGATGTTGATCACGGAACTCGGCGGGCATCAGCCCATCCGAGCTATCTTGCCGTGTTCGTTTATTGTGGTTGGTGACCATTGCTTGGTTGCTCGTGCATATCGTTCAGTGTGCAGAATATGTCTATATTCAGGCACGCAGACGGTGCTCCCCTGCTGCATACGCCGCTTCATTAATCGCGTGACCTGAGAAAAAGCAGCTGAGTCGTTACACATGCGGCTGTCCATGAATACGTATGCACGGGCACGCTCTGGGTCTGTTACGCCGCTACGCTAACGCTCTTGGCTGGGTGCTCATCTCTGTGCCCACATTGGCCCGGGAGGGGCGTACATGTCGCAGACACCATGGTGGCGCGGGGCCGTCATCTATCAAATTTATCCACGGAGTTTTCTGGATTCCAATGGCGATGGGGTGGGCGATCTGCCCGGCATCATCGCCAAGCTCGACTACATTGCCGGGTTGGGTGTGGATGCGATCTGGATCTCGCCGTTCTTCAAGTCGCCAATGGCCGATTTCGGCTACGACATCGCGGACTACCGCGCGGTGGATCCGCTGTTCGGGACGTTGGACGACTTCGATCGTCTGCTCGACAAGGCGCATGGCCTTGGCTTGAAGGTGATGATCGACCAGGTGTTGAGCCACACCTCGATCGCGCATGCATGGTTCCAGGAGAGCCGGCAGGACCGGACCAACGCAAAGGCGGATTGGTACGTGTGGGCCGATCCGCGTGAGGACGGGGCGCCGCCCAATAACTGGTTGTCGCTGTTCGGAGGGGGGGCATGGCAGTGGGAGCCGCGGCGCGAGCAGTATTACCTGCACAACTTCCTGGTGGACCAGCCGGATCTGAATTTTCATAATGCCGAGGTGCAGCAGGCGACGCTGGATAACGTACGCTTCTGGCTGGATCGCGGGGTGGATGGGTTCCGTCTGGATGCGATCAACTTCTGCTTCCACGATGCGCAGCTGCGCGACAATCCGGCCAAGCGGGCCGACAAGCGGGTGGGGCGCGGGTTCAGTGCCGACAATCCGTACGCGTATCAGTACCACTACTTCAACAATACGCAGCCGGAAAATCTGTCGTTTCTGGAGCGCTTGCGCGGGCTGCTGGATCTTTACCCGAATGCCGTGAGTCTTGGCGAGATCTCGTCGGAAGACTCATTGGCGACCATTGCCGAGTACACCGCTCATGGCCGCCTGCATATGGGCTACAGCTTCGAGCTGCTGGTGCAGGACTACAGCGCGGCTTATATCCGCGAGACGGTGAGCCGGCTCGAAGCCACGATGCTGGAAGGTTGGCCATGCTGGGCCATTTCCAACCACGATGTGGTGCGTGCGGTGACGCGCTGGGGCGGGGCCGATGCGTCGCCGGCGTTCGCGCGGATGGTGGTGGCGATGCTCTGCTCGCTGCGCGGGTCGATCTGCCTGTACCAGGGCGAGGAGCTGGGCCTGGGCGAGGCGGAGGTGGCGTTCGAGGATCTGCGCGATCCGTATGGCATCACCTTCTGGCCGACCTTCAAGGGTCGCGATGGCTGCCGCACACCGATGCCATGGACGGATGCGCCGTCGGCAGGCTTCAGCAGCGGCAAGCCGTGGTTGCCACTGGCTGAGGAGCATCGTGCGGCTGCGGTGAGCGTGCAGCAGGAAAATCCGTTGTCCGTGCTCAGCGCGGTGCGCCAGTTCCTGGCTTGGCGCAAGGGCGAGCCTGCGTTGCGCGAGGGGGCGATCACGTTCTGCGACACTGACGAGCCTGTGCTGATGTTCCGGCGCGAGCATGGCGGCCGGGTGATGTTGCTGGCATTCAATCTGTCGGCCGACACAGCCGAGCTCGGACTGCCGGCTGGCGCGTGGAAGCAGGTCGATGTGCCCGGCGTGGAGCGCGGAGCTATCGAACATGGCCATCTGCGCCTGTCCGGGTATGCGGTGGTTTGTGCGATCGAGGGTGGTTGACGGTGTGTCGCGCCAGCTAACTGTCGGTGCGTGATTGTCTGGAACGCAGCGAGGCATTCCTTGGGGGAGTGCCTCGCTTTTTTTGTAGCTGACGGCTGCTTGGTTCGCCAAGCATTTACAGCGTTACGCCAGCTTTGCGGTTATTCCCCGTCGATGAAGTCCTTGCTCTCTGGATGAGGCACGGTGCCCTGTTCTCCATGCCAGTCGGGGTGTTTTGACCGGAAGGCCGCACATGGAGTGCGCTTGACTGTGAGGACGTCAGCGTTACCGGCGGCCTTGTAGCAGCGGCTTGGATTCGTGTTGATGCATGCAGGCGCTGATGGTGCCGCGATTGGAGACGTTCCGGTGCTACAAGCGAATGCTTTGCGCAGGGGAGTGCCGATGCGCAAGGGTTGCGTGATTGGCGCTTGATCCTGTGCGCTTTTGCAGAGGGCGATGCTAGCTCGGATTCTGAAAATTTTTGGATCAAAAGAAAACCCGCCGGTATCACGTCGGCGGGTTTTCTTTTGATCGACTTTGTCGCTTTGATCAGGAGAGTATTCGGTTCTTCTAGTTAGAAGCCGCATCTTGAGTGATCGTCCATGGAGCCGATAGAGCAGAGCTGGCTGCTTACTGATGCGCGTTGCGCTTGTGCCGTACCCTCACCCCAACCCCTCTCCCGGCGGGAGGGGGCTTTGGTGTCCCGGTGGAGAGGGCTGGCGCCAGGGCCGGCCAGCCTGGTGATGCGCCGGTTGTCACGTAGCAAACGTAACCACCGTTAGCGATGTGGCCACGGGTAACGATGTAGCCACAGATAACGATGTAGCCATCAGCGCATTGTTTGCAGTTCACAGCTCATCAGAACTTGTAGTTGACGCCCAGGACGAAGGTGCGGCCCCATTCGATGTATTCCAGCGGGCGGTCCTTGGTTTCGGCGTAGGTGCGGTAGGGCGAGTTGCTGAGATTGCTGGCCTGCAGCAGCAGGGTCAGGCCGGCAAGATCGCTGCTGTCGTTGAAGCTGTAGCTGATCTGCGCGTCGGTGATGTTTTCGCCGACCACGTAGCGCAGTGTGCGGTTGCCGTTGAAGTTGCCGATCTCGCCGATGAAGTCCGAGCGGCGGCGCTGGCTGACGCGCGCCTCGAAGCCTTTGTGCTCGTAGTAGGCAGTGAGGTTGTAGACGCGTTCGGACAGGCCGGGCAGGCTGATCTCGCCATCACCGACGCTGGAGGCGCTCTCCGGGTCGCGGATCTTGACGTCGCTGTCGTTAAAGGTGGCGCTGGCCTGGATGCCGAAACCTTCCAACGGAGCGAAGACCAGATCCAGCGGCAGCGAAGCGGTGAGTTCGACGCCGCGCAGGGTGCCGCCCTTGCCGTTGAACGGGGCGCTGAAGGTGCCGGTGGTCAGTACCGGCGCCGAGCCCGGCGGCGGCACATAGCCAGCCACCAGCGCGGAGAAGTCGTAGTTGTCGCGGCTCTGGGTGTAGATGTAGCTCTTCAGGTCCTTGTAGAAAAACGCGGCGGCCACGTAGGCGCGTTCGGCGAAATATTTTTCGTAGGAAAGGTCGATGGCGTTCGCGCGCCAGGGGTCGAGCATCGGGTTGCCGCCGCTGGCGCCTGGGCGGCCGGTGGAGGTGTCGACGCCAAATTCCAGCGAGGCGCGCAACTGATCCACGCGCGGGCGTGCGACCTGCTTTGCCATCGCAAAGCGCAGTGTCTGCTCGTACGGGAACTGGAAAGCCAGATTCAGGCTGGGCAGCCAGTCGCGATAGCTCTTGCCGTCGTCGATCGGGCGCACTTCACTGCCCACCGGCTGCGACGCGTCCCAGTAATTTGCGCGCGAGGATTGGTCGGCGCTCTGCAGCTGCACGCCGATATTGCCGCGCACGCCCACATCGCCCCACTCGGTATCGAGATTTGCGCGCAGCCAGGCGGTGGTGATCTTCTCTTCGACGGTCCAGGCCTTGGACACCAGGAACGAGGCATCGTCGCTGGGATTGAACAGCATGTAGCGCGAGACCACCGCCGGGACGTTCCAGGCGGGCAGGGTACCGATGCCGGCAAAGCCCAGGTTGACCGGCGCGTATTGCAGGTCCGATGCGATGGTGGATTCGCCCTGCGCGCCCAGGGTGATGTTGCCTTCCGGCTGGGTCTTCTGTTTTTCGCGATTGGCGTAGTTGACGCCCACATCCAGATCCGAAAACCAGCTAAACGCTTCGGGCATCGGGAAGCTGGCCTGCAGGCGTGCGCCCTTGAGCACGTCTTCCACGCGCGGCACCTTGTCGTAGCCGGAGCCGTAGATGGTGTTGGTCAGAAACAGCTGATCGGGATTGGAGTAATCCATTCCCGGCGCAAGCTGGGAGAAACCGTTGCCGACAATCGATACGCCGACGGTATCCAGCTGCGGCATCGGCGCACGCTGGAGATTGTTCTCCAGGTTCAGTTCGTCGCGCGTGGCCTTGGAGTAATTGAGATCTGCAACGATCTTGACCGCACCGGCGGTGAGCTCGTTGTTCCAGCCGAACGCATCGATGGTGTCTTCGCGCTTGTTGTACATGCCGCGCACCAGCGGATAGACGCCGCTGGCGTCGCCGCCGGTGAAGCTGTTGTTGCCGTTGACGCGCACGTTGCTGATGTTCAAGCCGGGCGTGTAGCCACCGTTGTAGTTGCTCAGGTTGAGCTCGAACTGGTTGGCGGTGTCGATCTGCTCGGCCTTGGTGTGGAAGGCGTCGAGCGTGCTGGTCCAGGCGTTGGACGGGCGGTATTGCAAGGTGGCCATCACGCCGTCGCGCTTCTGGTTGCCGGTGCGACGCAATGCCTTGATGCCGTCGGAAAAATACACGCCATCGGCCACACCGGGGCGCGGGCGCTGTGCGTTGACCGGCTGCCATGGTTCGTACAGGCCGACCTGGTTCTCCTGGATCGGCATGTCGGTGTGTGCGTAGCCGATGGTCAGGCCGATGGTGCGGTCGGCGAACTGGTCGATGTAGCTGACATTGAAGCGGTTGCCGTACGGATCGACGTTGGCGGCCTTGCCCAGCGAATTGCGCTGGTAACGGCCCCCGATGGCGATCACCCGCTCGTTGTAGCTGAGCGGGCGTGCGGTCTGCATGTCGACGGTGCCGGACAGGCCCTGGCCGACCAAGCCGGCGTCGGGCGTCTTGTAGACGGTGACGCCGCTGACCAGTTCGGACGGGTACTGGTCGAATTCCACGCTGCGGTTATCGCCGGTGCTGACCACCTCGCGGCCGTTGAGCAGGGTGGTGGAGAAGTCCGGCGAGAGCCCGCGCACGCTGATGACCTGGGCGCGACCGGCCACGCGTTGCGCCGCCAGACCGGGCAGGCGCGCAAGCGACTCGGCGATGCTGACGTCCGGCAGCCGGCCGATATCCTCGGCCGAAATGGCTTCCACGATCGAGGTCGAATCCCGCTTGACCGAGATGGCACCTTCGATTGCGCGGCGCAGGCCGGTGACCTGGACCTTGTCCAAGTCGGTCACCGCGCCGGCGGTTTGTTCGGTGTCGGTCGTTTGCGCAGGCGTCGCCGATTGCGCGGCAGCCAACGTCGGTGCCATGGCGACGGCCAGGGCGATACTCCGCGCAGAGCGCTTGTGCTTCAACATTTTCCCCTCCCAGGTACATGTTGTTCTTTGATTTTTCGATCCGGCAGACGCCTGGATGCATTGCATCGCGCGCCACGACGGACGTCACGACTGCGACGTATGGTAGACACGGCACCTGGGTGCGAACGGGCACTGCATACGTATTCAACCCGGCTGACTGCGCTGGAATCGATTCCATGCGGGCTTCGCCGCGGCGCGGTACGACCTGAGCCTGTCGTGAGGCAACGCCGATGCGCAATCCGCAGCGGCTGCCGTGCCGCTGCGTGATGCAATCGATCGCGTTGCAAGCTGCCTGGGCAAGCCGTCGCAAGCAGATCAGCGCCGGCCATCCACCGGCACGAAGCGAATCGCCTGCCCACCGCCCGGCGCAAGACGCAGTTCCAGCGTGTCGGCGCTGCTGACTTGGCGTTGTTCGCTGACAAAGGCGAATGGATTGCTGACATAGTCCGCACCGTCGCCGTCGCGATAGATCTGCGCGGTGTAACGCACGCCGGGCTCAAGGAATCCGAGCGGCACCTGCAGCAGGCGGCCGTGCTCGTCGGTGATGCTGCCCAGGAACCAGTCGCGGCTATGCCGGTCCTTGCGCGCGATGGTGACGTAGTCGCCGACTTCGCCGTTCAACGCACGGGTCTGATCCCAATCCACGGCCACGTCTTCGATGAAGCGGAAGGCGTCGCGGTGCTGCAGATAATGCTCGGGCAGATCGGCGGCCATCTGGATCGGGCTGTAAAGCGTCACGTACAGCGCCAGCTGGCGCGCAAGCGTGCTGGGAATCGCCTGGCCGTTGCGGCCTTTCAGGCTGACGATACCGGGCGTGTAATCCATCGGCCCGGCGAGCAGGCGGGTAAACACCAGATTGACTTCGTGCTCGGGCGGATTCGGTGGCTGGCCCCAGGCGTTGTATTCCATGCCACGCGCACCTTCGCGCGAGATCCAGTTGGGATAGGTGCGGCGCAGGCCGGTGTCCTTGATCGGCTCGTGCGCGTTGACTGCGAGGTGGCGCGCGGCGGCTTCCTGCACCACATGCAGATGATGGCGCGCCATCCATTGGCCGTCGTGCCATTCGCGCAGCGGTGTGCCGCCTGCCGGGTTGCGACGTTCCACCTGGCCGTCGTCGCAGACATAGCCGGTCTTGACCGAGTCCACGCCGAACCGGGCGTACAGGTCCATCGCCTCGGTGATCTGGTCTTCGTAATGATCCACTGCGCACCCCGTTTCATGATGGCCGATCAGATGCACGCCCTTGCCGGCGGCATATTTGCTCAATGCGGGCAGGTCGAAATCCGGCGTCGGTCTGGTGAAATCGAAACTGCCGCCGTTGCCGAACCATTCGCCGTCCCAGCCCGGATTCCAGCCTTCCACCAGTACGCCACGAAAGCCGTGTGCCGCGGCAAAATCGATAAGGCGCTTGGTGTTGGCAGTGGTGGCGCCGTGTGTCGGCCCGGTCGCCCAGGTCTGCTGGTTGAGATGCATGGACCACCACACCCCGACATACTTGGACGGCTTGACCCAGCTCACATCGCCCAAGGCATTGGGCGCGTTGAGGTTGAGGATCAGGTTGGATTCCACCAGCCCGGTGGCCTGGTCGGCGATCTGCAGCGTGCGCCACGGCGTATCGAAGGGCAGCTTGCGCCGCACCTTCCAGCCTTCGGCGGCGGGCGACAGCTGCGCGCGCAGGCGCTGGCCTTCGGTACGGCGCAGCCACATGCCGGCGTAGTCGACCAGCGCCGCTTCATGCAGCGCGACATGCAGCCCGCTCTCGGTACGCAAGGTGAGCGGCGTATGTGCCAGCGCGACCTGGTTCAATGGCGTGCGCTGATACAGGTATTCGTAGTGGATCGGCTCGCCTGCCGGAATCCACCATGCTTCTGAAGGTTGCGCGACGGCGAACTCGGTGACTTCCTCGTCGATGATGGCTTCGCGCAATCCCGCTTGTTGGGGGAAGTGATAGCGCAGGCCGATGCCATCGTCGTACACGCGCAAGATCACATCGAAGCGGCGTTGCGCGCCGCTGCGTTCGCCCAGGCTGACGCTTAGTTCGTTGTAGTGGTTGCGCACCAGGCGCGTCTCGCCCCAGGGTTGTTCCCAGGTATCGTCATGGGCTTGGCGTGCTTGCGAGAGGACGACCAGACCGCGGTCCAGCCGGCCGTCGCGCAGCTGGAAGCCCAGCCGCGAGCGTTCCAGCACCGGCTGGCCCAGGCGTTGCACGCGGTAGTAGGGCGTTCCGCCGTCCACTTCCAGCGTGACCTGCAGGACGTTGCCGGGCGAATCGGCACTGATGGCGATGCGCTCGGCCTGCGCGATGCCCGCAAGACTGCCAAGCAACAGGACAAGCAGTCGCGCACTGCATGCGACGCGCGCTATCGAACGCACGCGATGTGAAACCAGCGGCATATCCCCTCCCAAGGCGGCCGTTGCGTCAGCGGCGACTATGCAGCGCCGCGGCGTGGATAGGCCATGCTGCACTGCGGCCAGTGCCATGAATACGTATGCATTGATGCGGAACCCCGGAGCGCGCGTCTACCATGGCGTCACGGCACCTGGGAGGGTCCGCGCCCGTGGCACGCCAGTGCCGCGCACTACAACGCGTGCAACGAGGGAGGGAAGCCGACGGTGCAAGCCGTCTGGCCGCTTCGATGCTGAAGATGATCTGCATGGCTGCAACGCTCGGCGTTGCGGCAAGCTCGCCGGTACTGGCCGATGAGCTCGAGTTCCAGGGCCGCCGTGCGCAGGCGCAGGCGCTAGCAGACGGTGGTTTCGTGCTGCGCTGGCCGCAGGGCGAGCGCCGTATCGGGCCACAGCCGATGCGCACCCACACCGCCAGTGCGTTGTTCGACGCCCTGTTCGCGATGGCGCAGCAGGACATGGCCGACGACCGTGTCGAGGCGATCCGCGATCCGGCCTTCAACGACGGCAAGCCGGTGCCGTGCGCGTGTTTTGAGACCGGTGAGCGCTGGCCTTACGTGTGGACGCGCGATATCAGCTTCGCCGCCGATCTGGCATTGGCGCGGCTGGAGCCGGCGCGCACGCGCAATGCGCTGCGCTTCAAGCTGTCGGCGGCGCGCGATGGGCAGACGCCGGGGGTGTTCGTTGCGCAGGACACCGGCTCCGGTGGCAGCTGGCCGATCAGCAGCGACCGCGTGGTGTGGTTTCTTGCCGCGCGCGGCCTGCTGGATGACAAGGCGTTCGCTGAAGAAGTGTGGGAGGCGCTGCAGGCCACACTCGCGCAGGATCATGAGGCGGTCTTCGATGCGCGAATCGGCCTCTACCGCGGGGAAACCTCGTTTCTGGATTGGCGCGAGCAGACCTACCCGGAGTGGACACGCGAGGATGTGCGCTTCATCGCCGAGTCCTTCGCCTTGTCCACCAACGTATTGCACTACCAGGCCCTGCGCCTGGCCGAGCAGCTGGCACGCCAGCATGGCGATGCGCGCGCGTCCACGTACGCCCAGTGGGCCGATGCGTTGCGTCAGGCCATTGCCACGCGCTTCTGGGATGCGCGCAGCAATCGGTATGTGAGCTACATGGGCAATGCGGCGCATCCGGTGCGCTATGCCAAGGTCGATCTGCTCGGCGTATCGCTTGGCGTGCTGGCCGAGGTGTTTCCGAAGGACCGTGCGCGTGCCGCGCTGCGCACCTATCCGGTGGTTGCCGGCGGCAGCCCGGTGGTGTGGCCGCAAGATGCCGAACAGCCGATTTATCACAATCGTGCCGTCTGGCCTTTCGTTAGTGCGTATGCGCTACGTGCCGCACGCCAGCTGGACGACGCGCCGCGCATTGCGCTGGAGCTGCAGTCGTTGATGCGCGGCAGCGCGCTGGCCGGCTCCAACATGGAAAACTACGAGATGCACAGCCTGGCGGTGCATGTGGAGGAGGGCGCCCGCAGTGGCCCGGTGGTGAACTCGCCACGGCAATTGTGGTCGGTTGCCGGCTATCTCTCCGCAGTGCTGGAGGGCGTGTTCGGCATTGGCGCCGATGGCAGCGTAGCGCCGAAGCTGCCGCGTACGTTGGTGCCGTTGTTGTTCGGCGACCGCCAGCAGATCGTGCTTGAACAGGGCAAACGACGGTACGTGCTGCAGCGGCCGACGGCGAGTGCAGGTGAGTTGCTGGTGGCGGGGAAGGTCGAGCAACAAGGCCAGACCACGTTGGTACATCTGGTCGGCCGCAAGGCCGACATCACGCCCCCGCCGCAGCCAGACCTAGTGTTCGCGCCCAGCACGCCCGAGGCGCCCGTCGCGCAACGGCATGGCGATGGCTATCGCGTCGTGATTCCGGCCGGGGCGACGCTGTACATGGATGGGCATGCGTTGGACGCCACGCGGCACTGGGACCTGCGCGATGACGGTCTGCTGCATGTGCTCAGCCTGACCCGTCGTGTCGATGGCCTGGAGTCGCTGCACAGTCCGGCGCTCACGCTGGGCCCGTTGCAGGAAGTGCCGGGTAGCGAGGCCTGGGCCTGGACCCCCACGCGCGCGGGCCAGCACCGCGTATCGCTGCGTTATCGCAACGCAAACGGCCCGATCAATACCGGCGTCACTGCGGCGGTCAAACGCCTGCTGCTGGAATGCCCGGGGCAGGCCACGCAGTCGCAGGTCGTGGTGATGCCGCATAGCGCGGGCGAGCAGCTGTCCACGCAGGTCAGCTTCACTGCGGTGGCCGGGCAGCAGTGCCGGTTCCGGCTGGAAAACGGCTTCAACATGAGCGCGCTCGCGCATTTTGCGCAGTACAACGGCGGCCGCGGCGGTCGCGATGGCGTGGTCAACACCGCGCAGGTGAGCGCGCTGCTGGTCGGGCCTGCGGCGCGCACGGAGGCTGCGCAATGACCGCCAAGCCACGCCTGAGTTTCTGGCAGATCTGGAACATGTGTTTCGGCTTTCTCGGGATCCAGTTCGGCTTCGCGCTGCAGAACGCCAACGCCAGCCGCATCTTCCAGACCCTGGGTGCGCAGGTCGACGATGTGCCCGGCTTGTGGATCGCCGCGCCGCTCACCGGTCTGATCGTGCAGCCCATCATCGGCTACCTGTCCGACCGCACCTGGACCCGATGGGGGCGCCGGCGTCCGTATTTCATGCTTGGCGCGGTATTCACCACACTGGCCTTGCTGGTGATGCCCAACGCGCCGATGCTGTGGATCGCCGCCGGCACGTTGTGGGTGCTGGATGCATCGATCAACATCTCGATGGAGCCATTCCGCGCCCTGGTCGGCGATCAACTGCCACCGGCGCAGCGGCCTGCCGGCTATGCGATGCAGAGCTTTTTCATCGGGGTCGGCGCGATTGTGGCGAGTTTTCTGCCGTGGTTGCTCACGCATTGGGGTGTGGCCAATACCGCGCCGCCAGGGCAGTTGCCCGACAGCGTGCGCTACGCCTTCTACCTCGGTGCCGCGGTGCTGTTGCTGTCGATCAGCTGGACGGTGTTGCGTACGCGCGAATACAGCCCGCAGCAGCTGGCCAGTTTCGACGATGCGCATCCGCCTGTAGCGGCTGCAGCAATCGCCGGCACCTTGCCACCGCAGCGTGCGAGCGTGCTCTGGTGCGGCATCGGTGTGCTGCTCGCCGCTGCGATCGCCTGGCAGCACGGCGACCGCATGCTCTACGTGCTGGCCGGCTTGTGCATCGCCTACGGTGCGCTGCTTGCGTTGGCGCGCGTGCTGCCATCGACCAGCATGCTGGTGGCGATCGTGCAGGACGTGCGCAGCATGCCGCTGACGATGCGGCGTCTGGCCTGGGTCCAGTTCTTCTCCTGGTTTGCGCTGTTTGCGATGTGGATCTACACCACCGCCGCGGTCACCCAGGTTCACTTCGGCGCCAAGGACACCACATCGGCGGCCTACAACGAGGGCGCGAACTGGGTGGGCGTGTTGTTCGGTGCCTACAACGGCTTTGCGGCGTTGGCGGCATTGGTCATTCCACCGCTGGTGCGTGCGATCGGCCTGCGCTGGAGCCATCTGTGCAATTTGTGGCTGGGTGCGGCCGGGCTGTTGTCGATGCTGGCGATCCGCGACCCGCAGTGGCTGCTGCTGTCGATGCTGGGTGTCGGCTTTGCCTGGGCTTCGATCCTGTCGCTGCCTTACGCCTTGCTGTCCGACAGCGTGCCTGCCGCCAAGATGGGCGTGTACATGGGCATCTTCAATTTCTTCATCGTGATTCCGCAGCTGGTCGCGGCCAGCGCACTGGGCTTCGTGCTGCACGTCTGGCTGGGCGGTCAACCGATCTACGCGCTGGCCATCGGCGGCGCCAGTTTGCTCCTTGCCGGTGTGTGCGTGGTGCGGGTTCCAGTGGCTTCGGGAGGGCGGTGATGCGTCATGTGATGATGGCTGGACTGATCGTGTGTGCAGGAGCGGCGAACGCAGCGACTGCACATGGCGATTATTACGGCACGCTGGAACCGTTCGCTGCCGACGCGGTGTATTTCGTGGTGACCGACCGTTTCGTCAATGGCGACCCCGGCAACGATCAGCGCGACCAGGGCGGTGCGCATCGCACGTTCGATGTGCCGACGCCTTGCGCGGATGCGGTCGGCGACAACATCGGTTACCTGGGGGGCGACTTCAAGGGCATCGTCGAGCATGCCGATTACATCCGCGAGCTGGGGTTCGGCGCGGTATGGATCACGCCGATCGTCGACAATCCGGATGAGGCCTTCACCGGCGGCAAGCCGATCAGCTGCGGCAGTACGCTCAGCGACCACGGCAAGACCGGCTATCACGGCTATTGGGGCGTGAACTTCTACACGCTCGACGAGCATCTGCCCAGTCCCGGCCTGGACTTTGCCGGCTTCACCCGCGCCATGCATGCCAACCGCCTGAAGGTGGTGCTGGATATCGTGGGCAATCACGGCTCGCCGGCCTACAGCATGCCGGCAGCGCAGCCGGGCTTCGGCAAGCTGTACGACGCCGATGGCCGCCTGGTCGCCGATCACCAGAATCTGCCGCCTGCCCAGCTGGATCCGCAGCACATTCCGCTGCACGCGTTCTACAATACCGGTGGCGGCCTGGCCGAGTTGTCCGATCTCAACGAAAACAATCCTGCGGTGCTCGATTATCTGGCTGGCGCGTATCTGCACTGGATGGAGCAGGGCGCCGACGCGTTTCGTATCGACACCATCGGCTGGATGCCCGACCGTTTCTGGCATGCCTTCATCGCGCGCATCCGCGAAAAACGTCCGGGGTTCTTCATGTTCGGCGAAGCATTCGATTACGACGCCAACAAGATTGCCGGGCATACCTGGGCGCGCAATGCCGGCGTCAGCGTGCTGGATTTCCCGTTGAAGCAGCAGCTGTCCGCTGTCTTCGGCCATGAGCAGGCCGGGTTCGAGAAGCTCGCCGCGCCGCTGTTTCTGCGCCAGGGACCGTATGCCAATCCGTACGAGTTGATGAGTTTCTACGACAACCACGACATGGCGCGCCTGGATGCCAGCGACACCGGCTTCATCGACGCGCACAACTGGCTGTTTACCGCGCGCGGCATCCCGGTGATCTATTACGGCTCGGAAACCGGCTTCATGCGCGGGCGTGCCGAACATGCCGGCAACCGCAATTACTTCGGTGCCGAGCGCATCCGCACTGCACCGCAAAGCCCGATCTTCGGCCCGCTGCAGCAGATCGCACGGTTGCGTCGGCATACCCCGGCATTGCAGCGCGGCGTGCAGGTGGATGTGCTACTACGTGGGAATCAAGCGGCGTTCTTCCGTGTCTATCAGCATGCGGGCACCAGCCAGACGGCGCTGGTGCTGCTCAACAAGGGCGATGTGGCGGCGAATATCGAGGTGACGCGTTTTGTGCAGCCAGGCACCTGGCGCGACGCGCTGAGTGGCGAGCGGGTGCCGGTGCAGCGTCGGCTGCTGGCGCAGGTGCCCGCACACGGGGTGCGGGTGCTGCTCTCGGACGCGCCGATCACCGACCCGGCCTTGCGCAGGCAGCTCGACGCGCAGATGGCCGAGCAAGCCGCGCGCGATGCCCGCAACAGGTAGGAGCGCACCCGGGCGCGATGGGCATTACCGGAACGCCAAGTCGCGCCCGGGTGCGCTCCTGCGAGGCGTCAATTCGCGGGCTGTCGCGCACGCTACAAGGAATTCCAAATCCGGAATCCCAAGCCTCGGCGCCCAGCGATTCCGCTGGCCACCTGTCCGCTTGAGAGCTTTGCCGGCCGACGGTGATTCGATCCTGGTAACGCTGCGGGCCGCGGCTGCACGGAGCGCCTGCAACAGGTAGGAGCGCACCCGGGCGCGACGGGCATTGCCGAGAACGCCAAGTCGCGCCCGGGTGCGCTCCTACGAGGCATCAATGGTCTCGCAGCCTGTCGCGCACGATTCCCAATTCCCAATTCCCAAATCAACGCCTGACAGCTCCATCAGCGGCCCGACCAGGCACCGGGTCGCCGGTCTCCGAGCCGGCCGGCCCCCAGCCCAGCGGTGGCTGCAGGCCGCTGCTGCGCGAGGAGTCGCGCACTGCCAGCTTTACCGGAATGGTGCGGCTCTGCGCCGCTTCGCCGCGGATCAGCGCCACCAGGCTCTCCACCAGGAGCGTGCCGGCCTGCTTGGTGTCCTGTTGCACCGTCGACAGTGCAGGTGCCACCGACGCAGCCAACGCGATATCGTCGAAGCCGCTTACTGCCACATCCTGCGGCACCCGCAGGCCACGCTCGCGCAAGGCGCGCATTGCGCCGATCGCAATGAGGTCGCTGGCCGCACACACCGCATCGAACGCCTTGCCGCTGTCGAGCAGCTCCAGGCACGCGGCATGGCCGGACGACTCGGTGGTGATCGCATCGAACTGCAGCGCGCGATCTGCCACCAAGGCCTGCTGTTTGAGCGCGGCGACGTATCCGCGGTAGCGCTCTTCGAACTCGGGGTAATGATTGGACGCGTGGCCGAGAAAGGCGATGCGGCGGCAGCCCTGCGCGAGCAGATGCTCGGTGATGTCCAGCCCGCCCTGATAATTGTCGCTGCCGATCGAAATGCCCGGCTGCCCCGGCAGCGCCGCGCCCCAGCGGACGAAGTGGGTGCCTTGTTCGACCAGCAACTGCAACCGCTGGCGCGACTGCTGATAATCGCCGTAGCCGAGCAGGATGATGCCGTCGGCCTTGTTGCTGTCTTCGTAATCGGCCTGCCAGTCCTTGGACAGCTGCTGGAAGGATACCAGCAGGTCGTAGCCCTGCAGCGCGCAGGCGCGGGTGATCGAGCCCAGCATCGAATGGAAGAACGGGTTGATCAGCGAATCGTCGGCGGTGGGGTCCTCGAAGAACAGCAGCGCCAGCGTGCCGGCATTGCGCAACCGCAGCGACGAGGCGTTCTTGTCGACCTTGTAGTTCAATTCCTTGGCGATGCGCAGGATGCGCTTGCGGGTTTCTTCGTTGACCATCGGGCTGCCGCGCAGTGCGCGCGACACGGTCGGTTGCGACACGCCGGCCAGGTAGGCGATATCCAGCGAGGTGGCTTTACCCTTGATGGTCATGGTCGGTACTGGCAGCACAGGTGGCCGGCATCATGCCACGCGCCCGCCGGCCCCGTGCCGGCATGCGCAACAGCGGGCTGATTGGTTTACCATTCGCTTCCAAGACCCCTTGCGAGAAGGTGGCCCGCGCCCCGCGCCGGCCCAGCGTGCGACATGAGCACTACCACCGCCCACCGCTGATTCCGGCCGCGCCAGTCCGCAGGGCGCGCGTACGGCGTTCGTTCCGCCCCACTTCTCGCCATATCTCTATCCGAGCCTGCGCCGCAACGGGCAGATCTCCCTTGCAGTCGTCGCGCTGCAGCCAGCACAGACCTCATTCTTGCCCATGATCAACATCACGCTCCCCGACGGCAGCCGCCGCGAATTCGAATCCCCTGTCTCGGTGATGCAGGTCGCCCAGTCGATCGGCGCCGGCCTGGCCAAGGCCACCATCGCCGGCCAGGTCGATGGCCAGCTGGTCGATGCCAGCGACGTCATCGACCACGATGCCAGCTTGCGCATCATCACCGCCAAGGACGCCGAAGGCGTGGAGATCATCCGCCACTCCTGCGCGCATCTGGTTGGGCATGCGGTCAAGCAGCTGTACCCGGAGGTCAAGATGGTGATCGGCCCGGTCATCGCCGAAGGCTTCTACTACGACATCTACAGCGAACGCCCGTTCACGCCGGACGACATGGCCGCGATCGAACAGCGCATGCAGGAGTTGATCGCGCAGGACTACGAGGTGATCAAGAAGGTCACCCCGCGCGCCGAGGTGATCGAGGTATTCGCCCAGCGCGGCGAGGAGTACAAGCTGCGCCTGATCGAGGACATGTCCGACGACATCACCGCGATGGGCCTGTACTACCACCAGGAATACGTGGACATGTGCCGCGGCCCGCACGTGCCCAACACGCGCTTCCTCAAGGCCTTCAAGCTGACCCGCATTTCCGGCGCCTACTGGCGTGGCGATGCCAAGAACGAGCAGCTGCAGCGCATCTACGGCACCGCCTGGGCCGACAAGAAACAGCTGGACGCCTACATCCTGCGCATGGAAGAGGCCGACAAGCGCGACCATCGCCGCATCGGCAAGCAGCAGGACCTGTTCCACCTGCAGGAAGAGGCGCCCGGCCTGGTGTTCTGGCATCCCAAGGGCTGGTCGCTGTGGCAGGTGGTCGAGCAATACATGCGCAAGGTCTATCGCGACAGCGGCTACGGCGAAGTGCGTTGCCCGCAGATCCTGGACGTGTCGCTGTGGCAGAAATCCGGTCACTGGGACAACTACCAGGACGCGATGTTCTTCACCGAGTCGGAGAAGCGCACCTACGCGGTCAAGCCGATGAACTGCCCCGGCCACGTGCAGGTGTTCAACCAGGGCCTGCACAGCTACCGCGACCTGCCGATCCGCTATGGCGAGTTCGGCGCCTGCCACCGCAACGAGCCCTCCGGCGCGCTGCACGGCATCCTGCGCGTGCGCGGCTTCACCCAGGACGACGGTCACGTGTTCTGCCTGGAATCGCAGATCGAAGCCGAAGTCACCGCCTTCCATCAGCAGGCACTGGCGGTCTACACCGCGTTCGGCTTTGACGACATCGAGATCAAGATCGCGCTGCGCCCGGAAAAGCGCCTGGGCGACGACGTCACCTGGGACAAGGCCGAAGCCGCGCTGCGCAGCGCGCTGGGCGTGTGCGGGGTGGAATGGCAGGAGCTGCCGGGCGAGGGCGCCTTCTACGGCCCCAAGATCGAGTACCACCTCAAGGACGCCATCGGCCGCACCTGGCAGCTGGGCACCATGCAGGTCGATTTCATGATGCCGGGTCGCCTCGGCGCCGAGTACGTTGACGAGCACAGCCAGAAGAAGCATCCGGTCATGCTGCACCGGGCGATCGTTGGCTCGATGGAACGTTTCATCGGCATCTTGATCGAACACCACGCCGGCGCCTTCCCGGCCTGGCTCGCCCCGGTCCAGGTCGTTGTCGCAAATATCACCGATGCCCAGGCAGACTATGTCGACTCGGTTCGGAAAACCCTTGCAAATCAAGGCTTCCGTGTGAACGCCGATTTGCGTAACGAGAAGATCGGATATAAGATTCGCGAGCATACGCTGCAACGCGTGCCTTATCTCCTCGTCGTCGGTGACCGCGAGAAGGAAAACGGCGCCGTCGCCGTGCGGACACGTTCGGGAGAGGACCTCGGGACCATGAAGGTCTCGGCCTTCATCGAACGTCTGCAGGCAGAGCAGGCAGCGTGAGCCAACCCCGGCCGGTCTGGATGATCCGGATGCGCCGGTTCGATTCCCCTGGGAGATTGCAATATCAGTACCCCTGACAACAAACAGAACCGCAAGAACCAAGAAATCCGTGTGCCGCGCGTCCGCGTGATCGGCAGTGACGGTGAGATGGTCGGCGTGTTGTCGCGCGACGAAGCGCTCGCCAAGGCCGAGGAAGAAGGCCTGGACCTGGTCGAAATCCAGCCGCAGGCCGATCCGCCGGTCTGCAAGATCATGGATTTCGGCAAGTTCAAGTTCGAGCAGCAGAAAAAGGCCAATGAGGCCAAGAAGAAGACCAAGCAGGTCGAGATCAAGGAACTCAAGTTCCGTCCGGTCACGGACGAGGGCGACTACCAGATCAAGCTGCGCAACATGCGCCGCTTCCTGGAGGAGGGCGACAAGGTCAAGGTCAATATCCGCTTCCGTGGCCGTGAAATGAGCCACCAGGAACTTGGGCGCGAGATGGCGTCCCGGATCGAGGCCGACCTGGGCGACGACATCGTCATCGAGTCGCGTCCGCGCCTGGAAGGGCGCCAGATGGTCATGATGATCGCGCCGAAGAAGAAGATCTGATTCCCGCGCCAGGACGGGCCCTCATGGGTCCGCCAGGCCGGCGACAGCAGCCATTTGCAAGAATTCCCGGTAACGGGCATACTGCGCGGCCCGGTTTTGCCGGGGCGCCGCGCAAGCGGTACAGGACCTGTCCGGATCGTGTTCGATCAAGGACTTACAAGCAGGCAAGGGCAAGGATGGAAAGCGTGGTCGCAAGACTGCCGCCCGGGTCAGTGACAAAAGACCATCAAGGACATTGCAATGCCCAAGATCAAGACCAACCGGGCGGCGGCCAAGCGTTTCCGCAAGACCGCCTCCGGCAAGTACAAGTGCGGCCACGCAAACCGTAGCCATATCCTCACGAAGAAAGCGACCAAGCGGAAGCGCAACCTGCGGCAGACGAACCACGTCCGTGCCGAAGATGCTGGCCGTCTCGATCGTATGCTTCCCTACCTCTGAGGACTGACCCATGGCACGAGTAAAGCGTGGCGTACAGGCGCGTCGCCGCCACAAGAAAATTCTGACCCTGGCGAAGGGCTACTACAACGCTCGCCGCAAGGTCTTCCGCGTTGCCAAGCAGGCAGTCATCAAGGCGCAGCAGTACGCCTACATTGGCCGCAAGCAGAAGAAGCGTAATTTCCGTTCGTTGTGGATCACCCGCATCAATGCGGCTGCCCGCATCAACGGCTTGAGCTACAGCCGTTTCATGAATGGCCTGCTCAAGGCTGGCATCACCCTGGACCGTAAGGTGCTGGCTGATATCGCCGTGCACGACGCCGCCGGCTTTGCCGCGCTGGCTGAGAAGGCCAAGGGCGCGCTGGCGGCGTAAATGCAGGTCCCGTGCAAGAGCCCGCACATCCATGTGCGGACTTTTGAAAGGGTAGTTTCTTGTCGGGGTTTGCGCATTCGTGTGCAGGCCTCAGGTGAGGGCAAGCAGATATGCGGGGGGAAGGGCGCAAGTCCTTCCCCTTTTGCGTTTTGGATGGCCGGCATCGCTGGTTGGATGCCTGGCAAGATGAAATTTGAGTGGCAATGCGTTCCGGTGCACCCGGAAACACCGTTCGGTTGACGCAGTTGAGGCGCGAGTGCAATGAGTGAGATTCAATCCCTGACCGAGCGTGCGCTGGCCGATGTCGCCGCCGCGCAGACGCCGGACCAACTGGAAGCCTTGCGCGTCGCACTGCTGGGCAAGAGTGGCAGCATCACCGCCCAGCTCAAGCAGCTCGGCACGCTGCCGGCCGATCAGCGAAAGGCCGCTGGCGAAGCGATCAACCTGTCGCGCGATGCGCTGACCGCTGCGTTGTCCGAGCGCAAGCACACGCTGGAAAACGCCGCACTGGATGCACGTCTGGCCGGCGAGCGGATCGATGTCACCTTGCCGGGTCGTCGCGGCGAACGTGGCGGATTGCACCCGGTCACGCGCACGCTCGAGCGCATCGTCGAGATCTTTGCGCGCCTGGGCTATGAGTTGTCCGATGGTCCGGAGATCGAGGACGACTGGCACAACTTCGAAGCCCTGAACTTTCCGCCGCACCATCCGGCGCGCGCGATGCACGATACGTTCTACTTCGGCGATGGCCGCCTGCTGCGCACCCATACTTCCGGCGTGCAGGTGCGCTACATGGATGCGCACAAGCCGCCGCTGCGCATGATCGCGGCCGGCAAGGTGTATCGCTCCGACTCGGATCAGACCCATTCGCCGATGTTCCATCAGGTCGAAGGCCTGCTGGTGGACGAGCATTCCAACTTCGCCGATCTCAAGGGCACCTTGTCCGAGTTCGTGCGGGCGTTCTTCGAGCGTGATTTCGAGATGCGCTTCCGCCCCAGCTATTTCCCATTCGTGGAACCGGGTGCGGAAGTGGACATCGCCTGGCAGCAGCCCGACGGCAGCACGCGCTGGCTGGAAGTGCTCGGCTGCGGCATGGTGCATCCGAACGTGCTGCGCAGCGTCGGCATCGACCCGGAGCGCTACACCGGCTTCGCGTTCGGCCTGGGCGTGGAGCGCTTCGCGATGCTGCGCTACGGCGTCAACGACCTGCGTGCGTTCTTCGAAAACGATGTGCGTTTCCTCAGGCAGTTCGCCTGACGGCGGGGAATTGGGAATGGGGAATCGTTGGAGCCGCGCGCTCCTTGGATCCCGTCCCCCAGGCCCGACGCCCCCGCTTTTGCGATTCCCCATTCTCCATTTCCGATTCCCGGCCCCTCATGAAATTCTCTGAAAATTGGCTGCGCAGCCACGTTCCCATCCAGGCGAGTCGCGACGAGCTTGCCGCGACGCTGACGGCGATCGGTCTGGAGGTCGAAGAGGTCACGCCGTTGGGCGAGGCGTTGGGGCAGGTGGTGGTGGCGCGTATCGTCGAGGCGGTGCGTCATCCGGAAGCCGATCGTCTGCAGGTCTGCAGCGTCGACGCAGGGCAGGGCGAGTTGCTGCAGATCGTGTGTGGCGCGCCCAACGCGCGTGCCGGTCTGGTGGCGCCGTTGGCGCTGGTCGGTGCGCAGATCGGCGCGCTCACCATCACCGCGGCCAAGCTGCGTGGGGTGGCGTCCAACGGGATGTTGTGCTCGGCCAAGGAGCTGGGGCTGGACAGCGATGCGTCCGGCCTGTTCGAGCTGCCCGACGATGCGCCGGTGGGTCAGGTGCTGGCCGAGTATCTGGGCCTGCCCGATGCCAGCATCGAGATCAAGCTGACGCCCAATCGCGCCGACTGCTTCAGCGTGCGCGGCATCGCCTTCGATGTGGCGGCCGCCTGCGCCAGCGAAGTGGTGGCCTTCGATGCCGGTGCGGTGGCGCCGGTGTCCACGCGCACACTGGCGGTGGAATTGCATGCTGGCAACGCAGCGCCGCGCTATTGCGGACGTGTCATCGAAGGCATCGACCCGGCCGTGAAAACGCCGGTGTGGCTGGCCGAGCGGCTGCGTCGCAGCGGCGTGCGTTCGGTTTCGCTGTTGGTGGATATCACCCAGTACGTGATGCTGGAACTTGGCCAGCCGATGCATGCGTTCGATCTGGATACGCTGCAAGGCCCGATCGGCGTACGCCACTCGCGCGGCGGCGAGCAGCTGGCATTGCTGGATGGCCGGCAGGTCACGCTGGACGACAGCTTTCTGACCATCACCGATGCCGACCGCCCGATCGCATTGGCCGGTCTGATGGGCGGCCTGGATACCCGCGTCACCGAGATCACGCGCAACGTGTTCCTGGAGTCGGCGTACTTCGATCCGGCCGCGATCATGGGGCGTGGCCGCAAGTTCGGGCTGCATACCGATGCCGGCCATCGTTTCGAGCGTGGTGTGGATCCGGCATTGCCGCCGCAAGCGATCGAAGTGGCGACGCGGCTGGTGCTGGAACTGGCCGGTGGTACCCCGGGCCCGGTCGTGCATGCGCAATTGCCGCAGCATCTGCCGCAGCCGTCGCGCATCCTGTTGCGGCGTGTGCGGATCGCGCGCGTGCTCGGTATCCAGATCGACGATGCCGAGGTCGTGCGTATTCTGGGCGCGCTCGGCATGCAGCTCGAGTCGGTTGCCGAAGGCTGGCAGGTGATGGCGCCGAGCCGTCGCTTCGATATCGCCATCGAAGAGGATCTGATCGAGGAGCTGGCGCGTATCCACGGGTACGACCGCGTGCCGACCACGCTGCCGGGTGGGGCGAGCCGGATTGCGATGCCGAGCGAAACCCAGCTCGATGAGCTCAGCGTGCGGCGCCAGCTGGTGGCGCGCGAGCTGCAGGAAACCATCAACTACGCTTTCGTCGACGCTACCTTGCTGCAGCGCTGGCAGCTGAGCGACGGCCTGGTGCCGTTGGCCAATCCGCTCAGCGCCGAGCTTGCGATCATGCGTCCGCGCCTGTTGCCGGGCCTGGTGGCGACGCTGGGCCGCAATGCCGCCCGCCAGGCCGGACGCGTGCGCCTGTTCGAGCTGGGAAAGGTGTTCGCGGCCGCATCCGACGCCGGCGCTGCCCCACAGGAGTCGCAGCATGTCGCCGCGGCCGTGTGTGGCGATGCCCTGGCGCTGCAGTGGGGCGAGCCCGCCCGCAAGGTGGACTTCCATGATCTGAAGGGCGACCTGATGGCGCTGGCCGCGGCCAGTGGCGCGGTGCTGGAGTTCCGGCCTTCTGCCCGGCCCTTCGGGCATCCGGGGCGCTCGGCCGACATCCATCGCGACGGCGTCTGCATCGGCTGGATCGGGCAGGTGCATCCGCGCCTGGCCAAGGCGTTGGACATCGACGTGGATGTGATCGCGTTCGAGCTGGAACTGACGGCGTTGGTCAAACGTGCGCTGCCGCGTGCCGGCGGGCTGTCGCGGTTCCCCTCGGTACGTCGCGATCTGGCCTTCCTGGTGCCGGAAGAGGTGAGCTGGGCGGCGCTGTCGAGCAGCGTGCGCACCACCGTCGGGCCGTTGTTGCGCGAGGTGCAGCTGTTCGACCGCTATGTCGGGCAGGGGGTCGAGCCAGGTTTCAAGAGTCTGGCTATGGGCTTGATTTTGCAGGATAACTCGCGCACTCTCACCGACCGGGACGTCGACGCAGTCGTTGCCGATGTGGTGGCCGTGATCGAGCGCGAGCACCGCGCCCGGATCCGGAGTTGAGGCGGTAACCAGGGGATTGGCATGGCATTGACGAAAGCGGAGATGGCCGAACGTCTGTTCGACGAAGTCGGTCTGAATAAGCGCGAGGCAAAGGAATTTGTCGACGCGTTCTTCGATGTGCTGCGCGATGCGCTGGAGCAGGGCCGTCAGGTGAAGCTGTCCGGTTTCGGCAACTTCGATCTGCGGCGCAAGAATCAACGGCCCGGTCGCAATCCCAAGACCGGCGAGGAAATTCCGATCTCGGCGCGCACGGTGGTGACCTTCCGTCCGGGCCAGAAGCTCAAGGAGCGGGTGGAGGCTTATGCTGGATCCGGGCAGTAATCGCGAACTACCGCCAATCCCGGCCAAGCGCTACTTCACCATCGGCGAAGTCAGCGAGCTGTGCGACGTCAAGCCGCATGTGCTGCGCTATTGGGAAACCGAATTTCCGAGCCTGGAACCGGTCAAGCGGCGCGGCAACCGGCGCTACTACCAGCGCCACGACGTGCTGATGGTGCGACAGATTCGTGGCCTGCTGTACGAGCAGGGCTACACCATCGGCGGCGCACGCCTGCGTCTGGAAGGCGATGGCGCCAAGAGCGAGTCGGCACTGAGCAACCAGATCATCAAACAGGTGCGTATGGAACTGGAAGAGGTCCTGCAACTGCTGCGCCGCTAGGAAAACGCTTCACAAAGCCGCTATAATGGCAGGCCGCCATTGCGGCGGATGCAACATCTTCGGGGTATAGCGCAGCCTGGTAGCGCACTAGTCTGGGGGACTAGTGGTCGTCGGTTCGAATCCGGCTACCCCGACCAAATACGGAGCCCATGTCTTCACGGACATGGGCTTTTTTGTTGCGTCGCAACATGCGACTCCGGGCCTGTCAGGTACGTGACACGGTATGTCCATCGGCATACTGCACAGCAGCATGAAAAGACCGGTCGAGCCCGTTTGTGTGCGGTTCTATGCGACATGGACCTGGATCACGGAACGCTGCTAAGTATCCGAAAATGCTCTAAAACATTAGCGTCGGATCAGTACGTGGATCACGTTTTGTTAACGCAGTAACGACGAACTTGAATCAATAGGCCAACGCCGTCAAAAAAATGGCGAGCAGTGTCTTGCGATGCGTTGGTTCTATGACATAGTGCACTGCAACACGTCACACCCGTCGTGATCCCGAGCATCTTGGGATGAATTTCTCTGTCGTACGTTCTTGCTGGCGCGTTGGCCGGTCGAGTGCTGCGCGAGGTCCTGTCCCACCCAACCGAGGCAGCCAGCCACACGCATGAAAAAACTGATCGGACGATTTTGCCAAGGCCTCAGCCTGGCGTTGATCTGCTCGATGGCACTGGGCGCATGCAGCACTGGTCCGAAGATGGCGGATTCCCTGCCGCTTCCGGATCCGCTGGCGATGTCCGCAGTGCAGCCGGAGTATCGACTCGCCCCAGGCGACTTGCTGTTGTTCAAGGTGTTCCAGGTCGACGATCTGGAGCGGCAGGTCCGCATCGATCAGAACGGCCACATCTCGCTGCCGTTGATCGGCGACGTCAAGGCGGCCGGTCTGGGCGTCGGAGAGCTGGAAAAACTGGTGGCAGAACGCTACGCCGCCGGCTATCTGCAACAGCCGCAGGTGTCTGTGTTCGTGCAGGAATCCAATGGTCGCCGGGTCACGGTGACCGGTGCGGTTGACGAGCCGGGTATCTATCCGGTGATCGGCGCCAACCTGACCCTGCAGCAGGCCATCGCGCAGGCCAAGGGTGTCAGCACGGTGGCCAGCCGCGGCAACGTCATTGTGTTCCGCACCGTCAATGGGCAAAAGATGATCGCCAGATTCGATCTGACCCAAATCGAGAAGGGGGCCAACCCGGACCCTGAGATCTACGGCGGCGACATCGTGGTGGTGTACCGCTCGGACGCACGCGTCTGGCTGCGCACCATGCTGGAACTGACCCCCCTTGTGATGGTGTGGCGCGCTTACCGATGAGCATGAATTCAGACAATCGTTCCTCCCCGTCTCATCGTCATGGGCATCTTGAGGTGGCCGACGTCGGCTTGCTCGACTACTGGCGCGCGCTGGCGTCGCAGCGCTGGCTGATCATTCTGATCACCGCCGCGGCAGTGGCGCTGGCTCTTGGCGTCACCCTGCTGATGCCGGAAAAATACCGCGCCACCAGCACGCTGCAGATCGAGCGCGACTCGCTCAACGTGGTGAATGTCGACAATCTGATGCCGGTGGAATCACCGCAGGATCGCGATTTCTACCAGACCCAGTACCAGCTGCTGCAGAGCCGTTCGTTGGCCCGCGCGGTGATCCGCGAAGCCAAGCTCGATCAGGAGCCGGCGTTCAAGCAGCAGGTCGACGAAGCGCTTGAGAAGGCCGCTGCCAAGAATCCGGAAGCCGGTAAGTCGGTCGACTCGCGTCAGGCGATCGTCGAGCGCAGCCTGACCGATACCCTGCTGGCCGGACTGGTGGTCGAGCCGATCCTCAATTCGCGTCTGGTCTACGTCAATTACGATTCGCCGGATCCGGTGCTGGCTGCCAAGATCGCCAACACCTACACCAAGGTGTTCATTGTCAGTACCCAGGAACGCCGCATCAAGGCATCGTCGTTCGCGACCAAGTTCCTGGCCGAGCGCCTGGAGCAGTTGCGCGACAAGGTGGAGGACTCGGAAAAGGATCTGGTCTCCTATTCCACCGACGAGCAGATCGTGTCGGTAGGCGACGACAAGCCGTCGCTTCCGGCACAGAACCTGAGCGACCTCAATGCGATGTTGGCATCGGCGCAGGACACCCGCATCAAGGCAGAGGCCGCCTGGCGTCAAGTCAGCAGCGGTGACGCGATGTCGCTGCCACAGGTGCTGAGCAACCCGCTGATTCAGAGCCTGCGCGGCGAGCAGATCCGCTTGAACACCGATTATCAGCAGAAGCTGTCGACCTTCAAGCCGGACTATCCGGAAATGCAGCGCCTGAAGGCGCAGATCGAAGAGTCGCGTCGCCAGATCAATGGCGAGGTCATCAATATCCGCCAGTCGCTCAAGGCGACGTACGACGCGTCGGTGCATCAGGAGCAGTTGCTCAACCAGCGCATCGCCGGACTGCGGACCGATGAGCTGGACCTGCAGAGCCGCAGCATCCGCTACAACATGCTCAAGCGCGACGTCGATACCAACCGCCAGCTCTACGATGCGCTCCTGCAGCGCTACAAGGAGATCGGTGTGGCGAGCAACGTCGGATCCAACAACGTGACCATCGTCGATACCGCAGACGTGCCTACGTCGAAGACTTCGCCGAAACTCAAATTGAACCTCGCGTTGGGCTTCATCTTTGGCGTATTCCTGGGCGTGGCTGTGGCTCTTGTGCGCTACTTCCTGCGTGGCACGGCAGCGCAGACGCGGCTGGACTGACATCGTCGTGTTGCACAACGATGGTTAATTGAAGTGACAACTGATTCAGCGTGGAAAAGGGTGGATCCCGTATGTTTCGGGCTCCTTCGTTTGAAAGTTTGTCTCTGTTGAAACAAAGGGCTGTCGTGCGATCTGGGGTCGGTAGGTATTACCGCGGTGATCGTTCGACGGAGATGATTGAAAGCTCGCGTGCGATTCGTATGTTCCCCCGCATGCGCCGTATCGAGTTTGGAGGACATCCCCATGCTTTTGGCAGACTTGAGTAGCGCGACTTACACCACATCCTCGCCGCGATTGTTGTCCAAGTATTCGGCTGCAGCCGACCTGGTCCTGCGCGTCTTCGACCTCACCATGGTCGTGGTCTCCGGGCTGATCGCTTATCGCATCGTCTTCGGCTCCTGGGTGCCTGCGGCACCGTACCGGGTCGCCATCGCCACCACGCTGTTGTATTCGGTGATCTGCTTTGCGCTGTTCCCGCTGTATCGCAGCTGGCGCGGTCGCGGACTGTTGAGCGAGCTGATGGTGCTGGGTGGTGCCTTCGGCGGCGTGTTTGCGCTGTTCGCGGTGCACGCACTGATCGTGCAAGTGGGTGAGCAGGTCTCGCGCGGCTGGATCGGCCTGTGGTTCGTCGGTGGGCTGGCTTCGTTGGTGGCGGCCCGCACGGTGCTGCGCGGCTTCCTGAATCACCTGCGCACCCAGGGGGTGGACGTGCAACGCGTGGTGGTGGTGGGTTTGCGCCATCCGGTGATGAAGATCAATCACTACCTCAGCCGCAATCCCTGGGTCGGCATGAACCTGGTCGGCTACTTCCGCACGCCGTACGACATCGCCGTGACCGAGCAGCGTCAGTCGTTGCCGTGCTTGGGCGATCCGGACGCGCTGATCGAGTATCTGAAAGACAACCAGGTCGAGCAGGTATGGATCTCGCTGCCGCTGGGCGAACGTGACCACATCAAGCAGTTGCTGCAGCGTCTGGATCGCTATCCGATCAACGTGAAGCTGGTTCCGGACCTGTTCGACTTCGGTCTGTTGAACCAGTCCGGCGAGCAGATCGGCAATGTGCCGGTGATCAACCTGCGCCAGGGCGGCGTGGATCGCGACAACTACTTCGTGGTCGCCAAGGCCTTGCAGGACAAGATCCTGGCCGTGATCGCGCTGATGGGGCTGTGGCCGCTGATGGCAGCGATCGCCGTCGGTGTGAAGATGAGCTCGCCTGGTCCGGTGTTCTTCCGCCAGCGTCGCCATGGTCTGGGTGGGCGCGAGTTCTACATGTTCAAGTTCCGCTCAATGCGCGTGCATGACGACCATGGCACCACCATTCAGCAGGCGACCAAGAACGATACCCGTATTACCCGTTTCGGTGCGTTCCTGCGCCGCAGCAGCCTGGACGAGTTGCCGCAGATCTTCAACGTGCTCGGTGGCAGCATGTCGATCGTGGGGCCGCGCCCGCATGCCGCGCAGCACAACACCCATTACGAAAAGCTGATCAATCACTACATGCAGCGCCATTATGTCAAGCCGGGCATCACCGGTTGGGCGCAGGTCAATGGATTCCGTGGCGAAACTCCGGAGCTGCGCACGATGAAGAAGCGCATTCAGTACGACCTGGACTACATCCGTCGCTGGTCGTTGTGGCTGGATATCCGCATCATCGTGCTGACCGCAGTACGTGTGCTCGGACAGAAGACCGCGTACTGATGATGGCGGGGAGTGTGCGACCTGGCGCGCTGGGCGCCGCGGGCGGCTGCATCGCAGCCGTCCCCTTCAAGCAGGCGTCTGCATGCTGATCCGAATGAGCGACGAGGCCCGCGTTCGCTGGCACAACCTGCTGATCGAGCTGACGCTGCTGATCGGCGTCGGTTATAACCTGGTGCTGGCGCTGATCAACGCGAATGTGTTCACCGTACGTCCGGTGATCACCTACGCAGTCGAGTTCATCATCTACGCCGCATGTTTCCTGCTCGGGTTGGGTTCGCTGAGCCGCAAGCGCATCGCATTGATCATCAGCGGACTGGGGCTGATCGTTACCTTGATGTTCGTGCGCTTCCTGGTGAACTGGCAGATCGATCCGAAGTTCTTCCGCGACGCGTTGGTGGTGTTTGCGTTCGTGGTGCTTGGTTCGGCTTACACCGGGTCGGTGCCAAAACTGTTCGTGCGGATGACCATCATCGTGTCGCTGGTTGCAGCGTTCGAACTGGCGATGCCGAGCGCCTACGGCGATCTGGTCAATCCGAAGAGCTTCTTCGTCAACGCACGTGGCATGAGCGCGGAAGGGTTCTGGAACGAAGACAGCAACCTGTTCGTCAGCGCCACGCGACCGGGCGAGCGCAACTTCCTGCCGGGCTCCAATCTTCCCCGCGCCTCCTCGATGTTCATCGAGCCGGTGACGATGGGTAACTACATCTGCTTCTTTACCGCGATCGTGTTGGTGTTCTGGCGCTGGATGCGGCCGGCGATGCTGATTCTATCGGTCGGTTTGATCGGTTTCATGATCGTGGCCTCCGATGGCCGACTCGCGGCGGGCACCTGCGTATTGATGGTGCTGTTGTCGCCGCTGTTGAAACGTCTGGATCAACGGCTGGCGTTCCTGATTTTTCTGATCGTGATCATGACTGCGTGGTTGCTGGTGTGGATCACCGGAATCAGCGCCTATCAGGACACCACGATGGGCCGGGTATTTTTCACAGTCAATTCGATGAATAACCTGTCCTTCAACTCGTGGATGGGTCTGGATTTTGCGCAGGCGTATCGTTACTTCGACAGTGGCATCGCCTACTTCATCGCATCGCAGTCGATCGTCGGCGTGCTCGCATTCCTGCTGTCGTATTCATTCCTGTTATTGATGCCGAGCAAGGAAGGGCAGCTGTTCAAGAACCTGGCGATCTTTGCGTTCGCACTGAGCCTGCTGGTATCCAACGGCTATTTTTCGATCAAGACGTCTGCATTGTGGTGGTTCGTGTGCGGCTGCCTGTGGCACATGCTGCCGACCTGGTCTGCTGCAACCGCTGCGCGCCTGCCCGCACAGGATCCGGCCGACGACGCGGCGCGATTGCCACTGTCCGCAGGAGGCGCGCGATGAGTGTGGCGGCAACGCAGGCACCCCGGCCGGTCGCACCGGTCGCCGGCGCGTCCGTTGCCACCGGCGGGCGCAGCCGCGACCCGCGTATCGACGCCGGCAAGGCCCTGGCGATTCTGCTGGTGGTGTTCTGCCACGCCAAGGGCGTGCCGCATGCAATGACGTTGTTTGCCTACAGCTTTCACGTGCCGCTGTTTTTCATGATGTCCGGTTGGCTGGCGGCGGGCTATGCGTCGCGGACCACCGGGTTGTCGCAGACCATCGGCAAGCAGGCGCGCAGCCTGTTGTTGCCGTATGTAACGTTCTATCTGCTCGGTTACGCGTATTGGTTGCTGACGCGCAATATCGGCGAGAAGGCGGCGCGCTGGGGAAGCCACCCGTGGTGGGAGCCGATCGTGGCGATGTTCACCGGCATCGGCCCCGATCTGTATGTGCAGCCCCCGTTGTGGTTCCTGCCGGTGATGCTGGTGACGGTGCTGAGCTACGTGGTGTTGCGCCGCTGGATGTCGCCGTTGGTGATCGCGGTGGCGTCGTTGATCCTGGCCTGGTGCTGGATGCGCTGGTTTCCGGGCCAGCAAGTGCGACTTTTTTTTGGCCTGGACGTGCTGCCGGTGTCGCTGTGCTTTTATGCGCTGGGCGCCCTGTTGATCCACGTTTCTGCACGTCTGCCGACCTCCTTGCCGGTGAGCGCGCTGGCGACGGTATTGCTGGCGCTGCCGGTGGCCTGGCTGGCTGATCGTAATGGCCGGATCGACGTCAACATGCTGGAGTTCGGCCGCAACCACGCCGGGTTTGTGGTCAGCGCAGTACTCGGCTCACTGATGGTGATCTGTGCCGCACGGTTGGTGCAGGGCTGGGCCTGGATACAGTGGATCGGCCGCAATACCTTGCTGATCCTGTGCACCCACATGCTGGTGTTCTTCGTGCTCTCCGGTGTCGCGGCGCTGGCCGGCGGATTCGGTGCCTCGCGTCCGGGGCTCGGCTGGGCAGTGTTCGTGACGGTATTTGCGCTGCTCGCGTGCGTGCCGCTGCGCTGGTTGCTGATGCGTTTTGCGCCGTGGACCCTGGGTGCCCGACCGGTGGCGGCATGAGCGGCGCTGCACCATGACCACCGCGCCGTATTCCGACGCGGCCGGGCACGGCGGCCTGGGTGCCAAGGCCGCACCGGCGCCTGCGTTGACCCGCGATTGGCAGATCGATGCCGCAAAGGCGCTGGCCATCGTCCTGGTGGTGTTGGGGCATGCCAACGGCATGCCGGCCGCCTACAAGTTGTTCGCCTACAGTTTTCATGTGCCGCTGTTTTTCGTGCTGTCCGGCTGGGTGGGCGAGCGCTTCGGCCACCGCGCATTGACGGTGGCGACGATCGCGAAGTTGGCGCGCACGTTGCTGGTTCCCTATGTCGCGTTTTTCATGGTGGCCTACGCCTGCTGGTTGCTGATGGGAGTGACCAGCCGCGCGCCGCATCCATCGCATGTGCTGCCGTGGTGGGATCCGTTTGTCGGCCTGTTCTGGGCCAACGGCACACGCCTGTACGTGCTTCCGGCGTTGTGGTTCCTGCCGGCCTTGTTCGTCACCACGCTGGCCTATCTCGCCTTGCGCACGCGCCTGACGACGGCGGCCCTGGCTGCAGCCAGTCTGTTGCTCGCCTTGGCATGGGCGGGCTGGTTTCCGTCAGTGCACCTGCGGCTGCCGTTGGCGCTGGATGTATTGCCTGTCGCGCTGTTCTTCATCGCCGTGGGCGGATGGCTGTCGCGCTATGCCGATCCACTGCGGGCGCTTGGCGCCTCTTTCTGGGCGCCGGCACTGCCGGTACTGGCGGTGGCGTGGTGGTGGCTGGCCGGATGGAACGGGCAGGTGGATGTGAACAATCTGCAGTTCGGGCGTTCCGCTGCGGTGTTCCTGCTGGTCAGCCTGCTGGGTACCGCAATGACATTGTGTGTGGCGTATTTCGTTCGACAGTGGCGTTGGCTGCAGTGGATCGGTGGCAATACCTTACTGATCCTGTGCACGCACACATTGGTGTTTCTGGTGCTCACCAGTGTGGTGGCACGAACGGGCGTGACCGCACGCAGCCTGATCGGCACACCGGCCTGGGCGATGGGTCTGAGCGCGTTTGCTGTCGCTGTCAGTGTGCCGATGCGTGCGGTGCTGGTGCGCGCTGCGCCGTGGATGTTGGGATTGAAACGTAAATGACGAGCTTCCAGAATGATCAGCCGAGCATGCAGATGTGTCTGCGTCGCTGGCACAGGAGATTGGCGTAATGAAAGTGGTGCATGTCGTCCGCCAATTCCATCCTTCGATCGGAGGCATGGAGGAAGTCGTTCTCAATGTGGCCCGGCAACACCAGGCCACCAGTGCCGATACGGTGGAGATCGTGACCCTGGATCGGGTGTTTACCGATCCGAGCGCGCAGCTTGCGGAGCAGGAGACACATCAGGGCTTGCCGATCCGACGCATCGGTTATCGCGGCTCGTCGCGTTATCCGTTGGCGCCGTCCGTGCTGAGCGCGATCCGCTCGGCCGATCTGGTGCATCTGCACGGCATCGATTTTTTCTACGACTATCTGGCGCTGACCAAGCCGCTGCATGGCAAGCCGATGGTGGTGTCCACGCACGGCGGCTTCTTCCACACCGCGTACGCCTCGCGGATGAAGCAGCTATGGTTTCAGACGCTCACCCGCACCTCGGCATTGGCGTATGCGCGGGTGATCGCAACCAGCGAGAACGACGGCGAGCTGTTCGCCAAGGTGGTCTCGCCGGCGCGTTTGCGGGTGATCGAAAACGGCGTGGACGTGGAAAAATACGCAGGGCAGGGCGCAGCGAGGCCGGGGCGGACCATGATGTATTTCGGCCGCTGGTCGGTGAACAAGGGCCTGATCGAAACCCTGGAGCTGCTGCAGGCGGTATTGCAACGTGATCCGCAGTGGCGGTTGATCATTGCAGGGCGCGAATACGACTTGAACGAGGCCGACCTGCGCAAGGCGATAGCCGAGCGGGGCTTGCAGGACAAGGTGCAACTCAGCATGTCGCCCTCGCAGGAGCAGCTGCGCAGCCTGATGCAGCAGGCGCAGTTCTTCGTCTGCCTGTCGCGCCATGAAGGCTTCGGCATCGCTGCGGTCGAGGCGATGAGTGCAGGCCTGATTCCGATCCTCAGCGACATCCCGCCATTCGTGCGACTTGCCAGCGAATCGGGCCAGGGCGTGATCGTCAACCGCGACCGGATCGATGCGGCCGCAGACCAGGTACAGGCGCTTGCGCTGCAGGCGGATGCGGATTTCGATACGCGTCGTGCAGCGTCCATGGCGTACGTGAGCCGCTACGACTGGAAGCATGTGGTCGGACGCTACGTCGACGAGTACCACACTGCGTTGGGCACGCGCGCTACCCGGGAGGCAGTGCGATGAGCGCGCCCGAAGCGGCAACGACTGCGCGGGCGAGCGCGCAGCCACAGGTCACCGTGCTGTTCTCCACCGAGAAGCCCAATGCCAGCACCAATCCATATCTGACCCAGCTTTACGCTTCGTTGCCCGCTGCAGTGCAACCGCGCTTCTTTTCGATGCGCGATGCGCTGTTGTCGCGCTACGACGTGCTGCATCTGCACTGGCCGGAGTATCTGTTGCGCCATCCCAGTGCGGTCGGCACCCTGGCAAAACAGGTGTGTGCAACGCTGTTGCTGCTCAAGCTGCAGCTGACCGGCACGCCGGTGGTGCGTACCTTGCACAACCTGGCGCCGCACGAAGATCGTGGCTGGCGCGAGCGCGGCCTGTTGCGCTGGATCGATCGGCTGACGCGCCGCTGGATCCGCATCAACGCGACCACGCCGCCGCGGCCGCCCTTCACCGACACCATCCTGCACGGCCATTATCGCGAGTGGTTTGCGAAGATGCCGCAAGGCACGCCAGTTCCTGGGCGGTTGCTGCACTTCGGCCTGATTCGCCCGTACAAGGGTCTGGAAACGCTGCTGGAGGTGATGCGTCAGGTCGACGATCCGCGCCTGAAGCTGCGTATCGTCGGCAACCCGGCCACGCCGCAGATGCGCAGCCTGGTGGAGGCGGCCTGCGCGCAGGATCCGCGGATGAGCGCCTTGCTGGCCTATGTCGAAGAACCGGTGCTGGCACGCGAAGTCAGCGAGGCCGAGTTGGTGGTGCTGCCGTACCGGCAGATGCACAACTCCGGCACCTTGTTGCTGGCGTTGTCGCTGGCGCGCCCGGTGCTGGCACCGTGGAGCGAATCCAACGCGGCGATTGCCAACGAAGTCGGCCCCGGTTGGGTGTTTCTCTACGAGGGCGAATTCGATGCGGCATTGCTGACCGGCATGCTGGACCAAGTGCGCGCCGCGCCGCGCGGCCCGGCGCCGGATCTCTCGCAACGTGACTGGCCACGGATCGGACAGCTGCACTACAGCACCTACCTGGAAGCGCTCGGCAAGGATGGAGACGCCGCGCTGTGACCGCAGAGATCCCGACGATGAATTCCCCCACGCCGCCGCCACAGCGCAGCCTCGGTTCGCGCGCCGCCGGTGGCGCGGCGGTGACCATGATCGGCCAGTCGGCCAAGATGGTCGTGCAATTCGGCGGCATCATCCTGCTGGCGCGCTTGCTGACGCCTTACGACTACGGCCTGATGGCGATGGTCACCGCCATTGTCGGTGCGGCCGAGATCCTGCGCGACTTCGGCCTGTCCGCCGCTGCCGTACAGGCCAAGCATGTCAGCCGCGAGCAGCGCGACAACCTGTTCTGGATCAACAGCGGCATCGGCTTGTCGCTGTCGGTGGCGGTGTACGCCTCTGCCCACGTGATCGCCAATTTCTACAAAGAACCGGCGCTGGTGACGATCTCCCAGGCGTTGGCGGTGACGTTCCTGATCAATGGCATGACCACGCAATACCGCGCGCATCTGAGCCGCGGGCTACGGTTTGGCCAGGTCGCGCTCAGCGATGTGGGATCGCAGGTGCTGGGCCTGGGCGCGGCCGTCGCTGCCGCCTTGCTGGGTTGGGGCTATTGGGCGCTGGTGGTGCAGCAGGTGGTGCAGGCGGTGGTCAATTTCATCATCGCCGCAAGCTGTGCACGCTGGTTGCCGGGCGGGTATCAACGTTCGGCACCGATGCGCGACTTCATGAGCTTCGGCTGGAACCTGATGGCCGCGCAGCTGCTGGGCTATGCCAGCCGCAACGTCGGGCAGGTCATCATCGGTTGGCGCACCGGCCCGGACGCACTGGGTCTGTACAACCGTGCGTTTCAGCTACTGATGATGCCGTTGAATCAGATCAACGCGCCCGCCACCAGTGTGGCGTTGCCGGTGTTGTCGCAGTTGCAGGACGACCGCGAACGCTTCAGCGCCTTCCTGCTGCGCGGGCAGACGGTGATGGTGCATCTGATCGTTGCGCTGTTCGCCTTCGCCTGCGCGCTGGCCATGCCGCTGATCGTGCTGGTGCTGGGCGAGCAGTGGCGCGAGGCGGTGCCCCTGTTCCAGGTGCTGACGCTGGGCGGTATTTTCCAGACTGCGTCGTATGCAACCTACTGGGTATTCCTTGCCAGGGGCCTGATGCGTGCGCAGTTGCTGTTCTCGCTGGTCAGCCGCATCGTGCTGATCGGCTGCATCTTCGTCGGCTCGCGCTGGGGCGCGATGGGCGTGGCGATCGGTTATTCGTTCGGCCTGTTGGTGACCTGGCCGTTGTCGCTGCTCTGGGTCGGCAAGATTTCCGACGCACCGGTAGGCGCACTGTTCACCAATGCGGTGCGCGCGATGACGGCGTATGGCGTGGCGGGGGCGTGCGCGTGTTACGCATCCATCACCGTCGGTGGCCCGCTGTGGCAGCAGCTGGCCGTTGGTGCGGCCACGATGGCGGCGGTCTGTCTGCTGGCGTTGGCGATCTGGCCCGCGTTCCGCCGCGACGTCATTGCCATCCTCAATATCCGCAAGTTGCTCAAGCAGGCCAAGGCACGCCAATGAGATCGACATTGTCTTCGCCTGCGTTCTTGCATGCTTTCTCCCACTCATTCATAGGACACGGCCCATGAGCGATACACCCGTCGCCGCTTCCGGCATTCGCCGGCCTTGCTACCTGGTCCTGTCCGCCCACGATTACCGCACGCCACGGCGCGCCAATATCCACTTCATCACCGATCAACTTGCGCTACGCGGCACCACCCGGTTTTTCTCGCTGCGCTACAGCCGGCTGTCGCGCATGAAAGGCGACATGCGGCTGCCGCTGGACGACACCGCAAACACCGTGGTGTCGCACAAGGGCGTGGACTGCTACCTGTGGCGCACGACGGTGCATCCGTTCAACACGCGCCGCGCCTGGCTGCGTTCTGTCGAAGATGCGATGTTCCGCTGGTATGCCGCGCATCCGCCACGCCAGTTGCTGGACTGGATGCGCGAGGCCGACGTGATCGTGTTCGAAAGCGGGATCGCGGTGGCCTTCATCGAGCTGGCCAAGCGCGTCAACCCGGCAGCGAAGCTGGTCTATCGCGCCTCCGATGGCCTGAGCACGATCAATGTCGCGTCCTATATCGAGCGCGAGTTCGACCGGGTTGCACCGACGCTGGATGTCATCGCACTGGTGTCGCCGGCAATGGCAGAGGAAGTGGCAAGCCGCGACAACGTGTATCACGTCGGCCACGGGGTGGACCACAACCTGGATCAGCTGGGCGACCCGTCGCCGTATGGCGAAGGCATCCACGCGGTCGCGGTGGGCTCGATGTTGTTCGACCCGGACTTCTTCGTGGTTGCCAGCAAGGCGTTCCCGCAGGTCACGTTCCACGTGATCGGGTCGGGCATGGGCCGGCATCCCGGCTATGGCGACAACGTGATCGTCTATGGCGAGATGAAGCACGCCGAGACCATCGGCTACATCAAGCACGCCCGTTTCGGGATCGCGCCTTACGCATCCGAGCAGGTGCCGGTGTATCTGGCCGATAGCTCGATGAAGTTGTTGCAATACGATTTCTTCGGCCTGCCTGCGGTGTGTCCGAATGCCGTCGTGGGGCCGTATCAATCGCGTTTCGGCTACACTCCCGGCAACGGTGAATCGGTCATTGCGGCCATCAGTCGCGCGCTGGACGCACCGCGCGTGCGTTACCGCCAATGCCTGAATTGGTCCGACACCACCGACCGCGTACTGAATCCCGGTGCGTATCCAGAAACCCGTTTGTACCCGCAGCAGAATGGCGCAGCTGCGCGCGCTTCTTCGGAGGCCGTGCTCTCGCACTGATGCCGCGCACCCAACTTTAGGAGACTGCTCGTTATGGCCAATGCTTTGCTGCAGAAATGGATCGAACATGCGGAGCGCCGTGCCTTGTTCTGGTGGCAGCCGAAGAACGCCGGCGTCAACATGGGCGATCATCTGTCCAAGGTGATTGTGTCCTGTGTGCTCTCCTTGCAGGACAAGACGCTGATCGAGAAGCGCGATCTCAGCAAGAAGCTGATTGCCATCGGGTCGGTGCTGCATTTCGCCAAGGACGGCGACACCGTCTGGGGCAGCGGCATCAACGGCAAGATTCCCGCCGAGCGGAATACCTTCAGCACCCTCGATGTGCGTGCGGTGCGCGGCCCGAAGACGCGTCAATTCCTGCTCGATCGCGGGATCGCGGTGCCGGAGGTCTACGGCGACCCCGGTTTGCTGACCCCGATGTTTTTCCCCGCCGATGCGCTGGGAACGGCGAACAAGCGCCCCTTCGCCATCGTTCCGCATTTCAACGAGCCGGCCGAGAAGTACAGCGCCTACGCGGATCATCTGGTGTTTCCCAACGTCAAGCCTGCGACGTTCATGAGCGCTTTGCTGGGCGCCGAGTTGGTGATCAGCAGCTCGCTGCATGGGCTGATTCTTGCAGAGGCGTACGGGATTCCGGCCGTTTACCTGGATTGGGGCAACGGCGAGGATCGCTTCAAGTACGACGACTACTACAACGGCACCGGACGCATGCAGTGGCACTCTGGCAACAGCGTGGAAGAGTGTCTGAAGCTTGGCGGCAACGGCGATTTCGACCTGGAGAAACTGCAGGCCGGGCTGCTGGCCGCGTTCCCTTACGATCTTTGGTGATCCGATGATGCAGGGCCGGCACGTGGATACGGAGACGACAGCAACCGCCAACTTGGCGATACCGCAGGACGTGGTGATTCCGCTCGGCGGATTTCCGGTGCTCTCCACCACGCAGGAAGCGTTCGCACTGGAGTTGTTTCAGGCATTGGCCGCCCGGCAGCCGCGCCGGGTGTTTTTCGCCAACACCAATTTCATCGTGCAATGCCAGGCACTGCGCCCGCGGGTGCGCGAGCCCAGCGTGCGCATCGTCAATGACGGCATCGGCATGGATCTGGCGGCGCGCCTGATCCATGGCCGCCGCTTTGCCGGCAACCTCAATGGCACCGACCTGATTCCGTACCTGTGTCGCGAGGCCGCGCAGCCGCTCACGTTCTTCCTGCTCGGCGGTCGTCCCGGCGTGGGCAAGACCGCTGCCGCGACCTTGACTGGGACACTGGGGCAGCAAGTGGTGGGCATGTGCGACGGCTACGGCGAATTTGCCGCCGCCGGCGAGGGCCTGGCCGAGCGCATCAATCGCTCGGGCGCCGATGTGCTGCTGGTGGCCTTCGGCAACCCGCTGCAGGAGCGCTGGATCCTGGATCACAACCGTGCCTTGAACGTGCCGCTGGTATTCGGTGTCGGCGCGTTGCTGGATTTCCTGTCCGGCACCGCCAAGCGTGCGCCGGATTGGGTGCGGCGCCTGCATATGGAATGGATGTACCGGCTGCTCAACGAGCCGCGCCGTCTGCTCAAGCGCTATAGCTGGGATTTGCTGGTGTTCTTCCGCACCTGCCTGCGCGCGGGCAAGCACCTGCGGTGATGCGCGCGCGGCGTTGGCTGGCTTAGCATGTAGCCATGCATCCGACCGCCGCCAAGCTGATCCGTTCGCTCGAACTCGCCCCGCATCCGGAGGGCGGGCATTTCCGTCGCACGTATGCGTCTGCGCACCAGGTGAGCGATGGCGGCCAGCCGCGCCCGGCGCTGACCGCCATCCGCTTCCTGCTCGCTGCCGGCGAATCCAGCGCCTGGCATCGCGTGGATGCAGAAGAAGTCTGGCACTGGCAGCAGGGCGATGCGCTGGAGCTGTCGATCTACGACGAGGCCAGCGGACAGCTGCAACGCCTGATCCTGGATGCCGCCGAGCGCGGCGAACCGATGCACGTGGTGCCGGCAGGGTACTGGCAGGCGGCACGATCGCTTGGCGATTTCACCCTGGTGGGCTGCACGGTCTCGCCGGGATTCGTGTGGGAAGGGTTTGCGCTGCTCGATGGCGCCTCGCCGCTGGCCGCGCACCTGGCCAGCCTGGATCCACGCTGAGCCATCGGCGGCTGCGGCGGCGAACATTTCCCTAACGCGGCCATGGCCGGCTTGGCGTAGTGTCCGCGTTCTCACACAGGGGGCGAGACGTGATGCGAGGCCAGCGGGCGGGGTGGGGCGTGGGAATGATGTTGGTTTCGTTGCTGGCGTCGGCCAGCGATGGCACGCAGCCGCCGCCGGCCGCGCCATCGCCGCCGGCCGTGGTCGATCTGGAAGCGATGGTGGTGCGCGGCGTACAGCCCGGCCCGGGCCTGTGGAAGGTCAGCAAGGACGAGCATGTGCTGTGGATCCTGGGCACCGTGTCGCCGCTGCCGAAGCGGCTGCAGTGGCAGGCGACCGAGGTGGAAACGATCATCGGCCAGTCGCAGCAGGTGCTGATGGCACCGACCGTGCAGATCGATGCGGACATGGGGTTGTTCGGCAAACTGACCCTGCTGCCATCGGCGATGAAGGCGATGAAGAACGAAGACGGCCGCGAACTGCGCGAGCTGCTGCCGGCCGAGCTGTATGCGCGCTGGTCGGTTGCCAAGGCACGCTATCTCGGCAGCGACCGTGGCGTGGAGCGCAAGCGCCCGATGCTTGCCGCCGGCGAGTTGTATCAGGCGGCGATCAAACGTTCCGGCCTGGCACGCTCGCCGGTGATCTGGTCGGTGGTGGAGCGTGCCGCCAAGCGCGCCGGGATCAAGCCGATCCCCACCGCGCTGGATTACAAGATCTCCGACCCGCGCCAGGCCATCAAGGAGTTCCGCGCCGGCGGTATGGACGATGTCGCGTGCTTTCGCAGCATCCTGATCACCGTCGAGCGCGACTTGCCCACGATGGTCGAGCGCGCCAACGCCTGGTCGGTGGGCGATATCGATGCACTGCGCCAGTTGCCACGCGAAGATCCTCAGGCCGCCTGCATGAGCGCCATGGCCAGTTCCGGTGCCGCCAGGAAGCGCGGCATCGACGATCTGGAACGGCGCATGCGCGAGCGCTGGCTGAGCATCGCCACCGCCGCGCTGCAACGCAATCGCAGCACCTTCGCGGTGCTGCCGATCAGCCGGCTGACCGCAGCCGATGGCTATCTGGCGCGACTGCAGGCGCTGGGATATGCGGTGGAAGCGCCTTGACGCGTCGGCACGACTGCCCTGCAGTTGTCGTCTGGAACGAGATGGCGATCGACTGACCGATCGCCGTCCACGCAGGCAGGCATGCGCACCGCGCGCTCCGGCGATCGATCGGCTCGGCCCACGCCAGCCACGGTATGCTGCGCGCCTTGTCCAAAGAGACCTCCGTGTTGAACGCATTGCCGCTGCGCATCCTGGGCACCGGGCGCCATGTCCCCGCCACGGAGGTGACCTCGCACCAGCTGGATCAACGCTGGCAGCTGCCGGCAGGCACCACCTTCGCGCGCTCGGGAGTGGCCACGCGCCATTACGTGGGCCAGGGCGAGACGGCTTCGTCGATGGGGGCGGCGGCGGCGACCCAAGCACTGGCAAGCGCTGGCATCGACGCCAGTCAGGTCGATTGCCTGATCTCGGCCTGCAGCGTCATGGAGCAGCCGATTCCCTGCCAGGCGGTGCTGATCCAGCGCGCGCTCGGGCTGGGCGATTCGGGCATCCCGGCCTTCGACGTCAACGCGACCTGCCTGAGCTTTCTGGTGGCGCTGGACATGGCCGCAAATGCGCTGGCGCTCGGGCGCTACCGGTGCGTGTTGATCGTTTCCAGCGAGGTGGCATCGGGCGGGCTGGATGCATCGTCGCCGGCCACCGCCGGCTTGTTTGGCGATGGGGCGGCCGCGGTGGTCGTGGGGCGCAGCGCGGACGACGACGGCTCGGCACTGCTGTCCAGCCGCCTGTCCAGTTACGGCGATGGCGCGGAGCTGTGCCGCATTCGCGGCGGCGGCACCCGCTATCCGCGCGGCGAAGAACAGTCGCCCGAGGCCTTGCGCAGCTTCAGCATGGATGGGCGCGGCGCCTACCGGTTCGCGGCGCGCCATCTGCCTGCATTCTGGGAACGGTTGCTGGGCGAGGCCGGCACCACCGCGGCAGCGTTGCGCTGCCTGGTGCCGCACCAGGCCTCCGGTGGCGGCCTGGATCATGTGGTGCAGGCGCTGGGGCTGCGCTCCGATCAGGTGATTCGCATCCTGCAGGCCACCGGCAACCAGGTCGCCGCCTCGTTGCCGCATGCCTTGCATCACGCCCGGATCGAACAACGCGTGCAGCGTGGCGATCTGGTTGCGCTGCTCGGCACCGGTGCCGGGCTGGCGATCGGCGGCATGGTGTTGCGGTACTAGGGCATGTGCGCATGTTCCGAACAGGTCGCGCCCTGATGCCGCCGCGCCTGTCGCTCGAGTTGCTGCGCATCGGCCATTGCCGCCACTGCGAGCGCATGGTGCGTGCGGACGGCCACTGGCATGCGGTGGAATTTCCCGCGTTGAGCGTGCTGATCCGACATCCGCAGCGCGGCGCGCTGTTGTACGACACCGGGTATGCGGAGCACTTTTTCCGCGCGACCGATCCCTGGCCCGAGCGCCTGTATCGCTGGACCACGCCGGTGCGCCTGCCCGCGCACGAGACGCTGGGCGCACAGCTGGCACGCCGTGGCGTGCAGCTGGAAGAGATCGCCTGGTGCCTGATTTCGCACTTCCATGCCGACCATGTCGGCGGTCTGCGCGATCTGCCCAACGCGCGCTTCGTGTGCCTGCGCGCCGACTATCAACAGCTGCGCAGTTGTTCGCGCCTCGGCGGCCTGCGGCGTGCCTTGTTGCCGCAGCTGCTGCCTGAGGATTTCGATCGGCGTCTGCAGTTTGCCGAGCAGGCGCCGTTGCGTGCGCTGACCGGCGCCTGGCAAGGTCTGGGTGAGGCCTACGATCTGTTCGAAGACGGTAGCGTGCTGGCCGTGCCGTTGCCTGGGCACGTGCCTGGGCAGATGGGCCTGTGGTTGCGCGATCAACACGACCGCGAGGTGCTGCTGTGTGCCGACGCGGTGTGGTCGTCGGCGACCTGGTCGGCACTGCAGTGGCCTGCCTGGCCCACACGTTTACTGATGCACGATTGGCATGCGTTCCGGCGCACCGTACAGCAGCTGCACGCGCTGTCGCACGCGCACCCGGAGTTGACCATCCTGCCGTCGCATTGCCAACCCAGTCTTGACCGTTATCAACCGGAGTGGCGATGAGCCTGCGTATTCTCGTGACCGGTGCATCCGGCTTTGTCGGTGGTGCCTTTTTGCGGCGTTTTCAGGGGCAACCGGGTGTGGAGATCCACGGCATCGGTCGTCGCGCCAGCGATCTGCCCAACTACCACCGTATCGATCTGAGCCAGCCGTTCTCGCTGCCGTGGCAGCCGGATGTGGTGATCCACGCTGCGGCATTGGCCTCGCCGTGGGGCACGCGCGCGCAGTTCCACCTGCACAACGTCCAGGCCACCGCCAACGTCATCGACTTCTGCAAGCGCCATAGCGGCCCGCGTCTGCTGTATGTGTCGTCCAGTTCGGTGTTCTATCGCGAGGAGCATCAATACGACCTCAGCGAGGACAGCCCGATCGGGCCAGCGTTCGTCAACACCTACGCACAGACCAAATACCTTGGCGAAACGCTGCTGAAGCACTATCCAGGCGACAAATCCGTGCTGCGCCCGCGTGCGGTGTTCGGGCCGGGAGACACGGTGCTGTTCCCGCGGGTGATCGCCGCTGCGCGCAAGGGTGCGCTGCCACGCTTCGTCGGCCAGACGCAGCCGGTGATCGGCGACCTGATCTACATCGATACGCTGTGCGATTATCTCTATCGCGCCGCGACCGCGCAGCAGTTGCAGCCGGCCTATAACCTCACCAATGCGCAGCCGGTGGATCTGCAGCAGTTGTTGTTGGACCTGCTCACGCGTCTGCAGCTGCCGCTGCCGCGGCGCGAGGTGCGCATCGCCACTGCATTGCGCATGGCCAGCGTGGTGGAAGCGATGTATCGCCTGCTGCGTCTGCGCGGCGAGCCGCCGATCACGCGCTTCGGCGTGGGTGCGTTCGCCTATTCCAAGACGTTCGATCCACGACGCACGCTTGCCGATCTCGGGCGGCCCAGCGTCAGTCTGGAACAAGGCATCGAGGCATTCGTGCGTTGGCAGGCGGCGCAGTGGGCGTAGTCGTTCCGATAGTGGCAGCTGCCTACCTGGCGGTGCTGATGGTCAAGACGGCTGCGGTGCTGTGGGTGCTGCGTGAGGCACGCGCGCTGCCGCCGGGCGGTGCCACCACCCAAGCCGAGGTGGCGATCCTGCAGCCGGTGCTGGGTGGCGATGCGCATTTGCAGCAGGTGCTTGCGGCCAACCTGCAAGCGCTGCCGGACGCCCAGTTTGTCTGGCTGCTGGATGCAGACGATGGCCCGGGAAATAGCGTTGCTGACGCCTTGATTGCGCTGCATCCGCATGCACGCATCCAGCGCATGTGGGTGCCGGCCGCGCCAGCCGGCATCAACCCCAAGGCGTGGAAGCTCGAGCACGCGCTGGCACATGTGCGCGCGCCGATCAGCCTGATCCTCGACGACGATGCACAGCTGAGCGCCAGCGCGCTCGCACGCCTGCTGCAGGATCTGACCGACGCCGATATGGTCACCGCGTTGCCGTACTACCAGGACAGCGCCACGCTGGCAGGCCGCCTGTTGTCGCAGTTCGTCAACAACAATGCGGCGCTGACTTATCTGGGCTGGTTGCCGTTCGCCGCGCCGCTGACCATCAACGGCATGTGCTATGCCGCACGCACCAAGCAACTGCGCGCATGGGGCGGGTTTGCCGCGTTACTGCAGCAGCTCACCGACGATCTGGCCGTTGCCACCTTGGTGCGTGAGCGCGGCGGGCGACTGCGCCAATCCGTCGCGCCGGTGGCGATGCGCACCGCGATGCCGGATCTGGCCAGCTACGCACGCCAGATGCATCGATGGATGCTGTTCGCGTCGATCCTGCTGCGTCGGCAGAGCGTGGGCGTGCGTGCGGCGATCGGCGTGCTGCAGGGGTTGCCGCCGTTGCTGCTGCTGGCCTTGCTGGCCTGTGCCTGCGTGCAGGCGAGCTGGCCGGCGCTGGCCTGGGTGCTGGGCACCGTGCTGCTGCGTGCGCTGGTGCTGTGCCTGGTGCAATGGCGGTTGACCGGTGCGGTTCGCCACCGTCCATTGCTGTCGGTGGTTGCGGAGTGCCTGCAGCCGCTGCATCTGCTGCATGCTGCGCTGGTGCGCACGATCCGCTGGCGCACCCGGCATTATCGCGTGTTGCCGGATGGGCGCTTTCGTGCGGACTGACGGCGCCACCCTGCAGATCGCCTTCCTCACCGGGCAAAGCGATCCGGAGAGTTGCGCATTGAGCATGCAACAGCAGCATTTTCTGCAGCAGCTGCAAGGCCCGGGCCGACGGCTGATTGACTGCAATTATCCGTATCGCCTTGATAGTCCACCGCAACGACATACGCCGCTGTGGCGCGCCAGCGTGTCCAACGCGCGCCAGTATCTGGCCGCACGCGCCGCACGCGTTGCCGATGCAGATCGCCTGCGCGTGGTCGCGCTGCTGGAGCAGGCGCCGACGACGGTGCTGCTGGCCGGCAGCTGTGGCCTGCAGTTGCTGACAGCGTTACGGCTGCCGCAGGCGCTGCGCGCACGCCTTGCCGTGTTCGCCTATGGCCCGGTGTGCAATGCACCTGCCACGTTCGGGCAGCTGCGCGTCGTCCAGGGCAGCGGCGACTGGATCTCGCGCGCGCTGTTCGCCGGTACGCCAGACCTGACCCCTGCATGCGGGCATATGGCGTATCTGCGCGATGCGATGGTGCTGGCCGATTGCCAGGCCTTCATCGCGCAGGTCGAGCAGGCAGTGCAGGGGAGCGGGCATGCGCATTGATCTGATCGCGCCGCCGTATAGCGGGCATCTGCATCCGATCCTGGCGATCGCCCGGCAGCTGGCGCCACATCACGATGTGCACGTCATCAGCACGCCGGCCGCACTGGCGCGCATCCGTGCATGCGGACTGAGCGCGGTCGGCGTGCTGGATGCGCACGCCGACCGGCACTTGCTCGACATCGCCAACCCACCGCATGCGGTCGGCCACAATCCCTTGCGGCTGCGCCGACAGTTGCACAGCGCGCTTGGCCTGATGACGCGGGTGGGCGATGCGGTACGGCAGCGCTGGCGCGAGCGGAGGCCGGATCTGGTGATCGCCGACTTCACCCTGCCCAGCGCGGGGCTGGCGGCACAGGCGATGGGCATCGCCTGGTGGACCAGCATGCCGTCGCCATGCGTGATCGAAACCGGCGACGGGCCTCCGGCGTATTTCGGTGGCCTGCTTCCGGCATCCACGGCGAGGCAGCGGATCTGGCAGGCGATGGCGCGGCGGCTGACGCGTGGCTTCAAACGGGGCCTGCACCTGTGTTATCGCCGTCAGATGCGCGCATCCGGATTGCCGGCGATCTATCGCAGCGATCGCAGCGAAGCGGTGTATTCGCCGCACTGCATCCTGGCCCTGGGGCTGCCGTCGTTCGAGCTGGCGCGGCGCTGGCCGGCGGCGGTGCGCTTCGTCGGGCCGCAGTTGTGCACGCCGCCAGCGTCGGTTGCGCCGCCGCAGTTCATCCCCGGTCGTCGGCATGTGCTGGTGACGCTGGGCACGCATCTGCAATGGGTCAAGCAGCGGATGGACCAGGTGCTGCGTGCGGTGGCGCTGCAGTTTCCGCAGGTGATCTTCCACTTCAGCGATGGCGATAGCGCCGCGGCGCCAGCGCAGACGCACGGCAACTACCAGCGCCTGCCGTACGTGGACTACGCGCAGCAGCTGCATCGCTACGAGCTGGTGGTCCACCATGGCGGTGCCGGCATCCTGTATGCCTGCCTGGCCGCGGGCTTGCCGTCGATCGTCTACCCGCTGGATTACGATCAGTTCGACCATGCCGCGCGCCTGCACAGCGCAGGTGCGTCCTGGTGGCTACGCAAGCTGGACGGCCTGGCTGCGCTGTTACGCGATGCATTGGCTGCCACCGAACTGCCAGCGGGCGTGCGTAGATTGCAGGCAGAGCTGCACGACATGGAAGCGCAGGCGCGCATCGTGCGGCTGGTGGACGAATTTGCACGCACCTGTGCGGTGCCGCAGATTTAATGCGTCATCGCGCGGGATCGGTCGTGTGGCGGGTCACTACATCCGCGTCATCACCCGTCATAGGTCATTGCCGACACAGGCAGGCGATTCGTCCAACCGCCTGCCGCAACTGCCGCCGCGTGCAACCAGCGCAGGCCTCAGCCCGCAGCGGCATTCAACGCTGGCGGCTTGCCTGCCATCAGCTGCGGCCAGCGCTTGAGCACCGCAGCGCGGATGCCAGCCTGGTCGATGCCGGCCTCGGCCAGCAGGTCTTCGCGGCTGGCGTGGTGCTGGAAGCTGTCCGGCAGGCCCAGGTGCAGCATCGGCATGGTGACCGCTTCGGCACTGAGCAGTTCGGCCACGCCCGAGCCAGCGCCGCCGGCAACAACATTGTCTTCGATGGTGACGAAGCCTTCGTGGCTTTCGGCCAGTTCCAGCAGCATGGCCTTATCGAGCGGTTTGACGAAGCGCATGTTGACCACGGTCAGGCCAAGTTCGCGGCCGACCGCTTCTGCCGCATCCACGCTTGCACCAAAGCCCAACAGGGCGATGCGTGTGCCGCTGTGACGCAACTGCGCCTTGCCGATCGGCAAGGTGGTGAGCGCTGTATCGAGTGCGCTGCCGGGGCCGGTGCCGCGTGGGTAGCGCACTGCCGCCGGGCCTTCGTAATGTACGCCGGTGGTGAGCATCTGACGGCATTCGGCTTCGTCGGCCGGCGCCATCACCACCATGTGCGGGACGCAGCGCAGGAAGCTCAGGTCCAGGTTGCCGGCGTGGGTGGCGCCATCCGGGCCGACCACGCCGCCGCGGTCGATCGCGAACAGCACGTCGAGCTTCTGCACCGCCACGTCGTGCACCAGCTGGTCGTAGCCGCGCTGGAGGAAGGTGGAGTAGATCGCCACCACCGGTTTGGCGCCCTGGGTCGCCATGCCGGCAGCCAGCGTCACCGCGTGTTGCTCGGCAATCGCCACGTCGAAATAGCGCTGCGGATACTCCTTGCTGAAACGCACCAGGCCCGAACCTTCGCGCATTGCCGGGGTGATCACCAACAGCTTGGGCTCGGCCGCGGCCATGTCGCAGACCCAGTCGCTGAAGATGTCGGTGTAGGTCGGTTTCTTGGCGCCGGCCTTGGCGACCAGGCCCTTGCTCGGATCGAATGGGCCCACGGCGTGGTACCCGATCTGGTCGCCTTCGGCCAGTTCGTAACCCTTGCCCTTGGTGGTGATCACGTGCAGCAGCTGCGGGCCCTTGAGCGTCTTCAGGGTCTTCAGTGCGCCGACCAGGCCGGGCAGGTCGTGGCCGTCGATCGGGCCGGTGTAATGGAAGCCCATTTCCTCGAACAGCGTGGACGGCACGAACATGCCCTTCCAGTGTTCTTCCCAGCGCCGTACGAAGCGCGCGGTGGGGTTGTTCTTCTTGTCGCCGAGGATCTTCTTGCCGCCCTCGCGGATCGCGTTGAGGGTGCGGCTGCCGCTGGCACGCCCCAGCATCTTGGTCAGCCCGCCCACCGCTTCGGAGATCGACATGCGGTTGTCGTTGAGGATCACCAGCAGGTTCGGCTCCGGGTCCATGCCGCCGGCGTGGTTGAGCGCCTCGTAGACCATACCGGCGGTCATCGCGCCGTCGCCGATCACCGCCACCACCTTGCGCTCGTCGCCACTGCGTTGCGCGGCGATCGCCATGCCCAGCGCGGCCGAGATCGAAGTCGAGGAGTGCCCGACGCCGAAGGTGTCGTAGACGCTCTCTTCGCGCTTGGGGAACGGCGCCACGCCGTCCTTCTGCTTGACCGTGTGGATCTGCTCGCGGCGGCCGGTGAGGATCTTGTGCGGGTAAGTCTGGTGACCCACATCCCATACCAGCTGATCGACCGGGGTCTGATATAGATAGTGCAGGGCGACGGTGAGTTCGATCACGCCCAGGCCGGCCGCAAAATGCCCGCCGCTCTTGCCCACCGATTCGATGAGGTAGGCGCGCAGCTCTTCGGCGATCGCGGTGAGATCGGCCTCGTCGAAAGTGCGCAGGTCGTCGGGGGTCTGGATGCGGGACAGGCGCGGATAGCGGGTGGAGTCGATCATCATCGTGTCAATGTTCTGAAGCCGTATTGTCCTCCCCATGCGAAGGCCCGGCAAGCAAGCCGGTTCAGCTGTCAGCGGGAAGTGAGGGCCGAGCCTGTCGGCAGTGCAGGCGTGCGTGCCGGGTTCCCAGGGCTGCGGCAATCTGCCGCACCCTGACCAGGGCCCTTGGGCGATATGCGCGGGCGTCGTATGGCTCGCGGGTGGAGTCGACGCATGCGGGACGGACGCGAGGGCATGCGTCGTGAAACGACACACTCGACACCGTCGACGACGCCTTCTCTCAGTCGGCCGTTGCCAATGCTCGCAACTTGGCGCTCGGCGCGTGGTGCCGAGCCGGCTACAGCGACAGTTTCGAGCGCTTGGGCAACTGCGCGCGCAGGAACGCCATCTGGTCGGAGAGGATGTTGCGGTTGGACAGGATCAGATGTTCGATCCAGCTCGGCCGGTACGGCACCGCCAGCAACGGCATATGCGCCTGCTGTGGCGTCCGGTTGGCCTTGCGCGAGTTGCACTGGAAGCAGGCGGTGACCACGTTCTCCCAGCTGTCGCGGCCGCCCTTGGAGACCGGCATGACGTGATCGCGGGTCAGATGCGGACGACTGAAGTGCTGGCCGCAATACATACACAACTGCGCATCGCGCGCGAACAGCGCAGTGTTGCTGAGGGTCGGCGTCGGGTCCAGCGCACGCGAACGCGCGTGCCCACGTGCGGCGATGATGGGATGCAATTCCAGCACGCTGCGCGCGCCGGTCAGGCGCGAGATGCCGCCATGGATCTGCATGCAGGGCTCGCCCAGCGTCCAGGACACCGCATCGCGTGCGTACAGACAGGCGGCGTCCTGCCAGTTGATCCAGTCCAGCACCCGGCCATGCGCATCGAGCGAAAGCAGGCGCAAGGTAGGAAGCTGCTGGATTGCAGCGACAGCGCTGCCCGCGACCGGAGCAGAAGAGCCTCCGGGGAAGATCACATCACCTGCGTGCGTGTCTGTCTCCATCGGGAAAACAGCTTATACCCGATCGTTGACAGTTTGTGTATCGCAGCGAATGGCTTTGGCGCGCGTCTTGCAATCAGGGATCAGCACGTCCCCGCCCAGCCGCCCCGGCAGCGCTGCGTCACCAATCTTCGGACGCGTTGCAGGCCTTGTCCGTAGGAGCGCACCCGGGCGCGACGTCTCGCCGAGCGGTACCGCCTCGTCGCGGCCAGGTCCGCTCCTACGACAGCGGCAGAATCCTGGGGTGTTGCCATAGGAGCACACCCGGGCGCGACGTCTCGCCGATCGGTACTGCCTCGTCGCGGCCAGGTCCGCTCCTACGACAGCGGCGCAATCCTGGGGTGTTGCTATAGGAGCGCACCCGGGCGCGGCGTCTCGCCGATCGGTACTGCCTCATCGCGGCCAGGTCCGCTCCTACGACAGCGGCAGAATCCTGCGGTGTTGCCGTAGGAGCGCACCCGGGCGCGACGTCTCGCCGATCGGTACCGCCTCGTCGTGGCCAGGTCCGCTCCTACGACAGCGACGGAATCCTGCGATGTTGCCGTAGGAGCGCACCCGGGCGCGACGTCTCGCCGATCGGTACCGCCTCGTCGCGGCCAGGTCCGCTCCTACGACAGCGGCGGAATCCCGCGATGTTGCCGTAAGAGCGCACCCGGGCGCGACGTCTCGCCGATCGGTACCGCCGCATCGCGGCCAGGGTCGCTACGACAGCGGCCCTGGCCGCGATGATGGCACTTGCTCAGGCTTCGCCGAACAACTCCGCGTCCAGCGTCATCAACGGCGCTGCGCCGCTGCGGATGGTGGCGGCATGGGTCAGCGTGCGCGGCAGCACGCGTGCGAAGTAGAAGCGGGCGGTTTCGCGCTTGGCGCGCTTGAACTCTTCGCTGTGCGCGGAAGCATCGGCAGCGGCCACGCTGCGCGCCCACCAGTACGCCAGCACTACATAGCCGGAATAGAACAGGTAGTCGTAGCTGGCGGCACCGAGTTCGTCCGGGTTGCGGGCGGCGCGATCGAGCACATCGCGGGTCAGCATCGCCCACTCGCTGCACTTGTCGCGCAGCGGCTTGATGAACTCGGCCAGCGCCGCCGCGTCCTGCTGCGCATTGGCGAAGCGTTCGACATCGGCCAGGAACAGCTTCAGTCCTGCCGCCTGGCTGGCAGCGGTCTTGCGGCCGATCAGGTCCAGCGCCTGGATGCCGGTGGTGCCTTCGTAGATGGTGGTGATGCGCGCGTCGCGGGCCAGCTGCTCCATGCCGTATTCGCGGATGTAGCCGTGGCCGCCGAAGCACTGCAGCGCGTGGTAGGTGTTCTCGATCGACCATTCGGTCTGGCAGGCCTTGGAGATCGGAGTGAGGAAGCTCACCAGGGTCTCGGCGTCGGCGCGCTCCTGCTCGGTGGCGCCGCGGTGGGCCACGTCGACCAGGCTGGCGGCGTACAGCGCGAGCAGGCGGCTGCCTTCGGTCAGCGACTTGATGGTCAGCAGCATGCGGCGCACGTCCGGGTGCACGATGATCGGGTCGGCCGGCTTGTCGGGAAACCTGGCGCCGCTGAGCGCGCGCGATTGCAGGCGCTCGCGGGTGTAGCGCAGCGCGTTCTGGTACGCCCGTTCGGACAGGCCGATGCCCTGCAGGCCCACACTCAGGCGTGCGGTATTCATCATCGTAAACATGGCCTGCAGGCCCTTGTGCGGCTGGCCGACCAGGTAGCCCTGCGCGCCTTCGAAGTTCATCACGCAGGTCACCGAACCCTTGATGCCCATCTTGTGCTCGATCGAGCCACAGTGCAGTGCATTGCGTTCGCCCACGTTGCCGTCGCGGTCCACCTTGAACTTGGGGGTGACGAACAGCGAGATGCCCTTGGCACCGGGCGGTGCGTCCGGCAACTTGGCCAGCACCAGATGCACGATGTTGTCGGTGAGATCGTGCTCGCCGGCGGTGATGAAGATCTTGGTGCCGGTGATGGCATAGCTGCCGTCGGCGTTGGGCTCGGCGCGGGTCTTGAGCAGGCCCAGGTCGGTGCCGCAATGCGGCTCGGTCAGGCACATGGTGCCGGTCCAGCGGCCGTCGATCAGCGGCTTGAGGAAGACATTCTGCTGCCAGGTTTCGCCGTGCTGGCGCAGCGCTTCCATCGCGCCGTGCGACAGCAGCGGGAAGTTGCCCCAGGCCAGGTTGGCGGCGTTGATCATTTCGCTCAATGGCACACCCAGCGTGTGCGGCATGCCCTGGCCGCCGAACTGCGTCTCGGCGGTGAGGCCGTTCCAGCCGCCTTCCACGAACTGGTCGTAGGCCGCACGGAAGCCGGGCGGGGTGGTCACCGCATGGGTGCTCTTGTCGAAGGCACAGCCGATTTCGTCGCCGATGCTGTTGAGCGGCGCCAGCACCTGCGCGGTGAAGCGGCCGGCCTCTTCGAGCACGGCGTCGATGATGTCGGTGCTGGCGTCGGCATAACCGAGCCGGGCGAACAAAGCCTCGGCGCCAAGCACGTCGTGCAGGGCGAAGCGGAAATCGGTCAGCGGGGCGGTGTAGCTGCTCATGCGGAATCCTTCAAACAAGTGCGGGAGGGCGTGCGCGTCAGCGCAGCACGCCGTTGAGGCCGGGGGCCGGGCTGAGCGTGTTGCGCGATTCGACGCTGAAATCGCGCTGCTTCTTGTCCTGCGGCGTCGCCCACACCGTGCCCTTGAGCGAGTAAGGCAGCGAGCGGCCGCCGGCGAGCACATCGGCCACGGTGAGACGGCCCAGCGAGGTCGGCTGCACGCTGACTGTCACCACGTCGGCGGTTTCCGGGCCGATCGAGATGCCGACGCTCTGGTCGAGCTTGCCGGCCAGCTGATCGCCGGCGGAAATCTCCAGCGCCACGCGCTCGAACTGCATCGGGATGCTGCTGTAGTTCTGCAGCCGCAGATCGACCGACCAGGAGCCATCGGCACGCACGGTCAATTGCTGGATGCTGGCGGCCGGCTCGGACACGCGGCGGACCGCACCGCCGCAGGCGCTCAGCATCAGGCCGCAGGCCAGCGAGACGATCAGGAAACGGTAGGCACGACGCATGTACTGAGGTCCTTGGCGGGATGAGGCGGCGCCAAGAATACTACGCAGTACGGTTGCTGCCTTGCTGCCTTACGGCGTGTCCGGGTGCAGGCGTTGCGGAGTATGCCCGGCGCGGCCCGCGTTCAGGCCGTTGGCGTCAACGCAATGGCGCAGCCACGACCAGCGGCGACAGGTCGTAGCCCATCTGCGTGGCCTGACGCTTGAGTTGCTCGAACTGCGCGCGCTGCATCTGTGGCGAGCGCGACAGGATCCACAGATAGGTGCGGTCCGGTTCGCCGACCACCGCCCATTGGTAGTCCGGGTCGAGTGCGATCACCCAGTAGTCGGCCCACACCAGCGGCAACCAGCTCAGCCACTCCGGCGCAAAGCGCACCTGCAGCTGCCCGGGCCGGCCCTCGACCGGCCGTGCCACTCCCTCGGCCTGGGTCAGCTCGCCATCGGCGGCGCGGCAGCCGTTGCGCACGCCGATCAAGCCATCGTCGCGCAAGGTGTAGCTGGCGGTGATGTCGCTGCGGCACTTCTTCTGGAACGACACCGGAAGATGCGCGATCTCATGCCACTGGCCGGCGTAGCGGGATATGTCCAATTGCGGCACTGCGCGTACCGGCTGTTGGGCCGCGGCCATCAACGGCAGCAGCAAGGCGAACGACAACAGCAGGCGGGGCAGGCGCATGACAATCTCCTCGGGACCCGCGCAGGCTAGGCCATGCCGCCTTCGGTGCGGTGTGAACCGATGCAAGAAAGCACGGTCGCCGCGCCGGCCCGCAACAAAGTTCATCGCAAGGCTTGCTCAAACTGCGCCTGCTCGCTATGATGCGCGTCCTCGCAACGCAGGCAGCATGTTGCGATAGTGGCCGAGTAGCTCAGTTGGTAGAGCAGGGGATTGAAAATCCCCGTGTCGGCGGTTCGATTCCGTCCTCGGCCACCATTTCCCAGCCTTCGTTCGCAAGGCTTCCCGGCAATCGCCGGATGTGCAAACTCTTTTTCTTCTTTTGTTGACGGTACTTTGCAGCGATTGCTGCGGATGGAATTCTTGCGTTTGCCGGCAGACCTGTCGCCTGCGGCTAAACGAACTGCTGTGTTGCTCCGCGCTGTAACGCCGACTTCTGGGCGGCGCGTGCGTTGATCAAACTCCAGCTGCTGCGCAGCGCCTGATTGTTCCTTCTCCCCTCGGGAGAATGTGCCCGAAGGGCGGATGCGGGTAAGGCCCTCCCTTGAATGGGCTTGGCAGATTGCGTCCGGTGACCCAAGGGGTTGGAGTCGGCTCGCGCGCTGCCGGATCGCGGTGGTTTTCCACGTGGTCTTCAACTGCGCGTGGCGATACTTCCGCGCATGACGCACAAAACACTTCGACGCACGTTGATTCACGGCTACTGCGGTGAGTTCCGCGTGGAAACGATGGAAAGTCAGGCCCCTGGACAGACCCAGTGGTCGTCGACGGCATTCGTGTATCACCGCGACCACCCCTTGCCGATCGCCACGATCGAGGGCGCGGGGCAGGGTGAGTACCGCGGCGATGCGCGCGAGCAGGCGCTGCGCGTGGGTTCGTGTCTGGCCGAGTTTCTGGACCCGAAGGAATACCGCCTCTGAGGCTAGGCGCCGGCACCGCGGCGCCAGGCTGCGCTGATACGCATGAGCGGGCACAAGGTGCTCAAAGTCGATCCGCGCAAGCCGATCGCATTGTCCGCCGGCACCCCTGCACCCGATTGACGCGGCAGAGCGATCAGCGGCCTGCTGGCCACCAGTTGTCCATGTTGCGCCGGTAGACGAACAGGCGCGGTGCCTTGGCCACCTGCGCCGCGGCCTGGCGTTCGCCGGCGACCAACGAAAACCCGATGTCCGCCAGCATGCGCGAGAGCGCGTTGGCGTTGCCGCGGCCCGGATCGCTGATGACGATCTCGCACGAAGGCCTGGCCAGCAAGGGAATGAGGCTGGCCAACATGGTGGCGTGGCGGGTTTCGTACAGCACGTCGCTGGCGATGATCATGTCGAACTGGCCCATGTTCAGCGCGCCGGCGTCCCAGTCGAGCCGGCGATACGGCACCGAGTCCAGGGAGTTGAGTGCGGCGTTGTACGCCAGGAACACCTCTGCCAGCGGGTGATGATCGCTGGCGACCACGTCGGCGCCGCGCCGGCGCAACACCAGGCTGGCCAGCCCCAGGCCGCAGCCGAGTTCGAGAATGCGCCGGCCTTCGATCGGGCGCGTGGCCATTGCCTCGGCCAGTAGCCGACCGGCAGGCCAGACCTGCCCGAACAGGCTCCATTGCGCCGAGGAAATGCCTGCATCGGCCGCACTCTCGTCCGGATCGGCGTATTGCTGTTTGTCGGCAAGTGCGCGGATGACGTAGGTCAGTTGCCCGAAGGTCAACTCGTGAATCTGGGTCTGGTAGCCCGGCATGGTGGCATCGCATGATCGCCAGAGCCTGCGCTGGCTGGAAAGACGCGCGCAACGGCGCCAGAACGGCCGAACGAAGCGCAAGAGCTGCTTGCTGCCCGCGCATGCTACGGCAAAACGACCGATGCACCTGCCTGCCAATGCTGGCCTTCCGTGCCGCCATTAACCTGCTTTCAGCAAGCGACGGCGCAGGCCATCGCTCACGCGTGCACGCTTGCATGCGCTGCTCATGGCCATTGCTGCTCACCGTGAGCTAGGCATTTCGTTTGGATGTGAGGGATCAGCTCACCGGCCCGGACTAGACTATTGCCACGGGAATGGCCCCGCGGAGAACATGCACTTGAACGATCCCGGCGACGCAGAGCTAAGGGCGCCTCACATCGGCGAATCGCGCAGTCTTCCTGTCGATAAGCACCGCTCGGATATCTTCTTTGCGGCGGTGGAAACCACGCGAATGCCGATGACCGTGACCGATCCGCATCTGCCGGACAATCCGATCGTGTTCGCCAACCGCGCATTCCTGGAAATGACCGGGTATTCGGCGGAGGAGATCATCGGCAACAACTGCCGCTTTCTGCAGGGGCCGGAAACCGACCGCTCCAGCATCGACGATGTGCGCGAATCGATCGACAACCGGCGCGAATTCGCTACCGAAGTGCTGAATTACCGCAAGGACGGTTCGTCGTTCTGGAATGCGTTGTTCGTTTCGCCGGTGTTCGACGACAGCGGCCGCCTGGTGTATTTCTTCGGCTCGCAACTGGATGTGAGCCGTCGTCGCGATGCCGAAGACGCCCTGCGCCAGGCGCAGAAGATGGAAGCCCTGGGTCAGCTGACCGGCGGCATTGCGCACGATTTCAACAATCTGCTGCAGGTGATGTCCGGCCATCTGGAGGTGATCCAGATGATGGCCAACAAGGGCGGCGATAACGCGCAACGCATCGCTTTCAGTGCCGAGCACGCGGCCGCCGCCGCCGCCAAGGCCGCCACGCTGACGCAGCAATTGCTGGCGTTTTCGCGCAATCAGAAATTGCGCGGACGGGTGGTGAATCTCAATGGTCTGGTGGCGGGCATGAACAACATGGCCGAGCGCGTGCTGGGCGGCGGCATCACCATGCAGCAGTCGCTGGACGAGCGCTTGTGGAATTGCCAGATCGATACCACGCAGGCCGAAGTGGCGCTGCTGAACGTGCTGATCAACGCGCGCGATGCGATGGCGCAGGCCGAGCGCAAGCAGGTCACCGTACAGACGCAGAATGTGGAAATCACCAGCCACGATCTGGCGATGTATCACCAGCTGGCACCGGGCCGTTATGTGAGCCTTGCGGTGAGCGACACCGGCTCGGGGATGCCACCGGACGTCGCCAGCCGGGTCATGGAGCCGTTCTTCACCACCAAGGACGAAGGGCAGGGGACGGGCCTGGGCCTGTCGATGGTGTACGGCTTCGTCAAGCAGTCCGGCGGCACCGTGCGCATCTACAGCGAAGTGGGCGAGGGCACCACGGTGCGTCTGTACTTTCCCGCCTCCAGCGAGTTCGAGAACGAGTTGCAGGCCGTCAAGGGCCGTGCGATCGACAAGGGCGGCAGCGAGACCGTCCTGATCGTGGAAGACAAGCCGGATGTGGCGGTGGTGGCGCAGATGTTCCTGGAAGGTGCCGGTTATCGCATCCTGACCGCATCCAGCGGACGCGAAGCGATCGAGGTGCTGGAGCGGCATCCGGAGGTGGACGCGGTGTTTACCGATCTGATCATGCCCGGCGGTATGAATGGCGTGGTGCTGGCGCGCGAGGCGCGCCGCATGCTGCCGAAGATCAAGATCCTGCTGACCACCGGCTATGCCGATGCCGGCATTCAGCGCACTGACGTGGGTGGTGCGGAATTTGGCGTGGTCAACAAGCCGTATACGCAGAAGGAGTTGCTCAAACGGATCCGCATGCTGCTGGACGGGCCCACCGGTGTCGGCTGAGGCGGACCCATCGGGCAGTGCGATGCCAGGATGTAGCCTGCAGATGGTCGCTGCGATCGTGCAGCGGCGGCCGCGCTGCAGGTCTGTCCTGCGCTGCGCTCGTTCTGTCCTGTCTTGTCTGAGAACGGCTAAAGCCGCGACCAGCAGTGCTCGGCCCGAAGGAGATGTTGCCCAGGATCTGGAGAGCATGCGTGATGCACGCCGATCTCGATCACCGACCGCGCCTGTTGGCGGTGAGCGCAGTGGTTTGCGGGCCGCGGGCCGCGCTGAATCCTGACATGCTTACTCTTCGCTCATCGGCGCGACATAGCCATCCGGCTTGTCGGCATTGCGTTCGAACAGGAACTTCTGCAGCTCGGCTTCGAGAAAGGCACGGTGTTTGGGGTCGCGCGGCGACAGCCGGTTTTCGTTGATCAGCATGGTCTGGTGTGCCAACCACGCTTGCCAGGCGGTCTTGCCGATCTGCGCGAAGATGCGCTGGCCGAGCTCGCCGGGATACGGTACGAAATCCAGGCCTTCGGCGTCGCTTTGCTGGTACTGGCAGAACACGGTGCGGGACATGCGGATTCCTTGAAGTGCGTGCTTACAGTGCGTCGAGCAGCTTGCGGATCGGCGCCGGCAGACCCAGCGATGCGAGATCGGCGCGGGCGACCCAGCGCAGGTCGTCATTGTCGCGTACCGCAGGGCGCAGTGCGACCTTTCGTACGCGCAACGGCTGCAGATGCAGGCGGTAGTGGCTGAAGGTGTGCACGATCAACGGCATCTCGTCGGCGCGTTCGTAGTCGCCCTCGATGTGGTTGTCGAACCATGTGCGCATGCCGCTGTCGGTCTCGGCCTGCGGCAGCGTCCACAGCGAGGCCCAGATGCCGGTCGGCGGGCGGCGCTGCAGCAGGATCTGCCTGTCCGCGTTTTCCAGCAGCAGCGCGGTGGCTTCGCGCTCGGGCAACGCCTTGCCGGGCTTGGGCGTGGGCAGTGCTTCCACCAGACCGTCGCGGCGCGCCACGCAGTCGTCCTGCAGCGGGCACAGCACGCAGGCCGGTTTGGCGCGTGTGCACAGTGTGGCGCCGAAATCCATTTGCGCCTGGGTGTAGTCGGCCAGGCGGCCGGCCGGCACCTGCGCCACATGTGTCGTTGCCAGTTGCCACAACTGCTTTTCGATCGCCGGCAAGCTGGGATAGCCGGCAATGCCGTGGAAGCGCGTCAGCACGCGTTTGACGTTGCCGTCCATGATCGCGAAGCGGTCGTTCCAGGCCTGGCTGAGGATGGCGCCGGCGGTGCTGCGGCCGATGCCGGGCAACGCCAGCAACGCATCGAAATCGCGCGGCAACTCGCCACCGTGCAGGGCGACGCATTGTTTGGCCGCAGCATGCAGATTGCGTGCACGTGCGTAATAGCCCAGCCCGGCCCAGTGCGCCATCACCGTGTCGTTGTCGGCTGCGGCCAGGTCGGCCAGGGTCGGAAAGCTGGCGACGAACTTATGGAAATACGGAATGACCACCGCGACCTGGGTCTGCTGCAGCATGATTTCCGACAACCACACCCGGTACGGCGCGCGCGGATGCTGCCAGGGCAGATCGTGGCGGCCATGGCCGTCGAACCAGTGCAGCAGTCGGTCGACAAAGGCATCAGCGGTGGCAGTGGCGTGATCGGCTGGCATGGGGTCTGCTGGCGAAGGAAGGCGATGACGTCGGGTGGATGACGTTCGGCTACGCGCGTAGGGCGGTGGGCCGATCAGTGCAGCGGAAACGCAAGTCCAACCAAGCATTGGTCGCAGAACAAGCCTTCAGCGCCAGGCCAGTGCGGTGCGGCCGGTGCATGGTAATGAACCAGCTCTGCATTGCGCCGCGCGCGCCTGCGCAATGCCGCCGCCAATGGCCGGGCGAGCTCCAGGCCACGTCTGGCGCGCGACCAGTCGCCGGACACCTCCCGCACCGTGCAGCCAGCCTGCAGCGCCTGTGCGTACAGCGCTTGCAGATGCGGGCAGGCTTTCACCACTCAGTTGCCCAAGGCTTCCGGCAGCAAGGCATCGACGAAGGCGACCGGGTCGAATACGCGCAGGTCTTCCGGGCGCTCGCCGATGCCGGCGAAGCGGATCGGAATATTGAACTCGCGCGCCAGTGCGAACACCACGCCGCCCTTGGCGGTGCCATCGAGCTTGGTCACGACCAGGCCGGTGACGCCGACTGCGGCATGGAACTGGCGCAGCTGCGAGATGGCGTTCTGGCCGGTGGTGCCGTCGATGACCATCAGCACCTCGTGCGGTGCGGCGGCATCGATCTTGCCGAGCACGCGGCGGATCTTGCCCAGCTCGTTCATCAGCCCGGTCTGGGTATGCAGGCGGCCGGCGGTGTCGGCGACCAATACCTCGGTGCCGCGCGCCTTGGCGGCCTGCAGCGCGTCGAACGCCACCGAGGCCGCGTCGGCATTCTGCCCCTGCGCGATCACCGCCACGCCGTTGCGATCGCCCCAGGCCTGCAGCTGCGCCACTGCCGCGGCGCGGAAGGTGTCGCCGGCGGCCAGCATCAGGCTGTTGCCGTCGTCCTTGAAGCGCTTGGCAAGCTTGCCGATGGTGGTGGTCTTGCCGACCCCGTTGACGCCGACGGTGAGCACCACGAAGGGCTTGGCCGAACGGTCGATGACCAGCGGTTTGGAGACCGGCTGCAACAGCGCGATGAGGTCGGCGCGCAAGGCCTTGAACATCGCCTGCGCATCGACGAACTCGCGCGACTTCATGCGCTTGCGCAGCCCTTCTACCAGGGCGGTGGTCGCGCCGATCCCGACGTCGGCAGTGATCAGCGCGGTTTCGATCTCGTCGAGCAGATCGTCGTCGAGCTTGGGGTTGCGCGAGAACAGACCGCCGAAGCTGCGCGCGAAGCTGCTGTTGCGCAGACGATCGCGCCAGCCCGGCTTGCCGGCCGGGGCGGCCGGTAGCGCATCGCGCTGGCCGACGATGCTGTCGTTGTCGGAGCTGGCCGGCGCTGGAGCGCCGATCACGGCCGGGGCGACGACACTGGGCGCGGCGGCGGGCGACGGGGCGAGGGCCGCTTGCACTGAGGGCGCAGCTGTTGTGGCGGCAGGCGTCACGACAGCGGGTGCAACGACAGCAGGCGTTGTGGTCGACGGTACGACTGCGGGCATGGCGTCTTGCGCAGGCGTCGGTGCCGGCGTGCCTGCCGGCTGCATGGGCGCGCTATGAGGCTGCGCGACTACTGGTGGCACCACTACTGTCGGCACCACCACTGCAATGGGAGCCTGTGACGCGGCAGACGGAACCGGATCGGGCAGCGCCTGCAAGGCAGCAGGCGCGGGCGTCGCCGGCGGCGCGGGCGCGCTGGGAACCGCGGCAATGCTCTGCGCCTGGCCAGTGCGCGTGGCGATGTCCTGCGCAAGCTGTTCGGCCGGCGCCGCAACAGGCGGCGTTGCGGCTAGCGTTGGCGTTACCGCATCGCTGCGCGCGGGTGTGGTGGGGGCGGGCGACGCTGTCGTTGCCGATGTGCCGGGTTCGGCAGTCGGCATTGCCTCGACCGGCGATGCCGGGGTGGCGGCAGACGGCGCGGTGGGAAATGCGGCTGCCAGTTCTTCCAGGCTATAGCGCGAGGTACGCGCGCTGTCGGGCGTGGTTGGTTTGTTGCGGCGGAAAAAGCTGGCCATTGGCAACGCAGTAGGGGAAACCCGAAATTCTACCATCCGGGCCTAGGGTCGCCTTGACGCGACCTTCAGCGCGACCCTGTCCGGGCCACATCCTGAGCACCGCAACAGCAGTGCCACAACCGGGGCAAACCGCGTCGCCGCAGCATCACAAATGCTGCCGAATTCGGCATTTGTGCCAGCGCTGTGTCAGGGTATGTTTACGTGCCTACAACTGACCCTTGAGCGCACGGTAATCGCGCGGGGTCATGCCGACGGTTGCCTTGAACTGGCGTGCGAATGCGCTCTGGTCGGCGAAGCCGCAGCGTTGCCCGATGCTGGCGATGCTGTCGTCGCCGTACAGCAGCCGCATCGCCGATTCGATGCGCAGCTTGGTCAGCAATTGCTGCGGGGTCACCTGGAACACGCGACGGAAGTGCCGTTCCAGCTGCGCCACCGACAGACCGGCCAGGTCGGCCAGGCTCTGCACGCGCAGGTTGTCGCCGAAATGGGCCTGCATGTGATCCATCACCTGGCTCAGACGCTCGTACGCCGAGTGCCGGCTGTCGGGCTGGCCCAGATCGCGCGAAATGCCGACCACGCCAATCACTTCGTTGGCCTCGCAGAGCGGGCGCTTGAAGGTCAGGCACCAGCCGGGCAGGCGGTTGGGATACAGATGCACCTCCAGCTGGTTGTCGATGAGCTCGCCACACAGCACGCGGCGGTCCTGCATCATGTAGCTTCCGCCCAGCGGCAGCGGAAACACTTCCAGTGGCGAGCGGCCGATGATTTCGCTACGCAGCTTGCGTCCGAGCCGGCGCACCAGCGTCAGGTTGCAGTGGGTGTAGCGGCCCTCGCTGTCCTTGATGAAGAACACCACGTCCGGCAGCGCATCGAACAGCGTCTGCATCTCCAGCGCGGGAAGGTTGAGGTCCATCGGCGTCATGGTGGCGGTCACGATTGACGGCTGCACGAAAGGCGCGGCCCTGTATTGATCCTAGCGCAAACGCGGGGCTGTGGACCGGCTTGTCGATTATGCAGAGTTCCGCATTTGCAACTCGCATTGGACGCTAGTCGTCTGCCAGCCGGCAGTGGGAGCATGAGCCATGCACAGCATCGACGTCATCGATTCCCATACGGCCGGCGAACCTACCCGCGTGGTCCTCTCCGGCTTCCCCGATCTGGGCGATGGCGATCTGGCGCAATGCCGCGAGCGGTTTGGCCGCGATTTCGACCAGTGGCGCAGCGCGATCGCCTGCGAACCGCGCGGCTCGGACACCATGGTCGGCGCCTTGCTGCTGCCGGCCCGCGACCCTAGCGCCTGCACCGGAGTGATCTTCTTCAACAACGTCGGCTACCTGGGCATGTGCGGGCACGGCACCATTGGGGTGGTGCGCACGCTGGCCGAGCTGGGGCGCATCGCGCCGGGCCAGCACCGCATCGAGACGCCGGTCGGCACGGTGGGCGTGGAACTGGCCGAAGACGGCACGGTGTCGGTCGACAATGTCGAGAGCTATCGCCTAGCGACCGAGGTGGACGTGGACGTACCGGGTTACGGAACGGTGCGCGGCGATGTGGCCTGGGGCGGCAACTGGTTCTTCATCACCGGGCAGGCGCCGTGTGCGCTGGACCTGGCGCATCAGCGCGAGCTGACCGCCTATACCGAAGCGATCCGGCTGGCGCTGGACGCGGCCGGCATCAGCGGCGAGGCCGGCGGCGAGATCGACCATATCGAAATCAACGGCGCCGCGCCCGACGGCAGCGGCGCGGCGCGCAACTTCGTGCTGTGCCCGGGGCTGGCCTACGACCGCTCGCCGTGCGGCACCGGCACCAGCGCCAAGCTGGCCTGCCTGGCCGCCGACGGCAAGCTGGCCGAAGGCGAGCGCTGGGTGCAGCAGGGCATTCTGGGCAGCGCCTTCGAAGGCAGCTATCGCCTCAGCGGGCGTGGCATTGCGCCACGCATCAGCGGGCACGCCTACATCATCGCACGCGCGCAGCTGCTGATCGACCCAGCCGACCCGTTCGCCTGGGGAATCGTGGCCTGATGGACGCCGTGCGGCCAGCATCGGAGGGAGTTGGCAGCGCGCCGGCCGCCGATGCGGCGCCGTCGGCAGCGTCCACGCGACGCAGCTACGACCTGGTCGTGGTGGGCGCGGGCATCGTCGGCGCGGCCTGCGCCGAGGCGGCCGCGTGCGAAGGGCTACGCGTGGCGATCGTCGAGCCCGGCCCGATCGGCGGCGGTTCCACCGCGGCGGCGATGGGGCACCTGGTGGCGATGGACGACGACCCCGCCGAGCTGGCGCTGTCGGCGTATTCGCTGCGGCTGTGGGAGCGTTTTGCACAACTGAGCGAGGCCGAGTTCAGCCGCTGCGGCACGCTGTGGGTGGCCCGCGATGCGCGCGAACTGGCGGCGGTGCCGGCCAAGATCGCGCGGCTGGCGGCGGCCGGCCTGCATGCCGACGCCATCGATGCCGGCCAGTTGTATGCACTGGAGCCGCAACTGGTGCCGGGCCTGGCCGGCGGCATGCGCGTGCCCGGTGAAGCCGTGGTGTATCCGCCGCGGGTGGCGCGGCATCTGGTGAGCCTGGCCTGCAAGGCAGGTGCGCACCTGTTTGCGGGCCGCAAGGTGGAGCAGCTGCAGGCGCATGGGGTGCGTCTGGACGATGGCCAGCTGTTGGCCGGCCCGGTGCTGGTGGCCAGCGGCGTGGCCTTGCCGCAGCTGTTGCCCGAGCTGGCACTGCGCCCGCGCAAGGGCCATCTGGTCATCACCGACCGGCATCCGGGCTTGATCCGGCATCAGCTACTGGAACTGGGCTACGCCGATTCGGCGCATGGCGCCGACGCCACCAGTGTGGCGTGCAATGTGCAGCCGCGGCCGACCGGGCAGATCCTGATCGGCTCCTCGCGCCAGTTCGGGGAGCACGACCGCGCGCTGTCGCTGCCGGTGCTGCAGCAGATGTTGCAGCGCGCATTCGCGTATCTGCCGGTGCTGCGCGAGTTGCAGGCGATCCGGGTGTGGACCGGGCTGCGCCCGGCCACGCCGGACGGGCGCCCGTATCTCGGGGCGGTGCCCGGCCGGCGCGACGTGTGGGTGGCCGCCGGTCACGAGGGGTTGGGGGTCACCACGGCGCTGGGGAGCGCGCGGGTGATCGTGGACAGCCTGCTCGGGCGTACCCCGGCCATCGACCCCAGCCCGTACGCTCCGGCGCGCGCCGTGCACGGTGCGGCCGCATGAGCGCGATGGTGCGTCTGCACGTGGATGCGCAAGCGGTCGAGGTGCCGGCCGGCGCCAGCGTGGCCGCTGCGGTGGCGCTGGCGACGCTGCATTTCCGGCAATCATGCAGCGGCCAGCCGCGCGCGCCGTTGTGCGGCATGGGCGTGTGTTTCGAATGCCGGGTGCGCATCGACGGCGTCGGCCAGCAACGCGCCTGCCTGGTGGATGCGCGTAACGGCATGCAGGTACGCACCGATGGCTGAGCGCGTGCAGCATTTCGACGTGCTGGTGATCGGCGCCGGCCCGGCCGGCCTGGCGGCGGCGCAGGCGGCAGCCGGTCATGGCGTGCGGGTCGGCGTGGTCGACATGCAGCCGCGTGCCGGCGGGCAGGTGTGGCGCAACGATGTGCGGCACGGCGCACCGGCCGATGCGCGCGCGCTGTTGCGGCAGGTACAGGCCGCGGCATCGATCACGCTGCTGACGCAGACGCAGATCCTGCTGGCGCAGCCGGGCTGGCTGTTGGCCGATGGCCCGGACGGTTCCGTGCAACTGCATTACGCCGCCCTGGTGCTGGCCACCGGCGCACGCGAATTGCTGCTGCCGTTTCCGGGCTGGACCTTGCCCGGTGTCACCGGCGCCGGCGCGGCGCAGGCGCTGGCCAAGCAGGGCTGGCCGCTGGCCGGCAAGCGCGTGGTGGTCGCCGGCAGCGGCCCGCTGCTGCTGGCCAGTGCGGCCACGCTGCAACGGCATGGCGCGCGGGTGCTCGGCATCCACGAACAGACCTCTAAAGCTGCGTTGCGGCAGTTTGCATTGCAGTTGTGGCGCTGGCCGGGCAAGGCGGCGCAGGCGGTGGCGCTACGCCTGCAATTGCGCGCGGTGGCCTATCGCGCCGGCAGCTTTGTCGTCTCCGCAGATGGCGACACACAACTGCGCGAAATCGAGATCGAAGGGCCTGCCGGTCGTACGCGGCTTGCCTGCGACCAGTTGGCGGTGGGCTATGGCCTGGTGCCCAACACCGAGCTTGCACAGCTGCTCGGTTGCCGGCTGGACGCGTACGGCGCGCATCAACAGGTGCATGTGGATGCGTTGCTGCGCACCAGCGTCAGGCAGGTCTTTGCAGCCGGCGAAGCCTGCGGCATCGGCGGACGCGATTGCGCGCTGATCGAGGGCGCCATGGCCGGGCACATGGCTGCCGACGCACCGGACGCTGCACTGCGCCTGCAGCCGCGGCGGCGTGCCGCGCGTGCGTTCGCCGAGGTGCTGCAACGGCAGTTCGCGCTGAATCCACGCATCCGCGCGCTGGCGCAGCCCGACACGCTGGTGTGCCGCTGCGAGGACGTGCCGCTGGCCGCGCTGGACAACTTCAACGATGCACGCGATGCCAAGCTCGCTTCGCGCTGCGGCATGGGCGCCTGCCAGGGCCGCATCTGCGGCACCGCGCTCACCGAACTGGGGCGTTGCCCGCCCGCGCTTTCCACCGACGCCGGCCGCCGGCCGCCGTTGTTCCCGGTCCGCCTCGCGGCGCTGGCCGACCCGTTCACTTCCGACTCGCAAGGGAATCATCCATGAGTATTGCTGCGTTCTGGCACGGCGTGCTGCCGGCCATCACCACCCCGTTCACCGCCTCCGGCGAGATCGATCACGACTTCCTCGCCAAGCACGCCAATCAACTGGTGGATGCCGGCTGCACCGCGATCGTGCCGCTGGGCTCGCTGGGCGAAGCGGCCACCTTGAGCGTGGACGACAAGCTGGCCGTGCTCAAGACGCTGGTCGGCGCATTGAACGGCCGCGTGCCGGTGGTGCCGGGCATCGCCAGCCTGGCGACCGGCGAGGCGGTGGCGCTGGCCAGGGCGGCCAAGGACCTCGGTTGCGGCGGGCTGATGGTGTTGCCGCCCTACGTCTACTCCACCGACTGGCGCGAGATGGGCGCGCATGTGCGCGCGGTGATCGCCGCCACCGACCTGCCGGTGATCCTGTACAACAACCCGGTGGCCTACAAGACCGATTTCGGCCCGGCGCAGATCGCCGAGCTGGCCGCCGAATTCCCCAACCTGCAGGCAGTGAAGGAATCCTCGGGCGACGTGCGCCGCTTTGCCGCGCTGCAGGAGCTGCTGGGCGAGCGTCTGGCGCTGCTGGTGGGCATGGACGATGCCATCGTCGAAGGCCTGAGCATGGGTGCCAAGGGCTGGATCGCCGGCCTGGTCAACGCGTACCCGAAGGAGTCGGTGCGCCTGTTCGAACTCGCGCGCGACGGTGGCTACCCGGCGGCCAAGCAACTCTACGACTGGTTCCTCCCGCTGCTGCGCCTGGATACCGTGCCCAAGTTCGTGCAGTTGATCAAACTGGTGCAGGAAAAGGTCGGCGTGGGCAGCGAGCGCGTGCGCGCCCCGCGCCTGGTGGTCGACGGCGCCGAGCGCGAGGCGGCGCTCAAGGTCATCGATCACGCCATCGCCACTGCGCCCAAACTGTCCTGACGATGAGCTCGCGCTGCACGCCACCGGATGGAGGCCGCGCGCGGATTCACGCGCGGACGCGGTGGCCGGCGTAGCGCGAGGTGGGTCGATGAGGATGTCGCATCAGCGCGACATCCGCGTCGTTTTTTGGTCGGCCACTGCTGCACAGTGCGCAGGGTCTGTCCTCATGCAACCGAAGGTGCCGCAATGAACGAGACGCTCCACTCCCCGCCAACACAGCAGGCCGAGGTATTGCTGGCCGGCCGGTGGCAACCCAGTCGCGCGGCGAGCGCCAGCTTCCGTGCCGCCGACCCGAGCACGGGCAAGGCGATCGGACCGCAGTTTCCGGTCAGCGCTGCGGAGGATGTCGAAATTGCGGTTGCGGCAGCGCAGGCGGTTGCAGCGGAACTTGCGGCAGCACCGGTCGAAAGGATTGCCGCATTCCTGGACGCCTACGCCGACGCGCTGGATGCCGATGCCGACACCCTGGTGGCGCTTGCCCATGCAGAAACCGCATTGCCGGCGCCCACACGCCTGCGTGGCAACGAGCTGCCGCGCACCAGCGGGCAGTTGCGTCAGGCCGCCCAGGCGGTGCGCAGCTACAGCTGGACCCAGCCCATCATCGACACCGCTGCCGATCTGCGTTCGCATCTGGCGCCACTCGGCAAGCCGGTGGTGGTGTTTGGCCCGAACAATTTCCCGTTCGCCTTCAATGCCATTGCCGGCAGCGATTTCGTCTCGGCCATTGCCGCGCGCAACCCGGTAATCGCCAAGGCGCATCCGCTGCATCCGGCCACCAGCCGGCGCATGGCCCAGCTTGCGCACACAGCCTTGCTTGCGGCGGGCCTGCCGGCTGCGGCGGTGCAGCTGCTGTATCACGTCGACAACGCCACCGGCCTGCGGCTGGCCGGCGATGCGCGGCTGGGAGCGATCGGCTTCACCGGCAGCCGTGCGGGCGGGCTGGCGCTGAAGGCGGCCGCCGATGCGGCCGGCGTGCCGTTCTATGCCGAGCTGTCCAGCGTCAACCCGGTGTTCCTGCTGCCGGGCGCACTGGCCGAACGCGGCGCCGCGCTGGCGCAGGAATTCTTCTCCTCGTGCACCCTGGGCAGCGGCCAGTTCTGCACCAATCCCGGGGTGGTGGTGGTGCCGCAGGGCGAGGCCGGCGATGCGTTCGTGGCCGCGACCACGGCGCATTTCGAGGCCGCCATGCCGATGGTGCTGTTTTCCGGTGCCGGCGTGGAAGGCGTGCAACACGGTGTGGCAGCGCTGCGCGCTGCCGGCGCCGCGCTGCTTGCCGGCGGGCATACCGGCGAAGACGGCTATCGCTATGCGCCGACGTTGTTGAGCGTGGATGGGCAGGCGTTCCTCGCCAGCCCGCATGCGCTGCAGACCGAAGCCTTCGGGCCAGTGAGCCTGCTGGTACGTGCGCGCGATATCGCGCAGATGACGCAGGTCGCCGCTGCGTTCGAAGGCAATCTCACCGGCACCTTGTATCGCGCAACCGATGGCAGCGACGATGCTGCCTGGCAGGCCATCGCACCGGTGCTGCGGGCGCGGGTGGGGCGGTTGATCAACAGCAAGATGCCGACCGGCGTGGCGGTGAGCGCGGCGCAGAATCATGGCGGGCCGTTCCCCAGCACCGGGCACCCGGGGTTCACCTCGGTGGGCATGCCCGGTTCGATCCGCCGCTTCGCCGCCTTGCACAGCTACGACGCGGTGCCGGACGCCTTGTTGCCGGCCGAATTGCGCCAGCGCAATCCGGGCGGTGTGGCGCGTCTGGTCGATGGGCAATGGAGCACCGCCGACCTCGGAGCGGGCGCATGAGCAGCCAGATCGGCGGGGTGTCGCTGGAGCAGGCGCGCGCGCAGTTGACGCCGTGGACGCAGCGCGCCGCACCGATCGCCGCGCAGGAGTACGCACAGCGCATCGAACGCGCACGCCGCCTGATGCGCGTGCACGGCGTGGATGCGTTGTTGATCGGCGCCGGTACGTCGCTGCGCTATTTCACCGGCGTGCCCTGGGGCGCGAGCGAGCGCCTGGTTGCGCTGCTGCTCACGCTGGACGGCGACCCGGTGCTGATCTGCCCCGCGTTCGAAGAAGGCTCGCTGGATGCGGTGCTGAAGATTGCGGTCGCCAAACATCTGTGGGAAGAACACGAGGACCCGTACGCGCGGGTGGTGCAGGTGATGGACGATCGCCACGCGCATGCACTGGCGCTGGATCCGGGCATCGCCTTTGCCGTGCACACCGGCCTGCGCGCGCACCTGGGCACGGCGATCCGCGATGCCGGGGACATCATTGACGGCTGCCGCATGTGCAAGTCGCCGGCCGAGCTGGCGTTGATGCAGCAGGCCTGCGACATGACCTTGCTGGTGCATCGGCTGGCCGCCGGCATCGCGCAGGAAGGCATCGGCACCGACCAGTTGGTGCGCTTCATCGACGAAGCGCATCGCGCGCTGGGCGCGGACAATGGCTCGACCTTCTGCATCGTGCAGTTCGGCCATGCCACCGCATTTCCGCACGGCATTCCCGGCGTGCAGCACCTGCGCGCAGGCGAGCTGGTGCTGATCGACACCGGCTGCACCGTGCAGGGCTATCACTCCGATATCACCCGTACCTGGATCTACGGCACGCCCGACGACGCGCAACGCCGCATCTGGGAGCTGGAACAGGCGGCGCAGGCGGCGGCGTTTGCGGCGATCCGCCCCGGGCTCGCCTGCGAAGCGGTGGACCAGGCCGCGCGCACCGTGCTGGAGGCCGCAGGGCTGGGCCCGGACTATCGCTTGCCGGGATTGCCGCACCGCACCGGCCATGGCTGCGGCCTGGCGATCCACGAAGCGCCGTATCTGGTGCGCGGTAATGCGCAGCCGCTGCAGCCTGGCATGTGCGCCAGCAACGAGCCGATGATCGTGGTGCCCGGTGCGTTCGGGGTGCGCCTGGAAGATCACTTTTACGTCACCGATACCGGCGCGCAATGGTTCACGCCGCCGTCGCCGGCCATCGACCAACCGTTTGCATGAGCCGTTACAGGTTCACGCACGCGTAGGAGCGCACCCGGGCGCGACGGGCAGTCCCGATAAAGCCAGTCGCGCTCAGGCGCGCTTCTACTGCCGCCATTGCATCTTGGAGTCACTGCATGAACCACCTGCGTCCTTTCGTCATCGGCCTGCTGGCCGCCGCCTTGTTCACTGCCTGCAAGCCGGCGCCGCCGGCAGCGGAAACGGCGGCTGCGGCCCCCTCTGCGCCGACCGGGCAACAGGCCGCCAAGGCCTTCGACGCGCTGCTGGACAAGCAATGGCAATACCAGTTGCAGCACAACCCGGAGTTCGCCAGCATCATCGGCGACAAGCGGTACAACGATCGGTGGAGCGACTATTCGCTCCAGGCCGTGCAGGCCGAGCGCACGGCCACCGCCGAGTTGCTCACGCAGTTCGAAGCGATCGACGGCAAGACGCTGGACGAACAGCGCCAGCTCAGCCTGCAGATGATGCTCGGTCAGCTACGCGACAAGCTGGAAGGCATCGACCTGAAGACCTATGCGATGCCGCTGGAGCCGATCGGCGGCATCCAGCTGGGGCTGGCCGGCTATGGGGATGCGTTTCCGTTCGAGGACGCCAAGGATTATCAGGACTACATCAAGCGCCTGCAGACGATTCCGACGGTGATCGACCAGGTGATCGCGGTGTCGCGGCAGGGCGCGAAGGAGGGGCTGGTGCAGCCGCGTTATCTGCTGGAGCGCCTGCCCGAGCAGATCGACAAGATCGCCGCGCTGACCGGCGAGCAGAGCCCGTTCGCCTCGCCGCTGAAAAAGCTCGATGCCGCGGTGCCGGCCGACCAGCGCGCTGCGCTGCGCACGCAGTTGCTGGCCGCGATCGAGCAGCAGGTGCGCCCGGCGTATGCCAAGTTGGCCGCGTTCGTGCGCGACGAATACGCCGCGCAAGGGCGTGCGCAGGAAGGCCTGTGGTCGCTGCCCGATGGCGAACGCCGCTATCGCTACGCCATCCATACCCAGACCACCACCGACATGGCGCCGGAGGAAATCCATCAGATCGGCCTGAAGGAAGTGGCACGCATCGAAGGCGAGATGACGGTGATCGCCAAGGCCCAAGGCTTTGCCGACCTGGCCAGCTTCCGCAAGGCGGTGCAGACCGACAAGCGCCATTTCGCCAGCTCCGGCGAGCAGATCCTGCAGCAGTACCGCCAGTACATCGCCGCGATGGAACCTGAGCTCCCCAAGCTGTTCGGCCACCTGCCGACCACGCCGCTGGAAGTACAAGCCATGCCCGCATTCCGGCGCAGCGCGCCCGGCGCCGAATACTGGCAGAGCAATCCGGAAGGCACCAAGCCGGCCATCGTGAAGGTCAACACCAGCGACTTCGCCAGCCGCACGCTGATCAACATCGAGAGCACCGCCTATCACGAGGGCGTGCCGGGCCATCACCTGCAGATCTCGCTGGCGCAGACATCGCCGCTGCCGCCGTTCCGCCAACAGGCCGGCTACAACGCCTATATCGAGGGCTGGGCGCTGTATGCCGAGCGCCTGGGCAAGGAAATCGGTTTCTTCAAGGACCCGTACAACGACTACGGGCGGCTGTTCGGCGAGCTGTTGCGCGCCAATCGGCTGGTGCTCGACACCGGCGTGCATTACAAGCGCTGGAACCGTCAGCAGATGGTGGATTTCTTCCATGCGCATCCGTCCGATGACGAGCCCAGCATCCAGTCCGAAACCGATCGCTACATCGTCTGGCCGGGCCAGGCGTTGGGCTACAAGTTGGGGCAGCTGCAGATTCTTGCGCTGCGTGCGGAGGCGGAAAAAGAACTCGGCGATCGCTTCGATGTGCGCGCCTTCCACGATGCGGTGCTCGGCGGCGGCGCGATGCCGCTGGCGATGTTGCAGCAGCGCGTGCGCCAGTGGATCGCGCAGGCCAAGGCGGCGCCGGAGGCACGCGGATGAAGACCAGCAGCGTCTGGCGCGCGAGCGCATTGAGTGTGCTGATTGCAGCCGGTCTGTACGGTACCGCAGTGCAGGCGCAGGCCGCAGCGCCCGCGGCCACCACGCAGGACAGTGCAGCGGCACGCTTCAAGGCGTTGTACACGCGCGAATGGCGCTGGCGCCAGGCGCAACTGTCCGGCGCGGTGGATGAAGACAACCAGGCCACCCAGGACAGGCAGTCCGACCATCTGCCCAAGGTCGATATGGCCACGCAAGACCTGCGCACCGCGTACTGGCAACAGGCGTTGAAGGAGCTGGATGCGATTCCGGCAGCGCAGTTGCCGGCCGAAGATCAGGTGAGCTACCAGGTCTACCGGCAGCAGCTGCTGGTGCTGCTGGACCAGCAGCATTTTCGCGCCTGGGAAATGCCGTTCAACAGCGACTCGGCGTTCTGGAGCGACCTGGGCTTCAGCGCCGAGGCCAAGCTGCGTACGCGCGAGGACTACCAGCGTTATCTGAAGATGCTGGCCGATATCCCGCGCTATTTCGCCGAGCACACCGACAATATGCGCGCCGGCCTGGCGCGGGGTTTCAGCCAGCCCCGGGTGACCCTGACCGGGCGCGACCAGTCCATCGCCGACGTGGTGCAGGCCAAGGGCGAGGCCAATCCGTTCTATGCACCGTTCAAGCAGATGCCGGCGACGCTGCCTGCCGATGTGCAGGCGCAATTGCGCCAGCAGGCAGTCAACACCATCGATACGCAGGTGCTGCCGGCCTACGCGAGCTTGCTGGACTTCATCCGCAACGAGTACCAGCCGCGCGCACGCACCACGCTGGCCGGCGAAGCCTTGCCGGACGGGCAGGCGTATTACCGCGCGCAGATCCGCGAATTCACCACGCTGGAGTTGAGTCCGGAGCAGATCCACCGGATCGGTCTGCAGGAAGTGGCCAAGCTGCGCACGCAGATGGATCAGACCATCGCCGCCAGCGGCTTCAAGGCACCGGCCGGGCAGGCGGTGTTTCCGGCCTTCCTGCAGTTCCTGCGCAGCGACCCGCAGTTCTATGCCAAGACGCCGGAACAGTTGCTCAAGCAGGCCGCCTGGATCGCCAAGCGCGTGGACGCCAAGGTGGGCGATTACATCGGCCGGCTGCCGCGCCGGCGCTTCGCGATCGAGCCGGTACCGCCGGAGCTGGCGCCGTTCTACACCGGCGGGCGCGGTGGCCCGGGTATCTATCTGGTCAACACCTACAACCTGCCGTCGCGGCCGCTGTACAACCTGACCGCGTTGACGCTGCACGAGTCCTCCCCTGGCCACGCGCTGCAGATGCCGCTGGCGGCAGAGGCGCAGGGGCTGCCGGAGTTTCGCCGCTATTCCTACCTCTCTGCCTACGGCGAGGGCTGGGCCTTGTATTCGGAGTACCTGGGCCAGGAAATGGGCATGTACGACACGCCCTATGACCGCTTCGGCTATCTCACCTACCAGATGTGGCGCGCCTGCCGCCTGGTGATCGATACCGGCATCCACCACAAGGGCTGGACGCGCGCGCAGGCGCAGGCCTATCTGCGCGACAACACCGCCTTGAGCGAGCATGAGGTCACCACCGAGGTGGACCGCTACATTGCCTGGCCGGGGCAGGCGTTGTCGTATTACCTGGGCGAGCTGAAGATCCTGGAGCTGCGGCGCAAGGCCGAAGCCGCCCTGGGCGAAAAATTCGACCTGCGCCATTTCCACGATGCGGTGCTGCAGACCGGCTCGGTGCCACTGCCGGTGCTGGAGGCGCGCATCGACCGGTTCATCGCCGACGGTGGGGTCTCGCCGTATGCCGCCGAAGATGCTGCCGGGTCGGCGGCAGCAGCGGCCAAGGCCTCTGCCAGCGACTGATCCAGGACGCAACCCGCCGACGTTCTTCGCAACACCAACCCGCTATCCACGCTTCGGGGCGACCAATGACCACACACGGTGCGACCACGCAAGGCAAGTTCCACAAGCGGCTCAGCCTGACCGACCTGACCTTTATCGGGCTGGGTTCGATCTTCGGGTCTGGCTGGTTGTTCTCGGCCAGCCACGTCTCTTCCATCGCCGGACCGGCCGGCATCCTGTCGTGGATCCTCGGCGGCATCGCGGTGCTGCTGCTCGGCCTGGTGTATTGCGAACTCGGTGCAGCGCTGCCGCGCGCCGGTGGTGTGGTGCGCTACCCGGAATATTCGCATGGCGCCTTGCTGGGGGCGTTGACCGGCTTCATCACCCTGATCGCATTTTCCAGCCTGATCGCGATCGAGGTGGAAGCGGCGCGCCAGTATGCGGCGGCATGGTTTCCGGTGCTCAATCAGCCAAACGGCGGCCATCCCAGTGTGTGGGGCTGGTTGGTGCAACTGGCCTTGCTGGTGCTGTTCTTCCTGCTCAACTATTTCAGCGTCAAGACCTTCGCGCTGGCCAACAACATCGTCAGCATCTTCAAGTTTTTGGTGCCGATCCTGGTAATCGTGCTGCTGATGAAGCACTTCAATCCGGGCAACCTGAGCGTGCACGGGTTCGCGCCCGCGGGCATGGCCGGGGTGGAGGCGGCAATCTCCGCCGGCGGCATCATCTTTGCCTACCTGGGCCTGACCCCGATCGTGTCGGTGGCCAGCGAGGTGCGCGACCCGCAGCGCAATATCCCGATCGCCCTGATCCTGTCGGTGGCCTTGTCCACGGTGATCTACGTGCTGCTGCAGCTGGCGTTCCTGGGCAGCATTCCGGCTGCGCAACTGGCACCGGGCTGGAGCGGCATCGACAAGGTGTTTGCACTGCCGTATCACGACATCGCGCTGGCGTTGGGAATGGCGTGGCTGGCAGCGCTGGTGATCTGCGATGCGATGGTCTCGCCCAGCGGCACCGGCAACATCTACATGAATGCCACCCCGCGCGTGGTGTACGGCTGGGCGCGCAGCGGCGGGTTTTTGCCGGTGCTGACGCGGGTGGATCCGCAATCGGGCATTCCGCGCCCGGCATTGTGGTTGAGCCTGGGCTTGTCGATCTTCTGGACGCTGCCGTTCCCCTCGTGGGAGACCCTGATCGGCGTGGTGTCGGCCGCCCTGGTGCTGAGTTATGCGGTGGCGCCGGTGACGGTGGCAGCGTTGCGCCGCAGTGCGCCGGACTTGCCGCGGCCATTCCGCGTCCGTGGCCTTGCCGTGCTGGGGCCGCTGTCGTTCATGGTCGCCGCCTTGATCGTCTATTGGTCGACCTGGCCCACCTTGTCGTGGTTGCTCGGCCTGCAGGTGGTCGCGTTTGTGCTGTATGTACTGTATCGCCTGCCATCGCGCCAGGGCAGGGCACGTCTGTCGCGCCAGGTGCGCGCATCGCTGTGGTTGATCGTGTTCTTCGTGCTGGTGATGGCGGTGTCCTGGGCCGGCACGTTCGGCGGTCACGGCTGGATCGCGCATCCGTTCGACACCTTGAGCGTGGCGGTGATTGCATTCTTCATCTATCACTGGGGCGCGCGTAGCGGCTTGCGCAGCGACGAACTGGCGTTGGAGGAGGACGATGGCGAGTGAGCTGCGCCGCGGCGCGGGTGCCTCGCGCTGGTTGCGTGGCTGCTTGAATGGATTGGCTGCGTGCAGCGTATTGCTGTCGACTGCGGCACAGGCCGCGCCAGGCGTGGCCGATTACCAACGCGCGCTGGGCTTGCGCGCGCAATGGAGCACGCTGACCGAGAACGTGGCCTGGCCGGCGCAATGGCAGGACAACGGCACGTTCTACTACCGCAAGACGGTGCCGGGCGGATTCGCCTTTGTCCGTAGGGATGTCGCCACGCTGCAGAGAACGCCCGCGTTCGACCAGCAGCGCGTGGCGCAGGCGTTGAGTGCAGCGACCAGCACGCCCTATACCGCGTTGCAATTGCCATTCGAGCGCTTTGCCTATGCGCCGGACGGCGAGCGCAGCGACGGAGCGATTCGCTTCGCGCTTGGCGAAGCGCCCTGGCGTTGCAGCCTGACGGACTATCGCTGCGCCCGCGATGACGCCGCTGCACAGCAGCGTCCACGCGGCTTCGGTGTGGTGCGCGACCCTGCGGTGCCAGCCGACAATACGCCACGCCGTTCGCCCGATGGCCGCTGGGAGGCGCTCGCCGATGGCTGGAACCTGCTGCTGCGTCGCGTTGCCGATGGACAACTGACCCGGCTCAGCGACGATGGACGTGCAGACGATTACTTCGACCCGGAGAGCATCGCCTGGTCGCCGGACTCGCAGCGGCTGGCGGTGTATCGCGTGCGTCCCGGGTTTGCCCGCCGCGTCACCCGCGTGGAAGCGGCGCCTGCAGACGGCGGCCAGCCACGCGTGCATATCCAGCTGTACCCCAAGCCCGGCGATGCGGTGGACGTGGAGCGGCCGGTGCTGTTCGCCGTGGACGGCACACGCCGCGAGGTGGACACCGCCTTGTTCGCCAATCCGTACGCGTTGTCGCCGCTGCAGTGGCGCAGCGATGGCCGCAGTGTGCGCTTCGACTACGTGCAACGTGGCTTTCAGCGCATGCGGGTGATCGCGGTGGATGCGCAGAGCGGTCGCGCGCACGTGGCGGTCGGCGAAGATACGCGCACCTTCGTCTACGCCGACCGCAGTTTTGGGCATGACGTGGATGGGCGCGGCGATGAGTTGCTGTGGATCTCCGAACGCGACGGCTGGCGGCACCTGTACCTGGTCGATGGCCGCAGCGGCAGGTTCAAGCGACAGCTCACGCGCGGGCCGTGGATCGTGCGCGACGTGCTGCGCGTGGACGACGCGCAGCGGCGCATCTGGTTCACCGCCAGCGGCATGGATGCGGGCAAGGACCCGTACTACCGGCAGCTGTACAGCGTGGATTTCGACGGCCGCGGGTTGACCCGGCTGACCCACAGCGATGCCGATCACGATGTGGCGATCGCAGACGATGGCCGGCATTACGTCGATGTCTACTCGCGCCCGGACCTGGCCCCGGTGATGGAGCTGCACAGCATCGATGGCCGGCTGCTGCAGCAGGTGGAGCAGGGCAACATCGACAGGTTGCTGGCCGCCGGCTGGCGCGCGCCGGAGACCTTCGTGGCCAAGGGCCGCGACGGGCGCACCGACATCTGGGGCATGGTGGTGCGCCCACGCGATTACGACCCGCACAAGAAGTATCCGGTGATCGAGAACATCTACGCCGGCCCGCACGATTCCTTCGTGCCGAAGACGTTCTGGCCGTTCGGCTATCACTCCGGTGGCGACAAGCAGATCGGCATGCAGGCACAGGCGGATCTGGGCTTTATCGTGGTGATGATCGACGGCATGGGCACCGCCAACCGCTCCAAGGCCTTCCATGATGTGGCGTGGAAGAACCTGGGCGATTCCGGGTTTGCCGATCGCATCGCCTGGCACCGTGCGTTGGCGGCCAGGGACCCTTCCTACGACATCGGCCGGGTCGGCATCTATGGCGCCTCGGCCGGCGGGCAGAGCACGCTGGGCGCGCTCGAGCGCTATCCGGACTTCTACAAGGTGGGCGTGGCGTTCGCCGGTTGCTACGACAACCGCATGGACAAGATCAGCTGGAACGAGCAGTGGATGGGCTGGCCGGTGGACGCCGGTTATGCGCAGGCCTCGGGCGTGGTCAATGCGGCCAAGTTGCAGGGCGACCTGCTGCTGATCGTCGGCGAGCAGGACAGCAATGTGGACCCGGCCTCCACCGCACAGGTGGTCGATGCGCTGATCAAGGCCGGCAAGGACTTCGAGCTGCTCAACGTGCCTGGTGGCGAGCATTCGGTAGGCCGTTCCAGCGGCCCGATCGACTATGTGCTGCGTCGCCAGTACGACTTCTTCGTGCGCCATCTGCGCGACGAACCCACGCCGCATTGGAATTCCCTACCGTCGGAGGCGCGATGATGCGTTTGTTTGCCCAGAAGATGCCGCGGCCGCGCAGCCGCATTGCAGCCCTGCTGTGGTCGCTGGCGGTGCTGGCCGGTTGCGTGCCGCTGCTGGCCAGCGCGGAAGAGTTGCCGCGCTTGGTCACCCAGAATGGCCGCCATGCGCTGTTCGTCGATGGCGCGCCGTACACCGTGCTGGCCGCACAGCTGCACAATTCCAGCGCCTGGCCGGCGGTGCTGCCCAAGGCGCTGGACGAGGTAGTCGCCCTGCATGCCAACACAGTGGAAGCGCCGGTGTACTGGGAGCAGTTCGAGCCGGCGCCCGGGCGCTTCGATACCACCAACGTGGATGCCCTGATTGCCGGCGCGCGCAAGCGCGGCCTGCGCGTGGCCCTGCTGTGGTTCGGCAGCTGGAAGAACGGCCAGATGCATTACGTGCCGGAGTGGATCAAGCGCGACGACGCCACGTACCCGCGTATGCGCGATGCCAATGGCGAGCCGGTGGATGTGCTGTCGCCGCATGTGGCCGCCAACGTGCAGGCCGATGCGCGCGCCTTCACCGCATTGATGCAGCACCTGCGCAAGGTCGATGGCGACCGCCACACGGTGATCCTGGTACAGGTGGAAAACGAGCCCGGCGCGATCGGCACGGTGCGCGACCATGGCCCGGCCGGCGAGGCGGCGTTCGCGCAACCGGTGCCCGCTACGATCGCGCAGGCGCTGGGCAAACCGCAGGGCAGCTGGCAGCAACTGTTCGGTGCAGAAGCTGCCGAAGCCTTCAATGCGCATGCGACGGCGGCGTATATCGAGCAGGTGGCCGCAGCCGGCAAGCGTGCGTATCCGCTGCCGCTCTACGTCAACACCTGGCTGCGTTACAAGGGCAAGCGCTATCCGGGCCTGGATTATCCGTCCGGCGGTGCGACGGTGAACGTGTTCGCGCTGTGGCGTGCGGCCACGCCGTCGATCGACTTCATCGGTACCGATATCTATACCAACGACTACAACGAATACACCAAGGTCATCGGTCAGTACGCGCGGCCGGACAACCCCGCGTGGGTTTCGGAAACCGGCTTCGAAGCGGCCACCGCGCCGTATCTGTTCCATGTACTGGGGCAGGGCGGGATCGGCTTTTCGGTGTTCGGCATGGATGGCAACCAGTACAGCCAGGCCAACCGCGACGCGATCGCCGCGCACGCCGCCAACTTCAAACTGCTGGCGCCGCTGCAGCGCGTGATCGCCCATGCGGCCTTCGACGGCCGGCTGCAGGCGGTGGCCGAACAGCCCGGCGCGCCGCAACGCACGCTGCGCTTCGGCGACTGGCAGGCCAAGGTGTCGTTCGGTGCGCCGATGTGGGGCGATGCGCCGGCGATCCTGCCCGGCAACGACGACCACGCCGGCCGGCTGCTGGTGGCGCAGTTGGGGCCGGAGGAGTTCCTGGTCACCGGCATGGCCGCGCGGATTGAATTTTTCCGCGAGGCGGCCGATACCCGTCATGGACAACTGTTGCGGGTGGAACAGGGGCGGTACGTGGACGGGCGCTGGCAGGTCGAAAGACAGCTCAACGGCGACCAGACCGACTACGGGCTCAACGTCGGGCGGGTGGATGCGGCGGGCGAGGTGCCGGTGGTGTTGCGCGTGCGGGTAGGCACCTATTGAGCCTGCGTCAGACCGCTGCGCGGCCTGGAGGCGGGCGTGGCTGAAATCGGATGGCACGGGTGGGTCGCGGTTCCTGTCCGCCGGTGTTGTTCGCGCAAGGAGGGCTTGCCGTGTGGCTTGTTTGCGGTAATAGCGACGGCAGTACGGCGCGCCCTGTCATCGGCACTGCGCTGGTTTGTGAATAGACGAGCATCATCGGGTTTTTCATCGTTTCCGCACCGGAGCCATCATGAGCATCAGCAGCATCGCCAGTTCCGGAATGCAGGTCGCCGCGCTGCGTCAGCAGGTGGCCGCCAGCAATGTGGCACGCCAGCCGGTGGACGGCAGTCCACGTCAGGCCGTTGCAGCCAGTACGCAGGCCAATGCCGGCGTGGCGGCCAGCGTGGTCGATGCCGCCTCCGATCCATCGGCACCTGCCACCGATCTGGTCGAAGGCCTCTCGGCACGCAACGACTTCCAGGCCAACGCCACTGCACTACGGCGCTCCGACGAGATGCTGGGCAGCTTGCTGGATGTGCTGACCTGAGAGCCTGGATTGACGAAGGCCGGTTGTCGATCTAGTGCATTAGGTGCACGGCCTTCGCCGTGATGCCGCATCTGGCTGCACCTGAAACCGGATTTACGTTCTGCATTTCGTGGAGTCAGCGAATTGATGGCTGCTGCTTATGCCGGTATCGATAACTGCAGTTGTCTTGTCTGCGGGTGTTAGGACCGTGCGGGCAGCTCGCAAGCGTAGAGCGGCTGATCTGTTACCCGGCTGCCGGGCCCTTGCCCGCCCACCATCGCGGGACACGCCGCAAGTACGTCCTTGTAGGCTCTTACGCGGCATCCATGCCGCGTAAGGTCCCGCGACGGTAGGCGGGCAAGGACCAGTCGAGATGGTCGGCGCGCAAGGTCGCGAGCAAAACATGACGTGTGTTGTTTGGAGCGTCGCCTCCGATCAGCCTTCCAATGCACCCCGAGCAACAAGCAGATTTTTGCCAAATCACCGACCAACTCTCTGGTGCGGTGTCCTCGCCGGTTGCGGGACCGTATGGCGGCATGGATGCCGAAACCGCGCCCCCAGCGAAAGGTTCACGGCGTGTCCCACGAGCGGCGAGGGCACCGCGCGCTCGACCAATCAGGCTTTTGACTTAGAGCGTCATGCTGAAGCCGTTGTACTCACTGTCGCTCACTTTCCGTCGGCACCCAACACCTGCGCCGCATCCACGATATCCACGCCCTGCAGCTGTCCCAGCCAGTTGTCGAACCAGGGCTTGTGCATGGCACCGACCACTGCCAGCACTTTTGCGCCAGGTTGTTCGGCAAAGCTGGCGCGCACGTTGGACACCATGCGCAGGTTGCGGATTTCCCAGCCGGACATGTAGCGGTAACCGTAGCGCTGCGGCGAGCCCTCGCTCAATGCGGCGCGAAAATCCGCCGCGATGGCCAGTTGCTGGCTGGCCGGCAGGTTGATCGCGCGATAGAGCTCCAGCAACTTGCCTTGACTTGTCAGCTGGTCCTCGTGCTCACGCATGGCGCGCGCCTGCGGCGCGGCCTTGTCCCAGGCGGCCTGGATCGCCTTGCCGTACGCCGCCGGGTCGCCCAGGTCCACGTTGTCGCCGGTGTGATCGTCGGCCGGGTGGACGCGCTGCAGGCCAAGACGCGCCGCCAATCGCGCGGCGATCTGGTAACTCTCGTTGGGGCGCTGTTCCATGCTGCGCAGTCGCGCCACCAGCGCCGCATCCAGGCCATCGCCGCTGCGCTGTTCTGCCGGTGCAAGCTGCAGCCATTGCACCAGCGCAGAAGGCGGCTCGCCCGAGGCCAGAAACAGCGCGGCCAGGTGCCGGCGCTGTGCCGGGGTGGGCGCACTCGGCAAGCTGCGGAGCGCTGTACGGACCTGACCGAGAGCGGCGGGAACGTCCAGCCCGGTGGCACGTGCTGCCTCGCCGGTGTCGGGGCAATAGGTCGTGGTGTCCTCGGGCAGATAGACGGCAGGATGGCGCCGCATCAGGTCGCAGGTTTCGCCCGACAGGTCCTCGGTGGTGATGATGGTCGGCGCGTACGCGGCCAGCCGGTCCATCAGCGGTTGCAGGCGCGCTGCACGGATGTCGCTGCCCTTGGGCAACTGCGACAGGTGCACGCTGCCGAGCACCAGCACCTGGGTGCGCGGCGCGGCCATCTCGGCATCCAGCTGCGACAGATCCACCTGCGCCTGCGCGATGCAGGGCACGATCAGGGCCAGCCACAGCCAGCAATGTGCCGGACGTTGCAACTGCCTGGCGGACGCGCTGCCGGCATCGAAAAACCGCGCTGCGGCGCGGGCACTGTGTGCGATGCGCGATGGGGATGGCTGCATGACGTTCCTTGTAGGTGGGCGTGGATTACGCGGCGGTCTGGCGACAGTGCCGCCTGCGTCTGTGCAGCCAGTGTGGCTGCCACCGCAGATACCGGCGTGGCCAGAAAGTCACGTGGCTAAATGGCAGGGGTGGCGACCGGCAGGCGCTGTGCGTCGCCGCGATGGCTGCGCAGCAACAGCTGCTTGTGTGCGGATTTCCGCATACGTGCCAGACAGCTGCCACAAGACGCAAGCCGCGCCGTCGCGCACGATGTGGATGAGATCAACCGAGGGCGCGACGATGGACCGCAGAAGCTTTTTGCGTCAGGGCATGGCGGCAACCGCGGCGGTGGGCGCGGGTGCCGCGCTCGCGCTGCCGGGCACGCCGCACACCCCGGCGACGTTGCCGCCACCGGCACTGCCGCGTCTTGAGGCGCTGCCGTCGGCCGCGCATGTGGGCAGCACGCTTTGCCGCTTTCGGCATCTGCAGCAGGACTGGACCGTCTACGAGCACCTCGACGATCCGCAGGGCCAGCTGACGCTGTGGACCGACAGCGGCATGCTGCGCCTGGACAAACGCACCGAGCCGGCCTATCCGGCCGAGGCCAAGCCGTACTTCGGGATGTCGCTGGCCGAGGTGGCGATGGCGCAGGCCGATCTGCTCGCCGACCGCCTGCTGCGCGATGGCGATCCGGACGAGGCGCAGGTGCGCGATGTCGCGCCGCCGCCGGCCTCGCGACTCGACCCCAAGGACAATGGCGGGCGCTGGCCGTGGACCACCTTCGTCGGCACGCGCGAAAGCCTGGACACCATGCCGATCCTGCCCAACGGCCGCAGCCGCACCTCGCGGCCGGAACATGCCTTCGCCGAGCTGGGCGAAGAGGCGTTGATCAAACGGCGCGAGGAGGGCCTGCTGGGTGGCTGGATGCCGGCGGTACGCAAGGTGATGCGGCGCGCAGGCGAGGATGATGGCTGGTACGACGTACTGGTGTTTGCCGATGTGCGTGCCAGCGATCGCTTCGTGGTGCAGACCTGGCATCGCACGCTGCACGTGCGCGGCGGCGAGATCGTCGGCGTGCATTACACCCACAGCTATCCGGCGTTTGCGCCGTCGCGCAAGCCGGCCACCGCCGAGCAGTTCTATGCGGGGTTGATCGATTTCGCCGCGTACTGGCAGCAGGCCCTGGACGGCACGGTGCAGGCACAGCTGCCCGATGCCAGCTGGAACGACATGGCGCAATTCGCGTTCGCGCGCGAGCTGGTGGTGCGCCCCGGTGGCGATTATCCGAAGTACGGCGCGGTGGAACGCGACTACTACGGCAACGAGTACGACGGCTTCCAGGACACCTTCACCAGCTCGTTCTACGCCAACCTGGAATGGGGCCGCTTCGCGCAGGCCGCCGCAGTACTGGACAACTACTTCGACGACTTCGTGCAGGACGATGGCCTGCCGAACATGCGCGGGCCGGAGGTCGGGCAGTTCGGGCTGACCCTGTCGCTGCTGGCGCGCTATCTGCGCTACACCGGCGATGCGACGCGGCTGCGCCGCCTGCTGCCCAAGATCGCCGCCACCGCGCAGCTGCTGTGCGAGCTGCACGACCAGGCGCTGGCATTGCCGCGCAGCGCGCATGGCCATGGCCTGCTGCATGGCTGGAACGAATCCGATGCCTGCCTGTTCCCCGACCCGTCGCTGTGGTGGAAACCGTACTACGCCAACAGCGCGCTGACGATACGCGGCTGGGAAGACATCGCCCAGGTCTGGAGCACGCTCGGTGGCGATGCCGGCCTGGCCACGCAATGGCAGCGTCGCGCCAGGCAGTTGCGTGCACGGCTGGAAACCAGCCTGCGTGCCAACGTGCGCCGCGAGCTGTCGCCGCCGTATGTCGGCCCGCTGCCGGGCACCACACTGACCTTTCGCCAATCGTTGCTGCAGGAAAAGCCCAGCGAGCAGCAATGGCCGCACCGCGCGTATGCGGAATTGCTGCAGGCCGATGTCCTGCCCGACGACCTGGCCAACCTGGTGATCGATTGCCTGCGCGGCCATGGCGGCACCAGCATCGGCGTGGTGGCCAACATCGCACCGCCGGAGCCGGGCAGCCGCGATCTGCTCGGCTTCATTTCCTACGGCTATGCGCAACAGCTGCTGCGGCTGGACCGCATCGAAGAGTATCTGTTGTTCGTCTATGCGCATCGCTACCAGGTGCATACCCGCGGCAGCTGGACCGCCGGCGAGGTCAGCGGCATCACCGGTGGCATGCCGTTGTTCTGCATCCCTGCGCAGATGACCATCCCGTTGCTGCTGCGCTGGATGCTGGTCAGCGACGACAGCGCAGGCGAGCAGGTGTTCCTTGCGCGTGCGCTGCCGCGCGCGTGGCTGGGCAGTGGCGCTACGATCGGCATCACGGCTGCGCCCACACGCTGGGGCAAGCTCACGCTGACACTGCGCACCGACGTGGCGGCACGCCGCATCGATGCCGAAGTGCAACTGCCGGAGCGGTCCCCAAGGTGCACCTGGCTGACCCTGCGTGTGCCCAAGGGCACCACGCTCACGCGCATGCTCGTGAACGGCAAGCCGGCGCGTGCGCAGGGCCCGCGTGCCGATCGCGTGGCGTTGCCCGGCAGCGCAGCGGCAGTGAAGGTGCAGGCCTGGTACGGGTGATGGACCATCGCCGCGACGACCGTGCCGGCCTCGTCGCCTCACCGTGGTCGTCATCAGCCACGGCGGCCTCGACCGGCGATCGCTGAAGCGGTGTTGCCGTCTGCCGTGTCCTGGGCGGCCGCATGCATAGGTTTGCTCGACGCCTGATCGACTGTCATCGCACATGGTTGCAAGCGATGCATCGCCTCGGGTGTATCGCCATCGTTTTGCGCGTGATGTCCACCTGCGGGTATCGCTGCGGGGCGCAACGCCAACGCATGCCCGTTCATTTGCCAACCATGCTGTTTTCCGCATGCGCTGTCGTCAAATGCGACAAGACGTAGCGCGTGCGCACAGGCACATTGTGACCAGCTGATGAAACTGGAGCGCATGGGCGCCTCCGGTGCGGAACCAACACCCTTTCCGACAACACGCGCTGCTGCATGACTCTACGTGGCCGTGCGCGTCGCAGGTTGTCTGCATGTCTGCAGCACGGCGCTGGCGAGAAGTTTCGCTGCGTGCGCGTCTGCCACCCATCTTGCCCTGCGCTGGTGTCCGCCGGCACGGGCGTGTGTTGCCCATCGTTTGTCCGCCATACGAATCAGGAGCCTTGCATGCCGATGTCGCTGTTGCCTTTTTCCCGGACTACCGGCACGCCCACGCGCCCGGTGCCGAGCACGCTCAGCGCCGCGCTGCTGCTGGCGCTGTCTGCAGGTGTCAGCGCACCGGTGTCTGCGCAGCAGGCCGGCAGCGGCGGCGATGCGCCACAAACGCTGGACAGCGTGGTGGTCACCGGCTCGCGTCTGCGCCGCGTGGATACCGAAACCGCCAACCCGGTGGTTACGGTCAGCCAGGAGCAGATCGCCGCGACCGGCAAGGCCACGGTCGGCGATCTGCTGCAGGAGCTGCCGTCGATCGCCGGCAACGCCACCAATCCATACACCAACAACGGCGGTGGCACCGGTGCGTCGGCCATTTCGCTGCGCGGCCTGGGCGACAAACGCACGCTGGTGCTGGTCAACGGTATTCGTCTGGCCTACAACGACGTCAACGCGATTCCGTCCAGCATGATCGAGCGCATCGAAGTGCTCAGCGACGGCGCCTCAGCGGTGTACGGCTCCGACGCCATCGGCGGCGTGGTCAACTTCATCCTGCGCAGCCAGTTCGATGGCGTGCAGTTCAGCAGCGACTTCGGCACCAGCAGCGAAGGCGACGGCAACCGGCGCAACTTCACCCTGACCACCGGCAAGACCTGGGAGCGCGGCAGCCTGATCGGCGGCCTGTCTTACCACAACATCGATCCGGTCTCGGCAGCGGCGCGCGACTATTCCAAGGACGCGCTTGCGTTGACCAACGGGCAACCGGTGAAGCAGGGCTCGTCCGCAACGCCGACCGGCACCGTGAATTTCAACGATGGCTCGGATCAGTCCACGCAGCTTGCGCAGGCCAACGGCTGCGGGCGCGTCACCCTCAACAGCGGCGTCAGCGGTCGCGCCGGTCCGGGCGATTTCCACTGTTACAACGCCAGCGCCGACTCCTACAACTACCAGCCATTCAACCTGCTGCAGACCCCGCAGAAGCGCACCAATGCGTTTTTGCTGGGCACCTATCGCTTCACCGACAACGTCGAGGGCTACGTCAACACCTGGTTCAGTAAAACCGAATCGGCCTCGATCATTGCGCCGATCCCGATCTTCGCCAACGGCGACAATATCCTGGTGTCGTCGCAGAGCTACTACAACCCGTTCGGCGTGAACTTCGGCACCGATCGCAGCACCGGCACCTCCTACAACGACCTCAACACGCGCGCCACCGTGCTGGGCAATCGCAGCTATCAATACAACACCTACAACTTCCAGATCAGCCCCGGTTTGCGCGGCCGCTTCGGCGACAGTTCCTGGCAGTGGGATGCCACCTTCAACTACGGCAAGGTCAAACAGAAGTCGATCAACAACGGCTTTCTCGACTATGCCGCGTTCAACCAGGCCATCGGCCCGTCGTTTCTGGACAGCGACGGCGTGGTCAAGTGCGGCAGCGCGGGCGCGGCGATCGCCGGCTGCACGCCGCTGAACTTCTTCAACCTCAACGACAGCGCCAACCTGTCCACCCTGCAGGGCATGGTGGTCAACCCCATCGTGACCAGCGTCTACACGGTCAAGCAATTCGAGGCCAATGCCAACGGCTCGCTGTTCGAGCTGCCGGCCGGCACGGTCAGCCTGGCGACCGGCGTCTCCTACCGCAAGGAACGCTCGACCACCGCCTCCGACCCGTTATGGACCGGCGATGAGGACGGCCTGTGCGGGGTGATCGAATTCTGTTCGTCCACCCTGGCTGGCAGTTTCGACGTCAAGGAGGCCTATGCCGAAGCGCTGTTTCCGCTGCTGAAGGACCTGCCCGGCATCAACGCCTTGAACATCACGCTGGGCACGCGCTTTTCCGATTTCAGCTCGGTCGGCAGCAAGACCAACAGCAAGATCTCGCTGGAGTATCGCCCGGTCGAGAACCTGCTGATCCGCGGCACGGTGTCGGAGGTGTTCCGCGCGCCCAACATCAACGAGCTGTATGCCGGCGTGGCCGGCGATGCGGCCACCGTCAACGACCCGTGCAATGGCTATACCGGCGGCAATAGCGTGGCCTGCGCCAATGTGCCCACCGACGGCAGCTACCAGCAGTCCGACGGCCAGGTGTCGGGCAAGGTGTCCGGCGCGGCGGTGGCCGGGTACCAGCTCAAGCCGGAAACCGGCAAGTCCTACGACGTGGGGCTGGTGTACGACCCGCAGTGGATCGATGGGCTGTCGCTGAGCGCGGACTGGTGGCGCATCGATCTGGAAGACACCATCACCACGGTGTCGGCGCAGACCGTGCTCAATCAATGCTTCGCCAACCCGGCCAGCTCCTTTTGCGCGTTGATCCATCGCAACGGCAACGGCACCATCAATTACATCGCCGAACCCACCGTCAACCTGGGCAAGCTGTGGGCCAAGGGCATGGACTTCAACCTGACCTACCGCGCGCCGCCCACCGCATGGGGCAATCTCAGCGCCGGGCTCAACGGCACCTATCTCACCCGTTACGACGTGCTGCCCGATACCACCGACCCCAGCTCGGTCACCATCCACAACGTCGGCCGCTACACCCAGGCCTACGGCAATTTCCCGCGCTGGCGTGCGCTGGGTACGGTGAACTGGGCGTTGGACGACTGGAGCGCCACCTGGCGCATCCGCTATGTGGGCCACACCGCCATCGGCAATTCGGATCCGGACCAGAGCCTGTCGGCCGACTCCAGCGAGCCGATGGTGGTGCGCAAGATCGGCGCCTACGTCTACAACAACCTGCAGCTCGGCTACAACGTCGAACCGTGGCACACGCGCTTCGAAGTGGGCGTGGACAATATCGCCAACAAACAGCCGCCGCTGTATTACTCCAACAACGTCGGCAATGCCAATACCGATGTGGCCACCTACGATCTGCTCGGTCGGTTCTACTGGGCGCGTGCCACGGTGAAGTTCTGATCGTGCCGGTGTATCGCGGTGGCGTGCGGCCAGATGCCATCGGTTGCGGGCGTCATGCATGTGCACGCGTGCGTTGTCGCGACTGCACAGGCGGTTGTTGCAATGGCGCGCGCGGTCTGCGCGCGCCGACAGGAGCTAAGCTGAGCCCATGACCGAGACGCATCCGAGCCAATCGCCCAACGACCACGCGCCGGGCCTGTCGCGGCGGCGCTTTCTGGCCTGGAGCAGCCTGGCGGTTGCGGCGGGTTTCCTGCGGTTTCCGGCCCAGGCCAGCGCAGCACAACCCGGCAGGGTCCGCGCAGTGCCGCTGGCGCAGGTGCGGCTCACGCCGTCGTTGTTCCTGGATGCGCTGCACACCAATCGCCGCTATCTGATGCGGCTGCAGCCGGACCGGCTGTTGCACAACTTCGTGCTGTACGCCGGCCTCGATCCCAAGGCGCCTGCGTACGGCGGCTGGGAGGCGGACACCATCGCCGGGCATACGCTCGGTCACTATCTCAGCGCACTGGCGCTGATGCATGCGCAGACCGGCGATGCGCAATGCCGCACGCGCGCCGGGTATCTGGTCGCAGAGCTGGCACGCTGCCAGGCGCATGCAGGCGATGGCTATGTGGCTGGCTTCACCCGAAAGAATGCAGCAGGGAAGATCGAAAGCGGGCGTGCGGTGTTCGATGAACTCAGGCGCGGCAAGATCGACCCGGCGCCGTTCTACCTCAACGGCAGCTGGGCACCGCTGTACACCTGGCACAAGCTGTTTGCCGGCCTGCTCGACGTGCATGCGCATTGCGACAACGCGCAGGCCCTGCAGGTGGCGGTGGGCCTGGCCAGCTATCTGCAAGGCATCTTCGCCGCACTCGACGACGCGCAGCTGCAGAAGGTGCTGTCGTGCGAATTCGGTGGCCTCAACGAATCCTTCGTCGAGCTGCATGTGCGGACCGGCAATGCGCAATGGCTGGCACTGGCGCAGCGCCTACACCATCACGCCGTGCTCGATCCACTGGCCGCCCAGCGCGACGAGCTGGTGCACCAGCATTCCAATACCAATATCCCCAAGCTGATCGGCCTGGCACGCGAGTACGAAGTCACCGGCGATGCCGCTTCGGGCGCGGCAGCGCGCTTCTTCTGGCATACCGTCACCGACCACCACACCTACGTGATCGGCGGCAATGGCGACCGCGAGTATTTCCAGCAGCCGGACAGCATCTCGAAGTTTCTCACCGAGCAGACCTGCGAGCACTGCGCCAGCTACAACATGCTCAAGCTCACCCGGCATCTGTACCAGTGGGGCCCGCAGGCCGCGTTCTTCGATTACTACGAGCGCACGCTGCTCAACCACGTGATGGCGCAGCAGCATCCGCGCACCGGCATGTTCACCTACATGACACCGATGCTGGCCGGCGAAGCGCGCGGCTGGTCGTCGCCGTTCGACGATTTCTGGTGCTGCGTCGGCAGCGGCATGGAGGCGCATGCCCAGTTCGGCGATTCCATCTACTGGCAGGACGGGCAGGGCGTCTACGTCAATCTCTACGTGCCCTCCAGCGTGCGCGATGCTGCCGGGCTGGACATGACCCTGCACAGCACGATGCCGGAGCAGGGCAGCGCCTCGCTACGCATCGATGCCGCGCCGGCCGAGCAACGCACGCTCGCACTGCGCGTGCCCGGCTGGGCGCAGTCGCCGCAGCTGCAGCTCAACGGCCAGCCGGTCGATGCCACCGTCAACGAGGGCTACCTGCGCATCGCCCGCGTCTGGCTCGCCGGCGACACGCTCACGCTGTCGTTCGAGATGCCGCTGCGTCTGGAAGCCACACCGGACGACCCGGCCTGGGTCTCGGTGCTGCGCGGGCCGCTGGTGCTGGCGGCCGACCTGGGCGATGCGGCAAAACCCTGGTCGGGCAAGACCCCGGCGTTGATCGGCGGCGCTGAGGTCTTGCAGCGCCTGCAGCCGGTGGCGGGCCAAGCCGCGTTCGACTATAGCGACGGCGCACAGCACTGGCGCTTTTCCCCGTTCTACGCCCAATTCGATCGCCGCAGCGCGCCCTACCTGGAGCATCGCGACGCCGCCGCATGGCAGCAGCATCAAGCCGAGCAGGCCGCAGCAGAGGCGAAACAACACGCGCTCGACGCGCGCGCACTGGACCGCGTCGCCCTGGGCGATGAAGCCTCCGAAAAAGCCCACGGCCTGCAAAGCGAAAGTTCCTACGCACTGAGCTACCGCCGCCGCGCCGGCCGCGACGCCCGCACCGGCGGCTTCATCGCCTTCACCCTGCGCAATACCGCGAAGGCCGGCATCCTGCGCCTACGCTACTGGGGCGACGAAACCCGCCGCCGCTTCCGCATCCTCGCCGACGGCGAACTCATCGCCAACGAACGCCTGGACGGCAACCGCGGCCTGGATTTCGTCGATGTGGACTACGCCTTGCCGGCAGCAGTGGCGGGCCGCGCCACCCTGCAAATCCGCATCGAGCCGGAAACCGGCTATTCGGCCGGGCCGGCGTTCGGGTGTTGGGCGTTGGAGTCGGTTTGAATGCTGTCGCAGGAAATCGTCGATGACGTTGCCTGCGCCTTGATCGTAGCGCACGATGCGCGCAGGCACCGGGCGTGACCGACAGGAGAGAGACGCAAAAAAAGACCGGCGCATGCGCCGGTCTTGGTGTATCACGAGCGAGGCTTAAGCTTTATGCCGACAACTCCAACAACAACTTGTTCAACCGCTTCACATACCCGGCCGGGTCCTTGAGACTATCGCCCGCCGCCAGCGCCGCCTGGTCGAACAGCACCCGGCTCAGATCGCCGAAGCGGTCCATGTCGGCTTCCGCATCCAGCTTTTCGATCAGCGGGTGAGCCGGGTTGAACTCGAACACCGGCTTGGTTTCCGGCACGGCCTGGCCGCTGGCTTCCAGCAGCTGGCGCATCTGCAGGCCCAGGTCGCCCTGGCCGATGGCCAGGATCGCCGGGGAATCGGTCAGGCGGTGCGAGACGCGCACCTCGGCCACGTCGTCGCCCAGGGCGGCCTTGATGCGCGAGGCCAGGCCTTCCTTGGATTTGGCGACTTCTTCCTGCGCCTTCTTGTCTTCTTCCGAATCCAGCTTGCCCAGGTCCAGGTCGCCGCGTGCCACGTCAACGAACGACTTGCCGTCGAACTCGGTGAGGTAGCTCATCAACCATTCGTCGATGCGGTCGGTGAGCAGCAGCACTTCGATGCCCTTCTTGCGGAACACTTCCAGATGCGGGCTGTCCTTGATCTGCGCGTAGCTTTCGCCGGTGAGGTAGTACAGCTTGTCCTGGCCCTCGGCCAGACGACCCACGTAATCGGCCAGGCCCACGCTCTGCGCGCCGGTGGTATCGTACGTGGAGGAGAAGCGCAGCAGACCGGCGATCTTTTCGCGGTTGGCGTAATCCTCGGCCGGGCCTTCCTTCAGCGCCTGGCCGAAGTTGCGCCAGAACGTCGCATAGTCGTCCGGCTTGTCCTTGGCCAGCTTCTCCAGCATGTCCAGCGAGCGCTTGGTCAGCGCCGACTTCATCGAGTCGACCACCGGGCCGGACTGCAGGATCTCGCGCGACACATTGAGCGACAGGTCGGACGAATCCACCACGCCCTTTATGAAACGCAGGTACAGCGGCAGGAACTGCTCGGCCTGGTCCATGATGAAAACGCGCTGCACGTACAGCTTCAGGCCCTTGGCTGAATCGCGGTGATACAGGTCGAACGGGGCGCGGCCGGGCACGAACAGCAGCGAGGTGTATTCCAGCTTGCCTTCGACCTTGTTGTGGCTCCACGCCAGTGGGTTGCTGGCATCGTGCGCGACGTGCTTGTAGAACTCCTGGTATTCCTCATCCTTGATCTCGGACTTGGGCCGCGTCCACAGCGCGCTGGCGCGGTTGACCGCTTCCCACTCCGGCTCGGCGGGCGCGTCGGCCTGTTCGCCGTGGTGCTCCTTGCGCATCTCGATCGGCAGGCCGATGTGGTCGGAATACTTCTTGAGGATGCCGCGCAGCGTCCAGCCGTCGGCAAAGCTGTCTTCGCCGTCCTTCAAATGCAGCACGATGCGGGTGCCGCGCTCGGGCTTGTCGACGCTGGCGACCTCGAACTCGCCTTCGCCACGCGAAGACCAGTGCACACCCTCATTGGCGGACAGGCCGGCGCGACGCGAGTACACGTCGACCTGGTCGGCGACGATGAAGGCGCTGTAGAAACCCACGCCGAACTGGCCGATCAGGTTGGCGTCCTTCTTCTGGTCGCCGCTGAGGTGCTTGAGGAAGTCGGCGGTGCCGGACTTGGCGATGGTGCCCAGATGCGAGACCGCATCCTCGCGGCTCATGCCGATGCCGTTGTCGTCGATGGTGACGGTGCGCGCATCCTTGTCGTAGTCCACGCGGATGCGCAGCGCGCCGCCGCCTTCCAGCAGCTCCGGCTTCACCAGTGCCTCGAAACGCAGCTTGTCGGCGGCATCGGCGGCATTGGAGACCAGCTCGCGCAGGAAGATTTCCTTGTTCGAGTACAACGAGTGGATCATCAGCTGCAGCAGCTGCTTGACCTCGGTCTGGAAGCCAAGCGTCTGCTTGTCGGTATCAACGGTCATTGGGGTCGTGCTCCATGGTGGCCCAGGCCGCAACGCGGCCGATGGCCTGGGGGATGAGGCCGTAAGGGGATTTTTTCAAGGCGGGCGTGCGCCTGATGGCCTGCGTCCAGGCCGGCGGGGGGAGGGCGGCTGCGGCAATCGCGGCGGTATCATGGCCGTCCGTCCCGCCTGCCTTGAACCATGTCGCCATTTGCGCTGCCGCCGTCCTGCCTCCGTTCGCCCGCACCCGGCGCGTGGCGATGAGCCGCCCAGCACGGCCGGCGCCACGCGGCGCGGAAGGGCAGGTGCGCATCGTCGGCGGGCGCTGGCGCAATACCAAGCTGGCGGTGCCGGACCTGCCAGGCCTGCGCCCGAGCAGCGACCGCGTCCGCGAGACGGTGTTCAACTGGCTGATGCCGCGCCTGCCCGGCGCGCGGGTGCTGGACCTGTTTGCCGGATCCGGCGCGCTGGGCCTGGAGGCGGTGTCGCGCGGCGCTGCGCACGCGACCCTGATCGAACGCGACCCTGGCCTGGTGCAGCGCCTGCGCCAGCACGTGACCAGGCTGGATGCGGCCGATCAGGTGCAGGTGCTGCAGGAGGATGCGCTGCGCTGGCTGGAGCGTGCGCCGGTGGCGCAGGCCAGCATCGCGTTCGTCGACCCGCCGTTTGCCGCCGGGCTGTGGACCAGCGTGCTGGAACGCCTGCCCGCGCACCTGAGCGCCGACGCCTGGCTGTACCTGGAAGGCCCGGCCGAGGTCCCGCCGCAGGTACCGGCCGGCTGGCATCTGCACCGCGAAGGCGCCACCCAGCAGGTGCGCTATGCGCTGTACCGCCGGGCCGCTGCTACACTGAACGGCGATCCGACCCCGGTAGTTTCCGTATGAGCGTGGCCAACAGCCGCACCGCCGTCTATCCCGGTACCTTCGACCCGATCACCAACGGGCATATCGATCTGGTGAACCGCGCCGCGCCGTTGTTCGAGCGCGTGGTGGTCGGCGTGGCCTACAGCCCCTCCAAGGGTCCGGCCCTGCCGCTGGAACGGCGCGTGGAGCTGGCCCAGGAAGCACTGGCCGCACATGCCAATGTGGAAGTGCGCGGCTTCGACACGCTGCTGGCCCACTTCGTGCGCGACATGGGCGCCGGTGTGCTGTTGCGCGGCCTGCGCGCGGTGTCCGACTTCGAATACGAATTCCAGATGGCCAGCATGAACCGCCATCTGATCCCGGAGGTGGAGACGCTGTTTCTCACCCCGGCCGAGCAGTACAGCTTCATCTCGTCCTCGCTGGTGCGCGAAATCGCGCGGCTGGGCGGGGACGTGTCCGGTTTCGTTCCGGCTTCGGTCGTCGAAGCCTTGCGGCAGGTGCGGCAATCCCGCGCGCAGGCCTGATTCTCTAGCAGTCACATCACCACATGCTTTTCAAAGGGAGGAGTTTCATGAAACACACAATGCGCGCGCTGGTGCTCGCTTCGGTCGCCGCTCTGGCCGTCACCGCCTGCAAGAAGGAAGAGCCGGCACCGACCGCCGCCGCCGCTCCGGCTGCGCTGACCGCGCCGGCCAAGGACGACAACGCCGGCTGGAAGAAGTACCTGCAGGAAGTGGTCGGCCAGAACCTGGGCACCACCACCAACAGCCCGTTCCTGTATTACTTGCCGCCGGAGTCCGATGCCGAGTTCGCCGGCAGCTACGAGCGTCAGCTGGAAAGCGTCAAGACCGCACTGGCGCGTGGCGTGCAGCCGGGCAACATGCTGGCCTTCGGTTCGTCCGCCTCGACCAAGATGGCCGACCTGATCGACGCCGCGTTCAAGGACGTGCCGGCCGATTCGATGAAGGGCGTGCGCGTGCTGTTCATCGGCAATGCGGCCGAGAATGCGCGCGTGCAGACCATCGTCCAGCCCAAGGGCGTGGAATACACCTTCGTTGAAGCCAAGTAATGCCGTCCCAGGCCGGAGGCGCGGGAGGGCGCGTCCGGCCGCCGTGCGGGGTCGCAGCATGCTGCTGATCCCGCACGCCGTCGGCGCCGGTCCGCTTGGGCCGGTTGCCGATCACGCGCGTGGCGTTGTCCATGCATTGCGCTACGCCGCGTGCGTCCGCTTGCGGCGGTACGTTGCGTTCCAGCACCTGGCATTGCATCGCGCTGCGTCGCACCGCATGGTGGTGCCGCTATGTCGCTGAAGATCAACGAGCTCTGCGTCAACTGCGATGTCTGCGAGCCGGCGTGCCCGAACCAGGCCATCTCGATGGGCGAAACCATCTACGTGATCGACCCGGCACGTTGCACCGAGTGCGTGGGCCATTTCGACGAAGCGCAATGCGTGGTGGTGTGCCCGGTCGAATGCATCGACCCGGACCCGGCGATACCGGAAACCCACGATCAACTGCTCGCCAAGCTCATGCAGCTGCAGCGCGACCATCCCGAACTGTACGAACAGGAGCCTCCCGCCCCGTGAGCATCTTTTCCCGACGTGTTTCTTCGCGCGGCCTGTTGCTGCTGGCTCTGGTGCTGGCACCGCCGGCCTGGGCTGCCGATGGCGCCAAGCCTGCAGCATCGACGACCTCGCCGATGGCGGAGCATCCGCCCGGTGCGGCGATTGCCAGCGGTCATGCACTGGCCACCGACGCCGGCCTGCAGATCCTGCGCGAGGGCGGCAACGCGTTCGATGCGGCGATCGCGGTGTCGTCCACGCTGGCGGTGGTCGAGCCGATCAGCTCGGGCCTGGGCGGCGGCGGCTTCTTCCTGCTGCACGATGCCAAGACCGGCAAGGACGTGATGCTGGACGCGCGCGAGACCGCGCCCGAGTCGGCCAGCGAGGCGCAATTTCTCGACAAGCAGGGCGCGCTGGACCGCGACCGCTCGGTCAACGGCCCCTGGTCGGCCGGTATTCCCGGGCTGCCTGCAGCGCTGGTGGAACTGGCCACCAGGCACGGCCGGCTGCCGCTGAAGCAGTCGCTGGCGCCGTCGATCCGCATCGCCAGCGAAGGCTTCCCGGTGTACGCGCGCATGGCCAAGGGCTATGCCTCGCGGCGCGAGGTGATGGAGCGTTACCCCGGCACGCGCCAGGTGTATCTGCGCGGCGGCAAGCCGATTGCCGAAGGCGACATCTTCAAGCAGCCAGAGCTGGCGCATACCCTGCAGCTGCTCGGCGACAAGGGCTTCGATGGCTTCTACAAGGGCGAAACCGCCAAGAAGCTGCTGGCCGGCGTCAAGCAGGCCGGCGGGCAGTGGAAGGCCGCCGAGCTGTCCGGGTACCGGGTCAAGCAGCGCACGCCGATCCAGTTCGACTACCGCGGCTGGAAGATCACCACCGCGCCGCCGCCATCCTCCGGCGGGATCGCACTTGCCGCCATGCTGCAGATCCTGGAAGGCTGGGAACTGGACACGCTCGACGATGCGCACCGCACCCATCTGGTGGTGGAGGCGATGCGCCGCGCCTACCGCGACCGCACCTTCTTCCTGGGCGACCCGGACTTTGTCGCCGTGCCGCAGCGCGTGTTGACCAGCAAGGATTACGCGCAAGGCCTGCGCGCCACGATCAACCCGGACAAGGCCACCCCCAGCGACCTGCTGTCGGGCAACCCGACCCCGCTGGAAGACGACGAAACCACGCACTTTTCCATCATCGATGGCGAAGGCAACCGGGTCGGCGCCACTCAGACCGTCAACCTGCTGTACGGCTCGGGCCTGATCCCCAAGGGCACCGGCGTGCTGCTCAACGACGAGATGGACGACTTCGCGCTCAAGCCGGGCACACCCAATGCCTTCGGCGTGATGGGCTACGCGGCCAACGCGCCCAAGCCGGGCAAGCGCATGCTCAGCTCGATGACGCCGACCTTCATGGAATCGGCCGACAAGGTCGCGGTGATCGGCACCCCGGGCGGCAGCCGCATCATCACCATGGTGCTGCTCGGCATCCTGGGCTACGACGCCGGCCTGGACGCGCAGCAGGTCAGCGCCTTGCCGCGCTATCACCACCAGTGGCTGCCGGACGTGATCGAGGCCGAGAGCAACGCGTTCTCGCCGCAGACCGCCACGGCGCTGCAGGCGATGGGCCATGCGCTCAAGCTGCCGGGCGACACCGCCGAGGGCGGCCGCGGTTCCAGCCACGTCTGGGGCAACCTGCAGACGGTGGAATGGGACAAGCGCAGCAACGTGCTCACCGGCGGCAGCGACCCCCGCAACCCGGTGGGCAAGGCGCAGGTGCAGCTGGAGGCTGCGGCGCGCTGACGGCTGATTGATCGAGATGTGCCTGTCCTCGTAGGCGAGGGCAGGCATCGCCGGATGGCAGCGGGTGTTGCCGGTTGCATTTGCCGCGCCGTGCCAGGGCAGGGCCTGTGCGATGACGCGGTTGGCCGCAGATGCTCGCCACCATCGATGCAGGCACGCGACCGCAGCGATGCATTTCCACGCGGTTGGCTATGCCCGGATTGGACTTGTCGCCCTGCGCCAATGCAGCGACCATCGCGGCATGAACATTTTCCACACTCTGCTCACCGGCATGGTGATCGCATCGCCCATCGCCGCCTGCGCCGCCGACACCACCGGCGACCAGACCGTAGCGGCAACGGGCGCTGCCATTCACGTCAATCAGCTCGGCTATCTGCCGGGTTCGGCCAAGCTTGCGGTGCTCGGATTGCCGCAAGATGCGGCGCCGGCTGCGGACCGTTTCACGGTCGAGGATGCGCAGGGTCGCTCCGTGCTGGAGGGCCGGCTGCAGGCCGCCACGCTGTGGACGCCGGCCGGCAAGCAGGCGCGGGTGGCGGATTTTTCCAGCCTGCGCGCGCCGGGTACCTACCGGTTGAAGATCGACGGGCAGCCGGCGTCCGATCCGTTCCCGATCGCGGCCAGCGCGTACCGTCCGGTGCTCGATGCATCACTGAGGGCGTTCTACTTCAATCGCGCCAGCACCGCGTTGCCGGCGCAGTTCGCCGGGCGCTATGCGCGCGCGGCCGGGCATCCGGATACGCAGGTGCGTATCCATCCGTCGGCGGCATCGGCCACGCGCCCGGCCGACAGCGTGATCAGTGCGCCCAGGGGCTGGTACGACGCCGGCGACTACAACAAGTACGTCGTCAATTCCGGCATCAGCACCTACACCTTGCTGGCCGCCTACGCGCAGTACCCGGCGCTGTTCAAGGCGCAGGCCCTGACCATCCCCGACGACGCGCCCGGCGTGCCCGGCATCCTGCAGGAGACCTGGTGGAATCTGGAATGGATGCTGGCCATGCAAGACCCGGCCGACGGTGGCGTTTACCACAAGCTCACCGACAAGCAGTTCGATGGTCTGGTGATGCCCGATCAGGCGAAACAGCAACGCTATGTGGTGATGAAGGCCACCGCCGCCACGCTGGATTTCGCTGCGGTGATGGCGGCAGCCAGCCGTGCCTACGCGCCGTTCGACAAGCAGTATCCGGGCGCATCGGCGCGCATGTTGAACGCCGCGCGCAGTGCCTGGGCGTGGGCGCAGCAACACCCGGATGTGATCTATCGCCAGCCCGACGACGTGCGTACCGGCGGCTACGACGATGCGCAGGTGGACGATGAATTTGCCTGGGCTGCGGCCGAGCTGTATGTGAGCACGCGCGAGGACGGCTTCTACGACGCAATGATCGCGCGCAACGTACCTGCCAGCGTGCCGGGCTGGAGCAAAGTCGGCGGCCTGGCCTGGATGTCGTTGGCCGAACATCGCGACCGGCTCACCCCGCATGCCGATCGCGCACGCATTGCCCGTGAGATCACCGGCCTGGCGCAGCGTCTTGCCGATGAGTGGCAGTCCTCGCCATGGCGTCTGGCGATGAGCGACACCGACTTCGTGTGGGGAAGCAACGCGGTGGTACTCAACCGCGCGATGATGCTGATGCAGGGTTATCGGCTGACCCGGCAGCGGCCGTATCTGGATGCCGCGCAGTCGCAGCTGGACTACATCCTGGGGCGCAATCCGTTGGGCCTGTCGTTCGTCACCGGCGTCGGGCTGCGCAGCCCGATGCAGATCCACCATCGCCCCTCCGAGGCCGACGGCATCGACGCCCCGGTGCCGGGCTGGCTGGCCGGTGGTCCGCAACCGGGCCAGCAGGACGCCAAGGACTGCAAGGTGGCGTACCCCTCCAAACTGCCGGCGCTGTCGTATCTGGACAACACCTGCAGTTACGCCAGCAACGAGGTGGCCATCAACTGGAACGCGCCGCTGGTGTATGTGAGTGCGGCGATCCAGGCGTCGACGCGCTGAGGCGGGCTTCAGTGCGATGACGCGAGTTCCTTCTCCCATCGGGAGAAGGTGGCGCGTAGCGCCGGATGAGGGTGCGCCTCCGGGGAGCTACCAATGCCGGCAATGACAAACGCGGCGCCACGCGCCGTCAGAAGTGACTCCCCGACTGCTTCGCTCGACGGACCTTCACCCCAATCCCCACTGCGCGCCCCCGGCCCGCGCTTGCGGCGCGGGCGCTTCAAGGCACGCGCGCCAATGGCGCGCAAGCGGAGTCTTCTCGCCCTGCAGGCAGAGGGGCTTCAAGCCTCCGCAGCTCACTCCACCCGCGTCCCGAAGATCCGGTCGCCTGCATCGCCCAGGCCGGGCAGGATGTAGCCCTTGTCGTTGAGGTGGTCGTCGATCGCGGCGGTGTAGACCTCCACGTCCGGATGCACGGCTTCCAATGCCTTGAGCCCTTCCGGTGCGGCGACCAGGAAGATGCCCTTGATCCGTCGCGCGCCGGCGCGCTTGAGCATGTCGATGGTGGCGATCAGCGTGCCGCCGGTGGCCAGCATCGGGTCCAGGATCAGTGCATCGCGCTCTTCCAGGCGGCCGGTGAGGCGTTCGAAGTAGGGCACCGGCTGCAGGGTTTCTTCGTCGCGCTGCAGCCCGACCACGCTCACGCGCGCGGCCGGGATCAGCGCCAGCACGCCGGGCAACATGCCCAACCCTGCGCGCAGGATCGGTACCAGTGTGATTTTCGCGCCGGCAATCCGCTGCACGGTCACCGGGCCGGCCCAGCCAGGTTGCACGTGCGATTCGGTGTCCAAATTGGCGGTGGCCTCGTAGGCCAGCAGCGTGCCCAGCTCGGTGACCAATTCGCGGAAGCCCTTGGTGCTCAAGGCGGCATCGCGCAGCAGACCGATCTTGTGCTGAACGAGGGGGTGACGCACTTCGACGATTTTCATGGGCAGCGACAGGCAGGAGAGACCCACAGTGTGCCGCAGCCAGCGGCAGCGTCGCCACACATTGCGCGTGATCACGCATGCATATGTCATGTCAGTGAAACGTCGTAGACATAGTGTGCCCACCCATTCTTAACCGATTGGGGAAGCACCCGTGTTGAACAAGACTCCGCTGTGCCTGGCGATCACGCTGACGTTGGCTGCGGCTACGTGGAGCCCGCTTGCGCAGGCGGCTGAGGGTGCGGCGGCTGCAACCGGTGCGTCCGCCGCGGCGGCCGTCGATCTGGAGCGCCTGGAAGTGCGCCCGCAGGTGGAATCGCAGGTGCGCGCAGTCGATCTCAAGCGTGGCTCCGATGCGATCCAGGATGCGGTGGCCTCCGACGCGCTGGGCCGCTACCCCGACAAGAATGTTGCGGAATCCTTGCAGCGCCTGCCCGGCGTCAGCGTCACCCGCGATCAGGGCGAAGGCCGCTTCGTGGTGATCCGCGGCCTGGATTCGGCGCTCAACAGCGTCACCATCGACGGCATGACCATGGGCACGCCGGAAGACGGCACGCGCTCGGCGCCGCTGGACGTGATTCCGTCCGATTCCACCGAGCGCCTGAAGGTGGTCAAGTCGCCGACCCCGGACATGCCGGGCGATTCCATCGGCGGTGCGATCCAGGTCGAGTCCACCTCCGCGTTCGATCGCGATGGCCGTACGCTGCGCGGCTCGATCGAAGGCAGCCACCAGGCGTTGTCGGGCAAGACCAGCCCGAAGGGCGCGTTCAATTACAGCGATATCTTCGGCGGCACGGTTGGTGTGGCGGTGGGTGTGAACTACCAGGACCGCGAATTCGAATCCGACAATACCGAGGTGGCCTACGACAGCTTCGACGGCGGCGCGGCCGACGATCTGTTCGCCGGCGAGGTGCAGCGCCGCAAGTACTTCATCGAGCGCACCCGCATGGGCGCCAACCTCAATCTGGACTGGCGCCCGGACGCGGACAACCGCTATTACCTGCGCACGCTGTACAGCCGCTTTGACGATGCCGAAACGCGCCAGCGCACCATCTTCGGCCTGGCCGATGGGCAGGTCAGCGCCAATGGCGATGGCACCTACGACGTGGCCGATCTGCCGGCCGATTCGATCTCCAAGCGCGTGCGCTATCGCACCAAGAAGGAGGACACCATGGCCTTGAGCGTGGGCGGTGAAAACCGCCTGAGCGCGGCCACGGTGGACTACAAGCTGGGCTACACCAAGACCACCGAGCGCGTGAACGATGAAATGGAGGCGCGCTTCAACTATGACGGCGACGATCTGTCGGCCACCGTCGATCAGAACAGCGGCATCCCGCGCCTGGGGTTCTCCGACAACGGCTGGCAGCGCAACGACGACTTCGTGTTCGACCGCTTCGTGCTTGCGCCCAAGCGGGTCGACGACAGCGAGCGCAGCGCGCAGATCAACGTGCGCTTCGACGGCGAGCATTCCAGCCTGAAGATGGGTGTGCTCGGCCGCTGGCGCGAGCGCGATGTCAATGTGGACGAAAGCGAGCTGCGTCGCGGCCCGGCGATCGATCTGAGCGACTGGACCACCGCCGCACCGGAACACCGCGGCGGCACGCTGGGCGAAAGCATCGGCTCGGACGGCATGCGCCGTTACTGGAACACCTCCGGCACGCTGTACAGCGCACGTCCGCAGGATGTCGGCGGCAACCTGCAGACCTCGCTGCAGGACGACTACAGGGCCACTGAAGACGTGTTCGCCACCTACGCGATGGGCACCTGGGACATCGGTGCGCTGCGCGCGATTGCCGGTGTGCGTGTGGAGAACACCCAGTTCGACGCCACCGGCAACCAGGTCGACGTGGCCGAGAACGGCCGCACCGCCACGGTGACGCCGCGCGAAGCCTCCAGCAGCTACACCAATGTGCTGCCTGGCCTGCATCTGCGCTACGACACCGGCAACGACTGGGTACTGCGGTTTGCCGCCAACAAGACCTTATCGCGTCCTGCGTTCGGCGATGTCTCCCCGCGCGTGAGCATCAATCGTGGCGACAACGAGGTGAACGTCGGCAACCCCGATCTCGATCCGTATCGCTCCAGCAACCTGGACCTGTCGTTCGAAAAATACATCGGCAGCACCGGCCTGATCTCGCTGGGCGTGTTCGACAAGTCGATCGACGACTACATCGTGCAGACCATCAGCACCAACGATGCCGAGTTCCCCGATCTGCAGGTCACGCGCTCGATCAACGGCGACACCGCCAAGGTGCGTGGCGCCGAATTCAACTGGCAGCAGGCGCTGGACTTCCTGCCCGACGGCTGGAACGGCCTGCTGGTCGGCGCCAGTGCCACCGTGCTGGACAGCGACTTCGATCCCGGCCTGAGCGATCGCGCCGGCGAGGACTTCACCTTGCCGCGCTCGTCCAAGCGCATCTACAGCGGCCACCTGGGCTACGAAAAATACGGCTTCAGTGCGCGGGTTGCGGCGGTGTACCGCAGCCAATACCTGGACACCATCGGCCAAAGCCGCGCGTACGATATCTATGTCGCCCCGCATACCCAGCTGGATTTCAGCATGAACTACCAATTCAACAGCCACGTCAGCCTGTATCTGGAAGCGCAGAACCTGCTGGACGAACCGCTGGAGCTGTACCAGGGCGTGCCCTCGCGCACGCTGCAGAACGAGGAATACGGCCGCACCTATGCGCTCGGCCTGAAGGTGGCGCTGTGATCGCATCGCGCACGCGGCTCCACACAACGTTACTCCACACCACGCTGCTTGCCACCGCGCTGGCGCTGACCGCCTGCGCCAGCGCACCGGTCGACCGCGAAGCCGACGAAGCATTGCTGAAAGACCCCTTGCTCAGCGAGGCCGAGGTGGCGCACGAAGTGGTGCCGGAAGCCTTCATCACCGCGCTGACCCCGGCCGACAATCTGGATTCGCCGGCCAGCTGGAGTGCGCACGATGGCGGCCGCTGGTTGATCGCCACCGCCAAGGCCACGCATGCGCTGGTGGTGTTCGATGGCGATAGCGGCAAGCGCCTGCGCGTGGTCGGCGGCAAGGGCAAGGCGCTGGGCAAGCTGGATCGCCCGAACGGGATTTCAGTGGTCGACGATCTGGCGTTCGTGGTCGAGCGCGACAATCGTCGCGTGCAGGTGTTCTCGCTGCCCGACTTCAAGCCGCTGACCAGCTTCGGTCAGGACGAACTGCGCGAGCCCTACGGCCTGTGGGTGCGCAAGCACGAGGGCGGCTACGAGGTGGTGGTCAGCGACAACTACATGTCGCCGGCCAACAAGGATGTGCCGCCGCCGCTGGCCGAACTCGGTCAACGCTTTCGTCGCTATCAATTGAGCGCTGCGGGGCAGGGCTGGCAGGCGCGGCTGACGCAGAGCTTCGGCGATACCAGCGACGCGGGCGCGGTGCGGATCGCCGAGTCGGTGTTTGGCGATGAAGCCCATGCGCGCCTGATGATTGCCGAAGAAGATGTCGCCGTGGGCACGCAGTTGCGCGAGTACGGCATGGATGGACGCTATCGCGGCCGCAATGTCGGCAGCGGTTTGTTCAAGGCGCAGGCCGAAGGCATGACGCTGTTTGCGTGCAAGGACGGCAGCGGCTACTGGATCGCCACCGATCAGTTCAAGGACCGCAGCGTGTTCCAGGTGTTCGATCGCCAGAGCCTGGCGCATGTCGGTGCCTTCGCTGGCCGGGTGACCGCCAATACCGACGGCGTGTGGCTGGATCAACGCGGTGATGCGCGCTTCCCGGGCGGGGTGTTCTACGCCTTGCATGACGACCAGGCGGTGGCGGCATTCGACTGGCGCGATATCGCACGCACGCTGCGCCTGAAAGAGTGCGCGCCATGATCGCCGCGCGTGCGTCGCTGTCTGCAGCGCTGTTGCTGGTGGCGGTGGCGGGCACCCAATCGTTCGCCGCCGAGCGGGCCGCCGAACCGAACACCCAGGTGCCGGCAGGCTCCAGCCACTATGTTGCCGATGGCTTTCCGGACCGCATCGTCGCCACGCCCGCGCAGGCGGCGGCGACCGGTTTCGCGGTGGCCTGGCGTACCGATGCCAGCGTCGACCAGCCGTGGCTGGAACTGGTGGTTGCCGGCGACTCGCCCGACGTGGGTACGCCACGGCGTATCCGCGCCAGCACCGCCACGCTGGCCAGCGAAAACGGCAGCTCGCATCACCACCGCGCCGATATCGACGGGCTGACGCCGGACACGCTGTACGCCTACCGCGTGCAGGGCAACCGCACCTGGGGTGCGTGGAATCATTTCCGCACCGCCGCCAGCCCCGACACGCCGCTGACGCTGCTGTACTTCGGCGACACCCAGAACAAGAACCTCAGCCTGGTTTCGCGGGTGATCCGCCAGGCCTGGCGCTCGGCACCGGACGTGCGGCTGGCCCTGTTCGCCGGCGACCTGGTCAGCGGCAAGGACGGCCAGGACGACAACGAATGGGCCGAGTGGTTCGAAGCCGGGCGCTGGTTGCTGGAAGGCACCGCAGTGGCGCCGGCGCCGGGCAATCACGAGTACCACGAAGAAGGCGAGGACAGCCCGCAGGCCACGCGCACGCTCGGCAACCATTGGCCGGTGACCTTCGCCCTGCCGCACAACGGGCCGTCGGCTGCGGCGCGCACCAGCTACTGGTTCGACTATCAGGGCGTGCGCATCGCCGTGCTGGACGGCACCTCGGTGCTGGATCTGGGTACCGGCCCGGCACAGGCGCAGTGGCTGGACAAGGTGCTGGCCGACAACCCGCATCCGTGGTCGATCGTGCTGATCCACCAGCCGTTCTTTTCCCCGCGCGCCGATCGCGAGAACCAGAAGCTGGTCGAGCAGGTGCTGCCGGTGATCCGCCGCCACAAGGTCGATCTGGTGCTGCAGGGCCACGACCACACCTACGGCCGGCGCGGCGATGCGGTAGGGCAGGCGACGCCTGTGTTCGTGGTTTCGGTGGCCGGGCCGAAGCAGTACCGGCTCTCGGACATGGCGCGCAAGAGCATGCGTCCGGTTGGCGAAGACACCCAGCTCTACCAGGTGCTTCGCATCGACAACCGGAAGTTGCGTTACGAGTCGCGCACCGCCACCGGACGTCTCTACGATGCGTTCGAGCTGGAGCGCGGAAGCGATGGCGGCAAGCGGCTGGTGGAGCAGCAAGCCGGACGCATCGCACCGCGCGATTGCCCGCGCAGCGCAACCCTGAAGGGACGCGCAGACCGGTGTTGGGAATGAGGGGAGGTGACAGAAGCGACGTCGTTGGCGGGGCCAACCGTGCCGGATGACGCCACTGTGAGCGAGCTTCGGTTCTGCAGTGATTCTGCAAATCGACGGCAGGCGTAACCATTTAAAGTTGTGAATTACGTCACACTAATAATGGGACTACTGTTGTGGCTGACCGGAGCTCCATCCGGGTAGCCGGCTTCGCTGCGGTGCTTCGGTGGAGGTCTGGTTTCCCCCCAGCCCCGAGAAGCCCCCATGATTCCCCACGTGTTCCATCTCACTGCGCCGACCAAGCACCTGCTTTGGGAAGAGCGCAAGATCCAGGCCCGTCTGCAGCGGCTATTGCAGGGCTGGACCTGCCATGTCTGGGACGACGCCGACAACTCCGCACTGATGCGTCGCGCGTTCCCGGAATTCGCCGACCGCTACGAGGCGATACGCTTCGGTGTGATGAAGGCCGACATCGCCCGCTGCGCCTACATGCACAGCTACGGCGGTTTCTACTTCGACACCGACTACAAGCTGCTGCGTCCGCTTGGCGCGGACGTACTGGCACAGCAATGCGTACTGCCGATCGAAGAAGGCGCGCCCGGCAACGAGCAGTTCAAGATCGGCAACGCCGTGTTCGGCTCGGAGGCGGGACATCCGTTCTGGCGCGCGTTCATCGAGCACATTTTCACCGCGCATGCGCCTGAGAGGCTGGAAGACCATCGGCAGATTCCGATGATCTCCGGCCCGCGCGGCTTGACGCGCTTCTACAACGCGCACGCCGGCGAGTTTGCCGGCATCGTGTTCCCGGCGCGCGATGCGTTCCATCCGGATCGCACCTGGTTCGGCCTCGGTCACCGTGGCGGTACCGTCGCGGTGGGCTCGCATCTGTGCTGGGCGTCCTGGCGCGGCAAGTCGCCACGCCGGGCCGTGACCAATTACCTGCGGCGCAAGCTGAGCGCTGTTCCGATCTGACCGGACCCGGGCACCGCGCCGTCGCGCGTGACGCCAAGGGCGCGCGGTGAGCTTCTGGGGCGTTTGCGCGGCTGTCCTAGGCGCGCAAGTAGTGCCTGCGTCGCCTTGACTTCAAGGGGCTCACAAAACCACGGCGCTCACCGACCGGTGGGCGCGGCGGGCGCTCGGAATCGGCGTGTACCGCTCGAATACCGAAGTTACCGCGTGCCGTCCGCGCCCACCTGAGGGCTCGCCACGTCCTGTTGGTGGCTCTCAGGCTGCCTCGGCCTGAGCCTGGCGCGGACCTTCCTTCAGCGCACGCGCAATCAACCCGACCAGCAGATCCAGCTCGTCTTCGTCCATCGCAAAGTGCGGGGTGAAGCGCAGCGAATTTTCGCCGCCATGGATCACGTTGACGCCGCGATGGCGCAGCCACTCTTCGGTGGAACCGGCGCCATAGCACTTGAACTGCGGCGCCAGCTCGCAGGAGAACAGCAAGCCGGTGCCCTGCACCTTGGTGATCAAGCCACCCAGCTCGGACTGCAGTGCCTGCAGCTTGGCGATCGCCTGCGCGCCGCGGGCGCGTATGTTCTCGCGCACCTGCGGGGTGAACAACGCCAGCGTGGCGCAGGCGACATCCAGCGCACGCGGATTGGTGGTCATGGTGTTGCCATAGGTGCCCTTGCGGTATACCTGCGCGGCGTGTTCGGTCACCGCCAGCACCGACAGCGGATACTGCGCGGCGTTGAGCGCCTTGGAATAGGTCTCCAGGTCGGGTGGGTCGAGCTGCTCGAAGCCGGGGTAGTCCACCACCGACAGCACGCCGTGCGCGCGCAGGCCGGCCTGGATCGAATCCACCAGCAGCAGGCTGCCGTGCAGGCGGGTCAGTTCGCGCGCCGCGGCGTAGAACGCGGCCGGCAATGCGCGGCCCGGGTCGCCTTCGCCCATCACCGGCTCCAGGAACACCGCCTCGATGAACCAGTGATTGCGCGCGGCCTCGTCGAAGGCGCTCTGCAGCGCCGCCACGTCGTACGGCGCGATCGCGATCACCGAGTCTTCGTCGCGGTAGCTGGCCAAGTACTTGGTGTAGGTCTTGCGGCTGGAATCGGAATACAGGCCGGGGCGGTCGGTACGGCCATGGAAGCTGCCCTTGACCACCACTCGCTTGATGCCGGCACCGGCGTGACGCGCGCCCGGGTCGGTGTGCAGCTTGGCGTTGGTGTCGACGATGCGCGCGGCCAGGCCGACCGCCTCGGAACCGGAGTTGAGACACATGAAACGTGCGAACGGACAGCCGCCGCGCGTCTGGCCGATCTCCGCACGCAGGGCGCGGTCGAGCCGGCGTTGCGCCAGGCTGGGCGTCATCACGTTGGCCATCACCTGCGGACGTGCCATTGCCTGCAGCACCGGTGCAGGCGTGTGGCCGAAGCCGAGCATGCCGTAGCCGCCGGCGTCGTACAGCACCGCGCCCTTGAGCGTGATCACCCAAGGGCCGCGCGCAGCCAGCGCTACGTACGGGGTCACCGCATCGTCGGCGTAGAAATTGATGAAGCCGTCCTGCACCGCGCCGATCTGTGCGTCTTCGTCCAGGTCCAGCAGGTCGGCGGCCTCCGCGCGCACCAGCGCGTACTCGGCGGCCGCGGCGTCGATGGCGTGTGCGAGATCCGGGTGGTTGGCGGCCAGACGCGCGATGCTGGCATCGTCCAGGCCATCGGTCAGGCGGCGGCCGGCATGGGCACGCAGCGGGGCGAGCGGGGCGAGGACGGACATGGCGCATCTCCTGCAAGGTGGCGTTCCCTTCCTATTATCGGCATGAGATCGGCGTTTGGCAGCGTGAATCCGGGCAGGAAGTCGGGTATTTTCGTCGAATCGACGAACCAATTGGGCAAAAGTGAAAATCACCCCCTCAGACGAACGCCTGCTGTCGCTGCTGCGCGAGGACGCGCGCGCCTCCACCGCGCAGATCGCGCGCCGGCTCGGGCTGTCGCGTACCACCGTGCAGAGCCGGATCGAAAAGCTCGAACGCGACGGCGTGATCAGCGGCTACACCGTGCGCACCCACGACGCCTACGAACAGGGCCGCATCCGCGCGCACATCCTGATCACCGTGCTGCCCAAGAAGATGCCGGCCGTGGTCAAGGCGCTGCGCGACATCCCGCAGGTGCGCCTGCTGCATTCGGTCAGCGGCGCCTACGACCTGATCGCCCTGGGCGTGGTCGGCGGCGTCAACGAGATGGACGTACTCACCGACGCCATCGGCGCGATCGACGGGGTGGAGCGCACGACCACGTCGATCATTCTGTCAACGAAATTCGAGCGGTGAGGGGCGGGAATGGGGAATGGGGAATCGTAAGAGCCAGATCCGAGAGCCGAAACTCATACGGCGCAGACTGGCCCGCTTTTACGATTCCCGATTCCCGATTCTCCATTCCCGGCCGCAGTTACAATAGCCGGCTCCTCAGCCATCTAATCCTGCGGCCTTGAAGAAGTCCGATTTCCACTATTCGCTGCCCGACGAGCTGATCGCCCAGGCGCCGTTGGCCGAGCGCGCTGCCAGCCGCTTGCTGGTGGTGCCGCCGTCGCCGCAGGCGCTGGTCGACCGGCAGGTGCGGGATCTGCCCGAGCTGCTGCAGCCGGGCGATCTGCTGATCTTCAACGATACCCGGGTGATCCCGGCGCGGCTGTTCGGGCAGAAGGCCAGTGGCGGGCGGGTGGAAATCCTGATCGAGCGCCTGCTCGGCGAGCGCCAGGCGCGGGTGCAGATCGGCGCCAGCAAGTCGCCCAAGGCCGGCAGCTGGATCGCGCTGGATGCCGGCGGCCAGGCCGAGGTGCTGGGCCGCGACGGCGAGTTCTATCTGCTGCGCTTCGAGATCCCCACGCCGCTGGAGCACTGGCTGCTGGAAGCCGGGCGCCTGCCGCTGCCGCCGTACATCCGCCGCGAGCCGGGGGTGGAAGATCGCGAGCGCTACCAGACCGTGTTCGCGCGCGAAGTCGGCGCGGTGGCCGCGCCCACTGCCGGGCTGCATTTCGACGAGGCGCTGCTGGCGCGGTTGCGTGCGCGCGGAGTGGAGTTCGGCCATGTCACCTTGCATGTGGGCGCCGGCACCTTCCAGCCGGTGCGCGTGGACGCGCTCGATCAGCATGTGATGCATACCGAATGGCTCAACGTCGGCGCCGCGCTGGTCGAGCAGGTGCGCCGCACCCGCGCACGCGGCGGCCGGGTGATTGCGGTGGGTACCACGGTGGTGCGCTCGCTGGAAAGTGCCTGGCGCACCACCGATGCCGCGCCCGAGGGCGAACTGCTGCCGTTTGCCGGCGAAACCCAGATCTTCATCCTGCCCGGCTACCGCATCCGCAGCGTCGATGCGATGGTCACCAACTTCCACCTGCCCGAAAGCACGCTGCTGATGATGGTCTCCGCCTTGGCCGGCCGCGAGCGCATCTTCGCCGCCTATCAACACGCCATCGAACAGCGCTATCGCTTCTTTTCGTACGGCGATGCGATGCTGCTGTGGGGCCGGGAATCGGGAATCGGGAATGGGGAATCGTAGGGCGGCATCCGCCGAACGATCAGCCACCTGCCAACCGCTCTTCCGATTCCCAAATCCCGATTCCCCATTCCCGGCCCTTCAATGTCCCGACTCCAGTTCCAGCTCCAAGTCACCGACGGCCATGCCCGCCGTGGGCGTCTGACCTTTCCGCGTGGCACCGTCGAGACGCCGGCGTTCATGCCGGTGGGCACCTATGGCTCGGTCAAGGGCATCCTGCCCGAGCAGATCCGCGCGCTGGGTGCGGAGATCATCCTGGGCAATACCTTCCACCTGTATCTGCGCCCGGGCCTGGATGTGATCGGCGATCACGGCGGGTTGCACGGGTTTGCGCGCTGGGACGGGCCGATCCTCACCGATTCGGGCGGGTTCCAGGTGTTTTCGCTGGCGCATCGCCGCAAGATCACCGAGCAGGGCGTGACCTTCGCCTCGCCCACCGATGGTGCGCGGGTGTTCCTGGGCCCGGAAGAGAGCATGCAGATCCAGAAGGTGCTCGATTCGGACATCGTGATGATTTTCGACGAATGCACGCCGTACCCGGCCACCGAAGAGGTGGCGCGGCGCTCGATGGAGCTGAGCCTGCGCTGGGCGCAACGCTCGCGGCAGGCGCATGACCGGCTGGGCAACGACGCGGCGCTGTTCGGCATCGTGCAGGGCGGGGTGCATCCGGACCTGCGCAGCCGCTCGCTGGACGGGCTGCAGGGCATCGGGTTCGACGGCTACGCCATCGGCGGGCTGGCGGTGGGCGAGCCGGAGCAAGAGCGCAACGCGATGCTGGAACACCTGCATCCGCGCCTGCCGGCCGAGCGCCCGCGCTATCTGATGGGCGTGGGCCGGCCGGAGGATCTGGTCGAAGGCGTGGCACGTGGCGTGGACATGTTCGACTGCGTGATGCCGACCCGCAACGCGCGCAACGGGCATTACTTCACCTCCTTCGGCACCGTGCGCATCCGCAACGCCAAGTACGAGCGCGACCTGGACACCATCGAGCCGGGCTGCGGCTGCCATGCCTGCAGCAGCGGCTACACGCGCTCCTACCTGCGCCACCTGGACCGCTGCAACGAGATGCTGGCGCCGATGCTGGGCACCCTGCACAACCTCTGGTACTACGAGAAATTGATGGCCGACCTGCGTGCGGCGATCGCCTCGGGAACCTTTGCGCAGTTCCGGCGGTCCTTCTATGCGGCACGCGGCGCCAGCACGCCGCCGTTGCCGGGGGAAACCAGCTGAGACCGGCCGTCCGCGCCCCTTGCGCGGACGGTTTGGAACCTGCGTGGCATAATTCCCGGCTGTTCCGCTCCGGCGGTACCTGAATCGCGAGCGGCCGGTTGGCGCGCTGGCACCAAACTAGGATGCACTCAATGAATCTGCTCGATTTCCTGATCCCCGTCGCCCAGGCGCAGGCCACCGGTGGCGCGCCGGCGCCCGGCCCGATGGGAAGCCTGTCCACCTTCGCGCTGCCGATCATCCTGATCGCGGTCATGTACTTTTTGATGATCCGCCCGCAGATGAAGCGCCAGAAGGAGCACAAGTCGCTGCTGGACAAGCTGGCGCGCGGCGACGAAGTCATCACCTCCGGCGGCGTGGCGGGCGTGATCACCGAGATCGGCGACAACTTCATCACCGTGGAAGTGGCCGACAACGTGCGTATCCGTGTGCAGAAGAGCGCCGTGGGCCACGTGCTGCCCAAGGGCACGCTGAAGTCTGCCAACTAAGCGGCAACCAACCGCTGCGCTCACTGTCAGGTGGGCGCAGTCGGTGCCGCGAACCGGCGCTGACCGCGCCGCTCCGCGCGCACCGCCGCATCCACCTGACGACCGCTGGCGACATTGTGTTGGCCGCTTGAAGTCGTTCTCACTGCTAGGCGCGTCGCCGGGATGGCGTCGCGCGGGACTGTCGCAATGATCGAATTTCCTCGCTGGAAGTATTTCCTGATCCTGCTGGTGCTGGCGGTCAGCGCGTTGTACGCGTTGCCCAACATCTACCAGAAGGACCCGTCCGTGCAGATCACCGCCAGCCGCGGTGCCAAGCTCGACGACGCCTTGCGCAGCCGTATCGACGCCGACCTCAAGGCCGCCGGCATCACGCCGAAGGCCGTCACCCGGGAAGGCGACAGCCTGATGGTGCGCCTGCCCAACCTGCAGGCACAGACCCGCGCCAACGACGTGCTGCGCCAGCAACTGGGCGAGAACTACACGGTGGCGCTGAATCTGGCCTCGACCGTGCCGGACTGGCTGGCCAAGCTGGGCGGCCGGCCGATGGTGCTGGGCCTGGACCTGGTCGGCGGCGTGCACTTCGCCATGCAGGTGGATCAGAAGGCTGCGCTGGAAAAGCGCCTGGACGGCTTTGCCGAAGACATCCGCACCACCTTGCGCGACGGCCGTATCGCCTATCGCTCGGTCGAGCGCCGCGGCGACAACAGCATCCAGGTCAGCCTGAGCGAAGGCGCCAGCGTCGACGCCGCGCGTACCGCGCTGGCCAAGTCGCAGCCGACCCTGACCTACGAGGTCAGCGGCCAGAACATCGCGGTCAAGGTGCCGGAAGCCGAACTCAAGCAGATCGCCAGCGGTGCGATCGAGCAGAACCTCACCACCTTGCGCAACCGCGTCAACGCGCTGGGCGTGTCCGAACCGACCATCCAGCGCCAGGGCGAGGACCGCATCGTGGTCGAACTGCCCGGCCTGCAGGACACCGCCGAGGCCAAGCGCCTGATCGGCGCCACCGCCTCGCTGGAATTCCGCGCCGTGGTCGAAGGCAATGCCGAAGACGCGGTGCGCAGCGGCAGCATCCCGCCCGAAGCCAAGGTCTACCGCGTGCGCGACACCGGCGCGCCGGTGCTGCTCAACAAGCGCGCGCTGGTGACCGGCGACCAGATGGTCAGCGCCAGCGTCAGCACCGACCAGAACGGCATGCCGGCGGTGGCGGTGACGCTCAACAACGTCGCCGGCCAGCGCATGCTCGACTACACCAGCGCCAACGTCGGCAAGCTGATGTCGGTGGTCTACATCGAGCGCATTCCCACCGTCAGCATGGTCGACGGCAAGGAAGTGCGCAGCGTGCGGGTCAAGGAAGAGGCGCTGTCGCCGACCCGCATCGCCGGCGTGTTCGGCAAGAACTTCCAGACCACCGGCCTGGAGAAGGTGGAGGCCGAGAACCTGGCCAAGCTGCTGAAATCCGGTTCGCTGGCCGCACCGATGGATTTCGTCGAGGAGTACGTGATCGGCCCGAGCCTGGGCGCGGAGAACGTGGAGCGGGGCGTCACCGCGGTGATCTACTCGTTCCTGTTCACGCTGGTGTTCTTCACCGTCTACTACCGCGTGTTCGGCGCGATCACCTCGGTGGCGCTGCTGTTCAACCTGCTGATCGTGGTGGCGGTGATGTCGTTGTTCGGCGCCACCATGACGCTGCCGGGCTTTGCCGGTCTGGCGTTGTCGGTGGGCCTGTCGGTGGACGCCAACGTGCTGATCAACGAGCGTATCCGCGAAGAGCTGCGACTGGGCGTGCCGGCCAAATCGGCGATTGCCGCCGGTTATGAGAAGGCCGGCGGCACCATCCTGGACGCCAACCTCACCGGTCTGATCGTGGCGGTGGCCTTGTACGCGTTCGGTACCGGCCCGTTGAAGGGCTTCGCGCTGACCATGATGATCGGCATTTTCGCCTCGATGTTCACCGCGATCACCGTGTCGCGTGCGCTGGCAGTGCTGATCTACGGCCGCCGCAAGAAGCTCAAGACCGTCGCCATCTGAGATGCGAGTCCGGCCTTGCCCCTTGCAGCACGCTGCCAGGGGCGGGGGATGAAACCCTTCGCAAGCGTTGCGCATCCTGACGGTGCGCAACGTCTAAACGGAAGATCTTTCCATGAAATTGTTCCCGCTCCATCTCATTCCCAACGACACCAAGATCGACTTCATGCGCCTGCGCAAGCCGGTGCTGATCCTGATGCTGGTGATCGCGGTGGCCTCGGTCGGTGTCATCGTCGGCAAGGGCTTCAACTACGCACTGGAATTCACCGGCGGCACGCTGGTGCAGACCTCGTTCCAGAAGACCGTGGACGTGGATCAGGTGCGCGAGCAACTGGCCAAGGCCGGCTTCGAGAACGCCCAGGTGCAGAACGCGCGCGGCGGCAACGAAGTGATGATCCGCCTGCAGGCGCGCGAGCAGCACAACAACCGCGACGATGCCGCAAGCACCGTCGCCGAAGAAGTGCGCAAGGCGGTCAGCACCGCGCAGAACCCCGCCACCGTGCAGCCGGGCGAGTTCGTCGGCCCGCAGGTCGGCAAGGACCTGGCCTTGAACGGCGTGTACGCCACCGTGTTCATGCTGGTGGGCTTTCTGATCTACATCGCCTTCCGCTTCGAGTGGAAGTTCGCGGTGGTCGCCAGCCTGACGGCCCTGTTCGACCTGCTGGTCACCGTGGCCTTCGTGTCGCTGACCGGCCGCGAGTTCGACCTGACCGTGCTGGCCGGCCTGTTGTCGGTGATGGGCTTTGCGATCAACGACATCATCGTGGTGTTCGACCGCGTGCGCGAAAACTTCCGCGCGTTGCGGGTGGAGCCGCTGGAAGTGCTGAACCGCTCGATCAACCAGACGCTCTCGCGCACGGTGATCACCGCGGTGATGTTCTTCCTGTCGGCGCTGGCCCTGTACATCTACGGCGGCGAGTCGATGGAAGGCCTGGCCGAGACGCACATGATCGGCGCGGTGATCGTGGTGATCTCCTCGGTGATCGTGGCCGTGCCGATGCTGAGCATCGGGCCATTCGCCGTCACCAAGCAGGATCTGCTGCCCAAGGCCAAGGACGTGGAGGCGCTGGCGCGTCGTCCTTGACCGGTTGGCAAAAGGTGTGACGAAAAAACCGCGCATTGCGCGGTTTTTTCGTTTCTGGCGGCCGTCGCGCGTGCGCGGTTGTGCACTGTAACGCCACTACTCGATATCGTGAAAACTAAGGATTCCGTCGGGCACGTGATGCCAAGCGATACGCTTTACGTCGCGGTAGAGAGCCGCTTGCCAGGATGAAGCGCAGTGTCCAACGGAGATACGCCTGCTCGGTGCGCAGGCTGTAGTGCCGAACGCGCAAACGGCCGCGCACTTGATCGAGCAACCGCGTCGACGGACGTGCTGTTACACCATTGTTCTTGGGGATGTATTTCATACGCCTGCGTCCTTGCTGGATAAAACTAGAAATCGCGCAAAGGTGGAGTCCGCTTGCCGTCGCGTAATCCCGTGATCGCGGCTAGGATTTCCCCATTCACAAAGCGCCAGCGATCGAAGATACTCCGTGCAACACGCATTTCGGCGGTCCAATAGTAGTTAGGCACCACAGGCATGATCTCTAGCTCTGATGCAGTCACCTCAATCTTCGGCTACTGGCCGGAGTTCGCTGATGCCCGCCTGATCTCTTTCAGCTACTCGGCTGAGGGCATTGTCACACTCGGCCTCTTCTACATTGATGGGTCGGCTGGAAAGGGCGCCGAGGTCAACCTGTCATTCACGGGTGTCCGGAGTATCGAGCTCACTGGTTTGGCATCGGAAAACGTACTAGACAGCTTGGCGATTGCTGAGGGCAATCCTCTTGTTGTTACCCTTGAGCCATGCATTGGCTTGGGTGGTAGCTTCACGTGTGCAGCCGCCACAGTTGCCGGGGTGGTGCCTAACAACTCATTCAAGCCGAACCCGCCTCGCAACTTGGCTTAATTCAAGCGTTAGGTCCCAAGGAGAATTATGTCGTATGACCTAGTTGTTTATCTGAAGCGTAACGTGATGCCATCACCAGGCGCTTGGCATGCCGCCATAGTTGAGGCGGGCTTTCCGGTCGCGTTGGACTCCGATTTTGACGTGGACACGTTCTCTGGCTTCCTTCCTTGTCCGGTTCGCGGTGAGATATCCGGCTTTGAGTACTACGCATCAGACGTCGCACCTGAGGACGCAGAGGAGATGGAGCTGGCACCGGGCACTGACTTCTCAGTCCAGTTCTGTATCGGCTCACGCCCGCTTGAGCTGGTATCAGCCCTTGCCGCATCTAGTGTCCTGGCTGCAATGACGGGCGGCTCTCTTGATGATCCTCAGGCAGGCGACTCGGTGCCGGCCGACAGCGCGATTAGTTGGGCAAGAGCTCAGCTAGCACAGGCCGAGGCCTAACAACTCATTCAAGCCGAAGTTGCTTCGCAACTCGGCTTAATTCAAGCGTTAGGCAGCATAGACAAATAGTCGAAACACTTCGGTGTCTCTCAGAGGCGGCCTCCTGAGACTGATGATGACGGGCCTGTTCTATGTTGCAACTGGACCAGTCGGCTTCATTGCTGGATTCCTTGTTTCAGAAGCTTGTTCCGTTTTTTCACATCTCATCCAAAAGGAGGGTACTCATATGATCCATAAGGCTCAGGAGATGCTTCGGTCATTTGTCGTTCGTACTAAGAAGGCTGTCACTGCTTCTCGGGAGTCCCGCCTCCCTTACAGGCCAAGCCTGCTGACGAGCTCGTGGAACCCGAGCGAAAAGGCGTAAAGAGATGCTGCCTTCAAGCCGACGCCGCTTCGCGGCGCGGCTTATTCAAACGTTAGGCCCATAGGCGAGATCCATGAGTATCGATCTTCAAGCAAAGTCACTTGATGGGCAGGCGCACTACTTCAAGATCAATGCGTCCCCTGATCGCTGCCCTCAGTGCCATACATCAGTGCATCCTAAGTTGCTTACTCAGCACCTTTCGGCAGATCAATCAGAAGCGTATGTGACATTTCTGTGTACTAGCCGCAGATGCCTGCGGCCATTCGTGGCGACTTATCGACGCCAATCCATGCATGGCGCTGATTTCGCTCTAAGGTTTACCGCACCAAGGAACACCATTCAAAGTGAGTTCCCTGCATCTATCAAAGAGGTTTCGCCAACATTCTGCGAGATCTACGGGCAAGCTGAAAATGCCAAGGCAGATGGACTGGACCAACTTGTAGGCATTGGTCTTCGTAAAGCTCTAGAGTTCTTGGTCAAAGATTTTGCAAAGTCTGAGCACACAGATTCAGTTGAGAAAGTAGAGCATATGCAACTCGGAAAGTGCATTGACACGTACATTTCAGACCAGAACGTCCTGCAATGTGCAAAACGCGCCGCATGGCTAGGCAATGACGAGACGCACTACATTCGCAAGTGGACAGACAAGGACGTTTCTGACCTTTCCCTATTGGTTCGTCTAACTGTCAACTGGATTGACAATCACCTGCTGACAAAGAAGTACATCAGCGAAATGTCAGGTGGGGCATAACAATTAATTCAAGCCGACACCGCTTCGCGGCGCGGCTTAATTCAGGCGTTAGAGGTCACTATGAGCGACAACTCCGAATATCTAGAAGAGCTTGTGAACCTCACAGCCAAGATTGGAAGTCTCCAATTGGCGCGAGCCAAGATTCTGGCCGCTCTGGAGTACTCCTATCAACCAAATCTTTTAAAGATTCTTGAGCCGCTTGATGAGACGATCCAACTCCTTGACAAAAAAGCGGATGCTGCAGAACTAGCGGCAAAGCTCGCCGAAGCGACAAAAACTCCAATCACAGGCCGCAAGCCGCCGCGTCGGATGTGACCTCTACCAATTCATTCAAGCCGAACCCGCTTCGCGGGTCGGCTTAATTCAGGCGTTAGGCCGCCATGCAAATCCCCATCAACACTATCGGCAACATCCTCAACAGCGGCAAAGTGTCTCACCGAGTCAGGGTCGCTGATGACGCGGACGACACCGGTGGCTTTTTCATCTACGAGTGGTGGGATGGCTCAGACGGCCCCAATGAGCACCGAGGCTTTGATTCGTGGGTTGAGACCCGTGATGATTTGCAACAGTTCTTTGCGGAGTCGGGCTGGCAGATTGACTGGCCGGCCTAACAATTCATTCAAGCCGATACCGCTTCGCGGCACGGCTTAACTCGAGCGTTAGGCGCCCATGATTTCTCCTTCCGATCTTCAGAGAATTGATGCAGCGTGGCTCGCAGTTGACGCAATCGGCCAAGTCGCGCTCTTTACCACCGGCGGCGAGGGTCATGTACCGGAGACAGCGATCGCTTCTACTGAAATCGCTGAAGAGGCAACGCTCTCGCTTCCGGAAACATCCGACTGTAACCTGTTGGTAACCCTCTTCCGTCCCGACAACTTTATTGCATTTGCGAGGCGTGGGTTGTTTGATTATGACTGGTCTGATGTGCATCGGCCTATCAGCCAGTCGCTGGGCGGCTATGAGCTTCAGGCTCGCCCTTTTCGCCCACTGCAATTGACAGAGTTGCCCGCCTTCATGCAAGACCTCGCTGCAAGCACCAAGCTCTCCGATGTAACCTTCGGCGCATCCATCGTGGTGCCAACTGAGTCTGCTGGCACCTAACAATTCATTCAAGCCGAAGTCGCTTCGCGGCTCGGCTTAACTCAGGCGTTAGACCTGCCATGACACTATTGCATCGCGTTGCAGTTGCCCTTCTTATCGGAGCATGCTCCAACGCGTGCTCCGCTCAAGATTCGGTCCTTGCATGTTCCTCAGGGCTTCTTCCTGTGGTTAGCGTCCCGCCAACGCTGCCAGCCAAGCTGCACAATGATTTTGAGGGAAGTGCGATTATTTCCTTCGTTGTCGGTCGCGATTGCCACGTCCGGTCGCCCACTGTTGCATCATCAGAATGGCGTCCCCTTGGCCGCACTCGCCCTAGTACATTGGGTCACAACGACGCAATTCTCTTGGCTGTACGGCAATGGCGCTATCCACCGCAAGCTAAATCCTGCCGCCATCAGGTTCCATTTGAATTCGAGTTTGACGAGAATCATATCTCACCGACTGGCAGGTCTAACAATTCATTCAAGTCGACGCCGCTCCGCGGCGCGGCTTAATTCAGGCGTTAGGCCGACATGAAAGATCACGACCCGGCTGCAGATTCTCTGCCCCCTGACTCATCTCTATCCAGCAAAGATGCCATGTCTTCTGATCGTTTCGACCCAAGCCGCACCCTTCCTGCAGAATCGGGAGGCATCGCGCGCCAGCGCATACGCGTCACCTTCCGGATGCTTGGCTCGCTCCTGCTGGGCGGACTGGCGATCATGGGTTCGGTACTGGTCTTTCGGCAAGGCCTGCTACCACTGATCGATACGGTGTTCCAGCCTGGACCCGCATGGCTCAGCGTGTTCAGACGTGCCGGCATCATCCTTGTGGCCATCGTGGGCTACTGGGCCTATGTGCACTGGCATGAAAGGCGCAAAGCGACCGAGCTGCAGCTGCAGTCGGTTCCCCTGATACTTGGCGGTGTAGGCGGCGCCGCTCTGGTAGCGTTGCCGATCGCCATGCTGTTCGCGTTCGGCGCCTACGAACTGGTGCTGTTTCGCGGCGCCTCGCCGGCTCTGCTGGGCGTGGCGGCCTTCATTGGAATTGCGGCCACCCTAGAAGAGCTGGTCCACCGGTGCCTGCTGTTTCGTCTGCTGGAGCGGGCTTGGGGAACAGTGGTGGCATTGGCGGTGCAAGCGGTGCTGTTCGCCCTGCCGCACTTGGAGAACGTGGCGCACGGTGGACCCGGCGATATCGTAGCCATGTTGATTTCGGTGACAGTGCTGGGCCTGCTATGGGGCGGGCTGTTCGTCCTGACGCGCAACCTGTGGGTGGTGGCCGCCAATCACGCAGCATGGAACTTCACCATCTTTCTCAGTGGCGTGCCGCTTTCCGGCATCGAGGACTGGCGCGCCGTAGCGCCGCTCGAAAGCCGCTATGCCGGGCCCGACTGGCTGACCGGCGGAATGTTCGGTCCGGAAAGTTCGCTGCTGGTGATCGTGTCAGCCACAGTCGTGGTTGTGCTGTTGCTGCGCGCGGCACGACGGCGTGGTGCCTTCCTCAAGCCGGCGGCCTAACAATTCGTTCAAGGCGACGTGCGTACCGCACGCGCCTTAACTCAGGCGTTAGGCAGTGGTGGGTCATTACAGCTTCGGCATCCGTTGTCGCGTGATCTTGCGTGTCCAGCAACTGGCTTGCGCGCGACCAGGTGGGCCGATAACGCCTCATTAGGTGCGATTGCGTACCGACGCGGCTCATCAAACTCGTCGGCCATATCCGGCAAATGCCCAAGTCAACCGAATCGACGCCATGCGTTGCACTGCAGTCAGATGCAACGCACCCGCCACTCACTTCAGGCAGTGGTGGCGGCCAAGCATGCGCGCAACGCGCGCAGCTTCTCGACGGGTCACAGATTCCAGTCGATCCGCATGCCTGCAATCAGCGCGTTCTTCAGATCGCTGGTGCGGGTGGGTTCGTTGAACTGGTCGGGGTTGATCACGTAATGCAGGTTCGGCGCGATGCGCAGGCGCTTGGTGACCTGGATGCCGTAGCTCAGCTCCATCATGATCTGGTTGTCGGCCGGGGTGCCGGTGCCGCCGGCCGAAGCGCGCGCCAGGCGCAGGTTTTCGATCGCCTCGTCGCTGTACTTCTGCTGGGTGATCACAAACGCAATGTTGTCCTGCGGGCGGCTGGCGAAGGTGCCTTTCTGCACCAGGCCCAATTGCACGAAGTGGTCCTCGATCGCCTGGCCGCCGGTGCTCTTGAGGATGGCGCCGAACACGGTCAGGCCGCGGGCGCCGGACGGATCCGGGTTGGTGACCTGTTGTTCGAAACGCGCGAACATGCCCGAGCGGCCCTGCTTGTTCTCGTAGCCCAAGCCGCTGAGCACTGCCGGGTTGCCGTTGCGGTCGCGCAGCGGGTCGGTATAGTCGGAGTTGTCCTGCCAGCCGCCCAGTTCGTATATCGCAGCCATGCTGCCGTCGCCGCCCTTGTTCTTGTAGCCGACCGCGTAAGGCACCACCACGCCGGTGGTGTCGTCGGTGCTCCACTTCAGGCCGTGCTGGCCGTCCTGGGCCTGCACCGGGTTCACCTCGTAGGCGCCCACATGCACGTAGACCTTGGGCGTGACCCAGGCGGTGGCATGCGCGGCCCAGCTGGACACCGGCCAGTAGGTGAAATTGCTGGTGCGGAACACGAAGGTGGGGTTGCCGCAGGCCGAGTTGCCCTGGAAGTACTGGCACAGGTCCGAGCCGAGGAAATGGATGTTGGCCACGCTGCGGCCGGCTTCCAGTTCCAGGCGGTCGTTGAACAGTTTCTGCAGCAGGGTGAAATTGGCCAGGCGGGTGCCCTGGCCGCCGTAGATTTCCTGCACCGAGGTGCTGTTGCCGATGCTGCTGTTGGACAGGTTGGTGCCGTGACGGTTGGAGACGTACAGCTTGACCGTGGCGCCGCCCCAACCGAACAGGCGGTCCATGTCGACGTCGGTGCCGACCATCAACTGACCGGCGTAGGCATCGCCGTTCTTGCGGCCGCCGTCGATCATCGAGGCCGCTTCGCCGGTGTAACCCAGCTTGAGCTTGAAGGCATCGGCGGCGTCCTGCGCATGGGCCAGCGGGGTCAGTGCCAGTGCCAGCGACAGGCAAAGCAGGCGGGGACGGGCATGGCGGGGGACGAGGGCGGTCATGGCAGGACTCCGAACGTGGAAAGCGTGGCCGGGTGGCGAACGCGACAGCTAGGGGATGGGCAAGCCGCCGGCCACGCACGAAGGTGCGCAGCGCAGCGGTGACCGGTCAGGGTGAGGCGGGGCGGCGATCAGGTGGGTCGAATGGGGGGCGGCGAGCGGCAGGGGCCGAGGTGGCCGAAGGTCAGGCGACCACGTCGGCCACCGGCTTCTTGAGCAGGCGCAGCGCCACCGCGGTGACCACCACGCCGACCACCAGGGCCAGCACGTAATTGAGCAGGTGGGTCACCGCGTTGGGGATCAGCAGCACGAAGATGCCGCCGTGCGGTGCCTTCAACTCGGCACCGGCGGTCATCGAGATCGCGCCGGCCACGGCCGAGCCGATCACCAGCGCCGGGATGGTGCGCAGCGGGTCGCGCGCGGCGTACGGGATGGCGCCTTCGGTGACGAAGGCCAGCCCGAGCACGCCGGCGGCCGTGGCCGAGCCGCGCTCTTCCACGGTGAAACGGTTGCGGAACACCCAGGTGGCCAGCGCGATGCCCAGCGGCGGGGTCATGCCGGCGACCATGGCGGCCGCCATCGGGGTGTAGACCTGGCTGGCGATCAGGCCGGTGGAGAACGCGTAGGCGGCCTTGTTGACCGGCCCGCCCATGTCGAAGGCCATCATGCCGCCGAGCAACAGGCCCAGCAGCAGCGCGCTGCTGCCCTGCATGCCGCGCAGCCAGGCGGTGAGCCAGGCCAGCAGGTCGGCCACCGGCTGACCGAACACGTACATCATCGCCAGGCCGACCAGCAGCGTGCCCAGCACCGGCAGGATCAGCACCGGCTTGAGCCCTTCCAGGTTGCGCGGCAGGCGGATGTAGCGGTTGAGTGCGGCCACGCCGTAGCCGGCGATGAAGCCGGCGATGATCCCGCCGAGGAAGCCGGCATTGAGGTTGGCCGCGACCAGGCCGCCGATCATGCCGGGCGCGATACCGGGGCGGTCGGCGATGGAGTAGGCGATATAGCCGGCCAGCGCGGGCACCATCAGGGTGAAGCCGGCCTTGGCGCCGATCTGGAACAGCGACCAGGCCAGCGTGCCCTGGTGCGCATCGTCGCCGGCATAGATGCCGCCGAGTGCAAATGCCAGCGCGATCAATAAGCCGCCGGCGGTGACGAAGGGCAGCATGAACGACACGCCGGTCATCAGGTGCTTGTAGGCGCCGGTGCGACCGTTGTCGGTGTTTTCGGCCTTGGCGGCGCCCGCGACCGGCGCCGCGCCGCCATGCACGCCGGCCTCTGCCAGCGCTTTCTGGATCAAGGCCGGGCCATCGTTGATGGCCGGCTTGGTGCCGCTCTTGAACAGGCGCTTGCCGCCGAAACGGGCCAGGTCGACTTCGCGATCGGCGGCGATCAACACCAGGTCGGCGTCGCGGATTTCCGCATCGGTCAGGGCGTCCTGCGCGCCGACCGAGCCCTGGGTTTCCACGCGGATCTGGTAGCCGAGTTTCTTCGCGGCCTGCTGCAGGCCTTCGGCGGCCATGAAGGTGTGCGCGATGCCGGTGGGGCAAGAGGTGATCGCAACGATGCGCTTGCTGCCGGCGCTGGCGCTGCCTGCGGCAGCCGATGCATTTGCGGCGGCCGGTGCGGCGAGCTGGTTCACCGCGGCGGCCGGGTCGTCCAGCACCGCACCCAGGCTCAGGCGCAGCAGCTGCGCGTCGCCGAAACGGGCGGTGTCGGCATCGGCGTCGCCGATCACCAGCACCTGGCCTGCGCCGCTGGCCAGTTCGCCCGGCAATGCGCCGAGCACGCCCTGGTCGCTGCGGATCTCGATCGTCACGCTGCGCCCAGCGGCGGTGGCCGCGCGGCGCAGCGCTTCGGCCGCCAGGACGGCTTCGGTGCTGCGGTCGCCAGCGGCGATGACCACGATGGAAGAGGACATGCAAATCTCCTGCGTTGTTCGGTCGCCGGCAAGTGCCGGCGGGATACGTGGTGTCTTGCGCAAAACACCGGCGCGCTGCGCTGGCACTGCCAGCGTTCGCGTTGGCGTTTGCTATGAGAGCGGGTCGATGACGATCTCGCCGGCGAGCTTGCGCACCTGCTGTGGGTTCAGCCGGCGCGCATCGCCGCTTTCCAGCCGGCTGACCGAGAACGCGGTGGCCAGCCGTGCGCAACTTTCCAGATCGGTGGAGTCGCCAAGCAGCGCGGCAGCCAGACCGGCCACCATCGCGTCACCGGCGCCCACGCTGCTGCCCTGCGCCAGGCGCGGCGGACGCGCGATCAGGCGCTGGTCGCGCTGCACGAACAAGGCGCCGTCGGTGCCCATCGAGATGACCACCAGCTGGATGCCGCGTGCGATGAGTTCGTGCGCGGCGGCGCTGAGGGCAGCGCGGTCGCTCAGCGGGCGGCCGGTCCAGGCTTCCAGTTCGTGCCGGTTCGGCTTGACCGCGTACGGCAGCGCCTGGCGTGCGGCACCGAGCGCGGCCACCAGTGGCGCGCCACTGGTGTCCAGCAGCACACGCGCACCGGCGGCGCTGGCCTGGGCCTGCAACTGCGCCCAGCTGTCGTCCGGCAGGCCGGCCGGCAGGCTGCCCGACAGCACCACCGGCAGGCCGGGGCGCAGCAGCGGGGCGAGGTGATCGGCCACGCCCTGCAGATGCGGCGGGCCCAGGCGCAGGCCGGGCAGGTTGATGTCGGTGGTGTCGTTGCTGCGCGCTTCGACCAGCTTGAGATTGGTGCGGGTCTCGCCAGCCACGCGCTGGCAATGATCGGTAATGCCGCGCTCGCGGAACAGCGCCTCGAACACGCCGGCATTGCCGACCCCGAGCACGCCGAGCGCGGCGACCTGGCTGCCCCAGTCGGCCAGACAGGCGGCCACGTTGATGCCCTTGCCGCCGGCATCGTTGCGCACGCTGCTGGCGCGATGCACCGCGCCCGGCTGCAGGCTGTCGAGCTGGATGGTCTGGTCGATCGCCGGGTTCAGCGTCACCGTGATGGCGTGCAGGTTCATGCCTGGCCCTCGCGCTGCGCTTCCAGTGCACGTACCTGCTCTGCGGTTTCGCAGTTCAGCGCCTGCTCGGCCAGCTGCTGCAGCTGGCTCAGCGCGGCGCCGCGCAGGCGTGCCTTGACCGCCGGGATGTCGTTGGGCGTCATCGACAGTTCCTGCACGCCCAGGCCGGCCAGCAGGCTGGCGCCGAACGGATCGCCGGCCAGGCCGCCGCACACGCCGACCCAGCGCTGGTGTTTGCGCGCGCCTTCGATCGTGCTGCGGATCATGCGCAGCACCGCCGGATGCAGGCTGTCGGCTTCGGCGGCCAGCTCCGGGTTCTGGCGGTCGATCGCCAGCACGTACTGGGTGAGGTCGTTGGTGCCGATCGAGAAGAAATCCGCATGGCGCGCCAGCACGTCGGCCTGCGCGGCGGCGGCGGGCACCTCGATCATGATGCCGATCGGCACCTCGGGCGCGTCGAGTTCGGTGCGGATGCGCGCGCAGATGGCGCGCAGGGTGATCAGCTCCGGCACCGAGGTGATCATCGGGAACATGATCGACAGCCGCGCCCCGTCCTTGGCGGCGCGGTACAGCGCACGCAGCTGCGGCTCGAGCAGGTCGGGGCGACGCAGCAGCAGGCGCGCGCCGCGCACGCCCAGGAACGGGTTTTCCTCATGCGGCAGCTCCAGATGCGCCACCTGCTTGTCGCCGCCGATGTCCAGTGCGCGCACGATCAGCGGGCGGCCATCCAGCGCCTGCGCCATCGCCAGATAGGTTGCGTGCTGCTCGTCCTCGCTGGGCGTACTGCCGCTTTCCAGGAACAGGAACTCGGTTCGCATCAGGCCGACGCCTTCGGCGCCCTGCGTCAGCGCCATCGCGACCTGATCGGGCAGGTTGACGTTGGCGCCGATGTCGATGTGGTGGCCGTCGCTGGTGTCGGCAGGCAATGCGCGTTGCGCGGCTTCGCGCTCGCGGATGGCCTGCTGCTCGGCGATGTGCGTACGGGCTGCGTCCAGGTCCAGCGCGGACGGGTTGATGTACAGCCGCCCGCTGCTGCCGTCGATGATGGCGGTGACGCCGTCTTCGATATCCATGAGTTGGCCGCCGGCCGCGACCAGCGCCGGCAGGCCGAGCGTGCGTGACAGGATCGCGGTATGCGAGGTCGGCCCGCCTTGCGCGGTGGCCAGGCCGAGCACGCGCGTGGTGTCCAGGTTGGCGGTGTCCGACGGCGACAGATCGCCGGCCAGCAGGATGCAAGGCTGCTCCGGCAGGTCGGTCAGGCCGGCGCCGGCGGCGGCCGGGTCGAGCTGGGCCAGCACGCGGCGGCCGACATCGCGCAGGTCGGCCGCGCGGCCGGCCAGCACCGGGTTGCCGAGTGCGGCCAGGCCCGAGGCGATCTGTTCCACCGCCTGATGCCACGACCACGCCACGCCGTGGCCTTCGACCATCAGCTGGCAGGTGCGGGTGATCAGGTCGGTGTCGTTGAGCAGCTCGGCCTGGGCCTTGAAGATCGCCGCGTCCGAGGCACCGAGCCGGCGCTGGGTATCGTCCTGGATCGCCGCCAGCTGCTGGCGGGTGCGGGTCAGCGCGTCGTGCAGCAGCGCGCCGCCATCGCCCAGCCCGACCGGTTGATCGGCGACCTCGGTCTGCGCCGCACGCAGCCGGTGCACGATGCCGATCGCCACGCCCGGGCTTGCGCCGATGCCGACGATGGCCGGCTGCGCCTGCGGCGGCGTCCAGCCGACCACCGGGGCAGCGCGGCGTTGCGCGGCGCGCTCGGCATCGGCCTTTTCCTGCGCGGTCAGGCTGTCCATCACTGCGCGCAGGCGCTTGAGCAGGGCACCCGCATCGCTGCCTTCGGCCGAGACGGTGATGCTGTCGTCGGCACGCAGGCCCAGCTGCAGCAGGCCCACCAGGCTCTTGGCATCGGCGGCCTGGTCGCCGGCGCGCACCTGGGCGCGCGCCGAGAAACCGCGCGCCGTCTCGGCCCAACGGGTGGCCGGGCGGGCGTGCAGGCCGCTGGGGTAAGCGATAGTCCATTCGAAGGATTCGGCCAGGTCGGTGGCCGGTGCGGCGCTGGTGTCGGGTGCGCGGTCGCCGGTCAAGGCCGCCACGATCACGCCCGGGTCGTCGGTGGTGAACAGCGCTTCCAGCTGGGCCGGGTCCTGGATCAGGCGGGTCAGCCGGCGCAGCAGGGTGATGTGGGTGTCGGACTGGGCGGCGATGCCGACCACCAGCCGGGTGGTCTGGCCCGGGTTCCACTCCACGCCCTCGGGCAACTGCAGCACGGCGATGCCGTCGCGGCGCACCAGGTGGCGGTCTTCGCCGACGCCGTGCGGGATCGCCAGGCCGTGGCCGAGGAAGGTATTCGCCAGCCCTTCGCGGCGCCGCATGCTGGCGTCGTAGCCCGGCGCCACGCAGCCGGCGGCGACCAGCAACTGGGCGGCCTGCGCAATGGCGTCGTCCTTGTCGCGGGCATGCGCACGCAGGCGCACGAGTTCGGGAGTGACGGGGGCTGGCGACGGAGAGGACAAGACGGACTCCGGGTAGGGACGGGCTGGGCAGTATAGTGGGAACGTTCCCACGTTCCAGGTCAATGTGCACTGCACAAAAACGTTGTAATGCTTTCGGGTTAGCATCGGATCAGAGACGGCGCCCGGCATCGGGTGCGCAAATGGAGCGGGAACGGTCCCAGTGAGTATCAGCATCAATGACGTGGCCCGTGTGGCCGGGGTTTCCAAATCGACGGTCTCGCGCGCGCTGGGCACCGGCCCGGTCAGCGAGGAGGTACGCGCCAAGGTCGAAGCGGCGGTGCGCCAGACCGGCTACCGGCCCAATCTGATGGCACGGCGCCTGCGGTCCCAGCAGTCCGGCATCCTGGGGGTGATCGTCGCCGATATCCGCAACCCTTACTTCACCGCGCTGATCCGCGCGGTGGAAGAAGTGGCCTATCGCGCCGGCATGCGCGTGACCCTGTGCAATACCGACGAAGATCCCGAGCGCGAGGCGCTGTACCTGCAATTGATGCAGGAAGAACGCATCACCGGGTTGATCTTTGCGCCGACCCGCAATACGGTCGGGCGCATGCACGAACTGGTGCTGGACTATCCGACCGTGCTGGTGGACCGCGCCGGCCCCGGCAGCCGCTACGACAGCGTGGTGCTGGATAACGCCGCGGCCATGGGCGAACTGGTCGCGCATCTGCAGGCGCAGGGCTATCGGCGCATCGGCGGGTTGTTCGGCACCAGTACCACCGCGACCGAGCGCCGCAACGGTTATCTGGCCGCGATGGCTGCGCCAGGGCTGACGCCGGCCTACCGCGAAGTGGCGCCCACCGCCGAAGCGGCGATCGCCGAAGTCGGCCAATGGCTGGCCGGCGCAGACCGCCCCGACGCCATCGTCACTAGTAACAGCCTGCTGTTGATGGGCGCGCTCAAGGCCGCCCGCACCGCCCGGCTGCGCATCCCCGAGGACCTGGCCCTGGCCGGCTTCGACAACGAGCGCTGGACCGACTTGGTCGAGCCGGGGATCACCGTGGTCGAGCAGCCGGTCGAAGACATGGGCCGCGCGGCGATGTCGCTGCTGCTCGAGCGTTTGAGCAATCCGCAGCTGCCGATCCGTCGCATGGTGATGACCGGGCGCTGCGTAGTGCGCGGCTCCACTGGCGCGCGCCCGCGCATCTAACCGCCCTCGTCGTAGGAGCGCACTCGGGCGCGAGGGGCGTTACCGGCAAGGCTTGTCGCGCCCGGGTGCGCTCCTACGGGAGATCACGGGCGCGCGAACAAAAAAGCCCCGGCATTGCCGGGGCTTTTCGTTCTGCGCCGTATCCGGGATCAGCGATCCGGACGATGCGGGCCCGAGTCGTTCTGCGCGAGCAGGTACTGCTTGGACTGTTCATCCAGCTTGTCGCCCAGCATGCGGCGCACCACCACGAAGAACAACGGGATGAAGATCACGCCGAGCACGGTGGCGAACACCATGCCGCCGATCACGCCGGTACCGATGGAGTGACGCGAGTTGGCGCCGGCACCGGTGGAAATGGCCAGCGGCAGCACGCCCAGGATGAAGGCGAACGAGGTCATCAGGATCGGGCGGAAGCGCAGATGCGCCGCCTCCAGCGTCGCCTCGCGCAGCGTCTTGCCTGCCGCACGCTGCTCCACCGCAAACTCCACGATCAGGATCGCGTTCTTGGCCGCCAGGCCGATCACCGTGATCATGCCGATCTTGAAATACAGATCGTTCGGCAGGCCGCGCAGCATCGAGAAGGTGATCGCGCCCAGCACGCCGATCGGCACCACCATCAGCACTGCCACCGGAATCGACCAGCTCTCGTAAAGTGCGGCCAGGCACAGGAACACCACCACCACCGACAACGCGAGCAGCAGCGTGGCAGCGTTACCGGCGATGATTTCCTGGTACGACATGCCGCTCCAGTCGAAGCCGAAGCCCGGCGGCAGATCGTTGTTGACGATCTCTTCCATCGCGCTCATCGCCTGGCCGGAGCTGCCGCCCGGCGCCGGGTTACCGACCAGGTTCACCGCCGAATAGCCGTTGTAGCGGTTCAGTGCCGGCGAGGCGTAGGTCCAGTCGGCCTTGACCACATTGCTCAGCGGAATCATCCCCGGCTGACCATCGGCACCGGTGGCCGTGGCGCTCGGGCTGAAGAAGCTGCGCAGCGACTCCGGGCCGGTACGGAACTGATCGTCGGCACGGATGTTGACGCGCTTGATGCGGCCTTCGGCGAAGTAGTCGTTGACGTAGACCGGCGCCAGCATCAGCTGGATCGAGCTGTAGATGTCGCTGACGTCCAGCCCCATCGATTGCGCCTGGACACGGTCCACATGCAACTGCAGCTGCGGCGAGTTTTCCAGGCCGTTCGGACGCACGCCCACCAGGGTGTCCTGCTTTTCCGCCGCCTTGCCGAGCACGATGTTGCGCGCCTGGGTGAGGGCTTCCTGGCCTGCGCCGGAGCGGTCCTGCAGCCACATGTCGAAACCGCCGAACTGGCCCAGTCCCTGCACGGTGGGCAGGTTGACCACGAAGATCTGCGCGCCCTTGATGCCGTAGAAGGCACCGTTGAGCTGCTGGATCAACTCTCCGGCGGTGACGTCGCGCTCGTCCCACGGCTTGAGCCGGATGAAGCCCATGCCGACGTTTTCGCCCGAGCCCAGGAAGCTGAAGCCGGCAATCTGCAGCATGCCTTCCACGGCCGGTTGCTTCTCCAGGACCGCGCGCATCTGCGCAAAGGCCTCGTTGGTGCGGATCTTGGTCGCGCCCGGCGGCAGCTGCACGATGGCCACCGCAAAGCCCTGATCTTCTTCCGGCAGGAAGCTGCCCGGCATGCGGGTGAACAGGAAGCCGCACAGCACCACCAGCACCACGAACACGATCATCCACGGCGGCGAGCGCTTGAGGGTGTGGCCGACCACGCCGACATAGCGATGCGCCAGCTTGTCGTAGTACTTGTCGAAGGTGCGGTAGATCCAGTTCTTCTTGGTCGAATGGGTCGACTTGAGGAACGCGCCGCATAGCGCCGGGGTGAAGCTCAACGCCAGGAACGCGGAGAACCCCATCGACATGGCGATGGTCAGCGCGAACTGCTTGTAGATCGCGCCCGAAGCGCCGGGTTGCAGCGAGGAGGGGATGAACACCGCCGCCAGCACCACGGTGATGGCCACCACTGCGCCGGTGATCTGGGTCATCGCCTTCTGCGTGGCCGCCTTCGGCTCCAGGTGTTCCTCGCTCATGATGCGTTCGACGTTCTCGATCACCACGATCGCGTCGTCGACCACGATGCCGATCGCCAGCACCATCGCAAACAGCGTCAGCTGATTGATGGTGAAGCCGATCATGTACATGCCGAAGAACGTGCCCAGCAGCGCGACCGGAATCACCAGCGTCGGAATCACGGTGGCGCGGAAGTTCTGCAGGAACAGCAGCATCACCAGGAACACCAGCACGATGGCTTCCACCAGCGTGTGGATCACTTCCTCGATGGAGATGCGCACGAAGGTGGTCGATTCGTATGGCGAGAACCAGGTCACGCCCTGCGGGAAGGTCGGCTGCAGTTCGTCGAGCTTGGCACTGACCGCCTCGGACACGTTCAGGGCGTTGGCGCCCGGCAACAGCTGAATACCGAAGGCGCCGGTGGGCTTGCCGTTGTACTGGGTGTCGAAGCCGTAGTTGCTCGGCCCCACGGTGACCCGTGCGACATCCTTCAGACGCACCGTGGCACCGTTGTTGTCGGTGCGCAGGATGATGTTCTCGAACTGGTCGGGCGAGCTGAAGCGGCCCTCGGCCGAGACGGTGGCGGTGAAGCTGATGCCTTCCGGAGTGGGGTCCGCGCCCACCGAACCGGCAGCGAACTGCACGTTCTGGTTACGCACCGCGGTCAGCACCTGGGTCGCCGACAGGTTGTAGCCCTGAAGTTTCTCCGGGTTCAACCAGATGTTCATCGCGTACTCGGCGCCGAACTGGTTGGTGCTGCCCACGCCGGGCACGCGCGAGATCTGCTCGAGCACGCGCGAGCCGACGATGTCGTTGAGCGCATCGCGGTTGATCGACGGGTTGTCAGAGCGTAACGCGGCCACCATCAGGAAGCCGGCATTGGCCTTGGCCACCACCACACCCTGCTGGGTGACTTCCGAGGGCAGGCGCGGCGTGGCCAGCGACACCTTGTTCTGTACCTGCACCTGCGCGATATCCGCGTCGGTGCCGGTTTCGAACGTCAGCGTGATGGTCACGCGGCCGTTGGCGGCCGAGGACGAGTTGAAGTACAGCAGGTGATCGATACCGGTGAGCTGCTGCTCGATGACCTGGGTCACCGCTTTTTCGGCGGTATCGGCACTGGCGCCGGGGAAGTTGGCGGTCACGGTGACCTGCGGCGGGGCGATCGTGGGGTACGACTCGATACCCAGATTCAGGATCGAAATCACGCCCGCAAGCGAGATCAGGATCGCCACCACCCAGGCAAAGACAGGGTGTTCGATGAAAAACTTAGGCATGTCCGGGTTCCGTCACTGCTGCTTGGACTGGGAGTCGGCCGGCTGCGCTGCAGCGTCGGGCTTGGACTGTTCCTGCGCGGCCGGTGCCGCTGCATCGGCCTTGTCGGCCGCCGGTGCGGCCTGTGCGTCACCGCCCTGGGCCGCGGCCGGAGCCGCGCCCGGCGCACCCGGCTGGCCGCCTTGTGCCGGTTTGTTCGGATCCCACGGCACGCCCTTGGCCGGCTGTCCTTCCTTTGCCTTCTGTACGCCATCGACGATCACCTGATCGCCCGGGGTCACGCCCCCGGTGACGATCCACTGGCCTTTCTGCTGGCCATCGACAGTGAGATTCTTGCGCACCACCTTGCCGTCCTTGCCCAGCACCAGTGCATAAGCGCCGGTGGCATCGCGCTGCACGGCCTGCTGCGGTAGCAGGTAGGCGTTGTTGCGCTGGCCCAGGCTGGCCTTGAAGGTCACGAACGCACCCGGCAGCAGGGCCTGTTCCGGATTGGGCAGGGTCGCGCGCAGCGACACCGCACCGGTGCTCGGGTCCACCGTCACTGCCGACACATCCAGCGTACCCGGGTGCGGGTATTGCGTGCCGTTGCCCAGTTCCACGTTGATGGTGGACTTGCCATCGCCGCTGAGCTGCACGTTGCCGCTGCTCTGGGCCTGGCGCAGGGCGGCCAGTTCTTCGCTGCTCATCGCAAAGTTCACATACAGCGGGTCGATCTGATCGACCGTGGTCAGCAGGGTCGCCTCACCCGAGCCCACCAGCGCACCTTCGGTCACGCGCTGGATGCCGGCGCGGCCGGTGATCGGCGAGGTCACGCTGGCAAAGCCGAGCTGGATGCGGGCGGACTCGACCTGGCCGCGCGCCTGTTGCACGCTGGCGCCGGAAGAGCGCTCGGTGGCTTCGGCGTTGTCGATGTCGGCACGCGACACGTACTGCTGCGGGGCCAGGCTGCGCGCACGCTTGGCGGCGACCTGGGCGTTGGCGTAGGTCGCCTGGGCGGCGGCCAGCTGGCCTTGCGCCTGCAGCAGCGTGGCCTTCAGCGGGGCCGGGTCGATCTCGAACAACGGCTGGCCTTCCTTGACGTCGGTGCCTTCGGTGTACAGGCGCTTGAGCAGCACGCCGTCGACACGTGCGCGCACGTCGGCCGAGCGGAATGCCGACAGGCGGCCGACCAGGTCGCGTTCCAGCGGCAGGGTCTGCGGCTTCATCTCCAGCACCGACACTTCCGGCGGCGGCGGCGCCTGCTGTTGTTCGGGCTTGCTGCAGGCAGCCAGCGCCAGGGTGATGGCACAGGCCAGGCCGAATGTGCGAAGCGGGGCGATCATCAGGAGGAACTCCGTTAGGGTCTTGAAGTGAGAAAGGAAAGCGGGGACAGCGAAGGCGTGGCAGCAACCGCGGCAAATGCACGCAGGAAGGTGTCGACAGCGAACTGCGCCCACTGCTGCCTGGCGGGGAGGCCGGCGCGGTGGGGAACCTGAAAACGTTGCCGGTCGAAATCCAGACCGACGATCATGCTCAACAGCAGTTCGGCCATACAGTGCGGATCGTCATGGCGCAGCTGGCCGGCTTGCATCGCTTGTTGGAAGCGCTGCGCCAGGCGCTGCTGCATACCGACGACTCCGTCCTGGAAGATCTGCTGCGACTGATCTGGGAACCGATGCGATTCGGCCTCCACCAACCGGCAGGTCTGTAACACATCGGGGCGGTTCAGGCGGTCAAGGTGAGCCAGCGCGAAGGCCAGCAGATCCTCGCGCAACTCGCCCGAGTCGGTGCCCAGCGGCACCGTTGCCAGATGCACATGGTCCTGAAGCACGTCGCGCAGCAGGTTTTCTTTACAACCGTAGTAACTGTAGAGGGTCTGCTTGGAGCAGCCGGCACGCGCGGCCACCGCGTCCATGCTCAGCCGCATGCCGCGCTCGGCAAGCAGCGTATGCACAGCTGTATGGATGCGGCGATCGCAGTCCGAGCGCCGGGCAGCACGGTGGGAACGGGGGGTCATGGCGGTAGACTATACCGTCCAGTTTAGTTTTTAAACAGACTTGACGCTCGCGGTCATGTCGATGCACGCCTTATGCCCCGGGCGCCCGGCCGGACTTTGCCGGGTGTGGCGGTCCGGCGTGCGCTTGTGCAGGGGCCAATCCGGCGACGCCGGCAGAATGCCAGTCGGGGAGGGTGCGTTGACGCTGCACCCGGTCGGCGGTTGGCCGGAAATTTGCGCTATGCAGCAAGGCGTCTTCATCCGGCGCCGGTACAATTCAGGTTTTCCACCGAGCACCCCAGCGCTCTCATGACAGCCAAGAAAGCTGCTTCGAAATCGTCCACGACGTCGGTCAAACCAGTCGCCGACCATGCCGTCCCCGTGCTTGCCGCCGCGCCGCAGGCGGTCACCCTGGAGCCGGTCTTCGCCGCGTTGCGCAAGCGCTACCCGGCTGCCCGCCAGTCCGAGGTGCAGCTGTTCGCAGCCGACTTCTACCGGCGCATGGAAGAGGACGAGTTCCCCAACCACCCGCCCGAGCAGTGGGCGGCCCTGGCGTCGGACATGCTTGAATTTGCGCGCACGCGCAAGGCCGGTACGGTCAATGTGCGGGTGTTCAACCCGACCCTGAAGAGCCACGGCTACGAGTCGCCGCACACGCTGCTGCAGATCGTCAACGACGACATGCCGTTCCTGGTCGACTCGGTGAGCATGACGCTGTCGGATCTGGGCATCGGCGTGCACGTGCTCGGCCATCCGGTGCTGCGCATTGCGCGCGACAAGGCCGGCAAGCTGACCGCAGTGGGCGAGGGCAAGAGCGAGTCGATGATGGTGCTGGAGATCGACCGCCAGCCCGCCGACGACATGCCCAAGGTGGAAGCGGCGGTGCGCAAGGTGCTGGCCGAAGTGCGCGCGATCGTGCACGACTGGGCGTCGATGCGCGAGAAGATGGTGATGCTGGCCGACGACCTGGCCACCCGCCGCCTGCCGATGGACGACATCAGCCGCCACGAGGCGCAGGAGTTCCTGCGCTGGGCGGCGGCCGACCACTTCACCTTCTTCGGCTATCGCGAGTACCGCGTGGAGAAGCAGGACGGCCAGGACGTGCTGGCGCCGGTGGAAGAAACCGGCCTGGGCCTGATGCGCGGCCACGACACCTCGCCGGCGCGCCCGGTGACCACGCTGGCGGCGCACGGCCTGAACACCTCGGCCAAGCTCAAGGACGCGCTGATCCTGACCAAGACCAACGCGCGCTCGCGCGTGCATCGGGTCGGCTACATGGATTACATCGGCATCCTGGAATTCGATGCCAAGGGCCGCATCGTCGGCGAGCAGCGCTTCCTGGGCCTGTTCACCTCCAGCGCCTACAACCGCCGCCCGTGGGAGATTCCGCTGGTGCGCCAGCGCCACGAGTACGTGATGAGCAAGTCCGGGCTGACCCCGAGCAGCCACAGCGGCAAGGCACTGCGGCACATCCTCGAGACGCTGCCGCGCGAGGAGTTGTTCCAGTCCAACGAGGAAGAGCTGTATCGCACCGCGATCGGCATCCTCGGCCTGCAGGAGCGCGTGCGCAGCCGCATGTTCCTGCGCCGCGACAAGTACAGCCGCTTCATCTCCGCGCTGGTGTACATCCCGCGCGAGCGCTTCAACACCGATGTGCGGCTGCGCATCGAGGCCTTGCTCAAGGATGCGCTGCACGGCGAATACATCGATTCCAGCGTGGTGTTGGGCGAGTCGCCACTGGCGCAGCTGCACTTGATCGTACGGCCCAAGAGCGGCGAGGCGCTGGAATTCAATACCACCGAACTCGAGTCGCGGCTGGCGCATCTGCTGCGCAACTGGCGCGATGCCCTGCGCGAGGCGCTGGTGGCACGGCATGGCGAGGTCAATGGCCTGCGCATGGCCGCCAACTTCGGGCGTGCGTTGCCGGCCGGTTATATCGAGGACTCGTCGATTGAATCGGCGGTGTCCGACGTCGAACATCTGGCCGCACTGGACGGCCCGGACGATCTGCATCTGAGCCTGCAGGAAATCCGTCGCGACGACGGCATGCGACTGGACGCCGGCGAAGGCCTGCGCCTGAAGCTGTATCGCCAGCTCGACGACATTCCGTTGTCCGATGCGATGCCGATGATGGAAAACATGGGCCTGCGCGTGATCTCCGAGCGGCCATACCGGCTGCAGGTCGGCGAGACGCCGGTCTACATTCAGGATTTCGAGGTCGAATCGACCTCCGGCAAGATCAATGCGGCCAACGCCGACGCCGGTTTCGGCGAAGCCTTCGAGCGGATCTGGAACGGCGATGCCGAGAACGACGGCTTCAATCGCCTGATCCTGGCCGCCGGCCTGCACTGGCGCCAGGTCGCGCTGCTGCGCGGCTATTGCAAGTACCTGCTGCAGACCGCGGTGCCGTTTTCGCAGGCCTACGTCGAGGCGACGTTTACCCGTTATCCGCTGCTGGCGCGCTTGCTGGTGGAACTGTTCGAGGCGCGCTTCGATCCGTCCACCGGCAACGAGACCAAGGCGCAGATCTTCGCCGGGCAGGAACGCCTGCGCGAGGAGTTGTCGGTGCTGGCCGCTGGCGACGAGGCCACGCTCAAGGCGCTGGAGCCGGTGCTGCAGGCGCGTGGCAGCGATCGCGATGCGCAGCAGGAAGCCGCGCGCGCCACGCTGCTGAAGTTGATGGATCGCGTCTCCAGCCTGGACGAGGACCGCATCCTGCGCAGCTTCATCGGCGTGATCGATGCGACGCTACGCACCAACTATTACCAGGCCGACAAGAGCGGCAAGCACGGCCATTGCATCAGCTTCAAGCTGGATTCCTCGATCGTGCCGGATCTGCCCAAGCCGCGTCCGTACCGCGAGATCTTCGTCTACAGCCCGCGTGTGGAAGGCGTGCACCTGCGCTTTGGCGCGGTGGCGCGTGGTGGCCTGCGCTGGTCGGACCGGCGCGAGGATTTCCGCACCGAGGTGCTGGGTCTGGTCAAGGCGCAGATGGTCAAGAACACCGTCATCGTGCCGGTCGGCGCCAAGGGCGGTTTCTACGTCAAGCGCTCGCCGGTCGGCGGCGACCGTGACGCGATCCAGGCCGAAGGCATCGCCTGCTACAAGCTGTTCATCCAGAGCCTGCTCGACATCACCGACAACATCGTCGGCGGCAAGATCGTGCCGCCGCCGCAGGTGGTGCGTCACGACCTGGACGACCCGTATCTCGTAGTCGCGGCCGACAAGGGCACTGCCACGTTCTCCGACATCGCCAACGGGTTGGCGCTGGACCACGGCTTCTGGCTGGGCGATGCGTTCGCCTCCGGCGGCTCGGTCGGCTACGACCACAAGGGCATGGGCATCACCGCGCGCGGTGCGTGGGAATCGGTCAAGCGCCACTTCCGTGCGATGGGGCGCGACTGCCAGAGCCAGGATTTCAGCGTGGTCGGCATCGGCGACATGTCCGGCGACGTGTTCGGCAACGGCATGCTGTTGTCGCGCCATATCCGCCTGCTGGCTGCGTTCGATCACCGGCACATCTTCCTGGATCCCAATCCCGATGCCGCCGCCTCGTTCGCCGAGCGCGAGCGCCTGTTCAAGCTGCCGCGTTCCAGCTGGGCCGACTACGAGGCCAAGCTGATCAGCGCCGGCGGCGGCATCTATCCGCGCACGCTCAAATCCATCGATATCAGCGCGCCGGTGCGCGAGGTCCTGGGGTTGGAATCCAGCGTCAAGCAGCTCTCGCCCAACGAGCTGATGAACGCCATCCTCAAGGCGCCGGTGGACCTGTTCTGGAATGGCGGCATCGGCACCTACGTCAAGGCGTCCAGCGAGTCGCATGCCGATGTGGGCGACCGCGCCAACAACGGCCTGCGCGTCAATGGCGGCGAGTTGCGCTGCAAGGTGGTGGGCGAGGGCGGCAACCTCGGCCTGACCCAGCTCGGCCGCATTGAGGCCGCGCAGGCCGGGGTGCTGCTCAACACCGACTTCATCGACAACTCGGCCGGCGTGGACACCTCCGATCACGAGGTGAACATCAAGATCCTGCTCAACGACATGGTGCAGGCCAAGAAGCTCACCTACGACGCGCGCAACACGCTACTCGCTTCGATGACCGACGAAGTGGCCGACCTGGTGTTGTGGGACAACTACCGCCAGAACCAGGCGATCAGCCTGATGGAGCGGATGAGCGTCAAGCGTCTGGGCTCCAAGCAGCACTTCATCCGCACGCTGGAATTGCAGGGCCTGCTCGATCGTCAGATCGAGTTCCTGCCCTCCGATGCCGAACTGTCCGCACGCAAGGCGCGCGGGCAGGGCCTGTCGCGGCCGGAGCTGTCGGTGCTGCTGTCGTACTCCAAGCTGGTGGCGTTCCAGCAGCTGCTGGAATCGGACATTCCGGAAGACCCGTATCTGTCCAAGGAACTGCAGCGCTACTTCCCGCAGCCGCTGCAGAAGAAATACGCCGATGCGATGGAGCGCCACCGCCTCAAGCGCGAAATCATCGCCACCGCGGTGACCAACACCACCATCAACCGCATGGGCGCCACCTTCCTGATGCGCATGCAGGAAGACACCGGCCGCAGCATCGCCGAGGTCGCCAAGGCCTACACCATCAGCCGCGAGACCCTGGATGCGCGCGCACTGTGGACGCAGATCGACGCATTGGACGGCAAGGTGCCCGAGTCGGTGCAGATCGATGCGCTGGAAGTGATTTGGCGCCTGCAACGCTCGTTCGTGCGTTGGCTGCTGTTGCGTCCGGGTCAGATGCCGGGCATCACCGCGGCGGTGGAGCGTTACCACGGCCCGTTCAACGACATCCGTATCGCCTCCGGCGTGCTGTCGGATGCGCAGCGCCCGCAGTACGAAGCCAGCGTGCAGGAATGGCAGGACAAGGGCCTGCCGCCGCAGCTGGCGCAACAGCTGTGCGAGTTGCGTTACCTGGAACCGGCCTTCGACATCATCGAAACCGCGCGCACCCGCAAGCTCAAGCCGGTGGAGGTGTCCAAGGTGCATTTCCGCCTGGGCGAAGCGCTGCGCCTGCCGTGGTTGTTCGAGCAGATCGACGCGCTGGAGGTCAACGGCCGCTGGCACGCAGTGGCACGCGGCGTGCTGCGCGACGAACTGGCCGCACATCAGCGCGCACTGGTGGCGCAGGTGCTGACCATGTCCGGCAGCAGTGCCGAGGACAAGGTGGCCACCTGGCTGGCGCGCGACGATTCCAGCCTGCGCTTCACCCTGGCCATGCTGGCCGATGTGGCCGAGCAGAAGACGCTGGACTACCCGACCGTGTCGGTCGCGGTGCAGCGGTTGGGGCAGCTGGCTGCGCACGGCTTGTAACCATGTGCAGCGAGGTGATGGCGGAGCGAGTGATTCGCCATCACCTTGGTTGCGCTGATGCAGTTACGTAGTAGTCTGCCCATGCACAAGGCGGCGCAAGGGTCGCCTTGTTTACATGCGAAATTGCGTCGTACATTCGCGAACTCAATGCGTCGTCCGACTATCGACCAATCGCCAGGCCCAAATCCGATCAGCGACAGCACACGCGTTGCTTTTCTTGTGAGTATGTCTGGATGCGAGTGGCATGGCGGACAAGTCATGTCGGGCGCAGGCGGGCGGGCCCAATGCCTAGGCGCGGTGCCCGCTCATCTCCTGCCCGGCATCCTTGTCGAAACGCACATGCCACCAGGTGGCGCTGAGCGAGATCAGGCTGACCACGCAGAACGCCAGCGAGAAATCGCGTTGCTGCGGTTGCAGATGACTGCCGGCCAGCATGGCCAGCTTGAGGACCATCGCGCCGGCGCACACGCCGACCGAGAGCATCAGTTGCTGCAGGGTGGTGTACAGGCTGCTGGCGCGGCTCATGCGCGATGCGGGGACGTTTTCGTAGGCGATGGTGTTGTAGGCGGCGAACTGGAACGACATGAAGGCGCCGCAGCACAGCAGCAGGCCGAACATCAGCGCCGGCGGCCAGTCGGGCCGGAACAACGCACACACCATGTAGCCCAGGCTGGCGAGCACGCCGTTGCCGATCAGGCTGTTGCGATAGCCGAAGCGGCGCAGCAACTGTGGAGTGATGCTACGCATCAGCAGTGCGCCGAGCGCGGTGGCCAGGATCAGGCGCCCGCTGTGCGCAGCGCTCATGCCGAAGCCGATCTGGAACAGCAGCGGCAGCAGGAACGGATGCGCGCCCTGGGTGATACGCATCAGCGCCCCGCCGATCACCGACAAGCGGAACGAATCGATCCGCAGCAGACTCAGATCCAGCAGCGGAGCGGGGTGGTGGCGTGCATGCCACAGATACCCCAGTGCAGCGCTGCCGCCGATGGCCAGCAGCCAGCTCGCCGTGCCGATGCCGTCTTGCTGGCTGACCATTTCCAGGCCGAACAACAGGCAACCCAACGCGGTGCCGCACAGCACGAAACCGCGCAGATCGAAGCGTGCCGGGGCCGATTCGCTGGGAATGTCGGGGATGAAACGGCGCACCAGCACAAAGCCGGCAATGCCGATCGGCACGTTGATGTAGAAGATCCAGCGCCAATCCAAATACGAGACGAAAAATCCGCCCAGCGGCGGGCCGAGCATCGGGCCGATGAAGGCCGGCACCAGCGTCCAGGCCATGGCCGACACCAGGTGACGACGCTCCACGGTGCGCAACAGGATCAGCCGACCGAGCGGAGCCATCATCGCGCCGCCGGCGCCTTGCAGCACGCGCGCGGCGACCATGGTGGGCAGGCTGTCGGCCAGCGAACACAGGATCGAGCCGCCGACGAACACCCAGATCGATGCGCCGAACACCCGGCGCAGGCCGAAGCGGTCGGCAATCGCGCCGCTGGCCGGGATCAGCACCGCCAGCGCCAGTAGATAGCTGGTCATGGCGATGCTCATCGCCGGTGCGGCAACGCCGAAGTCACGTGCCAGGGTCGGCAGCGCGGTCGCCAGCACGGTGGCATCCATCTGCTCCATGAAGATGGCGCAGGCCAGGATCAGCGAGATGATGCGGTAATCGGGATAACGTGGCGGCGTGACGCCGGCCTCGGACACGCTGGAGGACATCGGGCTCTCGGTTGCGGGGCCGCATCGGTGGCGCGCAGATGGCGATCGGACCGGCCCGCGTCGCACGGTGTTGTGCGGCGCAACATGTGCATTGTCCGCCGCTGCGACGCGGGGTTCAAGCGCGCGCCAGGCAACACTGCGTACGCATCACGGAGCCGATAACACTGCCGGCCCGCGCGAGCGGGGCCGTGCGGCCTGCGAGTGGGGCGGAATGCTCGCTCTGGCCTTGAACAGCGCGGGCGGGTAGGGCTTGCTGACGTAATCGGCCGCGCCTGCTTCCAGGCCTGTGCGTTCGTCGTGCTCGCTGCTGCGCGAGGTCACGAACAGAATCGGGATGGCTATGCTGGCGGGCTGCTGCTTGAGCGTGCGCGCCACTGCATACCCGTCCATGTCGGGCAGCTCGACATCCAGCAGGATCAACGATGGCGCGTGGCGGAGCACCGCCTCCAGCGCTTCACCGCCGGATTTGGCGAACACCAGCGGGAACTCGTCGCGCAGCAGCTAGCGCAGGGTGGCCAGGTTGCTGGATTCGTCGTCGACGCACAGCAGGGGACGCTGCGGCATGGAGGCTCCTTGCCAACCGACGTCGTGACCGGTCAGCGCAGGTGGGTGGCTTGCCAGTCGCGCAACGTGGCCTCGGCGCGACGGAAGTCGAAATCTTCCACCGCGCGCTGCAGTTCCTCCTGCAGATTGCGCGGCAGACGCGGCGCGCAGATCAGCAGCGCGTGGTCGATCCTGTCGGCATCGTCGCTGCCCAGCGCCGCTTCCAGAATCTGCACGCTGTCCGTGTCCAGCGTGACATCGGCATCGCTTGCGTCTTGGTTGCTGTCGTCGTGTTGCAGGAAGGTGCGGATCGCGGCGGCGGTGCGCTGCATGGTGTCCTTGAGGGCGATCAGCGCCGAGGTGATGTCGTGGCCTTGCTCGATGCGGGTTTCCAGGTCACTGGCGGCACCGGCCAGGCCCGGCAACGCCAGCGAGCCGGCCGCGCCGCGCAACTTGTGCGCCAGCGCACCGATCGCCGGCAGCTCGTTGCGGCGCAGATGCTCGGCTGCGGTCCAGGCCGGGTCGGGGTTGTCGCGCAACAGTTTGAGCAGATAGCGCTCGTACGGTTCGCGCTCGCGCCACAGGCTGCGTGCACGCGCTGCATCCAACATATCCGGGTCGGTGTGGTCCCACTCGGGGCCGCCATGTCCGTCGGTGTCGTGCGGTGGCGATGGAATGCGCCGCGCACCGGGCTGCAGGAAGTGGCCGATAGCGGTGACCAGTTCCTCCACATTGAACGGCTTGGCGATGAAACCGTTCATGCCCGCCTCCAGCGCCTTCTCCTGTTGCGGGCGGAAGGCGCCGGCAGTCAGCGCGATTACCGGCAGGCTGGCCAGCGCCGGAATCTGCCGCAGCCGTCGCGTGGCTTCATAGCCATCGACCACCGGCATCTGCACATCCATCAACACCAGCTGGAACAACTCAGGGGCGCGCCTGAGCGTATTGATGGCCTGCTCGCCATCGTGGGCGACCGTGACCATGGCGCCTTCGCCTTCGAGAATGCGCTGGGCCACTTCGCAGTTGATCTCGCTGTCGTCCACCAGCAGCAGATGCGCGCCTTCCAGTCGACGCGCCACGAACGTGGGCGCGGCGGGGCGTGCGCCGTGGCGTTCGTCGACCAGTTGCTCCACCAGCCGGTGCAACGCCGCACTGGTCACCGGCTTGGTCATGACCGCATCCAGGTCCTGTTGTTCGGGATGCTGTTCGAGCAGGCGACGCTCGTACGCGGTGACCATGACGATCACCGGATGCGGGCCGGGCACGGCGCGCGCGCGGATCTGCCGCGCGATCGCCACGCCGTCGATATCGGGCATGCGCCAGTCGAGCAGGAAGATGTCGTAGGGCTCGCTGGCCTGTTCGATCGCCTGCAAGGCGGCCTGGCCGCTGGCGACCGCGTCCACGCGCCAGCCGAGTTCGGTGGCGATGCGGACCAGGTTGTTGAGCGCCGCATCGTGGTCGTCGGCGATCAACACCCGCGGCATCGCTTCGGGCGGCAATGCCGGCAGGTCGCGCTGGGCCGGCGGCGGGGCCGCCTTTTCCAGCGTCACCACGAAATAGAATTCGCTGCCGCGGCCGGGCACGCTCTCCACTTCCAGCTCGCCGCCCATCAGTTCAATCAGGCGCCGGCTGATGGTCAGGCCCAGGCCGCTGCCGCCGTAACGCCGGCTGGTGGAGGTGTCGGCCTGCAGGAACGGGGAGAAGATCAGACTCTGCTTTTCCTTGGAGATGCCGATGCCGGTATCGCGCACCGAGAACAGCAGCTTGAGCTTGTTCGGATCGCCGCTGGGGAAGCGCCGTACCGAGAGCACCACTTCGCCTTCTTCGGTGAACTTGATCGCGTTGCCGACCAGATTGACCAGCACCTGGTTGATGCGCAGCGCATCGCCGAGCAACCAGCGGCAGTCGCGCGGCAGCGGTTCGACGATCATTTCCACCGGTTTGGTGCTGAGCGAGGAACGCATCAGGTCGGCGATGTTGTCGAACAGTTGATTGAGGTCGAACGGTGCGCGTTCCAGATCGATGCGCCCGGCCTCGATCTTGGAGAAGTCCAGGATGTCGTTGATGATTTCCAGCAACGAGCGCGCGGAGCGGTCGATCTTGGTTACCATGTCCTGCGCGGCACCGGGCAGTTCGCTGCGCTGCAGCAGGTACAGCATGCCCAGGATCGCGTTCATCGGCGTGCGGATCTCATGGCTCATGTTGGCCAGGAAATCGGACTTGGACTGGTTGGCGCTCTTGGCCGCGTCCATCGCCAGACGCAGCTGTTTCTCGTGCAGTTTCTGCTCCGTCAGATCCACCGCCATGCCCAGGTAGCCGATCACCTGATCGTTATCGTCGCGCAGGGTGCTCAGGGTCAGCAGCACCGGCAGGCGGCGGCCTTCCTGGCTGACGTAGGTCCATTCGCTAGTGTCGCTTCGGCCCAGGCTGGTCAGCGCAGCGATCGCCTCCAGGGTGTGCGCCACCGGCGCGCCGGTCTGCTCGGAAAGCAGGTGCGCGCGCTCCTGCAGTTGCTCCGGTTCGATGAACTGGCCGGCCTTGCGGCGGCCGATCACATCGTCGGCCTTGTATCCCAGCAATTTTTCCGCGGCGCGATTGAACAGCGTGACAAATCCGCCGGAGTCGGTGGCGATGATGGCAAAGCCGGCGTGGGCCAGGATCGCCCGATGCAGCGCGGAGAATTTCATCAGTTCGCTGGTGCGTTCGGCGACCTGATGTTCGAGCGATGCATTGAGATCGACGATGCGCTGGTGCGAACGCACCCGCTCGGAGATGTCGCGAAAGAAATGCGAATGCCCGCTCAGGGTGGCGTCGCTTTCGATGATAGGGGCCTTGCTGGCCAGCACATGGACCAGATGCCCATCGCGATGGCGCATGCTCTGGGCCGCCGAGGTGTCGACCGAATGCTGTTCATCGGCGTGCTCGATGTCGGGAATCGCATACGGCTGCGGCGACAGCAGCATCGTCAGGTTCTGGCCGATCGCCTCGTCTGCGCGATAGCCGAACATCGCCTCGGCAGCGGGATTCCAGTGGGTAATGTCCCCGTCCGGGGTTTCGGCCACGATGGCTTCGCTGGAATGGCTGACCAGTGCCGCCAGCTCCATCTGTTTGCGCAGTACTTCCTCGCGGCGTAGTCCGTTGCTGAAATACAGCACCAGCAATGCCGCAAACAGCACCGACACGCCCAGCACCAGACCGCCGATCAGCCACGGCGAGGTTTGGTTGAGCGACGCCAGGAAGCTGGCGGTGGGGTGGGCGGTGATGATCCAGGTGCGGCCGTAGATCTGCAGCTGCTGGATTGCCGGCGGGCGACGCGCGCTGTCGCTGGACGGGGTGCCACTGCGGAAGAAGTTGTGCGTCGGCTCGTTCCTGTCGGACAGATCCAGCGCCACGTCGTCGCGCTCGCCCAAGGTGCTTTCCACCATCTGCTCGACGCTGAAGGGCGCATACACCCACCCGCTGGTTGCGGCCAGGCGCTGTTGCGGTGTCTGTAGCGGCATGCCTTCGCGATAGACCGCCAGCAGCACCAGAAATCCGCTTTCGCTGGGAATGCGATAACCAGACAGCGAGATCGGCGAGGTCATGATCGGCATACCGCTGCGTGCGGCCTGCAGTGCGGCCGCGCGGCGACGTGGTTCGGAGGCGACATCCAGGCCGATCGGACGGTTGCCCGAGGACTCCGGCTCGAAATACAGCACGATGTAGCGCTCGCCGTCCCAGGGTTCCAGCGGCCGACGCTTGATATCCGGTGCGCCGTCGGCGCGGGCGGCCTGCAGGAAGGCCTCTTCGTCGGCACGCGCGACGCGATGGATGTAGCCGTAGCCCAGCACGCCGGGAAACTCGCGCGCGTAATCGCGCGAGCGGCTGTACAAGATGAAGCGATCGCGACTGATGATCTCTTTACCGGCGCCGATCACCGCACCACGCGCGCCGCGCAGCCCGTGTTCGAAGGAATACATGCGCTCGCTGATGTTGCGTGCCAGCGTGCGCACGACATAGCTGAAACGCTGTTCGCGCTCCAGTTCGTTATGCCGGTGCAGCGACAGGCCGGCGGAAATGGCGGCAATCAGGCCTGCGGCGAGAATCAGCAGGGCACCAATCAACGCACGGCGCCCGTATTTTCTGCGCAGATCCCAGCGGCCATTCGGCATTTCTGTTCCTTTGCCTTGCCTGTTGCGTGCCCAGTGTGCTGGCCGACAGCAAGGCCGGCCTCGTGGTGGCGCCTGACGATCATCAGAACGCGTGCAGTTTCCCCGGTGTCTGCACGTGTTTCCGGTGGGCGATCAACGTCATTGCCAATGCATCAGAACGCCAGCCAGATCGATAATGCGTGAAGAGCAAGCCCGATCAGTCCACCTACCAACGTTCCGTTGAACCGAATGTATTGCAGATCGCGTCCAACACCCAATTCCAATTGTTCGACGAGGTGACGTTCGTCCCAACTTTTCATCGTCGATGCAATGTGGTCGGTCACCGATGCGCGCAAGCGCGTGGTGAGTTTGTCGGCAGCCTGCAGCATGTGCTGGTTGAGCGCTTCACGTAGCGAGGGATCCTGCGACAGGGCCTGGCCGAGCGATTGCATGGAGCGCTCCAGGTGCGCAGCCATCGACGATTCCTCACGTGCCAGGTCGTTACGCAACGCATCGCGAATCTCGCCCCACAGACCTTGCACGTAGTCCTGCAAGGCCGGATGTTCGATCGCGCGCTGCTTGAGTTCTTCCACGCGCTCGGCCATTGCCGGCTCGTCGCGCAGACGCGCGATGTAGCGTTGCAGCCATGCTTCATAGTCGAGCCTGATTGGATGCTCGGGCGTCTTGAGGATGTCCTGCAACTCCTCGATCGCCGCACGCGCCATACGGTCGGCCAGGCTGTCGCCGATCTCTTCGATCGGTTTGATCCAGTTCACCGTGCCGACCAGCTTGGGCCACTCCCGCCGCGCATAGCGCACGATCAATGCCGAGGCGCGCGTTTTGACCTGTTCCTGATCCAACCACTGGCCCAGGCGCAACAGCACCTCGTCCAGCAATTTCTGATGCCGGCCATCGGTGGTGAGCAGCGCCATGACATCGCCGACGGTGGCGGCGGCATTCCACTTGCGCAGCCGGTCGACCACGAAGCGCTGGATCGCGCGGCGCACTGCGGCCTCGTCCAGCAGCTCCAGCGCCTGCAGCATCCAGCTGCGCGCCATCTGCGCGAGCATGCGGGCCTGTTCGGGTTTGGCCAGCCATTCGCCCAGGCGGCTGGCCGGGTCGAACACACGCAGTTTTTCCATCAACGCATCGGGTGCGAGGAACTGGTCGCGTACGAAGATCGCCAGGCCATCGGCGAGGCGGTCCTTGCCGCGTGGCAGGATGGCGGTATGCGGAATCGGCAGGCCCATCGGGCGGCGGAACAAGGCCACCACCGCGAACCAGTCGGCTAGTGCGCCGACGGTGGCCGCTTCGCAGAATGCCGAAACCCAGGCCCAGACGCCTTGTTCGCCCATCAGGTGACTGACGACGAAGCCGGCGAACATGGCCAGCAACAGGGCCACCGCCAACAGCTTCATGCGCTGCAGCTGGGCACGACGGGGATCGACGGGACGGGGAGTGCTGACGCTTGGTTCCATCTGCGCAGTGTACCCAGTCACCGGATCAGGGCATGTCCACGGCGGACGTGATGGCCCGGTAGCAGCGCGCCTGAGCGCGACGGGGTTACCGGGACAGCCGCGTCGCGCGCGGGTGCGCTCCTACGAGCGGTTGCAGCGATCGCGGTTGCCGTTGGCGATAGCGGCCGATCGATTCTGTAGGAGCGCGCCTGAGCGCGACGGCGTTACCGGGACAGCCGCGTCGCGCCCGGGTGCGCTCCTACGAGCGGTTGCAGCGATCGCGGTTGCCGTTGGCGATGGCGGCCGATCGATTCTGTAGGAGCGCGCCTGAGCGCGAGGGGGGTTACCGGGACAGCCAGGTCGCGCCCGGGTGCGCTCCTACGAGTGGTTGCAGCGATCGCGGTTGCCGTTGGCGATGGCGGCCGATCGATTCTGTAGGAGCATGCCTGAGCGTGACGGGGTTACCGGGACAGCCGCGTCGCGCCCGGGTACGCTCCTACGGTGATGCACCGTCTGGCACTCAGCCGCGCAGGCGCTCCAGCTGCGATTGCAGCGCGGTCACCTTGGCCTGCAGTGCGGCGTTTTCGTTTTCCAGTTCGCTGACGCGGCGTTGCAGGGCTTTCACATCGCGGCGCTCGGCTTCGCCGCCTTCGGCCTGGTCGGGCTTGGGTTTGCGCTTGGCGTCGCGCACGCGCCTGGCAGCCTGTTTGAGCTCGGCCTTGCCGGCCTGTGCGGCGGCGCGTTGCTCGTCCTCGGATAAGGTGGCCACGGCAGCGGCAGCGCTGATCGAAATCTCGCCGGCCTTGACGGCTTGCACCACTTCCGGGGCGGCCTGTTTGTGGATGCGCTCGATCATCACCACCTGGTTGTTGCTCAGGCGCGCCTCGCGCGCCAGCTCGGCGCGGCTGACCGGAGTGGAGCTCTCTTCCCATGGCGGGCTGTCGCTGTCCATGGCGGCCTGCGCGGGGCCGTGGTCGATGCCGTTGGCCGCCTGGTCATCGTCGGCAAGCGCCGGCGCTTCGGCCGCGGCGTCGGCATCGCGCTGGCTGCGCTGGCGCGCAGCCAGGATCTCGCGCTTGCGCAGCGCCAGCACGCCACGCTGGAAGTCCGACACGCTGCGCCGGCCCAGGTGCTGCTCGATCATCCACAGGTGCACGTCCTGCATCGACTGGAAGCGCGGGTTCTGCACGGTCTGGAACGGCAGGTCGTGCTTCCGGCAGATGCCGTAGCGGTTGTGGCCATCCACCAGCACATCGCCCCACAGCACCAGCGCATCGCGGCAGCCCTCGGCCAGCAGGCTGCGTTCCAGTGCCTCGTGCTCGTCGGGCGTCAGCGGGTCGATGTAGGCCTTGAGTTCTTCTTTGACGACGATGTTCATGCGGCAACTGCGGGGGAAGTGCGGGGCCGGCATTGTAGTGAGCCTGCTGCGGCTTTGCGCGCTTGACCGCGCTGCGCGCGGGCGTTACGCGCGGGCGCCTGTGCGCTCGTCGTCAGGCGGTGCTGCGCAGGATCGTTCTGCGGCCCATGCATGAAGGCATCGTGGATCGCATCGGCCACAGCACCGCACCCATCGGCACCGTGCCACTGGTCAGCTTCTTGGCAGCGGTGATCAAATCGGGCGGTTGGCGGTGAACGGCATCAAGAACGCGTCCAGGTGCGCAGGTGCCTGCAGCGCGTACGCGGCGTTGTGCGGTGGGGGGGCGTGCATGGCGGACCTCGTCGCTGGGGATCATTCGACTGTACGGCCTCGGCGCGTCGGCCCTCGCCCCGGCGAAGTGCGACGGCGACCACGATGTGCGGAGCTGCACATGCCGGTCGGCATGGACTAGTCAATTAGTCGCAGCGTCGGCCGCTAAGCTCTCGAAACGCCTGGTGACGCGTGCGTTGACGGGTTTTTTCGACCGGCTGCGGGGCGCGCCAAAGCATTGCAAAGATTCAGCGATCGCCGATGATGCGCAGAACAGTGCCAGGGACGCCTGGTAGCCGCTGCTGCCCTTATCGCAACACGTCGATCGATCGCAGCCATCAATCGTAGTCGGGACCATGGAGCCTGCTGCGCACAGTCGTCTTGTCAGGCGCGCCGGACACACTTCTTCATACTTCTTTGGGGAACGGGAATGACACAAGAGTCCACCGTTGCGAGCGCCAACGGCGCAGACGCCGGCCTGCTGTCCAAGGAGCGCATCGTTGCGCGTCCGGGCTTCAATCGTTGGTTGGTACCGCCGGCGGCACTGGCGATCCACCTGTGTATCGGCATGGCCTACGGCTTCAGCGTGTTCTGGTTGCCGCTGTCCAAGGCGCTGGGCATCACCGAGGCGATCGCCTGCCCGGCCGACATGGGCCTGTTCGCGCGCATGGTCGCCACCACCTGCGACTGGAAGATCAGCGAGCTGCAGTGGATGTACACGCTGTTCTTCGTGCTGCTGGGCTGCTCGGCGGCGATCTGGGGCGGTTGGCTGGAACGCGCCGGCCCGCGCAAGGCCGGTGTGGTCTCGGCGCTGTGCTGGTGCGGTGGGCTGGTGATTTCGGCGGCCGGCATCCACTTCCACCAGATCTGGATGCTGTGGCTGGGCTCGGGCGTGATCGGCGGCATCGGTCTGGGCCTGGGCTACATTTCGCCGGTGTCGACGCTGATCAAGTGGTTCCCGGACCGTCGCGGCATGGCGACCGGCATGGCGATCATGGGCTTCGGTGGCGGCGCGATGATCGGCAGCCCCCTGGCCGATGCGCTGATGCGCCACTTCGCCACGCCGACCTCGGTGGGCGTACTGGAAACCTTCCTGGTGATGGCGGCGCTGTACTTCGTCTTCATGATGGCTGGCGCGTTCGGCTACCGCGTGCCGCCGAGCGGCTGGGCGCCGGCCGGCTGGACCGCGCCGGTGGCCAGCAACAACGCCATGATCACTGCCCATCACGTGCACGTGAGCAGGGTCTGGGGCATCCCGCAGTTCTGGCTGCTGTGGGGCGTGCTGTGCCTGAACGTGTCGGCCGGTATCGGCGTGATCAGCATGTCCTCGCCGATGCTGCAGGAAGTCTTCGGCGGCCGGTTGATCGGGGTGGAGGTCGGCTTCGGCAGCCTGAATGCGGCGCAGCTGACCAGCATCGCGGCCATTGCGGCAGGCTTTACCGGCCTGCTCAGCCTGTTCAACATCGGCGGCCGCTTCTTCTGGGCCAGCATGTCCGACAGGCTCGGCCGCAAGAACACCTACACGCTGTTCTTCGTGCTGGGCATCTGCCTGTATGCGGCCGCGCCGTCGGCCGGCGGCGTGGGCGGAATCGCGCTGTTCGCCGGCATCTTCTGCATCATCGTGTCGATGTACGGCGGCGGTTTCGCCACCGTTCCGGCGTATCTGGCCGACCTGTTCGGCACCCAGATGGTGGGCGCCATCCACGGCCGCCTGCTGACCGCCTGGGCCACCGCCGGCATTCTTGGTCCGATGGTGGTGGGCTACATGCGTGAGTACCAGCTGGCCCACGGCAGCCCGCCGTCACAGGTCTACAACACCACCATGTACATCCTCGCCGGCATGTTGGTGCTCGGTCTGATCTGCAACCTGTTGGTGCGTCCGGTGGCCGCGCGGCACTTCATGACGCCCGACGAACTGGCGCGCGAGAAGCGACTGGCGCACGAGAAGGCGGACCACGGCGGCAAGGTGGTGCTGCCGCCGGAGCAGATGGAGCGTGTCGGGCATGGCGGCAATCCGGCACTGGTCGCGCTGGCCTGGCTGGCGGTCGGTGTGCCGATGTGCTGGGGCATCTGGGTCACGCTGCAGAAAGCCTCCGTGTTGTTCCACTGAGTTATTCCACTGAGATGAGATGACTACTCCGTCTTCCCGTTCCGTGCGCCCGGGCAGCGTGGTGCGCACGGTTGTCCGCCACCGCGGCGGCCGCAACGCCACGGTGCAGGACTTGGTGGCGGCCGAAATGCCGGTGGCGTTCAACTACAACGGTGTGCCGTTCGCGGTGATGATGGCCACGCCGGAGGACCTGGAGGATTTCGCACTCGGGTTCTCGCTGAGCGAGGGCATCGTCGAGCATCCGCAGGACTTGCGCGTGGTGGCGGTGGAGACGTTTCTGGAAGGCGCCTGGTTGCAGATCGAGATCCCGCCCGACCGGGCCGCTGCACTGGACCGGCGGCGCCGCAATCTGGATGGCCGCAGCGGTTGCGGAGTGTGCGGCAACGAGTCGATCGAGGCCGTGCTGCGTGTGCCGCCCTTGCTGCAGTCGTCGCTGCAGATCGATGTGGCGGCGTTGGCCCGCGCACTGGACGCGCTGCATGCGCAGCAGCCGATCGCCGCGCAGACCGGCGCGGTGCATGCCGCCGGCTGGGCCGACGCACAAGGTGTATTGCGCTATGTGCGCGAAGACGTGGGCCGGCATAACGCGCTCGACAAACTGATCGGCGCCCTGGCGCACGCGCGCGTCGATGCATCGCGAGGGTTTGCAGTGGTGACCAGCCGCGCCAGTTACGAAATGGCCATGAAAGCCGCGCAGGCGCGGATTCCGCTGCTCGCAGCGATATCGGCACCGACCGCGCTGGCAATCAGCCTGGCCGATAGTACGGGACTGACCCTGATCGGGTTTGCCCGCGATCACGATTGTGTCGTTTACAGCCATCCGCAGCGCCTGGACCTGGGCGCCGTCGTGGGAGAGCCCGCATGAGCAAGAAGACCATCCAGCAATACGACAACCCCGCCGGCGGCTGGGGCGCATTGCGCTCGGTCGCCAAGCACCTGATGGAACAGGACATCGCGGTGCAGGGCGCCAAGACCCTGCTGCATGCCAACCAGCCGGACGGTTTCGACTGCCCCGGCTGCGCCTGGCCCGACCGCGATCACACCTCCACCTTCGAGTTTTGCGAGAACGGCGCCAAAGCCGTCGCGGCCGAGTCCACTGCGCGCCGCGCCGGGGTGGAGCTGTTTGCCTCGCACAGCGTCAGCCTGCTGTCGCAGTACAGCGATTACTGGCTGGAAGGGCAGGGCCGTCTGACCCAGCCGATGCGTTACGACGCCGCCACCGATCATTATGTGCCGGTGAGCTGGGACGAGGCGTTTGCGCAGATCGCCGCGCACCTCAACGGGCTGGCGTCGCCGGACGAGGCGATCTTCTACACGTCCGGGCGCACCAGCAACGAAGCGGCGTTTCTGTATCAACTGTTCGTGCGCGAGTTCGGCACCAACAACTTCCCCGACTGCTCCAACATGTGCCATGAGCCGTCCGGCATTGCGCTGCGTTCGCAGATCGGCGTAGGTAAGGGCACGGTGTCGCTGCACGATTTCGAACTGGCCGATGCGATCTTCATCTTCGGTCAGAATCCGGGCACCAATCACCCGCGCATGCTCGGCGAGTTGCGTCAGGCCTCCAAGCGCGGCGCGGCGATCGCGGTATTCAATCCGCTGCGCGAGCGCGGCCTGGAAAAGTTCGCCGACCCGCAGGACAAGCTGGAGATGCTGCACAACGGCTCCACCCGCATCGCCTCGGATTATTTTCAGCTCAAGATCGGCGGCGATCTGGCCGCGGTCAAGGGCATCATCAAGCATGTGCTCGAGCGGGATGCACAGGCCCAGCGCGATGGCACGCCACGCCTGCTGGATCTGGAATTCATCGACGCCCACACCGCCAACTTCGACGCCTTTGCTGCCGAGGTGCACGGCGAATCCTGGGACACCATCGTCGAAGAGTCCGGGCTGGACGAGGCGGCATTGCGCAAGGCCGGCGAACTCTATCTCAACGCCGGGCGCGTGATCGCCTGTTGGGGCATGGGCATCACCCAGCACAAGCATTCGGTGGCCACCATCCACATGATCACCAACCTGCTGTTGCTGCGCGGCCATCTGGGCCGTCCCGGTGCGGGCGTGTGCCCGGTGCGCGGACACAGCAACGTGCAGGGCGACCGTACGATGATGATCTACGAAAAACCGCCGGCCGCCTTCCTGGACAAGTTGCAGACGCTGTTCGGGTTTGCGCCGCCGCGCGAAGACGGTTTCGACACCGTCGGTGCGATCGAGGCGATGCTGGACGGGCGCGGCAAGGTGTTCTTTGCGATGGGCGGCAACTTTGCCGCCGCCACGCCGGATACGGATGCCACGCATCGCGCGCTGCGCAATTGCCAATTGACCGTGCACGTCACCACTAAACTCAATCGCAGCCATCTGGTGCATGGGCGCGCTGCGCTGATCCTGCCGTGCCTGGGCCGTACCGAAATCGACATCCAGCACGCCGGCTCGCAAGGCGTGACGGTGGAAGATTCGATGAGCATGGTGCACCTGTCGGCCGGCATCAACCCGCCGGCCTCGCCGGAGCTGCTGTCCGAACCGGCGATCGTGGCGCGCCTGGCCGAGGCGACGCTGGGTACGCGCAGTGCGATCCGCTGGCGTTGGCTGGTGGGCGATTACGACCGCATTCGCGACCTGATCGCTCAGGTGTTCCCCGATTTTGCCGACTTCAACCAGCGCGTGCGCGTGCCGGGCGGATTCCGCCTGTCCAACACCGCGCGCGATCGGCAATGGGTGACGCCCGAAAAGCGCGCGGTGTTCAAACCGCACGCGGTGCCGACCGACAACCCGATCCATCGCGCACGCCGCAGCCACGCCGGGCAGATGGTGTTTACGCTGGCCACCACACGCTCGCACGATCAATACAACACCACCATCTACGGGTTGGACGACCGCTATCGCGGCGTGTTCGGCGAGCGCCGGGTGCTCTTCATCAATGGTGCGGACATCGCCGCGTTGAACATGAAGCCTGGCGATTGGGTGGATCTGGAGAGTCTGTGCGAGGACGGCGTGCATCGCCAGGCGCGCCGCTTCCTGCTGGTGGACTACAACATTCCGCGCGGCTGTCTGGCGGCGTATTACCCGGAAACCAATGCGTTGGTGCCGCTGTCCAGCTTTGCCGACGAAGCGCGTACGCCGACGTCCAAGTCGATTCCGGTAATCGTGCTGCCGCATCGCGCCGAAACCGCAGATGTGGCGCCGCGCGACATCGGAGCAGTGCTTGTCCGCTGATCCGCAGCTCACCGCGTTGTTGCTTGACACGTTGGCCGATACGCCCGAAGGCGTGTCGCTGGCGCGCCTGTGCAAGCAACTGGGCGTGCGCATGAGTGTGCTGCTGCGCACCCTGGCGTGGCTGGGCAGTGCCAGTCTGGACGGTCAGCCTGGTCCGGGCTGGATCCGGGTGGAAGACCGCGGCGAGCGCCAACTCGCGGTGCTGACGGATGTCGGGCTGGCAGCACATGCGCAACATGCAATGACGCAAACGCCCCAAGGCGACTGATCAACGTGCAGGTGCTTTCCTGCTGCCTGACTTGCACGGCAGGCTGATCGGACGCACTGATCCGAACAACGCACGCCATGTCCTGCTTGCAACCACACATACCGACCATCTCGACGGCTCCTTGCCCGCCCACCGTCGCGGGACCTTACGCGGCATGGATGCCGCGTAAGAGCCTACAGGGACGTACTTGCGGCGTGTCCTGCGATGGTGGGCGGGCAAGAGCCTTGCAGCAAAGCCGCAGACCCGACGCTCTGCAAGCGATCTATCAGCCACTCCAAGACCCGCCGAGCTCTTGAATCGTGGCGCCGTTATGGAGGCAGTCAAACGCTTGAGTCAAAAGCCTGGTTGGTTGGGCGTGCGGTGTCCTCACCGCTTGCGGGACACGCCGTGAATCCGTCCGTGGAGGCTCCTTGGCGGCATCCATGCCGCCAAGGGTCCCGCAACCGGCAAGGACACCGCACCAGAGAGTTGGTCGGCTGTTCTCCTCAAAGCCTATTTCTCGGCTTGCGGTGGGAAGATGAGACGTTTGTAGGTCGCGTGTTGAAAGCCTGCCTGTTGCTCGGCCTGCATCGGGAGCTGATCGGGCGCAACGTGATCCGAACAACGCGTATCCCGCACTGCTCTCAACTGCGCACACCGACCATCTCGACTGGTCCTTGTCCGCCCACCGTCGCGGGACCTTACGCGGCATGGATGCCGCGTAAGAGCCTACAAGGACGTACTTGCGGCGTGTCCTGTAATGGTGGGCGGACTAGGGCTCTGCAACCAAGCCGCAGATCATTCGCTCTACAAATAATCTATCAACACTGTCCGGCGACTCCAAAGCAACCGAGATTCCGAAAGACATGAGGCTGTCACTACCTGCAAAGGCAAGCAGTCACGGTTGTAACTTTTTGCAGGCCGATTGGTCTGCGCAAACCGTTGCTGCAATCTGCCAGAATCGGCCGTCTTGTCTTGTCTGGATACCGATCAACGATGACTGCCGCCGCGCCGCTTGCTGCTCCCATCAATTCGCCTGCGCGCGTGCTGTTCGCCAGTCTGATCGGCACCACCATCGAGTTCTTCGATTTCTATATCTACGCCACCGCTGCGGTGCTGGTGTTCCCTACGCTGTTCTTTCCGGCGGGCGATGGCAGTGCGGCGATGCTGCAGTCGCTGGCGACGTTTGCGGTGGCCTTTGTCGCGCGCCCGGTGGGCTCGGCGGTGTTCGGCCATTTCGGCGACCGGATCGGACGCAAGGCCACCCTGGTGGCCGCGCTGCTGACGATGGGCCTGTCCACCGTGGCGATCGGCTTGCTGCCCAGCTACGCCCAGATCGGCGTGTTCGCCCCTGCGCTGCTGGCGCTGTGCCGCTTTGGCCAGGGCCTGGGCCTGGGCGGCGAGTGGGGCGGAGCCGTGCTGCTTGCCACCGAAAATGCACCGCCCGGCAAGCGCGTGTGGTACGGCATGTTTCCGCAGCTGGGTGCGCCGCTGGGCTTTCTGCTGTCCACCGGCACCTTTCTCGGCATGGGTGCGGTGCTCGACGATGCGCAGTTCATGCAATGGGGCTGGCGGGTGCCGTTTCTGGCCAGCGCGTTGTTGGTGCTGACCGGCTTGTGGGTGCGCTTGAGCATCACCGAGACGCCGGATTTCCAGAAGACCCTGGACCACAAAACGCGTGTGCGCCTGCCCTTGGGCACGGTGATCTCGCAGCACTGGCCGGCGCTGATCATCGGCACGCTGGGCGCGTTCGCCACCTTCGTGCTGTTCTACCTGATGACGGTGTTCGCGCTGGGCTACGGCACCAAGACCTTGGGCTACGACAAGGAGCAGTTCTTGTTGTTGCAGATGGCCGGTATCGTGTTTTTCGCAATCGGTATCCCGCTCTCGGCCAGGTTCGGCGACCGACATGGCGCGCCGCTGGCGATGATGCTGGCCAGTGTTGCGATCGTCGCGTTCGGCTTGGCATTCGCGCCGCTGTTCCAGGCCAATCACCCGCTGCAGGTACTGGCATTTTTGGGGCTGGGATTCTTCTTCATGGGCCTGACCTACGGCCCCTGCGGCACGTTGCTGGCCGAGTTGTATCCCACCGAAGTGCGCTACACCGGCGCCTCGCTGTCGTTCAACCTGGCCAGCATTCTGGGCGCGGCACCGGCGCCGTACGTGGCCACGCAACTGGCCGCGCGCTACGGTGTGCAGGCGGTGGGGCACTACCTGGGCGGTGCGGCGGTGCTGAGCCTGCTGGCGTTGGTAGTGGCCCGCAGATCGCGTCGCCGAACTGGCGTTTGAAGGCGTGCGCGGACCGCGTCATCGCTACGGCAGATCGCGCCCGGGTGCGCTTCCACGAAACTGCCTGCGTCTGCGCGGAACGAGGTGCTCGGGCCACTGGTCGAGGTCGTGCGTGCATTGACGCACCGTCGTGTTGGCGGTGCCGCTCTGCCGATCCATGGGAACGTGCCTGCGCGATGGATCGCTACCGGCACCTACCGGCACTGCCTGTCGCGCGCAAGCACGCGCCTGCGCCGGCGTGAGCGCTAGCCGAACAGGCGCCTGAGCGTGCGTCCCAGCCAGTTGCCGTGCTGGTGGCTGCGCGCGAACTGGTCCAGATGCGCGATCACCTGCGGCGCATAGGCTTGGTCGTCGCCGCGGATGTGGTTGAACAACCAGCGCGAGAGCATGCTGCGGAGTTCGTCGCTGACGTCTTCGCCGGCCTGGAACCGCAGCCGGTAATCGCCGACGCGTTTGCCGAAGACCTCGTGCACGCGCTTGTGCGCCAGGCTGAATGGGTAGCCGGCTTCCTCCATCAGCTCTTCTTCGAAGGCAAAGTGCGACAGCGTGTAGTCGATCAATTCGTCGATCACCTCGGCCACTGCCAGGCGTTGCAGGCTGGCTTGCGCTGCATGCAGATGATTGATCATTTCCACGATGCGCCGGTGTTGGTGATCGATGACTTCGATCCCGGTGTTGAGGTCGTCCTGCCAGACCAGCAAAGCCATCGTTCGCCCTTGTTCCCTACGATGAGGGCACGATAGGCGCGCGCGCTCGCCAGCGCGTTGATCTGGATCAAATCCGGCCGCGGCGCGCGGGCGGTGTCCGCGCTGCTGGGCGATGCGGTGTTGCCGGCGATAGCGCCGGATCGGGCACGCTGCCAGCCGTGCAGCGCGCGAGCCTGCGGCAGTCAGTTGGCCAGACGTACCTGGTTGCGACCACCGGCCTTGGCCAGGTACAGATACTTGTCCGCTTCGCCCAGCAGATGGTGCAGCGACTGGCCGTCTTCGGTGGCGATGCACACGCCGATGCTCACCGTCATGCTGAGGGTTTCGTCGCCGATCCGCACGCGCAGCGCGCTGATGCGTTCGCGCAGGGTTTCGAAGTAACTGGCGGCGTTGTTGGCATCCAGCCCAGGGACCAGCAGGCAGAATTCTTCGCCGCCGAAACGTGCCACCAGATCCTGTGGCCGCGCGTGACTGGAGACCGATGCGGCCACTGCCCGCAGCGCCTGGTCGCCAGCTTCGTGGCCCCAGGTGTCGTTGATGTGCTTGAAATGGTCGATGTCCAGCATTGCCGCAGTGACCGTCTGGTCCTGCGACATCAAGGTCGGGATCACCCGCTGGCTTTGTTCGAGGAAATAGCGCCGGTTGGGCAGGCCGGTCAGGAAATCGCGAGTGGCCAGGTCCTGCAGCGTGCCAATCAATTCCAGCTGGTCCACATTCTGCGACACGCGGCAGAAGAACTCTTCGCGCGAAAACGGCTTGCGCAGGAAATCGTTGGCGCCATTCTTCAGGAAGCGCGGGATCAGCGACGAGTCGCTGTTGCCGGAGATGCCGATCACGGCGACCTTATCGCGCGAACGGACCGCACGCAGCCTGCGGGTGAATTCCACCCCTTCCATGCCGGGCATTTCCTGGTCGACGATGGTCAGGCGGATATCGGGATCGCGCTCGATCGCCTGCAGGCCGGCTGCACCGTCCGCTGCCAGCACCACGCGGTAGCCGTACATCGACAGCAACGCGGCCGCATAGGTGCGGGCGGACAGGGAATCGTCCACCACCAGCGCCGCGATGCGGCGGTTGCGCTCCAGGCGCTGCACCAGCCACGCCAGATATTCGATGCTGCCGGGCGCGTTCTTGAGGACGTAGTCGATGATCTGCTTCTGCAGCACGCGCTGGCGCAGATCCTCGTCGTAGACGCCGCTGACCACCACGGTGGGCAGTTTGCGCGAGAGGAAAAATTCCACGACCTTGTCGCGGTCGCCATCCACCAACACCAGGCCGGTCAGAACCAGAAACCAGCCGTCTTCTTCGTCGAGCACACGGGCGGCTTCTGCCAGGGTCGACACGACCGTGACCGGCAGCTCCACGCGTTGCTCGATGGCTTCGCGCAGCATGCTGGTGAAGGTGCGCGAATTCTCCACCAGCAACACGCGTTGCGGCAGGACTGCGCTTTCACTATTGCGATGTAGGGTACCTGGGGGCATCGGCTGGCCGTGCGGATCGAACCGTCCTACCCGCTAACGGCCCTGCTCGCCAAAACTTGAGCGCCGCGTCTCAACGTGTCCAAGACAGCAGTTGGTTCACCACAACGCATCGCGTAACCGGTACCAGCTCATCGCGGCCACCAGCAGCGGCGTGCGCAGCAGGCGCCCACCGGGGAAAGGCCGATGCCGAATGCGCGCGAACACATCCAGCCGTCGGCTCTGGCCGGCGATGGCCTCGGCGATGACCTGGCCTGCCAGGCCGGTGGCGGCGACGCCATGCCCGGAGAATCCCTGGGCGAAATAGACGTTGGACGCCAGCCGGCCCCAATGCGGGGCGCGATTGCGCGAGATGTCTACGTCGCCGCCCCACAGTGTTTCCAGCGGCACGTCGTGCAGCTGCGGGAAGACCGTGTGCATGCGTCGGGTCATCAGCCGATCCAGGCCGGGCGGCGGACGCGCGGAATAACTGGCGCGTCCGCCGAACAGCAGCCGGTGGTCGGCGCTGAGCCGGTAATAGTCCAGTGCCCGGTTGGTGTCGGCGACCGCCATGCCGTTGGCGATCAGCGCGCGCGCGCGGGCCTGGCCCAACGGCGGCGTCGCGCCGACATAGGTGCCGACCGGCATGATGCGGCGTTCCAGCGCTGTGGCAATGTCGTGCAGCAGGGCGTTTCCGGCGATCACGCCGAACTCGGCGCTGACGCTGCCCTGGTCGGTCTGCATCGTCACGCGCTCGCCGTGTTCCAGCCGGGTAACCGCCGAGCCCTCGTGGATGCGTACGCCTGCCGCCAGCGCTGCGCGTGCCAGGCCCAGTGCATAGGCCAGCGGATGCAGATGGCCGCTGGCCGGGTCGAACATCGCACCCAGGTAGAGCGGGCTGTCCAGCACCTGCCGCGTCTGCGCGCGGTCCCACCATTCCAACGGATAGTCGTAGCGCTCGGCCATGCGCACGATGCCGTGCTGCAGGGCCTGCACCTGGCGCGGTTTCAGTGGCACATGGGCGTGACCGTCGCGCCAGTCGCAGGCGATGGCGTGGCGTGCGATGCGCGCGCGCAGCAAGCGCATGCCGTCGCGCGAGAAGTCGAACAGCAGCCGCGCGTCGGCATCGCCGACCAGCGCTTCCAGGGTTTCCTGCTCGCAGCCGTAGCCGACGATGGCCTGGCCGCCATTGCGTCCGGAGGCGCCCCAGCCGACGCGCCTGGCTTCCAGCACGATGACCTTGTAGCCGGCCTCGGCCAGGGCAAGCGCGGCGGTGAGGCCGGTGTAGCCGGCGCCGAGGATGCAGACATCGGCACGTTGGGCGCCCTGCAGGTGTGGTTGCTCCGGCAAGGCCGGCGTGCTGCGGGCGTACCAGCTGTCGGGATAGCCATTGCCCCGCGGATCGGCAGGCCTTAGCCATGTGGCCGGGCCGTCCATCACACGATCCGCAGGTACCGGGCGTAGTCCAGATCCGGCACCAGCGCCTGGTAGTCGAGCAGCTCGCGTTGTTTCTGCCGTCCGAACACGTGCTGGAACTGGCTGCCGAACTGCGCGCCGACAAAGTCGCTGGCGCCGAATGCATCCACCGCGGCCTGCCAGGTACGCGGCCGGAAGACCGATTGCGCGTAGGCATTGCCGGTGACTGGCGCGCTGGGCTCGCCGGGATGTTGCAGGCCGTCCAGCAGGGCGGCGAGCATGGCAGCGGCGGCCAGGTACGGGTTGGCATCGGCGCCGGCGATGCGATGCTCGATGCGGGTATTGCGGGCATCGCTATGCGGGATACGCAGCGCCACGGTGCGGTTGTTGAAACCCCAGCTCGCATCCAACGGCACGAAGGCGTTGCTGACGAACCTGCGGTAACTGTTGGCGTGCGGCGCGAACAGCAGCAGCGAGGCATCGGCGTGCCGCTGCAGGCCGGCGATGGCATGGCGCAGGCGGTTGGCGGGTGCATCGACGCTGCCGGCAAATACATTGTGCCCGTCGATATCGAGCAGGCTCACGTGCAGGTGCAGGCCGCTGCCGGCCTGGCCGGGAAACGGCTTGGCCATGAAGCTTGCGAGCTTGCCCTGCTGTTGCGCGATCGCCTTGATGGTGCGCTTGAGCAGGATCGCCTCATCGCAGGCGGCCACTGCATCGGTGCGATGCTGCAGGTTGATTTCGAACTGGCCGGGCGCATACTCGGCCACGGCGGTGTCGGCCGGGATGCCTTGCAGGCGGCAGGCGGCAGTCACCGCATCGGTAAACGCACGCTGGTCGTCCAGGTCCTGCAGCGAATACACCTGGGTGCTGTCGCTGCGCTCACCGGTCTGCGGATCGCGCGGCGTCTGCGGGCGTCCTTGCGCATCGGGTACCGCATCGAACAGGTAGAACTCCAGTTCCACTGCAATGACCGGGGTCAGGCCGACTGCGGCAAAGCCGTGCAGCACGCGCTGCAATACCGCACGCGGTGCGACCTCGAACACGCCGCCGTCCGGCTGATGCATCGCCAGCAGCAGCTGCGCCATCGGCCGCGGTGCCCACGGCACGGGGCGCAGCGAACCTGCGATGGGCCGGCAGACGCGATCGGCATCGCCGATCGCATAGCCCAGCCCGGTTTCCTCGACGGTGTTGCCGGTGATGTCGGTGGCGATCAGTGACATCGGCAGGCACACGCCATCGCGATAGACCTTGCCCAGGACCTCGGCTGTCACCCGTTTGCCGCGCAGCACGCCATTGGTGTCGGGCAACAGCAGATCGACCGCTTCGCAGCCATCGATCCGCGCCAGCGTGGCGGCATCGGTGGCGGGCAAGCACGCGACGGAGTTCTCGGAAGCCATGGGCACCACCTGCAAGGTCGCCGCTCAGACTAGCAAAGCGCAGGTGATCTTTCGCGACGTGCGCCTGTCGCCCCTGGCAATGCTGGTGGCCGCACGGTAAGTTCGCAGGCATCCTCGATGCAGCCCATCGACCCATGGCGAACACACGCTGACGCGTCGTCGCGGTCGGAGGGATGCAGGTGACACGCAAGACGCCAGCAGCGCGCCGACAGGTGGCGCCCACACTGCCCACGCTTGGCCTGATGGCGAGCGCGCGCGTGATGCAGCAGCGTTCAACCGGGAGATCCGCATGGCTGTCGTTCCACTGGTCGGGTTGCCGACCGATCGCATCCAGCAAGGGCCGCATCCGTTTCTGGCCACCGGCGAGAAGTACATCCGCGCGGTGGTGGACGCGGCCGGCGCAATGCCGGTGCTGTTGCCGAGCCTGCAACCCACGCTGGATGCGCGCGCCTGGCTGGATCGCCTGGATGGCCTGTTGCTGACCGGTGCGGTGAGCAATGTCGAGCCGCATCACTACAGCGACGAGCCGAGCTGGGAGGGCAATCCGCACGACCCGGCGCGCGATGCCACCAGCCTGGGGCTGATTCCGCAGGCACTTGCGCGTGGCCTGCCGGTGCTGGCGATCTGCCGCGGGCTGCAGGAGGTCAACGTGGCGCTGGGCGGGCGCCTGCACCAACGCGTGCATGACGTGCCCGGCCTGGCCGATCACCGCGAAGACCGTGCCGCGCCGCTGGACACGCAGTACGGCCCGGCGCATCCGGTGCAGCTGCATCCCGGCGGCCTGCTGGCCGGCATGAGCGGCAGCGCGCAGGTCGCGGTGAACTCGCTGCACGGGCAGGGCATTGCGCGCCTGGCCGACGGCTTGGTGATCGAGGCCACTGCGCCGGATGGCCTGATCGAAGCCTTTCGCGGCTCCGGGCCGAGCTTTCTGCTCGCGGTGCAGTGGCATCCTGAGTGGCGTGTCACGCAGCATCCGTTTTACCGTGCCATCTTTCAGGCCTTCGGCGAGGCCTGTCGCCAGTATGCCGCCCGACGCGGTCAGTGAGGTTGCATGTCCATCCGCACACGTTCGCGCATCTCCAGGCCCAAACAGCCCGAGAGCGCGTTGCGCCGCTGGCTCAAGGAGCGCCACATCACCGAGGTCGAATGCCTGGTGCCGGACATCACCGGCAACGCACGGGGCAAGATCATCCCGGCGGACAAGTTCTCGCACGACTATGGCACCCGCCTGCCGGAAGGCATCTTCGCCACCACCGTCACCGGCGATGTCCCGGACGATTACGACGAGCTGACCTCGCCATCGGATTCGGACATGCATCTGCGCCCGGATGCGTCCACCGTGCGCATGGTGCCGTGGGCGGCCGACCCCACCGCGCAGGTCATCCACGATTGCTACACCAAGGACGGGCAACCGCATGAGCTTGCCCCGCGCAACGTGCTGCGGCGGGTGCTGGACGCGTACGCCGAGGCCAAGCTGCAACCGGTCGTGGCGCCGGAGCTGGAGTTCTTCCTGGTGCAGAAGAACACCGATCCGGACTTTCCGTTGCTGCCGCCGGCCGGGCGCTCGGGTCGCCCGGAGACTGCGCGGCAATCGTATTCGATCGATGCGGTCAACGAGTTCGACCCGATCCTGGACCTGATGTACGACTATTGCGATGCGATGGAACTGGACGTGGATACGCTGATCCATGAATCCGGCGCCGCGCAGCTGGAGGTCAACTTCACCCACGCCGACGCGCTTTCGCGCGCCGATCAGGTGTTCCTGTTCAAGCGCACCATGCGCGAGGCCGCGTTGCGGCACGGCGTGTATGCGACGTTTCTGGCCAAACCGATGGAGACCGAGCCGGGCAGCGCGATGCATATCCATCAAAGCCTGCTGCATGCCGGCACCGGCAAGAACGTGTTCAGCGGCAAACGCGAAGGCGGCTTCAGCGATACCTTCGCGCAGTATCTCGGTGGCTTGCAGAAATACATCCCGATGGCGATGGGATTGCTGGCGCCCAACGTCAATTCCTACCGGCGGCTGATGTTCGGCGAGGTGTCGCCGAGCAATGTGCTGTGGGGCTTCGACAATCGCACCTGCGGGCTGCGTGTGCCGATCGATGTACCGCAGAACATGCGGGTGGAAAGCCGCTTTGCGGGCTCCGATGCCAATCCATATCTGGCGATGGCGGCGACCCTGGCCTGCGGCTTGCTCGGCATCCGCGAGAGGCTCGAACCGACCGCGCCGATCAGCAGCAACGGCAAGCAGCAGGGCTACGGTCTGCCACGCTCGCTGGGCGAGGCGCTGGACGGACTGGAGGGCTGCGAGGCCTTGCAGGAGATGCTGGGGCGGCGCTTCGTGCGCGCCTACATTTCCGTCAAGCGCAAGGAATATGAGACGTTCTTCCGGGTGATCAGCTCGTGGGAGCGGGAGTTCCTGTTGTTGAATGTGTGAGGCGCGTGCGCTCCGCGCCGCTCGCCGCGCCGTTCCCTTCTTCCCTCGGGAGAAAGTGCCCGAAGGGCGGATGAGGGTACGTTATGCGGTAATGGTCGAGACCTGAGTGCATTGCAGGCGTCCGATGCGTTTCGCGCCAGCTGCTTTTTGCAGCGCCACTGCGCTCGCGCCACTGGCGTGAGCCACCTTCCGGAGCAAGCCGTGCACCCCACTGTGTTGAAGTCCTTGCAGCAACTCGATGCCGCCCATCACCTGCATCCGTTCAGCGACAACGCTGCATTGGCCGGCAAGGGCACGCGCATCCTGACCCGCGGGCAGGGCGTGTATGTCTGGGACGCGCAGGGCAACAAACTGCTGGATGCCTTCGGCGGGTTGTGGTGCGTGAATGTCGGCTACGGGCGCACCGAGCTGGCGCAGGCCGCGGCGCGGCAGATGGAACAGCTGGCCTACTACAACAGCTTTTTTCAGTGCACCACCGAACCCGCCATCCATCTGGCCGCCAAGCTGGCGGAGCTGACGCCGGGCGATCTGAACCATGCCTTCTTCGCCAACTCCGGGTCGGAGGCCAACGACACCATCCTGCGGCTGGTACGGCATTTCTGGGCGGTGCAGGGGCAGCCGCAGAAACGCATCTTCATCGGCCGCCACGATGGCTATCACGGCACCACCATGGCCGGTGCCAGCCTGGGTGGCATGCAAGGCATGCACCGGCAGGGTGGCTTGCCGATTCCGGATATTGACCATATCGCACCGCCGTATCACTTCGGCGATGGCGGGGAGATGGACCCCGAGGAGTACGGGCTGCTGGCGGCGCGTCGGCTCGAGGACAGGATTCTGCAACTCGGGCCGCAACACGTGGCGGCGTTTATCGGTGAACCGATCATGGGCGCGATCGGGGTGTACATCCCGTCGCACAGCTACTGGCCGGAAATCGAACGCATCTGCCGGCGCTACGACGTGCTGCTGGTGGCCGACGAGGTGATCTGCGGGTTCGGGCGTACCGGAGCCTGGTTCGGTGCGGATTATTTCGGCTTCCAGCCCGACGTGATGACGCTGGCCAAGGGCATCACCTCCGGCTACATCCCGTTGGCGGCGGCGATGTTCAACGATCGCGTGGCCGGGGTGCTCAAGGCGCAGGGCGGGGAGCTGGCGCATGGCGGCACCTATGCGGGGCATCCGGTCTGTGCGGCGGTGGCGCTGGAGAATCTGCGCCTGCTGCAGGACGAAGGCATCGTGGAAACCGCGCGCACCCGGATCGCACCGTATCTGGCGCAACGCTGGGCCGAGCTGGGCGAGCACCGGCTGGTCGGGGAGGCGCGTATCGCCGGCCTGGTCGGGGCACTGGAACTGGTGCCGGACAAGCGCCGGCGCGGGGTCTATTTCCCCGAACGCGGTCGGGTCGGCACCATGTGCCGCGATTTCGCGTTGCGGCGCGGGCTGATCCTGCGTGCCACTTACGATGCGATGCTGCTGTCGCCGCCGTTGATCATCACCTGCGAACAGGTCGACGAGCTGTTCGACAAGGCCTGGGCGGCGCTGGACGATACCGCGCAGGCGCTGGGCATCGGTGCGGCGTAGCCTTGCCAGTACACCTCAAGGGGCTTCCAGTCGCACGCGCACGTTTAAAGGCGGCTGGCATGCGCGATTCCGACAGCGGCCGCGCGCGCCTGCCGTGCGTACATGGATGGCGTCCGCCACGCCGCGCTGTGCAAACACAAACACCATGGGTAGGCTGGACCTTCGACCGGCCACACACCGGACGCCCTGATCGCGCTGCTCTGGAGACCCGCATGACGCTGCGACTGCTTGCCCTGACGCTGTCCACCACGTTGCTGGCCGCCTGCGGTGGCAGCAATGCACCCGGCAGTGCCGACGCGCAGGCAAAGGTGCTCAATGTCTACAACTATTCGGACTACATCGCCGAAGACACCATTCCCGCATTCGAAAAACGCACCGGCATCCAGGTCACCTACGACGTCTTCGACAGCGACGAGATGGTGGAAACCAAGCTGCTCGCCGGTGGCAGCGACTACGACGTGGTGGTGCCCACGCTCAGCTTCTTCGGCCGCCAGATCCAGGCCGGCGTGTTCCTGCCGCTGGACAAGAGCAAGATCCCCAATCTGGCCAATCTGGACCCGGACATCATGCGGCGCATCGCCGCGCAGGATCCGGGCAACGTTTATGGCGTGCCATACATGATCGGCACCACCGGCATCGGCTACAACGTGGACAAGCTCAAGGCCATCTTCGGCAGCACCGAGGTCGCCGACAGCTGGGATCTGGTGTTCAAGCCGGAAAACCTGTCCAAATTGCAGGACTGCGGCGTGACCATGCTGGATACGCCCTCGGATCTGATTCCCATTGCGCTCAATTATCTGGGCCTGGATCCGCACAGCAGCGTGCCGGCCGAGATCGAGAAGGCCGCCGCGCTGATCAAGACGATCCGCCCGTATGTGCAGAACTTTCATTCCAGCCAGTACGTGACCTCGCTGGCCAACGGCAACACCTGCCTGGCGGTGGGCTGGTCGGGCGACGTCATCCAGGCGCGCGACCGTGCGGTGGAAGCCGGCAACGGCATCAAGGTGGCGTATGCGATTCCGAAGGAGGGCGCGCCGCAGTGGTTCGACATGCTGGCCATTCCCAAGGACGCCAGACATCCCCACAACGCCTATGCCTTCATCAATTATCTGTTGAAGCCGGATGTCGCCGCGGCCAACAGCAACTTCATCCACTACGCCAACCCGGTGCGCACCGCCACGCCGCTGGTGGACGCGGCGATCCGCAACGACCCCACCATCTACCCGCCGCCGCAGGTGACCGCCAAGATGTTCACCTATGCGATCAATCCGCCCGAGGTGGATCGCCTGTATACGCGGCTGTGGACCGAGATCAAGACCGGTCGCTGACGGCCGCAGTTGTTCCTGCAGCCCTGTATGGTGCCTACCAGGCGCCCGCTCATAAGAGCGCCTAACAAGACTGCTGCGCAGCCGCCAGGGGCGCGCGGCCGGTGCCCGGATCGGCATGTCCCACTCGTACTCCGGTTCTGAGCGCGCCGTCTGCACCCCTGACGACTGCTCGCTAGGTGTTGGCAGCCGCTCTTCGTCATAGCGCACGCTGACTGCGGTCGTCACGCAATCTGTACCGGACGGTTCAAATAATTGTATGGTTGTGCCGCCTTCGCCGGGCCGCTGATGCGGCACGTCGTCGCGCGCGCCTCGCCCACGACACAGGACGCCTCACCTTGAGCAACCACGACCAGCAGTCCAACGACGGCCAGCCTTCGGGCACGGATGCGCAAGCCACCGGCGCGCACGACGAGCAGGAGCCGCCCAAGCCCTCGCCGTTGAAGAATCCCAAGGTCAAATGGACGCTGATCGTGATCGGGGTGCTGGTGCTGGTGCTGCTGGTGATCTGGCTGGCCTACTACCTGATCAAGGGCCGCTACATGCAGGACACCAACAATGCCTACCTGCAGGCCGATTCGGTGGCCGTGGCGCCGCGGGTCAGCGGCTACGTGACCAAGGTGATGGTGGGCGACAACCAGATCGTGGAAGCCGGCCAACCGCTGCTGCAGATCGATGGGCGCACCTATCAGGCGACCCTGCAGCAGGCCGAAGCCGCGATCGCCGCGCGCCAGGCCGATATCGCCGCGGCCACCGCCAATGTGTCCGGGCAGGAGTCGGCGCTGGTGCAGGCGCGCAGCCAGGTGACCTCGGCAGCGGCAAGCCTGAGGTTCGCTCAGGCCGAAGTGAAGCGCTTCGCCCCGTTGGCCGCCTCTGGCGCCGACACGCACGAGCATCAGGAAAGTCTGCAGCACGAACTGCAACGTGCACGTGCTCAGCACGAGGCCGCGCAGGCGCAGGCCAAGGGTGCGCAGAGCCAGATCCTGGCCAGCAACGCGCAGCTGGAACAGGCCCAGGCCGGCCTCAAGCAGGCCACCGCCGATGCCGACCAGGCCCGCGTGGCGGTGGAAGACACCCTGTTGACCAGCCGCATCCACGGCCGCGTCGGCGACAAGACGGTGCAGGTCGGTCAGTTCCTCGGGGCGGGTACCCGCACCATGACCATCGTGCCGCAGGAATCGCTTTACCTGATCGCCAATTTCAAGGAAACCCAGGTCGGCCTGATGCGTCCCGGCCAGCCGGCCGAGATCGAGGTCGATGCCTTGTCGGGCGTCAAGCTGCACGGCAAGGTCGAGAGCCTGTCGCCCGGTACCGGCTCGCAGTTCGCACTGTTGCCGCCGGAAAATGCCACCGGCAACTTCACCAAGGTGGTGCAGCGCGTGCCGGTGCGCATCCGCGTGCTGGCCGGCGACGAGGCGCGCAAGGTGCTGGTGCCGGGCATGTCGGTCGAGGTCACCGTGGACACGCGCTCGGCCAAGGACGCCAAGCAACGGGCCGAGGAGGAATCCGATCGCGTGCAGGCGCAGGAGCGCGCGCGATGACTGCAACGGCAGCCACCGGCCAGCGTGCCGGCGGCAGCGCGCAGCGCGAGAAGGCCGAGCCGGGCGCGTGGCTGGCGGTGCTGGCCGGCACCATCGGTTCGTTCATGGCGACGCTGGACATCTCCATCGTCAACGCGGCACTGCCCACGATCCAGGGCGAGGTCGGCGCCAGCGGCACGGAAGGCACCTGGATCTCCACCGCGTATCTGGTTGCCGAGATCATCATGATCCCGCTGACCGGCTGGTTCGTGCGCACGCTGGGCCTGCGCAATTTCCTGCTGATCTGCGCAGTGATGTTCACCGCCTTTTCGGTGGTGTGCGGGCTGTCCACCTCGTTGACGATGATGATCATCGGCCGCGTTGGGCAGGGTTTGGCGGGTGGCGCGCTGATTCCGACCGCGCTGACCATCGTCGCCACGCGCCTGCCGCCCAGTCAGCAGACCATGGGCACCGCGCTGTTCGGCATGACCGTGATCATGGGCCCGGTGATCGGCCCGTTGCTCGGCGGCTGGCTCACCGAAAATGTCAGCTGGCACTACGCGTTCTTCATCAACGTGCCGATCTGCGTGGGCCTGGTGGCCTTGCTGCTGCTTGGCCTCAAGCATGAAAAAGGCGATTGGGCCGGCCTGCTCAATGCCGACTGGCTGGGCATCTACGGTCTGACCGCCGGTCTGGGCGGACTCACCGTGGTGCTGGAAGAAGGCCAGCGCGAGCGCTGGTTCGAATCCAGCGAGATCAACACGCTGAGCGTGATCGCGCTGAGCGGGTTCATCGCATTGGTGATTTCGCAATTTCGTCGCCGCGCGCCGGTGATCCGGCTGTCGCTGCTGCTGCATCGCAGCTTCGGCGCGGTGTTCGTCATGATCATGGCGGTGGGCATGATCCTGTTCGGCGTCATGTACATGATCCCGCAGTTCCTGGCGGTGATCTCCGGCTACAACACCGAGCAGGCCGGCTATGTGCTGCTGCTGTCCGGGCTGCCGACCGTGCTGCTGATGCCGATGATGCCCAAGCTGCTGGATGTGGTGGACGTGCGCATCCTGGTGATCGCCGGGCTGATCTGTTTTGCTGCGGCGTGCTTCGTCAATCTGTCGCTGACCGCCGACACGGTCGGCACGCATTTCGTCGCCGGCCAGTTGTTGCAGGGCTGCGGCCTGGCGCTGGCGATGATGTCGTTGAACCAGGCGGCCATCTCCTCGGTACCGCCCGAATTGGCCGGCGATGCGTCAGGCCTGTTCAACGCCGGCCGCAACCTTGGCGGCTCGGTCGGGCTTGCGCTGATCTCCACCTTTCAGGAGCGCCGCATGACCTTCCACACCGAAACCATCGGCAGCGCGATCACTGCAAATTCCTCGCGCGCGCAGGATTTTCTGTCCGGCCTGACCATGCAGATGCAGGGCAGCGCCGGCGGCGAGGCGGCCATTCGCTCGGTCGCGCAGCTGGCGCGCCTGGTGCAGCAGCAGGCGCTGGTGATGACCTATAGCGATCTGTTCTGGATTTTCGGCGTGATCGTGGTCTGCACGATTCCGCTGGCCTTTTTGCTCAAGCCGTTACCCAAGGGGGCGCACCTTGCAATGCACTGATTCCATGCGCCCGATCCGCATGTCCCTGGCCGCGACACTGAGCGTGGTCCTGCTCGGCGGCTGCATGCTCGGCCCCAACTACACCAAGCCCCCGACAGTGGCCGACGCGGCGGTGCAGGCGTCGGCGTTGCATCGCGCAGCTGGCGCCGACGTGGTCGCCGCCGCGCCATTGAATCATTGGTGGGAGGAACTGCAGGATCCGACCCTCACCCGGCTGGTCACCCAGGCCCTGGCCGACAGTCCCAACCTGCGTGCGGCGCAGGCGCGGTTGCGCGCCAATCGCGCACTGGCCAGCCAGCGCCGTGCCGAGCGCCTGCCCAAGCTCAACGCCAGTGCGATGTATGCGTATGCCGAGCCGCCGCAGACCATCGTCGATACGCTGGGCGGCTTGCAGAACGGTCAGAATGGGCAGCCACCGGCACAGGGCAGCGAGGCGCTGGATCTGGAAAAGACCCAGATCTACAGCGCCGGTTTCGATGCCAGCTGGGAGCTGGATGTCTTCGGCCGCCGCCGTCGCGCCGCCGAAGGCGCCCTGGCACAGGCGCAGGCCTCGGAAGCCGAGCTGGCCGATGCGCAGGTGCAGCTGGCGGCCGAAGTGGGGCAGGTGTACCTCAACTACCGCGGCTTGCAGGCGCGGCTGGCAATTGCCGATGCAAATCTGGACAAGATCGGGCAGACCTTGCGCCTGACCCAGCAGCGCCGCGAACGTGGTGCGGCCTCGGACCTGCAGGTCGAACAGATCGCCACGCAAGTGCAGCAGCAACAGGCGCAGCGCCTGCCGCTGGAAATGCAGTTGCAGGAAGCGCTGGACCAGCTGGCGCTGATGGTGGGGCGCGAGCCTGGTGCGCTGGATGCGCAGTTGAGCGCGCCGCGGCCGTTGCCGATGCTGCCCGCGCAGGTGCGCGTGGACGATGCCGGCGCCTTGATCCGTCGCCGCCCCGATGTGCGCAAGGCCGAGCGCGAGCTGGCTGCCTCCAGCGCGCAGATCGGCGAGGCATTGAACGGGTATTTCCCGCAGGTGAGCCTGTTGGGCGGCCTGAGCTGGGTCGCCGGCTCGCCCAGCGATTTCAATTCCGACGCGTTGACCACACTGGCGGTGCCGATGCTGCGCTGGTCGATCTTCGACTTCGGCCGCACCAAGGCGCAGGTGGAGCAGGCACGTGCCGGCAACGCCGGCCGCGAGGCGGCGTACGAGGGGGCGGTGCTGGCTGCGTTGCAGGATGCCAATTCGGCATTGGCGCGCTTCGGCTCGGCGCGCAAGCAGCTGGTTGTGGCGCGCCAGGCCGAAGCCTCGGCGACGCGTTCGGCCGGGTTGATGCAACAACGGCGCGATGCCGGAGCCACCTCGTCGATCGATCTGCTCGACGTGCAACGCCAGCAACTGTCCGCGCAGGACGCCGCCGCGCAGGCGCAGGTGCAGTTGCTGGTGAATTACGTTGCGCTGCAGAAGAGCCTGGGTCTGGGATGGAGCGCGCCGGTGCAGCAGGCACGCTGATCGGTACCCGTCGCGGCGGGCGTCTGTGCCCCGGTCGCGGTAGGGTGTCTTCCTGCTGCAGACGCTGCGCTGCTGCGGGGCCTGTGCCGACCGGTAGTCACCCGATGTGGCAGGTCGTCGCCGGTTTGCTGCAGACGATGCGCTTGAACTGAAAGGGACGGGTGCTGGATCTCGTATCGAGCACTGGCGGTGCCAGCGTCTGGAGGTGCACAGTCGTTGCTGGGCCATGCTTGGCCATCGAGAGGGTTCATGGCAGTTACCGAGGCCGCGCCGGCGCCGCTTTCTTGTGGCGACAACGCCTACTTGAGCATCAGCGAGGTCCGCAAGGAATTCGATGGCGTTGTCGCGGTCGACGAGGTCAGCCTGCAGATCCGCAAGGGCGAGATTTTCGCGCTGCTGGGCGGTTCGGGCAGCGGCAAGTCCACCTTGCTGCGCTGCCTGGCCGGTTTCGAGCGGCCGACCAAGGGCCGCATCGTGCTCGATGGCCAGCCGATCGACACGTTGCCGCCGTACGAGCGCCCGATCAACATGATGTTCCAGTCGTATGCGTTGTTTCCGCATATGAGCGTGGAGCAGAACATCGCCTTTGGGCTGAAGCAGGAAGCCTTGTCCAAGGCGGCGATCGCAGCGCGCGTGGGCCAGATGCTGGAGCTGGTGCAGCTTGGCAGCCTGGCCCGGCGCAAGCCGCATCAATTGTCCGGCGGGCAGCAGCAACGCGTGGCGTTGGCGCGCTCGCTGGCCAAGCGGCCCAAGCTGCTGCTGCTGGACGAACCGATGGGCGCGCTGGACAAGAAGCTGCGCGCGCAGATGCAGCTGGAACTGGTCAACATCATCGAGACCTCCGGCGTCACCTGCGTCATGGTCACCCATGATCAGGAAGAGGCCATGAGCATGGCTACCCGCATCGCATTGATGGACCAGGGTTGGATCCAGCAGGTCGGCACGCCAGACGAAATCTACGAGCAACCGGCCAACCGGTTCGCCGCCGAATTCATCGGCTCGGTCAATCTGATCGACGCAGTCATCGTCGAGGACAAGCCGGATTACGTTGGCCTGAAAGCGTCCGCCTTCGACGCCAGCATCCGGATCGGCCACGGCATCACCGGTTTCGAAGGGCAGGCGGTGACATTCGCGCTGCGCCCGGAAAAGCTCGTCATCGGCAAGGACGAGCCCGCCCAGGCCTGCAACAAGGCGCAGGGCGTGATCGAGGACATCGCCTATTTCGGCAGCCATTCGGTCTACCACGTGCGCCTGCCCGGCGGTTTCAAGCTGATGGCCAACTTCGCCAATCGTCAGCGCTGGGCCAGCGAAGCGCTGAGCTGGGGCGATGGCGTATGGCTGAGTTGGGGCGAGCACGATGGCGTGGTGCTTACCGCATGAGGCGCCGGATCCGCGCATTGCCGGTCGCGCGCTGGGGCGTGATCGCCGCCCCGTCTCTGTGGCTGCTGGTGTTCTTCGCCATCCCGTTCCTGATCGTGCTGAAGATCTCCTTCGCCGAGCGCGCCACCGCGATGCCGCCGTACACGCCGCTGTTCGCCGTTGCCGCCGATGGGGCGGTGAGCCTCAAGCTGCATCTGGGCAATTATCTGGTCATGCTGCGCGACAGCCAATACGTAGCGGCGTATGCGAGTTCGATCAGGATCGCGGCGCTGTCGACCGTGTTTGCGCTGTTGATCGGCTACCCGATGGCCTATGTGATCGCGCGTCTGCCGCTGGCCACGCGTAATATGGCGATGATGCTGGTGGTGCTGCCGTCGTGGACCTCGTTCCTGATCCGCGTCTACGCCTGGATCGGCATCCTCGACGGCAACGGCTTGCTCAATCAGGCGCTGCTGGCGCTGGGGGTGATCCGCCAGCCCTTGCAGTTGCTGTACACACCGCTCGCCGCCTACATCGGCATCGTGCACTGCTATCTGCCGTTCATGGTGCTGCCGGTGTATGCCAATCTGGTCAAGCACGATCGGCGCCTGCTCGAAGCGGCCTACGACCTGGGCGCGCGGCCGTGGCAGGCGTTCGTGCGCATCACCTTGCCGCTGTCGCGTAACGGCATCGTGGCCGGCTGCATGCTGGTGATGATTCCGGCGGTGGGCGAATTCGTGATTCCGGAAATGCTGGGCGGGCCGGACACCTTGATGATCGGCCGCGTGCTGTGGGGCGAGTTCTTCAACAATCGCGATTGGCCGGTGGCCGCTGCGGTGGCCACGGTGATGTTGCTGCTGTTGCTGGCGCCGATCGTGCTCTTCCACCGTTATCAGCAGCGCGAACTGGAAGGGCGGCTGACATGATGCGCGCCTCGCGCGGTGGTCGCGTGCTGGGTGGCAGTGTCCTCGCGCTGGGCTTCGGCTTTCTGTATCTGCCGATCCTGTTGCTGATGGTCTACTCGTTCAACGCCTCGCGCCTGGCGATGGTGTGGGGCGGCTTTTCCACGCACTGGTATGGCGAATTGCTGCGCGATCGCCAGTTGTTGGAGGCGGCCTGGGTCAGTCTGCAAGTCGCGTTCTGGACCGCCTGTGCATCGACGGTGCTGGGGACGATGGCGGCGCTGGCGATGGTGCGCATGCGGCGTTTCCCCGGCAAGACCCTGTTCGGCGCGTTGATCACCGCGCCGCTGGTGATGCCGGAAGTGATCATCGGCCTGTCGATCCTGTTGTTGCTGGTCTCGATGGGCGGTGTACTCGGGATCGCACCGCGCGGCGCGGTGGCGATCTGGGCGGCGCATGTCACCTTCACCGTCTCGTTCGTGACGGTGGTGATCTCCTCGCGCCTGCAGGAACTGGATCGCTCGCTGGAAGAGGCGGCGATGGATCTGGGCGCGACACCGCTGAAGGTGTTCTTGCTGATCACCTTGCCGATCATCGCCCCCGCATTGGCATCGGGCTGGCTGCTCGCGTTCACGCTGTCGCTGGACGACGTGGTGATCGCCAGCTTTCTGGCTGGGCCCAGTTCGACCACCTTGCCGATCAAGGTGTTTGCATCGGTGCGGCTGGGCATCAGCCCCAAGATCAACGCGCTTGCCACGCTGATGGTGCTGGCGGTGTCGATCGCCGCGGTGATCGGCTGGTGGCTGCTGGCGCGCGGCGAAAGACGCCGTCAGCGCGATGCGCAACTGGCGCTGCAGGCTGCTTCCTGAGCAGGCACCAACATGGGTGTGGCGAATGCATCGCAACAAGCGGAAGCCAGACAGCTGCGAACGCCGAAGTCACCGACATCTACGACCGCTGCAAGCCGATTGCGGACGTCTGCGGCGGTTATCGGACGCCGGGCTCGGCAGTTGGTTGGGCTGCTGTTACCTGGCCGGAGGCGTGTACCCGCTGTCCCAGGGCTGCGGCTTGGTCAGGTAGCACTGATACTCGGCGCTGATGTCGTAGCCCTGTTGCTCGACTCTGGGTTGTTCGTCGGCGCGATCCTTGTCCCTGTTCTTGCCGTTATTGTTACCGTCGTCCTTGGATTTCTGCTTGCTCGGATAGATCGTGACCATGTTCGGCGACGAGTGCGCGGTGACAAATTGGCGGATGGCAGTGTCCGAGCAGGCACGCAGTGCCTCTTCTTCGCAGGGTTGGCTGGGATTGGGCAGCGTGTTGGTGCAGCTCACGGTGACAAATCCGTTCGGGCCCGGACGCGGGCCGTGCAGGATGTCCTGCAGGACGGCGCATCCCGGCAGGCAGGCGCCGATGCCAAGTACAACTAGAACAATCAGATCCCGGCGCATCGTGGTGGTCTTCCGTGAATGGATGAAGCTGCCAAGTGCCGAATGCTAGAGCATTTTTGTGCGGTGGGATGGTCGGGACAGGGCAGGGCTGCTTTCATCAGCGTGTGCGGGTGCGTTGTTCCGGCTGCCAGCTAGCCGCTAGCCGTGCGATGGAGGTGCGGCATTGCGTCGCGGTGCGGGTAAACACAGCGTTGCAGCGATTTGCAGCGGTTGTGACGCGGCTGCAACTTTCCGGCGACTAGCATGGCGGGCCTGTAACAGGAGACCGTCATGTCCTACGACACCGTCAACCCGGCCAATGGCCAGGTCGAACATACCCAGCACACCCTGGACGCCGCCGCCATCGAGGCGCGTCTGGCTGCTTCCGCCAAGGCATTTCCGCAATGGGCGGCGCTGCCGTTGGCCGAGCGCGGCGCGCTGCTGCGCCGGGTCGGCGAAGAGCTGACCCGGCGGCGCGATGACCTGCAGCGCATCATGACCGCCGAGATGGGTAAGCTGCGCCACGAGGCGCTGGCCGAGGTGGACAAGTGCGCGCAGGGCTGCGCCTATTACGCCGAGCATGCAGCCGAGTATCTGGCACCGCGCGATATCCCGACCGAAGCGCAGTCCAGCTATGTGCGCTACGAACCGCTGGGCTGCGTGTTTGCGGTGATGCCGTGGAATTTTCCGCTGTGGCAGGCATTTCGTTTCCTCGCCCCGGGTCTGATGGCCGGCAATGTGGCGCTGCTCAAACACGCCAGCAACGTGCCGCGCTGCGCCGATGCGATGAAGGACGTGCTGGACGCCGCAGGTATTCCACCCGGCGTGTTCGACGTGCTGCATATCGACAACGACCAGGCCGCAGATGTGTTGCGTGACGAGCGCATCGCCGCGGTGACGCTGACCGGCAGCGAACGCGCCGGACGTTCGCTGGCTGCAAATGCGGGCGATCAGCTGAAGAAGTGCGTGATGGAACTCGGCGGCAGCGACGCGTTCGTGGTGCTGGAAGACGCCGATCTGGAGCACACCGTCGCCTCTGCCGTGCAGTCGCGTTTCGATAACAGCGGGCAGACCTGCATCGCCGCCAAGCGCTTCATCGTGGTGGACGCCATTGCCGATCAATTCATCGAACGCTTCGTGGCCGCCGCCTCCCAGCGCGTGCTCGGCGACCCGCAGCAGGAGGGCACCACGCTGGCGCCCATGGCCCGCGCGGATCTGCGCGACGAGTTGCACAAGCAGGTAGAAAACAGCGTGGAAAAGGGCGCCAAGGTACTGTTGGGCGGCGAACCGGTGCCCGGTTCGCATGCTGGCTATCCGGCCACCATTCTCGATCGTGTCGCCCCGGGCATGCCGGCCTATGAGGAGGAGTTCTTCGGCCCGGTTGCGTCGGTGATTCGCGTGCGGGATGAAGCGGAGGCGGTACGCGTGGCCAACGACACCAGCTTCGGCCTGGGCGGCAGCGTGTGGACCTCCGATGCCAAGCGCGGCGAACGCGTGGCGCAGCAATTGCAGTGCGGTGCGGCCTTCGTCAATTCGGTGGTCAAGAGCGACGTGCGGCTACCGTTCGGCGGCATCAAGCGCTCGGGCTTCGGCCGCGAGCTGGCCGAGCACGGCATCCACGAGTTTATGAATATCAAGACGATTTATGTGGCTTGAGTGCTGGGATTGGTGATTCGGGATTGGGGATTCGCAAAGTCCAGGGCATTTCCTTCTTCCCTCGGGAGAAGGTGCCCGAAGGGCGGATGAGGGTACGTGCAACACACGCGCCACCGTCAGGCGTCCTGCTCCAACCAATCCCGAATCCCCACTCCCGAATCCCGGCCGCAAAGCGGCCTACAACCACCGCGCTCGCTTGAACAGGCGATACAGTACCAGGCAGGAGGCGACCACGCCGGCTACCAGCAGTGGGTAGGCGTAAGATTTGTCCAGCTCGGGCATGTGGGTGAAGTTCATGCCGTACCAGCTGGTGATCAGGGTGGGGGCGGCCAGCAACGCGGCCCAGGCGCCCAGGCGTTTGACGGTTTCGCCCTGGGCCAGGGTGACCATCGACAGGTTGACGCTCAGTGCGGTGCCCAGCATTTCGCGCAAGGTGTCGATGGCGTCGTTGATGCGCACGGCGTGGTCGAGCACGTCGCGCAGGTAGATGCCGACTTCGTCGTGGATCAGCGAGCCGGGGTTGCGCTTGAGGTGCGAGAGCACATCCTGCAATGGCGCCACGACCAGCCGCATCTTGTTGAGTTCGCGCTTGAGCTCGTACAGGCGCACCACGGTTTCGCGCTTGTAGTCGTCGGCGAAGATGTCCTTTTCCAGACCTTCCAGCGTGTCGCGGAACTCGTCCATGATCGGCAGATAGTTGTCGACCACGAAGTCGAGCACGCCATACAGACAGAACGAGGCGCCCATGCGCAGCATGGCCGGTTCGCGTTCGACCCGATGCCGCACCGGCGTATACGACAGCGATGCGCCATGACGCACCGTCAACAGAAAGCGCGCGCCCAGAAACGCGTGGGTTTCGCCGTAGCGGATGCGCTCGTTGACAAGTTGCGCAGTGTTGACCACCACGAACAGTGAATTGCCGTAGCTCTCTGCCTTGGGGCGTTGGTGCGCCTTGAGCGCATCCTCGATGGCCAGATCGTGCAGGCCGAACTCATCCTGCAACTTGTGCAGCACCGATTCCTGCGGCTCGTACAGGCCGACCCAGACAAAACCATCCGGGCGCTGCAGCACGTCGCTGATCTGCTCCAGGCTGATGTCGTAACGCTTGCCGTCGGCGTCGTACCAGGCGCAGGTGATGACGCAGGAGGGGTTATCCGGATGGCGGCCGTGGTGGTTCATGGACGCATCCTGGATCAGCGCGTGCGGGCGGACAAGTCATGCCGCCGCAATGCAATCGCGAGCGCGGTGTGGATCGGCAGCAGCAGCAACACCCACTGCAGGTTGCCCTGCGCCTGGAACGACAGCCAGTGGATCAACAGCGCCAGCAATGCCGCGGCGGCGACCACCCAGCGCAGCACGTCGAACCAGCGCCCGGGCCGGCGCCCGCGCAGCACCGCAATGCCGCCCATCAACAGCAGCACGCAGAGCGGGTTCACCAGCAACAGGTTGCGATTGGCCCAGGCCGACTGATGCACGGTGAAGCCCCACAGATATACCAGCAAGCCGCCGCCGATCGCGCACAGCAGCCAATACGGCAGCGCGAAGGCGGCCAGCATGCGTTGCCGGCGACCGAGTGCAAGCACGCCGGCGGCGACGATCAGCCCGGCCAGCAACCATGGCCACCAATGGCGTTGCTGTTCGGCCGGCTCCGGTGCGATGCGATGCGGCAGCAGGATCTGCGTGGACTGCACCAGCGGGCGGCCGGCGCTGTTGTGCACCTGGGTCAGGCTGTCGGCCAGACGCATCGGCACGAACGCTTCCTCCCAGCGCGACAACGTGCGGTCCGCGTACGGCCCCAGGCCCAGATCGAAGCCCAGCCACATCCACGGGGCAGGGGAGGCCAGCCGCACCGCTTCGCTGCGGAAGGTATTGCCGCGCGAACGCCCGGCCAGTTGCGATTTCAACGCGCCACCCATCGCCCGGTCCAGCGTGTCGCGGACCATCGTGGCGCAGTTGGCCACGAAATAATCGTAGTGGTAGCGCGCGTTCTCGGGCTGGCTGCGGATCGCCAGCCCGTTAGCCAGCGCGCGCGCCTGGTCCGGCGGCAGATCCAGCCACTGGATGCTGACGCCGCGGCCGACCGCGCGGTATTGCTGCAGGTCCTCGTCCAGCGGCAACGCAACCAGGTAGTACATCATCTCGCCGCGCGCAAAGCGCGGGACGAAATCCGGCTCGCTTGGGTCGAAGAAGCCGAAGTTGTACGAGGTGGCCTGCCCGCTGACGGGATCGACCACCACGATGGCATCGTGACCGAAGCGCTCGAAGAACACTTCGCCCGGTTGCATGGTGACCACGCCGACCCGCGGTGCCGATGTTGCGGCTTGGGCAGGCGCCTGAGTGGGGGCCTGGGCAACGGCGGCAGGCGTTACCAGCAACGCCAGCAGCAGGACACAGGACACCGCCCAGCGCCGGACGCTGCCGCGGTCTGGCGCTGCAGCAGTCGCGCGGTACCAAGGGTTCAAGCGTCGTCCTGCGGGTCTGGCGGCAGAATGGTCACATGGAAGGCATGTACACGCCGCGCATCGGCCTTGGCCACACGGAAGGCAAAGCGTCCCAGCGTCAGCTCTTCGCCGGTTTCCGGCAGATGGCCGATCGCATCGGTGACCAGGCCGCCCACGGTGTCGTACTCGTCGTCCGGGAAGTCGGCAGCAAAGCGCTCGTTGAAGTCTTCGATCGGCGTCAGCGCATCGACCACATAGCGACCGTCGGCCTGGATGGCGATCAACGAATTCTCGTCTTCGGCATCGTCGTGCTCGTCGTCGATCTGGCCGACGATCTGCTCCAGCACGTCTTCGATGGTGACCAGCCCGGCGACACCGCCGTACTCGTCCACCACGATCGCCATGTGGTTGCGCGACAGCCGGAATTCCTTGAGCAGGACGTTGAGCTTCTTGGACTCGGGGATCAGCACCGCCGGGCGCAGCAGTTCGCGCACGTTGCCGGGGCCGTTGTCGGCGACCACGCCGCGCAACAAGTCCTTGGCCAGCAGGATGCCGAGCACTTCGTCCTTGTTCTCGCCATGCACCGGGAAGCGCGAATGGCCGGATTCCACCACCTGCTTCATCAGGTCGATGAAGCGCGCCTCCACCGGCAGCGAGACCATCTGCGAGCGCGAGATCATCACATCGCCCACGGTGAGTTCGGACACCGAGATCGCGCCTTCCATCATGCGCAAGGTGTCTGCGGCGATGAGGCCGTCCTGTTCGGCGGTCCGCAACAACGCGACCAGTTCATCGCGGGTATGGGGTTCGCCAGAGAAGGCAGCGCTCAGGCGCTCGAGCCAGCTACGGCGTTTTTCGGGTGTTTCTTGGGATTGGCTACTGTCGTCTTCGGACATCGTGACGTGGGACGGCACCCGGCAAACCAGGCGATAGCCGTCAGTCTAACAGGAAGCCGCCACGGCGCTGTGGACGGGGCGGGCGGACGCTGCGCTTCAGGGCAAGTCCAGGCTGTAGCCGCAACCGACCACGGTCTTGCCCGGATGCGACTTCACGTTGGAAACGCTGAGCACGATCGATTCGATCATGGCCTCGCCGGTCTTGGGGTTGGTGGTGTCTTCGCTGACCAGCTCGCGGCCGTACATGACTTTGTCGGCGTTATCCACGCCCGGTTCCAGGTTCAGCTGTCTGGCCAGCGGGCGCGGGTCGGGCAGATCCAGCAGCGCCATCACGCTGGCGCCGGAGAACGCGATGTGGGTGGTGCGGTGGCCGAACACGCTGATCGGCGTGTTGAGCGTGTACTCGGTCATGAACAGGTTGGCCTGGTCCAGCGGCGTCCAGCCCAGCGCCACCGCCTTGAGCGGGTCGGCAAGCACCGGCGCCAGCGCGTTGAAGTCGCCGATGCGCTGGCGGCATTCGATCAGGGCCGGCAGGTCGGGGCGTGCCGGCGGGGTCTGCGCGTCGGCGCCGGAGAAGACCAGCAACAGCAACGCGGTGGCGACGCAGGCCCGCATCAGCGCTCTCCCGCATATGGATCGTCGATCCCCAGATCGGTCAGGATGTCGCGTTCGAGTTGCTCCATCGCGTCGGCCTCCTTGTCGTCCTCGTGATCCCAGCCCAGCAGGTGCAGGGTCCCGTGCACGGTCAGATGGGCGTAATGCGCGGCCAGCGACTTGCCTTGTTCGGCGGCCTCGCGTGCCACCACCGGCGCACAGATCACCAGATCGCCGAGCAGCGGCATTTTGATGCCCTTGGGCAGGCCTTCGGGCAGCTCGGCCGGAAAGCTCAGCACATTGGTGGCGTAATCCTTGCCACGGTAATGGTGGTTGAGCGAGCAGCCTTCCTTTTCGTCGACAATCCGCACCGCCAGATCGGCCTCGCGGATGCGGCCCTTCAGCGCGGCCGCCACCCATTTGCGAAAACTCACCGCCGACGGTAGACCGGCGCGCGGCAGCGCATAACTGACAGCGACGTCGAGGCGGACAGGTCCACGGGTCATGGCGAGAGTTTCCTGGGCAGAGGGTCAGCGCGTGCAGGTGATCAGCAGTATCACCGCAGGCCCGTTGGCCACGCGGTAGCTCGAACTGCCGATCGGGCCGCGCCCGCAGCCGTGATTGTAGTCCCGCACCCGCAACCTTGAAACGAATCCTGGCTGGTCATGCAGCCAGACCGCAGCGATACCGCTTTCCAGGAGTCCGCCGACCAGCGACTGGCTTGAGCGGTGCGCGTGCTGAAGCGGTGAGCTTTCGCAGCCGCGTGCATCCGTGACCGTTCCCGGTAGATCGAGCAGCCAGCGCGCGCTGCGACCTTGCTGCCAAGCACTGAATCGTACGCGATCGTTCCCTGCCGGCATATCGCCGCGCGCCTGTTCCGCCAGCCTCTCCAAGTGCGCGGTTGGAATGCTGATGCTGGTTTGTTCGGCAGCCAGCGACACACAGGGGGGCGCCACCTGTGTCGCCGTGATCACATCGCGATCCACGGCCGGAATTCCCGGGAGCAGCGGCGCTTCGGTGGCCCCGAGCGATGCCGCCGCGACCAATCCGCTTGCCAACGTCAAGCTGACAAGGAATAGCCTCATTCAGCGTTGCTCTTGATCGCAGCGTCCTGCTGGTCGCGCTTTTCATACGCGGTGACGATGCGCTGCACCAGCGGGTGGCGCACCACGTCGCGTGCTTCGAAGAAGGTGAAGCTGGCGCCGTCCACGTCGCGCAATACCTCGATCGCATCGCGCAGGCCGGACTTGACGTGCTTTGGCAGGTCGATCTGGGTCAGGTCGCCGGTGACCACCGCGGTGGAGCCAAAGCCCAGGCGGGTCAGGAACATCTTCATCTGTTCGATGGTGGTGTTCTGCGCTTCGTCCAGGATCACGTAGGCATCGTTGAGCGTGCGGCCGCGCATATAGGCCAGCGGCGCGATCTCGATGACGTTCTTTTCCAGCAGCTTGACCACCTTTTCCACGCCAAGCATTTCGTAGAGCGCGTCGTAGAGCGGGCGCAGGTACGGGTCCACCTTCTGGCTGAGGTCGCCTGGGAGAAAGCCCAGCTTCTCGCCGGCTTCCACCGCCGGGCGCACCAGGATCAGGCGCTGTACGCGCGACTCGTTCAGGGCCTCCACCGCGCTGGCCACGGCCAGAAAGGTCTTACCGGTACCGGCCGGCCCGATGCCGAAATTGATGTCGTGCGTGGCGATCGCATGCAGGTACTTGGCCTGGTTGGCGCCGCGGCCACGCACGGTGCCGCGTTTGACCTTGATCGCCACGTCCTGGGCCACGTAGGAACGATCGACCACGTGCTCGACATTGGCATCGTTCAAGCGCAGATGGATCGCGTGGTTGTCGAAGGTGGTGGCGGCGGCTTCCTCGTACAGCGCGGCCAGCAGCGTCTGCGCGGCAGTGATCGCCGGCTCCGGGCCGGTGACGCGGAAGATGTTGCCGCGGTTGGCGATCTCCACGCCCAGCTTGAGTTCGATCTGGCGCAGGTGCGCGTCGAACGGGCCGGCCAGATTGGCCAGGCGCTCGGTGTCGTCGGGTTCCAGGGTGAAGTCGCGATGTGCAGGTGAGTTCATGGTCGGATCGGACCGCGCACGCATGCGCTGGTCGGTTGGGCGGCAGGCGAGGGTAGCGCGCAGCGTGTGATCCCACCAACACGCCCGGTTGCCGCAACCGGTACGGTCTGGCCGGCATGCGGCGGTCCGCGCGGTTTTTCCACAAGCGCTGTGGAGTCACGCATCACTAACCTGTGGATAAAAATCGTGGCGCCTACTCGCACAAGGTCCGGCAGGGGCATGGCGAAAAAATCACCACTGCGGTGGCGGTTGTCCACAAGCGGTGTGGATCGAATTCGGCAAAGCCTGTGGGTAAGTGTTCGGACGCCTTGTGCCGTAAGGCGTTGCAGACGATTGGTGAAATTTTGATCAATCGCCTTGCGTACTGTGTGTCGAGCGGAGTTGGTGTCGTTGCTGTGCGCGGTCACGATCATGCCCGGCGTATGCGAGTAATGCGCGCCGTTGTCGACCGAGACCGACCACGGCTCGGTAGCGCGCAGATGCTGGAGCGCCGATCGGCGAATGCAGTGCGGCAAGCACGCAAGCTGTGTGCTTGCCGAAGATCGAGGTGCGAGGCACGACGTGCATAACCTCAACGGAGTTGCCAGCGTGCTGCACGCATGCAGCTACACAAAGCAACGCAACAACGATGGCAGGCAGACGCAGCATCGCGTGCCCGGCCGCAGCGCTACGGAAGTAGTGACCAACCGGCGCGCACCCTCTGATCAGCATGCCGTGGTGCTACGTGCCGCAGCACCTATGGAGTATCAGCTTTCGCTGTCGTCCACCTGGATAAGACCACGCAGCGAATTGCTCATCGCCTCGGTGATCAATACATCGACAAAGTGCCCGATCAGGCGCGGGTTGCCGGGGAAATTCACCGGGCGCATGTTCTCGCTCTTGCCGGTCAATTCGTTCGGATCGCGCCGCGACGGGCCTTCCACCAGCACCCGTTGCACGCTGCCGACCATGGACTGCGAAATGCGCGTGGCATGCGCGTTGATCTGCGCCTGCAAACGCGCGAGCCGCGTCTGTTTGACCGCTTCCGGCGTGTCGTCCTGCAGGTCCGAGGCCGGCGTGCCGGGACGCCGCGAATACACGAACGAGAAACTCTGGTCGAAGCCCACGTCCTCGATCAGCTTCATGGTCTTTTCGAAATCCGCTTCGGTCTCGCCGGGAAAGCCGACGATGAAGTCCGAGCTGATCGAGATATCCGGACGCACCGCGCGTAGCTTGCGGATCTTGGATTTGAATTCCAGCGCGGTGTAGCCGCGCTTCATCGCCGACAGGATGCGGTCGCTGCCGGCCTGCACCGGCAGATGCAGATAATTGGCCAGCTGCGGCACGTCGCGGTACGCATCCACCAGCGAGTCGGAAAATTCCAGCGGATGCGAGGTGGTGAAACGGATACGGCCGATGCCCTCGATCTGCGCGATGGTGCGGATCAACAAGCCCAGATCCGCGTATTGCGCCGCTTCGCCGGCATCGGCGCCGTACGCGCCGCGATACGCATTGACGTTCTGGCCGAGCAGGTTGATCTCGCGCACGCCTTGCGCGGCCAGTTGCGCCACCTCCACCAGCACGTCCTCGAACGGGCGGCTGACTTCTTCGCCACGGGTGTAGGGCACCACGCAGAACGAGCAGTACTTGGAGCAGCCTTCCATGATCGACACGAATGCCGACGGGCCGTCGGCGCGCGGCTCGGGCAGGCGATCGAACTTCTCGATTTCCGGAAAGCTGATGTCCACCTGCGACTTGCCCGATTCGCGCCGCGCGCGGATCAGCTCCGGCAGGCGATGCAGGGTCTGCGGGCCGAACACCAGATCCACGTAGGGCGCGCGCTTGACGATGGCCTCGCCTTCCTGCGAGGCCACGCAGCCGCCCACCCCGATGATCACCGGCTTGCCGCCGGCCTTCAGCGCCTTCCAGCGGCCCAGCTGGCTGAACACCTTTTCCTGCGCCTTCTCGCGGATGGAGCAGGTATTGACCAGCACCACGTCGGCGTCTTCGGGGTTGTCGGTCAGCTCCAGGCCTTCGGAGGCGGCGAGCACGTCGGCCATCTTGGCCGAGTCGTACTCGTTCATCTGGCACCCGTGGGTCTTGATATAGAGCTTGCCGCGCACCACGGCAGGCGCCGACGGGCGGGCCACCGGCAGCGGCAACAGGGCGGGTGCGTCCACGGCGGTGGCCGCGGACAGGTCGGAAACGGATGTCCCGGGCATGGCGCTTATTCCAGGCGGGTAGAAGATAGCCGCGCAGTTTACCCGCTTGCGCCGGGTCCGTCCGCTTGGTCAGGGCTTGGCGTTGGTCGCCTCGGCGCGCGCGAACGCCGGCCGGTCGGCCATGCGGGCGATGTAGGCACGGGTGCCGGCAGGCGGGTCGATCAGGCCGAAATCGACCATCCAGCCTAGCGCGCCGCCCCACAGCACATCGGCCGCGCTGCAGCGCTGGCCCAGGAGATAGTCGCCCTTGGCCAGCTGCGCATCGATCACCTGCAGTACCGTGTCGCAATCGGCGTAGGGCGACATCGAGCGCGGCGGAGCCTCGCGTTTCATCGCACGGTCGATGATCGCCGGCTCGAATGCCGAGCCGTAGAAGGCCAGCCAGCGCAGGTAGGCGCCGCGATCGGCATCGCCCGGTGCCGGCGACAGACCGGCCTCCGGATACAACTCGGCCAGATACTGGTAGATCGCGCCTTGTTCGGTGACCACGCTGTCGCCGTGCCGGATTGCGGGAATCTTGCCCATCGGGTTGATCGCCAGGTACGCGGGCGCGAGTTGCTCGCCTTTTTCCAGATCGACGATCTGCAGGTCGTAACTGGCGCCGAGCTCTTCCAGCAGCACCAGCACGCCGCGCGAGCGCGAGCGGGGATTGTGAAACAGGGTGATATGGCGGTTGTCGGGCATGACAGGTTCCTTGGTGGATGCGGCAGGCGTAGAGACGAAGTGCCAGCGCAATCCTATCCAGCTATTGCGGACAGTTTCCGTCCGCAATACGGTAATGCGATGGCCTCGACCGCTGCCCGCTTGTTGCGTCTGCTTGCGCTGCTGCAGGGCGGACGCAGTTGGTCGGGCGTGGCGCTGGCCGAGCGCCTGGAACTGCATCCGCGCAGCGTGCGGCGCGCGATAGACCGCCTGCGCGAACTGGGCTACCCGGTGCATGCCGTGCCCGGCGCCGGTGGCGGCTACCGGCTGGGGCAGGGTGCAGCCGCCCTGCCGCTGTTGTTTGAAGAGGACGAGGCGCTGACGGTAGCGATCGCGCTGCGCGCAGCGGCCCCGGCGATACGCGGCATGGATGCGGCGGCGGCGCGGGTGCTGCGCAAGCTCGATCCGCTGTTGCCGCGACGCAGCGGCCAGCGTGCCAGTGCGGCGCATGCGGCCATGGCCAGTCTGCCGGTCACCGAGGAGGCGGGTGTCTTGGTGGATGCGGCGCTGCTGGCGCAACTGGCGAGCGCCTGCCGCGACCGGGTCACGCTGCGGCTTGACTATCGCCGTCACTCCGGCGCGTCGCTCGTGCGCTGCGTCGAGCCGGCCTTGCTGGTGAACTACGGGCGGCGCTGGTATCTGCTGGCCTGGGACTGCGAGCGCCAGGACTGGCGCACCTTGCGCGCCGACCGGATCGACCGGGCCAATGCGACCGGCGCGCAGTTCGCCGCGCGCGCATTGCCGGAGGAGCCACTGCAACTCCTGCGCAAGGCGATCGGCGAGTCGCCGTTCCCGTGCCGGGCCCGGGTACGCCTGCACGGCACGCTGGAGGCTCTCGCCGCACGCATCCCGCCCTGGCTGGGCGCGCTGGAAGCCGACGGGCCGGCGCATTGCTGGCTGGGCCTGGGCGCGCCGAGCATGTCGGCGCTGGCCGCCAACCTGCTGCTGCTCGACCTGCCGTTCGATGCGATCTCCCCGGAGACCGTGCGCGCGCCCCTGACCCAGGCGCTGAACACGTTGCGGACGCGGCTGGAGCCACTGGCCGGATAATCGCGGCGGCCACTTGGCAATCCCCGGCCAAGCTGGGACACTCCGCCGCATGAAGGGGATGTCAAGATTGCTGGGGCTGTTACTCGTCACGTTGCCGGCAGCGCCGGTCTGCGCCGGCACCTTGTACAAGTGTGTCAGCGGCGACGGAATCACCAGCTACCTGAGCAAGCGCCAGAGTGGCGCGACCTGCAGCGTCATCAGCAGCTATACCCCGGACCGATCCGCACGCCGCGCGCCGCCAGCCATGGCCGGCCGGACGCCGGGCATGGGCGCCGGCCCGGCGCGTGCCAGCACCTCGATCGACAGTGGCGCGCCGGCCACCATCATCAGTCAGCCGGTTGGCCAGGCGCCACGTCGCGCCGCCGAGGTCGCCTCGGCAGTGATGCCGCGCGCGATGCCGGTGGCGGAGACCTCGGTCGTGCAGGCGCCTGCCACCGCGGTCAATCCGCGCCGGGTGGTCAGCGGACAGGTCTATTCGTATATGAAGGACGGCGTGCGTCACTACACCAGTGCGCGCCCGCGTCAGGTCGCCAGCATCGAAGGCCTGCGCACCATCCATTACAGCTTCATCGAAACCTGTTACGCCTGCGCGGCCAAGCCCGGCGTCAATTTCGGCGCGATCCGGCTCAACACCAACGCCTATCAGCAGGAAATCACCGAGGCCGCGCGCGAGTTCGGGGTCGAGGAAGCGATCGTGCGCGCCATCATCCATGCCGAGTCGGCCTATAACCCGCTGGCACTGAGTCGGGCCGGCGCGCAGGGTCTGATGCAGTTGATGCCCGGCACCGCGCGCCGCTTCGGGGTCAGCGATGCCTATGATGCAACGCAAAATATTCGCGGTGGCGTGCAATATCTTTCGTGGTTGCTGAAGCGCTTCAACGGCGATCTCACGCTCGCCGCCGCCGGCTACAACGCGGGCGAGGGCGCGGTGGATCGCTATGGTGGCGTGCCGCCTTACAGCGAGACCCAGCGCTACGTCCAACGCGTCGGCCTGCTGGCCGGACGCTATCGTGGGCAGACAGCCGCTGCCAACTGAGCTGCGTGCCTTGCGCCTATTTGCGCGCGCTGCGGCCTGCTTTGACAGTCACGTGCCGAGGCTAATGTCATGCGGCTACCACTCCGCAGAGGCGGCCACTACGCCGGCGCGATGCTGCAGCATGCTTGCAACTGACGCCGATCTTTTTGTCGGCACTGCGTCACAGCGGTCCGCCCTGGGTGAGGCTGGCGCATGATGCGGTCGACACGCGCATGCAGCCGGTGTTTGCACTGCGACGGTTCGACTGCGTACATTGCGTTGTCTGTGCATTAAGCGTTCCGCTACACTGCGGTCGATTCATCGCGGCTGGACCCCCGCCAGCCGTTGGCAGCCTCACGCTACCTAATCAAGATCGGAGAGCCGGATGGCCAACGATGGGGTTAACGCACCTGCTGATACCGGGCGTCGTCGGTTCCTGACCGCGACAACGGCCGTGGTCGGTGCGGTCGGAGCAGGATTTGTCGCGGTTCCGTTCGTGAAGTCGTGGAATCCCAGCGCACGCGCCAAGTTGGCCGGTGCCCCGGTGACCGCCGACATCAGTGCCTTGCAGGAAGGGCAACGCCTGGTTCTGGAATGGCGCGGCCAGCCCATCTGGATCGTCAAGCGCTCCAAGGCGATGCTCGACGCACTGCCTTCGCTGGATGACCGGCTCAAGGATCCCAAGTCCGAGAACAAGGACCAGCAGCCGGACTACGTACTGAAGAACCCCGAGTACCGCTCGATCAAGTCCGACATCTCGGTACTGGTCGGGCTGTGCACGCATCTGGGCTGCTCGCCGGAAATGGTCGCCGAAATCCGCCCCGAGCCCTACGACCCGCAGTGGAAAGGCGGCTATTTCTGCCCCTGCCACAAGTCGCGCTTCGACATGTCCGGCCGCGTCTTCGACGGCGTGCCGGCGCCGATCAATCTGCTGGTGCCCCCACACCACTACGTGGACGACAACACCCTGGTGATCGGCGTCGATCCCGATGGTGCCGGTAGGTCGGCCAACAGCACGGGGGCTGCCTGATGAGCAATATCCTGGTCCGTACCGCCAACGGTGTGTTCGATTGGGTCAACGAACGCGCGCCCGGGCTGATGCCCATGTACCGCAAGCACGTCAGCGAGTACTACGCGCCGAAGAACTTCAACCTTTGGTACTACTTCGGCTCGCTGGCCATCGTGGTGCTGGTCAACCAGATCGTCACCGGCATCTTCCTGACGATGCACTACAAGACCAGCGCCGCCGATGCGTTCGCCTCGATCGAATACATCATGCGCGACGTGGAGTGGGGCTGGCTGATCCGCTACATGCACAGCACCGGCGCCTCGCTGTTCTTCATCGTGGTGTATCTGCACATGTTCCGCGGGCTGATGTACGGCAGCTACCAGAAGCCGCGCGAGCTGGTGTGGATTCTCGGCATGCTGATCTACCTGGTGCTGATGGCCGAAGCCTTCATGGGCTATGTGCTGCCGTGGGGGCAGATGTCGTTCTGGGGCGCGAAGGTGATCATCTCCCTGTTCGGTGCCATCCCCGTGATCGGCAACGGGCTGACCGAATGGATCATGGGCGACTATCTGCCCGGCGATGCCACGCTCAACCGCTTCTTCGCGCTGCACGTGATCGCACTTCCATTGGTGCTGTTGTTGCTGATCGTGCTGCACATCGGCGCGCTGCACGAAGTGGGCTCCAACAATCCCGATGGCGTGGAGATCAAGAAGGGTCCGAAGGGCAACCGCTGGGACGCGCACAAGCCGGCCGACGGCATCCCGTTCCATCCGTACTACACGGTCAAGGATCTGGTCGGGGTTGGCTTTTTGCTATTGATCGCAGCCTTCATCATCTTCTTCGCGCCGGCGTTCGGCGGCCTGTTCCTGGAGCACGACAACTTCACCGAGGCCAATCGCCTGGTGACCCCGGAGCACATCAAGCCGGTCTGGTACTACACGCCGTATTACGCAATGTTGCGGGTGGTCCCCAACAAGCTCGGTGGCGTGCTGGTGATGTTCTCGGCGATCGCGATCCTGTTCCTGGTGCCGTGGCTGGATCGGGCCAAGGTGCGCTCGATCCGCTACCGCGGCTGGATCTCCAAGGCCGCGCTCGGCGTGCTGGTGGTGTGCTTCGTGTGGCTGGGCGTGATCGGCTCCGGTCCTGGCACCGACGCACACGAAACCTATGTCGGGCGCGTGCTGACCTTCCTGTACTTCGCCTTCTTCATCACCATGCCGGTGTGGACGCGGCTGGACAAGACCAAGCCGGTGCCCGAGCGAGTGACCACCCATGACTAATTCCAACGCGAGGTCATGGACGTCGCGCGTGGCGGCCCTGCTGTGCGGGCTGACCCTGGCCGCAGGGGCGCTGGCAGCCGAAGGCGGGAAGGTGCAGCAGGCCGGCAACGACCTGAGCGACCGTGCCTCGCTGCAGCGTGGCGCGCAGTTGTTCATGAACTACTGCTCCGGCTGCCATTCGCTGAAGTATCTGCGCTATTCGCGCATGGCCAGCGATCTGGGCTTGAGCGAAGCGGAGGTCATGGCCAACCTCAACTTCACCGGCGCCAAGATCGGCGAGCACATCGAAGGCACCATGCCGCACGATGCCGCAGCCAAGTGGTTTGGCAAGGCGCCGCCGGATCTGACCTTGATCGCACGCGTGCGTGGCACCGACTGGGTCTATACCTATCTCAAGTCGTTCTATCTGGATCAGACCCGCCCCCTGGGCTGGAACAACCAGCTGTTTCCGAATGCCTCCATGCCCAACCCACTGTGGGAGCTGCAAGGCCTGCAGCAGGCGCAGTTCGGCCCGCCCGACAAGGCGACCGGCGACAAGCCGGTGCAGGCGCTCAAACTCGGTCAGCCAGGGCGACAGACGCCGGTCGAGTTCGATCAGACGGTGCGCGATATCGCCAACTTCCTCGAGTACGCCGGCGAACCGGCTGCCCTGAAGCGACAGAGCATGGGAGTGTGGGTGATCCTGTTCCTGGCCTTGCTTACCTTCATGGCCTATCTGCTGAAGAAGGAATACTGGAAAGACGTGCATTGACCGATCTGCAGGCTGGTCATCGGCTGCAAGAGCGCACCGACCCGGCATGCGAACCGTGTGTCGCCTGCGGCGCAGCGATCGCTTGGCCCCAACCCTTGCGCTCAGCTCTATGCACAGAGGCCGGCGAGGTCTGCACTTCAGGCGACGTGCCTGCATCGGGGTGCGACAGACAGTCACCAGAGCCTGTTCGAGATAGCCGATGACGCTGCGGCGCGTGTCAAAACGTCAGCGCCGCGTCAGCCTGTGCACGGAGGCCAAACGGATGCCGTTGCCATGTGTTGGGACTGGCCATTGGGCACCAGCCGTACCCGATATCGTGCACCAGCAATCGTCCGGCTGCGACGCGCGCGTGTGACCCGAAGCTGCATCTCGACGCAACAACCGGTCTGTCCGGGCATCAATCGGCCCTATCACTCTTGGCTTTTGCGTGACGTGATTGCACACTCGAAGGACCGTGGTGACGGTCGGCGTTGGGCCGGCCGCGCCGATGCGGCCGGCGGATTCCGGTCGTCGGAGAGCCTTGAATGGCGACGAGTGTGCGTATGCGGAATACCTTGACTTTGTTTTCGTCCAACGACGACGTGTTGTGCCACCGGGTCCGTCTGGTCCTGGCGGCGAAAGGGGTGACCTACGACCTGGTGCCGGTCGACCCGCAAAACCCCCCGGAAGATCTGATCGATCTCAATCCCTATCATTCGGTTCCGACCCTGGTCGAACGCGACCTGGTGTTGTACGCCGCATCGGTGGTCAGCGAATACCTGGACGAGCGCTACCCGCATCCGCCGTTGATGCCGGTCGATCCACTCTCGCGCGCACGTCTGCGTCTGGCAATGCTGCGGATCGAGCACGACTGGGTGCCGCAGGTGCAGGCCATCCAGCTTGGCAACAAGACCCAGGCCGAGGCCGGCCGCAAGCGTTTGAAAGAACTGCTGACCGCGTCGGTGCCCCTGTTCAAGGCCAGCAAGTTCTTCCTCAATCCGGAAATGAGTCTGGCCGATTGCGCAATGGCGCCGATCATCTGGCGACTGGACGCGTTGGAGATCGGTCTGCCCAAGGATGGCAAGGCGATCGAAGACTACGGCAACCGGATCTTCCGCAATCCCGGCTTCATCCGCAGCCTGACCGATCAGGAAAAGAAACTGCGCGACCTGCCGGGCTGATGCGACGGCTGTATGCCAACAGACCGACGCCCCATCGCGCAGCCGCCGCTGCGGGCCGTGTGCGGGTAAAATGACGTCATGAGCGAAGATTTCCCCCGCATGACCAGCCATCGCCCGTACCTGCTGCGGGCCTTGGTCGAATGGATCAACGACAACGGCATGACGCCGCACGTTCTGGTGGACGCTGGGCTGCCCGGTGTGCAGGTGCCTGCCAGTGCCATCAAGGACGGCCGCGTGGTCCTGAACATCGCCGAGCGCGCGGTGGTCGGGCTGCAGGTCGACAACGACAGCGTGCAGTTCACCGCACGCTTTGGCGGCGTTAGCTATCCGGTGATGGTGCCGATGGCCGCGGTCCTTGCGGTATATGCACGCGAAACCGGGCAGGGCATGGCCTTGCCGGACGATATCCCCGGCACCAGTACCGAGCCGCCGGATCCGGGCGCACCGCCGCCGCCGAGCGCGTCCACGCCTGACGATCCGCCGAGCGCGGGCAAGCGTCCGCATCTGCGCGTGGTCAAGTAACTGCACGAGCGGACGCGTACTGCGCGTCCGTCCGGTGTTGGCGTGCACGTGCGCCGGGTGCACGGCACGTGCATTTTTCCACCACAACAGGCCGTTGCATGTGCTGCATCGGCGAGGTGGATGCGCGGCATCGACGCTGGCCTCCGGTCGCACGGCACTGCATGCAGGTCAGGTGCCTGCAGACGCATACATCGATCCAGTCGCGGTCAGTTCAGGCGCTGATGGTCCGGGCTCAACGGCGTCACCGTGGCCACCTGCGGTCCGGTGAAGGCGATCAATTGATCGCCGCGCAGCACCAGGCGGCCGCTGTGGCGGTCGATGCCATCGTGGGAATACTCGAACCGGAACGTCCGCTCGAAGCCCAGCCAGCCATTGGGCTTGCGGCAGATGCGGATGTTGGTGGAATGCACGCTCTGGTCCAGCCATTGCACATCGGCGGCGCGGCAGGCATTGCGGCCGAGGATATCGGCACGTTCGGCCGCCGCGCGCGAGGAGTTCCAGAACGCGTACAGCGCGGCGCCGGCAATCATGAAGAGAATAAGGCTTGGCATGGCGCCAATGTGCCATGGCCTGCGGCCGATCGACAATCGTCACGCCGGGCCGCAGCGTTGCGTTGATGGCTGGTGAGTGGTGCGCTGATGCGCCGGCCAGCCTCCGCCGCTCGTGCAGCAGCCACTGGCCGTACCGCCAATGGCTGTCACCACGTCGCGCGCGCCCACCGGCGCGCCGGATGCGCCCGGCTTGGCTGCTGTGCAGTCAGGCCGGCAGTCGCTTTAACCATTCACCGCCAATCCCGCGGTTGGCTTGTGTCGGGCGCAGCGCAACCCCATCCACTGGACTTGGCCCCGTTGAATCCATACGCCGCTCCTGGCCTGGCATCGCGGCCTGCGGCATCGCCTATGCATCCTGTCCTGAAGCAGTTCCATCCTGTCGTGGCTGCGTGGTTTGCGCAGACCTTCGCTGCGCCCACACCGGCGCAGATTGCCGCGTGGCCTGCGATCCAGGCCGGACGCCACACGCTGGTGGCCGCGCCGACCGGCTCGGGCAAGACGCTGACTGCGTTCTTCGCGGCCATCGATGGCTTGATCCGCGATGGCCTGGCCAGCGGCGGCATGTTGCCGGACGAAACCCGTGTGGTGTACGTCTCGCCGCTGAAGGCGCTGTCCAACGACATCCACCTCAATCTGGATGCGCCGTTGCAGGGCATCCGCACCGCCCTGGTCGCAAACGGCTTGCCGGACGTTGCGGTGCGCACGGCGGTGCGCACCGGCGACACCCCGCAGCGTGAGCGGGCACAGGCGCGCCGCACGCCGCCGCACATCCTGGTGACCACGCCGGAGTCTCTGTACGTGCTGCTGGGCTCTGCGTCCGGGCGCAACGCGCTGCGGCATGTGCGCACCGTCATCGTTGATGAGATCCATGCGGTGGCAGCGGACAAACGCGGCAGTCATCTGGCGCTGACCCTGGAGCGATTGCAGCGGCTGGCCGAGCGCCCGATCACGCGCGTCGGGCTGTCGGCCACGCAGAAGCCGATCGAGACCGTGGCGCAGTTCCTGGTCGGGGCGGGCGATGCCGGCCGGCCGCCACAGTGCGAGATCGTCGATATCGGCTATACCCGCAGGCGCGATCTGGCACTGGCCCTGCCGCCGACGCCGCTGAGCGTGGTGATGTCCAACGATCAGTGGCTGCAGGTGTATGCCGATGTCGCCACGCTCGCGCAGCAGCACCGCACTACGCTGGTGTTCGTCAACACCCGGCGCATGGCCGAGCGCGCTGCACGCCATCTTGGCGATCTGCTCGGCAAGCAGCGCGTCGCCGCGCACCACGGCAGCCTCTCGCGTGAAACGCGTCTGCTGGCCGAGCAGCGACTCAAGGCCGGCGACCTCACCGTGCTGGTGGCCACCGCATCGCTGGAACTCGGCCTGGATATCGGCGATGTGGACCTGGTCTGCCAGCTCGGTTCGCCACGTTCGATCGCCACCTTCCTGCAGCGTGCCGGACGTTCCGGGCATGCGGTCGGCGGCACGCCGAAGGCGCGCTTGTTTCCGCAGACCCGCGACGAGCTGGTCGAATGCGCCGCGTTGCTGGACAGCGTGCGCCGCGGTGAGCTGGACGCCTTGCGCATTCCGCTGGCGCCGATCGATGTGCTTGCACAACAGATCGTGGCCGAGGCCGCGTGCGAGGACTGGGACGAAGACGCGCTGTTCGCCTTGGTGCGTCGCGCCTGGCCGTTCGCGCAGCTGAGCCGCGCGAGCTTCGATGACGTGGTGCGCATGTTGTGCGACGGCTTCAGCACACGGCTCGGGCCGCGTGCAGGCTACCTGCATCGCGATGCGGTGCATCGGCGCCTGCATGCGCGCCGCGGCGCACGCATGACTGCGCTGACCTCCGGCGGCACCATTCCCGAAACCGGCGACTACAGCGTGGTGCTGGAGCCGCAGGCCGAAAAGATCGGCACGGTGAACGAGGATTTTGCGGTCGAAAGTCTTACCGGCGACGTGTTTCAGCTCGGCAATGCCAGCTACCGCATCCTGCGCGTGGATGCCGGGCGGGTGCGCGTGGAAGACGCCAAGGGCGCGCCGCCGAACATCCCGTTCTGGCTGGGCGAGGCGCCCGGCCGCAGCGACGAATTGTCGGCGGCGGTGTCGCGTCTGCGCGGCGAGATTGCGGCGCGGCTGGACAGCCCGCCCCAGCAGGCCGCCTGCGACTGGCTGCACACCGTGCTGGATCTCTCGGTGGAAGCGGCACGCCAGCTGGTCGATTATCTCGCCCATGCCTGCACCGCGCTGGGCGCGATGCCCACCCAGCAATGCCTGGTGATGGAGCGCTTCTTCGATGCCAGCGGCGGCACCCAGCTGGTGATCCACTCGCCCTACGGCAGCCGCATCAATCGTGCCTGGGGGCTGGCGTTGCGCAAGCGCTTCTGCCGCACCTTCAACTTCGAACTGCAGGCCGCCGCGACCGAGGATGCGATCGTGTTGTCGCTGTCCACCAGTCATAGTTTCGCCCTGGCGGAGGTGGCCCGCTATCTGCACTCGTCATCGGCCGAGCAGGTATTGATCCAGGCCTTGCTGGATGCGCCGCTGTTCGGCGTGCGCTGGCGCTGGAATGCGACCAATGCGATGGCGCTGCCGCGCTTTGCCGGTGGCAACAAGGTCGCGCCGCAACTGCAACGGATGAAATCGGAGGATCTGCTGGCGACCGTGTTCCCCGATCAGGTCGCCTGTGCGGAGAATCTGGTCGGCGAGCGCGAGGTGCCGGACCATCCGTTGGTGGCGCAGACGCTGGAAGACTGCCTGCATCAGTCCATGGACAGCGAGGGCTGGCTGCAGGTGCTGCGCGGGCTGGAGTCGGGGGCGATCACGTTGGTGGCGCGCGATCTGGCGGCACCGTCGCCGCTGGCGGCCGAAGCCTTGAATGCGCGGCCGTATGCATTCCTGGACGACGCACCGCTGGAAGAGCGCCGCACCCAGGCCGTGCAAAGCCGTCGCTACACCCCGCAGAGCAGCGACGACCTGGGGCAGCTCGATCCCGAGGCCATCGCCTCGGTGCGCGAGCAGGCCTGGCCGCAGCCGCGCGATGCCGAAGAAATGCACGAAGCATTGGTCGGGCTCGGCGTGCTTCCCGTCGGCGAAGCGACCGACGCGCAATGGCAGGCCTGGCTGGCTGCGCTCGCAGGCGATGGGCGTGCCAGTTGTCTTGCGTTCGATGGTGTGCCCGCGCTGTGGATCAGTGCCGAGCGCATCGACTGGTTTGCGCCGCTGTATCCGCACGCCGTTGCGCTACCGCCGCTACAGGCGCCGACAGATTGCCGCGTTGCCGACTGGCAGCGCGAGTGGGCCGTGCGCGAGTTGCTGCGCGGTCGCCTGTCTGCAGTCGGTCCGGCGCAGGTGCCGGCCCTGGCCGGCGCGTTGCATTTGCCCGAGTCCGAGATCGTGCTTGCCCTGGCCGCCCTGCAGCGCGAGGGCTATGTCATGGCCGGCCACTTCAGCGCGCAGGCGCCGTCGGAAGAGTGGTGCGAACGCCATCTGTTGGCGCGCATCCATCGCTATACCTTGGGACGGTTGCGCCGCGAGATCGAGCCGGTGGCGCAACGCGATTACGCGCGGTTCCTGTTCGAGTGGCAGCACCTCGACAGCGCCAGCCGGGTGGCAGGGCCGGACGCATTGGCCGGCGTGGTCGGGCAGCTGGAAGGCTTCGAAGCGCCTGCCGTGCTGTGGGAGAGCGAGCTGCTGCCGGCCCGCGTGCGCGATTATCAACCGGCCTGGCTGGACGAGCTGTGCACCGCCGGGCGCAGCGTGTGGGCACGGCTGCGGCCCGGTGGTGGCCGCAGTGGCGCCGCGCTGCGCGGCACACCGATCGTGTTGCTGCCGCGTCGCGAGGCGCAGCGCTGGAGCAGCCTGGCACGCGATGCCGACGACGCGCCATTGGGCTCGCGCGCGCAACGGGTGTCGGAAGTCCTGCAGCAACAAGGCGCCTTGTTCTTCGACGAGATTGCCGATGCGGCCCGCCTGATGAGCACCGAACTGGAAGATGCCCTGAGCGAACTGGTGATGCGCGGGCGCGCGCATTGCGACAGTTATGCCGGGCTGCGCGCACTGCTGGTGCCGGCTTCCAAGCGGCCCTCGGCGCTGTCGCGCCACCGGCGCCGCGCCAGTGCGCTGGGCATTCGCGATGCCGGACGCTGGGCGCCGGTGCGCGCGCTGCCGGAACTGCCGCTGGCCGAAGCCGGCGAGCGCCACCAGGACATGCTCGAACATGTGGCGCACACCCTGTTGCGTCGCTACGGCGTGGTCTGTTGGCGGCTGCTGGAGCGCGAGGCGGCGTGGTTGCCACCGTGGCGCGAATTGCTGCGCATGTATCAACGCCTGGAAGCGCGCGGTGAGATCCGTGGCGGGCGTTTCATCGCCGGGCTGTCCGGCGAGCAGTTTGCGTTGCCGGATGCGATCGCGGCCCTACGCCGCGTGCGTGCGCAAGCCTTGCCGCAGCAGTGGGTGTGCGTGAGTGCGAGCGACCCCAGCAATCTGTTGGGCAGCGTCCTGCCGGGTGAGCGTGTCGCGCGCGTGCCAGGCAATCGCGTGGCATATCTCGATGGCCTGCCGATGGCGGTGTGGGTGGCAGATCGCTTCCAGCCGCTGCAGGAACTGAGCAGCGAGCAGGCCGAGCAGGCCTTGCGCCTGCTGCAACGTGGGCCGGGCGCCGCCGAGCAGACGCCGATGGAGCAATGGCTGGCTCAGTCGCCCGGCAGTACCGCGCGCGTGCCGGCCGCACGCGGAAGCGGGCGTGACAGATAGCGGCTATCGGGAACGACCCAGCGCCATGGCGCATCCATCGCCTTGCGGATTCCGATGCGCGGCGTTGCCAGCGGCTCGGGTGGCGGCGGCAGGCCGTCGTCCTCGATCCACAGGCGTGCGCTTGCGTCGGTCAGGTCCAGCCCGTTGTCCGTCGCGCTCACCCCGAATGCCTGGGCCAGGCGACCGGGACCGGTGGTCAAGGTTCTAAGCGGGGCGGCGTTGCGCGCGGCCTGCATGGAGGCGATCCCGGCCAGCGGTTCGAGCGCACGGATCAGTACGGCGTGCCCGGGCGCACCGCCGCACACCGCGTTGATCGCCCAATGCATGCCGTAGATGAAATACACATACAGATGCCCCGGCGCGCCGAACATCACCTGCGTGCGTGGGGTCATGCCGCGAAACGAATGCGCGGCCGGATCTTCGCTGCCGCAATACGCCTCGACCTCGGTGATGCGGCCGCGGCGTCCGTCTGCGCTGACCAATACCTTGTTGAGCAAGCGCGGCGCGACCTGGCGGGCATCGTGTGCATAGAAGTTGCGTGGGAGCGGCTGTGGCGACATACGCCAAGCCTAACGGCGCAGTCGTGATGTCGCTGCGGACTGAACCGGACAACGGCGAAGCTAAGGGTAGGGATTTTCCGACTGCGAGACCGTACTAGCGCATGACCGGTCACAAAAGCGCATATCCGTCGAGGTGAATACGCGTCCAGGCGGCGTTTGCATCTCAAGCACGTTGTGGCGTCGCCGATAGCCATTAACGATTAGTTAGACAAGCCGCATCGCAGTGTGCGGCACCCGTATCGCGCCACCGGGCGACCCTGCAACGAAGGTTGCGCACGCACCATTTTCAAGAGAACTCCCAATGTTAGGCAACTTCAGAATCGGAACCAGGCTGATCTTGGCGTTCCTGATCGTCTCGGCGATCGGCGCATGCATCGGGTGGGTGGGCTATTCCAACTCCGGTCGCATCAGCGACCTGTCGACTTCGCTTTACGAGCGCGAGCTGCTCGGCTTGTCGAACGTGAAGGAGGCCAATATCAACCTCATCTACATCGGCCGCGCACGCGCCAATCTGTTGTTGGCCAGCAGCGCCGAAGAACGTCAGTCGCATTTGCAGAGCATCGACAAGTACACCGCCAAGGTGGTCGATTACATGACGCGTGCGCGCCCCAGCTTCCAGACCGAAGAGGGCAGGAACAAGCTGGCGCAGTTCGACCGCGCCTGGCAGAAATATCTGGAAGAGCGCGGCCGCTTCCTCGATGCCGCCAACCGTGAAGCCTTGCGTGACGCCAATCCGGAACTGGCCGCGCTGTCACGTGCGGTACGCGCCAGCTCCGATGAAGTCGACAGCCTGATGACCGATCTCAGTGGCCTGCGCGAGCGCAGCGCCGCCTCGGCAAATGCCGAAGCCGGCAGCATCCATGCGCACAGCTCGAGGCTGCTGATCGCCATCATCTGCGGCGGCGTGTTGCTCGGCGCGATTCTTGGCGTGGTGATCAGCCGTAGCGTCACCGGCCCGATCCGCCGCGCAGTGGCGGTGGCCAACGGCCTGTCCGAAGGTGATCTGACCATGCGCATCGACGTGCATGGCCGCGATGAGACCGCTCAGCTGCTGGAGGCGATGCGCACCATGGTGCAGAAGCTGTCGCAGGTGGTGGGCGAGGTCAACACCAGCGCCGAAACGCTGGCCAGCGCGTCGGAAGAAGTCAGCGCCACCGCGCAGTCGTTGTCGCAGGCCGCCAGCGAACAGGCCGCAGGTGTGGAAGAGACCAGCGCCTCGCTGGAACAGATGACCGCATCGATCAGCCAGAACACCGAAAATGCCCGCATCACCGACGGCATGGCTACGCAAGCCGCGAAGGAAACCATCGAAGGCGGCGAGGCCGTGGTCGCCACCACGCAGGCGATGAAACAGATCGCGCACAAGATCGGCATCATCGACGACATCGCGTATCAGACCAATCTGCTCGCGCTCAATGCGGCGATCGAAGCGGCGCGCGCCGGCGAACATGGCAAGGGCTTTGCCGTGGTGGCGGCCGAGGTGCGCAAGCTGGCCGAACGCAGTCAGGTGGCAGCGCAGGAGATCGGCGAGGTGGCCAGTTCCAGCGTCGAACTGGCCGATCGCGCCGGCCGTTTGCTCGATACCATCGTGCCCAGCATCAAGCGCACTTCGGACCTGGTACAGGAAATTTCTGCCGCCTCCGAAGAGCAATCCTCCGGCGTGAGCCAGATCAATTCGGCGGTGGTGCAGCTGAGTCAGACCACCCAGCAGAACGCCAGCGCGTCGGAGGAACTGGCCGCTACCGCCGAGGAAATGAGCGCGCAGGCCGAGCAGCTGCAGCAGAGCATGGCGTTCTTCCGCCTGGGCGGGCAGGGGCCTGCAAGCACGCCGCCCAAGCGTGGCAAGGTGGCTGTTGCACGCCCGGCAGGGGCGCCCGGTCCGCGCGTCTGGCGCAGCCCCGCGACGCCCGCGTACGCGATGTCCGAGGGCCCGGACGAAGGCCAATTCGCCAGCTTCTGAGAGACCGATCGATGACCGCACAGACCCCCGAAGCGATGCCTGGCGACGCCGATGCGGCAGCCCAGTATCTGACCTTCCAGCTGAATGCCGAAACCTTCGCCATCAGCATTCTTGGCATTCGCGAAATCATCCAGTACCGCGCACCCACGCCGGTACCATCGATGCCGGCCTGCGTGCGCGGCGTGATCAATCTGCGCGGCGCGGTGGTGCCGGTGGTGGATCTGCAATCGCGGCTGGGACGCGCCGACAGTGCGATCGGCAAACGCAGTTGCATCGTGATCCTGGCCACCGAGCAGGCACAGGGGCCGCAGGTGATCGGGGTGCTGGTCGATGCGGTCAACGCAGTGATCGAACTGGCCGATCAGGACATCGAAGCGGCGCCTTCGTTCGGCACGCATATCCGCCGCGACCTGCTGCGAGGCATGGGCAAGGTGGGCGAGCGCTTCGTGGTGCTGCTGGACATGGTGCAGGTGCTGCAGGTGGATGAAATCGCCGGCAACACCGATGCCTTGGCGGCCTGAGTCTGGCCAAGCGCAGCTGACAACGCGACGGCCCACCGGCGTGACGGCTGCGCTGCACGCGTCAGCCACTCAAACGCACGCTGCGGGTATGCCGGACATGCTCCGGAAGCGCAACGGCCGCAGCCGTATACAGGCATCGACCGCACTGGCCGAGGCCGGAGATCGCGTCGCTCAACGCCCTGGTGATCGGCCTCGCCAGAGCTGAGCGTGATGCAACATTCAGTCCGGCCGATGCCAGCCATTGAAGCGATGCACGCAGTTGCGTCCATTGCCGATCGCGCCTTGCAAGGCGTGCCGTGCGCGCGCCAGCAGCGTGTTGCTGGCGCGCCAGGCACCGGCCGGCACGTCGACCAACCCTGCGCTGATCGTCAGTGTGCCGGCTGGCCAGCTGGCCGCCTCGATCGCCCTGCGCACAGCCTCGAGCATCTCAACCGCCTCGGTTGCCGTCGCCTTGGGTAGCACGACACACAGCTGATCCCGGCTCAGGCGCGCCACCGTGGCGGCGTCCGGCAACTGCGCTTCGATCATCCTGGCAGCCTGGATTAGCGTTGTATCCGCTGCAGCGGCGCCAGCCTGCAATGTCATCCGTTTGAAGCCATCCAGCTCGATCAGCGCCAGGGCGAGCGATGGCGTGGCGGCGGTGGACGAGCTGTGTGCGAGTGTCTGCAGCGCCTGTTCCAGACCTGCGCGGTTCCACACGCCGGTGAGTTCATCGCGCAGCGCGTCCAGCTCGACCAGCTTGGCCGCACGTTGCAGCTCGATGGTGTCGACGACCTGCCGTGCCAGTGCCTGCAACGCGTCGCGTTCGGCCACCGACAGGCGCCGGGGTGTGCGATCCAGCACACATAGCGTGCCCAGCGCGATCCCATCGGAGGTCAGCAGCGGGGCGCCGGCGTAAAAGCGGATCTGCGGCTCGCCGGTGACCAGCGCATTACCCACGAAGCGCGCATCCAGGTGGGTGTCGCCCACTTCCATCACTTGATCGGGTTCGAGGATCGCATGCGCACAGAACGACAGCTCGCGCGGTGTTTCGCTCGGCGGCATACCCAGCTTCGACTTGAACCACTGGCGCTGCGTGTCGATCAGCGAAATCAAGGCCATCGGCGTACGGCACACCGCCGCTGCGATCGAAGTGAATGCGTCGTAGACCGGCTCCGGCGCGGTGTCCAGCAGTTGGCAGTCATGCAATGCAGCCAAGCGTTCGTCTTCGTTCGCCGGCAACTGCGCCGCAACGGCGGCATCACCCGACAGGAGCGTGGCGTGGAAGAGGTGTAACGCGGACGCGTCAGGATTCTGCATGGCAAGACCACCGAAACAAGGCGCCGTCAGGCGATGGATATGTGTGCGTGGCGACGGTATGTCGCAGCCCTTCGCACGCGTTGGTTGGCGCAGTCCTCATCCACTCCAGCGGATGAGGTCCGTCAACGATCTTGCCACACCGGGCAGGGCAGGTCGGCGCCAGCGATTCCATTCTGATGCGCCGCAAAACCGCCCGCCTGGCAGGTCATTCGCCCCGGCCAGCGTTGCCCTTGGGGCGGCGCGTCTGTTCGTCATGGATCTGCATATCCTCTTGTCCAGGGCGCTGCTTGGCGGCCTCATCCTGTTTGCGATCCTGCCGGCTCTCTGAAACGCCGTGCTGCTTGTCGGCAGCCTTGTCGGGCTGGCTCTGCTTGTTGTTCATGGCTTGCCTCCGGAATGATGATGAAACGGACGTTAGCGCGCGCGATGTGATCCTGGCGGCATGGCGTCCGGGGCACGGGCGCTCCACCGAGCCGACACGCTACCCGATGCAGGGCCCAAAACGGAAAAGCCTCGGAAACATGGCGTTTCCGAGGCTTTCACGGTCGAAACAATGGTGGAGCGGAAGGGGATCGAACCCTCGACCTTCGCGATGCGAACGCGACGCTCTCCCAGCTGAGCTACCGCCCCACGTGCTTGGATTCTAACCACATGTCGCGCGATTCGCCAAGCACACCGGCGGCCTAGGGCGCGATCCTGCGGAACTCACTCGCGGATCAGCGGGAACTTGAGGTCCGGGTTCTTGGCCTTCCATTCCTTGTACGACACCGAGCCTTCCCAGGCGGCGAAGGCCTTGGGGGTGCGGCCGCGGCCGGACCAGGTCTCGCCGGTATGCGGCAGTTCGTACTTCGGCTTGACTTCGCTGCGGCCGCTCTTGACCACGTCCTTGCGTGCCGTGGTGGTGCCCAGGTAAGCGGAAATATCGTTGCGCTGCTTGGTGTTGAAATGGCCGGCAAACTGCTCCAGCAGCGAAACGATGGTGGCATGCGCAGAGGATGCCTCGCTGGCGCGCTCGGTCTTTTCCTGTTCTTCCAGCTTCTGCAGCTCGTCCAGCAGTTTGGCTTTGGCTTGTGCGATGGAATCCAGTTTGGAGGTGGTATTGCTCACAGAGGTATAGCCTCGGAATAGGGAGGTGGAGACGTTGCCCGATGGGCATGCGTCATTATGGCATGTGGCCCGGGGGCGGCCGGTGCGTGTGCGCGTGCCCGCAGGTGCGGTGACCAGGCCTTGTCTGGTCGCGCGTTCGCAGTGTTCTGGCGAGTCCGACCAGCATGCTTGCGCAAGCTGCGACCCGACCGTAACGATACAACAGCAAGCCAGGCGGGATGACACAGCTGTGCGGCGTTGGCCAGATGCTGACTGCATCACGGCCAGGCACGTCCTGGTGGGCTGCCAGTCTCGATGGCGCGGTATCCAATGGCAGAGGCGGCGATGGACGGGGATGCTGCCGGAGTATGTGGTCTGATTCATGACCGGCGCAGCCGCCGAACGGCCCTCCGCGCCCTGCCCGCATCGCGACGGCCGCGTGTATGCGTGGTCTCTGGACCGTTGCATCCAGTCACTGCGCTGCAGCGTCTTCCAGCAGCGGTGTCAGCTGCGCTTCCAGCGCGTCGCGGCGCCATTGCCCCAGCGGTGCGGGCCAGCTGCGTTGCTCGATCAGGGTTTCCAGGTGCCGGCGCGAGGCTAGGATGCCGTCGGGCAACCCCAGCTCGCGGCTGCGCTGGGCCACCGCGTCCTGCAGGCGCTTGAGCACGGCCTTGTTGCCGTCGGTGGCGGCCTGCGCCAGCGGTGCATGGTCCTCGTCGGGCAGCGGCGTATTCAATGCTTCCCACACTGCAGTGGCGAGCTTGCGCGGCGCCTTGGGAAACTTGTCGAACTGGCGCAGCAAGGCGTCCAGATCGGCGGGCGGAAACCGCGCCAGCTGGCTGGCCAGTTCGTTGTCCAGGATCCAGCTGCGTGGGCGATCTCTCTGGCGCGCCTGCAGGTCGCGCCAGCGCAGCAGTCGCAACAGGCGACGTTGCGCCGCAGGCTCCAGGAACTGCGCGGTGCGCAGGCTCACGTGCGGCCAGCGCTCGCCATCGTCGTGCTCCACCGTGACGAGCAGGCGCTCGGCGTCTTCGGCCAGCCAGCCCAGGCGATCCTGCTCGGTCAGGCGGCGGGTTAGTTCGTCGTGGATGGCGAACAGGTAGCGCACATCGTCGGCGGCGTATTCCAGCTGCGCCGGCGACAGTGGGCGACGCATCCAGTCCGAGCGCGTCTCGCCCTTGGTCAGCAAGGTGCCGGTCACTTCCTGCACCAGTTTCTGATAGCCCATCCCACCCCCCACACCTGCCAACGCGGCGGCGATCTGGGTGTCGAACAACGGCCGCGGCAACACCCCGCACGCGCATTTGAAGGTGACCAGATCCTCGCTGGCGCTATGCATCACCTTGACGATGTCGGTGGCGGTCAACCACTGCTTGAGCGCCTCGTTCATGCCCGGGATGAGCGGGTCGATCAGCAGGATCTCCTCGCCAATGGCCATCTGCACCAGCGCCAGTTGCGGCCAGTAGGTGCGTTCGCGAATGAATTCGGTATCCAGGCCAATGCGGGACGGACGCGATGCCTGCAGGCGTTCGCTCAGCTCGGAGGGGTGGGTGATCCAATGAGGCACGTGATTTCCGTCGACAGCGAGGGTTTGCGCAGAACGCGCAGAATAGCCTAACGTCGCGATCGCCTGTCGTGCGGCAGAGCACTGGAAGGAGCGGGTGGTGGGTGAGTGCGGTAACCGGATCGCGGCGTGGGCATTGCTGGCGCTCAGCGTGTGCGCCTGTTCGCGTACACCGACGCCAGCGCCTGCCGCTGCGCCGCAACCTGCCGCTACTGCGGTGCCGAGCAAGCCGAATGTGTCCATCGGTGGCGAAGAATCCGCCGAGACCGTGGCGCAATGGCAGCCGCCGCCAGTGGACCTGGGCGATGCGCCGCTGGCGCAGGTGCGCAAGCGCGCCGACCAGGCATTGAAGGACGACCGGCTATATCGCAACGCGGACGACGCGATTCCGCTGTATCTGGCGATCCAGCAACGCACCGACGGCAAGGACGCGGCCAGTGGTCGCGGGCTGGAGCAGGCGCGGCGCCGATTGATCGAGCGTGGCCAGGGGCTGATCGAACAGACCGACCGTCAGGACAGCGCGCTGGAACAGGCGCGTGAGTTGGCCATCGTGGCACTGGCACTCGCTCCGCAGGATCCGAAGGTACGCGCACTGCAGCGCGCGGTGGAAACCGCGCAACGGGTGCTGAGCTTCAACCGTGCCGGCGAAGAGGATCTGCGTGGCGACCGCCTGGGCGAGGACGGCAACGGGGCGCTGGTGAACTTTCGCGATGCCGCGCAGCTGGATCCGGACAACCCGCGCACGCGCCAGGGCCTGGCTGCGGTGGAAAGCGGCCTGCTGGCACGCGCCGAACAGGCGGCCGGGGCGAGCGACTTCATCGGCGCACGCTACTGGTTGCAAATGGCCGGGCAGGTGCGTGAGCGCGCACCGACCATTGCCGATGCACGGGCGCGCATCGAGCGTATGCGCCGTGCCCAGATCGCCGCTTTGCACGACGCCGGCCTGCACGATCTCAGCTCGCCCCGCGGCCTCAAGGCGGCCGGCGAAACACTGGCCGAGGTACTGCGTATCGCCGATCCGGGCGATGCGGTGGCCGGCGATCTGCGGCGGCGGCTGGAACTGGCCACCCATTACGGCAGCTTCCGCCCCGGACAGGTGTTCACCGACGGACTCAAGCTCGGCGGGCGCGGTCCGCAGATGATCGTGGTCCCGCATGGCGCGTTCCAGATGGGCGCAGGCGATGCCGAGCCCGGCGCCTCCGACAACGAACGCCCGTCGCATTACGTGCGTTTTGCGCGCGGCTTTGCGTTGTCGATCACCGAAGTGACGGTCGCCGAGTTCCGCCAGTTCGTCGAGGCGACCGGCGCGCGTCCGCGTGCCACCCGGCGCGGGCATTCGGTGGTGTACGACGAGCGCAGCGGCAACTTCATCCGCCGCAGCGGGGTGGATTGGCAGTCCGACTACAACGGCGCCCAGGCCGCACCCAACAGCCCGGTGATGCACGTCAGCATCCGTGACGCCGAAGCCTACGCGAGCTGGTTGTCGGAACAGACCGGTCGTCACTACCACGTGCCCAGCGAGGCCGAGTTCGAATACGCGGTGCGCGCCGGCACCACTGGACGCTATCCCTGGGGCAATGCCGGCTCGCCGCCGCTGGATGCGGGCAACTTCACCGGCGGCAACGATGTCTCGCGCAGCGGCAGGCACTGGAACAACGGCTTCGTCGGCTACGGCGACGGCTTCTGGGGACCGGCACCGGTCGGTAGCTTCCGCGCCAATGCCTGGGGGCTGCACGACATGGGCGGCAACCTGAGCGAGTGGGTGGCCGATTGCTGGCATGCCAGCTACCGTCGCGCGCCGGCCGACGGTGCCGCCTGGTTCAACCCCGGCTGCCGTCAGCGCATGATCCGCGGCGGCAGCTGGGCCAACTCGCCGCAGCAGACGCGTGCGGCCTGGCGGCAGTCGCAGGACTCGGACAGCACCAGTGCACGGATCGGCTTCCGCCTGGCACGCGGGATCTAGAGCGCAGCTGTAAGCCAGTGCGCAAGCGCGGTTTGCGCCTGCACGGAGCTCGATCACCGATCGCCGGGCTGTCCGGGTGGCATGCCCGCCTCGAAGTGACATGTCGGTCGCGATCACCCGGGCAGTTCCGGGTCTGGTCCCGCCGCAAGACCGGGCGCGCAGGCTTAACCGCTGCGAACACTGTCCGCGATCGCGGTGGAACCGGCCGCCTTGGTCGCGGTCCAAGTGCCAGCGCTTGCGAGGATGGCGGTGATGGGCTGGGGAATCAAAGTGTTTCGTTGGGTCATCGCGGTACTGCTGATCGGCGGCAGCGGCTATGCCGTGGCGCGTCATCTGCAGGACGGAAATACCGCCGGGCATTACCGCTCGGTGGAGGTGCTACGTCCGGAAGGCACGCCGAAGGCCATGGTGGTGCTGTTGCCCGACAGCGGCCATGCGCAGGACGGCCAGCGGCTTGCCGAGATGCTGAGCAACGATGGCGCGCTGGTCGCGGTGGTCGACACCGCCAGCTATCGCGCACGGTTGCGCGCGCATCAGGCAGCCTGCAGCTCCCTGGCCGACGATGCCGAACGCTTGGGCAAGAAGTTGCTGCGCGCCGAGCATGTCGATGCATTCTTGCCGCCGGTTCTGGTGGGGCAGGGCGATGGCGCGATGCTGGCGCGGCAGGCACTGGCCTCGGCCGCGCCCGACGTGCTGAGTGGCGCGGTTGTCGCCGATGGCGACGCCAGCGATGGCGGCCTGGCCTGCTCGCGCGACGTGCCCGATGCCAATCAAGGCTTCCTCGACGATCTGGTCGACGCTGCCAGCCCCCTGCAGATCGCTGCGGCCACCCGGGGCCATTTCCTGACGGCGCATGCGCAGGGCGTGGGCGATCTGCCGCTGGTCGAACTGCATGCGCCCGGCAGCGACCGCATGGTGGTCATGCTGTCCGGCGACGGCGGCTGGCGCGAACTGGATAAAGGCATTGCCGCGCAACTGCAGCAGCAGGGCGTATCGGTGGTGGGCTGGAACAGCCTGCGCTACTTCTGGGCCAGCCGTACGCCGCAGCAGGTCGGAGCGGACCTGGACCGGGTGATTGCGACCTATCAGCAGCGTTGGCATATCCACCACGTCGCCCTGGTGGGTTACTCGTTCGGCGCAGATGTGCTGCCGTTTGCCTATCCCGGGCTGTCGCCGCAGCAGCGCGCGTCGGTGCAGTTCGTCAGCCTGCTCGGCCTTGCCCATCGAGCCGATTTCAAGGTGCGTGTCGGTGGCTGGCTGGGCTGGCACAACGATGCCGAGCGCGATGTGGAACCGGCGATCCAGGCGTTGGACGCGCATCGCCTGCAATGCATCTACGGCGATCAGGAAACGGACACGCTGTGCCCGGAGTTGCGCGCGCGTGGCGTGCAGGTGGTGGCGCGTCCGGGCGGGCATCACTTCGACCATGATCCGGTGGCGCTGGCCGGGCTGCTGATGCAGGGCTGGCAGCAGGCGGCGCAGACGCCCAGTCAGGGTTAGAGAGCCGGTGATGCCCTCTGATCTGCACGCGGAACGGTCTGCGGCGGGTTGAAGGGTTGATCCAGGCTTGGTTCGCCTGGGTGACGCGGGTGGCGCCGCATCGGCGCGCCCTCTGTGCCAATCCACGGCGCTGCTCGGGCGACCGCCCTGCAGCTCATTGTTATCGCGACACTGCGATGCGTGTGCGCTTGCTGATCGCCTGCGGCAACCAGGCAGCAAGCGTGGTTACCGCTGTCAGTCGTCGTTGCCCGGCCCGACCCGCACCTCGATGCTGCCATCGGCCAGCTGCGCACGCAGGCGCTCGCCAGCGGTGACCTCGGCAGCGCTGCGCACCACGCTGCCATCGGCGGTGCGGGTCACGATGGCGTAGCCACGCGCGACGGTGGCGAGCGGGCTGACCGCTTCCAGTGAGCGTGCCAGGCTACGCAGCCGCAGTTGATCGTGCTGCAGGCGTCGCTGCATCGCTGCCTGCGGATGCAGTGTTCGCAGTCGTTGCTGCAGCGTGGCCAGATCGCGTTGCGGGTTGTGCGCCTGCAGGCGTGCCTGCGTCCGTTGCACGCGTGCCTGCAGACGCTCCAGCACCTGGGTCATGCGCGCGCGCAGCTGGCGGCCGGCGTCCTGCTGCCGGCATTGCAGCAGTTGCAGCCGCGCCTGCGGGCTGTGTGCACGCAGGCGCAGGGCAAGCCGGTCGGCGCGCTGCATCGCGTTGCCCAGCGCGTGCTGCTGCAGCTGGGCCATGCGGGCATGCGCACGCCGCACGCGGGCGACCAGCTCGCGCTGATCGGGCACCAGCAGTTCCGCCGCCACCGAGGGCGTGGGCGCGCGCACGTCGGCCACGAAATCGCTGAGGCTGAAGTCGGTCTCGTGCCCGACCGCCGACACCACCGGCGTGCGCGCGGCGGCAATCGCGCGGGCCAGGCGTTCGTCGTTGAAGGCCCACAGGTCCTCCAGCGAGCCGCCGCCGCGGGTGATCAGAATGACGTTGTAGCGCCCGGACGCATCGGCGCGCTGCAGCAACGAGGTGATCTGCGCCGCGGCGCTGTCGCCCTGCACCATGCAGGGCAGCAGGTCCACTTCCAGCAACGGAAAGCGGCGCGCCAGGACGCTGAGCACGTCGCGCACCGCCGCACCGCTGGGTGAGGTGATCACTGCCAGCCGCCGCACATGCGCCGGCAGCGGCTGCTTGCGCTCGGCATCGAACAGGCCCTCGGCGGCCAGGCGCGCACGCAGTTCGTCGAAGGCACGGCGCAAGGCGCCTTCGCCGGCCTCTTCCATGTGGTCGAGTACCAGCTGGTAGTCGCCGCGCGCTTCGTACAGGGTGAGACGTCCGCGCGCGAGCACGCGCAGCCCTTCGCGCGGCTGGAACTTCAGCCAGGTGCTCTTGGGCTTGAACATCGCGCAACGGATCTGCGCGCGCGCGTCCTTGAGCGTGAAGTACAGATGGCCCGAGGACGGGCGCGTGACGCTGCTCAGCTCTGCTTCCACCCAGACCAGCGGGAAGCTGCCTTCCAGCAGGTCGCGTGCCAGCGTGTTGAGCTGGCTGGGGGTGAGGATCTGTTCGTTGCGGTCGGCCATCGCCGCATTATCCCGCAGCGGCGATGCGCATGCGTGAGTGCATCGGGCCGAACTTACCCACCGTGTTGCGCCAGCGCCCAGCCCACATGTTCGCGTACCAGCTCCGACGCGTCGTGGCGACGCGCCTCCAGTGCCGCCAACACCTCCGGCGTGCCGGGCGCATTGCCCAGGCCCACCGCGATATTGCGCAGCCACCGCTGATGGCCGCTGCGACGGATCGGGCTGCCTTCGGTGCGGCGCAGGAACTCGGCTTCGTCCCAGGCAAACAGCTGCGGCAGCGTCGCCACATCCAGCTCGTTGCGGGCGCGGAAATCGGCTTCGTCGGTGCGCTGGGCGAACTTGTTCCAGGGGCAGGCCAGCTGGCAGTCGTCGCAACCGAAGATGCGGTTGCCGATCGGCTTGCGCATCTGCTCGGGAATTGCGCCCTCGTGTTCGATGGTGAGATAGGCGATGCAGCGGCGCGCATCCAGCCGGTAGGGCGCGATGATGGCCTGGGTCGGGCAGATGTCGATGCAACGCGTGCAGGTGCCGCAATGCGCGGTGGCCGGGGTGTCGATGGGCAGTGGCAGATCGAGATAGATCTCGCCCAGGAAGAACCACGACCCGCCGTTGCGATCGATCAGGCAGGTGTGTTTGCCGATCCAGCCCAGCCCGGCATTGCGCGCCAGTGCGCGCTCCAGCACCGGTGCCGAATCCACGAAGACCCGATAGCCGAACGCGCCGACTTCGCCCTGGATGCGCTCGGCCAGTTTCTGCAGCCGGTTGCGCATCAGCTTGTGATAGTCGCGCCCCAGCGCGTATCGCGCCACGTAGGCGCGGCGGCCGTCGTGCAAGGTGTTCCAGGCCTCAGTGTCGTCCTTGCGGCCGTAGTCCATACCCACCGACAACACGCGCAAGGTGCCGGGCACCAGCTCCTGCGGGCGCGAACGTTTGTCGCCGTGCTGGGCCATCCAGTGCATGGTCCCGTACAGGCCTTCTTCCAGCCAGCTGCGCAGATGCGCCTCGTCTTCGCCGAGCTCGATGCCGGTGATCCCGCAGCGCTGGAAGCCGGCCTCGCGCGCAAGCGCACGGATGCGCGCGGCAGCGTCGGTGGGGTCGGGGCGGGCGAGGACGGCAGACATGGCGACAAGTATAGAATTCCCGGCATGTACGCACCGCTCGATCTCTACGACACCGCCGCCGCACGCAGCCTGGACACGCAGGCCACCACGCTGCTCGGCGGCGACGGCTATACCTTGATGCAGCGCGCCGGGCAGGCCGCCTGGCAGCATCTGCTGGATCGCTGGCCGCAGGCACGCCGCATCGTGGTGGTCTGCGGCACCGGCAACAACGGCGGCGACGGTTATGTGCTGGCACGGCTGGCGCAGCGGGCCGGGCGCCAGGTGCAGGTGGTACATCTCCCCGAGCACGGCCCGGCCTCGCCGCTGGCGCAACGTGCCTGCACGGACTATCTGGGCGTGGGCGGTGCGATCGAGCTGTTTCCGTCGCCGCTGGCACAGGCAGATGTGATCGTCGATGCGCTGTTCGGCATCGGCCTCAACCGCGCGCCCGACGCCGAGACCGCCGCGTTGATCGACGCCATCAACGCAGCCGGTGTGCCGGTGCTTGCGCTGGATGTGCCCAGCGGCATCGATGCCGATCACGGCGTGGCCTTCGGTGCCGCGGTGCGCGCGGATGCCACCTTGCAGTTCCTCGTACCGCACGTCGGGCTCTATACCGGCGATGCGCTGGAGCATGCCGGCACGCGCGCAACCGCGTCGCTGGACGTGCCGGATGCCGCGTTCGACGGGCTGGCGCCGGCCGCGCACAGCTGGGACATCGACGCCTTGGCCGCGCAGTTGCGCCCACGGCGACGCAATACGCACAAGGGCGAGTCCGGCCGCGTGCTGTGTGTCGGTGGCAACCTCGGCAGCGGCGGCGCGATCATGCTCACCGCCGAAGCGGCCTTGCGCAGCGGGGCAGGGCTGGTGCAGGTCGCCACCCGCGCCGAGCACGTCGCGCCGCTGCTGGCGCGCTGCCCGGAAGCGATGGCGCGCCCGGTGCAGGCCGACGACGACATCGCCGCATTGGCCGATGCGGCCGACGTGGTCGCGCTGGGTCCGGGCCTGGGGCAGGACGCCTGGGCGCAGCAGTTGTGGCGTACGGTGCTGGCCTCGGACAGCGCCATCGTCATCGATGCCGATGGCCTGAATCTGCTGGCCGCCAACAAGGTGCCGGCGCGAGGCCCGCGCGTCTTGACCCCGCATCCCGGCGAGGCCGGCCGCCTGCTGGGGATGTCGACCACGCAGGTTCAGCAGGATCGACTGGCCGTTGCAGACGCATTGGCCAGGCGCTTTGATGCGGTGGTGGTGCTCAAGGGCGCCGGCAGCGTGATCGCCGCGCCGCACGCGGTGCCGTGCATCATCGATGCCGGCAATCCGGGTATGGCGGTCGGCGGCATGGGCGACCTGCTGACGGGCGTGATCGCGGCCTTGCTGGCACAGGGGTGGTCGCCATTCGATGCCGCCAGCCTGGGCGCCTTGCTGCATGCCTGCGCCGGCGATGCGGCCGCACGCGCGGGCGAGCGCGGCCTGCTGCCGACCGATCTGCTGCACGAACTTCGCCGCTTGGCCAATGCCGGAGCCACTGCATGAGCCAGCTCAACGCGACACTGGTCGATGCGCAGGCCACCGAAACCCTGGGGCAGGCCCTGGCTGCGGTACGGCCCGCCCGCGCGATGGTGCAACTGCACGGCGATCTCGGCGCAGGCAAGTCCACGCTGGCACGCGCGTTGCTGCGCGCACTCGGCGTCACCGGGCCGATTCGCAGCCCCACCTACACGCTGGTCGAGCGCTACCCGCTCGGCACTGGCGACGAGGCCTGGCACCTGGATCTGTATCGCATCGGACAAGCCGGGGAACTGGATTTTCTCGGGCTCGACGAGGGCAGTGCGAGCCTGTGGCTGGTCGAGTGGCCGGAACGCGGCGCAGGTGCATTGCCGCCGGTGGATCTGGACGTGGAACTTGCGGTCGACGGCGATGGGCGCAGCGTCACGCTGTTGGGCCGCAGCGATACCGGGCGCGGCTGGCTGGCGCGGCTGTCGGACCTGCCTCAGTTGCAGTCCCTTTGTACCAGCTCACAGGAAGAATGAACGCCAGGTTGTGGATTATTAAGGGAAATCACCTTGCAATTCACACGTTTGGGTGATTGAATCCAGCGCCATGACACCGGGGTTCCGCCAGTTTTGCGTTTCCGCCCTGACCGCCAGCCTCAGCCTGGCGGTTTTTGCTGCGTGGGCCGGCGAGATCAAGGGTGTCGGCATCAGCACCGGTGCAACCGGCACGCGTGCCGAGATCCAGCTCGCCGGTAGCGGCGGATTCAAGACCCTGTCGCTGGCCAATCCCAATCGCCTGGTGGTGGATTTTCCCGATTCCTCGGGTGTGCGCGGCCTCAAGCTGCCGCCGGCTGCCGGCCTGGTGACGTCGGTGCGTACCGGGCAACCGGTGCCCGGCACCTTCCGTGTGGTGTTCGAGCTGGCGACGCCGGTGACGCCGTTGAAGCCGCAGATGCAGACGTTGGGCAGCGCATCGACCCTGGTGATCGAGTGGCCGGGCGATCCGCCGGCTGCCGGCACGCTGGCCGCCGCCACAACAGCACCTGCCGCGCTGCTGCCGCCGCGCCCGGCCAATGCACAATCCGAGGCTGCCCGCGCAACTGCTGCGTTGGCAGCGTCTGCGCAACGCGCGTCGGTGGTGCCGCCTGCTCCGGCACCCGCACCGTATGTGCCTGCCTCGGCCATGCCCAGCGTGACTCCGGCACCGGTACCGACCACGGTCGCCACCGGTGTACCGACACCGCGTCCAGGCACCGCCACGACCGCGGTGACGACCGGCACCAACGCGCCAGCAAACACCGCCGGCAACACGTCCAATCGCGTCACCGCCGCGGTGTCGCCCGTCTCGGCGATGCCAGGCAACGGCACATCGCCCGCCGCCATCTTGAATGGCGGCAGTGCCGTGGCCGCCACGCCGAATGCGGCTGCCGGCAGCGTCGCTGCGGCGGAAAGCGATGATTTGCCGCCGCGTCCGGTGCTGCCCAGTGAATCCTCGCGGATCAAGATGGCACCGGGCATGCGTCCGCTGATCGTGGCCATCGATCCGGGCCATGGTGGCCAGGATCCCGGCGCCATGGGCCCTACCGGCAAGCGCGAAAAAGACGTCACCCTGGCGGTCGGTCGCGAGCTGGCGCGCCAGATCAATGCCACGCCCGGCATGAAGGCGTACCTGACGCGCGATACCGACGTGTTCATTCCGCTGCCGATGCGCGCGCAGAAGGCACGCGCCGCCAAGGCCGATATCTTCATCTCCATCCACGCCGACGCTGCCGAGAACCGCAGTGCGACCGGTTCGTCCGTCTACGTGCTGTCGACCAAGGGCGCCTCCTCGCAGCGCGCGCGCTGGCTGGCCGACAAGGAAAACGCCGCCGACCTGGTCGGCGGCGTGCGTCTGCAGCAGACCGAAAGCACGCTGGCCAATGTGCTGCTGGATCTGGCGCAGAGCGGCCACATGAAGGCCTCCGAAGATGCGGCAGGGCACGTGCTCGGCGGCCTCAAGCGGATCGGCAACAATCACAAGCCGCAGCTGGAACGCGCCAACTTCGCGGTGCTGCGCACCTCGGACATGCCGGCGATGCTGGTGGAAACGGCCTTCATTTCCAATCCGGACGAAGAGCGCCGGCTGATCGACCCGGCCTACCAGCGCAAGATCGCCTCGGCGGTGCTGGACGGCATCGATACCTTCTTCACCCGTCAGCCGCCACCCGGCACGCTGTTTGCCGCACGTGCGCAGGCCGAAGCCGATGCCGGTGTCGGCACCGTGGCCGGCGGCAGCCGCTGAGCCGCTCGGCTATCATTCCGCACTGATTCCTTGATGACGGCGCCTGCGCGCCGCCGGATTGCCGTGCCGACGTCTGTCTTGCCTGTTACACCCTCGATGCGCTCCGCAGTCTGCGTCCAGCGCGAGCGCCTGTGCTGATGGCGATCCGTCAGCTCCCCGAGATCCTGATCAACCAGATTGCCGCCGGCGAAGTCGTCGAGCGGCCTGCCTCTGTGGTCAAGGAACTGGTCGAAAACGCGCTCGATGCCGGCGCCACCCGCGTGGATATCGAGCTGGAGGAGGGCGGAGTGCGGCTGATCCGCATCCGCGACAACGGCGGCGGCATCAGTCCCGACGAGCTGCCGCTGGCGGTGTCGCGGCATGCCACCAGCAAGATCGCATCGCTGGACGATCTGGAAACCGTGGCAACGCTCGGATTCCGCGGCGAAGCCCTGCCGTCGATCGCCTCGGTCAGCCGTTTCACGCTGATCTCGCGCCGCCACGATGCCGAACATGGCTCCGCACTGGAGATCGATGGCGGACGCCTAAGCGAGGTGATGCCACGCGCGCATGCGCCCGGCACCACGGTCGAAGTGCGCGAGCTGTTCTTCAACGTGCCGGCGCGGCGCAAGTTCCTGCGTGCCGAGCGCACCGAGCTGGGGCATATCGAAGAATGGCTGCGCTCGTTGGCGTTGGCGCGCCCGGATGTGGAATTGCGGGTGTCGCACAACGGCAAACCGTCGCGTCGCTACAAGCCGGGCGATCTGTATTCGGATGCGCGGCTGGGCGAAACCCTGGGCGAGGATTTCGCGCGGCAGGCCCTGCGCGTCGATCACAGCGGCGCCGGCCTGCGGCTGCATGGCTGGGTTGCGCAGCCGCATTACTCGCGCGCCAGTACCGACCAGCAGTATCTCTACGTCAATGGCCGCTCGGTGCGCGATCGCAGCGTTGCGCACGCGGTCAAGATGGCCTATGGCGATGTGCTGTTCCATGGCCGCCAGCCGGCCTATGTGCTGTTCCTGGAACTGGATCCGGCGCGCGTGGACGTCAACGTGCATCCGGCCAAGCACGAGGTGCGTTTCCGTGAGGCGCGGCTGATCCACGACTTCGTCTACCGCACCTTGCAGGACGCGCTGGCGCACACGCGCGCCGGTGCGATGCCCAACAGCATCGGCACGGACGGCGCCAGCGACACGGTTGCGGCGCCGGGCGGCATGCTCGACCGTCCAAACTACGGTGCCGGAAACGGCAGTGGCGGCGGTGCCGGCTACGGTCAGTGGACGCCATCGCAGACCCCGCTGGGCCTGCGTGTGGACGAGGCGCGTGCGGCCTACAGCGCGCTGTATGCGCCGCCGTCCAGTGGCGCGCAGCAGCAGTCTGCCGCCCTGCCGGAGGGCGCGGGGATGGGCCTGCCTGCGACTGCCGCAGACAGTGGCGTGCCGCCGCTGGGGTATGCCGTCGCGCAGTTGCACGGCATCTACATCCTGGCCGAGAACGCCGAAGGCCTGATCGTGGTGGACATGCACGCCGCGCACGAACGCATCGGCTACGAGCGGCTCAAGAACGCGCACGACAGCATCGGCCTGCACGCGCAACCGCTGCTGGTGCCGATGACGCTGGCGGTGGGCGAGCGCGAGGCCGATACCGCCGAGCGCGAAGCCGACACGCTGGCCAGCCTGGGCTTCGAGATCACCCGCGCCGGCCCGCAGTCGCTGCATGTGCGCAGCATTCCCGCGCTGCTTGCCAACGCCGAACCAGAGGCGTTGTTGCGCGATGTGCTCGGCGATCTGCGCGAGCATGGCCAGAGCCGGCGCATTGCCAGTGCGCGCGACGAGCTGCTCTCGACGATGGCGTGCCACGGCGCGGTACGCGCGAACCGGCGCCTGACCGTGCCGGAAATGAACGCACTGCTGCGCGATATGGAAATCACCGAGCGCTCGGGCCAATGCAACCATGGCCGACCGACCTGGGCACGGTTTACGCTGGGCGAAATCGATCGCTGGTTTCTGAGGGGGCGCTGATGGCTGTATTGCACAAGGGGAGCCGCTGGCTGCTCGGCATGCTGGTGTGTGCGGCACTGGCCGGCTGCGGCAAGGACGCACCGCCATCGGCAGCACCGGCCGCACTCGACAAGGCCTTCCTGGCCGACAATGCGGCCTGGCGCGAAGCGCGCCTGACCGAGTTGCGTGCGCCCGATGGCTGGACCAGCCTGGTCGGCCTGCACTGGCTGTCGCTGAAGGCGCATTACATCGGCAGCAGTGCCGACAGCGGCATCAGGCTGGCGGTCGGGCCGCCCAAGATGGGCATGGTCGCCACCGAGGCCGGCACGGTCTGGTTCGTGCCCGAGCGCGGCGCGGCACTGACCGTCGACGGCAAGCCGCTGGCCGGCAGGATCCGCTTCCAGCCCGATCGCGACCCGCAGCCGACCTTCATCCATTTCGACGATGGCAAGGGCGTGTTGAGCCTGATCCACCGGGGCGACCGCAATGCGCTGCGGGTCAAGCATGCCGATGCGCCATCGCGCAGCCACTTCGCCGGTCTGGACTACTGGCCGGTCGATCCGTCCTGGCGCATCAGCGCGCGCTATGTGCCCAACGATGTCGGCAAGACCATCCCGATCGTGGACATCGTCGGCATCAGCAGCGAACAGCCCAACGCCGGGGCGATCACCTTCGATCGCAACGGCAAGGCGTACCGGCTGGAGACCATCGGCGAACCCGGGCGGCCGATGTTCGTGGTGTTCGCCGATCGCACCAGCGGACACGGCAGCTATCCGGCCGGACGCTTCCTGGATCTGGACGTGCCCGACGCCTCCGGGCATGTGGTCGTCGATTTCAACCGTGCCTACAACCCGCCGTGCGCGTTCACTCCGTTTGCGACATGTCCGCTGCCGCCGCCGGAGAACCGCATCGACCTGGCGGTGTCGGCCGGCGAGAAGACCTACAAGGTGCCGCACTGACGTGGAGAGGCCGACATGGTGAAGGCAAGCATGCGCACCCGGCTGGCAGCCTGGTGCGGCGGTGTGGTGATTGCTCTGGCGCTATGGAGCGGGGCGGCCGCGCCGACCTGGGCGCGCGCCGGCAGCGAGGCGCCGGCCGGTCCGCCGGTGCCGCTGTTGTGGAAGGTCGATGGCAAGGGCGGCACGCTGTATCTGCTGGGTTCGTTCCATGTGCTCAAGCCCAGCGATTACCCGTTGTCGCCGGATGTGATGCAGGCCTTCGCCAAGGCCGACCGGCTGGTGTTCGAACTGCCGCCCTCCGATGCGCAGTCGCCCGAACTGGCCGGCCGCATGCTGCAGGCGGCGCGGCGCAGCGACGGGCGTCGCCTGCAGGACGCACTGGATCCGAAGACCTGGCAGGCGCTGGCCACCTACGCCCGCAAACACGGGATGCCGGTGGACAGCTTGCAGCCCCTGGAACCCTGGTTCGTGGCGCTGACGATCAGCCTGACGGAGATGCGCCGGCAAGGCATGGACCCGAACGCCGGTCTGGACCATCATCTGATGGCGCAGGCGCAGATCAGTGGCAAGCCGGCCGATGGACTGGAGCGTGCCGAAGAGCAGATTGCCTTGCTCGATGGCATGTCGCCCACCGAGCAGCATCAGCTGCTGGAGGAATCGCTGGACGACGCCGGCGCCAACGATCAGCTGCGTCAGTTGCACGCGGCCTGGCGCAGTGGAGATGTGCGCACCCTGTCCACGCAGATGGCCGAAGAGATGCGGCAGCACTACCCGGCGCTGTATCAGGACATCAATGTCGAGCGCAATGCGCGCTGGGTGCCGCGGCTGGAGCAGCGGCTGGGCAGAGGCAGCGGGACCACGCTGGTGGTGGTCGGTGCGCTGCACTTGCTGGGAAGCGATGGCGTGGTGGAGCGCCTGCGTGCGCGTGGCTACCACGTGGAGCGGATCTGCTCGGCTTGCGCGGAACAGGCCGGCCGCTGATTGGCGAGGTCGTGGAGCGGCTCACGCTCCACGCGCCGCGCTTGCGTTACCCGCGGTTGCGGGCCTTGCCGGTGGTGCCGGCGCTACCGGCAGTGCCGTGCGTGCCGGTGCCCATCGGGCCGCTGCCCATGCCGCTGGCACCCGGCGGCGGCGTACCAGGGCCGCCCGGACGACCGAAGCCGGCACCGAAGTTGCGCTGGAATTCCTGCCACAACTCCAGGTTGCGCTCGGTCAGCTGGTTCATCATCGCCCACGGGGTCTGCCCTAGCAGGTTGCCCATCTGCTGGCGGAACTGCTGCTGCTGATCCAGGAATACCTGCATGCTGCGCTCCAGGTAGTTGCCCATGAAGCCCTGCAGCGAATCGCCGTAGAAACGGATGATCTGACTCAGCAACTGGGTCGACAGCATCGGCTCGCCGTCCTGTTCGCGGTCGGCAATGATCTGCAGCAAGACCGCGCGACTGAGGTCTTCGCCGCTCTTGGCGTCGCGTACCTCGAATTCTTCGCCGTCGATGATGAGCTGACGCACGTCCTCGATGGTGATGTAGCTGGAAATTTCCGTGTCATAGAGACGGCGATTGGGATACTTCTTGATGATGCGAAGTCCGGCCATGGAACGTTCACTCACAACGATAGTGCGCGCAGGATGGCGCACCGCAGCAGCCCTTGCAACCGCTACAAGGCCTTATTTTCTTAAGGAGACACCAAAAAAATGTTGCGCAGCATGATTTTCAAGGATTTTTATGCTGCATCGAAAAGTTGCAGCAAACCTCACCAGCCCATGTGGTGGCCGCCGTTGATATCTAGGTTGGAACCAGTGATCCAGGCGGCCTCTTCCGCAACCAGGAATGCCACCGCATAGGCGATTTCTTCCGGCCGGCCCAGGCGGCCGGTGGGGATGTCGGCGACGATCTTGGCGCGCACCTCCTCCGGGACCGCCATCACCATGTCGGTGGCCACATAGCCGGGCGAAACGGTATTGACGGTCACCCCGAACGCGGCGTTTTCGCGCGCCAGCGAGATGGTGAAGCCGTGCATGCCGGCCTTGGCGGCAGCGTAGTTGGCCTGTCCGTACTGGCCCTTCAGGCCATTGATCGAACTGATCTGGATCACCCGTCCCCAGCCGCGCTGGCGCATGCCCTCGATCACCGGGCGGGTAACGTTGAACACCGAGTTGAGATTGGTGTTGATGACGTCGTGCCATTGTTCGGCTGTCATGCGATGGAAGGTGGTATCGCGGGTGATGCCGGCGTTGTTGACCAGTATTTCGATCGGCCCCAGCGCTGACTGGACGTCCTCGACCAGGGTGCGCGCATGCTCGGAGGACGCCACATCGCCGCGGAACAGGGCGATGTCGTAGCCCTGGGTCTGCATGCGCTGCTGCCACGCCTGGGCCTTTTCGGCATTGCGGAAGTTGCTGGCCACCCGGTGGCCCTGGTCGGCCAGGCGCTTGCAGATGGCGGTGCCGATACCGCCGGTGCCGCCGGTGACCAATACGACGCGAGATGTCATGACGACTCCAATGGACAGGTAAGACTGGGGGCGGGCAGGGCACGGGCACGCTGCCCGGCCCGACGCCATTGCTGGGGCGCAATTCTAGTCACGCCGGGGCTTCGATGCGCGTCCGTTCGCGTCCAGATGCAGGTGCCGGGGCAGCCGCTGTGGCGTAAAATGCTGCACCGCATGCTGCAGCAAGGTGTCCAGCGCCGCATGGCGCGGCAATGCCGCCGGCTGCTGTCCCAGCACCGCCCAGGCGGCGTGCAGGGCCGGTTGCGGATCGGCGTCGTCCAGCGCGGGCGCAGCGTGCGACTTGGACAGCTTGCGGCCGGCGTGGTCCAGGATCAGCGGCAGGTGCAGGTAGCGCGGTTGCGGCAGGCCCAGTGCGCGCTGCAGCAGCAACTGGCGCGGGGTGGAGTCGAGCAGGTCGGCGCCGCGCACGACATCGGTGATGGCCTGCGCAGCATCGTCGACCACCACCGCCAGCTGGTACGCCCAGTAGCCATCGGCGCGGCGCAGCACCACGTCGCCGACCTCGGCATGCACGTCCTGCACCACGCGACCCTGCAGTGCGTCGTCGAAACCGACCGGCGGCTGTGGCGGCACCCGCAGGCGCACCGCGCGGCGGGCGCCCAGCGGCGCCACGCAGGCGTGGTGGATGCCGCCCATGCCGGCAAGGTCGGCCCGGCTGCAGCTGCATTCGAAGGCCAGTCCGGTCTCCAGCAAGGTGGCGACGGCGGCGTCGTACTGCGCATGGCGCTCGGACTGATACAGCACCGGCAGGTCCGAGCGCAGGCCGAAGGCGGCCAGCGTGCGCAGCTGGCGCTCGGAGGCGCCGGGTTCGGCACGCGGCGGGTCGATGTCTTCGACACGCACGCACTACTGCCCGCCGGCGTGCCGCGCGAGCAGCCAGCTGCCAAACGCCGCCAGCAGGGAGCCGAAGTGCAACGGGCCGGTCGGGGAGGGCGCAAAGCGGCCGCGGTAGGGGAGGGCTGGCATGATCGGCTGAATCGTCGGTCAGGTGAATGCTTGATTTCAAGCGCTGACGACCGCAGATCCGCTGCAGGTCATCCTGCTCGCGTGGAGTCATCGCACCATGTTCAACCGCATTTTCCTGTTCCTGCTAACCAATTTTGCGGTGTTGATGCTGGCCGGCATCGTGATGTCGGTACTGGGCGTCAATCCCGCGCAGATGAGCGGCCTGCTGGTGATGGCGGCCGTGTTCGGGTTCGGCGGCTCGTTCATCTCGCTGCTGCTGTCCAAGTTCATGGCCAAGCGCAGCACCGGTGCGCAGGTGATCACCGAGCCGCGCACGCCGACCGAGCGCTGGTTGCTGGCGACAGTGCGGCGCCAGGCCGAGGCGGCCGGCATCGGCATGCCGGAAGTGGCGGTCTACGACGGCCCGGAAATCAATGCCTTCGCCACTGGCGCCAACCGCAACAACGCGCTGGTGGCCGTGTCCACCGGGCTGCTGCAGAACATGAGCCAGGACGAGGCCGAGGCGGTGCTGGGCCATGAAATCGCGCATGTCGCCAATGGTGACATGGTCACCATGGCCTTGTTGCAAGGCGTGCTCAATACCTTTGTGATCGTGCTGGCGCGGGTGGTCGGCGGCGTCATCGACAGCGCGATGTCGGGCAATCGCGACGGTGGCCGCGGCTTTGCCTACTACATCATCGTGTTTGTGCTGGAGATGGTGTTCGGCCTGTTCGCGACGATGATCGCGATGTGGTTCTCGCGTCGCCGCGAATTCCGCGCCGATGCCGGTGGCGCGCAACTGGCGGGCCGCGGCAAGATGATCGCCGCGTTGGAACGCCTGTCGCTCAACCATGGCCAGAACACCTTGCCATCGCAGGTGCAGGCCTTCGGCATCTCCGGCGGTGTCGGCGATGGTCTGCGCCGGCTGTTCCTGAGCCACCCGCCGCTGGCCGAGCGCATCGCTGCGCTGCGCGCCGCGAGCGGTGCGCCGATGTAAGAAGGTCTTGTCAGATGCACGCGTGGCGCATTGATTCACGCCGCCCAACAAAAAACCCGCGGCTTGCGGGTTTTTTGTTGGGCGGCGCAAGGGGGCAGTGATGCGCTATGGCTACAATCTTAGCCGAACTCGTAGTTCATCAACGGCCCGGTCGGTGCGACGAAATCGCCTTGCACATAGTCCACCCCGGCGCTGAAGAAGGTGCTCATCGACTGCGCATCGGCCACGAACTCGGCCACGGTGAGGATGCCGGCCGGCTGCGCGCGCGAGGTGATCTCGCGGATCTTGTCCTGGCTGTCGCGTGCCGAGGCCACTTCGCCGGTGATCCCGCGATCGAGCTTGAGGAAGGCCGGCTGGAAATGCGCCAGCAGCTGGAACGAATCCAGGCCCGAGCCGAACTGTTCCAGCCCGACCTTGCAACCCATCGCCGACACCGCCGCCAGGAACTGCTGGGCATTGCGCAGATGCGTGAAAACCTTCGATTCCGGCGTCTGCAACCACAGCCGTTCGCCCGGCACGCCGTAGACAGCCAACTGCTCGCGGATGATGTCGATCATCTGCGGGTCGGAGAACGAATTGGGCCCGATACGTACCAGCAGGTGCGTTTTGTGTCCTGCACGTTGCCGTTCGCCGAGCTGGCGGATCGCGCGCGCCACCACCCAGCGATCGATCTCGGTGATTAGATCGTGCTCCTCGGCAATCGCCATGAAGGCGTTCGGCGACATCATCTCGCCGTTGCGCTCCAGCCGCAGGAAGGCCTGGTACAGCTCCAGCGGCTCGCCCTGCAGATTAAGCACCGGCTGGTAATGCAGCAGGAAGCCGTCGCCGGCCAGGGCCTCGCGCAGTTGCTGTACCCAGCGTTCGATGCGTTCCTCTTCGGCCCGATCGCCCGCTGCCGGGTCGTAGATGCTGACCGCATTGCCGCCGAGCTCGGCCGTGGTGCGTACCGCCTCGGTGCCGCGGTTGAGCACCTGGCCGATGCTGGCGATCTTCTCGCCGATCTGCACCCCGCCGATGCTCACCGTCACCGTGGCCGAGCGCGCGCCGATGCTGAAGACATGTTGCGCAAAGGCGTCGCGTATCAGCTCCGCCAGTGCGTGCGTACGCGCGTAATTGCCGTCCATCAACAAGGCAAAGCTGTGCTCGCCGAAACGCGCGGCGACCACGCTGTCATCGCTCACGCTGGCCACATGCGCGGCCAGGGCGGCGATCAGCGCGTCGGCCGAATCCAGGCCAATCTCCGGCAGCAGGCGCGCGTAATGGTCGGGCTCGATCAACAGGAAGCCGGACTGGCCTTCGCTGCGGCCGGCGCGCGCCACGGCCTGTTCCAGCGCCACCATGAACGTGGGCCGGTTGAGCAGGCCGGTGACCTGGTCGCGCTGACGCAGGTCCTCGACCTCGCGCGCCAGCTCCGGATCGAATTCCTCGCGGCGGCGGAATACCACCTGGATACACGGCTCGCCTTCGTAGGTCGCAGTGGCGAACTCCATCGTCGCCGGGAAGGTGTCGCCTTCCAGCCGGCGCGCGTCGACCTTGTATTGCGCCGGCGGCGGCTCGCCCTTGGACATGGCCTTGAGCAGCTGCTTGAAATCGTCGACGTACTGGGCGGCGATCATGTCCAGCAGCGACACGCCCTCGACATCGTCGAACGACTCGAAGCCGAACATCTCCAGATACGCCTCGTTGGCGCGGATGTGCATGCCTTCGTGCACGTAGGCGATCGGATCGCGCGAGGAGGCGATCAGGGCGTCGCAGCGCCGCTCGGTCTCGCGCATCTGCGCCTCGATGCGGCGCAGGCCACGGCGTGCCTGCAGGTCGGCCCATTCCGAGCGCACCAGCGCCAGCAGGTGTTCAGGGCGATGACGCAGCACGATGGCGCGAATGCCATGCGCAGCGGCCTCGACCAACGCGTTTTCCTCGATCCGCTCGGCCAGCAGCATGATCGGAATATCCTTGCCGCTGCCGGCGATCTGCTGCTGCAACGCATTCATCGGGATCTGCAGCGCCTGCCCGTGCAGGGCCAGGTCGATCTGGCCCGACAGCATGCTGGCGAGCTCTTCCGGGGTCTGCGGCCGCGATGGACGCACCGCGATGCCACCGTTGCGCAACGCAGTTACGATCGCCTCCGCGCCTTCGACACTGTCGTCGACGATCATCAGGCGGAGGGTGAGATCTTTGCCTTTTTGCATGCGCGTTTCCCTAGCGACGAGCTTTAATACACGAAGGAACTCGTCTGCGTCCATGTCTGTGGACAAGGCCGCATCCGGGGTGAGACTCAGGCCACGTTTCCATATGTCGACGCCGGAATCATGCGACGCTTCCGGCGGCATGACCGGACGCCCATGCCCATTGAAAGTTGTAGCCGCCCAACCATCCGGTCACATCCAGCACCTCGCCGACAAAGTACAGGCCGGCCACCAGCCGCGATTCCATGCTCGCGCTGGAGACCTGGTTGGTATCGACACCTCCCAGCGTGACTTCGGCGGTGCGATAGCCCTCGGTTCCACTGGCGATCAGCGGGAAGGCGGCCAGCAGGTCCGCTGCGGCCTGCAGCTGCGGTGGGTCGAGCTGGCGGACCGGCTTGTCCGGCAACCACGCCTCGCACAGGCGCTGGGCGAACCGCCGCGGCAGCACGTCGGCCAGCACGTTGCGCAGTTCGGTGGCGCCACGCTGTTTTTTTTGGTCGCGCAGCCATGCCGCAGCATCCTGGCCGGGCAGCAGGTCCAGGCGCAGGTCGTCGCCAGGCTGCCAATACGAGGAGATCTGCAGGATGGCCGGGCCGCTGACGCCACGGTGAGTGACCAGCATGAAGTTGCGGAAGCTGACCCCGTTGCACTGCGCCTGGACCGGTAGCGCCAGCCCGGACAGGTCCTGCAGCCGTTCCTGGTGCTTGCCGCTCAGGGTCAGCGGCACCAGCCCGGCGCGCCTCGGCAACAGCGCGTGGCCGAACTGCTGGGCCAGCGCATAGCCGAAGCCGCTGGCGCCCATGCTCGGAATCGACAGCCCGCCGGTCGCCACGATCAGCGACTGCGCCTGCACGCGTCCCTGGCTGGTCTCCACGCTGAAACCGTCGCTGCCGCGCTGCACCGCTAGCACCTTGCAGTCGGTACGCACCTGCACGCCCGCCGCGTCGCACTCGTCCAGCAGCATGCGCACGATCTGCTTGGACGAAATGTCGCAAAACAGCTGGCCCAGCTCTTTCTCGTGATAGGCGATGCCGTGGCGCTCGACCATCTCCACGAAATCCAGCGGGCTGTAGCGGGCGAGGGCGGACTTGCAGAAGTGGCGGTTGGCCGAGAGGAAGTTGCCCGGCGTGGTGCCGGTATTGGTGAAGTTGCAGCGACCGCCCCCGGACATCAGGATCTTCTTGCCGACCTTGTTGGCATGGTCGATCACCAGCACCTGGCGGCCGCGCCGGCCCGCAGTGAAGGCGCTCATCAGTCCGGCCGCGCCGGCACCGACGACCAGCACGTCGCAACGCATGCTCATTCGGCCGGGGCTTGCCGCACCATCGGGGTCAGGGTGACGCTGCCGTGGTCGGCCAGCATCTGCACCTCGCCGTCCTGGATGATCACGTCGAAACGCATGCCGCGCTGGATCAGCGCGCCCAGCGCTTCGGTGGCCTGCGAGTCCAGCTCGATCACGCGCAGGTTGCGCTGCCGGCTAAGCGCGTTGGCCTGCTTCTTCCACCAGGTTTCGGTGGCCTGGCCGCCATAGCCGATCACCACCGCCTCGCGCGACCGATTGCAGGCCTTGCGCACCCGGCTTTCGTCCGGCTGGCCGAGGTCGATCCACAGGTCCGGGTCGCCGGTGTAGTCGCGCCGCCACAGGTCGGGTTCGTCCTCGTTGCTGAGGCCGCGGCCGAATTCCAGGCGGTCGTCGGCGAACAGGGCGAACGCCAGCAGCCGCACCATCAGGCGCTCGTCGGTTTCGGAGGGGTGCTGGGCCAGGGTCAACGAATGGTTGGCGTAATAGCCACGGTCCATGTCGCTGATCTGGAGTTCCGCCCTGCGGACGGTGGCGGTAAGGGCCATCAGGATGCCGGTTGCAAAGGGCACTTATGATACGCCCGCGCTGCAATCCCGGCATGGTGCGGTCAGCGCCGCGCCATCAATGAATGTCGCGAATGACTGTGGGGCAGGCATCGGCATCGGCCCCAGATATGCGGGAGGGACGGCGGGGCAGGCGTATTCATGTGCTGAAATCGAGAGGGAAAGGGCCTGACAAGTGGTCGGATCCGCCCTGACAGTAAAAAATTTGACGCAAGGTGTCGCTTTTTGCTGGGAACACGAGTACTGTGCACGCACTGTGTTTGCAAGGGTCACCGTGAATCGTGGCCTGATGCAGCCGGATCGTTACAGATCTCGCTTCATCGTTCCGCTTTACCAACGCCTGCAACTCAGTCTCAGCTCCGGCTTTTCGGACGCTGCGATTTATCCATCTATAGTTCAGGAGTTTGTAAATGTCAGATCGTCAGAGCGGTACCGTGAAGTGGTTCAACGATGCCAAGGGCTTCGGCTTCATCACCCCGGAAAGCGGCCCGGACCTGTTCGTGCACTTCCGTGCCATCCAGGGCACCGGCTTCAAGTCGCTGCAGGAAGGCCAGAAGGTGACCTTCGTCGCCGTGCAGGGCCAGAAGGGCATGCAGGCTGACCAGGTGCAGGCGGTCTAATCCGTCTGCAACCGTAAGGTTGCCGAAAACGCCGGTCGCGCAAGCGACCGGCGTTTTTTATTGGGCGCGATTGCGTCAGTGCAACAGGCGGTATCGGCTGTTCGCCCCGTTCGGGTGAGCACAGCGACGACACGGCGACCGGTAGCATATGCGTTTTCCGCGTGCAGCCTCTTTCATGATCACTGTCCACCATCTCAACAATTCCCGTTCCCAGCGCGTGCTGTGGCTGCTGGAAGAACTGGCGCTGCCGTACCAGATCGTGCGGCATGAGCGCGATCCCAAGACCATGCTGGCGCCGGCGGCATTGCGTGCGATCCATCCGCTCGGCAAGTCGCCGGTGGTTGTCGACGGCGATCTGACCGTGGCCGAGTCCGGCGCGATCCTGGAGTTCCTGGCCGAACGCTACGACACCGAATGCGCGCTGTCGCCGCCGCCGCGTCCGCTGGAATCGCCCGAGCGCCTGAAGTTCCGTTACTGGATGCATTACGCCGAAGGCTCGGCGATGCCGCCGTTGTTGATGACGCTGATCTTCGGGCGGATTCGCAGTGCGCCGATGCCGTTCTTCGCCAGGCCGATCGCACGTGCCATCGTGGACAAGGCGATGTCGGGCTTTGTCGGTCCGCAGCTCAAACTGCACCTGGACTGGATGGAGCAGTCGCTGCAGGCGAGCGAATGGTTTGCCGGTGAGCGTTTCACTGCGGCGGACATCCAGATGAGCTTTCCGGTACAGGCCGCGGCTGCGCGCGGCGGCGGGCTGGAAAGCTATCCACGCCTGCGCGCGTTTCTTGCGCGCATCGAAGCGCGTCCCGCGTACCAGGCCGCGCTGAAGAAGGGCGGCCCGTTCGAGCTGATGGGGCGCAAGCCCGCCGCGTGATGCCGCTATCGCCGTGTCGAGTCTGTGCCCAGAGAAGCTGCAGGTCGCCGCGCTTGCCGGTGCGCTGCTAGGGGGTGGCGAATCCCAAATCCCGATTTCCCAATCCCGCGCCACACAGACTCGCCGGCAGCGGCCACAAATCAATCGGGCGCCCGACATTGCCGCAGGAACTGCAGCGTGTCGCGCAGCACGGGCGAGCGCTCGGGCGGTTTGCGCAGCGCCAGCACGATGCCGAGATGGCCCATGCCCGGGTAGACCTTCAACTCGGCCGTGCCGCCCTTGCGTTGCAGGGCGTGCTGCAACGAGGTGCTGTTCTGCAGCTCGACCACACGATCGGCATCGCCGTGCTGCAGCAGCATCGGCGGTTCGTCGCCGCCGACGTAGTGCACCGGCTGCGATTGCTGTTGTGCGGCCGGTGCCTCGCCGAAGATCTCGATCAGCTCCGGATCGGTCAACGGCAGGAAGTCGTAGGGACCGGCCAATCCCACCACCCCGCACAGCTGCCGGGGTTGCAGGCCTTGCGTCTGCAGCCAGCGCGCATCGGTACCCAGCAGCGCGGCCATATGCGCGCCGGCGGAGTGGCCCATCACCGCCAGACGCGCCGGGTTCCCGCCGTAGTCGTGCGCATGCCGATAGCCCCAGGCGGTGGCGCCGGCAGCGTCGGACATGAAGCCCTGCAGGCCGACCTGCGGATACTTGCGATAGTCGGCCACCATCGCCACCACGCCCTGGCGCGCGAGCGCGCGGCCGACCCAGCGGTAGTTGGCGCGCGTCCCGCGCTTCCAGGTGCCGCCATAGAAGAACACCACCACCGGTGCATCCACCGCGCCGCGCGGCTGGTAGACGTCCAGGGCCAGACCATGCGCCGGATCGAACACCTGGTCGCGGTGCTCGACAATGCCGTCGCGGCTGGAGGCGGCGTTGATGCCGCCGAAGAACACGCTGCTGCAGGCGGTCAGTGTCAGCGAGCCGAGCAGCAGCAGGGTGGGGCGAAACCAGCGATAGGCGCGCGAGGGCATGGGCGATGTCATTTGAGGGGCGGGGAGGAATAACGCTGTGGCTGTCGCCGGCGTGTGCAGGACCAGCCCGCTTGCTGGCGGCCAGCTGATCGAAGATACGGTACGTGCGCAACGCCGGATGCGTGGTTGCCCATGCGAAGTTCACTGTCGCTGGCCTACGCTGGCACGCATGACGACTCTGCAGTTTGACAACCGCCTGCGACAGCAGCTGCCCGGTGATTCCGAACAAGGTCCACGCCGCCGCGAAGTGCGCGCTGCGTGGTCGACGGTGATGCCGACGCCGGTGGCCGCGCCACGCCTGCTGGCGTATTCGGCCGATGTCGCCCAACGGCTGGGGCTGGATGAGGCGGAGATCGGCAGTGCGCGCTTTGCCGAGGTGTTGTCCGGCAATGCGCTGTACCCGGGCATGCAGCCGTGGGCGGTCAATTATGGCGGGCACCAGTTCGGACATTGGGCCGGCCAGTTGGGCGATGGCCGGGCGATTTCGCTGGGCGAGGCGATCGGGATCGATGGCGGTCGCTACGAGTTGCAGCTCAAGGGTGCCGGCCCGACCCCTTACTCGCGCGGTGCCGATGGCCGCGCAGTGTTGCGCTCGTCGATCCGCGAATTCCTGTGCAGCGAAGCCATGCATCACCTGGGCGTGCCGACCACGCGCGCGCTGAGCCTGGTCACCACCGGTGATGCGGTGGTGCGCGACATGTTCTACGACGGCCGGCCGCAGCGCGAGCCGGGCGCGATCGTGTGCCGGGTGGCGCCGTCGTTCATCCGCTTCGGCAACTTCGAGTTGCCCAGTGCGCGCGGCGATCTGGCGCTGCTGCGGCAATGGGTGGACTTCACCATCGCACGCGACTTCCCGCAGCTGGAAGGTGCTGGCGAGGAGCTCTACGCAGCATGGTTCGCACAGGTCTGCGAGCGCACCGCGGTGATGGTGGCGCACTGGATGCGGGTGGGCTTCGTGCATGGGGTGATGAACACCGACAACATGTCGATTCTGGGCCTGACCATCGATTACGGCCCCTATGGCTGGGTCGAGGACTACGACCCGGACTGGACGCCGAACACCACCGATGCGCAAGGCCGCCGCTATCGCTTCGGCACCCAGCCCCAGGTCGCCTATTGGAACCTGGGGCGCCTGGCGCAGGCGCTGGCGCCACTGTTCGCCGACCAGGCGCGGTTGCAGCAGGGGCTGGATCGCTTCCGCGATACCTACCTGGCCTGCGACAGGCGCGACACCGCTGCCAAGTTGGGTCTGGCCGACTGTCGCGACGAGGATCTGCAGTTGATCGATGCGCTGCGCGCGCTGATGCACAACGCGGAAATGGACATGACGCTGACCTTCCGCGGCCTGATCGCGTTGGTGCCGGAGCATCCCGATCCTGATCTATTGCGTGAGGCTTTCTATGACGAGGACAAGCGCCTCGCGCATGCCGCGCAGTTGCAGGAATGGCTGCAGCGTTACGCTGAGCGGCTGCAGCAGGACACGCTGTTGCCGGAGGAGCGGAGCGAACGCATGCGCCTGGCCAACCCGCGCTACGTGCTGCGCAACTATTTGGCGCAGCAGGCGATCGATCTGGCCGAGCAGGGCGATCCGTCCGGCGTGCAGGCGTTGCTGGAGGTCATGCGTCGCCCGTACGACGATCAGCCGGGCCGCGAGGCGTTTGCCGCGCGGCGGCCGGACTGGGCGCGCGACCGCGCAGGTTGCTCGATGCTGTCCTGCAGTTCCTGACGCGCTCAGACGCAGGTCCGTCGTGACCGCAGCGGCGTGAGTCCGCGCAGCCTAGAATAGGTGGTCCCCACCGGCCCTGACGCCACCACCACCATGACTGACTGCACCCGCTGCGCCGGCACCAATTCTTCCGGACCCAATCAATGGTCCGAACGGATCCGCGACATCGCCGATTTTCCCAAGCCGGGCATCGTCTTCAAGGACATCACGCCGCTGCTGTCCGATGGCCCGGACTTCGCTTCCGCGCTGGACGAAATGGCGCAGCCCTGGCGCACCACGCCGCTGGATGCGGTGCTTGGCATCGAAGCGCGCGGTTTCATCCTGGGTGCGGCGCTGGCGCGCGAGCTGCGCACCGGGTTCGTGCCGGTGCGCAAGCCCGGCAAATTGCCCGGGCGTACCCTGGTCCAGGAATACGCGCTGGAGTACGGGACCGATCGCATCGAGATGCACGAGGATGCGTTGCCACGCGGTGCCCGTGTGTTGATCGTCGACGACGTGCTTGCCACCGGCGGTACGCTGCGCGCAGCCTTGAGTCTGGCCGCACAGCTGGAGCTGGAAGTGGTCGGCGCGGCGGTGCTGGTCGAGCTGCTGGCGCTGCAGGGCCGTGAGAAGTGGGCCAACGACGTGCCGTTGCTGGCCACGTTGCGCTATTGATCCAGGTGCCTTGCCGATAGGCTTTCTGAAAACAGGAATGCGCAAGCGTGCGCATCCCTGTGGAGCGTGCGGCAGGCGCTATCGTCGCCGCTCGATCGGTTGGTCGGCAGGGTCGCTGCCGTGCGTTGATTACAGCTTGCTGACCCGGAACCGGCGTCCCTTGATCTTGCCCGCATGCAGATGCGCCAGCGCCTTGGCGACCTGCGCGCGGGCGATGGCGACATAGGAGCGGGTGGGGTAGATCGCGATCTTGCCGATCGCCGCGCCCGAGAGGCCGGCTTCGCCGGTCAACGCACCCAGGATGTCGCCGGCACGCAGCTTGTCGGTCTTGCCGCCGTCGATGCGCAGCGTGGTCATGGCCGCCTGCGGCAGCTGCGCCGGGCGGGCGGTGGCCAAGGGTGCGCGCGACCACTTCAGCGGCTGGCCCTGTTCGGCTTCCAGCGCCTGCGCGCGGCCGGTCTCGCGCGAGGCCACCAGGCTGAGCGCCAATCCGCGCTTGCCGGCGCGTGCGGTGCGACCGATGCGGTGGCGGTAGGTTTCGGTATCGGTGGGCAGCTCGTAATTGACCACTGCCGACAGGTCTTCCACATCCAGCCCGCGTGCGGCCACATCGCTGGCCACCAGCACGTTGCAGCTGCGGTTGACGAAGCGCACCAGCACTTCGTCGCGGTCGCGCTGTTCCATGTCGCCGTGCAGGGCGAGCGCGGAGAAGCCGAACTCCTGCAGCGAGCCGGCCACCTCGTCCACCTCCTTGCGGGTATTGCAGAACACCACGCTGGATTCGGGATTGAAGCGCAGCAGCAGGCCGGCGACGGCCTTCTGCCGGTAGGTCGGGTCGACCTCGAAGAATTGCTGGTCGATTTCCGGCGCGTTGTCGGCGCCCTCGACGGTGATTTCGACCGGGTCCTTGAGGATCTCGCGCGCCAGCGTGCGGATGATGTCCGGGAAGGTGGCCGAGAACAGCAGGCTCTGGCGGTGCTTGTCGCAGCGGCTGGCGATTTCGCGGATGGGTTCTTCGAAGCCCATGTCGAGCATGCGGTCGGCCTCGTCCAGCACCAGTGTGCGCACGCCGCCCAGATGCAGGGCGCGCTTGCGGGCCAGCTCCTGGATGCGGCCGGGCGTGCCGACCACCACCTGCGGGTCGTGCGCTTCCAGCGAGGCCAGTTGCGGGCCGAGCGGCATGCCGCCGGTGAGTACCACCAGCTTCATGTTGGGGATGCCGGTGGCCAGCTTGCGCAGCTGCTTGCCGACCTGATCGGCCAGCTCGCGGGTGGGGCACAGCACCAGCGCCTGCGCGCGGGTCAATGCAGGATCGAGCTTCTGCAGTAGCCCCAGCCCGAAGGCGGCGGTCTTGCCGCTACCGGTCGGCGCCTGGGCGATGACGTCCAGCCCCTGCAGGATCGGCGGCAGGCTCTGCGCCTGGATGGGTGTAAGGACGGTGTAGCCAAGGGCGTCGATGCCGGGGGCCAGGGCCGGCGACAGCGGCAGCGCGGAGAATTCGTTCATGGCGCATTTTAGCGGGAATCGGGAGTGGGGAATGGGGAATCGCAACGGCGAGGCTTTTCCATTCCCGATTCACCATTCCCGATTCCCGTACAATCAGCGCATGCCTTTAATCACTCTGCAAAGCGTCGACTACAGCGTCGGCGGCCCCTTGTTGCTGGAAAAAACCGACCTCACGATCGAGCCGGGCGAGCGTATCGCCCTGATCGGCCGTAATGGCGCCGGCAAATCGACCTTGATGAAACTGATTGCCGGCGAGCTCAAGCCCGACGACGGCGAAGTGCGCGTGCAACAGGGCGTGCGCATCGCGCGGCTGGAGCAGGAGGTGCCGCAGGGTACCGGCGGCAGCGTGTTCGACGTGGTGGCCGACGGCCTGGGCGAATTGGGTCATTGGCTGGCCGAGTTTCATCAGCTCAGCCATGCCGAGGTGTTCGATGCCGACGCGTTCGGCAAGGTGCAGGCCAAGATCGATGCAGCCGAGGGCTGGGCGCTGGATCAGCGCGTCAGCGAGACGCTGACCAAGCTGGAGCTGGACGGCGATGCGGAGTTTGCGCGGCTGTCCGGCGGCATGAAGCGGCGCGTGCTGCTGGCGCGCTCGCTGGTGTCCTCGCCGGATGTGCTGCTGCTGGACGAGCCGACCAACCATCTGGACATCGAGGCCATCGACTGGCTGGAGTCGTTCCTGAAGAACTGGAACGGCAGCGTGCTGTTCGTCACCCATGACCGGCGCTTCCTGCGCGCGTTGGCCACCCGCATCGTCGAGATCGATCGTGGACAGGTCACCAGCTGGCCGGGCGACTGGGCCAATTACGAGCGTCGCCGTGAAGAGCGGCTCAATGCGCAGGCGCAGGAAAATGCGCGCTTCGACAAGATGCTGGCGCAGGAGGAAATCTGGATCCGTCAGGGCATCAAGGCGCGGCGTACCCGCGACGAAGGCCGCGTACGGCGCCTGGAATCGATGCGCAACGAGCGTGTGCAGCGCCGCGACCTGACCGGCAACGTGCGCATGGAAGTCTCGCAGGGCGAGTCCTCCGGCAAGAAGGTGATCGAGGCCAAGGAGGTCGGCTTCGCGTTCGGCGCGCGCACGATGGTCAAGGATTTTTCGACCATCATCCAACGCGGCGACCGGATCGGGCTGATCGGCCCCAACGGCAGCGGCAAGACCACCTTGCTGAAGTTGTTGCTGGGCGATCTGCAGGCGCAGCAGGGCGAGATCCGCATCGGCACCAATCTGCAGATCGCCTACTTCGATCAGTACCGTTCCACGCTGCGCGAGGACTGGAGCGCGATCGAGAACGTGGCCGAAGGCCGCGATTTCATCGAGATCAATGGCAAGCGCAAGCATGTGCATGCGTATCTGCAGGACTTTTTGTTCACCCCCGAGCGCGCACGTGCGCCGATCACCCGGCTGTCCGGTGGCGAGCGCAATCGGCTGCTGCTGGCCCGCCTGTTCGCGCAGCCGTCCAACCTGCTGGTGATGGACGAACCGACCAACGATCTGGACGTGGAAACGCTGGAGCTGCTGGAAGAGCTGCTGGGCGAATATACCGGCACCTTGTTGCTGGTCAGCCATGACCGCGACTTCCTCGACAACGTGGTGACCTCGACGTTGGTGATGGAAGGCGAGGGCTTGATCGGCGATTACGTCGGCGGGTACAGCGATTCGCTGCGTCAGCGTCGCACCCCGGCGCCCAACGCGATGGCGGTCGCCAAGGCATCGGCGACGGCAGCGGTGACCACGCCGGTGGCGGCTGCGCTGCCGGCCGATGCCGCGCCCAAGCGCAAGCTCAGCTACAAGGACGCGCGTGAGCTGGAGCAGTTGCCGGCGTTGATCGAAACCCTGGAGCAGCGGGTCGCGGCACTGACCGAGGCGATGAACGACCCGGCCTTCTACCAGCGCGACAGCGCGGCGATGGCCGCGCATACCGCCGCATTGGGCGATGCGCAGGCGCAGCTGGATGCGGCGTTCGCGCGCTGGAGCGAGCTGGATAGTTGACGATCGGGCCGGTGCGTGACTGCGTGCCGGCCTTGTGGATTCGTGTCTCGAACAGCTTGCAAGCGCGCACACCACGTCCACTGCGCGATGACGGCCGTTCGGACGGCGCGTAGGGTAAAACGCGGGATGGATACGCGCAGCTCATCGGCGATCATCTGCACGATGCGTCTGATGGTCGCGCCGTGTACCAGTGGTCTTGCAGTGCGTCTCGCAGGCAGCGCCTAGTCGCAGGCACTCGCAGGCGCCACGAAGGCCGCAAACGTCAGCCCGCGCGCGGCCCAGGCGGTGGCCGCCTCGTCGAGGATATCCAGCAAGGTGTTGCGGTCGTTCGGTGCAGTGCGGGCCAGCGCATCGGCGCCGTCGATCAGCAGCGCATAGCCATGCGACGCCGGCAGCCATGCCAGATCGCGCAAGGCATCGGAGAGCGCGTCCCAATTGCGGCCGAAGCTGGCCGGGAAGTCCAGTTGAGTGGCCAGGCGCATCAGCAACCTGTGCTTGTCGCTGCAGCTGGCCAGGTCCACGCGCAGGATGTGCAGGCCGGCATCGCGTGCGAGCGCGGCCATGGTGTCCAGGTCGTCGGTCTCGGCTTGATAGACGCCCGATTGCTGCGGGTCGGACAGATCCAGTGCGAAGTCGCCTGTGCTCATGGCGCCTGCTCCCCCGCCGGACCCTGGAATGATCTGAAACTCTGGTAATGATCGTCGCTGTAATACCACGCCTGCGGCGGCGTACCGCCGGTGACGAGACGGCGCGCGCCGCGATCGGGGCTGCCCGGCGTTTCCACGGTGTATTCGTGGTAATAGCCGCGCGGACGCTCGGGCAAGCGCTGCTCACGATTGCCGAAGACGCTGCCGTCCTGCGGATGCGGAAACGGCCCGCCGCGTTGGATCAATACGATCGTGGCCATTGCCTCGGTGGGTAGAAATCCCGGCAGCTCTTGCTGCTGCGGCGAGCGTTCGACCGGTGCTGCCGCGGCGATCGGCGCACTGAGCTGTGGCGCGAAATGCGGCTTGGGCGTCTGCATCGCACGCATGCCCCACAACCCGGCGACGAGCAGCACGATGGCGACGATCAGTAAAGCGGGCTTGCGCATGACGGGTCCGGAAACAGCGTGTGGAGACGGCAGGGCAAGTATGCCGCTGCACGACTGTGTCGACTTTGAACGCGCCGGGTGGCGAGGCGGTTCACGCCCAAGTAACCGGGGCATGGTGCAAGGTGTGCAGCGGATACGACGCGGCATGCGATGGGATGAAGTTTCCCTGCCAACACCCTTGGTAAGCGCCGACGCCGTCCCTACCATCTACCCCGCAACGCCCGGTCTTCGCCGGGCGGCAAGCCCAGGAGACACGCATGGCCTACACCCTCCCGCAGTTGCCCTACGCCTACGACGCGCTGGAACCCAACATCGATGCGCAGACGATGGAAATCCATCACACCAAGCATCATCAGACCTATATCAACAACGTCAACGCGGCGCTGGAAGGGACTGAGTACGCCGACCTGCCGGTGGAAGAGCTGGTGTCCAAGCTGAAGAGCCTGCCGGAAAACCTGCAGGGCCCGGTGCGCAACAACGGTGGCGGCCACGCCAACCATTCGCTGTTCTGGACCGTGCTGTCGCCCAATGGCGGCGGTGAGCCCAAGGGCGAGGTCGCCAAGGCGATCGACAAGGACATTGGCGGTTTCGAGAAATTCAAGGAAGCCTTCACCAAAGCCGCCGTCAGCCGTTTTGGCTCTGGCTGGGCCTGGTTGAGCGTGACCCCGGACAAGAAGCTGGTAGTGGAAAGCACTGCCAACCAGGACAGCCCACTGTTCGAAGGCAACACCCCGATCCTGGGCCTGGACGTGTGGGAACACGCGTACTACCTGAAGTATCAGAACCGTCGCCCGGAGTACATTGGCGCGTTCTACAACGCGGTGAACTGGGAAGAAGTCGAGCGCCGCTACCACGCTGCGATCGCCTGACGTCCTGCATCAGCGCTAGGTTCTGCGCAGCGCTGTGACAGCGGCACCCAACGAACAAGGCCGGGAGCGATCCCGGCCTTGTTCGTTTGCTGCGAACTGTTGTAGGAGCGACCCTGGTCGCGAGGGGCTTTGCCGCCGGGAAAGCCCGTCGCGCTCTGGCGCGCTCCTACGTTGTGCGGGGCGTCGACCAGGACTTGCGCTCGGGGAGCGATCAGAACTTGGCGTCGAACTCGCGGGCGTAGCCGGTGTTGACGATGACCTTTTGCAGGGCGTCGCTGATCTTGATGTTGCCGGCCACGATCTGCTGCGTTTCCGGGCCCATGTTGTCCATGCGCGGCGGGGTGGCACCCTTGTAATCGCAGACGCGGCCACCGGCTTCGCGTACCAGCAGTACGCCGGCCGCGATGTCCCAGGCTTTGACGCCGGCCTCGAAATACGCATCGGCGCGGCCGCAGGCCACATAGGCCAGGTCCAGTGCGGCAGAACCGGTACGACGCACATCCTCGGCCTGCACCAGCAACGCATCGACGCACTTCAGCTGCGCACTGATGCGTGCGCGCTCGCGCGGCGGGAAGCCGGTGTGGACCATCGCGCCTTCCAGGTCCTTGCGCTCGGCAATGCGGATGCGGCGGTCGTTGAGCACCGCACCGGCGCCGCGGCTGGCGGTGAACAGCTCGTTGCGCAGCGGGTCGAAGATCACCGCATCGGTGGGCTCGCCGTTTTCCACCAGCGCGATCGACACGCAGTAATGCGGGAAGCCGCGCAGATAGTTGCTGGTGCCGTCCAGCGGATCGATGACCCAGGTGTAGCGGCCACTCTTGCCACCTTGCACGCCGCCTTCTTCGCCGAACACGGCGTACTCCGGGTAGCCGCGCTTGAGTTCCTTGATGATGACCTTTTCGGCATCGGCATCGACTTCGCTGGCATAGTCCATGCGGCCTTTCTGCACCACGTTGAGCGCATCGAGCTTGTTGATGCCGCGCAACAGCACATTGCCGGCGAGGCGGGCGGCTTTGACCATGACGGTGACGGCGGGTTTCTGCATGGTTAAAGCTCCCGTGAAGGCAGAATCGAAAATGGCGAAGGTAAAAGAGCGGTCCGGCACCAAAGCCGGCCGCGCAGTTTACCATCTACGACCGAATCGCTCCCCAATCTCCGTTCATGTCCGTCAGCCAGCGCATCCGTTTCGTTCTTGTCGGCACCCAGCATCCAGGCAACATCGGCGCCGCCGCGCGCGCGATGAAGACGATGGGCGTGTCGCGCCTGGTGCTGGTGGCGCCGGAGCGTGCGCTCGACGAAGACGCCTATCGGCGTTCGGCCGGTGCCGAAGACGTGCTCGGCGAGGCACCGATCCTCGCCACCCTGGCCGAGGCGGTGGCCGATTGCACCCTGGTGATCGGCTGCACCGCGCGTGCGCGCCGGGTCGCGCTGGAGGAGTTGCCGCCGGACGAAGGCGCGCGCCGTGCCTGGGCCAAGGCCGGCGAACCGGCCGAGGTGGCGATCGTGTTCGGCCGCGAGCGCACCGGGTTGACCAACGACGAGCTGCAGCTCTGTCATGCGGCACTGCATATCCCGTCCGATCCGGCGTTCAGCTCGCTCAACCTGGCGGCGGCGGTACAAGTCGTGGCGTACGAGGTGCGGCGGGCGCAGCTGGCGGCCGGCGAAGCGGAGGCCGTATCCGCTACGGCGGCCGGGGCGCTGCGCGACGGCCCGGCCAGCCATGCTCAACTGGAGGGCATGTTCGGCCAGTTGGGCCAGACCCTGGACGAAATCGACTTCCACAAGGGGCGCGCACCGGAGTCGGCGATGCGCAAGCTGCGGCGGCTGTTGCTGCGCGCGGACATGAGCGAGCAGGAGGTACGTTTGCTGCGCGGCATTCTGTCCGACGCGCAGCGCATGGCCATGCTGGCGAAGCGCGCCGGAAGCTGACGTCTGTCACATCTCGAAAGATTCGGCTAGGCTGTCGGCGGCTCTAGGGGAGTGTCCGTTTTGCGCGGTCTACGATGGTGTCTGATTGCCTGCGGGCTGTTGGCCGGGGCAGGCTTGGCCGCAACGGCGACGGCGGCGCCTTCCCCGGTATTGGTGCTTGGACGGATCAGCGACGATCCCGCCACGCATTACGCGCAACTCAAGCCATTGCTGGATTACGTGGTGCCGCGCATGCACGAGGTCGGTATCCGCCGTGGCGAAATCCTGATGGCGCCGGATGCGCGGCAGATGTCCAGTTACCTGCGGCGTGGGCGCGTCGACTGGGTCAGCGAAACCACCGGTGCGGCGATGCTGCTGCAGCAGCGTGGCAGTGCGCACCCGCTGGTGATGACCGAGCGCGCCGGCCTGCGCGAATTCCACACGGTGTTCTTCGTGCGCCGCGACAGCCCGATCCGGTCGCTCAGGCAATTGCGCGGCCACACCCTGGCATTGCAGAACACCTCCTCCACCAGCGGCTATCTGTTGCCGATGCTGGAGCTGGTGCGCAATGGCATCGCCTGTGATGTGCTGCTGTCGCCGGACGACAGCCAGGTGCCGGGCTCGGTGGGTTACCTGATGGTCGGGTCGAAATTGAATATCGCCACCTTCGTGCATCGGCGCCTGGTCGATGCGGGCGCTTTCAGCAACGCCGACTGGGATGACGAGCGCCACCTGCCACAGATGTTCAGGCGCGACTTCCGCATCGTCCATCACAGTGCGCCGGTGCCGCGCGCGGTGGAGATGGTGCGTACCGGCATGGATCCGGCCGTAGAGCGGCGGCTGCGCGTGGTGCTGCTGCAGGCGGCCTCCGACCCCAAGGCCGGGCCGGCCTTGAAGCGCTTCTTCGGCACCACCGCCTTTCACCCGCTGGATGATGTCAATCGCCGGCGCCTGGATGGACTGAGCGCCGGGCTGCAACGTGTCAGGGATCAAGTGGAATGACTCAGGTGCGCTTCGGGTTGCAGGCACGCTTTCTGCTGGTGATGGCGCTGACGCTGCTGCTGGTCGGTGCGATCCTGGCGTCGCTGTTGCAGCGCCAGAGCGCGATGCAACGCGAAGTGCGCGGGCTCAGCGCGCAGATTCTGCACGAGCTGTTCGATCGCAGCCTGCGCACGCGTGGAGAGACCCTGGCCACCGAACTGGCGAGCGGTCTGGCCAATCCGCTGTACTACTCCGATCTGGGCGCAGTGGGGGCGCTGGTGCGCAATGCCTCGCGGCAGCAGGTGGTGAGCTACGTGCTGGTGTTCGATCGACGCGGCCTGCTGGTACACGATGGCTCGCACAATCTGCAGCGTTATGGCCAGGCCATGACCGATCCGCTCGCGGCCAAGGCGAAGACGACGCGCGCCATGCTGTTGCAATCCTCGCCCGAAGTGCTGGACGTGACGGTGCCGATCAAGATCGGCGACCAGCGCATCGGCGGGGTGCGGGTGGGGATGTCGCGCGAGCGGGTGCGCAGGATCGAATCCGGCGCCAACCTGACCCTGGTGCAGAACCTCAACGCGATCGGCAAGCGCGATCTGGGCTGGTTGCTGGTGCTGCTGGCCGCGCTGGTGGCGCTGGGGGTGCTGTTGGCCATCTATGTGCAACGTACCCTGGTGGCGCCGGTGCGGTTGCTGGCTGCGGCCGCGCGCCAGATCGAGCGTGGCGACTACGCGGTGCAATTGCCGCCGCATCCGCGCAACGACGAGATCGGCGAGTTGATTTCCGCCTTCGGCCGCATGAGCGAGAGCATCGCCCGGCACGATCGCGAGGTGCGCCACATGGCCTACACCGATGCGCTGACCGGCCTGACCAACCGGCTGGGTTTCCGCGAAGGCCTGGACCATCTGCTCAACACCGCCCGCAGCACCGGCAGCAAGCTGGCGCTGCTGTTCGCCGACATCGACGACTTCAAGCGCGTCAACGACACGTTGGGCCACGAAGCCGGCGACGAGGCGCTGCTGCAGTTCGCCAGTCGCATCAGTCGCGCGGTCGGTGCGTTGGGCGGCGACGACGCGATCCTGGCGCGCTTCGGTGGCGATGAGTTCGTGATCCTGCTGCAAAATGGCGATGTCAGCCTGCTTGCCGCCCAGCTCGCAGACCGGCTGGTGCACGAATTGAGCCGCCCCTTGAATGTGCAGGGCCGGGAGGTGTTCCTGGGTACCTCAATCGGCATCACGCTGTTCCCGGACGACGCCAGCAACGCCACTGTGTTGCTGAAGAACGGCGACATCGCGATGTACCAGGCCAAGGTGGCGGGCAAGAACTGCCACCGCTTCTACAGCCGCGCCGCCGATCATGCAGTGGAGCGCCGTGTGCACATGGAGCACGAGCTGCGCGGGGCCTGGGATCGCGACGAGCTGCGGCTGGTCTATCAGCCGATCTATCGCACCAGCGACCGTGTGCTGGTGGGGGTGGAAGTGCTGTTGCGCTGGCAGCACCCGGCGCTGGGCACGATTGCGCCGTCCACCTTTATCGATATCGCAGAGCAAAGCGGCCTGATCGAGGTGATCGGCCCCAAGGTGCTGCGCGCGGCGTGTCTGGAAGCGGCGCAATGGCCGGTGGTGGGCGAGGGCTTGTTCATCTCGGTCAACGTCTCGCCCCGTCAGCTGCGCAGTGGCGACCTGATCGACACCGTGGCCGAGTGTCTGGCCGAGTCTGGCCTGCCGGCCGCACGGCTGCATCTGGAGCTGACCGAGACGGCGGTGATCGGCGACGAAATGATGGCCGCCAGCCTGCTCGATCAACTGCACCGCACCGGCGTGAAGGTGTGGCTGGACGACTTCGGCACCGGTTTCTCCGGGTTGAGCCATCTGCGCCAGGTGCCGGTGGACGGGGTCAAGATCGACAAGAGTTTCGTCGCCGATCTGCAGCGCGACCCGGACGATCTGGCGCTGACCACGGCCATCATCGGCATGGCGCATTCGCTGGGTATCACGGTGGTGGCCGAGGGAATCGAGCAGGAAGCGCAGTTCAACCTGCTGCGCGAGCGCGGCTGCGATCTGGGCCAGGGCTATTGGTTCAGCCGCCCACTGAGCCCGGCCGATATGGCGAAGCTGATCGCGGCGGGCTGAGCAGCGTAGGAGCGCACCTGGGCGCGATGGGTGTTACCGGTCATGCTTCGTCGCGCCCGGGTGCGCTCCTACCATTCAATGTGTCTGAGAGCTGAGTGGTTACAGCGGCCGTTTGCCGGTGTCGCCGGGGATTTCGCGCACCAGGCGCGGCACCAGGTAGCCGGACAGGCGCGTGGCCAGCTCGGTGTGCAGGGCGCGCGCGCGCGCATCGTCCACTTCGAAATGCGCCACGCCGGCCACCCGGTCGAGCTGATGCAGGTAGTACGGCAGCACGCCGGCGGCGAAGCTGCGTTCGCTCAGGGCCGCCAGCGCGTCAACGCTGTCGTTGACGCCGCGCAGCAGCACGGCCTGGTTGAGCAACTGCGCGCCAGCCTCGCGCAGGGCGCGCATGGCGTCGTCCACGGCGGTATCGAATTCGTTGGCGTGGTTGGCATGCACCACAAAGGCCACCGGCCACGGCAGGCTGCGCAGCCAGGCCAGCAGTGGCGCATCGACACGCTCGGGCAGCACGATCGGCAGCCGGCTGTGGATGCGCAGGCGCTTGATATGGCCGATGGCGGCCAGCGCGTCGGTGAGTTCGGCCAGCTTGCCGGTCGCCAGCGACAGTGGGTCGCCGCCGGACAGCAGCACTTCGTCGATGCCGGGGTCGGCCGCGATCGTGGCGACCGCGTCGCGCCATCCGTCGCGCGCGGCGGTTTCCTCGGCATACGGGAAGTGGCGGCGGAAGCAGTAGCGGCAGTGCACCGCGCAGCTGCCGGTGGCGATCAGCAGCGCGCGGCCGCGGTACTTCTGGATCACACCGTCGGCGGTCTTGGCCGCGCCATCGCCGACCGCATCCAGGCCGAAGCCGGGCACCGGCCGCATTTCATCGTCCAGCGGCAGCACCTGGCGCAGCAGCGGGTCGTGCAGGTCGCCACGGCGCATGCGCGCCACGAACGCCTGCGGCACCCGCAGCGGGAACTGGGCGGCGGCCGCCTCGCTGATCCCGGCCGCCTGCGTGTCCAGGCCCAGCAGCGCCAGCAGCGCGCGCGGGTCGCGCACGGCGTCGCGCCACTGCTGCTGCCAGCGCGGCGGCTGCAGGGTGGGAGGCGGAGATGGCTGCAAGGCGAGGGGGGCTGCGGGTATCATGTGCGGTCACAAAACCAATGCCCGCCGGTTGCGGCGGGCGCCCCATTCTAATCCGACCTGCCACGGCCTGTGGCAGGTCGTGGTCTTATCGAGGAGCTGCACCATGGCCACTGTTGGCATGAACGACGTCAAGAACGGCATGAAGATCCTGGTCAACAACGAGCCGGCGGTCATCACCGAGACCGAATACGTCAAGCCGGGCAAGGGCCAGGCCTTTACCCGCATGAAGTATCGCTTCATCAAGTCCGGCCGCGTGGTTGAAATGACCATGAAGGCGACCGACGACGTGGAAGTGGCCGACGTGGTCGATACCGACATGCGCTACCTGTACAGCGATGGCGAGTACTGGCACTTCATGGACCCGGAAACCTTCGAGCAGGTGCAGACCGACAAGGCCGGCATGGGTGGCGCCGACAAGTGGCTCAAGGGCGAGGAAGACTGCATCGTGACGCTGTGGAACGGCGCGCCGATCTGGGTGCAGCCGCCTAACTTCGTCGAGCTGAAGATCACCGAGACCGACCCGGGCGTGCGCGGCGATACCTCCGGCGGCGGCGGCAAGCCGGCGACGCTGGAAACCGGCGCGGTGGTGCGCGTGCCGCTGTTCGTCAATCAGGACGAAATCATCAAGGTCGACACCCGCTCGGGCGAATACTCGGCGCGCGTCAAGTAAGACGATGCGTCCGGGACACTGGCCTGATCGAGCGGGACGCGGTGCCAGTGTCGTGTTGGGGCTGTGGGGTGCGCTGCTCGCGTGCCCGGCTTTTGCGCAATCGGCTGCCGCAACGTGCGACGCCGATGACGTGGCCGCCGTTGCGGCCATCGCAACGTCCGGCGTCGTGGGCGGCGCTGCCGCCACGGTGCCGGTCGACCGTGTGGTGGCCCAGACCTGCAAGCCGTGGCCGAACGATGCGGCGATCCGGCTGGCGGCAATCGCATTTGCCGGCGACGCGGAGACCGTGCCTGGCGAGCGCGACCTCGAGTTGCGCGTGGCCATGCTCGATGCCGCCAGCGGCAAGGTGCTGGCGTTCTACGCGCAGGCAATGGGCGAGGACGCCGCCTTCGAACTCGCTGCCGACAGCCTGCGCCTGGACACGGCGCGCTACGATCTGGCCAAGGACGTGCGTGCGATCGGCGTGATTGTGCGTAGTGCTGCGCGCGGGCCCAGCTGCCCGGATTTTTACAGCAATCAGGCATTGACCTTGCTGGTGCGCGAGGGGCGCAGCCTGCGCCCGGTGCTGCAACGCGATCTCTATGCGTGGCAACGTGTAAAAGGCGAGCCGTGCAGTCTGGGCAAGGGCGATGTGATCACCGAAGTCGCCAACCTGAGCGTGAGCATGGCGCCGCAGGTACATGCCGGCTATGCGGACATCGTGCTGACAGCCAACGTGTCTACCGTGGAAAGCGCCGCTGGCAGCGACACCGATACCGAGCGCACCCGTCGCGCGCGCCAGGTGCTGCGTTACAACGGCCAGCGCTATGTGCCTGTGGCCGGTGGCGATCCCCGCTGGCCGTTCGACAACTAACCTTTTATGGATCCGCTCATGACCAATGCCCCTCCCGAAGTCTGCGACCTGTTGATCGAAGCCGGTTATGTCGTGCCGATCGAGCCGCATGCGGTGGTACTCGACGATCACGCGGTGGCGGTGCACAACGGCGTCATCGTGGCGATCCTGCCGACCGCCGAGGCGCGCCTGCGGTTTGCGCCGACGCAGACCGTCTCGCGCCCGGAGGCGGCCCTGATCCCGGGTCTGGTCAATGCGCATACGCATAACCCGATGACGCTGCTGCGCGGCGTTGCCGACGATCTGCCGCTGATGGTGTGGCTGCAGCAGCACATCTGGCCGGTGGAAGCAGCAGTGATCGGGCCGGAATTCGTGGCCGACGGCACCACGCTGGCGATTGCCGAAATGCTGCGTGGCGGCACCACCTGCGTCAACGAAAATTATTTCTTCGCCGATGTGCAGGCGGCCGTGTACAAGCAGCACGGTTTCCGTGCGCTGGTCGGCGCGGTGATCATCGATTTCCCCACCGCCTGGGCATCGTCGGACGACGAATACTTCGCACGGGCCGGCGAACTGCACGACCAGTGGCGCGACGATCCGCTGATCAGCACCGCCTTCGCGCCGCATGCGCCGTACACGGTCAACGACGCCAACTTCGAACGCGTGCGCATGCTCGCCGACCAGCTGGATCTGCCGGTGCATCTGCACACGCACGAAACCGCGCAGGAAGTGGCTGACTCGGTTGCCCAGTACGGGCAGCGCCCGCTGGCGCGGCTGGATCGCCTGGGGCTGGTCAACGACCGCCTGATCGCCGTGCACATGACCCAGCTCACCGAGGCGGAAATCCACCTATGCGCCGAGCGCGGCGTCAGCGTGGTGCATTGCCCCGAGTCCAACCTCAAGCTCGCTTCGGGCTTTTGCCCGGCCTGCGCGCTGCAACGTGCCGGCGTGAATCTGGCGATCGGCACCGACGGCTGCGCCAGCAACAACGACCTGGACATGTTCAGCGAGAACCGCACGGCGGCGATCCTGGCCAAGGCAGTGGCCAACGATGCCACCGCACTGGACGCGGCCACCACGCTGCGCGCGGCCACGCTGGGCGGCGCGCGCGCGTTGGGCTTCGGCGACAGGATCGGCTCGATCGAAGTCGGCAAGCAGGCCGATCTGGTCTGCGTGGATCTGTCCGCACTGGAGACCCAGCCGCTGCATCATGTGCTGTCGCAACTGATCTACGCCGCCGGCCGTCATCAGGTCACCGATGTGTGGATCGCCGGCAAGCCCAAGCTGGTGCAGCGCGAGCTCATCGACATGGACACCGCTGCCCTGGTCGCCAATGCGCGACAGTGGCGCGAGCGCATCCGCACCGTCCGCGCCTGAGCGCGCGGCATCCCATCACGGAGCTCTGCATGAACCCGAATACCCAATCCAATTCCAGCAACTTCCATCAGAGCGAGCTGGACAAGTTCGCGGCGCTGGCCAACCGCTGGTGGGATGCCGATGGCCCGCAGAAGCCGCTGCACGCGCTCAATCCGGTGCGCCTGGACTACGTGTCCGCACGGCTGGGCCTGGCCGGCGCGCGCGTGCTCGACGTCGGCTGCGGCGGTGGTCTGCTCAGCGAGTCGATGGCGCGTCTGGGCGCGCAGGTCACGGCGATCGATCTGGCGCCGGAACTGGTCAAGGTGGCGCGCCTGCACAGCCTGGAATCGGGTGTGCAGGTGGATTACCGCGTGCAGTCGGTGGAAGACCTGGCCGCCGAACAGCCGGGCAGCTTCGATGCGGTGACCTGCATGGAAATGCTCGAGCACGTGCCGGACCCGACCGCGATCATCCGCGCCTGCGCCAGCCTGCTCAAGCCGGGCGGCAAGCTGTTCTTGTCCACGCTCAACCGCACACCTGCCGCGTTCGCGCTGGCGGTGGTCGGCGCCGAATACGTCGCACGGTTGCTGCCCAAGGGCACGCATCACTACAAGGATTTCATCAAGCCGGCAGAACTTGCGGCATGGTTGCGCAGCGCCGAACTGCAGCTGGAAGACGTCAGCGGCATGATGTACGAGCCGTGGCGCAATCGTGCGCGCCTGTCGTCGCGGACGGAGGTCAACTACTTGGCTTATGCGGTGAAGCCGTGACAAATCGGGAATCGGGATTCGGGAATCGCAATAACAGAGCCCGGCGCTGGTGATGTCCGAGCCATTCCGAGTTCAAGATGACGCCGCGCAGCGGAAAGACGCCGTTGCATCGTCGACGTTTCCGCGTGCGGTGTTGTTCGATCTGGATGGCACCTTGCTGGATAGTGCGCCGGACATGCTGGCGACCGTCAACGCGATGCTGGATGCGCGTGGCCGTGCGCCGATCGCGTTGGCGCAGTTGCGTCCGGTGGTGTCCAAGGGCGCGCGCGCGATGCTGGCGGTGGCGTTTGCCGAACTCGATGCAGTCGAACGCGATGCGCTGGTGCCGGAATTCCTGCGCCGTTACGAAGCCTTGATCGGCACGCAGTCGCAGCTGTTCGATGGTGTCGAAGAACTGCTGCTGCGGCTGGAGCGCGCCGGTTGCATCTGGGGCGTGGTCACCAACAAGCCCGAGTATCTGGCCCGGCTGATCCTGCCGCAACTGGGGTGGGAGCAGCGCTGCGCGGTGCTGATCGGCGGCGATACGCTGGCCGAGCGCAAGCCGCATCCGTTGCCCTTGTTGGCCGCTGCCGAGCGCATCGGCGTTGTGCCGGCGCAGTGCGTCTACGTCGGCGACGACGAGCGCGACATCCTGGCCGCGCGCGCAGCGGCGATGCCGTCGGTGGCGGTGTTGTGGGGCTACCGCCTGCACGACGATGCGCCGTCGCGCTGGCAGGCCAACGTCCTCGTCGCGCAGCCGCAGGCATTGTGGGATGCCATGGCGTGGCCGCAGACCTGATCTTCTTTCGTCTTTTTCTGGACCCGCCATGAGCCAATCCAGCGCTCTCGACAGTTTTCTCGACAAGTGGCGCACCCGCTGGCCGGAATGGTCGGTTGCCGAACCCTTCATTCCCGAACCGCAGCGACGCCTCACGGCGGCCTGGTTTGCGCTGCTGCAGGAATGGGAAGACATCATGAACATCGCCGGCGACCCGTTGCCGGCCGACGCCAAGCTGGCGTGGTGGCAGCAGGAGCTGCGCGACTGGTCGCAGCAGCGCTCGCGCCATCCGCTCGGGCGCGTGCTGGAGCCGGTGCGCGCCCCATGGGCGCAGCTGGCCGACACCTTGCCGGCCATGCAGGACGCCCGTGCGCAGCCGCACTCGTTGCAGCAGGCGTTGGCGAGATTGCGTGCCTTCGCCGAGGCCGTGATCGCTGTGGAAGCTGTGCTATTTGCGCGCACGCAGCCTGGTGATGCCCCTGCGGTGGCGGTGCAGTGGCTGGACGCACGCCAACGTGTGGCCGGCGACAGTGGCGCGCCCGGTGACATGACCAACGCCGCATGGCGCACGCAGTTGCTGCGCGCCTGGCCACGCAAACCGGCGTTGGCGCGGCCGCATCGGGTATGGTCGCGGCTGGCCCGTCTGCGCCTGCAGCGCGAGCTTGCCGGCAAGGCTGCGTACCCACCGCCCGTGCAGCAGCTGTGGCATAGCTGGCGCGCTGCCAGCGGCGCAGACTGAAGTCTCGATCGCTTCAGGCGTCGTGTGCCGAACGCCTGGACAGCGCGGATCGATCGGTGGCGGAGCGGGGATCTGCGACTTGGCTGCAGGACCTTGCCGCCCACCATCGCGGGAACACGCCATGAATCCGTCCCTGCGAGCTCTGCCCACCCTCCAGCACCACATCGTCCAGCAAGAGGGATCGGCAAGGTCGTGCTCGCGTTGCAATACCCATGGAAGCTCAACTCGCCGCCCAATGCCTTGGAACACCGAGCGGGTGCGATTGCTCAGCCGGCCAACCGCGTTGCCACCATGTGCAGACAGGAGTGCCTGTCGTCACATGCCGTGGGCAGGCAGACTTCCAGACTGGGACACCCGCGTGGACACGCGCATGTGAGACATCGAGATGGCAGATCCCAAAGAGCTGCAGGACAAATTCTGGAAAGCCCTGAAATCCGATCGCACCGTGATGCTGGGTCTGGATGGCGTGGAAGACGGGCATGCACGGCCGATGACCGCGCAGATCGAAGGCGATAGCGGTGGTCCGATCTGGTTCTTCACCTCCAAGGACAATGCGCTGATTTCCATGCTGGGGCAGGGCCGCCGTGTCATCGGCGCCTTCAGCAGCAAGGGACACGACCTGTTCGCCAGTATCAGCGGCTCGTTGCGGGAAGACACCGATCCGGCCGTGGTCGAGAGTCTGTGGAACCCGCATGTCGCTGCCTGGTATGAAGGCGGCAAGGACGACCCCAAGTTGGCGCTGCTGCGTCTGGACACCGATCACGCGCAGATCTGGCTCAACGGTTCCAGTCTGTTGGCCGGCATCAAGGTGTTGTTCGGCGTCGACCCGAAAAAGGATTACCAGGACAAGGTGGCGGACGTTCCGCTGCGTTGAGGCCTGCTGCACGCCTGCACGATCTTCGCGATGGTGCACGGGTCTTATCCATTCATGTGCTGTCGCTTGCGCGGGCGCCGATCCGGTTGTGAGGCCGGATCGGCGCCGCCAGCCTGGACTGCATTCAAAAGCGGCCGTGGCGTCATGCGCTGTGCGCCCGCCCTAGGAGAAACGAGATGCAACAGATCGAAATCGGCCAGATGGTGTTTGTGCGCGATGGTGAAGTCGGCGTTGGTGCAATCCGCGAGGTGCGCAAGGATGGCGCCGAGCTGGTCATCAATATCGAAAACGGCGGCGACTTCGTGCTGCCTGCAACGGTGGTGCGCGATGTGCATTCCGGCAAGGTGATGCTGGATGTCGAGCAACTGCCGGAAGACGTGCGCAATGCCTTGCGTCATCCACACGACAACGAGTTGCCAACCAGCACGTATGCGGCCAGCGACCCGCAGGATGGCGCGCTTAAGTAATTGGGCTAACTACGAACCGGGGTCAAAGTCCGGACGCACACCCTCAGGAAGTAAAAATGTCCGCGGCGCGGCATTGGACGGGCCTGCCGACGGTAGCGCCGGTCGCTCGGCCTCGTCCTTGAGCTGCACGCCGGACAGCTTGCGCCGAAATGATTCGCGCAGCAGGTACGCAAGCTTGTGCGTGGCTTCGGCGTAGCTCAGTCCCTCGGCGCGGATATTGGAGATGCAATTGCGCATGGCGTCGGTCAGGCCAACCCGCGGCGCGTAGGTCAGATACAGGCCCAGGCTGTCGGGCGAGCTCAGGCCTGGTCGCTCGCCGATCAACACGATCACCAGGCGCGCCTTGAGCAGTTCGCCGACTTCGTCGCCGATGGCGACGCGGCCTTGTGCGATCAATACCACCGGTGCCAACGACCAGCTTTCGCGCGCGGCCAGGGCGTCGATATGCTCCAGCATCTGCGCTGCGTGCCGATGCACCGCCAACGCAGAGAGTCCGTCGGCGACCACCACGGCGACGTCGTGCCCGCCGCCGTGTACCGCGGTCAGGCCACGCAGATGCGCGGCCGCATCCTCGCCCAGGCGCCGGCCCAGATCCGGACGTTGCAGATAGGTGTGCCGGTCCACCGCCGCGCTGTGCAGCAGAATGCTGTCCCGCCCGCGCTGTTGCAGCGCTGCCTGCAGCGGTAGCGGATCGAAGGCCAGATGCACCGCATCGCGCGCCTGCGCATGCGCAAGCTGGAAATCCAGATGCGCGGCGGTCGGCAGGCTGGTGCCGACGCGCCCCAGCGCGATACGCGCCGGTGTGAGCGGACGTAGCTGCGCCCAGGCATCACGCGGAGTGGTCGGGCCGCTCATTGCACGCTGCCGGCGTTCAATTGCTGCAGCGCACGCCGGAACGGTGCGGGAAGCTCGCTGCCGAGTTCGAAGCGACCGTCGCGCAGGCGCAGGATGCCTTGCTGTTCCAGCCAGTGTTCGAACTCGGGCGCGGCGCGCAGGCCCAGTGCCTGGCGCGCATACAGCGCATCGTGAAACGAGGTGGTCTGGTAGTTGAGCATCACATCGTCGGAGCCGGGAATGCCCATGATGAAGTTGATGCCGGCGGTGCCGAGCAGGGTCAGCAGCACGTCCATGTCGTCCTGGTCCGCTTCGGCATGATTGGTGTAGCAGATGTCGCAGCCCATCGGTACGCCGAGCAGCTTGCCGCAGAAGTGATCCTCCAGCCCGGCACGGATGATCTGCTTGCCGTCGTAGAGATATTCCGGGCCGATAAAGCCCACCACGGTGTTCACCAGCAGCGGCTTGAACTGCCGCGCCACGGCATAGGCGCGCACCTCGCAGGTCTGCTGATCGACGCCATGATGCGCATTGGCCGACAACGCACTGCCCTGGCCGGTCTCGAAATACATCACGTTGTCGCCGACGCTGCCGCGCCGCAATGAGAGCCCGGCGTCCTGGCCTTCCTGCAGCAGCGCCAGATTGATGCCGAAGCTGGCATTGGCCGCTTCGGTGCCGGCGATCGACTGGAACACCAGATCCACCGGCACGCCGCGGTTGATCGCGTCGATGGTGGTGGTGATATGCGCCAGCACGCAGGACTGCGTGGGGATCTTGTAGCCGGTGATCACCGCATCGAGCATGCGCAACAACGCGATGGTGGCGGCCAGGCTGTCGCTGGCAGGATTGATGCCGATCACCGCATCGCCGTTGCCGTACAACAGGCCGTCGAGCACGCTGGCGGCAATGCCGGTGGCATCGTCGGTGGGGTGGTTGGGCTGCAGGCGCGTGGACAGGCGTCCACGCAGGCCCAGCGTATTGCGAAAGCGCGTGACCACGCGCGTCTTCTGCGCGACCAGGATCAGGTCCTGCACGCGCATCAACTTCGATACCGCCGCCACCATTTCCGGTGTGAGTCCGGGTGCCAGTGCAGTCAATGCCGCTTCGTCGGCCTGCGCACTCAACAGCCAGTCACGAAAGCCACCGACGGTAAGATGCGCCACCGTGGCAAATGCCGCCGCATCGTGCTGGTCGACGATCAGGCGGGTGACTTCGTCCGATTCGTACGGCACCACCGCCTCATCGAGGAAGTGACGCAGCGGCAGGTTCGCAAGCGCCATCTGCGCGGCCACCCGCTGCAGCCCGGAGTTCGCGGCGAGCCCGGCGAGTTGGTCGCCCGAGCGCGGCGGCGTGGCCTTGGCCAGCAGGGTCTTCAGATCGGCAAACTGGAAGCGCTCGCCGCCGGCGGTAAACGCGAACCCGCTCATCTGGCGCTGGCCGCAGGCGTGGCTTGGCTGCGCAAGCTCAGCACGCAACACAGCGCACCGAACAGCAGCAGGCCCACGAAGATCAGCGCCACGATCGGGTTGAACCAGACCATCGCCACCAGACACACCAGCGCCAGCAGCAGCGCGATTGCCGGCACCACCGGATAGCCCGGCGCGCGAAAGCTGCGCTCCAGCCCGGGTTCGGCGCGGCGCAGCTTGAACAGGCTGAGCATGCTCATCACATACATCACGATCGCGCCGAATACCGACATGGTGATCATCGCCGCGGTCAGCGACATGCCCTGGATCTTGACCACGCTGTCGCTGCAGATCGCCGCGATGCCGATCGCGCCGCCGGCAAGAATCGCGCGATGCGGCGTGCGAAAGCGCGACAGCCTGGCCAGCCCGTGCGGCAGGAACCCGGCACGCGCCAACGCAAAGAACTGCCGCGAATACCCCAGGATGATGCCGTGGAAGCTGGCCACCAGGCCGAACAGGCCGATCCACACCAGCATGTGCAGCCAGGTCGAACTGTTGCCGACCACCGCCTTCATCGCCTGCGGCAGCGGATCGTTGATGTTGGAGAGCTGACGCCAGTCGCCGACCCCGCCCGCAAACACCATCACGCCCAGCGCCAGCACCACCAGGGTGAGGATGCCGGCGATGTAGGCGCGCGGAATCGTGCGCTTGGGGTCCTTGGCTTCTTCGGCCGCCATCGCCGCGCCCTCGATCGCCAGAAAGAACCAGATCGCAAACGGGATCGCGGCAAAGATGCCGGAAATGGCGGCCGGGCCGAACACATCGCGACCGGCCCAGCCATTGGCGGCAAAGCGCGCAACGCTGAAGCCCGGCGCCACCACGCCCATGAACACCAGCAGCTCGATCACCGCCAGCAAGGTCACGATCAGCTCGAAGGTGGCGGCGATCGCCACGCCGACGATGTTCAAGCCCATGAAGATTGCATACGCGCCGATCGCAGCGATGCGCGGGTCCAGGGTCGGGAACTGCACGTTGAGATAGGCGCCGATCGCCATCGCAATGGCCGGCGGCGCGAACACGAACTCGATCAGCGTGGCCAGGCCCGCCAGCATGCCGCCATAGGTGCCGAATGCGCGCAGGCTGTAGGCGAACGGCCCACCCGCATTGGGGATGGCGGTGGTCAGCTCGGTAAAGCTGAAGATGAAGCAGGTATACATCACCGCGACCAGCAGCGTGGTCACCAGAAAGCCCAGCGTGCCGGCGGTGCCCCAGCCGTAGCTCCAGCCGAAATATTCGCCGGAGATCACCAGGCCCACGGCGATCCCCCACAGTTGCCAGGTGCCCAGGGTGGGTTCGAGCTGCTGGTTGCGCATGTCGCGCATCTCCTGCGGTCGGGGGAGGGAGATGAAGCAGGCCCGGCGGCCAAGCACTGGACCGACCGCCAGTGACCGATCGCCCGCCGGTGCATGGCGACGATCGACGGCCGTTCCGGTTATACCCCAAAGCCCTGCGGCGAACACAAGCGCAACGGGTGGGTCGCGGGGAACATGCCGCCGCGCGCCAGCCCCGTCGACACACCGCGCACGCTGGCTACTTGCTGCGCTCAAGCACCAGCAGCGGATCGATGCGCACGTCGAACCAGTTCATCCCCCAATGCAGATGCGGCCCGGTCGCGCGCCCGGTGGCACCGACGGCCGCAATCACCTGGCCTTGCTCCACCCGGTCGCCCACCTTGACGTCGATGCGCGACAGGTGCAGAAAATTCGAGCTCACGCCGAAGCCATGGTCCAGCAGCACGGTGCCGCCGGTCAGATACAGGTCCGGTGCGGCAAAGGTCACCACCCCGGCGGCCGGCGCCTTGACCGGCGTGCCGGTGGGCACGGCGATATCCATGCCCGAGTGGCCTGCACCGGGCTGGCCGTTGTAGACCCGCGCATTGCCGAAGCGCCCGCTGATGCGGCCCTGCACCGGCCAGATGAAGGGCTGGGCGAAATCGGTGCGGGCATCGTCGCGGTCGCGCGCGGCGGTGACCTGCGCCTGCTCGCGCTTGATCCGCTCGGCGATCGCCGCAGGCGGATTGACCGTCTTGGGCGGCACGCCATTGACGCGCTCCACCGGCCAGTCGCGCGGCGTCACCGCGATGCTGGCGGTCTGTTTGCTGCCATCGGGCCGGGTGATCTGCACCTGCAACGGGCCGGTGGCATCGCGGCCGATGCCGAACACCACGCTGCCATAGCCGCTGACCCGCAAGCTGCGGCCGGCGTACTGCAACTGGCTGCCCGCCGGCACCTTGCCGATCACCAGCGCGCCCTGGGAGGCGCTTTGCGGGAAGACTGCTTCCGCGGCGTCGGCAGACTGCGCAGCCACGCTGCCGGCAGCGAGCGTGAACGGCGCCAGCGCAAGCCAGGCGCCAATCAGGGCTGCGCGCATCAGCGGTCGAAGGTCAGGCGTTGACCGGCGGCAGTGCCGACCAACTGTTCGCCGTCCCACACCTGCTGACCGTTGACCCAGGTCGCGGCGATGCGCGAGCGGAACGTGGTGCCTTCGAACGGCGACCAGCCGCACTTGGACAGCACCTGCTCGCGCTTCACCGTGAACGGGGTGTTGTCGATCATCACCAGGTCGGCGAAATAGCCTTCGCGCAGGAAGCCGCGCTCTTCCACATCGAACAGCTGCGCCGGCGCATGCGCGAACTTCTGCACGATGCGGGTGATCGGCAGCTTGCCCTCGTGCACCAGCTCCAATGCGGCCACCAGTGCGTATTGCACCAGCGGCAGGCCGGAGGGTGCCTGCGCGTAGGGCTTCTGCTTTTCTTCCCAGGTATGCGGCGCATGGTCGGTGGCGAGCACGTCGATGACGTCTTCGGCCAACGCCTCGATCAGCGCCAGGCGGTCGTCGGCGTCCTTGATCGCGGGGTTGCACTTGATCAGGTTGCCCAGCCGCGCGTAATCGCTGCGGTCGAAGCGCAGAAAATGGATGCAGGTCTCGGCGGTGATGCGCTTGCGCAGCTTGCCCTCGGCATCCACCAGCGGGCCGGCCTCGAACAGCGCCAGCTCGTCGGCGGTGGAGATATGCAGCACGTGCAGGCGGGTGTTGTGCTTGCGCGCCAGCGACACCGCCAGCTGCGAGGACGTCAGGCAGGCCTGCCGCGAGCGGATGTCCGGATGCATCTCCGGGGTCAACGCGTCGCCATAGGTTTCCTTGTACTGCGCCAGCGTCGCATCGATGGTCGGGGTGTCTTCGCAGTGGGTGATGATCGGCGTCGGCGCGTCGCGGAAGATCGCGTCCAGCGTCTCGGGGTTGTCGACCAGCATGTTGCCGGTGGAGGCGCCCATGAACACCTTGATGCCCGGGGCGGTCTTCGGGTCCAGCGTCTGGATCGCGGCCAGATTGTCGTTGCTGGCGCCCATGTAGAAGCCGTAGTTGGCCCAGGCACGCCCGGCCGCCGCGTCGTACTTGGCCTGCAGTGCGGCCGCGTTCAGCGTCGGCGGATTGGTGTTGGGCATGTCCATGAAGCTGGTCAGCCCACCGGCCACCGCGGCGCCGGATTCGGTCGCGATATCGCCCTTGTGGGTCAGGCCCGGCTCGCGAAAGTGCACCTGGTCGTCGATCATGCCCGGCAGCACCCAACGTCCGGCAGCGTCCACCACGGTGTCACCTGCGGCTGGGGCGATCTTGCCGGAGATCCTGGCGATACGGCCAGCTTCGATCAGCAGATCGGCGTCGAATTCCTTGCCTTCGTTGACCAGGCGGGCGTTGACGATGAGAGTTCGGCTCATGGATGAGGTCCTTTGCAACTGCAGGAAGGGGAAGCGGGCGATGACGCGGACGCAGGCGCGTCGGGGACAGGGTCGAACCCGCCCGGATGGAAGGGATGGCAGCGGCCGAGCCGGCGCGCGGCCAGCCAGCAACCGCGCAGCGGGCCGAAGCGGCCGATCGCGGTCATCGCATACTCCGAGCAACTGGGCGCAAAACGGCAACGCGGCCCCAGCAAGGGGCTGATGAACCGCTTGTAGAAACGCAGCAGCGCGATGAGCAGGCGTGAGATCACTTGCCAATGATATGCCACTTGGATTAATACGTGGTTGCCGGGGGTCCGTGGGGTAAGCTATAAAGGCCCGCTTTCCCGGGCCCCGGGGGAACCAAGGATGAGCGTTTCGTGGCTGCTAAAAAACCTGCAAAAAAGGCCGTAGAGGCCGCCAAGAAGTCCGCCAAACCCGTTGCGAAGAAGGCAGCGGCGCCCGCCGCTGCAAAACCGGCCGCCAAGCAGGCGACGCCGGCTGCCAAGCAACCGGTTGCCAAGAAGGTAGCTGCGGGCAAGACCGTGGCCAAGCCGGCGCCGGTCGCCAAGACCGCAGCGTCCAAACCCGTGGCCGCCAAACCTGTAAAATCTCCTGTCGCCAAGAGTGCTGCCAAGCCGGCGGCGAACAAGGCAGCTCCGGCTGCCGCCAAACCGGCCGCCAAGCCGGTGGCGCCCAAGTCCGTACCGAAGCCGGCTACCAAGTCGACTGCGGCCAAGTCAGTCCCGGTCAAGGCTGAAAAGCCCGCTCCCGCACCGGCCGCCAAGGCCGTCCCTGCGAAGCCGGCAAAGCCTGCGACCCCGTCACTTAAGAATCCCGTGCCCGTTTCGAAATCTTCAGCAAAAACGCCAACCAAAACCGAAGCCCCCGCCAAGCCCGCCGCGACCCGTCCGGTCGGCAAGGTGGCCGTGGCCGTGACCTCCAAGCCGTCCAGCCCGACTCCCAAGACCAAGTACAAGGTGGTCGAGTACAAGACCGACGAAGCCACCGGTCGTCCGATCCTGCCGCAGGGCTACAAGCCTGCAGCCGATGAAGAGTACATGAGCAAGCTGCAGCAGGAGTACTTCCGTCAGCGCCTGCAGAGCTGGCGCAACGACCTGGTCGAAGAGTCCAAGCAGACCATCGAAAACCTGCGCGAAGAAGTACGCGACATCGGCGACGAAGCCGAGCGTGCCACGCGCGAGACCGAGAACTCGCTGGAGCTGCGCACCCGCGACCGGCACCGCAAGCTGATCGGCAAGATCGACAGCACGCTCAAGCGTCTGGAAGACGGCGACTACGGCTATTGCGTGGACACCGGCGAAGAGATCGGCATCGACCGCCTGGAAGCGCGTCTGACCGCCGAGCGCACCATCGACGCCCAGGAGCGTTGGGAGCACTTGCAGAAGCAGCAGGGCGACTGATCGTTCGACAAGGTCGAATCGCTATCAATCGACTGAAAAGACCCCGCCCTGTGCGGGGTTTTTTATGTGCATCGCGCCTGTGGGATGGGCGCTGCATTCATCGGCATCCCTGACGGATGCCGGGCGCGCGTCGGTTGCGTGATACGCGAGCAGATGTGCGGGAGTGCGCTGTGACGTTCCTGTTGCGCGCGAAGGCGATCGCTTTGGCGCGCAGGGATCTCGAGTCCGATGGAGGGCACGGCTGCAGTGCGCGAAGCGAAACCAGCTGCCGGCGGTAGCGGCAACCGGCACTGCATCATTGCGGACCTCACTGCAGGTCGCGCAGGTCCAGCTTGCGCAGCTTGGGCGCCTTCCACGCGGTGGTGGCGACAACGCCCAGGGTCACGCAGCCGCCGATCACCACCGCCGGCACCAGGCCGACCAGGCGTGCCATCACCCCGTCGTAGAACGCACCCAGCTCGTTGGACGAGCCGATGAAGATGCCGTTGATCGACGACACCCGGCCGCGCATCGCATCGGGCGTGGCCAGCTGCAGGATGGTCTGGCGCACCACCACCGATACCCCGTCGCACATGCCGTAGACCAGCAGGATCGCCGCCGACAGCCAGAAGTGCCGCGACAGGCCGAACGCGATCGTGCACAGCCCGAAGCCGGCCACCGACAGCATCAGGATGCGCCCGGCATTGCGCTGCAGCGGGTGCCGTGCCAGCCACACCCCGACCACGATCGAGCCCAGCGCCGGGGCGCCGCGCAGGATGCCCAGGCCTTCCGGGCCGTAGTGCAGGATGTCGTGGATGAAGGCCGGCAGCATTGACACCGCGCCGCCCAGCAGCACCGAGAACATGTCCAGCGCCATCGCGCCCAGCATGACCTGGTTGGACAGCACGAACTGCGCACCTTCGGCGATGCTGCGGAAGATCGGCGCACGCGGGCCTGCGTTGACCGGCTCGCTGACCCGCAACAGCGCCAGTGCCAGGATCGCCAGCAGCGCCACGCCGGCGGCCACGCCATAGGCCAGGCCCTTGCCGCCCCAGCCGACCAGCACGCCGCCCAGCGCCGGGCCGATCACCATGCCGGCCTGGAAGGTGACGCTGCCGATGCTGGCGCCGCGGGCGAAGGCCTCGCGCGGCAGCGCACGCGCGAACAGCGCGTTGTAGACCGGCGACAGGAACGAGCGCGCTGCACCGGTCAGCGCGATGGCCGCGTAGATCGGCCACACGCCCTGCACCGGCAGCCAGCCATGGGTGATGGCCAACAGCAGCAGCGCGGTGGCGACCAGGCCGAGCACCGCGACCATGCCCAGCCGTCGGCGCGGCAGATGATCGACCAGATAGCCGGCAAACGGCGCGATGCAGAAGAACGGCAGGATCTCCGCCAGGCCGATCAGCCCGAGCGAGAGCGGATTGCGGGTGATCTCGTAGATATGCCAGCCGACCGTGACCGCGACGATCTGGTACGACAGCATCGCCGCCACGCGATACAGCAGCACCAGGCCGAAGCCGGGGTGGGCCAGCAGCGTACGCAGCGAGGCGGCAGGCGAGGGCGTCGGGGTGCTCACTGCTGGGCGCGGGCGGTGTCGCGGATGAAGGCCAGCATTGCCGCCACGCCATTGCTGCGGGTCGGCGACAGATGCTTGGCCAGCCCGATGCCGGCGATGTAGTCCGGCTCGGTGGCCAGGATCTCCTGTGCGCTACGCCCGGAGTACACGCGCAAGGCCAGATAGATCAGCCCGGAGACGATCGCCGAGTCGCTGACGGCGTGGAAGTCCAGCCGCTCGGCATTACCCTCCGGCACGATCCACACCATGGACTGGCAGCCATGCAGGCGGTGTTCTTCGCTCTTCCACTGTTCGGGGAAGCCGGGCAGCTTGCGGCCCAGGTCGATCAGGTACTGGTAGCGCTCGGACCAGTCGCCGAAGAAGGAGAACTCCTCGGCAATGGCGGCCTGCGCTTGGACGGCGGTGGGTTCGAGCGGGAAGGGGGTGGTGGTCATCAAAAATCCAGAATCGGTCGGTGATCGCGCTGCCCGGCGACACCGCAATGGTGCCCTTCTCCCTGGGGGAGCGGGGTTGGGGGTGAGGGTAGGGGCGAAGCCTCGCTGGAATTGGATGCGGGTGGCTTCGCTCTTACCTCAAGGAAGGTGCATGTGGCTGCGCCCGCATCCTCATCCGCCCCTGCGGGGCAGCTTCTCCCGAAGGGAGAAGGGAAGAAGGTCATGCGCGCTTCCAGCGCACGCCTTGCGGGGTGTCTTCCAGCACGATGCCTTCGTCGGCCAGCTGCGTGCGGATGGCGTCGGCGCGGGCGAAATCCCTGGCTTTCTTTGCGGCATTGCGTTCTTCGACCAGCACGGTGATGCGCGCATCGTCGCCGGCGTCGGTGCCGCGCGAGAACCAGGCGGCCGGGTCCTGCTGCAGCAGTCCCAGCGCCAGGCCTGCGCCGAGCAGCTGGGACTTCAGGCCGGACAGCGCGGCAACACCTGCCGATGCGTCGCTGCCATGCGCGAGTTGGTTGCGTAGCGCGCGGGCCTCGGAGGCGATGCTGGCGATGACCGACAGCGCAAGCGGGGTGTTGAGGTCGTCGTCGAGCGCGGCTTCCACCTCGTCGGGAATCGTGGCCGGCTGCGCGGCGGCGATCCCTGCAGCGTGTTCGGCCGCGGCCAGGTCGCGCAGGGTGCCGTACAGCCGGTCCAGCGTGTTCTTGGCCTGTTCGATCAGGCCGTCGGACCAGTCCAGCGGCTGCCGGTAATGCGCGCTCAGCAGCGCGTAGCGCAGCGCCTCGGGCGGGTGCCTGGCGATCAGGTCGTGTACGGTCTCGATATTGCCCAGCGACTTGCTCATCTTGGCGCCGCTGAAGTTGAGCATGCCGTTGTGCAGCCAGAACCGCGCGAAGGTCGCTCCGCCATGCGCGCACTCGCTCTGCGCGATCTCGTTCTCGTGATGCGGGAACTGCAGGTCCACGCCGCCGGCATGGATGTCGATGGTCGGGCCCAGGTGCGCGGCGGCCATCGCCGAGCATTCGATATGCCAGCCCGGGCGGCCGCGGCCCCACGGCGAGTCCCAGCCGGGCAGCTCGTCGCTGGAGGGCTTCCACAGCACGAAGTCGCCGGGGTCGCGCTTGTACGGCGCCACGTCCACGCGCGCGCCGGCCAGCATCTCGTCCGGATCGCGGCGCGAGAGCTTGCCGTAGTGCGCGAAGCTGGCCACCGCGAACAGCACATGGCCTTCGGCGGCATAGGCATGGCCGTTGCCAATCAGCTGCTCGATCATCGCCACGATCTGCGGGATATGCGCGGTGGCTTCCGGTTCGATGCCCGGCGGCAGCACGCCGAGCGCGGCCATGTCCTGGCGGTAGATCGCGGCGAAGCGGTCGGTGATGGCCGAGATCGGCACGCCCTGCGCCTGCGCGGCGGCGTTGATCTTGTCGTCGACGTCGGTGATGTTGCGCGCGTAGCGCAGCGCGCCGTAGCGCCGCCGCAGCAAGGCGGCCAGCACGTCGAACACGACCGGGCCGCGGGCGTTGCCGATATGCGCGTAGTTGTAGACGGTGGGGCCGCACACATACAGGGTGGGGCTGGACGGATCGAGCGGTGCGAACGGCTCGACCCGCCGCGTCAGGTTGTTGTGCAGGCGCAGGCTCATCGGCATCTGAAAAAGGATAACCGGGCGATTCTAGCCGGTCGCGGCGGTGTGGCGAACCAACCGCACGACCGCAGCTGCGCCGGTGACCGGATGGGCTGCGTTCAGCCCAAGGGATCACAAGCTCCATACACTTACGTATTGCCTGGCTGCGCCCTCCTGGTACTGATGCGACCTTCCCCGTTCTTCCTGCTGCTGTGTGTGTTCGCCTGGCAGGCATCGTCAGCACACGCGGCAGAAACCGATCCCAAGAACCGGGTGGTGGTGATCGAGAACGTGAAGCTGGATTACGCGCAGGTGCTCAACGTCGAGCCGGTCTACCAGACCTTGCGTGCCACCCGCATCGAAGAGCAATGCGAGGCCGAGCCGGTCGCACCGGTGGCAGTGGCGCCGGTCGAGGACGAGGGCCGCATCAACCGGATGGTGGATTCGGTCAAGGAGATGTTCTCCCGTCGCCCCGAGCCGGCGTCCGTGCCGATGGCGGTGCCGCCGACCAGCACGCGCCGCAACTGCCGGGTGGTGGAAGTGCCGCGCGAGTTCCGGCGGCCGATCGCCTTCGACGTGGACTATGTCTACAAGGGCACCAAATACCGGTCGCGGCTGCCGGAAGACCCAGGCAACCGGCTGCGCATCCGCGTGTCGGTCACCCCGTACATTCCCGACGCCATCGTCGCGCCGCCGCGCTGAGCCGCGCAGCGGTTGCGCCGTGCCCGCATGCATGCGAGGATTCGCGCCCTATGTACGCAAACGCCTTTCAGCACGACACCAGCGCCGCCCGGATGGCCTCCGGCATGACCTCGCGTGCCCGCCGACCGGAATCCCACATTTTCGCTGGGTAACCGGAGCGTTTTGCTGTTCCGCCGTTGAAAACCCAGCCCGCAGGCTGGGTTTTTTCGTTTTGACGTCACAAAAGTTTCAACCGCAAGAAACGCGCATGTCGCGCACCCGCCGCTCCTGGCGGACCACGCAGCAGAAGCACGCAGCACAAGGATCGATCGATGTCACTGAAGCACTTCTTGAACACCCAGGACTGGAGCCGCGCCGAACTGGACGCGCTGTTGACCCAGGCCGCGTTGTTCAAACGCAACAAGCTGGGAAGCGAGCTGAAGGGCAAGTCGATCGCGCTGGTGTTCTTCAACCCATCCATGCGCACCCGCACCAGCTTCGAGCTGGGCGCGTTTCAGCTGGGCGGGCATGCGGTGGTGCTGCAGCCGGGCAAGGATGCCTGGCCGATCGAGTTCAATCTGGGCACGGTGATGGATGGCGACACCGAGGAGCACATCGCCGAAGTGGCGCGGGTGCTCGGCCGTTACGTCGACCTGATCGGCGTGCGCGCGTTCCCGAAGTTCGTCGACTGGTCCAAGGACCGCGAGGACCAGGTGCTCAGGAGCTTCGCCAAGTATTCGCCGGTGCCGGTGATCAACATGGAGACGATTACCCACCCGTGCCAGGAGCTGGCGCACGCGATGGCGCTGCAGGAACACTTCGGCACCCAGGATCTGCGCGGCAAGAAGTACGTGCTGACCTGGACCTATCACCCCAAGCCGTTGAATACCGCTGTGGCCAATTCCGCGCTCACCATCGCCACCCGCATGGGCATGGACGTGACCCTGCTGTGCCCGACGCCGGACTACATCCTGGACCCGCGCTACATGGACTGGGCGGCGCAGAACGTGGCCGAAAGCGGCGGCTCGCTGCAGGTCAGCCACGATATCGACAGTGCCTACGCCGGTGCCGACGTGGTGTATGCCAAGAGCTGGGGCGCGTTGCCGTTCTTCGGCAACTGGGAGCCGGAAAAGCCGATCCGCGACCAGTACCAGCACTTCATCGTCGACGAACGCAAGATGGCGCTGACCAACAACGGCGTGTTCTCGCACTGCCTGCCGCTGCGTCGCAACGTCAAGGCCACCGACGCGGTGATGGATTCGCCCAACTGCATCGCCGTCGACGAAGCCGAGAATCGCCTGCATGTGCAGAAGGCGATCATGGCGGCGCTCGCTTCGCAAGCGGGAATCGGTAATCGGGAATAGAGAATCGCAACAGCAAGAACGTTGATCCCCACTTTTACGTACCAAGGAAACAATGATGAGCACTGCTTCCACCATTCCCGATTCCCAACTCCCGATTCCCGGCAGCAAGAAGGACATCGTCCTGGCGTTTTCCGGTGGCCTGGATACCAGCTTCTGCATTCCGTATCTGCAGGCGCAGGGCTATGCGGTGCACACCGTGTTTGCCGATACCGGCGGGGTGGATGCCGAGGAGCGTGATTTCATCGAAAAGCGCGCGGCCGAACTCGGTGCCGCCAGCCATGTCACCGTCGATGGCGGTCCGGCCATCTGGCAGGGCTTCGTCAAGCCGTTCGTGTGGGCGGGCGAGGGCTATCAGGGCCAGTACCCGTTGCTGGTGTCCGACCGTTACCTGATCGTCGATGCCGCGCTCAAGCGCGCCGCAGAACTGGGCACGCGCAGCATCGCGCACGGTTGCACCGGCATGGGCAACGACCAGGTGCGTTTCGACCTGGCAGTGAAGGCACTGGGCGATTACCAGATCGTGGCGCCGATCCGCGAGATCCAGAAAGAGCACACCCAGACCCGCGCCTACGAGCAAAAGTATCTGGAAGAGCGCGGCTTCGGTGTGCGCGCCAAGCAGCAGGCCTACACCATCAACGAGAACCTGCTCGGGCTGACCATGTCCGGCGGCGAGATCGACCGTTGGGAGGCGCCGGGCGAAGGTGCGCGTGGCTGGTGCGCGCCGCGCAGCGAGTGGCCGGCCGAGGCGCTGACCGTCACCCTGACGTTCGTCGAAGGCGAGGCCGTTGAACTCGACGGCAAGGCGCTGCCGGGCGAGCAGATCCTGGCCCAGCTCAACAAGTTGTTCGCACCCTACGGCGTGGGCCGTGGTGTCTACACCGGCGACACCGTGATCGGGTTGAAGGGCCGCATCGTGTTCGAAGCGCCGGGCCTGATCTCGCTGCTGACCGCGCACCGCGCGCTGGAAGATGCGGTGCTGACCAAGCAGCAGAACCGCTTCAAGCCGGACGTGGCGCGTAAGTGGGTGGAGCTGGTGTACGAAGGCTTCTATCACGACCCGCTCAAGACCGACATCGAGGCGTTCCTGAAGTCGTCGCAGTCCAAGGTCAACGGCGAGGTCACGCTGGAAACCCGCGGTGGCCGCGTCGATGCGGTGGCGGTGCGCTCGCCGCACCTGCTCAACACCAAGGGCGCGACCTATGCGCAGTCGGCCGACTGGGGCGTGGAAGAGGCGGAAGGCTTCATCAAGCTGTTCGGGATGAGCTCGACGCTGTACGCCCAGGTGAATCGCTGAGGATCTAAAGCCCCTCTCCCCCGGGGCGAGAAGGCACGGCTTACGCGCCACTGGCGCGCGTGCCTTGGAGCGCCCGCGCCGCAAGCGCGGGTTGGGGTGAGGATACGGAGCGAAGCTCTCGATCTTCAGTGCACTGGGCTTCGCCCGTACCCTCATCCGCCCCTTCGGGGCACCTTCTCCCGGTGGGAGAAGGGTGGCTTCGATGAGATTTATGAGCTGTTTGCGCACCTTCCTTACTTCCGGTTAGCCGCCGCTTCGGACCATTGATCAAACCGACATGACCGATCTACTCGTCTCCACCCTCGAACACCTAGAACAGCTGGTGTCCTTCGACACCCGCAATCCGCCGCGGGCGATCGCTGCCGAGGGCGGCATCTTCGATTATCTGCGCGCGCAGCTGCCCGGTTTCCGGGTCGAGGTGATCGACCACGGTGCCGGTGCGGTGAGCCTGTATGCGGTGCGCGGTAAGCCCAGGTACCTGTTCAACGTGCATCTGGACACGGTGCCGGATTCGCCGCAGTGGAGTGCCGACCCGCACGTGATGCGGCGTACCGACGATCGCGTGATCGGCCTGGGCGTCTGCGACATCAAGGGGGCGGCAGCGGCGCTGGTGGCGGCAGCCAATGCCGGGCAGGGCGATGCGGCCTTGCTGTTTTCCTCCGACGAGGAAGCCAACGACCCGCGCTGCATCGCCGCGTTCCTGGCGCGTGGCGTGCCGTATGAGGCGGTGCTGGTCGCCGAGCCGACCATGAGCGAGGCAGTGCTGGCGCATCGCGGCATCAGCTCGGTGCTGATGCGGTTTGCCGGGCGTGCCGGGCATGCCTCGGGCAAGCAGGATCCATCCGCCAGTGCGCTGCACCAGGCGATGCGCTGGGGGGGCAGGGCGCTGGAGCATGTCGAGTCGCTGGCGCATGCGCGCTTCGGCGGCCTGACCGGCCTGCGCTTCAACATCGGTCGGGTCGAGGGCGGCATCAAGGCCAACATGATCGCGCCGGCGGCCGAGCTGCGTTTCGGCTTTCGTCCGCTGCCGTCGATGGACGTGGACGGTTTGCTGGCGACGTTTGCCGGATTTGCCGAGCCGGCCGCAGCGCAGTTCGAAGAAACCTTCCGCGGCCCCAGCCTGCCGTCCGGCGACATCGCGCGTGCCGAAGAACGCCGCCTGGCCGCACGCGATGTGGCCGATGCGCTGGACCTGCCGATCGGCAATGCAGTGGATTTCTGGACCGAGGCCTCGCTGTTTTCGGCTGGCGGTTACACCGCCCTGGTCTATGGCCCCGGCGATATCGCCCAGGCGCACACCGCCGATGAGTTCGTGACGCTTGCGCAGTTGCAGCGTTATGCCGAGTCGGTACATCGCATCATCAACGGCTCAAACTGAAGCCGCGTTCCGCGCCCTGGCGCGGCCTTTCCTCTCTTCGATCACGGCAATGTCCCTCTCCGCACAGCCCCACAAACAGACCCGCCAGACCATCGTGCGCCTGCTTTCGAGCATGGCCAGCGCCAAGGAAATCAGCCAGTACCTGAAGCGTTTTTCGCAGCTGGATGCCAAACGCTTTGCGGTGGTCAAAGTGGGCGGCGCGGTGCTGCGCGACGACCTGGACGCGCTGACTTCGTCGCTGTCGTTTCTGCAGGAAGTTGGGCTGACCCCGATCGTGCTGCATGGCGCCGGCCCGCAGCTGGATGCCGAACTGTCGGCGGCCGGCATCGAGAAGCGCACCGTCAACGGCCTGCGGGTCACCTCGCCGGAAGCGCTGGCGATCGTGCGCAAGGTGTTCCAGGCCTCCAACCTCAAGCTGGTCGAGGCGCTGCAGCAGAACGGCGCGCGTGCGACCTCGATCACCGGCGGCGTGTTCGAAGCGCAGTATCTGGACCGCGACACCTACGGCCTGGTCGGTGAGGTCAAGGCGGTCAATCTGGCGCCGATCGAAGCCAGCCTGCAGGCCGGCTCGATCCCGGTGATCACCAGCCTGGGCGAGACCCCGAGCGGGCAGATCCTCAACATCAACGCGGATTTCGCCGCCAACGAACTGGTGCAGGAGCTGCAGCCGTACAAGATCATCTTCCTCACCGGCACCGGCGGTCTGCTGGATGCCGATGGCAAGGTGATCGACTCGATCAACCTGTCCACCGAGTTCGACCATCTGATGCAGCAGCCGTGGATCAACGGCGGCATGCGGGTGAAGATCGAACAGATCAAGGATCTGCTCGATCGCCTGCCGCTGGAGTCGTCGGTGTCGATCACCCGGCCGGCGGATCTGGCCAAGGAGCTGTTCACCCACAAGGGCTCGGGCACGCTGGTGCGGCGCGGCGAACGCGTGCTGCGTGCAAGCTCATGGGACGAACTGGACCTGCCGCGGCTCAGGACCCTGATCGAATCCAGCTTCGGTCGCACGCTGGTGCCCGAGTACTTCAGCAATACCAAGTTGCTGCGCGCCTATGTCAGCGAGAACTACCGCGCTGCGGTGATCCTCACCGACGAGGGCAGGCTGGGTGCAAGCGCGCTGATCTACCTGGACAAGTTCGCCGTGCTCGACGACGCGCAGGGCGAAGGCCTGGGCCGTGCAGTGTGGAACGTGATGCGCGAGGAAACCCCGCAGCTGTTCTGGCGCTCGCGTCACAACAACCAGGTCAACATTTTCTACTACGCCGAGTCCGACGGCTGCATCAAGCAGGAGAAGTGGAAGGTGTTCTGGTACGGGCTGGAGAACTTCGAGCAGATCCAGCACTGCGTGGCGCATTGCGCGACGCGCCAGCCGACGCTACTGGGCTGAGGACGATGGCGCCCGTCGCATTGCCATCGCTTTGGCGCGAGCTGCCCACGCTACGCGGGCAACACGCAACACTGGAACCGTTGCAGGCTGCGCATGCCGATGGTCTGCGCGCGGCGCTGGGCAATGGAGCCTTGTCGCGGCTGTGGTACACCGGCGTGCCGGCACCGGCGCAGGTGGACGGCTACGTGGGCGCAGCCCTGGCTGCGCAGGCCGACGGGCTGGTGCTGCCCTACGTGGTGCGCGATGTGGCCGGCGAGGTCGTCGGCTGCACGCGCTACTACGGGCTGGACGCGACAGTGCCCAAGCTGTCGATCGGCTACACCTGGTACGCGCCGCACGTGCAGCGCAGCGGCGTCAATACCGACACCAAGCGGATGCTGCTGCAGCACGCCTTCGACACGCTGGGCTGCCTGAGCGTGGTGTTCGAGACCAGCTGGTTCAATCACACTTCGCGCGCGGCGATTGCGCGGCTCGGTGCCAAGCAGGACGGCGTGCTGCGCAATCACACCCGCCACCCTGACGGCACGCCGCGCGACACCGTGGTGTTCTCCATCATCGATACGGAATGGGCCGGGGTCAAACGCCACCTGCAGTTCCGCCTGGAAGCAAACGCATGACTGTTCAAGCAACGACCATCGGCATCGTCGGTGCCCGCGGGCATACCGGATCGGAATTGATCAAGCTGGTGATGGCACACCCGCATCTGCAGCTGGTGTTCGTGTCCTCGCGCGAGCTGGCCGGGCAACCCGTGGCCGACCACAACGCTGCGTATCGCGGTGAGCTGCGCTACGCGAACCTGGATGCCGATGCGGTGGCCGCCAAGGCGGCGGACGTGGTGATCCTGGCATTGCCCAACGGCAAGGCCGAGCCCTTCGTCGCGGCGATCGATTCGGCCAGGCCGCAGACCCTGTTGATCGACCTGTCGGCCGATTACCGCTTCGATCCGGCCTGGTATTACGGGCTGCCGGAACTGACGCGCGGCAGCTATGCCGGGCAGAAGCGCATCAGCAATCCGGGCTGCTATGCCACCGCGATGCAGCTGACGATCGCGCCCTTGCTCGACCAACTGGCCGGCCCGCCGCAGTGCTTCGGCGTGTCCGGGTACTCCGGCGCGGGCACCACGCCGTCGGACAAGAACAACCCCGCGTTGCTGGCCGATAACCTGATGCCGTATGCGCTGACCAACCACATGCACGAGCGCGAAGTCTCCGCGCAGCTCAGGGTGCCGGTGGAGTTCATGCCGCATGTGGCGCCGCATTTCCGTGGCATCACCATGACCGTCAACCTGTGGCTGCAGCAACCGCTGACGCGCGAGCAGGTCCAGGCGCGCTACACGCAGCGTTACGCCGACGAGCCGTTGATCGAGATCGTCGATGAAGCGCCGTGGGTCAGCCGCATCGCTGGCAGGCACGGGGTGCAGATCGGTGGCGTGACGCTGGCGCCGGGCAACAAGCGGGTGGTGGTAGTGGCGACGCTGGACAACCTGCTCAAGGGCGCGGCGACGCAGGCGATGCAGAATCTCAACCTGGCGTTGGGCTGGGACGAATTGACTGCGATTGGCTGATGATGCGAGTCCCTCGCAAGAGCCCGCACATCCTTGTGCAGGGATTCAAAGGTGCGAGTCCCTCGCAGAAGCCCGCACATCCGTGTGCGGGGATTTAACTGGACGACTATTTCGAGACGCTTTCCGATGACCAATCTGTTGTGGCAAAAACCCGGCGTGGCGGTAGACGCCAAGATCCAGAGCTTCCTGGCCGGCGACGATGTCATCCTGGACCGCGAGTTCTTCCTGTACGACATCGCTGCCAGCAAGGCGCATGCGCAGGGACTGCAGCACATCGGCATCCTGTCGCTGCAGGAACTGGGTGGACTGAGCGAACAGCTCGACCTGCTGGCGGCCGACTTCCGCAGTGGCACGTTCGTGCTGGACGAACGCTACGAGGACTGCCATTCGGCGATCGAGGCGCGCCTGACCGAACGCCTGGGCGATGCCGGCCGCAAGATCCACACCGGGCGCAGCCGTAACGACCAGATCCTGGTCGCCACGCGCCTGTGGTTGAAGGACAAGCTGCAACGCGTGGCCGAGCTCGGCGCGGAGATCGCCAAGGTGGCGCTGGACCGCGCGCAGGCAGAGGCTGCGTTGCCGGTGCCGGGCTATACGCATATCCAGCGTGCGGTGGTGTCCTCGGCCGGCATGTGGTGGGCGGGCTGGGCCGAGGCCTTTATCGACGACGCGGTGCGTGCGGCCGATACCTTGCGCCTGGTGGACAGCAATCCGCTCGGTACCGCCGCCGGTTACGGCGTCAACCTGCCGCTGGACCGTGCGCATACCACTGCCGAGCTGGGCTTTGCACGCCTGCAGGTGTCGCCGCTCTATGCGCAGCTCTCGCGTGGCAAGTACGAACTGGCCGCGCTCGAGGCCCTTGGCAGCGCAACGCTGGACCTGCGCCGGATTGCCTGGGATCTGTCGTTGTTCACCAGCGGCGAGTTCGCCTTCGTCGCGTTGCCGGCGCAATACACCACCGGCAGCTCGATCATGCCGAACAAGCGCAACCCCGACGTGATCGAACTGATGCGCGCCACCCACGCCAGCGTGGCCGCGGCGCGGACCGAGATCGAACAGCTGCTGTCGCTGCCGTCGGGCTATCACCGCGATCTGCAGAGCAGCAAGGGCGCGATTGTGCACGGCTTCGGGCGCGGCCTGGCGGCGCTGGAACTGCTGCCGGCCTTGCTGGCCAATCTGGAATGGCGCCCGGACAAACTGCGTGCGGCGATCGATTCGGGCATGTACGCCACCGATGTGGCGGTGGAAGCGGCCGTTGCCGGCGTGCCGTTCCGCGAGGCCTACAAGGCGGCCGCGGAGTCGGCCGACACCGCAGGGCAGGGGCGCACGCCGGAAGGCAGCCTGGCCGCCCGCGTCTCGCCAGGCGCCGCGGCAGATCTGCAGCTGGATGTGTTGCATGCCCGCTGGCAGGCGCTGGTCTGATGGCCGTGATCAGCACCGACACCGCCGAGCATTACCCCTGGGGCGAAGCCAGCGACGGTTGGCACCTGTTGCGCGACCCCAACCTGAGCGTGCTGGAAGAACGCATGCCGCCCGGCGCAGCCGAACTGCGTCACCGGCATAGCCGCGCGCGGCATTTCTTCTATGTGCTGGCCGGCGAGGTGATGCTGCAACTGGACGGCGAGCAGCATGTGCTGCGCGCGGGGCAGAGCCTGCATGTGCCGCCCGGTTCCACCCATCAGATGCACAACCTGTCCGAGATGGAAGCGCGCTTTCTGGTGATTTCCACGCCGTTCGGTCGTAGCGAGGCAACACCCGACAAGGAGGCCGGCTGATGGCGATGCGCTATCTGGTATTGGCGATGCGCAAGCCGGATTTCCCGGCCGATGTGGTGCAGCCGCATCTGGAGTTTCTGCAGGCCTTGCGTGCTGCCGGGCAGCTGGAACTGACCGGCGGCTTCAGTGATCGCAGCGGCGGCGCGTACGTGCTGATCAACGTCGCCAGCCTGGAAGACGCGCGGCAGATCGTCGCGCGCGATCCATTGGCGCTGCGCGCTGCCTCCACGCTGACCGTCCATGAGTGGAACACGCACTGAGCAGGTTGTCGCCATGAGCACGCCCATCGCCACTGCTGGGTCGTTTACCGAGCAGGCGCTGCCGCCGTGGCGGCGCGCGGTGCTCAAGGTTGGCAGCAGCCTGCTCGCCGCCGATGGCGGCGGCCTGTCGCCGCGCTTTGCGCTGGGGCTGGCGCAGTTCGTCTCGGCTAACCTGATGGCCGGGCGCGAGTTGGTGATCGTCTCGTCGGGCGCGGTGGCGGCCGGCCGGGCGATCCTGCCGAAAGCCGCCGAGGCAGGCGCACCGATCGCCGCGCGCCAGGCGCTGGCTGCGCTAGGGCAGGCGCAATTGATCGCGCTCTGGCAGCGCTTTTTCGAGCGCCCGGTGGCGCAGGTGTTGCTCACCCACGACGACCTGCGTAACCGCCGCCGCTATCTCAACGCACGCGCCACCCTGGGCGAGTTGTTGCGGCTGGGCGCGTTGACGGTGATCAACGAAAACGACACCGTGTCGGTGGACGAGCTCAAGCTGGGCGACAACGACAACCTGGCCGCGATCGTCGCCGCCCTGGTCGATGCCGATGCCTTGTTCATCGCCACCGATATCGACGGGTTGTACAGCGCCGACCCGCGCAGCAATCCGCTGGCGCGGCCGCTCGACGAGGTGGCCGAACTCACCGCCGAGGTGCTGGCGATGGCCGGCGGCAGCGGCAGCAGCGTGGGCACCGGCGGCATGCGTACCAAGCTGGAAGCCGCCGCAAAGGCCGGCGCGGCCGGCATCGAAACCTATCTGTTCAACGGCCGCAATGGCGATGTGGTGCGCGCCCTGGCGCAGGATCGCCTGCACGGCACGCGTATCCACGCCGCACGCACGCGCATCGCCGCCCGCAAGTACTGGCTGCGTCACGCGCCGGTGGAAGCGGGCGCGATCCTGATCGATACCGGCGCCGCCGCCGCACTGACCGACAAGGGCGCCTCGCTGCTGCCGGGCGGTGTGGCCGGTGCGCAGGGCGACTTCCGGCGTGGCGACATGGTGGAGATCCACCTGCGCGACGATACCGGCGAGCGCTGCCTGGCACGCGGCGTCAGCCAGTATTCGGCGGTGGACATCCGCCGCATCGCCCGCCGCCACTCCCGCGAGATCGAGCCCGTGCTCGGGTACAGCTATGGCGAGAATGTGGTGCATCGCGATGATTTGGTGCTTTTGTAGCGGGGATTTGAGAATCGGGAATGGGGAATCGCAAGAGCGTTTCAGCCAACTTTCCCGCTGCCGATTCTGTCGCAGTAAAGTGATGGCGCGTGCTTTTACCATTCCCGATTCCCCACTCCCGATTCGACAATGACCATCAAAACCCTAGCCCTGCAATGCCGTGATGCCGCGCAAGTGCTGTCGCAACTGTCCGCGTCTGCCAAGCAGGCCTTGCTGGAGGCGATGGCGGCCGCGCTGGAACAGGATGCGGCGCTGATCCTGGCGGCCAATGCGCGCGATCTGGAGGCGGCGCGCGCGAAGGGGGTGGGGACCGCAATGCTGGATCGTCTGGCGCTGGACGGCGGGCGCCTGGCCGGCATCGCCGCAGCCTTGCGCGAAGTTGCGCAGTTACCCGATCCGGTCGGGCAGGTCACGCGCCAGGACATCCGCCCCAATGGCATCGTGGTGCAGAAGGTGCGCGTGCCGCTGGGGGTGATCGCGATGATCTACGAAGCGCGCCCGAATGTGACTGCCGATGCGGCAGCGCTGTGCATCAAGGCCGGCAATGGCGTGATCCTGCGTGGCGGCTCGGAAGCGATCCACTCCAACACCGCGATTGCGCGCGCCCTGCAGCGCGCCTTGCGCGAGGCCGGCGTGCCGGAAGCGGCGTTGACGCTGGTCGAGGATCTGCGCCGCGAGACCATGCTGGAACTGCTGCAACTCAGCGATATCGTCGATCTGGCGATCCCGCGTGGCGGCGAGGGCCTGATCCGCTTCGTCGCCGAGCATGCGCGCGTGCCGGTGATCAAGCATTACAAGGGCGTGTGCCATCTGTTCGTGGACGCATCGGCCAACGTGGACCTGGCCGTGCGGCTGTTGGTCGATGGCAAGGCCAGCCGGCCGTCGGCCTGCAATGCGCTGGAGACCTTGCTGGTGCATGCCGACATTGCCGCACGCTTCCTGCCGATGGCCGCGCAGGCCCTGCGCGAACGTCACGTGGAGTTGCGTGGCGATGCGGCAACGCGCGCACTGCTGCCCGATGTCGCGGCCGCCAGTGACGACGACTACGCCGCTGAATTCCTCGACCTGATCCTGGCGATCCGCGTGGTGCCGGACCTGGATGCCGCGCTGGCGCATATCCGTCAGTACGGCTCCGACCACACCGAGGTGATCGCCACGCAGGACGCCGCAAACGGCGAGCAGTTCGTGCAGTCGCTGCGCTCGGCCGTGGTGATGGTCAACGCGTCCTCGCGTTTCTCCGACGGCGGGGAGCTCGGCCTGGGCGCCGAAATCGGCATCTCCACCACGCGCCTGCATTCCTATGGCCCGATGGGCCTGGAGGCGCTGACCGTGGAGCGTTTCGTGGTGCGCGGCGAAGGCCAGGTACGGCACTGATCGGCGACAACGCGACAAGGCGCACGCAAGTCCGCCGGCGCAGCCGAAAGCAGCTTCATCCGTCCCGCGCGGCGCCGAGGTCGGATGGCTCCGGCGACGATGCGGCTTTCCATGCAGCCACGGGCCGCAAAGGCCACAGGCGCGGCAACCACGACCTTTGACACTCCCCCGGCAGGCCGCACCCTGCCTACAGTCGACGGCTGCCCCGCACGTTCCGGAGTCGTCGATGCGCCGTTTTGCCGCCTGCCTGCTCGCCACCGCCATTGCCGCCGCCACCGGCAGCGCGCTGGCGCAAACCTCGCCGATGACGCCGGATATCACCGGCAAGCCGTTCGTGGCCAGCGATGCCGCCAACGACTACGTCAAGCGCGAGGTGATGATCCCGATGCGCGACGGGGTCAAGCTGCATACGGTGATCGTGCTGCCCAAGGGCGCGCGCAACGCCCCGATGGTGCTGACACGCACGCCGTACAACGCCAGCGGGCGCACCGAGCGCATGGCCTCGCCGCATATGAAGGATCTGCTCGCGCAGGGCGACGACGTGTTCGTCGAAGGCGGCTATATCCGCGTGATCCAGGACGTGCGCGGCAAGTACGGCTCCGAAGGCGATTACGTGATGACCCGGCCGCTGCGCGGTCCGCTCAATCCCAGCGAGGTCGACCATGCCACCGATGCCTGGGACACCATCGACTGGCTGGTGAAAAACGTCAAGGAGTCCAACGGCAAGGTCGGCATGATCGGCTCGTCCTACGAAGGCTTCACCGTGGTGATGGCGTTGACCAACCCGCACCCGGCGCTCAAGGTCGCGGTGCCGGAAAGCCCGATGATCGACGGCTGGATGGGCGACGACTGGTTCAACTACGGCGCGTTCCGCCAGGTCAACTTCGACTATTTCACCGGCCAGCTCACCCAGCGCGGCAAGGGCAGCGGCATCGCGCGGCAGGGCCACGACGACTACAGCAACCTGCTGCGCGCCGGCTCGGCCGGCGATTTCGCCAGGGCCGCCGGCCTGGAGCAGCTGCCGTGGTGGCACAAGCTCACCGAACACGCCGCCTACGATACGTTCTGGCAGGAGCAGGCGCTGGACACCGTGATGGCGCGCACCCCGCTCAAGGTGCCGACCATGTGGTTGCAGGGGCTGTGGGACCAGGAGGACATGTGGGGCGCCATCCATAGTTACGCGGCGATGGAGCCGCGCGACAAGGGCAATACGCTCAACTATCTGGTGATGGGGCCGTGGCGGCACAGCCAGGTCAACTACGACGGCAGCGCGCTGGGTGCATTGAATTTCGACGGCGATACCGCGCGCCAGTTCCGTCACGATGTGCTGCGCCCGTTCTTCGATCAATACCTGGTCGATGGCGCGCCAAAGGCGAGCACGCCGCCGGTGTTCATCTACAACACCGGGGAAAATCACTGGGATCGTCTGCAGGCCTGGCCGCGCAGCTGCGCCAAGGGCTGCGCGTCGACCAGCAAGCCGCTGTATCTGCAGGCCGGCGGCAAGCTGTCGTTCCAGCGGCCGGCAGCGGGGCAGCCCGGTTTCGAGGAGTACGTGGCCGACCCGGCCAAGCCGGTGCCGTTCGTGCCGCGGCCGGTGGACTTCGGCGATCGCAGCATGTGGACCACCTGGCTGGTGCAGGACCAGCGCTTCGTCGACGGCCGCCCGGACGTGCTGACCTTCGTCACCGAGCCGCTGACCGAACCCCTGCAGATCGCCGGCGCACCGGAAGTGCACCTGCAGGCCTCCACCAGCGGCAGCGACAGCGACTGGGTGGTGAAATTGATCGACGTGTATCCGGACGAGATGGCGTCCAGTCCCAAGATGGGCGGCTATGAGCTGCCGGTGTCGCTGGCGATCTTCCGCGGCCGCTATCGCGAGAATTTCAGCGCGCCCAGGCCGCTGGTGCCCAATCAGCCGCTGCCATTCCAGTTCGGCCTGCCGACCGCCAACCACACCTTCCAACCGGGGCACCGGGTGATGGTGCAGGTGCAGTCCAGCCTGTTTCCGCTGTACGACCGCAATCCGCAGACCTATGTGGACAACATCTTCTTCGCCAAGCCCGGCGATTATCAAAAGGCCACCCAGCGCGTCTATGTGACCCCCGAGCAGCCAAGCTACATTAGTCTGCCGGTACGTTGAACGCGCGCGCGCCGCGCGGCGGCGGTGCCCAGACGTCTTCCAGCAACTGCGGGCGGCAGGCCACCCAGGCGGCGGCCAGCTGCACCAGGATGCAGATCACCAGGAAAACGAACGGGGACGTCCATCCGCCGTAGTGCGCGTGCAGCCAGCCGAACAGGAACGGCCCCAGGCAGCTCATCGCATACCCCATGCCCTGCGAGAACCCGGACAGGGCCGCCGAGCCGGCCGCAGTGCGGCTGCGCTGATTGACCAGCACCAATGCCAGCGGGAACGTGCTCGGCCCCAGGCCGAGCAGGGTCACCCACAGGATCGGCGCGGCCAGTGGCGCCCACCACAGCCCGGCAAACGCGACCAGGTGGCAGGCCGCGCACAGCAGCACGATCGGAAACGGGTTGCGCATGCGGACTGCCAGCGCCGGCATGGTCAAGGCACCGACCATGCCCAGTGCCGCGAACAGCGCCACCATGGTGCCGCCGAACGCGGGCGAGGCGCCGGCTTCGCGCAGCAGCGTCGGCAACCAGGTGAACATCGAATAGGTGACCAGCGAGGTCATGCCGAAGGTCACTGCCATGCTCCAGCCCAGGGCGGTGCGTGCCACGCGGCCTTCGGCTTCGGGCGTCGGCGTGACCGGTGCCGGCCCGGTCACATGGAGACGGCGGTGGTTGGTCTGCACCATCGCCCATGCCGCCAATGCCAGCAGTGCCGGCAGCACCCACACCACCATCGAGCTGCGCCAGCCCAGCGCATCGGCCACCGGTACCGCCAGCAATGCCGGCAGCAGGGTGCCGACCTGCAGCACGGTGATGTAGAGCGTGCTGACCCCACCGACGCGATCGCCGAAATAGCGCTTCACCAGCGGCGGCAACACCACGTTGCCCATGCCCATGCCGGCCAGCGCCACCAGCGAACCGAGCAGCAGTCCGGCAGTCCCAGGCAGCAGCGGGCGCAACACCAGGCCGACGGTGGCCAATGCCATCGACAGCAGTGCCGTGCGTAGCAGGCCGAAGCGGCGCAGCAAGGCCGGCGTGGCCACGCCGGTCAGTGCGAATGCAGCCGTCGGCAACATGCCAAGCGCGCCCATGGTGGGCGCGCCGAATGCGTACTCGTCGGCAATGCGTTCCAGCAGCGGGGTCAACGACGTCACTGCGGTACGCAAGTTGAAGGCGGACAACAAAATGGCAGCCAGCACCAAGCCGCGACCACGCAACCGGGCGGACGGGGAGGCAGCGGCAATGACAACAGACATGACAGACCATCCGCACTGCGCACGTGCATGCGCCAGCGCCTGAAAACACAAAACCGGCACGAGGCCGGTTTTGTGTTTTGAAACTGGTCGGGGAGACAGGATTCGAACCTGCGACCTCTACGTCCCGAACGTAGCGCTCTACCAGACTGAGCTACACCCCGAAGGAGCCGCGTATGTTACATAGGGAATGCGAAATCGGCAAGCATCTATCGAAAATAATTTACCGATGCGGTTGATCACGCTCCGGCTCGCGTGCTTCGAACCACATGCCGTTGAGTACAGCCGCCAGCGCGGCCAGACCGGTGCCGAGGATCCAGGCGAAATACCACATTGTCGTTCTCCTTGAGTCGTTGAAGTACGTGCGACGTTGAAGACCTGCTGCGAGCGCGACGCACGTCCGCATCGCAACGCGCAGCAGGCAAGCTCAGTAGGCGTTTGGATTGGCCGAAAGTTCGTCGGCGGTGACCTTGCCCTTGAGCACGCGATAGACCCAGCTTGTGTAGGCCAGCACGATCGGCATGAACAGCGTGGTCGCCAGCAGCATGATCCATAGCGTCAGACGGCTGCTGGAGGCATCCCATAGTGTCAGGCTTGCGCTCGGTGCGGTGGACGAGGGCAACAGGAACGGGAACAACGCAAAGCCGACGGTGAAGACGATGCCGACGATGGCGAAACCCGAGGCGATGAACGCCAGGCCGCCGCGCCGCACACGTAACAGCAGCGCATTCATCGCCAGCCCGACCAGGCCAACCAGCGGTGCGATCAAGGTGGCCGGCATGCTGCTGTAGTTGTGCAGCCAGCCGCCGGCCGCGGTGAGGGCGGCGGTCTTGCCGAGTGGATTGGTCGGCGCGTCGGTGGCCAGGATCGAGGTCACTGCATAACCCGGCAGACCCAGCGCCACCCATGCACCGGCAGCGGCAAACAGCGCCACCGCGCAGAGCGCGGCGATGCTGCCGAAACGCGCCGCACGCTCGGCGACCGGTCCATCGGTCTTGAGCACCAGCATCGCCGCGCCGTGCGCCATCAACATCGCCACGCTGAGCAGACCGGCGAGCAGCGCGAACGGCGTCAGCAGCCCGAACAGGTTGCCGGTGTAGAACGTGCGCATGCTGGCATCGAAGTGGAACGGCACACCGAGCAGCACATTGCCGACCGCCACGCCCATGATCAGCGCCGGAATGCAGCCGCCGACGAACAACGCCCAATCCCAGGTGTTGCGCCAGCGCTGGTCGACCAGCTTGCCGCGGAACTTGAACCCGACCGGGCGCAGGATCAGCGCGAACAGGATCAGGAACATCGCCAGATAGAACCCGGAAAAACTCACCGCATACAACGGCGGGAACGCGGCGAAGATTGCGCCGCCGCCCAGGATCAGCCACACCTGGTTGCCTTCCCAGACCGGGCCGATGGTGTTGATCACCAGCCGGCGTTCGGCATCGTTGCGGGCGACCAGCGGCAGCAAGGTGCTGACGCCCAGATCGAAGCCGCCCATCACCGCGTAACCGGACAGCAGTACGCCGAGCAACAGCCACCAGATCACGCGCAATGTGGTGTAGTCGAGCAAGATGAAATCCATGGTTGTCTCTCCTGGCTTACGGTGCGCCGCCGGCCAGTGCGCCGGTGCTCAATGGGGCGTCGGGTGAGGACGCGTGGGGCGAGCTGCTGTGTGGCGACGGGGTGCGTTGGATCGGTGGAAACAGCGCATCCGGGCCCTTGCGGATCGTCTTCAGCGACAGCTTGATCGCGATCACCAGCAGCGTGGTGTACAGCGCGGTGAAGCCGACCAGGGTCAACACGATTTCGTACAGGTCCAGTCCCGACGCGGCATAGAAGGTCGGCAGCACGCCTTCCACCGCCCACGGCTGGCGGCCGTACTCGGCCACGAACCAACCGCACTCGATCGCGATCCACGGCAGCGGCAGGCTCCACAGGGCCAGGGTCAGAAACCAGCGTTTTTCCTGGAAGTTGTGCTTGCAGGCAAACCAGAACGCGATGGCGAAGAAGGCGATCAGGTAGATGCCGATGGCGGCCATGATGCGGAAGGTCCAGAACAGCGGCAGCACCCGCGGCACGGTGTCCATGGCGGCCTGGGCGATCTGCTGCGGAGTGGCATTGCCGATATCGTCGCGATAGCGCTTGAGCAGCAGGCCATGGCCCAGATCCTGCCAATGCGCATCGAAGACCTTGCGCGCTTCGGCATCGTCCTTGTTGGCGCGGATGCGCTCCAGCGCGCCGTAGGCGATCTGGCCGCCGCGGATGCGATGCTCGGCACGGCCGACCAGTTCCAGGATGCCGGGGATCGGCTGGTCCAGCGAACGTGTGGCGATCAAACCCATCAGGAACGGGATCTTGACCGCGTAGTCGTTGCGATGGGTCTGCTGGTTGGGAATGCCGAACGCGGTGAAGTCGGCCGGCGCGGCTTCGGTTTCCCACATCGCCTCGATCGCCGCCAGTTTCATTTTCTGATGCTCGTTGGCGGCATAGCCGCTCTCATCGCCGAGCACCACCACCGACAGCGAGGACAACAGGCCGAACGCGGCAGCCACCGCGAACGAGCGCCGCGCCATGTCCACATGCTTGCCGCGCAGCAGATACAACGCGCTGATCGACATCACGAACACCGCACCGAGCACGTAGCCGGCGCTGACGGTATGCACGAACTTGGCCTGCGCCACCGGGTTGAACAGCACCGCCATGAAATCGACCACTTCCATGCGCATGGTGTCCGGGTTGAACACCGCGCCGGTCGGATTCTGCATCCAGCCGTTGGCGATCAGGATCCACAGTGCCGAGAAGTTGCTGCCCAGCGCCACCAGCCAGGTGGTGGCCAGATGCTGCACCTTGCTCAGCCGGTTCCAGCCGAGAAAGAACAGGCCCAGGAAGGTCGCTTCCAGAAAGAACGCCATCAGCCCTTCGATCGCCAGCGGCGCACCGAAGATGTCGCCGACATAATGGCTGTAGTAGGACCAGTTCATGCCGAACTCGAACTCCATCACGATGCCGGTGCCCACACCCATGGCGAAGTTGATGCCGAACAGCACGCCCCAGAACATGGTCATGCGCCGCCAGATGTCCTTGCCGGTCATCACATAGACGCTCTCCATGATGCCGAGCAGGAACGACAGGCCCATGGTCAGCGGCGGAAAGATGAAGTGGTACATCGCGGTGACTGCGAACTGCAGCCGCGACAGTTCAACAACTGTCGAGTCGATCATGGCGGATGGGCCTGGTTGGGTGTCGATGAAGGAATGCAGCCGATCATCTGCGCATGCCGCGACCCGCGCGTTGATCCAGATCAATGCCGAGGGGGGCGGGTGCGGCACAATGCGCAGCCCGTAGCGGGAAGTGGCGACTTACAATCGCTTGCAACACGATGTCTTCCTTGAGAGCGATGTGAGCCAGCCCAGCGTGCGAGCCAGCGAAACGCCAGCCCAGCGCCGTCAACGCGGCCAATGGCTGGATGCGCTGGCGGCCCCGGCCACGCGTGCGCAGCGCCTGGCCGGCGTGGCGGTGGCGGCGGCAGGCGTGCTGCTGCTGGCGCAGGCGGCGGCGATCGCGTGGTTGCTGCAGGCGGTGCTGGTGCAGCATCTGGCGCTGGCGCAATTGCGCGACGTGGGGGCGGGGCTGGTAGCTGCGCTGGTGGGGCGCGCGGTGCTCAATGCCTGGGCGCAGTCGCTGACCGGCGAGGTGGCCGATGTGGCCAAGCGCGAACTGCGTGCCCGCATCGCGCGCCGTCTGGTGCAGCACGGGCCGGTATGGCTGCGCCGGCAACGCAGCGGCGAACTGGGCGAATTGAGCCTGGCGCACACCGATGCGCTGGAGGGCTACTTCGTCGGCTACCAGCTCGCACGCACCGAAATGACGCTGGTGCCGCCGCTGATCCTGATCGCGGTGTTTTCGGTCGACTGGGTGGTGGGCCTGGTGTTGCTGCTGACCGCACCGCTGATTCCGTTCTTCATGATGCTGGTGGGCTGGGGTGCCGAAGCCGCCGGGCGCGACCAGCTGAGCGAACTGGCACGCATGGGCGGGCACTTTGCCGATCGTCTCAAGGGCCTGGGCCTGCTGCGCGTGTATGGCCGCGGCGAAGCCGAGTTGAGCGGCATTGCCGCCGCAGCCGAAGGCGTGCGCGAACGCTCGCTCAAGGTACTGCGCATCGCCTTCCTGTCGTCCACGGTGCTGGAATTCTTCGCCTCGGTGAGCGTGGCGATCGTGGCGCTGTATTTCGGCCTGACCTATCTGGGCATGCTGGACCTGCACGGCTTGCCGACCCTGGGCGTGGGCATGTTCTGCCTGCTGCTGGCGCCGGAATTCTTTGCGCCGTTGCGGCGGCTGGCCGCGCACTACCACGACCGTGCCAATGCCCTGGCGGCGGTGGCCGAAGCCGAGCGCCTGCTGGAAGGATTCGAGCCGCCATCGGCAACGCTACCGGTGACCGCGCCCCTCTTGCGCGCACTGGAACCGGCCCAGGCGCACGGCCCGCTGCTGCAGGCGCGCGCTCTTGCGCTACGGCCGCCGGGCGCGCCACACACGGTGGTCGCGGATTTTTCGCTGACCTTGCAGCCCGGGCAGCGCGTGGCGGTGATCGGTGCCAGCGGCAGCGGCAAGAGCACCTTGCTGGAGGGCCTGGCCGGCTGGCTTGCGCCGGAGGCCGGCAGCGTGCTGCTGCGTCCGGGGGGCCGCATCGGCTATGCCACGCAGCGGCCGTATCTGTTTCACGGCAGCATCTCAGACAACCTGCGCCTGGCCGATCCGCAGGCCGGCGCCGCGCGCCTGCACGCGGTGGCCGACGCCGCACAGGTGATGCGCTTCGCTGCGCAGCTGCCTGCGGGGCTGGACACGCAGATCGGCGAACGCGGCTTCGGGCTGTCCGGTGGTGAAGCGCGGCGAGTGGCCCTGGCGCGGCTGTTGCTGCGTGAGCCGGACCTGTTGCTGCTGGACGAACCCACCGCCTTTCTCGATCCGGACACCGAAGCGGCGTTGCTGCGCACCTTGGGTGGGTTCGCACGCGGCCGCGCGGTGGTGCTGGCCACGCACAGCGCTGCGGTGATGCGATGGGCCGATACGGTGATCGATCTGCGCGGCGCCACCGTCGTAACGGAGCTGTCATGAACGGCACACAGCCCCACAGTCTGCGCGATGTGTTCGGCCGGCATGCCTGGCGCCTGCTGCTGTCGGCGGTGTTGGTGCTGGTGACCATGCTGGCAGGCGTGGGCCTGCTCGGCGTGTCCGGCAGTTTCCTGACCGCCGCCGCCTTGGCCGGTGTCGCGGGCATGGGCACCGGCTTCAATTTCTTTTCGCCCTCAGCGGGCATTCGCGCGCTGACCTTCGCGCGCATCTTCTCGCGCTATGGCGAAAAATTGATCGGCCACGACGCCACGCTGCGCATCGCCCGCGATCTGCGCGTGTGGTTCTTCCGCCGCGCGTTGCCGCTTGCGCCGGGCCGCTTGTCGGCCACGCGCACCGGCGATCTGCTGGCGCGGCTGATGTCCGACATCGGCGAGGTCGATGGCGTGAGCGTGCGCGCGCTGGCGCCGTTGAGCGCATTGCTCGGTATCTGGGTGGCCGGCGTGGTGGCAGCGGCGCTGATCTATCCGCCGGCTGGCGTGCTGCTGGTGGTGCTTGGCGTGGTCATCGGTGGCGTGGTGCCGTGGCAGGTGGCGCGCGGCGGTGCGCAGCGCGAACAGCTGCGCGCCCTGCAACGTACCGCCTTGCGTACGCAGGCGTTCGAGGGCCTGGAAGGTGCGGCCGATCTTGCAGCGGTGGAGGCACAAGTTGCCTGGCTGCATCAGGTGGATGCAACGGCGGCGGCGGTGGTCGATGGCGATCGCCTGCAGCGCCGTCGCTTGATCGGCGGCAATCTGCTGCATGCGGTCTGCGGCGGTATCGGTCTGGCCGGCATGTTGTGGCTTGGGTTGAACGCGGCAGAACGCGGATCGATCGCTGCGGAAATGGCGGCCGGCCTGGTGTTTCTGACCATGGCGTTGCTGGAAGTCTGGGCCGGCGCCGGGCTCGCCTTGCAGGCGCTGCAGAGCGCGCGCGTTGCGGCCAGGCGCCTGCAGTCGATCGTCGATCAGGCGCCATCGGTCGTCGATCCGTCGCAGCCAGTGGATGCGCCACGCAGCGGCACGCTGCAGCTGGATCAGGTCAGTTTCGCGTGGCCGGGCAGCGTGCGTCCGGTACTGCAGGCGCTTGATCTGAGGCTGGCACCTGGCGAGCGCATCGCCATCGGCGGCGACAGTGGCAGCGGCAAGAGCACCTTGTCTGCCGTGCTGCTGCGGTTGTGGGACCCGCAGGCCGGGCAGGTGACCTATGCCGGTATCGACCTGCGCCATCTCGCCCAGGCGCAATGGCATCAGCGCATCGCCTGGCTGCCGCAGCATGCCCCGGTGTTTGCCGGCACGGTGCGCGACAACCTGCTCATCGGCGATGCCGGCGCAAGCGATGCGGCCATGTGGAACGCGCTGGACCAGGTGCGTCTGCGCGCCTGGGCCACCGCGCAGAACGGCCTGGACACCTGGGTCGGCGAAAACGGCGCCACGCTCTCGGCCGGCCAGGCGCGCCGGTTGGCGCTGGCGCGCGCCTTGCTACGCGACGCGCCGATTCTGCTGCTGGACGAACCCACCGACGGCCTGGACGTGGATACCGCACACGCCTTGCTGCTGGATCTATCGGCCGCGCTGGGCGAACGCAGCCTGGTGATGATCACCCACGACAGCATCCCCGATGGCGTGGTGCAGCGGCGTTATCGCCTGCGAGCCGGTGCGCTGGAGCCGTTGGCCTGAGGCCTGCTGTTACCGGTTCGCGTTGACTGGTCGTGTGCGTGCATCACGCACGCGCCGCTCACTCCAGCAGTGCGTGGAGTGCAGCCATCAACGCAGGGTGGCCGCATGCCCAATACAGGGCAACGACATTCACCACGACAGCGATCCAGAACCGCAGCTGGAACGAGGCCTTGCTGGATTTGTGCCGGAACAGCGCCTGCGCCAGCAACGCGCCCGGCCAGCCGCCCAGCAGTGCGATGAGGTGCAGGGTGGCTTCCGGTGTGCGTTGCCGGCCGCGTTGGGCTGCGCTCTTGTCGAGCCGGTAGACCAGCATCGCCAGGATGCTTGCAGCCGCATACCAAAATGCCAGCAGCGCCGGCAGGCGACCTGCAACCACCATCGCGGCCATGCCGGTCAGAAACAGCAGCGCCAGCGTCTTGCGCGGCAGGCCGTGCTGCCGGGGCAGGCCCCGATGCCGTTGCGCAGGTCTGGAAATCAGCAAGCGTCCAGAAAGTCGCGCACGGCCGGCCCGAAGCGCGCGAAGTCGACCAGGAAGGCATCGTGGCCTTGTGGCGAATCCAGCCCGATGAAGTGTGCGTCGGCACCGCCGGCGCGCAAGCCTTCGGCAATCTGTTCCTGTTGCTGTACCGGGAACAGGATGTCGGTATTGGCACCGATCGCCAAGGCGCGCGCGATGCGGATCTGCGCCAGGCCGGCCAGCACCGTGGCGTCGGTCGAGACGCCCGTGTCCGGTTTGGCGGCGACAGCAGCGTTGCCGGCTTGCGTGCCATCGGTATGGGCGTCGATGGCCGGCCTGTCGTCGACATACTCGGCCAGATCGAACCAGTCCATCGAGCGGCTCAGATAGAGATAGCAGTTGGGATCGAAGAAGCGCACGAAGCGGCGGGCATGGCCTTCCAGATAACTTTCGACCTGGAATTCAAGCCCGAACGGATCGTCGGCGGCCTGCTCCGAATCCAGCCGCACGCGGCCGAAACGGCCGTCCCATTCCAGTGCCGAGCGGTAGGTGATCACACCGAGCTTGCGCGCCATGCGCATGCCCGAGTCGGGGTAACGCATGTCGTCGTAATGGCCGCCGTTCCAGTGCGGATCCAGGCGGATGGCTTCGCGCTGCAGCGAGCGGATCGCGATCGAGAACGGCAGCGCCTGCGCACTGCCGGAGATATTGATATGGCTGTGCGCGATGCCGGGGTGGCGCAGCAACAACGCCAGTGCGGTCATGCCGCCCATCGAGTTGCCGATCAGGCAGGCCAGTCGTTCGACGCCCAACGCGCGCACCACGTCGGCGGCGGCATCGGCGACATCTTCGATCGACAATTCCGGGAAGCCCAGGCGATACGGCGTGCCGTTGGCGGGGTCGATCGATGCCGGGCCGGTCGAGCCCTTGCAGCTGCCCAGGGAATTGACGCAGACCACGAACCAGCGCTCGGTATCGATCGGCTTGCCCGGCCCGATCATCGCCTCCCACCAGCCCGGCTCGGGATTGGACTGATTTGCCGCGGCATGCGCGTTTGGCGACAGCCCGGTAACGATCAACACCGCATTGCTGTGATCGGCTGCCAGCGTGCCCCAGGTCTCGTAGGCCACGCTTGCCTGGTGCAGCACGCCACCGCGCTTCATCGGAAACGGCGAGGGCAGCGCGTGGAACAGCGTGCCGGGAGGAATGAATTCAGTCATGCGGCAATTCTATCTGCCACGGCAGGTGCCGGGGTGCAGGATGGGGAATCGGGAATCGGGAATCGGGAGTCGGTTTGAGCCCTTGAGCTGTGTGTGATGCCACTCTAGGGAGCGGCGGATCTGCGGCTTGGTCGCAGGGCCCTTGCCTGCCCACCATCGCGGGACACGCCGCAAGTACATCCTTGTAGGCTCTTACGCGGCATCCATGCCGCGTAAGGTCCCGCGACGGTGAGCGGGCAAGGACCAGTGGAGATGGTTGGTGTGCATGGTTTTCAGCAAGACAATCAGCACACCGTCTGGTGCGGTGTCCTTGCCCTCGACGTTGCGAGTTTGCTGCAGGGCCCTTGCCCGCCCACCATCGCGGGACACGCCGCAAGTACATCCGTGTAGGCTCTGGCGCGGCATCCATGCCGCTCAAGGTCCCGCGACGATGGGCGGGCAAGGACCAGTGGAGATGGTCGGTGTGCATGGTGTTCAACAACGCAACCGACTCACGCTCTGGCGCGGCGAGGGCATCGCGCCCTCGACCAACGCGGCTCGGGACTATCCAGATGACGCTGACAGCGGCTGACAACGTGTTGGCGCGGCCAGCGTTTTGTAAACCGCTTTTGGTCCATTGGCCTCAAGCATCGCAACGAAACGTGGCGAGCAATCAGCGACCGATCACCAGCTCCACCGGCGCGGCAGTGGGCAGTTCCACCATCACCGGCACGCTTTCGACATCGCCGGCCTGGCGCATCGCGTTGCCGCTGCGCGACAGCCGTGCCAGCACCTGCACGGTGTCCAGCGACGACAGCGTGCGCGTCGGCATTGGGCTGTCGCCGTCGTCCAGGGTGATGGTCAACGGCAGCTCGCGCAGCGCGTGTCTTTCCACCGCCACCGGCATCGGCGTATCGGCGGCGCGCGCAATCACGAACACGCTGGTGTCGCCCGGCAAGCCGGTGCGTTTGGCGAACTCGGCATCCAGCGTCACGCGCACCTGGATGCGTTTGCCGCTGGCTGCATCGGCGGCAGGCGCAGCCGATGCCTGGATCGGCGCCAGGCTGGCTTCCTGGCGCGCGGCGTTGATCTGTTCGAGCAGGCCGGGGCGGGTCGTGGCATCGACCACGCTTAGCAACGGCGTCCAGGTCTCGCTGGCCTTGGCCGGCTCACCGGCCTGGCGCTGCACCACACCCAGGAACCAGCGTGCGCGTTGATGGTCCGGTTGCACCGCCAGCGCATGTTCCAGCAGGCGCATGGCTTGCGGATCCGGACGCCCGCTGTCGTCGGCGAGCATGCGCGACTGCGCGGCAGCCACCAGCACGTCCGGCTCGTCCGGACGCAGCGCGACCGCGCGCGCAAACGCATCGCGCGCCTCGGCGAATTTCTGTTGGCTGGACAGCGAGCGCCCCAGCAACACCCAGCCTTCGGCCTGATCGGGATTGCGCGCCAGTGCGGCGCGCAGTTGCACGATGGCTTCATCCAGCGAGCGTGGCGTGGCCGGCCGGTTGGCCGGCGCTTGAATCGCGCCCGGCGTGCCGACCAACCAATACAGCGCCGCGCTCGCCGCCAGCAGCAATACCGCGATGCTGGCGGTCAGTCCGCGCGCTTCGCGCCACAGCGGCCGCAGCGCCACACCGAAGACGAGCAGGGCCAGCAGCACCATCGCAACGACGAAGCCGACCATCACCACTCCTGCTCATCGGCGGGCAGGGCGGGCGCAGCCACGCTGCGTCGACGCACCAGCAGCACCACGGCGCCACCGCCCAGCAACAACGCCAGCAGCGGACCGAACCACAACAGCCAGGTCCGCGATTCCACGCGCGGGCGGTACAGCACGAACTCGCCATAACGTGCGACCAGGAACTGACGGATCTGCGCATCGCTGCGTCCTTCGTGCATCAGCGCCAGCACTTCGCGACGCAGGTCCTGGGCGATCTGCGCATTGGAATCGGCCAGCGACTGGTTCTGGCACTGCACGCAACGCAGCTCGGCGGTGAGCGCATGAAAACGCGCTTCTTCTTCGGCCGAAGCATAGCGCAGCGGCGCCGGGTCGCCGGCCGGCTGGGCCAGGGCCAGCCAGGGCAACAGCAGCAGTGTCAGCAGCCAGGCGCGCATCATTGCTTGGCGTGCAGGTCCGGTGCGGCACGGGGCGAGCGCTCGATCTTGCTCAGCACCGGAATCAGCTGCGTATCGATGACGGATTGGGTGAGCATGCCGCTGTACTTCCAGCGCACCACGCCGCGCCCGTCGACCAGAAAGGTCTCCGGTGCCGCAGCGATGCCGAAGTCGATCGCGGTCCGCCCATCCTGATCCGCGACCACCAGCAGGTAGGGGTTGCCCAGCTGTTCGAGCCAGCGCAGCGCATCGTTGCGCTCGTCTTTCCAGTTGTAGCCGATCACGCGCACGCGCTTGGTCAGTGCAAAGCGGCTCAGCACCGGGTGCTCCTCGCGGCAGGCCGGGCACCAGCTGCCCCACACGTTGATGATGTACGGCGCGCCGCGCAGCTCGCGCGCATGCACCACGATGCTGGGGTCGTGCAGCAGCGGCAGCGCAAACTCCGGCGCCGGCTTGCCGATCAGCGCAGAGGGCAGGGCATCGCGATCGTCCTGACCGGAGCGCACCACCGCATAGACCAACAGCGCTGCCAGTGCGAGCAGCAGCACAATGGCACCCACCAGGACCGCAGTGGGCAGGCGGGGTGAACGTGACTCAACCATCTTGGATCTCCGGAGAACGACGAAAACGCCGGTCGGCCGCGGTGACCAGGCCGCCAAGCGCCATCAGCAGCGCTCCCAGCCAGATCCAGCGGACGAACGGTTTGAGGTGGACGCGGACCGCCCAGGCCTGATTGCCCAGGGGTTCGCCAAGCGCGACATACAGGTCGCCGAACGGGCCGGGACGGATCGCCGCCTCGGTCAAGGTCTGCCCGCCGCTGGCGTAGCGGCGTTTTTCCGCATGCAGCAGGCCAACCGGCGCATCGTCCTTGAACACCTGCAGGTTGGCACGGTCGGAGACGTAATTGGGCCCGCGCAGTTCTTCGACGTTCTCGAAGTGCAGCGCGTAGCGGCCGATCTGCATCTGCTGCCCGGGCGCCAGTGCGACCTCGCGCTGCAGGCTCAGCGATTCCACCAGCAACGCACCGGCCAGGAACACCGCCACGCCCAGGTGCGCCAACACCATGCCCAGCATTTCGGCGGTGAGCTTGCGGCCCTTGGCCGCGCGCCGCGTCCACAGGAAACGCAGCGTGCCCAGCAGTACCCAGGCCGCGCCGGCCACGCCGAGTGCCGCCTTCCACTGGCCCTGCGGCGCAGCGAACCAGGCCAGGATGCCTGCGGCAACCGCCAAGCCCGCCCACGGCGCGAGCATCGCCAGCGGGCGCGAGGCCTGCTCGCGCTGCCAGCGGGTCAGCGGGCCGAACGGCAACAGCGCCACCAGCGGCGCCATCAGCACCACGAACAACGTACCGAAGTAGGGCGGCCCCACCGACAGCTTGCCCAGTCCCAGGGCGTCGGCCAGCAGCGGATACAGCGTGCCCAGCAATACCATCGCGCAGGTGCAGGTGAGCAGCAGGTTGTTCAACAGCAGCAAGGTTTCGCGCGAGCTGCCGGCGAATGCGCGGCGCGGATCGTCGACCAGCGACAGGCGCGGCGCACGCAACGCGTACAGCAGCAGCGAACCACCGACCACCGCCAGCAGGAACACCAGAATGAACAGGCCGCGCGACGGATCGGCCGCAAACGCATGCACGCTGGTCAACACGCCCGAACGCACCAGGAAGGTGCCCAGCAGCGACAGCGAAAAGGCGGCGATCGCCAGCAGCAAGGTCCAGCTGGCAAAGCTGCCGCGCTTTTCGGTGACTGCCTGCGAATGCAGCAACGCGGTGCCCACCAGCCACGGCATGAAACTGGCGTTTTCCACCGGGTCCCAGAACCACCAGCCGCCCCAGCCGAGCTCGTAATACGCCCACCAGCTGCCGAGTGCGATGCCGACGGTGAGCATCGCCCAGGCCACGTTGGTCCATGGCCGCGTCCAGCGCAGCCAGCGCGCATCCATGCGGCCTTCCAGCAACGCGGCGATGGCGAAGGCGAACGGCACCGCAAAGCCGACATAGCCGCAGTACAACATCGGCGGATGGATGATCAGCCCCGGGTCCTGCAACAGCGGATTCAGATCGGCGCCTTCCAGCGGCACCGGCAACACGCGCGCGAACGGGTTGGAGGTGAACAGCAGAAAGGCCAGGAAGCCGATGCTGACCAGCGCCATCACCCCGAGCACGCGCGCCACCACCTGCATGGGCAACTGCCGCGACCACAGCGCCACCGCACCGGTCCACAGCTCCAGCACCAAGGTCCACAGCAGCAACGAGCCTTCGTGCGCGCCCCACACCGCCGAATAGCGGTACATCACCGGCAGCAGGCTGTTGGAATTCTCGGCGACATAGCGCACCGAAAAATCCTGCACCAGGAAGGCATGCGTCAGCAGTGCGAAGGCCGCTGCGATCAGGCCCAGCTGCAGCAACGCGGCCGGCCGCGCGACCGCCATCCAGCTGCTGCGCCCACGCTGCGCACCAGCCAGCGGCAGCGCGGCCTGCATCAAGGCCACCAGCAACGCCAGGATCAGCAGGAACGTGCCGAGCTCAGGCAGCATCGGGTCGGCGCATCGGTAGGCATGCAGTGGTGCGAGGCTTGCGGGCGCAGGGCAGAAGCGTCATCCATGCAGCGACCGCGCGCGCCCGCCGATGCACAGCAACGTCGTCAGCAAGGCAACCACTGTCCGAGCCACCACCGTGCAGGAATACCAACGTCCTGACGCGCGCCATCAACGCAGCGCTCCGGCCTGGTCTGCGGCCGCCGGCACGGCGTGCTTGCGGTGCGCGCTGCCCATCTTGTCGGCCACTTCCTTCGGCATGTAGGTCTCGTCGTGTTTCGCCAGCACATCTTCGGCGACGAAGACGCCGTTTTGCATGCGCCCGGTCGCCACCACCGCCTGTCCTTCGCGAAACAGGTCCGGCAGGATGCGGCCGTAGCGCACCGGCAACCGTGCATCGCCATCGGTGACGCGGAACTGCGCTTCCAGCGAACCGGATGCGCGTTGGAACGAGCCTTTCTCCACCATGCCGCCGAGCCGGAAGCGCGCATGCTCGCCAGCGTCGCCGCGCAGCACTTCCGACGGTGTGTACAGGTAGGCCACGTTGCGCTGCAGTGCCATCGCCACCAGCGTGGTGGCCAGGCCGCCGGCCAGGACCAGCGCAATCACCAGCCAGATCCGGCGCCGCCGTTGCGGGTTCACCGGATCAGCTCCGCATCGGTGGGCACCGCGCGCTTGCGCTCGCGCAGACGCCGCGCCTGCGCCATCCTCACGGCGCGGCGCACCTGCCAGCGGCCGGCGATCAGATCCCACAGCAACACCAGCGCGAACACCGCGTAGGCGGCGATGACGTAGGACAGGTAGCTCATGCCGCGCCCTCCGGCGCATCGCGCACGATCCAGGCCTTGCCGGCCTCGCGGCGCAGGTTGTCGGCGCGCGCACGCGTCAGCAGCGAACCGGCGAACCAGAACTTGGTGCCGACCACCATCAGCCACAGCGGCAGCAGCATGCTGGCATCGATGCTGGACGGGCCGAGCAGGCGGATGCTCTGGCCCTGATGCAGCGAGTTCCACCACACCACCGAATAGCGGATCACCGGCAGCAGCGCCACGCCGACGATCGCCAGCAAGGCCGCCGCGCGTGCGGCCTGACGGCGATCGTCGATGGCCTGATACAGGCCGATCACGCCCAGATACAGGAACAGCAGGATCAGCTCGGTGGTCAGGCGCGGGTCCCAATCCCACCAGGCGCCCCACATCGGCTTGCCCCAGATGCTGCCGGTCAACAGGGTGATCACGGTGAACGCCGCGCCGATCGGCGCGCAGGCCATCGCCAGGATTTCGCAGATCTTGATGCGCCAGATCAGCGCGATCGCCGCGTACACCGCCATCAGCCCGAACACGAACAGGCTCATCCACGCGCTCGGCACATGGATATACAGAATGCGGAAGCTATCGCCCTGCTGGTAGTCGGCCGGTACCGCAAACAAGGCCTGCCAGATGCCCACGCCCAGCAACACCGCGGCCAGGGCGTAGCACCACGGCGCCCAGCGCGCAGTGAAACGGTCGAAGATCGGAGGCGAGGCGAGTTGGTGGAACCAGCGGGCAACGACGTTCATGCGATGGCAGCAGCCTTTGGAATGGCATTGGCTCTCGAAACAGCAACAACGCAGTGCGTGGAGCATCTTGTCGACAGCGCTTCGACCGCACGGCTCAACTCAACGAAATCCGGATCGCGGCAGCCGCAGCCAGCGGCGCCAGCACCACGCCGATCGCCAATCCGGCGCCCAGCAACAACAACGCACCCACCGCATCCTGTCCCTGTCCGCTGGCCGCGACACTGCCGGCTCCGAACACCAGCACCGGCACGTACAACGGCAACGCCAGCAACGCCACGAGAATACCAGAGCGTTTCATCGTCACCGTCAGTGCCGCAACCACGGCGCCAAGCAGACTCAGAAGCGGTGTGCCCAGCGCCAACGATGCCAGCAGCACCGGTAGTTGGTCATGTGGCAGGTGCAGCAATTCGCCCAGCAGCGGCGTCACCGCGATCAACGGCAGCGCGCTGGTCGCCCAGTGCAGCAGCACGCGCACCGCGATCAGCCACGCCAACGGCACCGGCGCCAGCAGCCATTGCTCCATCGAGCCGTCTTCCACATCGCTGCGGAACAGCGTATCCAGCGACAACAGGCCGGCCAGCAGCACCGACAGCCACAGCACCGCCGGTGCGGCCTGCGCCAGCAGGTCCGGGCGACCGCCCAGGCCCAGCGCGAACAGCACCACCATCAGCAAGGCGAACAGCGCCGGCTGCAAGGCATCGCTGCGACGGCGCCACAGCAGCTGCAGGTCGCGGCTGAGCAGCGCGCGCGCGGCCTGCCACAGCGAGGGTTGTGGCGAATGCAGGCTCATGCCGCCGCCTCCAGCGTGAGCATGCGCGTGCGCACCGGCGGCGCCGCGTAGGCGCCGTGGGTGGTGACCAGCGCCGCGCCACCGCCGCGCAGGTGCGCGGAGATCATCCGGTTGACCAGGGTGATGCCGTCCAGGTCCAGGTTGGCATAGGGCTCGTCCAGCAGCCACAGCGGGGCCGGCGACAACCACAGCCGTGCCAGCGCCAGACGTTTGCGTTGGCCGGCCGACAGCTGCCGCACCAATGCATCCTCGTAGCCGGCCAGGCCGACGATGGCCAGCGCGCTGCCGGGCATCTGCTTGGCGCGGCGGCCATGCAAGCCGCACAGGAAGTGCAGGTTCTGCAGCGTGCTGAGATCGGCCTTCAGCCCCGGCAGATGGCCCAGATAGGCCATGAAGCGGCTGCGGTCGCCACGCCGCGCGGTCTTGCCGTCGATCTGGATCTGCCCGCGCTCCACCTGCAGCAGCCCGGCCAGCACCCGCAGCAGCGTGGTCTTGCCGGCGCCGTTGTCGCCTTGCACCAGTAGCGCCTCGCCGGCGTCGACATGGAAATCCAGCGGGCCGAACACCGGCTCCTCGTTGCGGCTGAAAGCCAGCGCGCGCGCCGCCAGCAGCGGCGGCGCAGTGTGCAGCGGTTCGATCATCGGCGCAGCGGGCTCCCGTCGCAGGACGGCATGGGTGGTGGCGAGGCAGGGCGCGCATTGTAGCGACGATGGCGCGCTGCCGGGGGCGCGTTCGGCGGCATGATGTGTCCGGGAACGCTGTTTTGCACCGGTCGGGCGCAACCGCCTGGCGGCTTTGCGTACACTCGCGTTCCCCCCGTTTGTTGCCCGGACAGGCCCGATGCCCCTCACGACCAAGCTGCCCAAGGTGGGCACCACCATCTTCACCGTCATGTCGCAACTGGCGGCCGAACACGGCGCGGTGAATCTGGGCCAGGGTTTTCCCGATTTCGCGGTGCCGTCGCGGCTGGTCGAAGAGCTCGAGCGCGCCATGCGCGCCGGCCACAACCAGTACCCGCCGATGACCGGCGTTGCGGCGTTGCGCCAGGCCATCGCCGGCAAGGCGCAGCGCTGCTACGGCGCGCAGGTCGATGCCGACAGCGAGATCACCGTCACCAGTGGTGCCACCGAGGCGATCTTCAACGCCATCCACGCAGTGGTGCGCGCAGGCGAGGAGGTGATCGTGCTGGATCCGGCCTACGACTGCTACGAGCCGGCGATCGACCTGGCCGGGGCACGCGCGGTGCACGTGGCGCTGGACCCGCAGACCTTCGCCATCGATTGGCCGGCGCTGCGCGCGGCGATCACGCCGAAGACGCGCCTGCTGATGATCAACTCGCCGCACAATCCGTCCGGCGCGATGCTGTCTGCCGATGACATGCAGCGTTTGACCGAGTTGCTGCGCGGCAGCGACATCTTCCTGCTCTCGGACGAGGTGTACGAGCACATCGTGTTCGACGGCCGTCGTCACGAATCGGTGTTGCGCTGGCCGGAACTGCGCGAGCGCGCGTTCGTGATTTCCAGCTTCGGCAAGACCTATCACTGCACCGGCTGGAAGATCGGCTACGCCATCGCGCCGCCGGCACTGAGCGCCGAGTTCCGCAAGGTGCACCAGTACAACACCTTCACCAGCTTCGGCCCGGCCCAGCATGCGTTTGCTGCGATGATCCGCGACGAACCCGAACACGACGAACAACTCGGCGCGTTCTATCAGGCCAAGCGCGACCGTTTCCGCGAGCAGTTGCTGACCACGCGCCTGACGCCGTTGCCGGTGCCCGGCGGCTATTTCCAGCTGGTCGACTATTCGGCGATCAGCGACCTGCCCGACACCGAGTTCGTGAAGTGGCTGACGGTGGAAAAGGGCGTAGCCGCGATTCCGCTGTCGCCGTTCTACGAAACCGCGCCGCAAGGGCAACGACTGGCGCGGCTATGCTTTGCCAAGAACGATGCGACGCTGGATGCGGCGATCGCGCGGTTGCAGCAGCTCTGAAGTGCTGGGAATGGGGAATCGGGATTGGGGAATCGTAAGAGCGTTACTGGACTCCTTCTCGATTTCTGCCGGCCCGGGATAGGGAATCGTGAGCGCGTCGCTGGTGTTCTTCCTGCCCTCCGACTTCGTCACCCCACATAGCGCACAGACACCACCACACCCGCTCTACCCATTCCCGATTCCCCATTCCCCATTCCCGAGCCTCCAATGCACGATCTTGGCGTTTCCCTGATCCAAGGCGACACCCGCTGGCATGACCCGGCCGGCAATCGCGAGTACTACGGTGCATTGCTGGAACCGTTGGCCGGGCAGACCGATCTGGTGATCCTGCCGGAAACCTTTACCAGCGGGTTCTCCAACGACGCCATCGACAAGGCCGAGGACATGGACGGGCCGACCGTGGCCTGGGTGCGTGCGCAGGCCGTACGGCTGGGGGCGGCGATCACCGGCAGCGTGCAGCTGCGCACCGGGCAGGGCGTGTTCAACCGGCTGCTGTGGGCCACGCCGGACGGGGCGCTGCAGTATTACGACAAGCGCCATCTGTTCCGCTTCGGCAACGAGCATCTGCGCTACGCGGCCGGGCGCGATCGCCTGACGGTGGAGTGGAAGGGCTGGCGGATCAATCCGCAGGTCTGCTACGACCTGCGCTTTCCGGTGTTCTGCCGCAATCGTTTCGATGTCGAGCGGCCGGGCCAGCTGGATTTCGATCTGCAACTGTTCGTCGCCAACTGGCCGTCCGCGCGCGCCTATGCATGGAAGACGCTGCTGCGCGCACGCGCGATCGAAAACCTGTGTTTTGTGGCGGCGGTCAACCGCGTCGGCGTCGATGGCAATCAGCTGCACTACGCCGGCGACAGCGCCGTGATCGATTTCCTCGGCCAGCCGCAGGTGGAAATCCGCGAGCAGCCGCAGGTGGTCACCACCACCCTCAGCGCCGCCGCCCTGGCCGACCACCGCGCACGCTTCCCGGCAATGCTGGATGCAGATGCCTTCGTGATTGGGGATTAGAGATTAGGGATTGGTGCAAAGCAGGCAAGCCACAGCTCTTTGCTTGCCCGCGGTTGCGAATCCCCAATCCCGAATCCCCAATCCCGGCTACTCACCCAACTTGATCTCGTAGATCTTGGGCCACCGCTTGCCGGTGACGAACAGGCGATCGTGCTCGGCGTCGTAGGCGATGCCGTTGAGCACATCGTTGCCGGGGTCGGTCAGCGTGTCGGCGTCCGGCACCAGCGCCTTCAGGTCGATCCAGGCGACCACCTTGCCGCTGGCCGGGTCGATGCGCGCGATGCGGGTGGTCAACCAGACGTTCGCCAACAGTTCGCCGTTGACCCATTCCAGCTCGTTGAGATTGTCCAGCGCCTTGCCGCCGGCAGTGACCTTGATGCTGCCGACCTGTTGCAGCGTCTGCGGATCCAGCCGTCGAATGTGGGCGGTGCCATCGCTCATGTACAGGCTGGTGTCGTCGCGGGTCAGCGCCCAGCCCTCGCCGGAATAGCTGAACTGCGTGTGCGGCGTCAGCGTCGCCAGGTCGTAGACAAATCCGCGCTGATTGCGCCAGGTCAGCTGGATCAGGCGGTCGTGCCAGGCCACGATGCCTTCGCCGAAAAACGGCGCCGGTGTCGTGGCCTGCTGCAGGACGCGGCCGGTCTCCAGCTCGACTTGGCGCACGCCGGACCGGCCCAGTTCACCGGTGCTCTCGTACAGGTACCCGTCGAGATAGAACAGGCCTTCGGTGAAGGCGGCGGTGTCGTGCGGATAGGTGCGCACGACGGTATAGCTCTGGGTCGGGATCGTCTCGCTGCAATGGGCGAGCGCGGGCAGCAACAGGGCGGCGAAGAGCAGGCTGTAAGCGGTGCGTGGCATACCGCAATCATCCCATGCCGCCGTCGCAGACTGTTGCGGCGCAGGCAGCCGGCCGGCGACATAATGGCTCGCTGAACGGTCGCCTGCGCGGTGCCGGCATGTTGTCGCGGTTGCCACATCGGCGCTGCTAGGCTCGGCGCCACGTTCACCAACCGGAATGCCCGCATGATCAAGTCCCTTTCCCTTCTCGCGCTGCTGGGCGCCGCGACGCTTGCACCGCAAGCGCAGGCGGCCGGCAATATCGACTGCCAACTGTCGTTCAACCTGTCGGGCTGGTCGGTGTTCTACAAGACCGCCAGCGGCACCGGCACCATCAAGTGCGACAACGGCGCGGTGATCCCGGTCAAGATTTCCAGCAAGGGCGGCGGGCTGACCGTCGGCAAGTCCAAGATCGTCGGTGGCCGCGGTACCTTCTCCGGCGCCTACAGCCTCAATGATTTGTTCGGCACCTACGCGGCGGCCGAGGCGCATGCCGGCGTGGTCAAGTCCAGCACGGCGCAGGTGGTCACCAAGGGCGACATTTCGCTGGCCCTGGCCGGCACCGGCGAGGGCGTTGATCTGGGCGTCGCCGTGGGCAACTTCGTCATCGAGCGTCGCAAGTAAGAGGCTGCGCAGTGCACCGCAGGCGTCGCCAATCGTCGACGCCCGCCTGCGCGCGCAGCGCCTGGACAGTGCGACTGCGCGCTGGTGTTCTACGACCTGCCTGTCGCTGCTGACGCAAGTAATTGGCTGTCATAAGCACCTGCGATATCGAGCGCGAACGGAAACACCAATAAAAAACGGCCCTCTACGGGGCCGTTTTTTTTAGTGCGCGTGCTGCAGTTCAGCGCCCGCGATTACCGCCGCCCGGTGGGCGCCGATTGCCGCCGCCCGGCGGACGACCACCCGGTCCACGCGGCGCGCCGCCCGGACCGCCGGGGCCGCGATTGCCGCCCGGACCACGGTTGCCACCGGGGCCGCCTGCACGTGCGCCGGTCGGGCGACCGGCCGCCGGACGTGCCGCGCCATACGGGCTGAAGCCCGGGTTGGCGTGATCGGATGGGAAGCTCGGTGCATTGCCCGGATGACCGTACGGGTGCTTGCGCTGCCCCTGGCCTTGGCCCTGCGACGGGCCCTGTCCGCCACCGGCGCCGCCACGCCCCGGGCCGCCTGCGCCGGGACGTGCATTGCCCGCGCCGCCACCTGGGCGCGCGCCGCCCGGACCCTTCTTCGCATACGGGCGCGCCTGGCCGGTGCCGGGGCCGCCGGGGCCGGCATTGCGGTGACCGCTCGGGCCGGTGCCCACGCCATCGGGCACGTACCAGCTACGGAACGCGGCCGGGTTGCCGTCCGGCAGGCCACGGTCGCCCTTGGCGGGGGCGCGTTGCTTGAACGGGCGCTGCTGCGACTGCTTGGCCGCCGCTTCGCCGCTGACAGTGAGGCCGCCGCGGAAACCGCCCGGCTTGCCACGGCCACGGCCGCCGCGATCTTCGCGCAGGTTGTCGAAGCGGCGCAGTTCGCGGCCTTCGTCGGCGCCGGAGGTCTGGCCGTTGACGTAGGCATTGCTGCGGCCATCGCGCGAGACGTGCACGGTGGACTTGGCGGCGCGGCGCTGGCCGATCACCGGCTGCAGCGTCAGCGCCGACGGCGCGCCTTCTTCCAGCTTGAGCTCGGCGCGCAAGCTGTCGACCTTGTCCTGCGCCACTTCGATCGACTGCCCGCGCAGCAGCTCGCGCGGCAGCGAGATCTTGCCGTAGCGGCTGCGCTTGAGCCGACTGACCTGGCAGCCCTGCGACTCCCACAGGCGCCGCACTTCGCGGTTGCGGCCTTCCTTGACCACCACGCGGAACCAGTCGTGCGAGTCGGTGCCGCCGATGCGTTCGATCTCGTCGAACTTGGCGCCGCCGTCCTCCAGCAGCACGCCGCGCGACAGACGCTCGATGATGGCGTCGGAGACCTTGTCTTCGCCTTCCGGTGCGCGTACGCGCACCACGTATTCGCGCTCGACCTCGTAGGAGGGATGCATCATCGCGTTGGCCAGCTCACCGTCGGTGGTCAGCAGCAGCAGGCCGGTGGTGTTGATGTCCAGGCGGCCGATGGCGATCCAGCGCGAGCCTTTCAATGCCGGCAGCGACTCGAATACGGTCGGGCGGCCTTCGGGGTCTTCGCGCGTGGTCACTTCGCCTTCGGGCTTGTTGTAGATCAGCACGCGCGCCGGTTCGGTCAGCGCGCTGGCCACGAAACTGCGGCCATCCAGCTCGATCTTGTCGCCGCTGCGCACCGACATGCCGGTCTGCGCGACGGCGCCATTGACCTTGATCAGGCCATCGGCAATACGCTGTTCGAGCGCGCGGCGCGACCCCAGGCCGGCCTGGGCCAGCACCTTGTGCAGGCGCTCTTCCAGCTTGGGCGCTTCGGGCGCGCTGTCGCGCTTGAGGGAAAGCTTGTTCAACGACAGCTTGCGGGGGGTGTCACTCATGTGTCTGGCTCCGGCCGACGCGTTCTGGGTCGGCCTCTGGGTCGGAATCGGCTTCGTCAACAGCCACGGTCGTCGTCGCGACGGCGTTGTCTTCGTCTTCGTTCACTGCATCCGCGCGCGTTCCCGGCGCGGTGTCGGGGTCGCCCTCACGGGCGTCATCTTGGTCCAACGGGTTCAGGTCCTGCGCCGAGGCATGCTCGGGGTGTTGCGGTGTTTGGTTACTTGATTCATCGGCGCTGGCGTGGTCATCGACCGCGTCGGCATGGTGTTCGTTTTCAGCGTCGAATGCAGTGTCCGTGCCGGCAGTCTGGTCGCTGATGTCGACATCGTCGGTATCGACATCGGCATCAACAGCCATCTCGGCATCGGGATCGGCATCGACGTGCGTTGCGTCGTCGCTGTCGCTGCTTGCGTCGGTGGTGCTGCCCGATGCCGGCAGCACGTCCTGCGCATCGCGGTGTTCCGGCGCAGCGTCGCCCGGGTCGGCGTCCACTTCAGCACCTGCATCCGCCGCCGCGTCAGTCGTTGCATCGGCGCCGCCTGCTTTCGCCGCATCCGCGTCCGCATCCATCGCCGCCGACGCCGGCACCGCGCCATCCAGTTGGCCGTCGCGGTCCAGCGGCAACTGCGGTTCCAGCTCGGCGATGTCCTTCAACTCAGACAATGGCGGCAGCTCGTCCAATCGCTTGAGCCCGAAGTAATCCAGAAAGCCCTTGGTGGTGCCGAACAGGGCCGGCTTGCCGGGCACGTCACGGTGGCCGACCACGCGGATCCACTCGCGTTCTTCCAGCGCCTGGATGATGTTGCTGCTGACCGCCACGCCGCGCACCTGCTCGATCTCGCCGCGGGTGATCGGCTGGCGGTAGGCGATCAGCGCCAGGGTTTCCAGCGTGGCGCGGGTGTACTTGGTGCGGCGCTCGGTCCACAGTCGGGCGACCCAGCCATGCACGTCGGCCTTGACCTGGAAGCGGAAGCCCGAGGCTACCTCGACCAGCTCCACGCCGCGTTCGGCGCAGCCGTCGCGCAGCAGTTCCAGCGCGCGCTCGACGCTGCCGGGCGGCGCCGGTTCTTCTTCGGGAAACACGCCCTGCAGCTGCGCCAGCGTCAGCGGCTGGCTGCTTGCCAGCAGGGCAGCTTCGATAATGCGGGTGATCAACGCTTGATCCATTCGATGATCGGCTTCAGAGAGGTTCGTTGGCGGCATCGCTGTCGTCGAATTCGCTGGAGAATTGCAGCGGCGCATTGGTATTGCCAAGCGCCAGTGACTTCACGTAGATCGGCGCCAGCGGCGCCTCCTGCACGATGTCCAGCAATTGCTCCTTGGCCAGTTCGAGCAGCGCCAGGAAGGTGACCAGCACGCCGAGCTTGCCTTCTTCGGCGGTGAACAGCGATTCGAAGCGATAGAACCTGCCATCGTCCAGACGGCTCAGCACATCGCCCATGCGCTGGCGCACACTCAGCGCCTCGCGCTTGATCGCATGGCCGGTGAACAGTTCGGCGCGTTTGAGCACGTCGTACAGCGCCATCAGCATTTCTTTCAGTTCCACCGGCGGCGGCAGCTTGACCGCGGCGCGCTCGGGCAGATGCGCCTGCACCGGCGCGCTGTCGCGGCCCATGCGCGGCAGGGTATCCAGATCCTCGGCCGCCTGCTTGAAGCGTTCGTATTCCTGCAGCCGGCGCACCAACTCGGCGCGTGGATCGTTTTCTTCGCCTTCCTGGCTGGGCGGGCGCGGCAACAGCATGCGCGACTTGATCTCGGCCAGGATCGCGGCCATCACCAGATATTCGGCCGCCAGTTCGAAGCGCAGCTCCTGCATCACGTTGATGTAATCCACGTACTGCCGGGTGATCTCGGCAACAGGGATATCCAGGATATCCAGATTCTGCCGGCGGATCAGATACAGCAGCAGGTCCAGCGGACCTTCGAAGGCATCCAGGATGACTTCCAGCGCGTCCGGCGGGATATACAGATCCTGCGGGATCTGCAGCACCGGTTGCCCATGCACCACCGCCAGCGGCATTTCCTGCTGCTGTGGCGGCGCGCTCGTGGCTGGCGGATTCGCGTCGTGCGCGAGTTCGGAATTCATCAGGTCGACATCGGGTGTTACGGTCGCCGGCCGCGGTCGGAGCCGCGCCTGCAGGGCTTTGCCTTGAGTTATTGCGATCAATGTCGTGCCCGTGCCGGCACGATCCTACAAATCCACATACAACGTGCGCCGCGTGGCATGCGGCGACGGAACAGCGAGGAGGTCGTCTACGCGGGTCGGCGGTGGGCAGCGAATCGGTCGTCGAGGAGGCGTGGGGCCTGGGCCGACGGGCCGCTGCGTCCGATTGCGTGTGCAGTGGTGGCAAGGGTAATGCGTGCGCGGGGGCGGTGTCCAGCGCTGAGGCAGCTAGAATCCCGAGGCTGTTCTTCACGTCTTGGGCGAGGTGGCCTATGTGGTACGTAATCGAAGGGTATGACCGGGCCGACGCACTGGCGGCGCGGCAGCAGGCGCGACCGGCGCATCTGGCCCGTTTGCAGGCGCTGGCGGCGGCAGGGCGCCTGCTGGTGGCCGGCCCATGCCCGGCGATCGATGCCGACGATCCCGGCCCGGCCGGTTTCAGCGGCAGCGTGGTCATCGCCGAATTCGACGCGCTGGACGACGCCCGCGCCTGGGCCGATGCCGATCCGTATGTCGAGGCGGGCGTGTACGTGCGCACCGAGGTCCGCCCGTTCCGCCGGGTGTTGCCATGAGCCGGGTCGAGCGGATCCGCACCGCGCTGCAGGCGGCGCTGGCGCCGACCGAGCTGGAGGTGGTGGATGATAGCCATCGCCACGCCGGGCATGCCGGCGCGCGCGACGGGCGTGGGCATTTCAATGTGCGCGTGGTCAGCGCCGCCTTCGCCGGCAAGCCGCCGCTGGCGCGGCACCGCGCGGTCTATGCCGCGGTGGGCGAGATGATGCAGACCGATATCCACGCGCTGTCGATCGAGGCGATCGCGCCCGGCGAGGCAGGGTAACCAGGCAATCAAGCCGCCGTCGCAGGAGCGCACCCGGGCGCGACGGGGGCTATCGGTAAGGCCTGTCGCGCCTGGGTGCGCTCCTACGGGCGGCGACCGTTCGATACGCAGCGGACCAAACCGCCTCCAACCGTGATCGCCGTCGGCCTTCGTCCGTGGACTCATGGGCGGCATTTGTTGCGACGCAACACATTGCTTCACGCATTCATCACTTGCAGATGCTTGATCTGTAAGCGTTTTCACGAGCGTGAAGACAGGGGTTTACGCCCCTGTATGAAAACGCTTACAGTCCGCGCCAGTTTTGGGAAGTCGGTCGCGGAGGGCGACACGAATGGCCAAGGGTGCGGTCACCATCAAAGATGTCGCCAGGGAAGCGCAGGTCTCCGTCGCAACGGTGTCGCGTGCGCTCAATGGGCATGACAACGTCGCCGGACCGGTGCGCCAGCTGGTGCAGGACGTGGCCGCGCGGCTGCGCTACAGCCCGCATGCGGCAGCCCGCAGCCTCAGCAGCCGACGCACCCAGACCTTAGGGGTGGTGCTGCCCGATCTGTATGGCGAATTCTTTTCCGAACTGATCCGCGGGATCGACGGCGCGGCGCGTGCCGCCGGCCAGCATCTGCTGGTGTCCAGTTACCACGGCGACCCGGAGGCGCAGGGCAGGGCATTGCAGTCCATGCGCGGGCGGGTGGATGGTCTGCTGGTGCTGTCGCCGTATGCCGAGCAGCCGGGGTTCCTCACCGACAACCTGCCGCAGGCGCTGCCCACGGTATTGATCAACGCGCACGTTCCCGGCGATGCCTACCCGGTGCTGAGCATCGACGACCATGCCGGCGCGATGGCGATGACCGAGCACCTGCTGTCGGCCGGGCATCGACGCATCGCGTTCATCGGCGGGCCGGCGCTCAATTTCGATGCGCGCGAACGCCTGCGCGGCTTCCGCGATGCGATCGCCGCACACGGGGACACGGCGCAGGGCATCGAATTGCCCGGCGACTTCGACGAGGCCTCCGGCCACCGCGCCGGGCAGGCGATGCTGGCGGACGGGCCGCTGCCCGATGCGGTGTTCGCCGCCAACGACATGACCGCGTTGGGCTGCCTGTATGCGTTTGCCCAGGCCGATGTCTCGGTGCCCGGCGACGTCGCACTGGCCGGCTTCGACGATATTCCGCTGGCCCGTTTCGTCCACCCGGCACTGACCACGATGCGGGTCAGCATCGCGCGCCTGGGCGAGCAGGCAATGTCCCGGCTGATGCGGCTGGTGGACCAGCCCGGCCGTGATGACGGCATCCGCCAACTGCTCACGCCCGAACTGGTGATCCGCGCTTCCTGCGGCGCCGGCGAGCCCCGCCCCTGAGGTTTCCAGCCCGCTGACCCTTTTCGCGGACGTTCTGTCCGCTCCCGCTGCCCCCCGCAGCGGTCGTTCCTGCAAGTCGCAACGCCACAACAACAATCTGTACCGATCCCTGGAGGGACCAATGCGCCACTACTACCCCCATTCCGCCAGCCCGGCACGCAAGCTGCTCAGCTGCGCATTGGCCAGTTGCCTGCTGCTGGGCGCAGCACCGGCCTTCGCGCAGAGTGCCGCCGCGACCATCCGCGGCCAGGTCACCGTCGACTCGGCACCTGCCAGCCAGGCTCAGGTCACCGCGACCAACCTTGCCACCGGCCTGACCCGCACCGTGCAGGTCAGCAACGGCGGCTACTCGCTCGGCGGCCTGCCGCCGGGCTCGTACCGCCTGGACGTCACCGCCAATGGCCAGACCACCTCGCAGAACGTCACCGTGCAGGTCGGCCAGACCGCCACGCTGAATCTGGGCGTCGGCGGCGAACCGGCCACGGCCGCCGGTGGTAACGCCACCACGCTGGATGCGGTGCAGGTCAAGGCGCCGCCGGTGCTGGTGGAAACCCGTACCTCCGAGAACGCCACCTATATCTCCAACGTGCAGATCCAGAACTTGCCGCGTGCCACGCGCAACTTCCTGGAACTGGCCGACACCGTGCCGAACGTGCAGTTCACCCGTGATGCCAACGGCACCACCAAGGTCCGCTCGGGTGCCACCTCGGCCGAAGGCACCAACGTCTACATCGACGGCGTGAGCCAGAAGAACTACGTGCTGACCGGTGGCGTCAGCGGCCAGGATTCCAGCCGCGGCAATCCGTTCCCGCAGTCGGCGATCGGCGAGTACAAGGTCATCACCTCCAACTACAAGGCCGAGTTTGACCAGGTCAGCGGCGCGGCCATCGTGGCCTCGTCCAAGTCCGGTACCAACGATTTCCATGGCAGCTTCTTCTGGGACACCAGCAACGACGGCTGGCGCGAGGAGAGCCCGCTGGAAAAGCGCGCCGGCGTGCGCGACGACTTCGAGGAAACCCAATACGGCGCGACCTTCAGCGGCCCGATCCTGAAGGACAAGGCGCATTTCTTCGTCGCCTATGAAGCCAAGGAATACACCACGCCGAACGTGGTGATCCCCGGTTCGATCTATTCGGACCGCGTCGATCAGCTGCCCACGCAGTTGCAGCCGCTGGTCGCCACCTACAGCACGCCATTCAAGGAAGACCTGTACTTCGCCAAGATCGACTGGACCATCGGCGACAACAGCCTGTTCGAGCTGAGCGGCAAGTACCGCAAAGAAGACGAGCTCAACGACGTCGGCGGTACCTCGACCCTGGAGCACGGCAGCATCAACGGCCAGGAAGAAAAGCGCGCCAACCTGCGCTGGCAGTACAGCGGTGCCAACTTCCTCAACGAAGCCAACCTCAGCTACGAGAGCGCGTTCTGGAACCAGGCGCCGATCAACAACGGCACCGGTTATGTGCTGAGTTATGCGCCGGTGCGCGGCATCGAGGACGAAGTGCTGTCCGCCGGTGCCGGCAGCAGCTTCCAGCGCAAGGGTCAGAAGGGCTGGACCTTCCAGGACGACCTGACTCTGAACAGCCTGGAATGGCACGGCGCGCACACCGTCAAGATGGGCGTGAAGTTCAAGAGCATCGATCTGGATTCCACCCAGTTCAACCCGGCCAATCCGCAGTACTACTACAACATCCTTGGCGATCTCGAAACGCCGTACCGGGTGCGCTTCGGTGCGCCGCTGGTCGAAGGTGGCGGTTCGGTGGTGTCCAAAAACAAGCAGTACGGCATCTATCTGCAGGACGACTGGGAGGTCAACGAGCACTGGACCCTGAACCTGGGCGTGCGCTACGACTACGAAGAAACCCCGGCGTTCCTGGACTTCGTCACCCCGTCCGACGTTGCCGGTGCGCTGCAGAACTGGACCAACCTGCAGAACGCCAACTACGACATCAACAACTTCATCAGCACCGGCAACAACCGCAAGGCATTCAAGAACGCCTGGCAGCCGCGCCTGGGTGCTTCCTATGACCTGTTCGGCGATCAGGCCCACGTGATCTACGGTGGTGCCGGCCGCGCGTACGACCGCAACATCTTCGACTACCTGGCGCTCGAGCAGCTCAACAACTCGTTCAAGTCCTACAGCTATTACTTCACCAACCCCAACAACCAGAATAGCCAAGCCTGCCTGGGCGACCCGTGCGTGGCATGGAATCCGGCCTACAACACCCAGGAAGGTCTCGACGCACTGGCGGCGACCAGCAGTGGCGGCGGCGGTCGCGAGGTCTACCTGATCGACAACAACATCAAGACCCCGTATTCGGACCAATTCAGCATCGGCATGCGCAACATGGTGCCGCTGTGGGGCCAGGACTGGTTCACCGACGTGACCCTGAGCCGCATCGAAAGCCACGACGGCTTCGCATTCGTGCGCGGCAATCGTCTGCCGGATGGGTCGTTCTTCCAGCCGGGCACCACCTCTGGCTCGCCGACCGACGGCCCGGACGGCTACAGCGCCATCGTGCTGGGCACCAACGGCGTGGAAACCCGCAACAACCAGCTCGCCCTGCAGGTGGAAAAGCCATTCGACGAGGAATCCGGCTGGGGCCTGACCGTGGCCTACACCTATTCCGACGCCAAGGAGAACCGCCAGTTCGGCGAGCACTACGCGCTGGACCGCGAACGCGTTGAAGACTACGGCTGGCGCGAGGCCGGCGGCATCGCCAAGAACCGCCTGGTGGTCACCGGCATTTACGAGCTGCCGTACGAGATCAAACTTTCCGGCAAGCTGTCGCTGGCCAGCCAGACCGCGCGTTACGGGCAGAACTGCCTGGCCGGCAACGATCAGTGCTACATCGTGCAGTTCAAGCCGGACGGTACGCTGGGCTACAAGGAGTTCAGCATCGCCGCCAATAAAGAGTGGGATACCGGTGGCGGTGTCAAATTCAACGTGCGTGCGGATATCCTCAACGTGTTCAATTGGGTGAACTACGCCAACTTTAACGGCGAGACCGGGACACTCGGAGACTTGAACACGGCTTACGGCACCCCGACCGGTGTGCTGGCGTCGCCGATGCGTACCTTCCGTCTGGCCTTTGGCCTGAACTGGTGAGGTGCTCGACCGCTCCGGCAGATGCCGGGGCGGTCGAACTCGGCGCTTGGATAGGGTAGGTTGGCGTGCGAGATGTAATCGATTACACACGTGGGGGGCGGATGAACAGGGGCAGGACGTCGTATTGGTTGACCATTCCACTATTGCTGGGTGCGCTGGTACTGGCGTCCTGCAAACAGGCCGAGCAACCCAAAGTGGCCGAAAAGAAGGCACCGGTGAAAATCATCCTGGTGGAAGCGCAGCTGCCACCCAAGCCAGTCAAACCGCCGCTGCCGCCGCTGTTCTCGGACATCGAGCGCCGCACCTTCCAGTTTTTCTGGGACACCACCAACGAACTCAATGGGCTGTCGCCGGACCGGTTTCCGTCGCGCCCGTTCGCCAGCATCGCCTCGGTGGGGTTTGCGCTGACCGCGTACCCGATCGGCATCGAGAACGGCTGGGTCAGTCGCAATCAGGCGATCGACCGCACCCTGACCACACTCAAATTCTTCCGCGATGCGCCAATGGGGCCGCAGCGGACCGGTAGGGCCGGGTACAAGGGCTTCTACTACCACTTTCTGGACATGCAGCAGGGCAACCGTTACGACAGCTGGGTCGAGCTGTCGAGCGTGGACACCGCGCTGCTGATGATGGGCGTGTTGTTCACCCAGTCGTATTACGACGGCGACGACCCGCGCGAGAAAGAGATCCGGCAGATCGCCGATGCGCTGTACAAGCGCGTGGACTGGCGCTGGCTGCAGCAGCGCGCGCCGCTGATCTCGATGGGCTGGTTCCCCGAGAGCGGCTTCATCGACCACGACTGGATGGGCTACAACGAGGCGATGATGCTGTACATCCTCGCGCTCGGCTCGCCGACCCACGGTGTGGATGTGGATGCGTGGACCAGCTGGACCCGCACCTACAACAACGACTGGGGCGTCTACCAGGGCCAGGAATACCTGTCCTTCGGCCCGCTGTTCGGTCACCAGTACAGCCATGTCTGGATCGATTTCCGCGATATCCAGGACCAGTACATGCGCGAACGCGGCATCGACTATTTCCTCAACAGCCGCCGCGCCACCCTGGCCCAGCGCGACTACGCCATCGACAACCCGATGAAGTGGAAGGACTACGGCGAGAACGTCTGGGGCCTAACCGCCGGCGATGGCCCGCAGAACACCAGCCAGGAATACCGTGGCGAGCAGCGCCAGTTCCGCCACTACTCCTCGCGCGGCGCCGGCCTGCGCGAGAACTTCGACGACGGCACCATCGTGCCGTCGGCGGCGATCTCCTCGATCGTGTTCGCCCCGGAAGTGGTGATCCCGGCCACTGAGGAAATGCACAAGCGCTATGGTGATTTCCTGTATTCCAGCTACGGCTTTCTGGACTCGTTCAATCCCAGCTTCAACTACGACATCCCGCTCAAGACCGGGCGTATGGTGCCGGACCGTGGCTGGGTGGCCAGCGACTACATCGCCATCGACCAGGGCCCGATCCTGGCGATGATCGCCAACTACCAGAACGAATTCGTCTGGACCGTGATGAAGAAGAACCCCTACATCCGGGCCGGTCTGGAACGCGCCGGCTTCACCGGCGGCTGGCTCACCCCCGAAGGCGAGCCGCAGCCGGCGCCGCAGAAGGACGAGCAGAAGGCCGCCGCCCGCGCGCTGGGCATGGCCGAGTCGCGCGCCGCCGCCGCCCAGGCCCAGCAAGACCCCTCGCAACGCCAAAAACCCGAGTAATCCGTGCGCCTTTTGAAACTGTTGATGATCGCCGCTGCACTGTGTCTGGGTGTGGCGGGATGCGAACGCTCCGACCCCGGCAAGACCACCGTGCGCTTCTGGGCCATGGGCAAGGAGGCCGAGGTGGTCGCCGAGCTGGTGACCGACTTCGAGAAGCAAAACCCCGATATCGACGTGGATGTGCAGAACATCCCGATGACCGCGGCGCACGAAAAACTGCTGACCGCCTTTGCCGCCGATGGCTTGCCGGACGTGTGCCAGCTCGGCAACACCTGGCTGCCGGAGTTCGCCCTGCTGGACACGCTGGAACCGATGCAGCCGTATGTGGCGCGTTCCAGGAGCGTCGACCCGCAGGACTATTTCCCCGGCGTGTGGGACACCAATCTGGTCGACGGCACCCTGTATGGCGTGCCGTGGTATGTGGACACCCGGCTGCTGTTCTATCGCAAGGACCTGCTGCGCGAGGCCGGTTACAGCGAGATGCCCAAGACCTGGGCCGAGATGCAACAGGTGATGGCGGCGATCAAGCGCAAGGTCGGCCCGGACCGCTACGCCATCCTGATGCCGCTCAACGAGTTCGAGCAGCAGCTGTCGTTCGCGCTGCAGCAGGACGACCGCCTGCTGCGCGACCACGACAACTACGGCAACTTCCGCGGCGAGGGCTTCCGCAAGGCGCTGGGCTTCTACGACACCATGTATCAGAAAGGCTGGGCGCCGAAGGTTTCCGAGACCCAGGTCTCCAACGTCTGGTACGAGTTCTTCAACGGCTATTACGCGTTCTATCTGTCCGGCCCGTGGAACGTGCGCGAGTTCAAGCTGCGCCAGCCGCCGGGCATGGAAGGCAAGTGGGGTACCGCGGCGCTGCCGGGACCCAACGGCCTGGGCGCGGGGATTGCCGGCGGTTCCAGCCTGGTGATCTTCAAGTCGTCGCAGCACAAGGACGCCAGCTGGAAGCTGATCGAATACCTGTCGCAGCCGCAGGTGCAGGCGCGCTTCCACGCCATCATCGGCGACCTGCCGCCGCGTCGCAGCACCTGGAAGTTGCCCTCGCTGGCCAACGACGAACTGGCGCATGCCTTCGGCGACCAGCTGGAGCGGGTCAAGGCCACGCCCAAGGTGCTGGAGTGGGAGCGCATCGTGCAGGAAATGCGCCTGGTGACCGAGCGCGTGGTGCGTGGCGGTCAATCGCACGAGGCCGCCGTGCAGGAGCTGGATAAACGCGTGGACGAGATTCTGGCCAAGCGCCGCTGGATCTTCGAACAGGAGGGCGGGCATGTCGGTCCGGCCGGTGCATCTGCAACGCCTGCGGCGACATCTGCCGCCGCGCCAGTGCCGGCAGCGGACAAGGGAGCAGCACGATGATGAGGCGTAATTCCGTCGCCGGCTGGGTGTTCGCCGCGCCGTCGATCCTGGTGCTGGGCATGTTCTTCGGCGTGCCGGTGTTCGCCGCGCTGGTGCTCAGCGTCACCGATTTCGATCTGTACGCGCTGGCCGACAGCGGCCATTTGCGCTTCGTGGGCCTGGGCAACTACATCGACCTGCTGCAGACGCCGCTGTTCTGGAAGTCGTTGTGGAACACTACGTACTTCGTGCTGCTGGGCGTGCCGATGTCGATCGGGGTGTCGCTGGGCGCGGCATTGCTGCTCAATGCCAAGGCCTCGCGCTTCAAGGCGCTGTTCCGTACCGCCTTGTTCGCCCCGGTGGTGACCACGCTGGTGGCGGTGGCGGTGATCTGGCGCTATCTGTTCCACATCAAGTACGGCCTGGTGAACTTCGGCCTGAGCCATCTGGGCATCGCCCCGATCGACTGGCTGGGCGACCCGCGCTGGGCGATGCCGACCATCATGCTGTTCGCGGTATGGAAGAACTTCGGCTACAACATGGTGATCTTCCTGGCCGGGCTGCAGGCCATTCCGCAGGACCTGTATGAGGCTGCGCGCATCGATGGTGCCTCGCGCTGGAAGCAGTTTCTGCATATCACCCTGCCGATGCTCGGCCCGGTGCTGATGGTGGTCGGGGTGATCACCATCTCCGGCTATTTCCAGCTGTTCGCCGAGCCCTACGTGATGACCCGCGGCGACCCGCTGCAAAGCACCGTGAGCGTGCTGTACTTCATGTTCGAGGAAGGCTTCAAGTGGTGGAACCTGGGCCGCGCGTCGGCGGTGGCGTTCCTGCTGTTTTTGATCATCCTGGCGGTGACCACCGTGATGCTGCGCTTCGGCCGCAAGAGAGATTTGATATGAGTCGTGATGTCGGCCAATCGCGCTGGAACGGCGTGCTGATCAATGGTGGCCTGCTGCTGCTGGCGCTGGTCAGCCTGGCGCCGCTGCTGTGGATGCTGTCGGTGTCGTTCATGCCCACCGGCGAGGCCAGCCGCTTCCCGCCGCCGATGCTGCCCTCGGCATTCACCACCGCCAATTACCACGAGCTGTTCGCGCGCACCGGCATGGCGCGCAACTTCGCCAACAGCCTGATGGTGTCCGGGCTGATCACGCTCGGCTCGCTGCTGATCAACACCATGGCCGGCTATGCGTTCGCCAAGCTGCAGTTCGTTGGCCGCGAGCGCATCTTCAAGATCCTGATGGCGGCATTGGTGATTCCGGCGCAGGTGGCGATGCTGCCGCTGTTCCTGTTGATGAAGCAGCTGCATCTGGTCAACAACATCGGCGGGGTGGTGGTGCCGGCGCTGGCGACGGTGTTCGGCATCTTCCTGGTGCGCCAGTACGCGCGCAGCATTCCCGACGAACTGATCGAGGCCGCGCGCATCGACGGTGCCAGCGAGATGCGGATCTTCTTCCAGATCGTGCTGCCGATGCTCAAGCCGGTACTGGTCACCCTGACCATCTTCACCTTCATGGGCTCGTGGAACGACTTCATGTGGCCGCTGATCGTGCTGACCGACCAGGAGCAGTACACCTTGCCGGTGGCGCTGGCGGCGCTGTCGCGCGAGCACATCATGGACGTGGAGCTGATGATGGCCGGCGCAGTGGTGACGGTGATTCCGGTGCTGCTATTGTTCGTCGCGCTGCAGCGCTACTACATCCAAGGTCTTCTGCTGGGGAGTGTGAAGGGGTGAAGCCAATGTTCCTGCGATTGCTTGCCATGACCGCTGTTGCCACGTCTGCGGTCACGGCGCAGGCGCAGGAACGCGTGCTCGACGGCTTCAACGACATCAGCGCCTGGCGCCTGGTGGTCTCCAACCAGGTCAGCGGTTCGCTGCGACCGGTGGCCACCAGTTCCGGCGGGCATGCCCTGTGCCTGGACTACAACTTCAACGGCGTATCCGGCTATGTCGGCATCCGCCGCAGCCTGCCGATCGACTATCCGGACAATTACCGCATCGGCTTTGCGCTGCGCGGCGAGTCGCCGTCCAACGACCTGCAGGTCAAACTGATCGACGCCAGCGGCGACAACGTGTGGTGGATCAACCGGCCCGGCTTCAACTTCCCGAAGAACTGGACCACCGTCGGCTATCGCAGGCGCAACATCGAAAAGGCCTGGGGCCCGGGTCAGGATAAGCAGCTGCGCAGCAGCGCGGATGTCGAATTCACCATCTACAACAAGGTCGGCGGCAAGGGCACGGTGTGCTTCGACCGCCTGACGCTCACGCCGCTGCCGCCGGAAGACACCTCGCCATTGAAGGCCGAGGCCATCACCGATACCGCGCCCGCACTGGAACAACGCCTGGCCGACGGCAAGCCGGAGACCTTCTGGCTCAGCGGCGCGGTCAAGCAACAGACCGTCACGCTGGATCTGGGCAAGGTGCGCGAATTCGGCGGCGCAGTGGTGCAGTGGGTGCCCGGCCTGCAGGCCTCGCAATACGTGGTGCGCGCGTCCAGCGACGGGCGCGGCTGGCGCGACCTGCGTACCGTCACCGCCGGTGCCGGCGGCACCGATTGGCTGGCACTGCCGGACACCGAGGCGCGTTACCTGCGTTTTGATCTCAAGGACGGCCCCAACTGGCGCTACGGCATCAAGGAAGTGCAACTGCAGCCGCTGGCGTTTGCGGCGACCCCGAACGATTTCATCAAGTCGCTTGCCGCACAGATGCCGCGCGGCAGCTATCCGCGCGGTTTCTCCGGCGAGCAGCCGTACTGGACCATCCTGGGTTTGGATGGCGGCACCGAGCAGGGCCTGATCGGCGAGGACGGCGCGGTGGAAGTGGGCAAGGGCGGCTTCAGCATCGAGCCGTTCGTGGTCACCGGCGGCAAGCTGCTGCACTGGTCCGACGTCAGCAGCGAGCAGAGCCTGCAGGACGATTACCTGCCGATTCCCAGCGTCGACTGGCATCACGACCTGATGAACCTGCGCGTGACCGCGTTCGTGCAGGGCACCCCGGAGCAGGCGCAACTGGTCGCACGCTATCAGCTGCACAACACCGGCAAGGAGGCGCGCGAGTTCACCCTGGCGTTGGCAGTGCGGCCGTTCCAGGTCAATCCGCCGGCGCAGTTCCTCAATACCCTGGGCGGCGTCAGCCGGATCGAACAACTGGCGGTGGACGGTGCGCAGGTCAGCGTCAACGGCAGGCCGCGCGTATTCGCCGCACAGCGTCCGGATGCCGGTTTTGCCAGCGCTTTCGACAGCGGCATGGATGTCAGCCATCTCACTGCCGCCACCCCGCCGGCGATCACCCAGGTCAAGGACGACACCGGCCTGGCCTCGGGCGTGCTGCTGTATCGCTGGAAGCTCGAGCCTGGCCAACGGCGCGAGGTGGCGCTGGTGATTCCGCAGACCGGCACCGCGCAACTGCCGGCCGACTTCGATGCCGACAAGGCGCAGCAGCAGGTGGCCCAGCAGTGGCGCAGCAAGCTTGATCGCGTGCGCATCAGCGTGCCGGCCGAAGGCAAGCCGGTGGTCGACACCTTGCGCACGGCGCTGGCGCACATGCTGATCTCGCGCATCGGCCCGCGGTTGCAGCCCGGCACACGCTCGTATTCGCGCAGCTGGATCCGCGACGGCGCGATGATTTCCGAAGGCCTGCTGCGGCTCGGGCGCGAAGACGTGGTGCGCGAGTACGTCGACTGGTTCGCCCCGTATCAGTTCGCCGACGGCATGGTGCCGTGCTGCGTGGACGACCGCGGCAGCGACCCGGTGCCCGAGAACGACAGCCATGGCGAGCTGATCTTCAACATCGCCGAGTACTACCGCTACACCGGCGACAAGGCGTTCCTGGAAAAGATGTGGCCGCACGTGACCGGCGCCTACGACTACATGGAAAAGCTGCGCGCCAGCGAGCGCACCGAAGACAACTTCATGCGCAACCCGGCCTTCTACGGAATGATGCCGGTGTCGATCAGCCACGAAGGTTATTCGGCCAAGCCGGTGCATTCGTACTGGGACAACTTCTGGGCGCTGCGCGGCTACAAGGATGCGGCGATGCTGGCCGGCGCGCTCGACAAGCCCGACGAGGTCGCCCGCTTCAGCACTGCACGCGACGAATTCAGTGGCGACCTGGTCGCCTCGCTGGGTGCGGCGGTGCGCCAGCACGGTCTCGATTTCCTGCCCGGCTCGGCCGAGCTCGGCGACTTCGATGCGACCTCCACCACCATCGCGCTGGCGCCGGGTGGCGAGCAGCAACGCCTGCCGCAGGACCTGCTGACCAATACCTTCGAACGCTACTGGAAGGAGTTTTCCGAGCGCCGCGACGGCAAGCGCGCATGGAAGGACTACACGCCCTACGAATGGCGCAACGTGGCCACATTCGTGCGCCTGGGCTGGCGTGACCGCGCCTGGGACGCCACCGCGTTCTTCTTCAAGGACCGTGCGCCGCAACCCTGGAACCAATGGGCCGAAGTGGTCTCGCGCACGCCGCGCACGCCGTTCTTCGTCGGCGACCTGCCGCACGCCTGGGTCGCCTCGGATTTCGTGCGCTCGGTGCTGGACATGTTCGCCTACGGACGCGAATCCGACGCCAGCCTGGTCATCGCTGCCGGCACCCCGACGCGCTGGTTCGAGGGCAAAGGCATCGGCATCGCCGAACTGCGTACGCCCTATGGGCGCCTCAATTACACCTTGCAGCGCACCGACAAGCAGCTGGTGCTGCAACTGCAGCCGGGCCTGATCCTGCCGCCGGGCGGGGTGGTGTTGCCGTGGCCGTACCAGGGCACGCCCGGCAAGGCCAGCATCAACGGCGAATCGGCGCAATGGCACAACGGCGAACTGCGGATTCAACAGCTGCCGGCCACTGTGCAGATCGATGTGCCCAGCGCGGTGCGGCGGGCCGAGCGCGCTACGCAATGAATGGCGCAGCTCGACCGAGCAGGGCAGCGCTGGCGCGGCGTGGTGCCCGTCGGCCGGTCGTGTGGGTGGCGCTGCTGCTGTGCGTCGGCGCTGTACACGCCACGCAGGCCAGCCACGCCCTGCAGGTCGCGCAACCCGCACAGGTCAACCAGACCGATCGTGCAGAACGCGCATCCCAGCCAGTGCAGCCGCCGGGCCCGACGCAGCGCGAGATGACCCTGGTCACGCTCAACCTGCACCACGACCGCGAAGACTGGCCGGCGCGTCGCGCTTATATCGCCAAACAGCTCAAGCAGCTGGCGCCGGACGTGATCGCGCTGCAGGAAGTGATCGAACGCCGCGACAGCGTGGAGAACCAGGCCGCCTGGCTCGCGCGCAAGCTGGGTTACGACTACACCTTCGCATCGGTCGATCCGGTCGGCGCGCCCAAGCGCTACGGCAACGCGTTGCTGAGCCGGCGCAGGGTGCTGGCCCGGCATCAGCGCCTGCTGCAGCCGCTGGACGATTACCGCGTTGCCGCGCATCTGCAGGTCGATATCGATGGCCAACCGATCAATGTCTACGTCACCCACCTCAACGAGCGTGCCGATGCACGCGGCACGGCCACACGTACGCGTCAGGTCGCCGACTTGCTGGACTTCATTTCCTCCAACAGCAATCAGGCACCGGTCGTGATTGCCGGCGACTTCAACACCGCCGCCGATGCCCTGGATCTGGAAGCGCTACGCAAGGGCTACGGCGACAGCTACGGCAGCGTGCACCGCAACGGCGACGCCAGCGTCAGCACCTTGAACCTGCATGTCTTCGACACGCCGGCGCGGATCGACCACGTGTTCTTTCAGCAGAACCGCCTGCTGGCCCGCGAAGCGCGCATCCTGTTCGACACGCCGTATGCCGAAGGTCGCTGGGCCTCGGACCACTACGGCGTCTGGGTGCGCCTGCAGCTCGCGCCACAGGCGCAGTCCGCGCCGTAGCCGCGCGCAAGCGATCGAATGCCGTAGGAGCGCACCCGGGCGCGATGGGGCGGTACCGGTAATGCCCCATCGCGCCCGGGTGCGCTCCTACGAGAAGCACCAGATTGCAGCGCCGCCACGCTCACCCATGCAGGCGATTGAAGATCTGCACACCGGCCAGCCACACGCCCGCCATGCTGCCCACGTTGGTCAGCAGGAAGGTCAGCACCACGCGTGAGACGCGATTGCGGTACCAGCCGCGCAAGGTCTGCGCGTCGTCGCGTAGCGACAGGAAATCGCCGTAGGCCGGCTTGCGCATATGCACTTCGACCAGGGCCGCAAACGCACCGGTCGGCACGCTCAGGCGGAACGGCTTGAAAGGCGCCACGACCGCCGCGGTGAGGATGCTCAAGGGATGGCTGCCGGCCAACAGGCAACCCAACGCCGCCAGTCCGCCGGTATACATCGCCCACTGCAACAACAGGTCCGCGCCCATGCTCAGACCGCCGCGCCAGAACCCGATGCCGATGCCGGTGATGATGATCGCCAGGATGCCCAATGTGATCCACGGAATGCGCTTGCGCTGCTGCACGTATTCCAGCGACTCGCGCAATGGGCCGGGTGCGGCGGTGTCCTGTTCGAGGTGGCGCGCAAGACCGGCCAGATGCCCTGCACCGACCACCGCCAGTATCTCGCGCTGATCCGTAGTGGCTTCCTCGCGCAGGCGCGTGGCCATGTACTGGTCGCGCTCGGCAATCACGGTCTCGTAAAGCTCCGGGCTTTCGCTGGCAAAATCGCCGAAGCTCGCCTCCAGCATGTCGCCTTGTTTGAGCTTTTCGATTTCTTCTTCGCCCACCTCGTCAGCCGCGAACAGACCGCCGAGAAGGCCGGCGGCCAGTTTCATCTTGCCGAAGAATCCCAGCCGCCCGGACGCGCGCTTGAAGGTCAGGCCGACTTCGCGATCGATCAGGTGCACGGGCAGGCCTTGCGCGCGCGCCAGATTCACCGCTTCCTTCAACTCTGCGCCCGGCTCGATGCCGAGCTGCTTGGCCAGGCGGCGCTGGTAGGCGGCCAGGGCGAGGTTCGCCGCGAACAAGGCCACCCGGCCCTTACGAATCACCTGTACCAGGTCCAGACGGGCGAGGGCATCCGGATCGCTGAGCGCCTGCAGGCGCTGCGCATCCAGCTCCACCGCCACCGCGTCGTAGCGGCCGCTGCCGATCGCCCGCTGCACTGCGGCCACGCTGGCCAGTGACACGTGCGCGGTACCTAGCAACGTATAGCGCACGCCATCGCGTTCGACGATGCGATGCGGCTGGCCGGACAACGCATCGTCCAGAACGTGGGTGGTTTGCTCAGTCATGGGGTCATTCATCAGAAGGAGGGGCGGTGTCACTGGAGCCGAGCGCGCGTTGCATCTGCACGCCGTCCAGCCAGCGACCATGCTTGCGGCCGATACCGGTGAACACTCCGACCGTGATTGCCGGGATGTCCGCGTCGCGGACATTGCGCAACTCGACAGGCATGCGGTCAGTCGATGTAGCGCTTGAGCAGGTCGCCATACGCATCGATGCGGCGATCGCGCAGGAACGGCCAGATGCGGCGCACGTGTTCGCTGCGCTGCAGGTCGACGTCGCACACCAGCACCGTCGGGTCCTGTCCGGCTTCGGCGATGAACTCGCCCTGCGGCCCCAGCACATGGCTGTTGCCCCAGAACTGGATGCCCGACGCGCCCAACGGCGAGGGCTCATGGCCGACGCGGTTGCACGACAGCACCGGCACCCCATTGGCGACCGCATGGCCGCGATGGCTGAGCACCCAGGCATCGCGCTGGCGCTCCTGCTCGGGTTGCTGGTCATCCGGATCCCAGCCGATCGCGGTGGGGTAGAGCAGCAGTTCCGCACCGGCCAGCGCCATCAGGCGCGCCGCTTCGGGGTACCACTGGTCCCAGCACACCAGCACGCCGAGCCGGCCGACCGAGGTGTCGATCGGCGCAAAGCCCAGATCGCCCGGGGTGAAATAGAACTTTTCATAGAAGCCCGGATCGTCCGGGATATGCATCTTGCGGTACTTGCCGAGCAGGCGGCCGTCCTTTTCGAACACCACGGCGGTGTTGTGATACAGCCCGGCCGCGCGGCGCTCGAACAACGAGGCCACCAGCACCACGCCGTGTTGCTTGGCCAGCGCGCCCAGCCGCTCGGTGCTGGGGCCGGGGATCGGCTCGGCCAGGTCGAATTCGTCCACCGACTCGTGCTGGCAGAAATACGCACCGTTGTGCAGTTCCTGCAGCAGCACCAGCCTGGCGCCCTGTGCGGCAGCTTCGGCCACGCGCGATTCGATGATGGCCAGATTGGCCGCGGCGTCGCCGTGGTTGCGCTCCTGGATCAGCGCGACGGGAAGGAGATGACGGGTCATGGCGATTCGTCCAGCTAGGTGACGCACTAAGGTAGCGCGCGATGGTGTAACACCGGCCTGCCGGCCGGAACAGGAGTGACTCAGGCGGCCAGCAGACCGGCGGGCAGTTGCATGGTCAAACAGTGCAGGCTGCCGTTCTGCCAGATCAATGGGCGGCACGGCACCGGCACGATGGCGTGCTGCGGAAACGCCTCGGCCAGCACTGCCTGCGCGCTCGCGTCGGCCTTGTCGCCGTAAGCCGGCATCAGCACCGCACCGTTGACGATCAGGAAATTGGCGTACGAGGCCGCCAGGCGCCGGCCTTGATCCAGGATCGGCTCTGCCCAGGGCAACGCGAACAGGCGATACGGCTGCCCATCGGCCTTGCGCAATGTAGCCAGTTCGGTGCCCATCGCCTGCAGTTCGGTGTAATGCGAATCGCTGGCCACATCGCAGCCCTGGTAGACGATCGCATCCGGGCCGGCGAAGCGCGCCAGCGTATCGATATGCGCGTCGGTGTCGTCGCCTTCCAGATAGCCGTGATCCAGCCACAGCACGCGGTCCTGCGCCAGCCACGCGGCAAGATCGGCACTCAGCGAATCGCGCGTGCGCTGCGGATGCCGCTCGTGCAGGCATTTCCAGGTGGTCAGCAAGGTGCCCGCACCATCGGTCTCGATTGCACCGCCTTCCAATGCAAAGTCGACCGTCTGCACCTGCGAGGATACGAACACCCGGGCCGCGTCCAGCGAGGTGACCAGTTGATCGTCCAGGCTGGCCTCGAACTTGCCGCCCCAGCCGGTGAAGCGGAAATCCATCAGGCGGAAACCGCCATCCTGGCGCAGCGTGATCGGGCCGGAATCGCGTAGCCAGGTGTCGTTGTAAGCCGCAATCACGAAGCGCACCCGCGCCATATCCACCCGTGCCGAGCGCAGCCGCGCTTCCGCATAGATCTGCAGATCGTCATCGGCCACGCACACGATCACCGGCTCGAAACGGGAAATCGCCGCGACCAGCGCGATATAGGTCTCCTCCACCTCGGCAAGACGCTCGGCCCAGTCGGTGCCCGCGTGCGGCCACGCAATCAACACGGCGGACTGAGGTTCCCACTCGGCAGGAAAGCGAACGCTATCGGTCATAACTTGCAACTACCTAATCAATGCCAGGCAACGCCGGGCCGTTAATTCAATCCCCGCACATGGACGTGCGGGCTCTTGCGAGGGACTCGCGTCAAATCGGCTCTTGCGAGGGATTGACGTCAAATCGCCCTTTCGAAGGATTCGCCTTGGCGACCCACGGTGATCGCTTTTTGCATCATCGGATCAGCCCACTGTTGCAGTCTCCATCCGCTGGAGCCCGAACAACCCGCGATCACCTGATCGGCGGTTTGGGCCCGATCTCGTTGGCATTGGCCTGATTGGCCACCACGTCGATCACCCGGCTCTTTTCGAAGTACACGGTGAAGGCCGGATACACCCAGCGATGGATCGTCGGCCACTGGCGCTTCTGGCCACCGCGCGGTGCCAGCTTTTCCTGCGGCGCGCCGTAACGGCCTTGGACCTGACTCATGCTGTCGCCGCGCAAGGGCAGGGCAGCGGCAGGCTTTTGCTGTGCACGGTCGACCAGTAGCGTATCGGCCCAGGCAACGGCACTGATCCCCATCAACGCGATCAACGGCAGGCCAAACAAACGGTTGCGCATGTCATCTACTCCCCAGTGGACAAGATTCGGATGGTGATTACAGCAAAAACCAGGACGGGCGTGCTTGCAGAGCAGTGTCACCCAACGCCGCCCCGGATGCCTGCCAGCTCCACCGTTACGCGGAGCCGGCCAAGACCTGAGACAGTGCAGCCGGCATGTCGCAACCACCGACCTGAGACACCGGCCAAGAAAAAACCGCCCGGAGGCGGCTTTCTCGGGTCTTGCGCGCGCGGCAAAGGCTTAGCGCTGACGCGCCTTGAAACGCGGGTTCGACTTGCAGATCACGAAGACCTTGCCGCGGCGGCGGACCACCTTGCAGTCGCGGTGACGGGTCTTCGCAGACTTCAGGGAGGACAGGACTTTCATGGCACACCTCGGCGTAAACGGTTGGATTCGATGGAAGAGTGCCCGCAATCGAGGGTGCACCCGGAATTAAGCCGGCAATTCTAACCGGCTTTTCGTCGTGCTTTCAAGTGGTTGCATCCGAATTCCAATCAGCGGCGCTACACTACCGCCTGATGACCTTCCGGAAACCTGAATGACCGACCTTTCGCCCGTTCTCACCATCGATGGTCCCTCCGGCGCCGGCAAGGGCACCGTGAGCCGGATCGTAGCCGCACGGCTGGGCTGGCATTACCTCGATTCGGGTGCGCTGTACCGCGCGGTGGGCGTGGCGGCGAGCTGGGCCGATCTGGACGTTTCCGACCCGGCCGCGCTGGTGCGCTGCACCTTCGACACCAAGGTGGACTTCGACGATGCCGGCGAGGCGGGGCTGCGGGTACTGGTCAACGGGGTGGATGCCACCGGCGAACTGCGCCTTGAGACGACCGGTGCGCTGGCTTCGGCGATTGCCGCCATCCCTGAGGTGCGTAGCGCACTGAAAGAGCGGCAACGCGCATTCAGGCGGGCGCCCGGCCTGGTCGCAGACGGGCGCGACATGGGTACGGTGATCTTCCCCGATGCCGCCTACAAGGTGTTTCTGACCGCCAGTGCTGAAGAACGTGCGGGCCGTCGCCATAAACAGTTGATGGAAAAGGGTGTTTCGGTTATCTTTGAGGACCTGCTGCGCGAGATCATGGCTCGAGATGCCCGTGATGCGCAGCGGGTGGTGGCGCCATTGCGGCCGGCCGAAGACGCCGTGCTGATCGATACCAGCGGAATGGGGATCGAGGATGTCGTCCAGCGTGTGGTTGGGTTGTTAGCCGTTCGCACGTCGTCGTAAGCGTTCCGCAAGCGGGTATGTCCCGCCGACCGTAAGGCGTTCCAAGGCTCCGTCGCACATCCCGTGTGGCGGTTCTATTACTACTTAACCGACTCGCTGTCCGGAGTCGACCAACAGGCTGGGCGCTTGGCATCTGTCGTATTCGACGATCAACGCCCGTGTGTTCAACTGAGTAAAATTCAAATGACAGAATCTTTTGCTGAACTGTTCGAAGCCAGTCAAGCCAATCTGGCGAAGCTGAAGCCGGGCTCGATCGTCACCGGTACCGTCGTGGAAGTGCGCGGCGACGTGGTGGTGATCAACGCTGGCCTGAAGTCCGAAGGCATCGTGCCGATCGAGCAGTTCCGTAATGACGCTGGCGAGATCGATGTCGGCGTCGGCGACCAGGTCAAGGTTGCCCTCGACTCCATCGAGAACGGCTTCGGTGAGACCGTGCTGTCGCGCGAGAAGGCCAAGCGCGCAATGGTGTGGGACGAGCTGGAAGAGGCGTTGGAAAAGAACGAAACCATCACCGGCCGCATCAGCGGCAAGGTCAAGGGTGGTTTCACCGTGGACATCAAGGATGTCCGCGCGTTCCTGCCTGGTTCGCTGGTGGATGTGCGCCCGGTGCGCGACCCGGCCTACCTGGAAGGCAAGGAGCTCGAGTTCAAGCTGATCAAGCTGGACCGCAAGCGCAACAACGTGGTGGTCTCGCGTCGTGCCGTGGTCGAGAGCGAGCACTCGGAAGAGCGCGAGCAGCTGATGGACAAGCTGCAGGAAGGCGCGATCCTGAAGGGCGTGGTCAAGAACCTGACCGATTACGGCGCGTTCGTGGACCTGGGCGGTATCGACGGTCTGCTGCACATCACCGACATGGCCTGGAAGCGCGTGCGCCATCCGTCCGAAGTCGTCAATGTCGGCGACGAGCTGGACGTGCGCGTGCTGAAGTTCGATCGCGAGCGTAACCGCGTCAGCCTCGGCCTGAAGCAGCTGGGCGAAGATCCGTGGGACAACATCGCACGTCGTTACCCGGCCAACAGCCGCGTGTTCGGCAAGGTCTCCAACGTCACCGATTACGGCGCATTCGTCGAGATCGAGCCGGGCGTCGAAGGTCTGGTGCACGTCTCCGAGATGGATTGGACCAACAAGAACGTCAACCCGTCCAAGGTTGTGCAGGTTGGTGACGAAGTCGAAGTGATGGTGCTGGATGTCGACGAGGAGCGTCGCCGCATCTCGCTGGGCATGAAGCAGGTTGCCGCCAATCCGTGGGAAACCTTCGCCGCCACCCACAAGAAGAACGACAAGGTGTCCGGTCAGATCAAGTCGATCACCGACTTCGGCATCTTCATCGGTCTGGACGGCGGCATCGACGGCCTGGTCCACCTGTCCGACATCAGCTGGAACACCACCGGCGAAGATGTCGTGCGCAACTACAAGAAGGGCGACACGCTGGAAGCCGTTGTGCTGGCAGTCGATCCGGAGCGTGAGCGCATCAGCCTGGGCGTCAAGCAGCTGGAGCAGGATCCGTTCGGCCAGTACATGGCTTCCAACCCGAAGGGTTCGAAGGTCGAGGGCGTGGTGCGTGAAGTGGATGCCAAGGGCGCCACGATCGACCTGGCCGATGGCATCGAAGGCTACGTTGCTGCACGCGACATCGCCAACGAGCGTGTGGACGATGCGACCCAGCACCTGAAGGTCGGCGACAAGATTGAAGCCAAGTTCGTGGGCATGGACCGCAAGGGCCGCACCCTGCAGCTGTCGATCAAGGCCAAGGACGATGCCGAAATGCGCGAAACGCTGGAGGAATACCAGTCTTCGGCCGCATCCGGTGGCATGACTCAGCTGGGCGCGCTGCTGCGTGCACAGTTGAACAGCAACAAGTCCGAGTAAGCGCGTAGCGCTCGCAAGAGCGTGATGGATCGGCCCGGGCTTGCCCGGGCCGATTCCGATGTGTCAGTCGAAAAAAGCAAGTCTTCCCATGACCAAGTCCGAATTGATTGAAATCCTGGCGCAACGTCAAGCGCATCTGAAGGCGGACGACGTGGATCTGGCAGTCAAATCGCTGCTGGAAATGATGGGGCAGGCGCTCTCCGATGGTGATCGGATCGAAATCCGCGGGTTTGGCAGCTTCTCGCTGCATTACCGCCCGCCACGTCTTGGCCGTAATCCGAAGACCGGCGAGTCGGTCGCGTTGCCTGGCAAGCATGTTCCGCATTTCAAGCCCGGCAAGGAATTGCGTGAGCGTGTCAGCTCCGTGGTCCCGGTCGATCTGCTGGATGCGGCTGACTAAAGTCGTTCTGCCGCTGTGTTTATGTCGGCTCGGTTAAGCTAAGCCTCTTTCGACGGAGTCTGGCCATGAAGGTGTTTCGTTTGCTGGTGATGCTGGCCTTCCTGCTGGTCGGTCTGATCATCGGTGCGGTCAATTCCCAGGACGTCACTCTCGACTTCCTCTTCTCCAGTGTGCGCACGACCTCCGGGATCGCGATCATCGTCGCGCTGCTGGTCGGCGTGTTGATCGGTGCCGGCATGGTGCTGGTCAGTGTGGTGATTCCCCTCTATTCCAAACTGCGCCAGGCCAACAAGGCTGTTGCAGTCAGTCGCACCGACGCCAGGCCCATTGCGCCTGCCGCAGTCGAGCCGCGCCCCTTTGATGGACTGTAAGCGCGTATGGACTTTCTGACCGAGTGGATCTGGTTCTTCCTGTTCGTGCCGTTGGCAGCGTTGGGGGGCTGGATCGTTGGCCGCCGCGGTGGTCAACGCCACGGCGATACCCAGGTCAGTCGCCTATCCAGCACCTACTTTCGCGGTCTGAACTATCTGCTCAACGAGCAGCCGGACAAGGCGATCGAACTATTTCTGCATATCGCCGAACTGGACAAGGAGACCTTCGAGACCCAGGTCGCGTTGGGGCATCTGTTCCGCCGTCGCGGTGAAGTCGATCGCGCGATCCGGCTGCACCAGGGTCTGGTGCAACGTGCCGACCTGACCGATCAACAGCGCGTGCAGGCCTTGCTGGCGCTGGGCGAGGACTATATGAAGTCCGGCCTGCTGGATCGTGCCGAGACCGTGTTCACCGAACTGGCGCAACTGGATCAGCGTGCCCCACAGGCACTGCGTCATCTGATCGGCATCTATCAGGCCGAGCGCGATTGGGAAAAGGCGATCGACAACGCCACCCGTTACGAAGAAGTCACCGGCGAGCCGATGGGCAAGCTGATTGCGCAATTCGAGTGCGAGCTGGCCGATCGCTATCGTGGCCTGAGCAAGCCCGACGAAGCGTTGCAGGCGATCGCGCGCGCGTATCAGGCCGATGGCACTTCGGTACGCGCCGGCATTCTGGAAGGACGCATCGAAGCCGAGCGTGGACACGATGAAGCGGCCGTGCGCGCATTCGAACGCGCCGCCCGGCATGATCCGGAGTACCTGCCTGAAATCATCCCTGCGTTGATGGCGGCCTATCGCCGGGTCGGCGATATCGCCGGTGCGCGTAATTTCCTGTCGGAGATGACCGAGCACTACCGCGGCATCGCCCCGGTGCTGGCATTGACGCAGCTGATGGAAGCGCAGGACGGCGTGGCCCCTGCGCTGGCTTACCTGGGTCGTCAGCTCAAGGACCGACCATCGGTCCGCGGCGAGTCGGCGTTGATCGACCTGACCCTGGCCGAAGGCAGCGACCCGGTCGGCACCCTGCAGGATCTCAAGCACATCACCGACCAGTTGTTGGTGCGCAACCCGAGCTACCGCTGCACCCGCTGCGGCTTCGGCGCGAAGACGCACCACTGGCAGTGCCCGAGCTGCAAGGAATGGGGAACGGTCAAGCCGCTGTTGAACTACGCGGTGGTCTGATGCCGCAGGTCTGGCTGTGGTGGTGTCTGTTGCACCTGACGGTCGCGGCAGTGGGGACCTGGTTGCTGCGACGCTACGCGCTGCATCGGCGTCTGCTCGATCATCCGGGCGAACGTCGCAGCCATGGGGTCGCCACTCCGCGTGGCGGTGGCATGGCAATCGTTGCCGCGCTGCTGTCCGGGTGCCTGACGGCAAGCGTGTTCTGGCCGGCGGCAGGCTCGGTCATCTATTGGTTCGCTGCCGGGCTGGTGCTGGTGGCCGGGGTAGGTTGGTGGGACGACCATCGTCCGCTCTCGGCCAGGCTGCGGTTCGCGATCCATCTGCTGGCGTCGGCCATGCTGGGTTGGCTGGTCAGCCGTTACACGGGCCAGCTCTGGGATGGCGTGCTCACCGCCATGGCATCGGTGATATTGATCAATGTCTGGAACTTCATGGACGGCATCAACGGCCTGGCCAGCAGCCAGGCGGCGCTGGCCGCACTGGCGTTTGCTGCGGTCGTGCCTGCCGCATGGGCGTGGGCGGGTCTTGCCGTCGCTGCATCCTGCCTGGGATTTTTGCCGTTCAACTTTCCGCGTGCGCGCATCTTTCTGGGCGACGGCGGCAGTGGTGCATTGGGATATGTACTGGCTGCATTGCTGGCGCTGACGGTGGCCAGCGGGCAAGTGAGTTGGTGGATCAGCTGGTTGCCGCTGACCGCGTTTCTCGTAGACGCCGGCTTCACGCTGCTGTCTCGCATGCTCGCCGGGCAACGGTGGTGGGAGCCGCATGCCCAACATCTCTATCAGCGGCTGGCACGCAGGCTTGAGACGCACGTTCCGGTAAGCGCTATTTATTTTGCTTTCAGCGTCGCTGCTGTCTGCTTGTATGTGTTAATTCGTCATGATGCAAATTGGCTGCAGGTCTCTGGAGCCTTGGTATGGGGTCTAGGTGCCACCGCAATCTGGCATTTTCTGCGCGACGGACTGCGCAATTGCTGAGTAATGGACGTTTATGATTTCCTGGCGTGACCATTTGACCAAGGCCCTGCCGCAGGCTGCGGTGGTGCTGCATGACCTGTTGATGGTGTGGGTGTGCTGGCAGCTGTTGCATGCCGGCCGCTACTCCATGCTGCGCGAGGCTCCCGATCTGCCGTTGTGGGATTGGCGCACCGCCGTGGTCCTGGTGGCACAAGGCCTGGTGTTCTGGAAGATGGGCCTGTATCGCGGGCTGTGGCGCTTCGCCTCGGTGCCGGACTTGTGGAACATCTTCAAGTCGAGTTTTCTGGGTCTGGTCGCGATCGTGCTGGCGCTGTCCTACGACCGCCTGGATGGGGTGCCGCTGTCGGTGTTGGTGGTCTACCCGTTTGCCCTGTCGGCATTGCTGGGTACCCCGCGGCTGCTGTATCGCGCCTGGAAGGATTACCAGATCGCGCACTCCGGCGATGCGGCGCAACGGGTGTTGATCCTCGGCGCGGGTCGCGCTGCCGAGGGTCTTGTCCGTGATCTGCGCCGCACCGGTGCATTCGTGCCGGTCGGGTATCTGGACGATGCCAACAATCTGCATGGCGCCAAGATTCAGGGCCTCAACGTGCTGGGCAACCTGGACCAGGCCGCAGCCATCGCCAAGGAGACGGCAGCCAAACTGCTGGTCATCGCGATTCCGTCGCTGGACGCCTCGGGCATGCAGCGCGTGGTGGCCATCTGCGAAAGCACCGGGCTGCCGTTCCGTATGGTGCCCAAGCTGATCAACGTGCTGGAAGGGCGCTCGTTGCCCGGCGAGTTGAAGGAAGTCGCGATCGAGGACCTGCTCAATCGCAAACCGGTCACGCCGGATTGGCGCCTGATTCGCGACTGGTTGACCAACAAGACGGTGATGGTGACCGGCGCGGGTGGCTCGATCGGTTCGGAAGTGTGCCGCCAGTGCGCCCGTCACGGTGCGCGGCGCATCGTGCTGCTGGAAATCGATGAGCTGGCATTGCTGACGATCGATTCTGACCTGCGTCGGTTGTTTCCCGATATCGAAGTGGTGCGTGTGCTTGGCGATTGCGGCGACCCGGCCGTGGTTGCGCATGCCTTGCACACCGCCCCGCCGGATGCGGTGTTCCATGCAGCCGCCTACAAGCAGGTGCCGTTGCTGGAAGAACAATTGCGCGAGGCGGTACGCAACAATGTGCTGGCCACCGAAAACGTGGCGCGCGCCTGTCAGCGTGCACGCATCGAGACCTTCGTCTTCATCTCCACCGACAAGGCGGTCGAGCCGGTCAACGTGCTGGGCGCGAGCAAGCGCTACGCAGAGATGATCTGCCAGAGTCTTGACGCGCGCGATGCGCCGACGCGCTTCATCACCGTGCGCTTCGGCAACGTGCTGGATTCGGCCGGCAGCGTGGTGCCGTTGTTCCGTGAGCAGATCCGGCAGGGCGGCCCGGTCACGGTGACGCATCCGGATGTGACGCGTTACTTCATGACCATTCCGGAAGCCTGCCAGCTGGTGGTGCAGGCTGCGGCCTCCGCCTCGCATGGCGCGATCTATACATTGGACATGGGCGAGCCGGTGCCGATTCGCCTGCTCGCCGAACAGATGATCCGTCTTGCCGGCAAACAGCCCGGTAAGGATGTGGCGATCCTCTATACCGGCTTGCGTCCGGGAGAGAAGCTGCACGAAACCCTGTTCTATTCCGACGAGCACTATCGCCCCACCGCGCATCCCAAGATTCTGGAAGCAGGTGTGCGCGAGTTCTCGCACGAGCAGGTATTGCAGCTGGTGACGCGCTTGCGTGAGGCGGTCAACCGCTATGACATCAAGGCGATGGAAACTGTGCTGGGCAGTCTGATGCCGGATTTTGCGGCTGCTCGACGGAAAGTCGACGCGCGATCTGATACGGTCGTTCCATTCCCCGCACGTGAGGTCAGAAGACTTTAATGAGCAAGCGTATTCGCAAGGCCGTATTCCCCGTCGCAGGTCTTGGGACCCGCTTTCTTCCGGCAACCAAAACGGTTCCGAAGGAAATGCTGCCAATCATCGACAAACCGCTGATCCAGTACGCCGTCGACGAGGCCATCCAGGCCGGTTGCGACACGCTGATCTTCGTGACCAATCGCTACAAGCACTCGATCGCCGACTACTTTGACAAGGCCTACGAGCTGGAGCAAAAGCTCGAGCGCGCCGGCAAGCTCGAACAGCTGGAGCTGGTGCGGCATGCCTTGCCGGAAGGCGTGCGCGCCATTTTCGTGACGCAGGCCGAGGCGCTCGGCCTGGGGCACGCCGTGCTGTGTGCCCAGGCCGTGGTCGGCGACGAGCCGTTCGCGGTGTTGCTGCCGGACGACCTGATCTGGAACCGTGGTGACGGTGCGCTGACCCAGATGGCGGATGTGGCCGAGGCCTCGGGCGGCAGCGTCATCGCCGTCGAGGATGTGCCGCACGACAAGACCGCCAGTTACGGCATCGTGGCCACCGATGCGTTCGATGGCCGCAAGGGGCGCATCAACGCCATTGTGGAAAAGCCCAAGCCGGAAGTGGCACCGAGCAATCTGGCGGTGGTCGGTCGTTATGTGCTCAGCCCGGCGATCTTCGAGTTGCTCGAACAGACCGGTGCCGGTGCTGGGGGCGAAATTCAGCTGACCGATGCAATCGCCGGACTGCTGCAGCAGGAGACCGTCGACGCCTATCGCTTCGAAGGCCGTCGTTTCGATTGTGGTGCGCACATCGGCTTGATCGAGGCGACCGTGCATTTCGCGCTCGAGCACGAGAAGCACGGCGGGCCGGCCAAGGAAATCCTGCGCACTGCATTGGCCGAGGCCGACGCGCGCGGCTGATCGTCTGGCCATCGGCTGCATCCACGAACGACGCCATCTGGCGTCGTTCGTCATTGAGATCTTCTGCCTGCGGGCCCTCCAGGTCGCGGTCCGCGTGCTGGTGCTGACCGGCATCGGCGTGTTGCTCGGCGTCACGCCGCCGCTGGCATTCGTCGCCGTGTCCGGCGTCGTGCCGACCTCCACGGCGGTGCTAGGGCAGCTGGCCGAGCCTGGCGATGTCGCCTGGCTGCAGGGTCACAAAAGCGTTCAGCCGTGCCGGCGTTGAGCGGCCGCGAAGGCTTCCAGCTGCGCAGGCGTGGCGTCTTTCTGGTGCCGCTGTTTCCAGTCGGCAAACGGCATGCCGTACACCGCTTCGCGTGCCTGCTCCTTGCTCATCGGCTGGCCATGCGCTTCGGCGGCTTCGCGGTACCAGTCGCCCAGGCAATTGCGGCAGAAGCCGGCCAGGATCATCAGATCGATGTTCTGCACATCCGGGCGCTGCTGGTTGAGATGCTGCAACAGACGGCGAAATGCGGCCGCTTCGATGGACGTGGTGATGGAATCGGGTGTCGAGGTGGTGTCGGTCATGACGGAATCGGGGACAATAGACGGCCTTCGACTCTACACCTGACGCCCCATGACCGTTTCCGCGCCAGCTGCCTCTGCTCCGGCCCGCCTTCTCGATGGTCGCCGCATCGCCGAGGAACTGCTCGACGGGCTGAAGCTGCGCGTGGATGCGCGCCTGGCGGCCGGCAAGGCGCGCCCTGGGCTGGCGGTGGTGCTGGTCGGCGGTGATCCGGCCTCATCGGTGTATGTGCGCAACAAGCGGCGTGCGGCCGAAAAGGTCGGCATCGAAGCCTTCGATTACGACTTGCCGCAGGGCACCAGCGAGGCCGAACTGGCGCTGCTGATCGACCAGCTCAATGCCGATCCCAAGATCCACGGCATCCTGATCCAGCTACCGTTGCCGGGGATTCCCGATGCCAACCGCTTGATCCAGCGCATCGATCCGCGTAAGGACGTCGACGGCTTCCATCCGCAGAATGTCGGGCACCTGGCGCTGCGCGAATTCGGCCTGCGTCCGTGCACGCCGCGTGGCATCGTGACCTTGCTGGGGCACACCGATCAGCCGGTGCGTGGCCGCAACGCGACCATCGTGGGCGTGAGCAATCACGTCGGCCGGCCGATGGGCCTGGAGCTGCTGATCGCCGGTTGCACGGTCACCAGCTGCCACAAGTTCACCCCGCCCGAGGTGCTGGAAGCCAGCGTGCGCAACGCCGACATCCTGGTGGTGGCGGTGGGTCGGCCAGGCCTGATTCCGGGCGAATGGGTCAAGCCGGGCGCGGTGGTGATCGATGTCGGCATCAATCGCCTGGACGATGGCCGCCTGGTCGGCGATGTCGGTTTCGACGCGGCGGTGCAACGTGCGGCCTGGATCACGCCGGTGCCGGGTGGAGTCGGGCCGATGACGGTCGCCACGCTGATGCAGAACACGCTGGAAGCGGCCGACGCGGCTGGCTGAGGCGCGCGTAACGCTGCATTGCAGTCGCGTTGTGTCTTCGTGAAGGCTTTCAGGGTAAAATGCCGCGCTTCCCCAAACTCGGGTCCGCCGATGCTCCGCATCCAGGCTGAAGCTCTCACCTACGACGACGTTTCCCTCGTCCCCGCTCATTCGATCGTCCTGCCCAAGGACGTCAGCCTGGAAACCCGGCTGACTCGCGATCTGCGCCTGAAACTGCCGATTCTCTCGGCCGCGATGGACACAGTGACCGAACACCGCCTGGCGGTGGCCATGGCCCAGCTGGGCGGCATCGGCATCATCCATAAGAATCTGACCCCTGCGCAGCAGGCCGGCGAAGTCGCCCGGGTCAAGAAGTTCGAATCCGGCGTGATCACCGAGCCGTTCACGGTGAGCCCGGACACGACCATCGGCGAGGTGCTCAAGCTGACCCGTGCGCGCAACATCTCCGGTGTGCCGGTGGTGGATGGCAGCGAACTGGTCGGCATCGTCACCAGCCGCGACATGCGCTTCGAGAAGAAGCTCGACGATCCGGTCCGCCACATCATGACCAAGAAAGATCGCCTGATCACCGTGCGCGAAGGCGCCAGTGACGAGGAAGTGCTGGAGCTGCTGCACCGCAACCGCATCGAAAAGATCCTGGTGGTCAACGACAGCTTCGAGCTGCGCGGCCTGATCACGGTCAAGGACATCCAGAAGAAGACCGACAACCCCAACGCCGCCAAGGACGGGTCCACGCGCCTGCTGGTCGGCGCAGCGGTCGGCGTAGGCGGCGACACCGAGCAGCGCATCGAACTGCTGGCGGCGGCCGGCGTGGACGTGGTCATCGTCGATACCGCGCATGGCCATTCGCAGGGCGTGATCGATCGCGTGGCCTGGGTCAAGAAGGCGTATCCGCAGCTGCAGGTGATCGGCGGCAACATCGTCACCGGCGATGCCGCGCTGGCGCTGATGGACGCCGGCGCCGATGCGGTCAAGGTCGGCGTGGGCCCCGGGTCGATCTGCACCACGCGCGTGGTCGCCGGTGTCGGCGTGCCGCAGATCACCGCGGTGGACATGGTCGCCGAAGCGTTGCAGGACCGTATCCCGCTGATCGCCGATGGCGGCATCCGCTACTCCGGCGACATCGGCAAGGCGCTCGTCGCCGGCGCCTCCACGGTAATGGTCGGCGGCCTGTTCGCCGGCACCGAGGAAGCGCCCGGCGAGGTCGAACTGTTCCAGGGCCGTAGCTACAAGAGCTACCGCGGCATGGGCAGCCTGGGCGCGATGGAGAAGGGGTCCAAGGACCGTTATTTCCAGGATTCCAGCGATGCCGACAAGCTGGTGCCCGAAGGCATCGAAGGGCGCGTGCCGTATCGCGGCCCGGTCGGTGGCATCGTCCATCAGTTGATCGGCGGCCTGCGCGCGACGATGGGTTACGTGGGCTGCGCGACCATCGAGGAGATGCGCACCAAGCCGAAGTTCGTCGTCATCACCGGTGCCGGCCAGCGCGAAAGCCATGTCCATGACGTGCAGATCACCAAGGAACCGCCGAATTACCGCATGGGCTGATGCCCATGCGTGAATGGGGAATCGGGAGTCGGGAATCGATGAACCAGCGTCTGCGCCGCTTTGCCCATTCCCGATTCCCCGTTCCCGATTCCCGGCGCCAATGACCAACATCCATAGCTACAAGATTCTCATCCTCGACTTCGGCGCGCAGTACACCCAGCTGATTGCGCGGCGTATTCGCGAGATCGGGGTGTATTGCGAGATCTGGGCCTGGGATCATGACCCGTCGGAGATCGCCGGTTTCGGCGCCAAGGGCATCATCCTGTCCGGTGGTCCCGAGTCGACCACCTTGCCGGGTGCGCCGGTTGCGCCGCAGGAGGTGTTCGACAGCGGCGTGCCGGTGTTCGGTATCTGCTACGGCATGCAGACGCTGGCTGCGCAGCTGGGCGGCGCTACGGAAGCGGCGGATCAGCGCGAATTCGGCCATGCCGAAGTCGAGGTGGTGGCCGCCGATGCCTTGTTCGCTGGGCTGACCGATCATGCCGGCGCGTCGCGCCTGAACGTGTGGATGAGCCACGGCGACCACGTGTCGCAGGTGCCGCCGGGCTTCACCGTCACCGCGGTGACCGACCGCATTCCGGTGGCGGCGATGTCCAACGAGGACAAGCGCTGGTACGGCGTGCAGTTCCACCCCGAAGTCACCCACACGCTGCAGGGCCAGACCTTGCTGCGCCGCTTCGTGGTCGATGTCTGCGGCTGCCAGACGCTGTGGACGGCGGCCAACATCATCGACGACCAGATCGCGCGCGTGCGCGAGCAGGTGGGCGATGACGACGTCATTCTCGGTTTGTCCGGCGGCGTCGATTCGTCGGTGGTCGCCGCGCTGTTGCACAAGGCGATCGGCGACAAGCTGACCTGCGTGTTCGTCGATACCGGCCTGCTGCGCTGGCAGGAAGGCGACCAGGTGATGGCGATGTTCGCCGAGTACATGGGCGTGAAGGTGATCCGCGTCAACGCGGCCGATCGTTACTTCGCCAAGCTCGAAGGCGTGAGCGACCCGGAAGCCAAGCGCAAGATCATCGGCAACCTGTTCGTGGAGATCTTCGACGAAGAATCCAGCAAGCTGGCCAATGCCAGGTGGCTGGCGCAGGGCACGATCTATCCGGACGTGATCGAGTCGGCCGGCAGCAAGACCGGCAAGGCGCACGTGATCAAGAGTCACCACAACGTCGGTGGCTTGCCCGAGCACATGAAGCTGGGCCTGGTCGAGCCGCTGCGCGAGTTGTTCAAGGACGAAGTGCGCCGCCTCGGTGTCGAGCTCGGCCTGCCGCGCACGATGGTGTACCGCCATCCGTTCCCGGGCCCCGGTCTGGGCGTGCGCATCCTGGGCGAAGTGAAGCGCGAGTACGCCGAACTGCTGGCCAAGGCCGATGCGATCTTCATCGACGAACTGCGCAAGGCCGACCTTTACGACAAGACCAGCCAGGCGTTCGCGGTGTTTCTGCCGGTCAGGTCGGTCGGCGTGGTCGGCGATGCACGCGCCTACGAATGGGTGATCGCGCTGCGCGCGGTGGAGACCATCGACTTCATGACCGCGCACTGGGCGCACCTTCCGTACGATTTCCTCGGCACGGTGAGCAACCGCATCATCAACGAACTACGCGGCGTTTCGCGCGTGGTCTACGACATCTCCGGCAAGCCGCCTGCGACGATCGAGTGGGAGTGAGTTGAACGACAACGGCGCCGCAAGGCGCCGTTGATGCAGGGGCGGTGCATCTCGGTGACGTTGAACGAGCCGGACGCTTCCTGCAGTACCAGCGCCTCGCGTTCGCGCAGGACGTCGGTTGGCGAACGGAGTTCAGCGGACATGGCCTCGCTCCTTGCATCGCGTCAATGCAGCGCGATATCCCACAGCAGCTTCAGGTTCAAGCCGACGATCACCGCCGCGATGACCCAGGCGATGCGCACCAGCCATGGCGGTGCCACCAGTGCACCCATCAAGTCGCGATCCGACACGAAGCGCACCAACGGGATTACCGCAAACGGCAGCTGCATCGACAGCACCACCTGGCTCAGTACCAACAACCGCGCGGTACCGGCCTCGCCATACAGCCCGGTCACGATCACCACCGGCACGATCGCGATGCCGCGCGTCAGCAGACGGCGCAGCCACGGCGGCAGCCGCAGCTGCAGAAAGCCTTCCATCACGATCTGCCCGGCCAGCGTGGCAGTGACGGTGGAATTGACGCCGGAGGCCAGCAGCGCCACCGCAAACAACGTCGAGGCCAGGCCCACGCCCAGCATCGGCGCGAGCAGGGCATGGGCCTGTTCGATTTCCTGCACATCGGTGCGGCCCTGCGCATGGAACACTGCCGCCGCCAGGATCAGGATCGAGGCGTTGATGAACAGCGCGAACATCAACGCCGCGGTGCTGTCGGTCACCGCCCAGCGCAGTGCCGACCTGCGGCCCACATCGGTGCGGGGGTACGCACGTGTCTGCACGATCGACGAATGCAGGTACAGGTTATGCGGCATCACCGTCGCACCGATGATGCCGATCGCCAGATACAGCGCATGCGGGTCGGTGACCACCTGCGCACGCGGAATGAAGCCGCCCAGCACGGCTGCGATCGGCGGTGCCGCCAGCGCGATCTGGATGCCGAAGCACACGGAGATGATCAACAGCAGTGCGATTACGAACGCTTCCAGCGCGCGGAAGCCGCGGTTCATCAGCAACAGCACCAGCACCACATCCACCGCGGTGATGATGGCGCCTATGGTCAGCGGAATGCCGAACAACAGCTTCAATGCGATGGCGGTGCCAATGACCTCGGCCAGATCGCAGGCGATGATGGCCAGTTCGCAGATGCCCCACAGCGCCCGGTTCACCCCGCGCGGGTAACGCGCCTGGCAGGCCTGTGCCAGGTCCAGCCCGGTCGCGATGCCCAGCCGCGCCGACAGGCTCTGCAGCACGATCGCCATCAGGTTGGACAGCAGGATCACCGACAGCAGCAGATAGCCGAACTGCGAGCCGCCGGCCAGGTCCGTGGCCCAGTTGCCCGGGTCCATGTACCCGACCGACACCATGTAGCCCGGACCCAGAAACGCCAGCAGCCGGAACCACCAATGGCCGCCCTTGGGCACGGCGATGCTGGCGTGGTGATCGCCCAGCCCGCCAAGGGCCGCGGCCGGCGAGGGGAGGGGTGAGGCTGCGTGAGGACGGAGATCGAAGGACATGCGGAAGCAGGCTGGCTAAGGTTTGTACCGATGATATAGCAACGGCTATGCTGTTGAGCATTGGCAATCTAAATCGTAATGATCGGCTGCGTGCTTCAAACTACGCATCCCGGCAGTCGCGCCGGACGTGATGACGAGGATGAGGGTGGGCAAGAGCGAAAAGCTGGAAGCAGCCGCGCCGGCGCTGATCGACGCACAGGTGCATATGGAGAGCTTCCGTCAGGTGCGCGAAGCGCGCCGCGCCGAGCTGGTCGAGGACTACGTGGAGCTGATCTCCGACCTGCTGGTCGACGGCGGCGAGGCGCGTCAGGTCGATATCGCCGCGCGCCTGGGCGTGGCGCAGCCGACCGTGGCCAAGATGCTCAAGCGGTTGGTGCGCGACGGCTGGGTGGTGCAGCGCCCGTACCGCGGGGTGTTCCTGACCCCGGCCGGCGAGGCGCTGGCGGCGTCCAGCCGGCAGCGCCATCAGATCGTCGAACGTTTCCTGCTCGCCCTGGGCATCGACGAGGCCACCGCGCGCCGCGACGCCGAAGGCATCGAGCACCATGTCAGCGAAGCCACCGTGGCGGCGTTCGCCGCGTTCCTGGATCGCCAGAGCGGCAGCGCCGCGTGAGCATGCCGGTGGAGACCGCGGTCGACGCGGCGCAGGCGCTTATCGACCAACAGTGGATGCAACGCGCCCTGCACCTGGCCGAGCGTGCCGAACGCGACTTTGACGAGATCCCGGTCGGCGCGCTGCTGATCGATGCCGGAGGCACGGTGCTGGGCGAGGGCTGGAACTTCAATATCGCCAGCCACGATCCCAGCGCACATGCCGAGATCATGGCCATGCGTGAAGGCGGCCGCCGCCTGGCCAACCACCGGCTGCTCGGCTGCACGCTGTATGTCACGCTGGAGCCGTGCGCGATGTGCGCGATGGCGATGGTCCACGCACGCATCGCGCGGGTGGTGTTCGCCGCCAGCGACCCCAAGACCGGCGCCTGCGGCAGCGTGTTCGATCTACCCGCCGATCCGCGCCACAACCACCGCGTGCAGGTCAGCGGTGGCGTACTGGCCGCCGAGGCGGGTCTGCGGCTGACCAATTACTTCAGGGCCAAGCGCGGCAAGCCACCCCTCGCGCCCTGAGCGGCGCGGCCGCGGTATGATGCGCGCCCTTCAGCATCCGGCCGGCGACGGCCCTCCACAGGACGGCGACATGGCAGACACCCTTGCAGGCAACGACCGACTGATCTGGATCGATCTGGAAATGACCGGCCTGGATACCGATCGCGATTCCATCATCGAGATCGCCACCATCGTGACCGATGCGCAGTTGAACGTGCTTGCCGAAGGGCCGGAACTGGCCATCGCCCACCCGCTGGCCACGCTGGAAGCCATGGACGAGTGGAACCGCAATCAACACCGCCGTTCGGGGCTGTGGCAGCGCGTGCTCGACAGCCAGGTCACCCACGCCCAGGCCGAAGCGCAGACGGTAGCCTTCCTGAGCGAGTGGATCCGCGCCGGCGCCTCGCCGATGTGCGGCAACTCGATCTGCCAGGACCGCCGCTTCCTGCACCGCCAGATGTCGCGCCTGGAGCGCTACTTCCACTACCGCAACCTGGACGTGTCCACCATCAAGGAGCTGGCACGGCGTTGGGCGCCGACGGTGGCCAGCGGTTTTGCCAAGAGCTCGGCGCACACCGCCTTGAGCGATGTGCGCGATTCGATCGACGAGCTGCGCCACTACCGTCAGTTCATGGGCGCGTTGGGCGGCGATTCCCAGGCCGACGTGCAGGGTTGAGTGCTGGTCGGTTACGGCGGCGTTGCACGCCGTAGGCGTGTCGCCGGCGTCCAGTCGCGTACGAGGCAAAGGCTGCATCAGGCAACGCTGGCCGCCGACCGCGCAGGCTAGACGCCGCTCGGTGGCAACGCATCCAAAAAAGGCCGCATCGTTCGATGCGGCCTTCTGCTTTTCCATCACGCCATTGAGTGCATCAGCGCGCCAGCGGCGGTCCCTTGCTCAAATCGCCATCGTCGGCGATGCCTTTCAGCAACAGATCCGAAATGGGCTTGCCGTCGGCATCGTGGTGATACACGTGCAGGTCGCGCTGCGGATACGGGATGTTGAGTCCGTTCTCGAGCAGCTGATTGCGGATCTGTTCCAGGGTGGTGCTCTTGGCTGCGCCGAAATTGCCGTTGGTCGCATAGGCAAACAACATCAGATCGACCGTGCTCTCGCCCAGATTGGTGACCTGCACAAACGGCGCCGGCGACTCCAGGATGTTGGGATTGTCCTTGGCAATCTGCAGCAGTAGTTGCTGGGCTTTCTTCAGGTCGTCTTCGTAGCCCACACCCACCGTCACTTCCAGGCGCCGGTTGGGCAGGGTGCTGTAGTTGACGATCGGTGAGGTGGTGATGGTGCTGTTGGGCAAGGTGATCATGCGCTCGTCGAACGAGCGGATCCGGGTCTGGAAGATCCGGATTTCATCCACGATGCCTTCCTGGCCGGCAATCACCACATGGTCGCCATCGCGCATCGGCCGCAGCACGATCAGCATCACGCCTGCAGCGATGTTGGACAGCGAATCCTTCAACGCCAGACCGACTGCCAGGCCGGCCGCACCCAGCACTGCGATCAGCGAGGTCGGCGGCACGCCGATCTTGCTCAACGCACTGACGAAGACCAGCACCAGCAACAACGCATACAACACGTTGCGCAGGAAGTTGGTCAGGGTGATCTCGACGCGGGCGCGTGTCAGCGCACGGTGCAGCCACTGGCTGAGTTGCTTGGCCAGCCACATGCCGACCACCAGGATCAGCAGGGCCAACCCCCAGTTGAGCGCGTATTGCGCCCACGGGATGTTGGCCCAGTTGAACGCCGGTTCCGTGGCCTTGGCCACCACCGGCCTTGCGGCGACTGCTCCCGCAGCCGCCGCCGACACCGCCCCCAACATGCCCATCAGCTCTCGCTCTTCAACTTGGCCAGACGCAGCCAGGTGTCGACCACGGTGTCAGGATTCAGCGACACCGACTCGATCCCTTCCTGCATCAGCCATTCGGCCAGTTCCGGATGATCCGAAGGACCCTGGCCACAGATACCTACATACTTGCCCTTGGCGCGCGCCGACTTGATCGCCATCGACAGCAGCTTCTTGACCGCCGGATTCCGCTCGTCGAACAGGTGCGCCACGATCGACGAATCGCGGTCCAGGCCCAGGGTCAGCTGGGTCAAATCGTTGGAGCCGATCGAGAAGCCGTCGAAGATCTCCAGGAATTCGTCGGCCAGCAGCGCATTGGACGGCAGTTCGCACATCATGATGATCTTCAGGCCGTTCTCGCCCTGCTTGAGTCCGTTCTGCTCCAGCACCTCGATCACCTTGCGACCTTCTTCCAGCGTGCGTACGAACGGGATCATCACCCAGAGGTTGTCCAGGCCCATCTCGTTGCGCACCTTCAGCACCGCCTTGCACTCCAGCGAGAAGGCCTTGGTGAAGGACGGATCGACATAGCGGCTGGCGCCGCGAAAGCCGATCATCGGGTTCTCTTCATGTGGCTCGTAACGCGAGCCGCCGATCAGGTTGGCGTACTCGTTGGACTTGAAGTCCGACAGGCGCACGATCACCGTATTCGGCGCCACCGAGGCGGTCAGCGTCGCGATGCCTTCGGCCAGGCGATTGACGTAGAAGCTCACCGGATCGCCGTAGCCGGCGGTCTTGGCGTCGATCTTCTTGCGGACGTCGGCGTCCTGTTTGTCGTATTCCAGCAACGCGTTGGGATGGATGCCGATATGCGCGGCGATGATCATTTCCAGACGCGCCAGGCCGATGCCGGCGTTGGGCAGCTGGCCGAAGTCGAACGCACGCTCCGGGTTGGCCACATTCATCATGATCTTGAGCGGGGCAGGCGGCATGTTGCCCAGGTCGGTGGTGGTGCGCTCGAATGGCAGCAGGCCATCGTAGATGAAGCCGGTGTCGCCTTCGGCGCAGCTTACCGTCACTTCCTGACCATCGCTGATCACATCGGTGGCATTGCCCGAGCCGACCACGGCCGGTACGCCGAGTTCGCGCGCGATGATCGCCGCGTGGCAGGTGCGGCCACCGCGATTGGTGACGATGGCCGAGGCGCGCTTCATTACCGGCTCCCAATCGGGATCGGTCATGTCGGCAATCAACACGTCACCGGCCTGCACGCGATTCATGTCGTCCAGCGAGCGCACCACGCGTGCCACACCGCTGCCGATCTTGGCGCCCACCGCACGGCCTTCGACCAGGATCTTGGCGTCCTTGGCTTCCAGCGAGAACCGCTCGATCTGGGTGGCATGGCTGCGCGACTTCACGGTTTCCGGACGCGCCTGCACGATGAACAGCTTGCCGCTGACACCGTCCTTGGCCCACTCGATATCCATCGGGCGGCCGTAATGCTTTTCGATCACCAGCGCCTGCTTGGAAAGCTCTTGCACATCTTCGTCGCTGATCGAGAAGGTGCTGCGTAGTTCCACCGGGGTGTCCTCGGTGCGCACGCGTTCGCCGGGCACGTCCGAGTACACCATGCGGATCGCCTTGCTGCCGAGCGAGCGGCGCAGGATCGCCGGCTTGCCTGCGGTCAGCGTGGGCTTGTAGACGTAGAACTCGTCCGGATTGACCGCGCCCTGCACGACCATCTCGCCCAGGCCGAAGCTCGATGTGACGAACACCACGTCGCGGAAGCCCGATTCGGTGTCCAGCGTGAACAGCACGCCGGCCGCACCGACGCCCGAGCGCACCATCAACTGCACGCCGGCCGACAGGAACACGTCTTCGTGCTTGAAACCATGATGCACGCGGTAGGCGATCGCGCGGTCGTTGTAGAGGCTGGCGAACACTTCCTTGACCTTGTGCACGACATCGTCGGCACCGGTCACATTGAGGAAGGTCTCCTGCTGGCCGGCGAATGAGGCATCGGGCAGATCTTCGGCGGTTGCCGACGAACGCACCGCCACGGCCACCTCGCCCCCGCCGTTTTCCGCGCACAGCTGTGCATACGCGGTGCGGATATCGCGGTCCAGTTCCGGATGCAGCGGCGCATCGATCACCCAATCGCGGATCTCTTTGCCGGCCACGGTGAGGGCGGTGACGTCCTCGACGTCCAGCGTTGCCAGCTTGTCGAAGATGCGCTTGGAAAGATCGTTATGCGCGATGAAGTCCTTGAAAGCTTCGGCAGTGGTCGCATATCCACCGGGAACCGAGACGCCAAGCCCGGCCAGGTTGCCGATCATCTCGCCGAGCGAGGAATTCTTACCGCCTACGCGGGCCAGGTCGGCCAGGCGTAGCTCATGCAACCACAGGATATTCTCGTTCAAGCGCGATGCTCCGTATGGCCATCGCCCGAGCGGGCTGGATGGCCGCGTCCGTAGGAAGAAGCCGCTATGATGCAGTGCACAGCGGAATCTGCACAAGCATGAACCCGTAAGTTTTGGACACCAGTTCAAAGAGGTGGTCTTGATGTCAACAATTCGACCGGTGTTCTACGTCTCCGATGGAACCGGTATCACCGCTGAAACGATTGGGCATAGCCTGCTCACGCAGTTCAGCGGGTTCAACTTCGTGACTGACCGCATGTCGTTCATTGACGATGCAGAAAAAGCACGCGATGCGGCACTTCGGGTGCGCGCGGCAGGCGAGCGGTACCAGGTGCGCCCGGTGGTGGTCAATTCCTGCGTCGATCCCCAGTTGAGCATGATCCTCGCCGAAAGCGGCGCCTTGATGCTGGATGTGTTCGCGCCCTTCATCGAACCGTTGGAGCGCGAGCTCAACGCGCCGCGGCATTCGCGCGTAGGGCGTGCGCACGGCATGGTGGACTTCGAGACCTACCACCGCCGCATCAACGCAATGAATTTCGCGCTGAGCCACGATGACGGCATCGCACTCAGTTACGACGAGGCCGACGTGATCCTGGTGGCGGTATCGCGTGCCGGCAAGACGCCGACCTGCATCTACCTGGCCTTGCATTACGGCATCCGCGCCGCCAACTATCCGTTGACCGAGGAAGATCTGGAAAGCGAGCGTCTGCCGCCGCGCCTGCGCAATTACCGCAGCAAGTTGTTCGGCCTGACCATCGATCCTGAGCGTCTGCAGCAGATCCGCCAGGAGCGGCGCGCCAATTCGCGTTACAGCGCGGCAGAGACCTGCCGGCGCGAGGTGTCCACCGCCGAGCGCATGTTCCAGATGGAGCGCATTCCGACCCTGAGCACCACCAATACCTCGATCGAGGAAATTTCCAGCAAGGTGTTGTCCACCCTGGGGCTGCAGCGCGAGATGTTTTGAGGTGGGGATTGGTGTGGCGGGATTGGGGATTGCACACGCGCATGGCGCGTTCAGGATCCGGGTGGCCGTGAGGTACTGCGCTCTGTTGGCAAGCTTCAGGCGAACAAAGCGGGCGGAGCAGGGCTCTGCCAAGGTAGGCCTGCCCATGGCTGGTCGTCAATGCTGCCGTGTGGCAGCGCAGCGTGTAGGATCGGTTCATGGCGCAAGCACTGAGTAAACTCGAACGCATCCCCAAGTTGAGCCGGTTCGGCTGGCTGATGGGCTTGTACGCAGAGAACTTCCAGCACCTGACGCGGCTGTTCGCACCGGCCGACCTCGCTCCCGGCTCCTATGTGTCGTCGATCGGCGATGGCCTGGACCTGCGTCTGGACGTGATCGAATGTCACCGTTACACGGTCGAGCTGCGGCTGACCTACGACCTGTGCGACCCGGTGACCGGCGAGCCGGACCCGTCGGCCTATGTGCGCCTGTACCGCGATGCCCGCCAAGCCGAGACCACCCATTGCTACGTCGGCCGTCGCTGGCAGGACGTGATGGGCATGTTCCCGCCGCCGGCCGAACTGATCAGCCACCGCATGCGCATGAACACATTCTTGGGCAAGTGGCTGGACTATCTGGCCGAGCGCGGTCATGGCGTGGCCACCTTGCGTTTGGATACCGACAACGTCGCGCCACCGCGCCCCGGCTCGCACGCCGCCGTCGGCTGAGGCTGCGTCGCGTCGTTTGCGCGGCATCGGTCATACTGATGCGCTCGATGTCAGCTCGCCCGCCATGCCCTATACCCCCATCGTCGCCACGCTCGGTTACCTGTTGTCGCCCGACGGCACGCAGGTGTTGATGATCCATCGCAATGCCCGCCCCGGCGATCAGCACCTGGGCAAGTACAACGGGCTCGGCGGCAAGGTGGAACCGGATGAAGACATGCTGGCCGGCATGCGCCGCGAGATTCGCGAAGAGGCCGGCGTGGAGTGTGGCGACATGCAACTGCGCGGCACCATCAGCTGGCCGGGCTTCGGCAAGCACGGCGAGGACTGGCTGGGCTTCGTGTTCCTGATCCGCAGCTTCAAAGGCGAGCCGCAGGCCTCCAACCCGGAAGGCACGCTGGAATGGGTGGCAATCGACCGCATGGACCAGGTGCCGATGTGGGAGGGCGACCGCAATTTCCTGCCTCTGGTCTTCGATGGCGACCCGCGTCCGTTTCATGGCGTGATGCCGTATCGCGACGGGCGCATGCAATCGTGGACGTATTCGCGCATCTGAGCGGGGATTGAGGGGCTGCGCCGCCGCCCAGGCGAGCGCGGCTGTTGCTGCTGGCTGGCGCGATCACCGAAGTAGCGAACTTCTACCTTGCCTGCTGTCGCTGATCGCGTTCGGTCTGCTGCCGGCAATGCGCACGCGGTCGGATTAGCCAGCGCAAGCGCAAGCCGGCGCTGCACGCTGTGGCGGCATGCCGGCTGCATTCTGCTTCGTGCATTTCTCCACACCCGCTGTGGATGAACCCTGCGCAAGTCTGTGGACAACTGCGCGCGCGCCTCGCGGCGCAAGGCGGTCACGTCGGCTGGTGAAAATTTCGCCAGCCGTGCTTATTGCGCAGTCCAGCCGCCATCGATGGCGATCGCCTGCCCGGTGATGTTGCGCGCGGCATGCGAGATCAGGAACGCGACCGTGCCGGCGAGTTCGTCGTAGTCGATGAAGGCGCCCTTGGGCATCGGCTTGAGCATCACATCGCGGATCACCGCCTCTTCGGCAATGCCGCGCGTGCGCGCCTGGTCGGCGATCTGGCGCTCCACCAGCGGAGTGCGCACATAGCTGGGGCATAGCGTGTTGGCGGTGATGTCGCAGTCGGCGGTTTCCAGTGCGATGACCTTGGCCAGGCCGACCAGGCCGTGCTTGGCGGCGACATACGCACTCTTGCAAGGGCTGGCGACCAGCGAGTGGATGCTGCCGATGTTGACGATGCGCCCATAGCCGGCCGCGCGCATGCCGGGCAGGACCGCACGGCTGAGCCGGGCGGCGCCGGTCAGCATTACATCCACCAGCAAGGCCCAGCGCTGCATCGGGAAATCTTCCAGCGCGGCAACCTGCTGCAGCCCGGCGTTGTTGACCAGCACCTGCGGCGCACGCGTTGCCCGCATCAAGGCCTGCGCGATGCTGTGGTCATCGGTCACGTCCAGCGCCAGCGCTTCGGCCGAGCCGCCGGCGTCGCGCAGGCTCTGCGCCGTGCGTTCGGCTGCCGTCAGGTCCATATCGCTGACGATCAGATGGTGGCCGTCGGCAGCCAGTTCGGTGGCGACGCCGGCGCCGATGCCACTGCCTGCGCCGGTGATCAGGATGCTGCGCTTCATGCCGTCCTCGTCGTCGATCGTGCCCGGCCGGAGCGGCCACGCTGATCGCCAGCCTAGCCGATAGCGCGAAACGGTCGCCTGCATGGCGTGCGCGCGTTACCCTTTGCGCCTCGATCACCTCAGGCTGCGCATGAAACGCCATTTCTCGATGCTGCGCGATTTCCAACTCGCGGACTGGTTCACCCTGGCCAACGCCTTTTGCGGCACCGGCGCGGTATTTGCGTCGATGCGCTTCCTGCAGGAGGGCTATCGCGGCGACCTGCTGCTGGGCATGGCGCTGATCCCGCTGGCGTTCGTGTTCGATGCGCTGGACGGGCATGTGGCGCGCTGGCGCAAGGCGTCCTCGACCCTGGGCCGCGAGTTGGATTCGCTGGCCGATGTGATCTCGTTCGGGGTGGCGCCGGCAGCGCTGGGCTATGCCTGCGGCATGCGTGGCGGCTGGGACTGGCTGGTGCTGAGCTATTTCGTCTGCTGCGGCGTCAGCCGGTTGGCGCGCTACAACGTGACCGCCGAAGAGATCGCCGGCGCAGCCGACAAGGTGCCGTATTTCGAAGGCACCCCGATTCCCACCAGTCTGCTGCTGGTGATCCTGCTGGCGGTGGCCGCCAGCAGCGGCCATATCGGCCAGAGCTTGTGGTGGGGCCAGTGGCAGCTCGGACCGTGGCAGTTTCATCCGTTGGTGCTGCTGTTTGCGGTGTCCGGCTCGCTGATGATCAGCAAGACGCTGCGCATCCCCAAACCCTGAGCGGTACAGCCGGGCACACGCGGTAGGATGGCTGGTGGACAGTCACGGGAAGGGGATCATGGCAACCAGCGGTTCGGACAACGGCAACTTCGAAGACAAGGCGCGCCAGTACTGGAGCGCCTGGGGAGATGCCTTGCGCCACGGCCAGTCCGGCGCCGCTGCGCAGCCTGGCGCCGTTCCCGGGACGGGGCCGGGCACCGAGCCACCGCAGGATTGGCGCAAGGCGATGGACTGGTGGTCGCAACTGCTGCCCACCCAGGCCGCACCGCAGGCGCAGGAGGCGATCGACCGCTTCCGTCATCAGGCCGGCGACTGGTTCGGCACCATGCAGCAGGTGGCCGCGCAGTTTGCCGGGAGCGACACCTCGGCCAACGAAGTCTCCGAGGCCTGGCGGCGTGCCGTGCAGGGGCAGGGCGAACAGCTGATGCAGTGGACGCTGGGCTCGCTGCGTGGCGGCAGCCCGGGCGGCTTCGACCCGTGGCTGCAGGACGCCGCGCAGGCCCTGGCGAAGTGGCGGGAAGAAAACGCGCCGTGGCTGGACATGCCGGCGTTCGGCGTGAACCGCAATCACCAGGCCCGCCTGCAGACGCTGGCCCGTGCGCAGCAGGACTACCAGGCGCAGTCGCAGGCCTATGGCGAACAACTCAAGTCGGCCATCGAACAGGCGTTCGGGCGGTTTGCCTCCAAGCTGGGCGAGCACGAAAGCAGCGGTAGTCAGTTGACCAGTGCGCGTGCCTTGTTCGACCTGTGGATCGAGGCCGCCGAGGAGTCGTATGCCGATGTCGCCTTGTCCGATCAGTTTCGCGAGGTCTACGGCGGCTTCGCCAACGCGCATATGCGCTTGCGTGCCGCGCTGCAGGAAGAGGTGGAGCAGTTGAGCGAGCGTTTCGGGATGCCGACGCGTTCGGAGATGGACGCCGCGCACCGCCGCATTGCCGAGCTGGAGCGTGCGGTGCGGCGCATGCTGCGCGCCGCCACCAGCCCGTCCGGCAAGCCCGCTGCGGCGGCTGATCCGGTTGCGCCGGCCACGGCCAGACGCGTGCCGGCAGCGAGGGCGGAGACCGCGCCCAAGCCGCCAGCGGCGGCCAGGTCGGCCAGGAAACCGTCAGCGAAAACCGCCCCAGCCAAGAACACGAAGGCGGCCAAAGGCGCCGCCTCCAGGCCATCCGCCGGCACGCCGGCCGCACGCAAGTCACGTGGAGCGCAGGCATGAAAGGCCCGTTGGGATTCAGCGCCGAAGACCTGATGCAGGAAACCCTGTCGATGCAGCGCAAGCTGCGCGAAGGGCTCAAGCTGCTGCCCGGCGTGGAAGACGTGGATTACGGCGTGACCGAGCGCGAGGAAATCTGGCGCGACGGCAAGGTGGTGCTGTACCGCTTTGTCGGCGAGCAGGCGCCGGTGGCCAGGACGCCGCTGCTGATCGTCTACGCGCTGGTCAACCGCCCCTACATGGTCGATCTGCAGGCCGACCGCTCGCTGGTCAAGGGCCTGCTGGGCCACGGCCAGGACGTCTACGTGCTGGATTGGGGCTACCCGGACCGCTCCGAGCGTTACCTCACCCTGGAGGACTATCTGCTGCGTTACATCGATGGCGCGGTGGATCACCTGCGCGCGCAGTCCGGGCTGGAGGCGGTCGATGTGCTCGGCATCTGCCAGGGCGGCACGTTTGCGCTGTGCTATGCGGCGCTGCAGCGGCCGAAGGTACGCAACCTGATCACCATGGTGACGCCGGTGGATTTCCACACCCCCGACAACATGCTCTCCAACTGGGCGCGCATGGTCGATGTGGATCTGTTCGTGGACACCATGGGCAACGTGCCGGCGGATCTGATGAACGCCAGTTACCTGATGCTCAAGCCGTTCCGGCTGAACCTGCAGAAGTACGTGGGCTTGCTCGACATCCTCGACGACAAGCAGGCACTGGAAGATTTCCTGCGCATGGAGAAGTGGATCTTTGATTCGCCCGATCTGGCCGGCGAGGCCTTCCGCGAGTTCGTCACCCAGTTCTATCAGCGCAATGGGCTGGTGAGCGGGCAGGTGCGCATCGGCGGGGAGGCGGTCGATCTGCGGGCGGTGGACATGCCGGTGCTCAACATCTACGCCGAACACGATCATCTGGTACCGCCCGACGCCTCGCGTGCATTGCGCGGTTTGGTCGGCAGCGACGACTACACCGAGCTGAGTTTCCGCGGCGGGCATATCGGCATCTATGTTTCCGGACGTGCGCAGCGCGAGGTGCCGGTGGCGATCCACCGCTGGTTGCAGGAGCGTGGCGGCAACGCGTAATGCGACTTCGCGTTGCGCTGCACCTGGGACAAGCAGCCGCAGCCATCACGACGCGCTGTCGCTGCGCTTTTTAGACTGGGCATCACGTTCGAAGGAGCCTTCCATGGCCACGACCACCGCATTGTCCCGTTCCCTCAACGATCGCATGATCGCCGGCGTTATCGGCGGCATCGCGCGCCGGTTCGGCTGGAGCTCCACGCTGTTACGGATCCTGTTCGTGATCGTGTCGATCGCTTCGGCCGCGTTTCCCGGCATCCTGGTCTATCTGATCCTGTGGCTGCTGATCCCCAACCAGGCCGATTGACGCCCGGCCGGCGCCGGTGGTCTGCCGTGCAGGTGCTGGGCGCGTTGTGGACGCTGCCCAACACCTTGCTCGGTCTTGCGATCGGTGCCACGGGAAGCTGCTTTGGCGCGCGTCCGCGCTGGTCCGGTGAGGAACTCGCCTTGGTGTTCCATGCCTGGCCATGGGGACCGGGCGGGGCGATGACGCTGGGCAACGTGATCCTGCTCAAGGGCGCCTCGCTCGATCTGCAATGCAGCACGTATGCGCATGCCGCCGGGCGTTGTCGGCACCCGCCGGTGCGCCTGGGCGACCACGAGCGTGCGCATGTCTACCAGTACATGCTGCTTGGCCCGCTGTTCTTGCCGGTGTATTTCCTGTGCGGCGGCATCCATGTACGCAACCCGCTGGAACGGGCCGCCGATGCGTATGCGATGCATGGCCACGGCTGGTGGCCGTGGGGACTTCAGCGTAATCGCGAAAAACCGAACAGTTCCGACAACGGGTGAGGCCTGCCTTCCAGTTGCGCGCGCAGCAGCCCCGCGCCGATCGCGCTGTAGGTGATGCCGTTGCCGCCGTAAGCCATCGCGAACGACACCCGCGGCCCATGTTCGGGATGTGGGCCGAAGAACGGTAGTCCATCGGCGGTTTCGGCGAAGGTGCCGCCCCAGGCGAATGCCGGACGCAGGCATATGTCCGGCATCGTCTGGTGGATCTTCTTCAGCAGCGTCTTAAGCTTGCTCGTGACACGTGCATCGCGACGTGCGGGGAGATCGATATTGTCGTCTTCGCCGCCAGCCACCACGCGTCCATCCGGCGTGCTGCGCAGGTAGAGATAGGGGCGCGCGGTTTCCCACATCATGGTGTGCTTGAGCGCGCCCATCTCGCCGTCGTGCAGGGGATCGGTCACGAATGCGTAGCTGCTGCGATTGCGTGCCACGCGCTGCGACAGCCACTGTTGGTTTCCGTAGCCTGCGGCCATGACGACATGCCGGGCGCGCAGCGCGACCCCGTCCCGGGTACGCAACTCGACATGCCGGTCGTGGGGTGTGAGGGTGGCGATCGTGGTGCGATCGTAGATGCGCGCACCGTATTGTTCGCCTTCTGCAAACAAGCGGTAGCACAGCCGATAGGGGTCGACGCTGGCGGCCAGACGGCTGAGGATCGCGCCCTCGGAGCGCACGCCGTAGTTCTGCCACAACGGCGCGCGCCCGATCCATTCGACCGGAAGACCGTGGGTTTCTCGCATATCCAGTTCGCCGCGCAGGTCGTCGAGATCCCGCGACCGGCTGGCGTAGTAGAGACTATCCTGACGGCTGAAGTCGCAGCCGCCCAGCGTATTGCAAAGGCCTTGCAGGTCGAGGATGGCTTGCGCGCACGCGGCGTATGCCAGCGCGGCGGCCGGCATGCCGTATTGATTGGCCAGATCGATCATCGGCGTGTCGATTTCGTACTGCAGCAGGGCAGTGCTGGCCGAGGTGCTGCCCCAGCCGATCTCGCGTTGCTCGACCACCACCACCTCGTGCCCGTGCTTGAGCAGCTCGTGCGCGATCAGGGCGGCGGTGACACCGCCACCGACGATGGCCACCTCGCAATCGGTGTCCTGCTCCAGACGCGGATAGGCGCGCATCAAACCGTTGCGGATCGACCAGAACGGGTAGCCACTTTTGAGATCCATGCGGTTTCGTAGGTGCGGGCGGAGCGCAATTGGACGGGCAGGCGGGGTGAAGCGGTCGTGCAGACCGGCGAGGGGATCCAGCCGTCACCAAACCGCAAACAGCCGGCGTTAACGTGCGTGGAAAGCTCCTCACGGCACGGTCGTTATGCTCGCGCCACTAACGTAGTCACAGTTGTTAACGAGGGTGTGGGCATGTCGATCGTTCTGTACGTCGGTGGCAGCAAAGATGGCGACAAAGGCGTTGTGCCTTATGGGTTCAGCAAGTCGCGTGCGATGACCGACGCCGGCCCGGAGATCTATGTCGAGCGCATGGTGCCGTTGAAGGACGTCGGCAAGATCCGTGTGATGGCGTTGGAATCCCTGCACGAAAGCATCCTGGTCGAGCGCGCGGCGACCCATTACGCAGGTCGCGCCAGCTAAAGAGCGGCCACTCAGAGGGCTGCGCCTGTTGCCAGCTGGCGTGCCAGGCATCCGGTACCGGATGTACCGTTCCTGGACTCTGATTCCTCCGCACCATCCACGCCTGCCTGACGACCTTCCGTTGGGTCTGTACATGTCGAAAGACGCGTCGGCATAGGCTTAGGGCGATCCTGTCAACGGGTTCCCGCAGCGGCCCAGCACTGCGAAAATGCTTTTTTCAGTGAAGCGGCTCCGGCCGCGCCGCCATGCACGACAGCCAGCTTGCCCAGCAAATCGCCCGCACCATCGCCGACGAGATCGGCGCCCAACCCGCCCAGGCGCGTGCCGCCATCGCCCTTCTCGACGAAGGCGCCAGCGTTCCATTCATTGCGCGTTACCGCAAGGAAGTCACCGGCGGGCTGGACGATACTCAGCTCCGCAATCTGGAAACGCGCCTGACCTATCTGCGCGAGCTGGAAGAGCGCCGCGCCGCGATCCTGTCCAGCATCGGCGAGCAGGGCAAACTCAACGACGAATTGCGCGGGGAGATCGTGGCGGCCGACACCAAGTCGCGGCTGGAAGACCTGTACCTGCCTTACAAGCCCAAACGCCGCACGCGTGCGCAGATTGCGCGCGAGGCCGGCCTGGAGCCGCTGGCCGACGGCCTGCTGGCCGACCCGAACCAGGTGCCGGAAGTCGCTGCTGCACCGTACATTGATGCAGACAAGGGCGTGGCCGACATCAAGGCGGCGCTGGAGGGCGCACGCGCCATCCTGATGGAGCGCTGGGGCGAGGATGCCGCCTTGGTGGGCGAGCTGCGCAGCTGGTTGAACGACAATGGGGTGATCCGCGCGCGCGTTGCCGAGGGCAAGGAGGAGGCCGGCGCCAAGTACCGCGATTACTTCGATCATGCCGAGTCGCTGTCCAAGATTCCCTCGCACCGCTTGTTGGCGCTGTTTCGCGCGCGCCGCGAGGAATTCCTGTATCTGGATCTGGAGCCGGGCAACGATGCCGAGGCCGGCCATCAATACGCCGAGGGCCGTGTGGCGCGCAATGCCGGCATCTCCAACCAGAACCGCCCGGCCGATCGCTGGTTGCTGGATGCCTGCCGTCTGACCTGGCGCGCCAAGCTGCACATGCATCTGCTGCTGGATCTGTTCAACCAGGCGCGCGAGAAGGCCGAGGCCGAGGCGATCGCCGTGTTCGGCGACAACCTCAAGGACCTGATGCTGGCCGCGCCGGCCGGCCCACGCGTGGTGCTGGGGCTCGACCCCGGTATCCGCACCGGCTGCAAGATCGCCGTGGTCGATGCCACCGGCAAGCTGGTGGCCACCGAGACGATCTACCCGCATGAGCCCAAGCGGCAATGGGACCAGTCGCTGCAGACGATCAGGAAGCTGTGCCTGCAGCACAACGTGGAGCTGATCGCGATCGGCAATGGCACCGCCAGCCGCGAGACCGACAAGCTCGCCGGGGAGGCGATCGCGCTGTGCGGGGCGAGCAAGTTGCAGAAGATCGTGGTCAGCGAAGCCGGTGCGTCGGTGTATTCGGCGTCCGAGTTCGCCGCCAGGGAGTTCCCCAACCTGGACGTGTCGCTGCGCGGTGCGGTGTCGATCGCAAGGCGCCTGCAGGATCCGCTGGCCGAACTGGTCAAGATCGAGCCCAAGGCGATCGGTGTGGGCCAGTACCAGCACGATGTGGACCAGTATCGGTTGGCCAAGGCGCTGGAGGCGCGCGTGGAAGACTGCGTCAATGCGGTCGGCGTGTACGTCAATACCGCGTCGGCAGCGCTGCTGTCGCGCGTGTCGGGGCTGTCGAGCACGGTGGCGGAGAACATCGTGCGCCATCGCGACGACAACGGTCCGTTCAAGCGCCGCAAGGACCTGCTCAAGGTGCCGCGTCTGGGCGACAAGACCTTCGAGCAATGCGCCGGTTTCCTGCGCATCGCCGATGGCGACGAGCCGCTGGATGTGTCGGCGGTGCATCCGGAAGCCTATCCGGTGGTCGAGCGCATCGTCGGCAGCACCGGCAGGCCGATCAAGGCCTTGCTGGGCGACGGTGGCTTTCTGCGCGGACTCAAGCCGGAGCTGTTCACCGACGAACAGTTCGGTGTACCGACCGTGCGCGACATCCTCAAGGAGCTGGAAAAACCCGGCCGCGATCCGCGCCCCGAGTTCAAGGCGGCACAGTTCGCCGAAGGTATCGAGGACATCAAGCACCTCACGCCCGGCATGGTGCTCGAAGGCGTGGTCAGCAATGTGGCCGCATTCGGTGCGTTCGTCGATATCGGCGTGCATCAGGATGGTCTGGTGCACATCTCCGCGTTGTCGGACACCTTCGTCAAGGATCCGCGCGATGTGGTCAAGGCCGGCGACATCGTCAAGGTCAAGGTGCTGGAAGTGGAAGTGGCGCGCAAACGCATCGCACTGACCTGCCGTCTGTCCGATACGCCACCGCCAGCCGATGGCGCGGCCCAATCGCGCGATCAGCGCGGCAACGGCGGCCCGGGGCAGGGCCGGCGCGATGGTGGCGGTGGGCGTGGCCCGGCGCAGGGCAACGGCAAGCTGCGTACCACTGCGCCGCCGGCCGACAACGCGCTGGCCGCGGCGTTCGCACGCGCCAAGCGCAGCTGAGCCAGCGTGCCAGGCGGCTGCCCTGGCGTGGCTGGGCAGTGTAGATAGACCCGTTCGCAAGGTGGCGGGTCCGCTGCTGCGATTGGACCGCGCTTGGGCAGGCTGATCTACAACTTGGCCGCGGGGTCCGTGCACTCCGACCATCGCGGTGCGCTTATGCAGATACGATCAGTCGTCAAGCGACTGATCTGAGGCATTGCTGCAGGGCCCTTGCCCGCCCACCGTCGCAGGACACGCCGCAAGGACGTCCGTGTAGGCGCTTGCGCGGCATCCATGCCGCATAAGGTCCCGCGACGGTGGGCGGGCAAGGACCAGCCGGGATGGTCGGTGTGTGTGTTGCAAGCAGCACGTGGTTGACCACGCTGTTTTACTGCGTTTCCAGGCGATCTCACGCCTCGCTGCGTACCGTGCGCGTCGGCAAGATCAGGCGCTCGATCAGGTCGACCAGACCAGGTGGCTCCACCGGCTTGCCCATATGCGCATCGAATCCTGCAAGTACCGCGCGGTCGCGGTCTTCTTCGCGCACGTAGGCGGTCAGAGCGATGGCGGGGATGTGCCGGGGCAGGTCGGCGCGACCGGAGCGTACCGTGCGGATCAGGTCGTAGCCGTCGCGCGCCGGCATCGCAATATCGCTGACCAACACATCGAAGGGTGCCTCCGCAAGGCATTGCTCGGCCGCCTCCACCGAGCCGGCCGCATGCACCTGCGCGCCGGCAAGCGTCAGGAACTGCACCACCGCCTCGCGCGAATCCTGGTCGTCGTCGACCAGCAACAGGCGCACGCCATCCAGGCGTCCGAGGCAATCGCGCGGCAGCGGACCGACCTGCAGCGACTCGGCCGACGCCGGGCGCAGATCGCTGACCCCGTGCTGGAACGGCAGCACGATGGTGAAGGTCGAGCCCTTGCCTTCGCCCGCACTGGATGCCCCCAGGCTGCCGCCGTGCAGATCGATCAACTGACGGGAGATCGACAAGCCTAGCCCCAGCCCACCCACGCGCCGCGTGGTGCCGGCATCGGCCTGCCGAAAGCGGTCGAATACATGCGGCAGGAATTCGGCCGCGATCCCGATGCCGGTGTCCTGCACGCACAGCCGCAGCCGGTCGTCCTCGATGTCCAGCCCCACCCGCACCGTTCCTCCGGGTGAGGTGAACTTCAGTGCATTGCTGAGCAGGTTGGACAGCACCTGCTGCAGGCGCCCGGCATCGCCGAAGAACCACAGCTCGCCTTCGCCGGGCGCATCCAGCTCCAGCGCGATGTCGCGCGCCGCTGCCGACGGCTGCATCAATTCCACCGTGCTGCGCATCAGTCCTGCGATATCGAAGTGCTCTGCCTGCAGGCGGACTTTGCCGGACAGGATCGCGCTCATATCGAGCAGGTCGTCGATGATCTGCGTCTGCGCACGCGCACTGCGCTCGATGATGATCAGGCCCTTGCCCAGATTGGCCGGCTCGAACACCTCCGACTGCATCAGCCGCGACCAGCCCAGGATGGCATTGAGCGGCGTGCGCAATTCGTGGCTGAGCGTAGCCAGGAACTCGTCCTTGACCCGGCTGGCATGCTCGGCCTGACTGCGTGCGACGGTCTCGGCCTGCAGCGATTGCTTGAGCTTGGCATCCACGCGCGTGCGCTCGATGACGATGCCGGCCAGATGCGATGCAGAGCGCGCCATCGCCTGTTCGCGCAGCGAGGGCAGGTGGACGCGGTCGTAGTAGATGTTGAGCGTGCCCAGCACCTGCCCGTTGCTGTCCAGGATGGGCGTCACGCAGCAGGCGACGATGCCCAGCGCCGCCGAAATCGCGTGGTGGTCGCTGAAGCTGGGGTCGGCCTGGATGTCCTCGCAGATCACCTGCTGCCCGAGATAGGCCGAGCGCGCGCACGGCGGCCCGTTCGGTCCGATCGGCGAGGCTTCGAAATGCCCGCGGTACTCGACCGGAAAATGTGGCGCCGAGCCGAAGCTCAGCGTCTTGCGTACTTCATCCAGCACCATCACCGCGCAATACAGCGCAATCTCGCCACGCGCTTCCACGCTCGATGCGATGGCGTCAAGCACTGCCGGTAGCGGTGCGCCGGTGGTGATCAGGCTCAGGATGGCGCGGTCGGAGGCGGTGGCATCTTCGATGTGCTTGCGTTCGGAGATATCGGTCAGCGAACCGATGTGGCCGAGAAAACGTCCGTCGCTGGCGAAGTGCGGCGACGCGGTATCGATGCACCAACGGTATTGCCCGTCATGACGACGCACGCGGTACTCGGCCAGGAACTCGCCATGCTGCGCCAACGCCTGTCCGAATGTGTCGCGTACGCGCACGGCATCGTCGGGATGCATCACATCCCACCAGCCCTGGTCCATCGCCTGGTCTTCGGCCTGCCCGGTGAAGTGATACCAGCGCGGATTCCAGTACACGCAGTCGCCCTGCTCATCGGCCATCCAGATCATCGCCGGCACCGTCTCGCACAAGGCACGGAAGCGCACTTCGCTTTCGCGCAGCTGTTGCTCGAATGCACGCCGGTCATGGATATCGGTGTAGGTACCGATCCACTCGCTGATGCTGCCGTCGTCGCCGCGCACGGGCAGGGCGCGCGCCAGATGCCAGCGCCGCTGGCCGTCGCGGCATTGCAGTTCGCACTCCATTTCGTAGGCGCGCTCGCCCTCGATGGCCAACGCCCAGGCCTGCGCGGAGTGCTGCAGGCCATCGGTGGTGTGGGCCCGATGCCACGCAGCGCTCTGGCTGTCGGCAGGATCCAGTCCGGTGTATTCGTACCAGCGCCGATTGAAGTAATGCGGCTGACCCTCCGGGTCGGCGATGAAGATGATCTGCGGCAGTGTGTCGGCCAGTCGGCGCAGCCGTGCCTCGTTGGCGGCCAGTTGTTGCTGCGCCTTGGCGCGTTGCATGGACTCCCAGCAGCGCGCCGCAACCAGGCGGACCACTTCGATCTCGGTGGGCAACCAGCGCCGCGGTGCGCGCTGATGCACGCCGATGGCCGCAACCAGGCGGCCGTGTTTGTGCAGCGGAATCGCCAGCGACGCGCGCAGGCCGGAGCGCCGATACTGCTGCGCCACATAGTCCGGTGCACCGGGCGCCATCGCATCGGTAGTGAACCAGGGGCGGTTTTCCAACAAGGCGTCGCGCAGGCCTTGCGCCACTTCCAGCGGAAAATCGCCTTGCAGGCTTGGCATGTCCTGCACATGGTCACTGATCACGTGCATGGTTTTGCCGTCGGCCGCCGCCAGGCCGAATGCGCAGCGATTGACCTGCAGATGTTCGCCCAGCAATCGCACACTGGTATCGATGATCTGACGCGGATCGGAAACGTTTTGCAACGCGTCTTCAAGCATCAGCAGGAAGCTGTCGCGACTTGCCATGCTGCGTTGCTGGGTGACGGAGAGTCCGTGCACCAGGATTGCATCGAGGCGGCCATCGCGCTCGCGCATCGGCTGATACAGGAAATCCACGAAGGTCTGATCGAGTGCATCGCCGGGCATACGCTGCAGATGGGCGGTCATCGACTCGCCGATGACAGGACGGCCGCTGCGTCTCACCTCATCGAGCAGCTCGAGATAGCCCTTGTCGGCGATTTCCGGCATCGCCTCGAGTAATGCACGGCCCAGCAACGGACGCTGGCCGATCAGCTCGTGGAAGCGTTGACTCGCGCTTTCGACGATGTAGCTGGGTCCACGCAGCACCGCCATGAAGGCCGATGACTCATCGAGTGTGGGGGCAACCGCCGCGGGCACGGCCTCGCGACGGGTCGGCCCAGCAGCAGGGGCGGGGGTGCTGGCGACATACAACATGCCCACATGTTCGCCGGCATGCAGCACCGGGCTGCAGGACCACGCCGACAGCGTCAATGCCACACGCGCCTCGGCAGAGGTGCGGTCGGCTTCAGCGCTGTCTGCAAGCTCTGCCAATGGCTGGCCGAATGCTGCCGGGTGGCGTTCGCCCAGCAGCGCGATGCAGGCATCGTTATAGATGCAGCGCGACGGCTTGCCCCAGACCAGCAGCATCGGAACCTGCGCGTGCAGGCACACTGACAGCGTCGTCCGCAGCGCCTGGCAGTCGCGCAGCAGCGGATCGGCGGCGCACGCGGACGACGCCAGCAACAATCCGGCTGTCTCGCACGTTTCCGGCAACAGGCCGGCAAACGGCGACACGGCGATATCCATTCGGTGACCTACCCCATCATGCCTGGATGCACGATTCTAGTGGCAAGCGGGCAGCGATCGAGAGTGGCGGCAACCGGCACGACCGCGGGAATGGCCTGCGTCAAGCGCGGCAGGCGCGCAGCCAGCAGAGGCGGCTGGCAATGGAGAGCGTCAAACGTCGGCCACGCCCGCATGCTGGTGACGCACCGGCTGTGCTGTCGCCCTCAGCTGGCGGCACCGCTCAGTTGCCGCGCCCTGGACAGAGCGCCGATCAGTTCGTCGGACAGGTAGGGCTTGGTCAGGATCACGCCGCGTTCGAAGCCGCGGGGGATGGTGCCACTGGCAACACCGGTAGCCAGCACGAACGGAATCCCGAGCTCCGCCAGCAGTCGGGCGACCGGCTCGCTGGTCTCGCCGTTGCCGAGCCGGTAGTCGAGCACTGCGATCTCCGGCGCCTCGGCCTGGATCAGCGCCAGCGCTTGTGCAACTTCTCCGACCGGACCCAGCACGACCGCGCCAGCCTGGACGAGCTGCAGGTCGAGCAGCATGGCATTCATCTGGTCGTTCTCGACCACCAGCACCCGAACTCCACGCAACACCGACATTGCTTACTCCTTCATCTAAGTGGGTCAGTATATCGACACCGCTCCACCGCGGCGCTGATGGCTCCGCTTGCACCTGAATTCGTCAGGCGCGGTCTGACACTGTTCGTTTCATACACAAGCCGCTATACTGCGCGGCCACGCCGAAGTGGCGGAATCGGTAGACGCAGCGGATTCAAAATCCGCCGCCCTTAAAAGCGTGTGGGTTCGAGTCCCACCTTCGGCACCAAGATGTAGCAGCACAAGTAGAGCCCTTCTGGCATATCCAGAGGGGCTTTTCTTTTGTGCGCTCGGCCGCTGTGCCGGAGCGGGTGAATGCCTGCCGCTTTTTGCATCGCTACGCCTGAGCCATGCCGTCAGGGCAGCGTCACCTTCTTCGCATGGCGGCGTGTCCCACTGCGGCGCACCGCTCATGCGTGTCCGCTGAAAAATTCCGGCGAGACGAGTTCGGTTTGCCGCCAGATGCTTGCAGGCACGCAACCATCACGCGCGGTGCGTACCTTGGAGAACTCTTTCAAGCAGGTGGCTTCCATGGATTTCGATTCTTCGCAGCAGCTGCGCATTTTGCGCGACATCCACGACACCACGCCGGTCGCCGACGAAGAGGCCAACTGGGCGGTGCGCGCCGGCTATGCGACACAGGCCGAGGACGGCGATATCGATCTCACCCACGAAGGCCGCAAGGCGCTGGATGACGGCCAGACCTGATCCGTCGTTGCGCCAATTCGTTCGATTCGCGAGCGGTGCAAGTGCTTCATCGAGCGCGTACGTTCCCCCGTCGATACGCGTGTGCGTGAGTGTGGATGGAGTGACACGATTTGCGCGTATCGTGCCGCCACCTATTGCATGCGGTGGAGTGGAGTGGCCTGAATTTCAGGCAAAAAAAGCCCCGGCAATGCCGAGGCTTTCAGATGATTGGCGTCCCCACGGGGATTCGAACCCCGGTGTCCACCGTGAAAGGGTGGTGTCCTAGGCCTCTAGACGATGGGGACGCGTATCAAAACCTGGTTGTAGATTCCAGACGGCCTATGTCGGGAATTTGGTGGAGCCAGGCGGGATCGAACCGCCGACCTCCTGCATGCCATGCAGGCGCTCTCCCAGCTGAGCTATGGCCCCACGATGCTGCGAGCCGGCAATCATAGCGACATCGATGACGCTTGGGAAGTGGTCTGTGCAAAAAGTTTTGCGCGACCGATTCGCACGCGGCGGGGATCAACGTGAGACGTGGCTTCGCGAGGAATCGATGAGTGCGCGCCCCGCAGGCTGATCGACCTTGATGTCGTCTGCATGCACGAGTGTCTGACTGCGTAGGGTGTGGCGATGCAGTGGCCGTGGCATCTTTTGCACGTCGGTCATGCGCAACAGTCTGCGCACAACATTCGATCAGCATCGCAACATCCTGCGTTTGCTTGCACCGCCGTCTGCGTAGCCGTGCCGGCAACCGCAGCAGGTGAGGTGCAAAGGTCCAGGTCGCACTACGCTGATGCGGAGCTGTTGCATCATCGATATCGACAGATGACACGCCATACCACGAGCACCGCGTGCAGATAGCCGCGCACGCAATCGATGCCGAAAACACACGCAAAAAAAAGCCCCGGCAGTGCCGGGGCTTTCAGATGATTGGCGTCCCCACGGGGATTCGAACCCCGGTGTCCACCGTGAAAGGGTGGTGTCCTAGGCCTCTAGACGATGGGGACGCGTATCAAAACCTGAGTTGCCATCCTGACGGCCTAAGCCAGGAATGGTGGAGCCAGGCGGGATCGAACCGCCGACCTCCTGCATGCCATGCAGGCGCTCTCCCAGCTGAGCTATGGCCCCACGAAACTGAGAACGAAATGATAGCGGCCTGTTAATGCTCCTGCAAGTGCTTTTTCATTCCGGATGAGACGCAGCGTGCGTGCGGCACGCTGTGCGACAGCCCCTCACTTGACGCCGTGCAGGTCGCGCAGCTGCGTCTGCCGTGCACCGAAATAGGCGGCCAGGTCGGCGATGTCCTGGTCGCTCAGCGCGGTGGCTTGGGCCGTCATCAGCGGGTGCTGACGATCGCCACTGCGATAGGCTTGCAAGGCGTGCGCAAGATAATCGCCGTACTGTCCGCCGAGCTTGGGATAGCTGGGGTCGATGGGTGCATTGCCGTCGGCACCATGGCAATCGATGCAGCTCTGGCCGGTCGCCTTGCCCTTGGCGTGCGCCAGCTTGTCGCCAGCTTCGGCGCGTCCGTTCGGCAGGCCGGCTGACGAGCCGGAGCCATGTTCGCCACTGGCGTGGCCGGCATCGCCGGCGGAATGGTCGGGGGACTCAACCTGGGATTGGGAGCAGGCCGCCAACATCAGGGCAGCGACCAGGGCGATGGCTAGACGCGGAGCGTGCAGGGCGTTCGGCATGTGGGCGCTTATTTGAGGGTGGACAGGTAGGCGGAGATATCGGCGATGTCCTGCTCGGAAAAGCTCTGCGCCTGCGCTTGCATGGTGGGATGCTTGCGTTTGCCCTGGCGGTACTCGGTCAGCGCCTGGGTCAGATACTGGCTGGACTGGCCGCCGATCTTGGGCACGCGATAACTGGGATAGGCGTTCTTGTAGCCGGTGACGCCGTGGCAGCCCTGGCAGGTATAGGCCAGCAAACGTCCGTTGGACGGGTTGCCGGCGGGCGCTGCGGGCATGGCCGCCGCCGTGGCGGGCGCGGCGGGTGCCGCTGGCGTGACTGACGGTGTCGCTGATGCGCCCCCAAACGGCAGGAAGACGACCAGAGCGAGGCAAGCGGCGAGCGGCTGCGGGCGCATGGTTTCGTATCCGGAAGACTGATTGAACGTCCGCACGTGGGGGCGTGGCGGAACCGGTCCGAGTATGCCTGCGATTTGGCGCGGCGCAAACGGGGTGAATACGCGAACTTGAACAGACCATGACCTTTGGCGCATTGGCGGCATGATCGTTCGGGTGGTCTACTTGCCTACAACACCTGTTCACGCATCCACTAGGACACGACGATGTCGCCACTCTCCTTCCTGCCCGGCCGCAGCGGAACCTGCGCCGCTGCATTGTTGATCACCACGAGCCTGTTGTTGGGCGGCTGCAAGGCGGGAGATAGCGAGGCCAAGGCCGCCGAGGAAAAGAAAACCGTCGATGCGGTGCCGGTGGAAATTGCCAAGGCCGCACGCCGTGCAGTGGCGGCCAGCTATACCGGCACCGCCGCCCTGGAGCCGCGTGCCGAAGCGCAGGTGGTGGCAAAGACCTCCGGCGTGGCACTGGCTGTGATGTTGGAAGAGGGGCAGAAGGTGGCCGCTGGCCAGGCACTGGTCCGCCTGGATCCGGACCGCGCGCATCTGGCGGTGGCGCAAAGCGAAGCGCAGTTGCGCAAACTGGAGAACAGTTATCGCCGTGCCACCCAGTTGGTGGGGCAGCAGCTGGTCAGTGCCGCCGATGTCGATCAGCTCAAGTTCGATGTCGAGAACAGCCGCGCGCAGCACCGCCTGGCATCGCTGGAGCTGTCCTACACCACCGTGCAGGCGCCAATTTCCGGGGTGATCGCCTCGCGCTCGATCAAGACCGGCAACTTCGTGCAGATCAATACGCCGATCTTCCGCATCGTCGACGATTCGCAGCTGGAAGCCACGCTCAATGTGCCCGAGCGCGAACTGGCCACGCTCAAATCCGGCCAGCCGGTGACCCTGCTGGCCGACGCCTTGCCCGGTCAGCAGTTCATCGGCAAGGTCGACCGCATCGCGCCGGTGGTGGATTCGGGCAGCGGCACCTTCCGGGTGATCTGTGCGTTCGGCCAGGGCGCCGAAGCGCTGCAGCCGGGCATGTTCGGGCGCATCCGTATCGATTACGACCAGCGCAAGGACGCATTGGTGATCCCGCGCCTGGCGCTGCTGGACGACGGCGAGCCGGCGGTGTTCGTGGTACGCAACGGCAAGGCCAGCCGGGTACCGGTGAAACTCGGTTATGCCGAAGGGCCGTGGCTGGAAGTGCGGCAAGGCCTGAAGGAAGGCGACCAGGTGGTGACCGCCGGCAAGGTGGCGCTGCGCGATGGCACGGCGGTGCAGGTCATCGGCCAGCCCGATCGCAAGCCGGTTGCGGCTGCGGCACCGGCAACCGGAAGCGACGGGAAACGCTCATGAGCGATCACGGCAACGCGCACGGCCCCGTGCACGACCCGCATGCGCCTTTGCACGGAGGTGGCGGTGGCTTGGTGGCCTTCGCCACACGGCGTCGGGTGACCATCGCGATGATCACCGTGACCATGCTGCTGTTCGGGCTGATCGCCCTGCGCAGTCTCAAGGTCAATCTATTGCCGGATCTGAGCTATCCCACGCTGACCGTGCGCACCGAGTACACCGGTGCGGCGCCAGCGGAAATCGAGACGCTGGTGACCGAGCCGGTGGAAGAAGCGGTCGGCGTGGTCAAGAACCTGCGCAAGCTCAAGTCGATCTCGCGCACCGGGCAAAGCGATGTGGTGCTGGAGTTCGCCTGGGGCACCAACATGGACCAGGCCGGCCTGGAAGTGCGCGACAAGATGGAAGCCCTGTCGCTGCCACTGGAAACCAAACCGCCGGTATTGCTGCGCTTCAATCCCTCGACCGAGCCGATCATGCGGCTTGCGCTGTCGCCCAAACAGGCGCCGGCATCCGACAACGATGCGATCCGCCAGCTCACCGGCTTGCGTCGCTATGCCGACGAGGATCTGAAGAAGAAGCTCGAGCCGGTGGCCGGCGTAGCTGCGGTCAAGGTCGGCGGCGGGCTGGAAGACGAGATCCAGGTCGATATCGATCAGCAGAAACTCGCCCAGCTCAATCTGCCGATCGACAACGTGATCACCCGGCTCAAGGAAGAGAACGTCAACATCTCCGGCGGCCGCCTGGAAGAAGGCTCGCAGCGGTATCTGGTGCGCACGGTCAACCAGTTCGTGGATCTGGACGAGATCCGCAACATGTTGGTGACCACGCAAAGCAGCAGCGGCAGCGCTGCGGACGCGGCGATGCAGCAGATGTATGCGATCGCCGCGTCCACCGGCTCGCAGGCGGCGCTGGCGGCAGCGGCCGAAGTGCAGAGCACCTCGTCGGCAGCCAGCAGCAGCATTGCCGGCGGCATGCCGGTGCGATTGAACGATGTGGCCCAGGTGCGCCAGGGCTACAAGGAGCGCGAGGCGATCATCCGCCTGGGCGGCAAGGAAGCGGTGGAGCTGGCGATCTACAAGGAAGGCGATGCCAATACCGTGTCCACCGCCGCGGCGCTGCGCACACGTTTGGAGCAACTCAAGGCCACGGTGCCGGGCGATGTGGAGATCACCACCATCGAGGATCAATCGCACTTCATCGAGCACGCGATCAGCGACGTCAAGAAGGATGCGGTGATCGGCGGCGTGCTGGCGATCCTGATCATCTTCCTGTTCCTGCGCGATGGCTGGAGCACCTTCGTGATCAGCCTGTCGTTGCCGGTGTCGATCATCACCACGTTCTTCTTCATGGGCCAGTTGGGGCTGAGCCTCAACGTGATGTCGCTGGGCGGGTTGGCGCTGGCCACCGGGCTGGTGGTGGACGATTCGATCGTGGTGCTGGAAAGCATCGCCAAGGCGCGCGAACGTGGCCTGAGCGTGCTGGATGCGGCAATCGCCGGCACCCGCGAAGTCAGCATGGCGGTGATGGCGTCCACGTTGACCACGATCGCGGTGTTCCTGCCGCTGGTGTTCGTCGACGGCATCGCCGGGCAGTTGTTCCGCGACCAGGCGATGACCGTGGCGATCGCGATCGCGATTTCGCTGGTGGTGTCGATGACGCTGATCCCGATGTTGAGTTCGCTCAAGGGTGCGCCGCCAATGGCATTCCCGGACGAGCCAAGCCGGCCGCAGTGGCAGCCGCAGCAGCGCTGGCTCAAACCGGTGGCCGCCGGCCGGCGCGGGGCCGGCGCGAGCATGCACTATGCGGTCTTCGGTGTGGCGTGGGCGGTGGTCAAGCTGTGGCGCGGCATCGCGCGGGTGGTGTCGCCGGTGATGCGCAAGGCCAGCGACCTGGCGATGACGCCATATGCCCGCGCCGAGCGTGGTTATCTGGCGGTGTTGCCGGCGGCATTGCGGCGGCCCGGCCTGGTGCTGGGACTGGCGGCTGCCGCGTTTATCGGCACCGTGTTCCTGGTGCCGATGCTGGGTGCGGATCTGATTCCGCAACTGGCGCAGGACCGCTTCGAAATGACGGTAAAGCTGCCTTCCGGCACGCCATTGGCGCAGACCGATGCATTGGTGCGCGAATTGCAGCTGGCGCACGACAAGGATCCGGGCATCGCCTCGTTGTACGGCGTCAGCGGCAGCGGCACGCGGCTGGATGCCAATCCCACCGAGAGCGGCGAGAACATCGGCAAGCTCACCGTGGTGATGGCCGGCGGCGGCAGCCCGGCAGTGGAAGCGGCGGCCACCAGGCGGCTGCGCAGCCGCATGGCCGGGCATCCGGGGGTCCAGGTGGATTTCGCACGGCCGGCGTTGTTCAGCTTCTCCACGCCACTGGAAGTGGAGTTGCGCGGGCAGGATCTGGGCGAACTGGAACGTGCCGGGCAGAAGCTGGCGGCAATGCTGCGGGCCAATGGCCACTACGCCGACGTCAAGTCGACGGTGGAAGAGGGCTTCCCGGAAATCCAGATCCGCTTCGATCAGGAACGTGCTGGTGCGCTGGGCCTGACCACCCGCCAGATCGCCGATGTCATCGTCAAGAAAGTGCGCGGCGATGTAGCCACGCGCTACAGCTTTCGCGATCGCAAGATCGACGTGCTGGTGCGTGCCCAGCACAGCGACCGCGCCAGTGTGGATGCGATCCGGCAGCTGATCGTCAACCCGGGCAGCAGCCGACCGGTGCGTCTGGCGGCGGTGGCCGAGGTGGTGGCGACGACCGGACCGAGCGAGATCCATCGCGCCGATCAGACCCGCGTGGCGATCGTCTCGGCCAGCCTGCATGACATGGATCTGGGCGGCGCGGTGCGCGAGGTCGAGTCGATGGTGCACAACGATCCGCTGGCCGCCGGCGTGGGCATGCATATCGGCGGGCAGGGCGAGGAACTGGCGCAATCGGTCAGGTCGCTGTTGTTCGCGTTCGGTCTGGCGATTTTCCTGGTCTATCTGGTGATGGCCTCGCAGTTCGAATCGCTGCTGCATCCGTTCGTCATCCTGTTCACCATTCCGCTGGCGATGGTCGGCGCGGTGCTGGCCTTGCTGATGACCGGCAAGCCGGTGTCGGTGGTGGTGTTCATCGGCTTGATCCTGCTGGTGGGGCTGGTGACCAAGAACGCGATCATCCTGATCGACAAGGTCAACCAGCTGCGCGAGGAAGGCGTTCCCAAGCGCGAGGCCTTGATCGAAGGCGCGCGTTCGCGCCTGCGGCCGATCGTGATGACCACGCTGTGCACCTTGTTCGGCTTCCTGCCGCTGGCGGTGGCGATGGGCGAGGGTGCCGAAGTGCGCGCACCGATGGCGATCACCGTGATCGGCGGGTTGCTGGTGTCCACGCTGTTGACCCTGCTGGTGATCCCGGTGGTGTACGACCTGCTGGATCGCCGCGCCGATGCGTACTACCTGGAGCGTGGCCGGCGCATGGCCGGCCAACGAGCGCAGGCGACCGGGAACGCCGACGGGCTGGAGGCGCTATGAGTGTTGCCGCCTTCAGCATCCGTCGCCCGGTCACCACCATCATGTGCTTCGTCTCGCTGGTGGTGGTGGGGCTGATTGCCGCGTTCCGGCTGCCGCTGGAAGCGCTGCCGGACATTTCCGCACCGTTCCTGTTCGTGCAGTTGCCGTACACCGGCTCCACCCCGGACGAGGTGGAACGCAACCTGGTGCGGCCGGCCGAAGAGGCGCTGGCGACGATGACCGGCATCAAGCGCATGCGCTCGACCGCCACCGCCGATGGCGCCAATATCTTCATCGAGTTCTCCGATTGGGATCGCGACATCGCCATCGCCGCATCGGATGCGCGCGAGCGGCTGGATGCCATCCGCGACGATTTTCCGGAAGATCTGCAGCGCTTCCACATCTATAAATGGTCCAGCAGCGACGAACCGGTGCTGAAGGTGCGCCTGGCCAGCCAGACCGATCTGACCGGCGCGTACGACATGCTCGACCGCGAGTTCAAGCGACGCATCGAACGGATTCCCGGCGTGGCCAAGGTGGAGATCTCCGGCGCACCACCGAACGAAGTGGAGATCGCCATCGCCCCGGACCGGCTCACCGCGCACGACCTCAGCCTCAATGATTTGAGCGAGCGTTTGGGCAAGCTGAATTTCTCGGTGTCTGCAGGCCAGATCGACGACAACGGCCAGCGCATTCGGGTACAGCCGATCGGCGAATTGCGCGATCTGCAGGAGTTGCGCGATCTGGTGCTCAATGCCAAGGGGCTGCGGCTGGCCGACATCGCGCAGGTGCGGCTGAAGCCGACGCGGATGAATTACGGCCGCCGCCTGGACGGACGTCCGGCGATCGGGCTGGATATCTACAAGGAGCGCAGCGCCAACCTGGTGGATGTGTCCAAGGCGGCGTTGAAGGAGGTCGAGGACATTCGCGCCGAACCTGCGATGCGCGATGTGCAGATCAAGGTGATCGACAACCAGGGCAAGGCAGTGACCTCGTCGCTGGCGGAACTGGCAGAGGCCGGCGCAGTGGGCTTGCTGTTGTCGATCACGGTACTGTTCTTCTTCCTGCGCCACTGGCCATCGACGCTGATGGTGACGCTGGCGATTCCGATCTGCTTTGCGATCACGCTGGGCTTCATGTATTTCGTCGGCGTCACGCTCAACATCCTGACCATGATGGGCCTGCTGCTGGCGGTCGGCATGCTGGTCGACAATGCGGTGGTGGTGGTGGAAAGCATTTACCAGGAGCGCGAGCGCATGCCCGGTCAGCCACAGCTGGCAGCCTTGCTGGGCACGCGCAGCGTGGCGATCGCGCTCAGCGCCGGCACCTTGTGCCATTGCATCGTATTCGTGCCGAACCTGTTCGGCGAGACCAACAACATCAGCATCTTCATGGCGCAGATCGCCATCACCATTTCGGTCTCGTTGCTGGCCTCGTGGCTGGTGGCGATCAGCCTGATTCCGATGTTGTCGGCGCGCATGAGGACACCGCCGATGGTGAGTTCAGAGCGCGGCGTGATCGCACGGCTGCAGCGCCGTTACGCCAAGCTGCTGACATGGACGCTGGCCCATCGCGGCTGGAGCGTGGCCGGCATCGTGTTGGTCAGTGCAATCAGCCTGGTGCCGATGAAACTGACCAAGGTCGACATGTTCGGCGGCGACGGCGGCAACGAGGCCTTCATCCAGTATCAGTGGAAAGGCTCGTACACGCATGAGCAGATGGGTGAGGAGGTGGGGCGGGTCGAGCATTACCTGCAAGCCAATCGCGCCAAGTACCACATCACCCAAATCTATTCGTGGTTCAGCGAAGCGGAAGGCAGCAGCACCACGGTGACCTTCGACGCGAGCAAGGTCAAGGACCTGCCGCCGTTGCTGGAACAGATCCGCAAGGCATTGCCGCGCTCGGCGCGGACGGACTACAGCATCGGCAATCAGGGCGATGGCGGTAGCGGCAATCAAGGCGTGCAGGTGCAGTTGGTCGGCGATTCGACCCAGGCCCTGCAGGCCCTGGCGGACGATGTGATCCCGCTGCTGGCGCAGCGCAAGGAACTGCGCGACGTGCATGTGGACACCGGCGACCGCACCAGCGAGTTGGCGATCCGGGTCGACCGCGAGCGTGCGGCAGCCTTCGGATTCAGTGCCGAGCAGGTGGCGAGCTTCGTCGGCCTGGCATTGCGCGGCACGCCGTTGCGCGAGTTCCGCCGCGGCGACAACGAGGTGCCGGTGTGGGTGCGGTTTGCCGGTGCCGAACAGAGCAAGCCGGAAGACCTGGCCAGCTTCACGGTGCGTACCAAAGATGGTCGCAGCGTGCCGTTGCTCAGTCTGGTGGATGTACAGATTCGCCCGGCCGCCACCCAGATCGGCCGCACCAACCGCCAGACCACGCTGACCATCAAAGCCAATCTGGCCAGCAAGGTCACCGCACCGGAAGCACGCGCGGCAATGGAGAAGCCGCTCAAGGCGATGCGTTTCCCGGCCGGTTACAGCTATACCTTCGACGGCGGCGATTACCAGAACGACGGCGAAGCGATGGGGCAGATGGTGTTCAACCTGGTGATCGCGCTGGTGATGATCTACGTGGTGATGGCGGCGGTGTTCGAGTCGCTGCTGTTTCCTGCGGCGATCATGAGTGGCGTGGTGTTTTCGATCTTCGGGGTGTTCTGGTTGTTCTGGATCACCGGCACCTCGTTCGGGATCATGTCCTTCATCGGCATCCTGGTGTTGATGGGCGTGGTGGTGAACAACGGCATCGTGATGATCGAGCACATCAACAACCTGCGCCGCCGTGGCATGGGGCGTACCCAGGCACTGGTGGAAGGCTCGCGCGAGCGCTTGCGGCCGATCATGATGACGATGGGCACCGCCATCCTGGCGATGGTGCCGATCTCGCTGACCAGCACCACGATGTTCAGCGACGGCCCGCCGTACTTCCCGATGGCCCGCGCGATCGCCGGCGGGCTGGCGTTCTCGACGGTGGTGAGCCTGCTGTTCCTGCCGACGATCTACGCAATTCTCGATGACATGAGCAACGGCGCAGCCGCGCTGGTACGACGTGCGCGTGGCGTGTCGAAGACGCCGCCGACAAGCGTCGCGCTGGAATCGTGAGCGCCAACACTGCTGAAGTTTCCCCGGCCTAAGGCATTCACCAGCGCACTGAGGCCCTGGGTGACAAGGCGCAAAGCCCCTCTCCCGGTGGGGCGAGGAGGCACGGCTTGCGCGCCATGGACGCGCGTGCCTTGGAGCGACCGCGCCGCAAGCGTGGGCCGGGCGCGGGGCGCGGGGTTGGGGTGAGAGAGTACGGGTTGTCTGGGTACTGCTCAGTACACGGCTGCCATTCGCTGGCTTCGGTGAGGGCGACAGCGCGTCCGCGGACTGGCTCCTCGGCTCGGTCAGACATCCTGTCTGACTCGCCGCCGCGGCACATCCCTGTGCCGCTCTCCGCCAATCCCCGGCCACGCTGTCGCTTCGGCGAGTCGTTTCCGCGACGTTGAGCGACGAAAAACGACAGCCGATTCAGTGCTCGATTGTGGTGCCAATCATCTGCCAAGGTCGCCGCACGTCTTCTGGACCTTCGACTTCGTAGCTCTCAGACAAACCGCCCAGATGCCAACTACTCAGAAGTGCACGGTTCCCAGCGCTTTCAATCCGCCGCCTTCAAGAGGGATGCGAAGAGGCCCCTGCCTCATTAGGCGGGGCAACGACCAAAGCTAGGTCGGGCATGCCCTGCGGCGGTGGCTGCTCTCCGTTCCGCCAACACAGGAACAGTCGAAGAGTGGTCCGCGGGCGCCGGGGCGGGACCTTACACGACAAGGCGCATGTAAGGTCCCCACGGATGGGTCCACGGCGTGTCCTGCCCCGGCGCCCGCGGGCCGCTCACACGCTTGAAATAAGGCGCCTGCCAGCAGCCTTACGTCAACCGAAATCAAAGCGCCAGCAAACCGGGCTTTCCTCATTTAAAACCAAAGCGCCAACTGATCAGCTTTCTTTAGCCATCCAGCTTTCCCGGCAACCTGGGTTCCAAGCCGCTGGATACGCCGGCCGGAGAATCAGCCCGCGCGTACCTGCCGAACGATCGCCGCCGCCTTGGCCGAGCTCTCTTTGACCTTGTCCCACTCGCCCTGCGCCAGCCAGTCCTTGGGCACCATCCACGAGCCGCCGATGCACAGCACGTTTGGCTGCGACAGGAACTCGGCCGCGTTGGCCTCGCTGATGCCGCCGGTGGGGCAGAGCTTGAGTTCGGACAGCGGGCCGGCCAGGCCCTTGAGCATCTGCAAACCACCCACGGCGGTGGCCGGGAACAGCTTGCAGACGCGGAAGCCCAGGCCCATCAGGGTCAGCAGCTCGGTCGGCGTGGCCGCGCCGGGCACGGCGGGGATCGGCGCATCGGCAAGCAGGCGCGCCAGCGGCGCCGGCGTGCCGGGGGTGACCAGGAAGTCGGCACCGGCATCCACCGACTGACGCAGTTGCAGCTCGCTCAGCACGGTGCCGGCGCCGATCACGATGTTGGGCAGCTCGCGCTTGAGCATGGCCAGCGCTTCGACCGCGATCGGGGTGCGCAGGGTCAGTTCGATCGCGGGCAGGCCGCCTTCGAGCAGCGCATCGGCGACGCGGCGCGCCTGGTCCAGCGTGTCCACGGTGACCACTGGCAGGATGCCGGCGTCGCGCAGCAGCTGTTCGGCGGTGTTCTGAGTCTGGGCAATCGTCATTGCAACTCCGTTAGACGGCGACCGCTGGGCGGTCGCGCAGAGGGAAGGGAAATCAGGCGTCCTTGGACTCGTGCGGTGCGGCGGCGGCCGCTGCATCGGCACCGAGTTCGTACTCGGCGTCGTAGCTCCACAGCGCACCGTCCGGACGGGCGGGGCCGCAGGAAATCGAGATGGCGCCCTGGTCGGCCGGCCCAACCACCTGGCGGTTGATGGCGAACAGGTTGCGCCCCAGATCGTTGCCCGCCACCGAGGTGTTGGGCGCGACTTCGCGCGATGCCCACTCTTCGGCCGAGACCAGCACTTCCAGCGTGCCGGCTTCGCCATCCAGGCGCACGATGTCGCCTTCGCGCACGCGCCCGATCGGACCGCCGCGCGCGGCCTCGGGCGTCATATGGATCGCCGCCGGGAACTTGCCCGACGCACCGGACAGACGACCGTCGGTGACCAGCGCCACACGCCGGCCCTGGTTCTGCAACAGGCCCAGCAACGGCGCCATCGAATGCAGTTCCGGCATGCCGTTGGCACGCGGGCCCTGGTAGCGCAGCACCACCACGAAATCGTGTGGCAGCACGCCGGCGGCATGCAGCTTGTTGAGTACCTGCGGCGTATCGATCACCACCGCTGGCGCTTGGATCGTGCGGTGCTGCGGTTTGACTGCCGACAACTTGATCAGCGAACGCCCCAGGTTGCCGCGCAGCAGGCGCAGGCCGCCCTGCGATTCGAAAGCGGCGCTGACCGGCCGCGCCACGCTGTCGTCGGCGGTGGTCGCAGTGCCGGGCACGTAGACGACCTTGCCGTCCTGCAGGCGCGGCTCGTTGGCGTAGGCGCGCATGCCGCCTTCGACCACGGTGGGCAGGTCGTCGTGCATCAGCCCGGCGTCCATCAGTTCGCGGAACACGAAGGCGGTGCCGCCTGCGGCCTGGAAGCGGTTCACGTCGGCTTCGCCGTTGGGGTAGATGCGGGTCAGCAGCGGCACGGTCTGCGAGATCAGATCCATGTCGTCCCAGGTCAGCACGATGCCGGCCGCACGCGCCACCGCAATCCAGTGGATGGTGTGATTGGTCGAACCGCCGGTGGCCATCAGCGCGACCACGGCATTGACGATGGCGCGCTCGTCGATCAGGCGACCGAATGGACGGAAGTCCTGGCCCAGCGCGGAGATCGCCAGCGCACGCGCGGTGCCCTCACGGGTCAGCGCATCGCGCAACTGCAGTTCCGGGTTGACGAACGAGGCGCCGGGCAGCTGCACGCCCATCGCTTCGAGCAACACCTGGTTGGAGTTGGCGGTGCCGTAGAAGGTGCAGGTACCGGCCGAGTGATACGAGGACGACTCGGCTTCCAGCAGTTCGGCGCGGGTGGCTTCGCCGGCGGCGTAGCGCTCGCGCACTTCGGCCTTCTGCTTGTTCGGAATGCCCGGCGTCATCGGGCCGGCCGGCATGAACAGCGCCGGCAAGTGTCCGAAGGCCAGCGCGCCGATCAACAGGCCCGGCACGATCTTGTCGCACACGCCCAGGTACACCACGCTGTCGAACATGTCGTGGCTCAGGCCGATCGCCGCGGCCTGGGCGATGTTGTCGCGCGAGAACAGCGACAGCTCCATGCCGGCGCGGCCCTGGGTCACGCCGTCGCACATCGCCGGCACGCCACCGGCGACCTGCGCGGTGGCACCGAGCGTACGCGCGGTGTCGCGGATCAGCTGCGGGTAATGCTCGAACGGCTGATGCGCCGACAGCATGTCGTTGTAGGCGGTGATGATGCCCAGGTTGGGTGTGGCCGCACCGCGCAGGCGCGACTTGTCGGTCGGCTCGGACGCGGCGAAACCATGCGCCAGGTTGCCGCAGCTCAGACGGCTACGGAACGGACCCTCGCGCAGGGCGGCATCGAGACCGGCAAGATACGCCGCGCGCGACGGCGCGCTGCGCTTGCGGATACGGTCGGTGACGGCTTGGATGTTCGGATGCAGGCTCATTGGCTACCGGCTATGAGAAACGGGGGGAAGAAAGTAAGCACGCTCTTTTTGATACCCGCACAAGGATGTGCGGGCTCTTGCGAGGGACTCGCATCTAAGCGCACCAGTGAACCCGCAATTTCGGGCCAGGCTGCTGCAGCGCCACCCGGATCGGATACTGGCTGACATCGTCACCGGCCAATGCAGCCTGCAGCACGTCCAGCTTCTGCTTGCCGCGCAATAGCAGCAGGCGGGTCGGGATGGCGGCCAGCCCGACCGGTGTCAGCGTGATCCGCAGCGGCCACTGATTCGAGCCAGGGCAGCCGGTGGCATCCAGCGACGCGTACGGCTGCGGGCTGGACAGCGCCTTGCTCAGATCGGTCGAGCCCGGGAACAGCGAGGCGGTGTGTCCGTCGCCGCCCATGCCCAGCACCGCCAGACACGCGGGTTCGGCATGCGTGGCCTGCAGGTTCGCGGTGTGCACGCACTCGGGCAACTGCTTGCCCGGACGCACCAGCGGAATGAAGGTCGCGGCCGGTGCATGGGTCAAAAAACTGTGATTCACCAGCCAGGCGTTGCTGTCCTGATCCTGCGGGGAGAGCCAACGCTCATCGACCAAGCCCACTTCCACCCGCGCCCAATCCAGCGGACGGTGGGCGAGGGATTCGTACACCGGCGCCGGCGTGGTGCCGCCGGACAGCAGCATGCGCGCCTGGCCGCGGCGCGAAATCTCCTGTTCCAGCAGGTCGGCCATCTCGCTGGCGACCGCCTCGGTCCATTCGGCCGGGTCTTCGTAGCGCACCAGTGTGATGCGCGGATTGTCCTGCAGGTTCATCGCTGCTCCCCTGGATGCTGACGCTGCGCATCCACCGCATAGGCGGCGGCGCCGAGCAGGCCGGCATGCGGATGCATGACGGCCAGCGATGGCACCCGCGACATGATCGCGGAGAAGCGTCCCTTGTGTTCGAAGCGCTGGCGGAAGCCAGAATGCTGCAGCGAATCCAGCACCTTGGGCACCAGCCCGCCGGTGAGGAACACGCCGTCCCAGGCGCCCTGCATCAACACCATGTCGCCGGCGATCGCACCGAAGATGGCGCAGAACAGATCGATGGTGCGCGACGAGCGCGGATCGCCCGCAGCCGCACGCGCGGTGATGTCCTTGGGCTGCAGCGGGCCCGGGTCGACCCCGGCGATCTCGCTGAGCGCGCGATGGATGTTGACCAGGCCCGGGCCGCAGATCAGGCGCTCGTTGGAGACCCGGCCGAACTGCTCGGAGAGGATCTCCAGGATGCGGATCTCCTCTGGCGTGCCGGGCGGGAAGCTGACGTGGCCACCTTCGGTTTCCAGCGGGAAGCAGCGCCCGTTGCGGATGATCAGCCCACCCACGCCCAGCCCGGTGCCCGGGCCGATCACGCCGTAGTTGCGCGGCTGATCGATCGGCGCCGGCCGCCAGCTGGCGCCGCCGACCTGCACCACGTCCTGCGGGCGCAGCAGGCTGATCGCCATGGCCTGCGCGGCGAAGTCGTTGATCAGGTGCAGGGTGCTGAAGCCCAGCATCGCCGCGGTACGCGAGCGCGAGATCACCCACGGATGATTGGTGATGCGCGCCTCGTCGCCGTCCACGCGGCCGGCCACGGCGAACACGCCCTGGGTGGCCTGCACGCCGATCTGGTCGAGGTAATAGCGCGCGGCTTCGCCGAGCGAGCCGAAATCGACCACCGCAAATTCGCGCGAGGTGTCATCCAGCAGCGGCACCGAGGCGTCGACGTCGGCCAGCGCGAAGCGCGCATTGGTTCCGCCGATATCGGCAACCAGCACTGGCTTGGAAGGAGCGGTCATGCGGTGTGTCCCTGTGCGTCGGTGGCCGGGGGCAGGAAGGGGCCCGCGGCATCGGGGCCCCAGCTGCCGGCCGGGTAGGGCTGCAGCGGCAACTGCGCGTCTTTCCACGCATCGCTGACGCTGTCGATCCACGACCAGGCGGCCTTGACCTCGTCGTCGCGCACGAACAGCGCCGGGTTGCCGTTGAAGGCATCCACGAACAGGCGCTCGTAGGCGATGCGGCGGTGCAGGCCGGTCGGCACCGACAGTTCAAGTTCCAGCGGCTGTAGTTCGATCGCGCCCCATTCCGGGCCGGCCAAGCTGCTCATCAGGCCGAGCTCGATGTTTTCTTGCGGCTGCAGCTGGAAGGTCAGGCGATTGGGTACGGCGTTCTGCCGGTCCGGGCGCTCGAACAGCCAATGCGTCACCGGCTTGAGCGTGACCACGATGCGGGTGGAGCGTTCGGCCAGACGCTTGCCGGTGCACAGGTGGAACGGCACCCCGGCCCAGCGCCAGTTGTCGATATGCGCGGTCACCGCGACGAAGGTTTCCACGTCGCTGCCCTCTGGCGGGTGATAGGCCTGCGCCGGCTGGCCGTTGATGCTGCCGGCGGTGTAGCGGCCGCGCACGCTGTCGTGGGCGGCATGCTCGGCGGTCATCGGGCGCAGGGCGCGCAACACCTTGACTTTCTCGTCTCGGATGCGGTCCGCTTCCAGCGAGGCCGGCGGCTCCATCGCCACCAGGCACAACAACTGCAGGATGTGACTCTGCACCATGTCGCGCAGCGCGCCGGAGCGCGCGTAGTAGGCATCGCGCCCGTCCACGCCTTCGCTTTCGGCCACCAGGATCTGCACCGACTCGATGTAGGTGCGGTTCCACACCGCTTCCAGCAACGTATTGCCGAAGCGCAGCGCGATCAGGTTCTGCACCGCCGCCTTGCCCAGGTAATGGTCCAGGCGGAATACGCGGTCTTCGTCGATCAGCGCGCCGATCGACTGCAGGATCTCGCGGGCGCTGTCCGAGTCGTGGCCGATCGGCTTTTCCAGCATCAGCCGATGTGGCGCGGCCAGCGCACCGCCCAGGGCCAGGCCCTGGCAGGTGCTGATGTACAGGCCCGGCGGAATCGCCAGGTAGCTCACGCACTGGCGGCTGGCCAGCTCGCGCACGGCATTGGCCACCGACTCGGCATCGCGCAGATCCACCGAGCGATAGTCGACCCGCTGCAGCAGCGTTTCGATCTGTTCGGGCGTGGCGATCGGCAGCGCGGCGGCCAGGCGCGGGCGCAGGACCTCGCGGAATGCCTCGGTGTCGTGTGGCGACAACGCCAGCGCACGGATAAGGAAATCCTCCGGCAGCAGGCCATCGACGAACAATCGCAGCAGGGACGGGAAGAGATAGCGCTGGGCGAGATCGCCGGTGGCGCCGAACAGGATCAGGGTGTTATGCATGGACCGAATTTCGGATTCTGGAGACATCATGATCAGCAGCTGGTCGGAAAGGCGCCGGACAGCCGGCGGTCGGTACGTCTGTTGCTGAGCGACACTGGCGTGCGCGCAGTGGGGGATGGACGAGCACGCCCAATCCCCGATTGTTGCAGCAAGTGGCCGTCAGCGGTTAGCGCTGCGGCGGGATGCCTGCACATGCGCGGCGAAATGCCGGGCCTTGCACGGTAGGCTGCACCGCTTGAAGCAGCGGCTTGGGTCGGTGGCGGCATGGTCCCTCCCGAGATCGATGTTGCCATGTGAAAACGATTACATGTCAGAATAAACCAATGCATTCGTTTGCAGGAGATTTCCTTGCAGGCGCATGTCGCGTCACCGCCGTCGGGAGGGCCGAGGGCAGGGCGCACAACTTACGTTGAGGCCGAAAATGGCGAAAGTGCAGTTGGAAGGTGTCCGCAAGGTCTACGAGAACGGTCAGGTCGCGGTGCAGGGTGCGAGCTTCGAGGTCGCCGATGGCGAGTTGATGGTGCTGGTCGGTCCGTCCGGCTGCGGCAAGTCGACCCTGTTGCGCATGATCGCCGGGCTCGAGGACATCAGCGCCGGCACGCTGAAGATCGGCGAGCGCGTGGTCAACGACGTGGCCCCGAAGGACCGCGACATCGCCATGGTGTTCCAGAGCTATGCGCTCTATCCGCACATGACCGTGGCCGAGAACCTGGCCTTCGGGCTCAAGCTACGCGGCCACCCCAAACAGGTCATCGCCGAGCGGGTCAACAACGCCGCCGAGCTGCTGGGGCTGACCCCGATGCTCGACAAGCTGCCCAAGGCGATGTCCGGCGGCCAGCGTCAGCGTGTGGCGCTGGGAAGGGCGATGGTGCGCGAATCGTCGGTGTTCCTGCTCGACGAGCCGCTGTCCAATCTGGATGCCAAACTGCGCCACAGCGTGCGCACCGAGATCGCGCAGCTGCATCGCAAGCTCGGCACCACGATGATCTACGTCACCCATGATCAGGTCGAGGCGATGACGCTCGGCCAGCGCATCGTGGTACTCAAGGATGGGGTGATCCAGCAGATCGACAGCCCGATGGCGCTGTACGACCGCCCGGCGAATCTGTTCGTGGCCGGATTCCTCGGCAGCCCGGCGATGAACGTGCTGGAGGGGCGCCTGGATGAGCAGGACGGCCTGCATCTGGTGATGGCCGATGGCTGGCGCGTGCCGCTGGGTGCGGCACGGGTGGAGCGCAGCTGGTTCGGGCGCGAGGTGATCGTCGGCGTGCGCCCGGAGCACCTGCAGCCGTCAGGCGATGCCGCGCTGGGCTTTGACGCGCGTGTCGAGGTGATAGAGCCGGTCGGCAATGAGATCTTCCTCAACCTCGACCGCGGCGGCCAGCCGCTGGTGATCCGGGTTGCGCCGCAGGCCTTGCCGGCGGTGGGGGAACCGCTGCGCCTGGCGCTGCGCAGCGAGGCGCTGCACTTCTTCGACCCGGCCAGCGGCGAACGGCTGGCGCTGGCCTAACGCGCCAGTCCCTGCACGAACGCAAGCGGGCGGGCGGCATGCGCGCCCGCCTGCAGCACGGCGTCGGTCTCCAGGGTCAGCTCCAGCGGCAATACCGCCAGCGCAAGATCGCCCGCCACGCTGACCAGCGTGCCGACAGTGGCATCGCCCAGCAGCACGGCCTGGCCCGCGTCGACCGGCGCATCGCTGCCAACCGCATCGACCTGCAGCAATTGCAGCGCACGCTTGGCCTTGCCCAGGAAGTGTGTGCGCGCGACGATCTCCTGGCCCGGGTAGCAGCCCTTCTTGACGCTGAACGCGTGCAGGCGATCCAGCGCCAGCTGCTGTGGTGTCCATTGCTCGCGTTGCGCATCGGGCAGGCGCGCCAGCCCCAGTTGCAGGTCCGTACGGCGCCAGTCGGCATCCATGCGCCGTGATTCGATAGGCGCTGCCAATGCCTGCTCGCCCGCAAGCAGCACCAGCGTGCGCGGCAAGGCATCACTGCCCATGTCCAATTCGATACGCTGCGTTCCGATATCGGCCTGCGCGCCTTGCGCGCGCGCAGGCGCGGCAAGGCCGCCATACGCCGAAAGCGCCGCGACGCCGATCTTGAGCTTGCGCCGGAACACAAAACGGCCGAGTTGGGTTGCGATCTCGGCCGCATTGCCATCGGGCAACAGCATCAGCAGGTGGGTGTCGTCCTCACGTAGGAGTGCGAAGATGGCGATCACGCGCCCCTTTGCCGTCAACCACGCATTCCACTGCCACTGCCCGATCGCCAGCGCCTGTACGTCGTTGGCAAATTGCGCATGCGCGAACGCCACTGCATCCGCCCCGATCAAGCGGACGTATTGCATGTCGTGCAGGGAGCCGAAACCCTGCGGAATGAGATTCAGGTTGTCAGCCACGGAAGGGGAGGACTAAAATCGCAATGTTGTGAGACCACTATGATAGGCCATCCAACCCCCACCCCAGCGCAGGATTCCGAGACGCAGCCTTCTCCTCAGGAGCCTATTCCCGAGAAGCAGCCGCTGCCCAAGGAGATCGGTGGACGCGACGGCCCTGAGCCAACGCGCTACGGCGACTGGGAAAAAAATGGACGCTGCATCGATTTTTGAGCAGCTTTTAGCCACAGCGGTCTAGTGCCGCCCAGCCGAGAAAACGAGCCCAGCGAATGGCGATCCGCGAACGTCCTCTTTCCCCGCATCTCCAGGTGTATCGCTGGCAGATACAAATGGTTACCTCGATCCTGCATCGAGCGACCGGCATCATTTTGTCAGCAGGAGCGCTGGTCATCGCCGCCGCTTTGCTGGTGTTGATGATCGGCCAGGACCACTGGACCTGCCTCACCCAGCAGCTTGGTGCCTGGTATGGTCAGCTTTTCCTGTTCGGCTGGACATGGGCATTTGCCTACCATCTGTCCAACGGTATCCGCCATATCGTGCAGGACTTCGGGTACGGCTTCAGCATTCCCGCCTTCGTGCGTAGTGGCTGGGCCTCGGTGCTGGTCAGCCTGCTGATAACCGCCGCGATCTGGGCCTATGTCGTGATCGGAGCTGGCGCATGAACCGTTACCGTACTCCGCTGAAAAACGTGCGTGGTCTGGGCGCGGCCAAGACCGGTACCGAGCATTTCGTTCTGCAGCGACTGACCGCCACCGCGCTGGTGGTGTTGTCGATCTGGTTCCTGGTCTTCGTCCTGAGCCTGCTCGGTTCGGACTACCCGGCCGCGGTCGCTGCCGTGTCCAAACCCTGGAACGCGATATTGCTGGTCGGCTTCCTGGTGGCGATGTTCTGGCACGCGCAGATCGGTCTGCAAGTCGTGCTCGAGGATTACATCCACAACTCGTTGCTGGCGCTTGCGTTGCAGACCACGGTCAAATTCGTTGCCGCGCTTGGCGCGATCGTCAGCATTTTCGCAGTGGCGCGCATCGCGCTGGGCGGTGCCTGAGTCATCGGGCACCCAGAACAGGAATCCAGATTAGATGTCCGCTTATAAGATCACAGAACACAAGTACGACATGGTCGTGGTGGGCGCAGGCGGCGCTGGCTTGCGCGCCACGTTCGGCTTGGCCCAGAAGGGCTTGCAGACCGTCTGTCTGACCAAGGTCTTCCCGACCCGATCACATACCGTTGCGGCGCAGGGCGGCATTTCGGCCGCGCTCGGCAACATGGGCGAGGACGACTGGCGCTACCACTTCTACGACACCATCAAGGGCTCCGATTGGCTGGGCGACCAGGACGCGATCGAGTACATGTGCCGTGAGGCGATCCCGGCCATCATCGAGCTCGAGCACTACGGCGTGCCGTTTTCGCGCACCGAAGAGGGCAAGATTTATCAGCGCCCGTTCGGCGGCATGACCACCAAGTACGGCGAAGGCCCGTCCGCACAGCGCACCTGTGCGGCGGCCGACCGTACCGGTCATGCGATGCTGCACACGCTGTATCAGCAGTCCCTGGCGCACAACGCGCGCTTCATGATCGAGTACTTTGCGCTCGACCTGATCTTCGACGAGGAAGGCGTGTGCCGCGGCGTGCTGGCGCTGGACATGGCCGATGGCAGCTTGCATCTGTTCCGCGCCCATGGCGTGGTACTGGCCACCGGCGGCTATGGCCGTGCCTACTTCAGTGCCACCTCCGCCCATACCTGTACCGGTGACGGCGGCGGCCTGGTGATGCGTGCCGGCCTTCCGGTGCAGGACATGGAGTTCGTGCAGTTCCATCCCACCGGCATCTACGGTGCCGGCTGCCTGATCACCGAAGGCGTGCGTGGCGAAGGCGGCATCCTGCGCAACAGCAACGGCGAGCGCTTCATGGAGCGCTATGCACCGCATTACAAGGATCTGGCATCGCGCGACGTGGTGTCGCGTTCGATGACCGTGGAGATCCGCGAAGGCCGCGGCGTAGGCGAGCACAAGGATCACATCCTGCTCGACCTGACCCATCTCGGCCCGGAAGTCATCAACGAAAAGCTGCCCGGCATCGCCGAGAGCGCGCACATCTTTGCCGGTGTGGACGTGACCAAGCAGCCGATTCCGGTGTTGCCGACCGTGCACTACAACATGGGCGGCATTCCGACCAACTTCTACGGCGAAGTCGTGCGCAAGCAGGGCGATAACCCGGATGCGGTCGTGCCCGGCCTGTATGCGATCGGCGAAGCCGCCTGCGTATCGGTACACGGTGCCAACCGCCTGGGTTCCAACTCGCTGCTGGATCTGGTGGTGTTCGGCCGTGCGGTGGCAAACCGCTGCGCTGAGACGGTCAAGCCCAACCAGCCGCACAAGACACTGCCGTCCGATGCCTGCGACAAGGCGTTGGGCCTGCTGGACAAGCTGCGTTACGCCAACGGCTCCACACCGACCTCGGTGATTCGCGACAACATGCAGCGCACCATGCAGTCGGACGCGGCCGTGTTCCGCACCAGCAAGACGCTGAAGGAAGGCGTCGACAAGATGGCTGAAATCTTTGCCACCTTCGAAGACGTCAAGGTGTCGGACCGCTCGCTGGTGTGGAATTCGGATCTGATCGAGACCTACGAGTTGAACAACCTGCTGCTCAATGCAGTGGCGACGATCAACTCGGCCGAGCAGCGCCACGAAAGCCGCGGCGCGCATTCGCACGAAGACTTCCCGGACCGCGACGACGTCAACTGGCAGAAGCACACGCTGGTCACCGTCGACGACAAGGGCAAGTGCGCGTTTGAATATCGTCCGGTGCACATGTACACGCTGAGCAAGGACGTGGACGTGGTCCCGCCGAAGCCGCGCGTTTACTGATCGATGCGCATGGATCGAACCGCTTCCGCGTTGTGTCTGCCGGCCGGCCTGTCCGGGTACGGTAGCCATGCACCGCACCAGCCGGATCGCTTCATGACGCAGGGGCAATGCCGGCATGCCGCCGGCCGTTGCGCCACCGCCTCGGCGGTGGCATCCGTCATCTTTACCTTCATGCGCTCGGTGCGGTTGTCGTCCGCACCGCGCATCGCCTGAGCCAACGAGAGCAGCTATGGCAGAGTTCACCCTCCCCAAGAATTCAAAGATCGGCAAGGGCAAGCATTACCCTGCACAGGGCGCCAAGAACAAGCGCACCTTCAAGGTCTACCGCTGGGATCCGGATGGCGAAGCCAACCCGCGTACCGACAGTTATGAGATCGATCTCGACAAGTGCGGCCCGATGGTGTTGGACGCGCTGATCAAGATCAAGAACGAAATCGACCCGACGCTGGCATTCCGTCGCTCCTGCCGCGAGGGCATCTGCGGTTCGTGCGCGATGAACATCGACGGCACCAACACGCTGGCCTGCACCAAGGCGATCGCTGCCTGCGGCAAGGCCGAGGTGCCGATCTACCCGCTGCCGCACATGAGCGTGATCAAGGACCTGGTGCCGGATCTGACGCATTTCTACGCGCAATATGCGTCGATCAAGCCGTGGATCCGCACCCAGACCCCGCCGCCGCCGGATCGCGAGCGGCTGCAGTCGCCGGAAGACCGCCGAAAGCTCGATGGGCTGTACGAGTGCATCCTGTGCGCGTGCTGCTCCACCAGTTGCCCGAGCTACTGGTGGAATGGCGAGCGCTATCTGGGCCCGGCGATCCTGCTGCAGGCGTATCGCTGGATCATCGATTCGCGCGACGAAGACACCGGTGCGCGTCTGGACGACCTGGAAGATCCGTTCAAGCTGTATCGCTGCCACACCATCATGAATTGTGCGCGGACCTGCCCCAAGGGTCTGAATCCGGCGCTGGCGATTGCCGAGATCAAGAAATTGATGATGGCGCGTCGCGCCTGATCGCAAGGCAACACGGACCCGCCTCGGCGGGGAGATGGTTCACAGCGGCACCGGCGCTTGGTCTGGTGCCGCTGTCGTTTTCGGCGCCGGCAAGGCGAGGTGGAGAGGGAGATGGACGAACAAACCCTATTGAAGAAACTGCGCTGGCGCTGCCGGCGCGGCATGCGCGAGCTCGATCAATTGTTTGGGCGCTATCTGGATCGACGCTGGGCTCAGGCTTCCGACTCCGAGCGCGCGGTTTTCCTACAGTTGCTGGATTGCGAAGACGATAAGTTGTGGCGCTGGTTCATGGGATACGAGGCCTGCCCCGATGCCGTCAATGCCGCACTCATCGCCGATATTCGCGCCATGCCGGCTTGAATGGCGGCCCTCGCGCGGGCTTGCTTGCGCGCTGGGCGTGCTGAGCGCGCTCGCGTTGGGGGCACTCTGGCGGAGCGGGGTACCGCCATGGCTGGCGATGCTGTTGTCCGTCTATACGGTGTTGACCGGTGGACGATCGCTGCGCCTGCTGTTGCGCTCGCCAGCACGGGAAGTGATCGTGCCCTGGAGCGAAACGCCCGCCAGCGTTGACGGCGCGCAGGTGCAAGGCCTGCAGGTGGCGTGGCGCGGGCCGATCGCGGTGGTGGCGTGGACCGGCCTGGATGCACGTCGCCAACGCCTGCTTTTCTGGCCGGATACCTTGCCCGCAGCGCAGCGACGTGAACTGCGTCTGGCCGCTCAGGCACACGCCATTTCGTCCCGGCGGCCGCAAGTGGCACCATAGCGTCCCTTTCCTGGTTGAACCGCATGTTCAAACCTATCCCGGTTGCCATCGGCTTGCGCTACCTGCGTGCCAAGCGGCGCAATGGCTTCATCTCGTTTATCTCGATGGCATCGATCCTGGGCATCGCCCTGGGCGTGACCGTGCTGATCACCACGCTGGCGGTGATGAGCGGTTTCCAGAAGGAAATCCGCGACCGTCTGCTGCAGATGGCCGCGCATGCCACGGTCAGTGCGGACGGCGCGCCGATGCGTGACTGGCAGCATGCGGTCGAGGTCGCCATGGCCGATCCGCGCATCGCCGGTGCCGCGCCGTACATCGAAACCGAATCGCTGCTGCAGGGCCCGCGCAAGCAGCCGGCGATCGTGCGCGGCATCATTCCTGCCGAAGAGGGCAAGGTGTCGGTGCTGGCCAAGAAGATGCAGCAGGGGTCGGTCGACAGCCTGACCCCGGGCTCCTACAACATCGTCATCGGCAAGGAGCTGGCGATCTGGCTGGGCGTGGACATGGGCGACAGCATCGTGGTGCTGCTCAGCGATACCCAGGCCACGCCGCTGGGCGCCATGCCGCGGCTCAAACGCTTCACCGTCAGCGGAATCTTCGAGGCGGGCTACAACGAGATCGACCGCGGCCTGGCCGTGGTCAACATGCAGGACCTGGCACGCGTGCTGCGCATGGACGGCGTCACCGGCGTGCGGTTGCGCCTGCACGACATGGATCAGGCCTGGCCGGTGGCACGCGATCTGGCGGTGAAGTTGCATGGCCCGTACCGGGTCAGCGACTGGACCCAGGAGAACGCCAATCTCTACCACTCGTTGAAGATGGAAAAGACCGTGATGGGCATCCTGCTGTCGCTGATCGTGGCGATGGGCGCGTTCAACCTGGTGTCCTCGCAGGTCATGCTGGTCACCGACAAGCAGGCCGATATCGCCATCCTGCGCACCCTGGGCCTGTCGCCCGCGGGGGTGATGCAGGTGTTCATGGTGCAGGGCTCGTTGATCGGCTTCATGGGCACGATCATGGGCGTGATCGGCGGCATCGTGCTGACGCTCAATCTTGAACGCATCCTCGGCGTGATCGAGACGATCTTCAGCGTCAAGCTGCTGCCCGAGGACGTGTATTACATCACCGGCTTGCCGACCGACATGCAGACCCAGGACGTGGTGGTGATCACCGTCGTCGCGTTGGTGATGAGTTTCCTGGCGACCTTGTATCCGGCATGGCGCGCGTCGCGTACCCAGCCGGCGGAGGCGCTGCGTTATGAATGAGATCAGGGAACCGGCCGTGCAAATGCCACACCAAGCAGAGGCGGTGATCCGCGCCGAGGGTCTGGCCAAGACCTACGCCGAAGGCAAGATGCGCACGCCGGTGTTCGACGGTCTGGATCTGACCGTGGCGACCGGCGAAACCGTGGCCATCGTCGGCGCCTCAGGGGCGGGCAAGAGCACGCTGCTGCATCTGCTCGGCGGGTTGGATGTTCCGACCTCCGGGGAGGTGTATGTGGCCGGCCGGCGCATGTCGGCGTTGTCCGATGGCGAGCGCGGCAAGCTGCGCAATCAGGCCCTGGGTTTCGTCTACCAGTTCCATCATCTGCTGCCGGAATTCACCGCGCTGGAAAACGTGATGATGCCGGTGCTGCTGTCCGGAAAAGAGGTGTCCGTGGCGCGGGCGCAGGCCTTGCAGTTGCTGGAATCGGTCGGGCTCGGACATCGCATCGAGCACAAGCCCAGCGAATTGTCCGGCGGCGAGCGCCAGCGTGCGGCGGTGGCGCGTGCGCTAGTGAACAAGCCGGGCTGCGTGCTGGGCGATGAGCCGACCGGGAACCTGGACGACAAGACCGCCGAGACCGTGTTCGAGCTGATGCTGGAACTCAATCGTGCACAGCGCACCAGCCTGGTCCTGGTGACGCACGATCGCAGCCTGGCGCGGCGCCTGGACCGCGTGCTCGAGCTGCATCAGGGCAAGCTGCGCGAATTGGCGCCATCTGCGGTGTGAGAAACGCTGCCTGGCCGTCGGAATTCCTGGCGGCTGGGCGGTGTTGAACCGCGGATCTCAGGTCGAAGATCCTGACGCTGGTTGCGGGTGCATCCGCGTGATGCGTCGACCGACAGTGGCCATACCATGCGCACTCAGCATGCAGTGCCCGCGCGCAGCATCGCGTCGATGTTCGCGGTGACAGGGCTCGCTTGACAGGAAGAACGGTCGCCGCCACGTGTGTGGCGACGACCTAGTGCATCAGGGAATGATGCGCTGCGCGCGCAGACGCGTGAACAATTCCAGGAACGATGCGCGACTGTCGTAGAAATCCGCAAAGCCCAGTTCGCGGCTCTTGGTCATGTCGTTGACGCACTCGATCTCGCGGCCCAGGTCGGCATCGGTGTGCCACCAGGATGCCAATCGATTGACGTCGGTTTCCACCAGGCCATGCTGGTTGGCGATCTCTCTCCATCGTGCCGGCGCGGTCTCGCTCAGGCGTGTCTCCAGCGGCTGCGGCGTCTCGGGGCAGGGCGCAGCGTCGAGCCCGAAGAAGTCGGCAATCTGGCCCCACATCCAGCGCCAGCGGAACACATCGCCGTTGACGGTGTTGAAGGCCTGGTTGCGTGCGGCTGGGCTCAGGCCGGCCCAGGCCAGCTGCTTGCCGAGCAGGCCGGCATCGGTCAGGTCGGTGAGGCTGTTCCACTGCGCCTGCGAGCCGGGAAACACGAACGGCTGGCCGGTGTGCTTGCACAGCGATGCATACACTGCCAGCGTCACGCCCATGTTCATCGCATTGCTGCCATTGGCCATGCCGATCATGGTGTGCGAGCGATGCACGCTCCAGCCGAAGCCGTGCTGCTCGGCGTGCGCGAACAACAGGTCTTCCAGCGTGTAGTAGAAGTTCTCGCCAAGCTGGCGCGGCTCGCTTTCGCGAAACGGCGTTTCCGCCTTGCCGCTACCGTAGTTCTCGAACGCGCCCAGGTAGTGCTTGGTGCCGGTAACCAGCGCCATATGCTGCAGCGGCGCATCGCTCAGCGCTTCGCACAGATGCCGCATCATCGCGCCGTTGGCTTCGACGTTCTCGCGCTCGGTGTCGCGCCGTGTCCAGGTGCAGAAGAACACGTGGGTGATTGGCAGACCACGCAGCGCGGTACTGGTGCTTTCGGCATCCAGCAGATCGGCCGCAAGCGGGAGCACGCCGTCCTGGGGCAGCGGGCGCCGCGCCAGGCCGTAGACGGTCCAGCCATCGGCCACCAGGACATTGGCGAGGTTGTAACCGGAAATGCCGGTCACGCCGACAATCAGTGCAGTGCCTTTACGCATGGCGGAAACCCTTCGACAACAGTAACGAACATAGCCCAACAGGCATGAAATCGAGGCGAATGCATGCGGATGCGGTCGGTGCGCGGTCTGCACACGTCGTCATGCCCAGCGTACTGCACCTCTAGCAGCACCTTTCACCGGCTGGATGCACCACGGCAGGCGCAGCCTTATTCCTACCGGGAAATGCGCCGCTCGCTGCTGTGCCCAATGCCGGCGCTGGTCTAACTTGCGTCGGTGGATGGACCACGGCCAGGATGGCGACCGACAGCATGGATGCGTCAGCACAGGCACCGCCGACGCCGCAGTGCGTATCGACGATGACCGTGGCAGCGGCATTGTTGCTGGGCATCGTGGTGTGCGCGTGGTCGCCTGCGCTGCTGTCGCGTGCGGTCTATGCGGCATGCCTTGGTGCAGCGGCGTTGGGCATCGGCCTCGGCACATGGCTGCGTCCGCGGCGGATCATGCTGGTGTGGGCACTGGCCAGCGCTGTCTTCGGTTTCGGTCTGATGGGCTGGCAGGTCGCCGGCGTCCTGCAGGCACAACTGCGCCCGCAGGATGAAGCGCGAGAACTGACGGTGCGCGGCCAGATTGTCGAACTGCCGGTCGCCGAGCCACGACGCACGCGCTTTCAACTGCGCGTGGACGACGATCCCGCACAGCCTGCCGCAGTGCGCGGCAAGCTGCTGCAGCTGGCCTGGTATGACGACTTCGGTGCCGAGCGCATCGGGCCGCGTGCCGCGCTACGCGCGGGCGCCACCTGGCAGCTGCGGCTCAAGCTGCGCGCGCCGCGCGGCTTGCGCAATCCCGGCGGCTTCGATGCCGAGCGGCAGGCACTGGCGCAGCGCATTGCCGGCACCGGCTATGTGCGGGTGCCGGCCGCGGCGCGTCAGACCGCTGCGGCGCGCGGCGTGGATGCCTGGCGCGAAGGGATGTTGCAGCGCATGGCCGAGCGCGTGCCCGGGCCATCGGCGCCTTACCTGCGCGCGCTCGCGTTGGGCGACACGCGCGGGCTGGACGACGCAGCCTGGGCCACCCTGCGCGCGACCGGGCTCAGTCATCTGATTGCGATCTCGGGATTTCATGTGGGGCTGGTCGCTGCATTCGTCGCCGTGCTGGTCGCCGGACTCTGGCGATCCTGGCCCGCGCTTGGAACGCGGATCCCGCGTATCCACGCGGCGGCAGTCGCCGCCCTGCTCGGTGCGGCAGATTATGCGGTGCTGGCGGGCTTGGCGCTGCCCACCGTGCGCACCGTGCTGATGATTGCCGTGGTCGCATTGGCGCGGGTGCTACGGCGCCGTGCAAGCACCGCGCAGATCCTCGCGCTGGCCTTGTTGGCAGTGCTGCTATGGGATCCGTTGAGCGTGCTGGTGGCGGGCTTCTGGCTCAGCTTTGCCGGGGTGGCCTGGCTGGTGTGGTGTCTGCCTTCGGACGATCGCGCGATCGTGCGGGGCTTCCTGTCCGCCCAGACCGTCGCCACCGTTGGCCTGCTACCGTTGACCGTCAGCCTGTTCGGGCAGGCATCGTTGGTTGGGCCATTGGCCAATCTGGTCGCCATTCCCTGGTGGACCTTTGTGGTGGTGCCGCTCGCCTTGCTGGGTACCGGGCTGGAAGCAGTGCAGCCGGGAGCAGGCGTGTGGGCATGGCGATTGGCGGGATGGTGCTTCGAGCTGACCTGGCCGGGTCTGGTCTGGCTCGGGCAGACATCGGTGGCGCTGTGGTGGGTGCCCGAGTCCGATGCGATCGCGTTGATCGCGGCCTTGCTCGGCGCGTTCTGGTTGCTGCTGCCGCGCGGTACGCCCGGCAAATCCCTGGCGTTGCTGTTGTGGTTGCCGCTGCTGTGGCCGGACCGCGAACTGCCCGCGGCCGGAGAGGCCGACGTGCAGGTGCTGGATGTGGGGCAGGGCCTGGCGGTGCTGGTGCGCACGCAACGGCATACGCTGCTGTTCGATACCGGCCCGGCGGTGCGCGATGGCTTCGATGCCGGCGAGCGGGTGGTGCTGCCGGCCTTGCGCGCGCTCGGGGTGCGCCGCCTGGATGCCATCGTGCTCAGTCATGCCGACGCCGATCATGCCGGCGGCTATGCAGCGGTGCGTGCCGGGTTGCCCGTTGCGATGACGGCGGCGGCGCCGCAGGCGCCGCTGGACGTCAGCACCCGCTGCCGTGGCGGCCAACAGTGGGCATGGGACGGTGTGCACTTTCGCTTCCTGCATCCCGGCGCCGGCTTTCCGTATCTGCGCAATCAATCCAGTTGCGTGCTGCGGATCCAGACGCGATATGGAAGCGCATTGTTGCCGGGCGATATCGATGAGCTCGTCGAGCGCCGCCTGCTGCGGCAACATGCCCCGGAGTTGCGCGCCGATCTGGTGGTAGTCCCGCACCATGGCAGCGCCGACGGCTCGCATGCCGGCTTCATCGTCGCTACCGGCGCGCGGCTGGCGCTGGTGTCCTCCGGCCACGGCAACCGCTTCGGCCACCCGCGTGCCGAGGTGGTGCAGCGCTGGCAGGGTAGTGGCGCCGAGGTGCTGGACACGGCCCAGGCCGGGGCGATCCGGGTTTGGCTGGGCGCCGACGGCCTGCAGGTACGCGAGCGGCGACGCTGGCAGCCACGGCTATGGGATGCTGCAGAACGGCGGCGGTCGGCTGCTATCCTATCGACCAGCGAATAGGCGGCCGCGTTGCCGGAGGAATCGAATCGTGTTGGAGCTGGTCAAGGCAGGCGGTTGGCCGATGGTGCCGTTGCTGTTGCTGGGCGTGATCGCCCTGGCGATCGTGCTGGAGCGTCTGTGGAGCCTGCGCCGCAACGAAGTGACCCCGCCAGGTCTGGGCGAAGAGGTCCGCAACTGGGCGGCGCGCGGCAAACTGGATCCCAGCCATATCGAGTCGCTGCGGCACAATTCGCCGCTGGGCGCCTTGCTGGCCGCTGCGCTGGACGTGCGTGGTCGTCCGCGTGAGTTGATTCGCGAGCGCATTGAGGACACCGGCCGGCATGTGGTGCACCGCATGGAGCGCTATCTGAATGCCTTGGGCACCATCGCCTCGGCCGGGCCGCTGCTGGGACTGCTGGGCACGGTGGTCGGCATGATCCAGATGTTCCTGGGCATCCTCGATCACGGCGTGGGCGATGTGAACCAGCTGGCGGGCGGCATCGGCAAGGCGCTGGTGTGCACGGCCACCGGCATGATCATCGCGGTGCCGGCATTGATGGCGCATCGCTTCTTCAAGGGCCGCATCGCCGGCTACATCATCGAAATGGAGCAGGAAGCCACCTTGTTGCTGGACACGATGGACGGCCGCGTGGTGCCAGCCGTCGCGGCGCCGGTCGCGGCAGCTGGCAAACCTGTCATGGCAAAGGGCTGACGGATGCGCATCGGCAGTGACCGAGGCCAGGACGAGCCGCAGATCGATCTGGTGCCATTGATTGACGTGATCCTTGTCCTCATCATCTTTTTCGTGGTGACCACGACCTTCGACGCACGCTCCACGCTGCAGCTGCAGCTGCCGACCGCCAGCGACCAACACAGCAGCGCGCCGCCACGTTCGTTGAGCGTGCTGGTCAATGCCGATGGGCGTTACTTCATCAACGACCAGGAAGTGCTGCGTTCGGACGTGGACGCGCTCAAGCAGACCATCGCCCAGCTCGCTGGCGACGACCGCGAGCAGACAGTGTTGCTGCGCGCCGATGCGCGTACGCCGTATCAAGCGGTAGTGACCGCGCAGGATGCATTGGGGCAACTCGGCTTCCGCCGGATCGCGATCGCCACAGCGCCTCAAGCCGGGGCGACACCTACGACCGGCCAGACACGCACTAACGGAACCCGCCAGTGACCACCTCCAACGACCGCCCGGCGCCAGTTTCGTCCTGGCGCACGTACCGTCGCCTGCTGGCCTTCGCCAAGCCGTATCGCCTGCTGCTGGCGGCCGCGCTGATTGCCGCGCTGGTCGAAGCGGCGGGCACGACCGGCTTCCTGGCGTTGATGAAGCCGATCACCGACGAAACCTTCATCTACAAGAATGCCGAAGTCAGCCGCTGGCTGCCGGTGCAGATCATCCTGTTGTTCGTCGTGCGCGGAGTCGCCGGCTACATCACCGACATGGCGATGGGCAAATCCGCACGCAGCATCGCGCGCGATCTGCGCGTCAAGGTGATGTCCAAATATCTGCGCCTGCCGGGATCGCGCTTCGACTCCGAACCGGTACCGTCGATGCTGATCCGCCTGGGTTCGGACTCGGACCAGGTGGCGCAGGCGGCGGTGGACGCGGTCAAGGTGATGATCCAGCAGTCCCTGCAGGTGATCGGCGCGCTGGCACTGATGCTGTGGCACAGCTGGCAGGTCACGTTGACCATCCTGGTGCTTGCGCCGGTGCTGGCCTGGGTGATGGACAAGGTGGCGCGGCGCTATCGCCGCATCAGCCACAGCATCCAGGAAAGCGGCGCGCATCTGTTGCAGGCGGCCGACCAGACGCTGTCCAGCCATCAGGAGGTCAAGATCTACGGCGCCCAGCAGACCGAAATGGAGCGCTACGGCGCGCTGGCCGACCGCAATCTGCGGCTGGCGATGAAGGTCGAATCCACGCGTGGCATCTCCACCGCCACGGTGCAGATGATCGGCGCGATCGGTCTGTCGGCGCTGCTGTTCGTGGCCGGTGCCCAGGCGCTGGCCGGGCGGCTGACCGCCGGCGACTTCGTGGTGCTGATGACCTCGATGCTGACCATCATTCCGGGCCTCAAGCAGCTCACCAATGTGCAGAACATGGTGCAGCGCGGCCTGGCCTCGGCCGAGCGCCTGTTCTCGGTGCTGGACAGCCCCGACGAGCCCGATCTGGGCGCGGTGCCGCTGACGCGCGCCAAGGGCCTGATCGAATTCCGCGATGTCACTGCGCGTTATCCGGGCCAGGTGAATCCGGCCCTGGCCGAGGTCAGTTTCGTGGCGCAACCGGGCACGGTGACCGCCATCGTCGGGCGCTCCGGCAGCGGCAAGTCCAGCCTGATCAAGTTGATTCCGCGCTTCTACGAAGCGGAAGCCGGGCAGATCCTGCTCGACGGACATCCGGTGCAGGCGTACGCGCTGGCCGATCTGCGTCGGCAGATCGCGCTGGTCGGCCAGCAGGTGATGCTGTTCGACGGCAGCATTGCCGACAACGTCGCCTACGGCGAAATGCGCACTGCCGACGCCGGCCAGCTGGAACGCGCCATCCTGGGCGCCAACGCGATGGAGTTCGTTGCGCAATTGCCCGACGGCCTGCAGTCGCATGTGGGCACCAAGGGGGGGCGCCTGTCCGGTGGCCAGCGCCAGCGTCTGGCGATCGCGCGCGCGATGCTCAAGGACGCGCCGATCCTGATCCTGGACGAAGCCACCGCAGCGTTGGACAACGAATCCGAACGCCTGGTGCAGGACGCCTTGCACAAATTGATGCCGGACCGTACCACGCTGGTGATCGCGCACCGCCTGTCCACCATCGAGCATGCCGACCAGGTGCTGGTGATGGATCAGGGCCGTATCGTCGAGCGCGGCACGCATCATCAATTGCTGGAGCAGGGCGGCTTGTACTCGCACCTGCACGGCATGCAGTTTCGCGAACGTCAGGCATGAGCAAGCGCGGCACCCGCACGCCGGGTTACTGGTACGACAATGCACCGATCCCGCTGTCGGCGCGCCTGCTGGCGCCGGTCTACGGCGCTGCCATCGCGCTGCGACGCGCCCTGTATCGCCGCGGCTGGCGCAAGCGTCACGGCGTGCCGGTGCCGGTGATCGTGGTGGGCAACGTCACTGCCGGCGGCACCGGCAAGACGCCGTTGACGATTGCCCTGGTCGCCAAGTTGCAGGAGGCCGGTTGGACGCCCGGCGTCGCCAGTCGCGGGTATGGCCGTGACGAATCAGGCACGGCACGCTGGGTCGAGGCGGACACGCCGGTCGCGCTCGGCGGCGACGAGCCGGTCCTGATCGCCTGGAAGACCGGCGCACGCGTGCGCGTGGACAGCGATCGCCTGGCCGCGGCGCGCGCCCTGGTCGAAGCGGGCTGCGACATCGTCATTTGCGACGACGGGCTGCAGCACTACCGGCTGGCCCGCGATGTCGAGATCGAAGTCGTCGATGGCCAGCGCCGCTACGGCAACGGGCGCCTGTTGCCTGCCGGGCCGCTGCGTGAACCAGCGGCGCGTGCACGCGACTGCGATTTCCGCGTGGTCAATCTGGGCCAGGCCAGCGCAGCAGCGACGCCATCCGGGCCCTATGACGCCGGATTCGGTGAATGGCAGATGCGCCTGAGCATCGACAGCGTGCAGCCGATGGATGGCAAGCGCGCTCAACCATTGAGCAGGCTTGCCGGTCAACGCGTGCATGCGGTGGCCGGGATCGCGCACCCGGAACGCTTCTTCGCGATGCTGCGCGCGCGCGGCATCGGCGTGGTGCCGCATGCGTTCCCCGATCACCACGTCTATCGCGCGGCGGATTTCAGTTTCGGCAGCCGCCTGCCGGTGCTGATGACGGAAAAAGACGCGGTGAAGTGCCGGCCGTTCGCCGACGAGTGGCTGTACAGCGTGCCGCTCAAGGCAGAGTTGCCGGCGGCGTTCTGGGTGAGTTTGCTGGATCGACTGGAGAAGTTGGCGAGCCGGCAGGGCGTTTGAACGCTGCGCCGGTAGTGGTGATCTGCGGCCTGGTTGCAGGGTCCTTGCCCACCCACCGTCGCGGGACCTTTCGCTTAATCACACAACGACATCATGCGATTCGGTTATCTCGTTTTTTCAACTCTTCCTGCTTTCCAGAGCGCGCACGCATGACCACCACAACGCCTGCAGATTTCGTCGTCGCCATTCCTGCGCGTTACGCCTCCACGCGCTTGCCGGGCAAGCCGCTGCAACTGATCGGCGATCGCCCGATGATTCAGCATGTCGCTGAGCGGGCGCTGCTGGCCGGTGCGCGCGAGGTCTGGGTGGCCACCGACGATGCGCGCATTGCCGAGGTGATCGGAGGCGTGTCCGGCGTGCATGTGGCGACGACCAGCGACGAACACATATCGGGGACCGATCGGCTTGCCGAATGCGCACGGATCGCCGGCTGGGAGGCCGACACCTGCGTGGTGAACCTGCAGGGCGACGAGCCGTTCGCGCCTGCAGCCGGTATCCGTGCGGTGGCCGAACTGCTGCTGCACTCCGGCGCCGAAATGGCCACGCTGGCCGCGCAGGTCGACAGCGCGCACGAGCTGTTCGATCCGAATGTGGTCAAGCTGGTGCGTAGCGCAGGTGGCGACGCCTTGTATTTCAGCCGCGCGCCGATTCCCTGGCATCGCGACAGCTTTGCCAGTCAGCGCGACAGCTTGCCCGGTGATGGGCAATGGTTGCGCCATATCGGAATCTACGCCTACCGCGCAGGGTTTTTGCAGCGCTTTGCGGCAATGCCGTCCGGCATGCTGGAGCGTATCGAGTCGCTGGAGCAATTGCGCGTGATGGAGGCCGGCTACCGCATCGCGGTAGCGTTGACGCCCGAACACTTCCCGCCGGGCATCGATACGCCGGACGATCTGGCGCGCGCGCAAACGCGCGCGGCAGCGGCATGAGGGTACTGATCGTGTGCCTGGGCAATATTTGCCGCTCGCCGATGGGCGAGGGCGCCTTGCGTGCGCGGCTGGACGCGGCACGGTTGTCGCGCCGGATCGAGGTCGATTCGGCCGGCACCGGCGACTGGCATGCCGGCGATCCACCCGATCCGCGCGCAATTGGCTGTGCAAACGGCCATGGCGTTGACATCTCCGGATTGCGCGCTCGCCAGGTGCGTGCCGCAGACGTCGAACACTTCGACTGGCTGCTATGCGCCGATGCCAGCAATCTGCGCGATCTGCAACGCCTCGCCCCGGCGCCGCTGCGCGACCGGATCGCGCTGTGGCTGCCCTGGGCGGGGGTGGAAGAGCGCGACGACATCCCCGACCCTTATAGCGGGGGCATGGACGATTTCGAGAGGGCCTGGCAGCTGGTCGATACCGCTGCGCGCCAGACCGTGGCCAGACTCACCCGCGGCTAATCGGGCTTGGGCATAATTACGCCATGACTGCCCAGCTCACCCAGGAATTGCCGGAATTTCCTACCTGGCTCAATGCCAGGCCTTCCACCCTGCAGGAGCATCGCGGGCGGGCGCTGGTGCTGGCATTCGTCAACGCCAGCTCGGTGTGGTGCGCCGAGCGCCTGGCCGAGCTGGCGCATTGGCAGGCACGCAGCCCCGGCCGGCTGCAGGTGATCGTGGTGCAGGTGCCGCGCTTTGACAGCGAACGCGAGCCGCAACGTGCGCTCAAGCAGCTCCGCGGTCATGGTGTCAGTGCGCCCATTTTGCTCGACAGGGATTGGGAGAGCTGGCGTCGTTTCGGCGTCGAATCCTGGCCCACGCTGGTGCTGCTCGATGCCTATGGCCGTGAACGTCAGCGTCTGGTCGGGGTGACCGGCGATCTCGACAAGGCGCTGGTCGCACTGTGCGAAGGCCAGCAGCCGCCATCGGATGCCGATCTCCAGGCGGTGGTCGAGCGCGATCCCGAGCCGCGCCTGGAACTACGGTTTCCAACCGGTCTTGCCGCCACCGAGGACCGTCTGTACATCGCCGACACCGGACATCACCGCGTGCTCGAATGCACGCATGGCGGCCGCGTGCTGCGCCAGTTCGGCCATGGCAACGCGGACTTCATCGATGGTGGCGTCGGTGAAGCGGCGTTCCGCCGCCCGCAAGGCCTGGCGCTGGAGCGCGACCAGCTGTATGTCGCCGACACCGGCAATCATGCCCTGCGCCGCATCAACCTGCGCAGCGGGCAGGTCGATACCTTGTGCGGCACCGGTCGTTCCGGCGAGCCGGTCGAGGGGTCGCTGGCATTCGCCGGCGCCTCGGCGTTGAACTACCCGCAAGGCCTGGCCGTTGCCGACAATCAGGTGTTGATCGCCATGGCAGGCGACAACCGCATCTGGAGCTATCACCTGGGCAGCGCCGCACTGAGCGCGCTCGCCGGTACCGGCGCGCTCGAGATTCGCGACGGCAGCGGGCATCTGGCCGCGTTCGCGCAGCCGGCCGGATTGGCAGCGGTGCAGCAGGTGGCCTACATCTGCGATGGCCTGGGCTCGTCGATCCGCACCATGCAATTGCGCGGCGATCTGGTACAGACCCTGGTCGGCGGCCAGGGCACCTGGCAGTTCGGCGACGAGGACGGCCCGCGCGGCACTGCGCGCCTGCAGTTTCCGCAAGCCATCGCGCTGGCTGCCGAGTCGCCGGTGCTGTGGATTGCCGACACCGGCAACGGCCGCCTGCGCTGCCTGCGTCTGGGCGGCGGCGAACTGACCACGGTCGCGCTGCCACGTCGCCTGCATGGCCCGGCCGGGCTGGCGGTCGCCGCCGGTGCGGTGTGGATTGCCGAGACCGATGCCCATGCCGTGCTGCGCTATGACCTGGCGAGCGGCGAACTGCGCGATGTTTCGATAGAAGCATGAACGCAAGGCTCCAATCCGATTTCGATGGAAAGGCGTTTGCTGCGCAATTGAGCACCGCGCCCGGCGTCTACCGCATGTACGCGGGCGACGACACCCTGCTGTATGTCGGCAAGGCCGGTGCGCTGCGCAAGCGCGTGGGCAGCTATTTCAACGGCACACCGAAGAATGCGCGTCTGACCTCGATGCTGTCGCAAGTCGCGCGGATGGACGTCACCGTGACCCGCAGCGAAGCCGAAGCGCTGCTGCTGGAAAACCAGCTGATCAAGTCGCTGTCGCCGCGCTACAACGTGTCGCTGCGCGACGACAAGAGTTATCCCTACGTGCTGCTGACGCGCGAGCAGTGGCCGCGCATCGCCTTGCACCGTGGTCCGCGCGCCGTGCAGGGGCGCTACTTCGGCCCGTACACCGGCGTTACCGGCGTGCGCGAAACGCTGAGCCTGATGCACAAGCTGTTCAAGCTGCGCAGTTGCGAAGACAGCGTGTTCCGCAACCGCTCGCGGCCGTGCCTGCAGTACCAGATCGGCCGCTGCAGCGCGCCCTGCGTGGAGCTGGTCGCCGCGCCCGACTACGCCGAATCGGTACGCCGCGCCACCATGTTTCTGGAAGGCAAGAGCGACCAGCTCGGCGAAGAGATCATGCAGTCGATGCAGCAGGCCAGCGAGGCGCTGGAATTCGAGCGTGCCGCACGCCTGCGCGATCTGCTGTCCTCGCTGCGCAGCATGCAGAACCGCCAGTACGTGGACGGCCGCGCGGCGGATCTGGACGTGCTGGCCTGCGCCACGCAAGCCAGTCAGGCCTGTGTGCTGCTGCTGAGTTTCCGCGACGGCCGCAACCTGGGCACGCGCTCGTTCTTTCCCAAGACCAATGGCGAAGACAGCGCTGCCGAAATCCTGGCTGCGTTCGTGTCGCAGTACTACGCAGAACATTCGCCGCCGCGCGAGATCCTGCTCGATCGGGAAATTCCCGATGCCGAGCTGATTGAAGCCGCACTCGGCACCGCCGCCGAATACAAGGTGACGTTGAAGTGGAACGTGCGCGGCGAGCGTGCCGGCTATCTGCTGCTGGCGACCCGCAATGCACAGCTGACCCTGGTCACCGAACTCACCAGCCAGAGCGCGCAGCACGCACGCAGCGAGGCATTGCGCGAGATGCTAGGGCTGGCAGAGCAGGTCAGGCGGGTGGAGTGCTTCGACATCAGCCACACCATGGGCGAGGCGACGGTGGCCTCGTGCGTGGTGTTCGATGCCAACGGGCCGGTGCGCGGCCAATACCGACGCTTCAATATTTCCGGGATCACGCCGGGAGACGACTACGCTGCGATGCGCCAGGCCATCGAACGACGTTTTCGACGCGCGGTGGAAGAAAACGGCGTGCTGCCGGATGTGCTGCTGATCGACGGCGGCGCCGGTCAGCTGGCCCAGGCAAAGGGCGCGCTAGCAGATCTGGGCATCGAGAATGTGCTGCTGGTCGGCGTGGCCAAGGGCGAGGAGCGCAGGGCAGGGCACGAGGCGCTGATCATGGCCGACGGCCGCGAACTGCGCCCGGGCGCGGCATCGCCGGCACTGCAGTTCATCCAGCAGGTGCGCGACGAAGCGCACCGCTTTGCGATCACCGGTCACCGCGGGCGCCGCCAGAAGGCGCGCATGACCAGCAAGCTCGAGGATATCCCCGGCATCGGCCCGCGCCGACGCGCGAGCCTGCTCAAGCATTTCGGTGGCCTGGTCGGGCTCAAGGCCGCCGGCGAGGCCGAGATTGCGCGGGTGGAGGGCGTCAATGCCGCACTTGCCGCGCGAATCTACGCTAACCTGCACGGGCTGGCGCTTCCCGATGCGGCAGGCGAGTCGAGTCCGTAATGAAGTTGACCATCCCCACGTGGCTGACACTGCTGAGGATCGTGATGATCCCGGTGTTGGTCGTGGTGTTCTACCTGCCGTACACCTGGACCAATTTCGCCTCCGCCGGTGTGTTCGCGCTGGCCGCCATTACCGACTGGCTGGACGGCTGGGTCGCGCGGCGTTATCACCAGTATTCGGCCTTCGGCGCATTCCTGGACCCGGTGGCCGACAAGTTGATGGTTGCAGTGGCATTGTTCCTGATCGTACAGGGCCACCCCACACCGTGGATGGCGTTCTGGGCGGCGGTCATCGTCGGCCGCGAAATCGCAGTGTCGGCGTTGCGGGAATGGATGGCCGAAATCGGCCAGCGTGCCAAGGTACGGGTGGCGGTGATCGGCAAGGTCAAGACCACCGCACAGATGGTCGCGCTGCTCTGCCTGCTGTATTCGGTGACGCCGGGGCAGATGCCCACACACCAAATCTGGTTCGGCAACCTGATCTTCCGCGCCGGTTACTGGACGCTGGCGATCGCCGCATTGCTGACGCTGTGGTCCGGATTCCAGTACCTGCAGGCCGCCTGGCCGAGCCTGCGCGCCGACGAAAAAGCCGCGATCACCAGCAAACCGAAAAAAGTCGAAAGCAATAGTTGACAGCGATGCTGTTCGCTGTAGAATTTCGCCTCCCAAGCGGGAATAGCTCAGTTGGTAGAGCGCAACCTTGCCAAGGTTGAGGTCGCGAGTTCGAGTCTCGTTTCCCGCTCCAGATGTAGACAAGGCCCCTTGCCGGAGGTCTCGTTGTTTCCAGGCAGGATGCCTTGGGTTTGATGTTTCGGCCTGGTGGTAGAGTGGTTATGCAGCGGACTGCAAATCCGCGTACGCCGGTTCAATTCCGGCCCAGGCCTCCACATTGCATGCGTTGTTTGATGCGTCGGCAACGACGACAGGACTGGCGCAACGAAGTAACAAGCTGTACAATTTTGCTCCACGCGGGAATAGCTCAGTTGGTAGAGCGCAACCTTGCCAAGGTTGAGGTCGCGAGTTCGAGTCTCGTTTCCCGCTCCAAATCAGAACAACGGAATCCAAAAAAATTCGGTTATTCACTTACAAGGGCCTAACGGCCCTTTTTTGTTGCGTCAGATTTGGAGGCCTACTCTGTTTACGTACTAGTGACTCAAGGCTGTGCGGCACGAATCACCAGACGCGCCAGGTGATCACCGTCTGCGGATCAACGAAACCAAAACCGATATCGCATATAGATCCGCTCGGCAGATCCGGGCATAGCTGCTCGCTGAGCCGAAGACGAACCACACCGATAGAGGGATCCATCGCCACCAAGTACGCGCTCGAGAAATCGAAGTAGCGGCCTACTGCCAAAAAACTTGCCTTGAACAAACTTTCCTTGGCAGAGAATGCAATTGTCAGCAACATCTCCAGTGACCAATCGGTGGACGCGCAGATTGAATGCAACAGCGTTAGCTCCGAGCCGTCCACAACAATGCTCAACAACGCTTCACACGCATCAGTGCTGACCACGTGCTCCAGATCGATGCCGATACCGCGCCATCTGCCGAGTGGCTCAACGGCCGCCGCTGCCAGGCGATGGGTATGCGAGATGCTGCCGATCACCTGTGCCGGCCATATCGGTTCACGCGAGCTGCCAGTAGCGATTTCGGTATGCGTGCTGATGCTGACCAGTGCCTGATGTTGCAGAGCCTGTCGCGCAGCCAGTCGACCAAAGAAATACTCGGCTTGGCGTTTGCGAACGCTGCGGGTAATCGTGTCAGGACAGACGATGTTGCAGGTGTCGAAGGCCTGGAGCGAAAACTGCTCAAGTTCGAACGCCAGGACCTGCACGGCCACTGTGCCGCCGTCCGTGCAGGGCAGGGAGTACTGCCAACGCGTACGTAACGCTTCTATCGCGTCGAGGTCTGGATTACCAGGTGGAGACGCGTTCTTGTTCAGTAGAGCCGGCTGCATGCCATCGTTGGGCTGATCGCTTTGCATGCTAGACACTGACGTCCTCAACTTTCCGGGCCAGCTGCTGAATTACATCAACCAACACGTCGGCGCCAGTGGCGTGTGTGAACTCGCACGGATCAAATCAGAACGTGCCCGGGGCGGGAATCGAACCCGCATAGCCTTGCAGCTGAGGGATTTTAAGTCCCTTGCGTCTACCAGTTTCGCCACCCGGGCATTGCGATAGCGTGCCTGATTACGCACCGATTGTGAATCGCTGCGTCGCAGGCCTGCCGCACTGATGGCCGAATGGCTGCCTGCGCTATGCTCCCACCGCGCAGGCGCGCAGCAACCGGCTGCGCACGATTGAAGGAAGCCGCATGTCCCGCACCACGCTACTCGCTCCGCTGCAGGCCCGCATCGCCGTGATTGGGTTGGGCTATGTCGGCTTACCGCTGGCCGTTGCATTCGGCGAGCAACGCGATACGTGGGGCTTTGACATCGATGCGCAGCGGGTCGGGCAACTGTGCGACGGCCACGACGCCACGCTGGAGCTGGACGACACCGAGCTGGCTGCCGCCACCCGGTTGCGCTACACCGCGAACGCTGCGGACCTGGCTACATGCAGCATCTTCATCGTCACCGTGCCGACGCCGATCGACAGCTTCGAGCAGCCCGACCTGGAACCGCTGCGCGGTGCCACCACGCTGATCGCCGCTGCGCTCAAGCCCGGCGACCTGGTGATCTACGAATCCACCGTCTATCCGGGCACCACCGAAGAAGTCTGCGTGCCCTTGCTCGAAGCCGCATCGGGGCTGCGTTTCAACGACGACTTTTTCTGTGGCTACAGCCCCGAGCGTGTCAATCCGGGTGACCGCCAGCGGCGTCTGCGCGATATCCGCAAGATCACGTCAGGCTCCACCGCAGAAGCCGCCGATGCGGTCGACGCGTTGTACACCAGCATCATCACCGCCGGCACCTGGCGGGCGCCGTCGATGCGCGTGGCCGAGGCCGCCAAGGTGGTGGAAAACATCCAGCGCGACGTCAATATCGCGCTGGTCAACGAGCTGGCCTTGATCTTCGACAAGCTGCGCATCGACACGCTGGATGTGCTGGAGGCTGCAGGAACCAAGTGGAATTTCCTGCCGTTCCGTCCCGGCCTGGTCGGTGGTCACTGCATCGGGGTGGATCCGTATTACCTGATGCACAAGTCCGAAAGCGTGGGCTATCACCCGGACCTGATCCACACCGCGCGCCAGGTCAACAATCGCGTCGGCCGGCACGTGGCCGAGCGCGTCTGCGGCATGCTGGCCACGCGTGGTGTGGTGCTCGCGCAGGCCAGGGTGCTGGTGCTGGGCGCCACCTTCAAGGAGAACTGCCCGGACCTGCGCAACAGCCGAGCGCTGGAGCTGGTGCAGCTGCTGCAAGCCGCGGGCGTGCAGGTCGACACCTGCGACCCGTGGGCCGACCCTGCAGAAGCGCTGCATCATGCCGGCGTGCAGTTGTGCGAGGTTGCGGACGAAGGCGCGTATGACGCCGTTGTGCTGGCAGTCGCGCATGCGCAGTACCGCGACTACGACACCCGGCGCATCGCAGCCCTGGGCAAACCGGGTGCGGTGATTTACGACGTCAAATCGGTGTGGCCGCGCGAGGCGGTCAGCGATCGTCTGTAGCGCGGCCGTTCTGCTGCAACCACTGCACCGCGCCATGCGCGGCGCGTAATCCGCTGGCGAAGCAGGCGGTCAGCAGATAGCCGCCGGTCGGCGCTTCCCAGTCGAGCATCTCGCCGGCGCAGAACACGCCAGGCTGGGAGCGCGCCATCAGCTGCGCATCCAGCGCCTCCAGCTGCACGCCACCGGCCGAGCTGATCGCCTCGGCAAGCGGTCGCGCCCGCAACAGGCGTAACGGCAAGCGTTTGAGCGTACGCGCCAGCAGCGCGAGATCGCTGCCCGCCTGTTTGCCGAGATGTTCGTAGAGCAAGGCGGCCTTGACGCCGTCGATACCCACCTGCCGGCGCAGATGCTCGCTGAAACTGCGTCCCTTGCGCGGTTTTTCCAGTTCGGCGCTGACGCGTTCCAGCGAGCGTCCCGGAAGCAGGTCCAGGCCAAGCTCTGCGACGCCATCGGCATCGATCTGCGCGCGCAGATCCGCAGCCAGCGCATAGATCAGGCTGCCCTCGATGCCGGTGGACGTCGCAACGCACTCGCCCTGCAACTGCTGCGGTGTGCCGCTGCCATCCTGCCAGTGCGCGACCACGGGCTTGAGCGGCGCACCGGCATGCCGCTGCACAAAATGCGTGCTCCAGGCGATGTCGAAGCCGCAGTTGGCCGGCACCAGCGGCGCCACCGCAATGCCGCGTTCCTGCAGCACGCCTTGCCAGAGACCATCGGAGCCGAGCTGCGGCCAGCTGCCGCCACCGAGCGCCAGCACCACGGCATCTGCGGTGCGTTCGACATCACCGGTGGGCGAATGGAAACGCAGCGCACCGTCATCGCCCCAGCCAAGCCAGCGATGCTGCACATGAAACGCGACGCCTTGTTCCTTGAGTCGGCGCACCCAGCCGCGCAGCAGCGGCGCGGCCTTGCGATCCATCGGGAACACGCGCCCCGAGCTGCCGACATAGGTCTCCACGCCCAGATCGCGCGCCCAGGCGCGCAGCGCGTCCGCATCGAACTGCTGCAGCCACGATGCGACGGCCTCGCTGCGCTCGCGATAGCGCTGCGCAAACAACGGCATCGGATCGGAGTGGGTGAGGTTCAAGCCACCCTTGCCGGCGATCAGGAACTTGCGCCCCACCGAACCCTTGGCTTCGTACAGGTCGACCGCAAGGCCCGCCGCACATGCCGCCTCTGCCGCCATCAGCCCGGCCGGCCCACCACCGATGACGGCCAGCCGCCGCTTGCTCGCATCCGTCATTGCTCAGACCTTCAGCGCGGCTGCACGCCGAGCAATTCCACATCGAACACCAGCGATGCGCCGGGCGGGATCACCCCGCCTGCGCCATTGTCGCCATAGCCGTACGCGGGCGGAATCATCAAGCTGCGCTTGCCGCCCACGCGCATGCCGGCCACGCCTTCGTCCCAGCCGCGGATCACCTGATGGCCGCCCAGCACGAACTGGAACGGCTCGGCGCGGTCGAGCGAGCTGTCGAACTTCTTGCCGTGCTTGTCGGCGGCTTTTTCGTCGTACAGCCAGCCGGTGTAGTGCACGGTGACCATCGCGCCCGCTGTGGCTTCGGCACCGGTGCCGACCTTGCGGTCGATTCGCTCGAACGTGGCGATGGTGCCGCCGGACGGCGGCAGGGCAGGCGCACAGCCCGCGAGCAGCAGGGCAGCACAAAGCGTCAACAGAAGGCGCATGGGGTGGTCCAGCAAAGAGAGTGCGCCATTATCGCACCTGGCTCCCGGTATCATCGCGCCCATGGCCAAGCTGCTGCTCAATCTGCGCAATGTTCCCGATGACGAAGCCGACGAGGTGCGGGCGCTGATGCGCGAGCATCTGGTGCAGATCTACGAAACCCGGCCCAGCAACTGGGGCATCTCCGCCGGCGGTATCTGGCTCAGCGACGATGCCGATTACCCGCGCGCCAAGGCGCTGATGGACGCGTATCAGGCCCGGCGTGGCGCCCTCGCGCGAGCGCAACACCGGGATGCGCTCGCTGCCGGCACGGCCGAAACCTTCGGCGCGCTGCTGCGCAAGCGGCCGCTGTTCGTGATCGCCACGTTGGTCGGCATGCTGGTTGTCGCCTCGCTGGTCCTGTTGCCGTTCCTGCTGTTGCGCGGCTGATCGCACCTGCGGCCGCATCGGCTTAAAATGGCCGCATGATCACCAATACCGCTGCCTACCAATTCGTCACCATCCAGGACCCGCAGTCGCTCGCCGACAGCGTCCTGGCACACGCCGGGCAGCAAGCCTTAAAAGGATCGGTGCTGGTGGCCGAAGAGGGGATCAACCTGTTTCTGGCCGGCGAAGCCGAGCAGATCGACGCCTTCTATGCGTGGCTGCAGGCCGATGCGCGCTTTGCGCAGATGCGCGTCAAGTACAGCCTGAGCGCGCTGCAGCCGTTCGCGCGGCTCAAGGTGAAGGTCAAGCCGGAGATCATCAGCTTTCGCCGCGACGATGCCTCGCCGCTGCAGAGCCGTGCGCCGGCGGTGACGCCTGCCACGCTGCGCGAATGGATACGGGCAGGGCACGACGATCGTGGCCGCCCGCTGGTGCTGCTGGACACGCGCAATGCCCAGGAAGTGGCGTACGGCACGTTCCAGGGCGCGTTGACGCTGCCGATCGACAAGTTCACCGACTTGCCGGCTGCGCTGGAAGCACATCGCGCGGCGTTGGCCGACGCCACCGTGGTGAGCTTCTGCACCGGAGGCATTCGTTGCGAGAAAGCTGCGCTATGGATGCAGGCCGACGGCATGGACAACGTGCTGCAGCTCGAGGGCGGCATCCTCGGCTATTTCGAAGAAGTCGGCGGCGAAGGCTACGACGGCCGCTGCTTCGTGTTCGACGAACGCGTTGCACTGGATGCGCAATTGCGGCCGTTGGTGGACGGCGCGCCCAGTACCGAAGCAGGAAAAATCTGACCGAGCGCGCGTGAATTGCCCGATGTTCGCGTATCTGGAGCGCTCGCATCATCCGGTCATGCCGCGATAGCGCATCCAATGCCTACCACGACACGTGGCAGCAGGGTGCTTTCGCGCTCTGACTCAGACGTAATACGTTGCATCGAGCTTGCCCTGAATTATTCACGGAGATAGGCTGCACCAGCCAGCCGCACAGCGAGGACAACAAGGATGACCATCAGAGTTTTTCTGATCGACGATCATGCACTCGTGCGTACCGGCATGAAGATGATCCTGTCCAAGGAAGTGGACATCGATGTGGTGGGAGAAGCGGAGAGCGGGGAGGCGGCCTTGCCGCAAATTCGTCAGCTCAAGCCCGAGATCGTGCTGTGCGATCTGCACCTGCCCGGTGTCAGCGGTCTGGAGATCACCGAGCGCATCGTCAAAGGCGATTACGGCACCCGCGTCATCATCGTGTCGGTGCTGGAAGATGGCCCATTGCCCAAGCGCCTGCTCGAAGCCGGTGCATCGGGGTATGTCGGCAAGGGCGGCGATGCGCAGGAACTGCTACGTGCAGTACGCGAAGTCGCACTGGGCCGGCGCTATCTCGGCAACACCATTGCGCAGAATCTGGCCCTGTCCAACCTGGAAGGGGGCAGCTCGCCCTTCGACGCGCTATCGCCGCGCGAGCTGGAGGTCGCGCTGTTGCTGACCCAGGGCCTGCGCCAGGAAGACATCGCCAAGCGCCTGAACCTCAGTGCCAAGACCATCAACACGCACAAGGCGCGACTGTTCGAGAAGGTCGGCATCCAGGACAACATTGCATTGGCGCGTCTGGCCAATCAGTACGGCCTGACCGATCCGGCGCGTACCTTGTAAGCCACGCCCTCGGGTTCGATCTTGCAGATGCAGCAGTCAGAACCTGGTCATCCAGTAGCGGCATGACACTGCCGCACACAAAAACAAGGCGGCCCGAAGGCCGCCTTGTTTGACACTACCCGCCTGTATTCACTCAGGCGGGTTCAACCGGCTGGGAAACGATCAGTGATCGCCACGCGGCTTGTTGATGTCGTCCTGCTGCTCCTGCGCGTCATCGCCACTGCGCGCTGCATCTGCCGGCTTCGTTGCCTCGGATACGACGACCGTCTGCTTCGGCTTGTCGGCAGTCTGCTCGTTGGCGTCTGCAGACAGCGCGGGCGCGACCGCTGCCGGCCGCTCGGGCGCCTTGTACGGCACCGGCGCTTCGGCCTGCGGCGGTGTCGCAGCCGTAGTCGCTGCTGTTGCGTCGGCCGGAGCGAAGGCGTCAAGCAGCGTGGTCTGCACCGGAGCGTAGGGCTCGCGCGCCGGCGCAGCGTTGGCAGACGGCGAGGTCTGCGGCACCGTGGTGGTGGACGTCGCAGCAACATCGGCTGCCGGGCTTGCCGGCGCTGACGGCTCGGCATGCGGCGGCTTGGATGTCACGACGTCCGCCTGCGCGCTGGAAGGCGCAGCAGCGAGCGGCTTGGGCACACTGACAGCTGCCGGCGCTGCGTCGGTTTTCACCGTATCAGCTCGCGTTGCCGCCGCGGTGGCAACCGGTGCTGCCTGTTCCTGCCGAGCAATTGCAGGCGCTGCAATGTCGGCAGATGCCGACGGCACCGGCGTCGACTGCACAGCCGGCTCGGGCGAACGCACGGCCGAAGGAGCAGCACGCTCGACCGGCCGAGCTGCAGGAGCCGCGGCTGGCGTTGCGACCGGAGCCGAGGCGGCAACCGGTGTAGAGGCAGCGGATGGAGTCGCAGCGGCAACCGGCGCCTGAGCCGGCGAGGTGGCCGATTGCTGCGCAACATCCGGAGCCTGAGGCGCTTGCGAAGCCGTCGGCGCAGCGGCAGAAGCCTGCGCAGCCGCTGCCGATGCAGCTGGCGCCGTGGTGCTGGCCGATGCGGTGGTTGCAACTGGTGCCGAAGAAGCCGCCGGTGATGCATCGCCACGTGCCTGCTCGACTGCGGTGACTGCCGGAGTCGCAGCCTGCTGCTCGAACGACGGGGTGGCATTGGAAACCGGCGCCGTGGTCGACGCCGTGTCGGCCGCCAGCGGCGCTTCCGCCCGTTCCTTCGGCACCGGGCGCGGCTTCACTGCGGCCGGGGTGTTGGATTCCGGCTTGGCGCGTGCCGATACCGCCGGCGTGCTCGCGTCGTCGTCGAAGTCGAACTCCGGTTGACCGGCGCGCGGGGCAGCCGACGTGTGGGCTTGCGCACCGGCATCGTCGCTCTCGTTGTCGCCATCGAGATCGCTCTCGGCATCGCCGTCCAGATCGTCCGTCTCCAGACCATCGACGCCAGTCCCGCCTTCACCGTTTGCGCCAGCGCCGCGACGGCGACGACGGCCACCGCGACGACCGCGACGACGACGGCTGCCGCCTTCGCCATTTGCCGCATCATCGCCTGCGGCCTCCGGTGCCTGGCCCTCAGCATTTGCGTCGGTGCCGCGATCGGCCTGCGACTCGGTCACGATGACCTCGACCGGGTGCGCCGGAGTGACCGCAGCTGCCGCAGCCTGCGTTGCCGGTGCTGCGGTGTCGGCAATCGTCGCGACCACGGTTGCAGTCGTTGCGGTTGCAGCGGTGGACGTCAGCGTCTGCGCCGAGGCAGTGCCTTCGTCCTGACGCGCAGGGCGCTGCTGCCGCTCGGACGGCGCGCCGTCCTGCGGCTGGGCAGCTGCACGCGGCGGGCGCGGTGGCTGGTTCTGCGGCTTCTGCTTCTGCTGCTGGGCCTGCTGCGGCTGCTTGGCTTGTTGCTGTGCCTCGCTGCGCGGCGGCTTGGGCACCTGCACCTGCTGCGCCTGACCGCCGTTTTGCGCAGCCTGCCCATTGGCCGGCTGGCGACGCTCGTCACGACGCTCCTTGTTGGCGCCATTGCCGTTGCCGCCATTGCCGCGGTGCTGATTGCCGCCGTTGCCACCATTGCGGGCATCACGGCCGTCGCGACGCTGGCCGCCGCGATCGCTACGCTCGTTGCGGTTGCTGCGGCCGGCATCGTTCTGACGCGGACGCTGGGTCGACTCGGGCGCAGGCGCAACCGGCTCGACGCCACCGAAGATGCGCTTCAGCCAGCCGACCACGCCGGTCACCGGCGCGGGAAGCGGCAGTGGCGCGACCGGAGCCGGTGCAGGTGCTGCTGCGGCGACCGGGGCAGGGGCCTCTTCCCGCAGCGGAGCCGGCTGGCTCGGCTTGATCGAGGTCACTGCCGGCGCAGCGGGGATGTTCAACTGTGCCTTGGTCAGCGCGTGCACCGGCAACTTGCGCGGGGTGCCGCGCTGGTAGCTCGGCTTGCCGCTGTCTTCGCCCAGCTCGTTCTCACGCAGACGCGTGACTTCGTAGTGCGGGGTGTGCAGCTGTTCGTCGGCGACGATGATGATCGGCGACTCGTGGCGCTGTTCGATCTCACGCAGCGCGCTGCGCTTTTCGTTGAGCAGATAGTTGGCGATCTCCACCGGGGCCTGGACCAGCACCTGTCCGGTGTTTTCCTTCATGGCGTGCTCTTCGGCCACGCGGATGATCGACAGCGACAGCGACTCGACGCTGCGCATGCGGCCATGGCCGTCGCAACGCGGACACACGATCTGGCTGGATTCGCCCAGGCTCGGACGCAGACGCTGGCGGCTCATTTCCATCAGGCCGAAGCGCGAGATGCGGCCCAGCTGCACGCGTGCGCGGTCGTACTTGAGCGCGTTCTGCAGCTTGTTTTCGACTTCGCGCTGGTGCTTGGTCGAGGCCATGTCGATGAAGTCGATCACCACCAGACCACCCAGGTCGCGCAGGCGCAACTGGCGGGCCACTTCCTCGGCCGCTTCCAGATTGGTCTGGAAGGCGGTTTCTTCGATGTCGCTGCCCTTGGTGGCGCGCGAGGAGTTCACGTCCACGGCGGTCAGCGCTTCGGTCTGGTCGACCACGATCGAGCCGCCAGAGGGCAGACGCACGTTGCGCTCGTAGGCGCCTTCGATCTGCGATTCGATCTGGAAGCGGTTGAACAGCGGGATGTCGTCGGTGTAGTGCTTGAGCTTGCGCAGGCTCTGCGGCATCACCTGCTGCATGAACTCCTGGGCGTCGGCATACAGCTCCGGCGTATCGACCAGGATTTCGCCGATGTCGGCGCGCAGGTAGTCGCGCAGGGCGCGGATGATCAGGCGCGATTCCTGGTAGATCAGGAACGCGGCCGGCTTGCTCAGCGCCGCCTCGGCGATCGCCTTCCAGGTCTGCAGCAGATAGTCCAGATCCCACTGCAGTTCTTCGGCGTCACGGCCGACACCGGCGGTGCGGATGATCACTCCCATGTCGTCGGGGATGTCGAGCTTGTCCAGCGCTTCCTTCAGCGCGGCACGGTCCTCGCCTTCGATCCGGCGCGAGACGCCACCGGCGCTGGGCGAATTGGGCATCAGCACCATGTAGCGGCCGGCCAGCGAGATGAACGTGGTAAGGGCGGCGCCCTTGTTGCCACGTTCTTCCTTGTCGACCTGCACCACGATTTCCTGACCCTCGCGCAGTAGCTCGCGGATGGTCGACTTGTTGTGGTCGACGCCAGCCTGGAAATAATCGCGGGAGATTTCCTTCAGCGGCAGGAAGCCATGGCGCTCGGCGCCATAGTCCACGAACGCCGCCTCCAGGGAGGGCTCGAGCCGGGTGATACGGCCCTTGTAGATGTTGGACTTCTTTTGTTCCTTGGACGGCTGTTCGATGTCGATGTCGTACAGGGTCTGGCCGTCCACAATCGCCACGCGCAGCTCTTCGGCCTGCGTTGCGTTGATCAGCATTCGCTTCATTGTTGCGTTCCTCTCGCGCTCTACCGCGCGGAACGCCGTGACGTTTCGCCTCTGGAACAGCTTGTCGGCCCTTCGCGCAACGCGCGGACAGGCCTGACCAGGGTTTCCAGCGCTACAACACCACGGCAGGCCGCGGGAGCGCTTGTCTTAAGTTTTATAGGTGTTTCAGGGCCGGCAGCCGCGTCCGGACGGACCGGGGCAGCGCACGGGACATGTTCAGCGCGACGGTTGGAAACCGCCGGCGATGGCCGGGTAGGCCGGTGAGCCGCTAACATGGCCGCCCCGGGGGCGGTGGTCGCGCACTGTGCCGGAATCATCGGAAGGCAGGCTTCTGGCCAATCAACTTCCAACGAAATCAAACCCTTATCTCGCTCGCCGAGTGTAACAGAATAAAGAGCCGGATGACCGACCACCAGCCCCCCAAGCCGCCCACCGACCGTGTGGGTGTGCGCATTCTCAAAGTTCCGGAAGACCGTGCTGGGCAGCGGCTGGACAATTTCCTGCTCGGTCAGCTCAAGGGCGCGCCGCGCAGCCTGATCTACAAGCTGGTGCGCAGCGGCCAGGTGCGGGTGAATGGCGGGCGGGCCAAGGCCGAGCGCAAGCTCGAGGGCGGCGAGGAAGTGCGGATTCCGCCGGTGCGCGTTGCCGAAGAGGGCGACAAGGCGGCGCCACCGTCGTCGTTCCTGGCGCGGCTGGAAGCGGCGATCGTGTTCGAAGACGCGCGCCTGCTGGCGCTCAACAAACCGTCCGGGGTCGCCAGCCATGGCGGCAGCGGGATCAGCTTCGGCGCCATCGAAACCCTGCGCGCCCTGCGACCGAACCAGACCCTGGAACTGGTGCACCGGCTCGACCGCGATACCTCCGGCCTGCTGATCGTGGCGAAGAAGCGTTCGGCGCTGACCGAACTGCAGGCCTTGATGCGGGAGGACGACCGTGTCGACGGTCGCGGCATCACCAAGCGCTATCTGACCCTGCTGGTCGGCCGCATGCCGGACGGCGTAATGACGGTCGATGCGCCGCTGCATATCGGGCTGCGCCAGGGCGGCGAGCGGCATGTGCAGGTCAATGCGATCGGCAAGCCCTCGCTGAGCCACTTCAAGCTGCTGGAGCGACGCGGCGGGCACTCCTATTGCGAAGTCCGCATCGAAACCGGCCGCACCCACCAGATCCGCGTGCACGCCCAGCACCTGGGGCACCCGGTGGCTGGCGACGACAAGTATGGCGAAGCGGAGGTCAATAAGCGCCTGCGCGACCAGCTCGGCCTGAAGCGCCTGTTCCTGCACGCCGCTTCGCTGGAATTCACGCTGGATGCCGGCAAGACGCCCTATGTGCTGAGCGCACCGCTGGCGCCGGAGCTGGCCGAGGCATTGGACCGGCTGGGGCGCTAAGGCCGCCGTTGCGCTGCGGCGACGCTTCCATTCCGATTGAAGCCGCCAGGACGTTGCCGGCGTACCCGGGCGGTGCTGGCGTCGTCGTGTCGGCGGCCGCGGCTCGGCCGGGCGCTACGGCGTGGCGAAGCGGAACAACACCAGGCTGATCGCCAGCGTGCCCATGCCGGCCACCAGGCCATAGACCGTCTCGTGGCCCTGCGCGTAGCGCTTGGCCGCCGGCAACAACTCGTCCAGCGCCAGGAACACCATCACCCCGGAAATCAGGCCGAAGACCGTGCCGAACACCGCTTCGGACAGCACGCTGGACAAGGCCAGGTAGCCGATGCCGGCGCCGATCGGCTCGGCCAGTCCACTGAGCAGGCTGGCGCCGAAGGCATAGAACTTGTTGCGCGTGGCGAAGTACACCGGCACCGCAATGGCGATGCCCTCGGGAATGTTGTGGATGGCGATGGCGAACGCGAGCGGCATGCCGACTGCGGGGCTTTCCAGTGTGGCGAAGAAGGTCGCCAGGCCCTCGGGGAAGTTGTGCGCGGTGATGGCGATGGCAGTCATCAGGCCGACCCGGCGGATATAGGCACGGTTGTCGTCGCGGAACAGCGGATCGTCGCTGGACAGGCTCTGGTGCGGGTTGGGCACCAGGCGGTCGATCACCATGATCAACAGCATGCCGGCCAGAAACGCCAGCGTGCCGAAGGTGAAGCCGAGCTTGTCGTTGTAGGCGATGGAAAACGAGGCGATCGACTTGTTGAGAATCTCCGACAGCGACACGTACACCATCGCGCCGCCCGCGAATGCCAGCCCGAACGCCAGCAGGCGCGGGTTGGGCTTCTTGGAGAACACGACCATCAGACTGCCGAGTCCGGTCGCCAGGCCAGCGGCCAGCGTGACCGCAAATGCGGTCCAGACATTGTGGGATGACACTTCGAGCATGTGACGCACGACCTCGTGGAATAGAACCTACCCGGCAGGGAGCGTGGCGACTGCTGCTGCGCACTCTGTGCATCACCACACTGCGGCTGCAGGATGGCCATGGGTGGATGACGAACGCGTGGTATCTGGCGCGACAACCACGGCAAGTGCACGCTGCCACCACCGAGCACACTGGTACCTGGAATTGATGCGGGCTGTTCGTCGCGCCCAGCGCTGCGCGCCGGCGAGTTGCCGCGGCCGCTCTTCGCGCAATGCGTCGGAGGCGGCTTAGAGCGGCTTAAAAACTACCGCGACGCCGTCAGTTGGCGCGGCCGGTGCTCGGAACGGCGTGTACCACTCGTGCATTCCGGCTCCTGTGCGCTGTCCGCACCCGGCTGACGACCGCTCGCTACATTTTGTTAGCCGCTCTTATCCGCCCCGACGCGCACGCTCTTCGATGGCGAAGCATTCGTCCGGGCGCGGCACCGGCGGCTTGAACGCGACCGGCACCTGGATCGTCTGCGGCACTGCCTGGCCATTGCGCGTGGCGGCTCGGAATTTCCACTCGTGCACGCGTTTTTGCGCTGCTTCGTCCAGCACCGGCTGACCGCTGCTTTGCGATACCGAGACCTCGGTCGGGGTGCCTTCGACACCGACCACAACCCGAAGCACGGAGGTGCCGCCGATGCCGGCACAGGCCAGCTGCGGCGAGTATTCCGGCGGCGGGGTCTTCAAGGCGGCCAGTTCGGTCGGTGCCACCGCCGGTGCGGCAGGCTGCTGCGACGACTTGCCACATCCGCTGATGCCGACGGCAATGAACAGGCCGGCGAGGGCAGCGCGAGACAGGGTCATGGGGTGGCTCCTTGATCGTAAAGCTGGGCGGCCTTGGCGGCACAGATGAAGTCGTTTTCGCTCAATCCGCCGACGTCGTGGGTGGAATAGCGCACCACCACGCGGTCGTAATGTACGCCCAGGTCGGGGTGGTGGTCCTCGCGGTGGGCGATCCAGGCCAGCGCATTGACGAAGGCCAGCGTGCGGTAATAGTCGGCAAAGCGGAATGTGCGGGTAATTGCCGTGCCCACTTCGGCCAGCTCCCAGCCCGGCACCTGCGGCAGCAATTCAGCCAGGCGTGCGTCGCCGAGCTTGTGGTCGCTGCCCTTGCGCGGCAGGCAATGGGCGTGCTCCAGGGGAATCAGATCGGTCATGACGGTCTCGCAGGGGTGGCGGACGGCGCGTTCACTCAGGATCACGGTGTTCCATGAGCGCAGGCGCATTGAGCGGTAGAATAACCCGCATGATCCAGATATCCGACAAAGCGCAAAGCTATTTCCGCAAGCTCATCGAACGCGAAGGCGTGCCTGGCATGGGCGTGCGCCTGAGCGCAGTGGATGCGGGCACCCCGCGTGCCGACGCCCGGCTGGAATTCGCCGAACCGGCGGATCTGAGCGGCGACGAGTGGGCGATCGACTGCGACGGCTTCACCTTGTATATCGTCGCCGCCAGCGTGCCCTGGGTGGATGGCGCCGAGATCGACTACGTCACCCAGTCCACCGGCAACCAGCAGCTCACCATCAAGGCGCCCAAGATCAAGGGCGAAGCGCCGGCCGATTCCGCATCGATGGTGGAGCGCGTGCGCTGGGTGGTGGAGAACGAGATCAACCCGCAACTGGCATCGCATGGAGGCCGTGTGGCAGTGCAGGAGGTCTCGGCAGAGGGGGTCGTGCTGCTGCGCTTCGGTGGCGGTTGCCATGGCTGCGGCATGGCCGATGTGACCTTGAAGCAGGGCATCGAGAAGACCCTGATGGGGCGCGTGCCCGGCGTGATTGCGGTGCGCGACGCGACCGACCACGCCACCGGCGACGCGCCGTATATCCCGCGCGACAGCGCGGCCTGATTCCGCGCCACCGGTGACCACGGCCGCCGATCTGCTGCAGGCACTGCGCGCGCGCATGCCAGGCAAGCTCATCCTGGATCGGCGTACCGGTCTGCCTTACGGCTGGGCAACCTGGATGAGCAGCCGCATCGGGCCGGCGGCTGCGTTCGACGATGACCAGGTGATGGGCGTGCTGCTGGCACGGTCAGCGCCGCCTGCAGGTGCTGGCATGGCGTTGCTGTTGTCGCCGTTCCAGGCATTTCGCAGCCTGTGGTGGCAGCACTGGGAGCCGCGGCCGAAAGACCAGCGACCGCAACACTGGCTGGCGCTGCTCGGCAGCCTGTTGATCCACCTTGGCTTCATCGCACTGCTGATCTGGGTCGTCACGGTGCGCTGGGCGCCGGATGACACCAAGACCGGCGACGAATCGCGGGTGCGCATGACCTTCATCGGCGACGGTGCGGCAGAGCAGGGCGGTGGGCAAGGGCAGCCCGCTGACGCTGCGCAGGCCGCCTCGGACGATGCGGCTTCGGCGCCGTCGTCCGGTGCATCCGCTGCGACCGGCAGGCCAAACGCATCGAGCGCCGCGCCGCCGGAGCCTGCGCCTGTCGAGTCCGTCAATCCTTCTTCAAGCGCTCCCCAGGCCCAGGACATTGCGCCGGAACCAGTGGCCGCCGCTGCCAGCGAACCGGTGGCGCCGGAGGTACCACGCGTCACCGTGCAGGTGCCGCCGGTCACGATCGAATCGCCGCTGCAGGTCACCGAAACACCGGTGGCTACGAACGACTTCGTCGTACCGCCACCGCCGACGATTACGGCGGCTCCGCGTCCGGTCGAGCCGGTGGCGCCGCAGATCGAGGTGCGCCAGCGCGACATCCAGACCGTGACCGAGCAGCCGCAACTGCGCGAATTGCAGCGTCCCGCAGCAACCGTCGCGATGCGCGCTGCCAACGCACCGACGGTGCGCGAGCGGGAAATCGTCGTACCGGACCGGCCCCAGGTCGTTGCGCCATCGGTGCGCAGCCGCGAGATCACACCGACGGTGCGCATGCCTGACGTGGCCATTCGAACGGCTGAGTTGCCAAACGTACCGGATCCGGCACCCAAGCCGGCACCGGCCGCGTCAGCCCAGCAGACGCCGGCGACTCCAGCGCCGACGCCGTCGACGTCGGTAGCTGCAGCAACGCAACCATCAGCGGCCTCCACGCAGCCCAATCAGGCACAGGCGAATTCGACGCGATCGGCGCAACCCAGCAGCACCACGGCGGCAGCCGCATCCGCAGCCAGGTCGGCGGCCAGCAATGCCGGCCCGGCACCGGCAGACCGCAGGGGCGGCTGGGATGTTGCGTCCAATGCAGACGATTGGAGCAAATCCGACCGTCATCGCAGCGGCGAAACCACAGGCGCCAATGGAGCGCGCAACGGCATGTTCAACGCAGACGGCAGCGTTCACGTCGCCGCCGGAGCCGGCGATGCCGGCAACGGCGCCGGCGACCGCGGACCGCCAGGCAGCGAAACGGACACCTGGACCCGCGACCAGATCGCCCAGGGCGGCACCTGGCTCAAGCGTCCGCCGTACGGCTACACGCCGACCTCGCTGGACAAATACTGGATGCCGAACCAGTCGCTGCTGCAGGAATGGGTACGGCGCGGCCTGAAGAAGATCGAGATCCCGATCCCGGGCACGACCACCAAGATCAGTTGTGTGGTGTCGCTGCTGCAGTTCGGCGGCGGCTGCGGCCTGAGCGACCCAAACCTCAACGATCAGCCGGCAACAGCCAGACCGCCACCGGATGTGCCGTTCAAACGGGAGCTGCAGGAAGACAATGGGGCTGTGAGGTAGCTGGCCCTTAGGCTGGTTCTGACATAATATACATTATGCGAAATCAGCTCTTGGGGCAGCTCGGGCGCGGCTCCGCTGGATCTGGCTCTGGATCAAATCTTGCCTGCCCAACCGTTCCCCTCGCGAAACGGAACTCGCAGCATTGTTTGCCGACAATAAATCGCCCCACTGGCAGCCAGCATATGCCCCAACTGGCCCCAACAAATGCCCCAACGTCGATAAGCGGCCAACAAATCGCCTCGTTCTCGTGGCGCTACCAACAAGCTGCCCCAAATTCGACGACAGGGCCCCATGTATCGACCGCATCGTCTTGGTGGCGATTAGCCTTCGCGGCCGAAGTCGGTGGGGCCAGCGCGGGCATTGAGCCAGTTGCTTATCCAGGCATTCGTTGCTCTAGACGCCCCCGTGACGCTGACACTGCAGGTGATTGCCTGTAAGGACATGTACATCGCTCAAATCCGGTGAGGACCTTTGGGGTAACTGCGGAACCAGTCATGCTCGAACTGCGAGGTCAAGTAAGGCCGCACAAACGACGATTGGGTAAGGTCCCGCAATCGCTCCTCATGCTGGGCGATGGCTTCAACATCACTGAGTGTTGGGTAGTGACGCAACAGCCGATAGGCTTCCTGGCGCACAGACTTGGGGACGGCTTGGTTGCCGGCGAGTTCCTTGAGAAACGCTCCGGCTTGAAGCAGGTTACGAGTGCGCTCGTCAGGCAGGGTCATGTGATTGCTCACCAAAGCTAAGGAATTCTTAGCGTAACGCTTAGCCCTTCTCTCGTTCCAGGGGCGATTGTACGCCCCGCCGCTTTGGTCACTGGCACGTGGTATTGGCGACCTACGCCTTAATGGCGCGCCGCATTTGACTGCACAAACCACTAGATGTGGTCCTAGGTAACGCGGCACGGCGCTTACTGGGCATCAGGTAACCGTCTTACTGCGATCTCGCTTAGACCGTTCGGTTTTTGGGCGCTTGGGTGGACTCCGTCCCACATGTTGCTGCCACGCTGCTTCGAGTGCTGCCGGCAGATCATTCAATTTGACGAGTTGTGCCTCAAGTGCATCGGCGCGTGCCTGCTGAATCGTCACGCTTTGGCGGAGCTCTGAAACATCGCCTTGCGCGTGTTCTAGCGCTTCCTCAAGTCGGCGCTTATCCAGCGCTGCTTCTCGCTGGCTGGCAGCTAGCTGCTGCTTGGCCTGCTTGGATTCCTGACGCGCATGATCGATCTCCGCATGTGCCCGGTCTTCAGTGGCGCGCATATGCTGGGTCAAGGTGTCGCGCTCGGCACGCGCTGCATCCTGCAACTCCTGGAGTTGGGCCCGTAACATTTCATTGGCGCTTTCTGCGCCGAGGGCGCGTAAAGCTGAAGCGTCACGCTGCTGGCTAAGTTCGGCCAGCTGACGCTGCAGCTGCTCGACAAAGCGCTCCAACTCGGACGTCCGTGCGGCGGCGAGTTGTTCGGCTTGCTGAGCAGCGTGGGTTACGCTTTCTAGCCGGGCAAGCTCGGCCTGCATAGCGTGCCGGTCTCGCTCCAACGTTTCTCGGGCGTCTAAGAGGGATGCACGATCAGAAGCCATTGCTTCATCGGCCTGCACTCGGGCGTGGTCCAGCGCCAATGTCCACCACTGCCCTGCCAGGGCCGCGACGGCTTCAGGCATGTTGGCCGTTGTGATCCGGACCTGACGGTCCGTTGCCAAGCGAGGCCCCAAACCTTGCCACCAAGTCTCCAGCCAGCGCACAACTGTGTTTGGTGACCCTGTACCCAGATAGGCGCGGATACGCTCAACCGTAGGTCGTTCGCCATCTGCAACAAGTGCATCAGCAGCGTCGTGCACGTCGGATTCTGTGATGCCTCTGCCCATTGGAATTGCCTCCCGTACTGGCGCCCTGCCCCGCAGTTGACGTACTCACGATAAGTGATGATTATCGCTAGTACGCGCCCTATTTCATATCGTACATTACGTACTATGAAGAAAAATTCCACCTTTCCAGCTGCAACTCCGACTACCTCGAGCTTGGTGTTGCCCGAGCAACTCGCTCAAAGGGCTGCCGACGCGGTCCGCGAGCTGCTCGCCGAAGCCGCAGCCGCAAACACCACCCGCAGCTACGCGACCGCGTTGCGCTACTGGGCTGGATGGCACCAAGCGCGTTTCGGCATTGAGCTGGCGCTGCCGGCCAGTGAGACTGCCGTAATCCAGTTCCTGGTCGACCACATCCAGCGCAGAGGCAAGTCGGGTCTGGTTTCGGAGCTGCCGCCAGGCATTGACCAGGCCCTTGTTGCTGCAGGTCTTAAGGCCAAGATTGGTCCTTTGAAGCTCTCGACGGTCATCCAACGGGTCGCGGTCCTGTCCACGGCGCATCGGCTCAAGCGTCTCCACAACCCGTGCGAGCTGCCCAGTGTGCGCATGCTGTTGAGCCGGGGACGCCGGGCAGCGGTAAAGCGCGGCGAGCGCCCGACTAAAAAGACTGCGATCACGCGAACCGAGCTCGAGGCTATGTTGGCAACTTGTGACAGCAGCCTTGAGGGCATCCGTGACCGCGCCCTCCTCTGCTTTGGGTTTGCCAGTGGCGGCCGCCGGCGCAGCGAGATCGCCGCTGCTGACATGCGGGATCTGCGGAGGACTGGCGACAGCGGCTACATCTATCGGCTGGAGTTCTCAAAGACCCAGCAGGCGGGAGTCACGGTGGATTCGACGCCGGACAAGCCGATCCTTGGACGCAGCGCCGAGGCACTCGCTACGTGGCTGCAGGCCGCGCAAATCAATGAGGGGGCGATCTTCCGGCGGATCTGGAAGGGACGGGTCGGCCCTGCCCTGCTCCCCGGCTCAGTGGCTACCATCGTGAAGCGCCGGGCTCGGTTGGCGGGCTTGGACGGGAACTTTGGGGCGCACAGCTTGCGCTCCGGCTTCGTGACCGAGGCCGGCAAGCAAGGTGTGCCGCTACCGGCTGTGATGGCGATGACCGAACACCGGTCGGTGGCGAGCGTGATTGGGTACTTCCAAGCCGGAGCAGCGGAAGACAATCCAGCTGCTCGCCTATTGAAGTCATGACGGCTTTCGGCCATCAGCAGGCACTGACAACAGGCTTGGCCGATGACTCAGGATCGGCTGGATCTTACCAATGTCTGCCAGAGCGCAGTGACCCCAATACCTGGGCTCCGACCCATATGGTCCCGCTGCGCGCCGACGAAGGAATGAATTAAGCTCTTTTCAGCTTTTGGGGGAAAGGGATGCTGGGAGTGTCGACTCCCCGCAATTCAGTGCCAGCTAAAACTAGAGGTCTGCGGTTGATGTTGCTCACGGAACTCGGCGGGCGTTAGCCCGCCCAGGCTGTCGTGCGGGATCTGCTGGTTGTAGTCGGCCAGCCAGTGTTCGGTCTGCTCGCGAACCTCGCTCAGCGTGCGGAAGAGATGCATGTCCAGCACGCCGCGCCGGTAGCTGCCGTTGAAGCGTTCGATGAAACCGTTTTGCATCGGCCGTCCCGGCTCAATGAAATCCAATGCGATGCCTTTGCGCTCGGCCCACTCGGCCAAGGCCAGCGCGACAAACTCCGGTCCGTTGTCTAAACGAAGCTTGGCGGGATAGCCGCGCCAGGCTGCGATGCGTTCCAAGGTGCGGATGACGCGGGCGGCCGGAAGATTCAAGTCCACTTCGATCGCCAAGGCTTCCCGGCTGAAATCGTCGATGACATTGAACGTGCGGAAACGCCGACCATCCCACAGCGCGTCGGACATGAAGTCGATCGACCATCCAGCATTGGGGCGTGCTCCGCATGTCAGCGGTTGTGGATAACGGGTCGGGACCCGGCGCCTGCTGCGGCGACGTTGATTGAGTTTCATCAAGCAGTACACGCGCCAGACCCTCTTGTGATTCCACACATGTCCGCGACGGCGGATGATCTGAAAGAGCTTTCCAAAACCACGCTCAGGAAAACGCTCGGCCAATTCGGACAACAGCGCAACGACCTCCTCATCCCGGTCGGGACGACGCCGATAGCGCGCTGTCGAGCGAGCCACGCCAACGACCACACAGGCCCGGCGCTCGCTCAAGCCATGCTGCTCGATGAGCCAGGCAAGAAGCGGGCGTTTGTGCGCCGGGTCTACAGCTTTTTTGCGATGACATCCTTCAGTGCATGGTTTTCCATGGCGAGCTCGGCGTACATGCGTTTGAGCTTGCTGTGCTCGGTCTCCAGGTCGCGAAGGCGCTGCACGTCAGCAGCCTCCATGCCGCCGTACTTGGACTTCCAGACGTAGTACGTCGCATCGGAAATACCCAGCTCACGGCACACATCCTTGACCTGCCGACCGCCCTCGACCTGCTTCAGCGTGGCGACAATCTGGCTCTCGGTGAACTTGCTCTTGCGCATCGTTGGTCTCCTTGGGGGCTAGTGTGCCCGGAGACCTCTAGTTATGGATGGATCAATTTTACGGGAGGCTGACAGGAGCATGCGAGTAAAACTTCAGGAGGGGCACGCTGCGTGCGCGCGACGCGATCGCTGTGGCCTTCGGGCACGCGTCTGGTACGCACGTTTCCCAGATTGATCTTGCGGCCGACGCCAAGCATGTCGTTGCCATTGTCGGCCAGGACGTCCAAGCCGTTGTCTTGCCATTTCTGCGCATCCCACCGCAGCTCATGGGTAACGTGTCGCACAACGCCGGCGGCTTCGGGTCGATCCGCGAAGCCGCCGCCGGTTGGGCTGCCGACGAGCTGGAGCCACTGCAGGCGCGCATGGTGAAGATCAACGGCTGGGTGGACGACGAGGTGATCGCCTCCACCCCTATGCGCTTCCTGCATTAACCTGGCCCTGGAACTGCTATCCGCACTAGCCAGATGCGCGTCGGGCAACTCATACATAACTGTCAAGGTTTACTGCAGATTCGCTCGCCATTGTCCTTGGTCAACGGCTGCTGCTGACGCCGACCATTGGGAGCCGTGCCTTCATAAACCGCACAGTTCGTAGCATCCCACTCAATGCGTGCATCTTTGTACTGATACTGTGTTTGAGCACGCTCAAAGGCTTTGACCTCCGCACTGGGCAGACCGCCATCGTCGATTTTATGTTCCTTGGTGACGGGAGTGCCCGTGCACGCAGCAAGTGAAAGCGCAAGAGCCGACAAGATACCTAGCTTCATAACCACTCCAGTTTGGAAGTTGACTTTGGTGTAGATGGGGGGCGACCTGTTACCGAGGAAGACTGTAAACAGGTCAACATGAAATTCGCGTGCGAGGGATATTACCGGCAGATTCTTCTTGTATCTGGCCGAATCACATTGGAGTGGGATATCAGTCGGGGCGGCAAGAGCAACATGCCGCTGGCTCGTCGCGCGCCTGTGCCGCCTGATGTCATCCGTGAGTCGGCACGCAAAATTGATAAGCATCACTTGACCGGCAAGCTTACCGAGTTGATACGGCAGCTCATACGAGCTGCGAGCCAGGAAGGCGCGCGCTTGACCCGTCCGCAGGCCAGGGCGCTCCATTCGGCGGCCGACATGGAGAGCTATTCACGGGCTGGTATAGAGGTGACTCGACACTGCGCGGCTGGCCAGGGAATGGCTGGAAATCTCGAGAAAAAAGCCCCGCTGAAGAGCGGAACCCTTTTTAGCGTAGGCATTGGTGCGGCTGCTCGCTCCGTCGTTTCGCACTGCTGGGCACGCAAGGAAAATCGTGACAAACCTTATGCCGTGTCCCGTTGCAACGAGCTGGGAAAGCCGAAGTGCTTGGCTGCTGAAACTTGGCCGTATGTGCGCGCGCTATCGTCGCGCCGTCATGCTTGCGGTCTTCATTGCCTGGCGAACTGACCCCGGCGCCAGGCCAGCCAGACCGTCGTGATCCCGACTGCAAGGCAGATCAACATGCCGGGAAGCGAGGCTTCCGGGCCGAACGCACCACCGGTGAGCCATTCTGGCATTGCGGTATTGGGCGTGCTCCGTGCAAGTGCCGGCCCAAGCGCCGTGCCGGACACCGCAGCGCCAAACACGTAGCCCTGGGTAAAATTCCATGCAATATGTGCGCCGATCGAAACCCAGATGCGCCCTGTGAGGGCGTAAAACGCGCCCAACATCACGCCGGCTTCCAACGCGATGCAGATCGCAGCAAACACGGTTGCGTGCGCGACGTCCACCCAATTTTGAGTAGCGCCTCAGTTTGGAGTCCAATTCCCTACCCCGAGGAGATTGGACGTGAAGAAACGTTTTACTGACGAGCAG